>FCOD02000120.1 GCA_001544655.2 Caballeronia turbans
GACCCGATGTCCTACGCCGTGTTGCCCGCGCTGAGTTGCTGGTTCGTGGGGATGCTTTCGCTCTCTCACAACGCTGAACACAGCAAGCGCGGCTCCGCCTCACTGCCGACCTCGATGATGCTGCCGATTCCCGCCTCACGCCCAGTATTGGTTGGCGGTCCACCGGTGCCGAGCATCGCGGCGCTCGCGGGCATGGCGATGCAAGCCGCACACGCCCACGCGATGAACCAGAAGCCGAAGTTCTGCGACGTATCGCGGGCGATTCAGGATCGACTAGGCGATGGCAAGTGGGGCAGGTTCCTCAGCAGCGTCTGCCAGCGTGCCTTCGGTGAACCGGTCGATGGCGTGACTGGCGAAGTGATCGTCCAACAGAACGACTTCACCGTGCGCGGGCGTTTGCCGCTCGTGTGGCATCGCTACTACGCGAGCCATGACATGTTGCCGGGCGCGGCGGGCCACGGCTGGCGCACGCCTGCTGACATCCGCCTCGATTTGTTCGAGCACGACGA
>FCOD02000118.1 GCA_001544655.2 Caballeronia turbans
ACACACACGTCATGCCGGTGGTGCAGCAGGTTCCCGATCATTCGATAACCCATCCGGCCAGCACCGACGAAACCGATTTTCATATTGTTTCCTTCCCATTCAATCGGTTCGACTCAGGGCACGGATTGCGCAGAGTGCGCTCGGGTTTTCCAGTGACGCAATATCACCGAGCGGCTGCCGCTCGTATGCGCGTTTAATGAGACGCCGCATCACCTTTCCGCTGCGTGTCTTTGGAAGTTCGCCGACGACATGCACCTCCGATGGCGCGAATGCCCGGCCAACTTTTCGCCTGACGATCCTCTTGATTTGCTCGCTAAGGTAGTCATCGCTTTGCGCCTCTGTTGACATTTCGTCGAAAACGACGAACACGACGAGTCGGTGCCCCTTTTGCGGATCTGCGATGCCTACCGCCGCCGCTTCTGCCACCGCTTGTAAGCTCACGACGACGTCTTCGATCTCTGTTGGCCCTACGCGCTTGCCCGCGATCTTAAGCGTGTCGTCGGAACGGCCGTAAAGGAAGAACATGTGATCGTCGTAC
>FCOD02000115.1 GCA_001544655.2 Caballeronia turbans
CATGCCGGTCAACCAACGCGTGCACTGAGTTGCTTGAGTAGCTCGGCACGACGAATTTTTCCCGTTGGAGTCATCGGGAATTCATTTAGTATCACCAGTTCCTCCGGCAATTTGTAATCGGCAACCCGACCTTTTATCATGGCGATGATCGCGTCGAGGGTGATCTGGGCGCCTGGCTTGAGAACTGCGCATAAGCAGTTCCGTTCGCCAAGGCGTGCGTCGGGTACGCCGACAACTGCAAGCTGCAGAAAGGCTTCGTGCTCGTACAGCAGGTCTTCGATCTCGCGCGGAAAATACTTTTTTCCACCTCGATTGATGATCTCTTTTTTGCGCCCAGAAATTCGGATATTGCGGTTCTTATCGACGATCTCTCCAAGGTCGCCAGTTCTGAACCACCCCTCGTCCGTGAAGCTCTCGCTGTTCGCCTGTGCGTTATTCAAATAGCCAAGATGCACCGACGGCCCTTTCGCGCATAGCTCGCCTGTCTGGCCGTCATTGACAAACCGTCCCACGTCGTCGAGTACGCCGAGTTCCATCTCCGCCACGCACCGCCCTACCGTCCCGATCACTTCGAGGGGATCGTCTTCGAGCCGTGTATAAGAATGGAAGCCTGTCTCCAACATGCCGTAGAGTTCGATAAGCCGACCCTGAGGGAAAGCCGAGCCGAAGA
>FCOD02000113.1 GCA_001544655.2 Caballeronia turbans
AGATTTGGCCATCGGGCGCCGCGCGCATTCGCACTTCAATCTCGCCGAGCTTCTGCACTTGCGCCTTGAGACTCTCGATCTTCTCTTTCAAATGGGGGATGCGTTCATCCGGCAAGCTCGTCGGCTCTCGATCGGCCCGGTCTAGTTCATCCATATAGCGGGCAATGCTTTGTTCAAGTTGCTCCATTCGAGCCTGAAGCTTGCGGTCAGTGAAGTTCTTGTCACGGTTGTTGACGGCTTTAAATTTGCTGCCGTCGATCGCGACGGTAGCGTCTGCGAATAGTTTCAACCGGCGGCAAAGCAACACAAACTCGCGGCAAACTTTGCGAATCGCAACGCCGTTGTCCTTCCGAAAGTCAGCGATGGTCTTGAAATCCGGTGTCAGCCGGCCTGTCAGCCAGATCAATTCGAGATTCCGTCGTGCTTCCCGTTCGAGACGGCGACTCGATTGAATTCGATTCAAGTATCCGTAGATGTAAAGCTTGAGCAAGGTCGATGGGTGATATGCCGGCCTGCCCACCAAGGAGGGCGTGGCCCGCTCGAAGCCAAGACCTACTAGATCAAGCTCGTCGACAAAGACGTCCACCACTCGTACGGTGTTATCAGCATCGACGTAGTCGTCGAGACACTCAGGTAGCAGTGCGACTTGATCTCGTGCCGCGCTTTCAATAAATCGCTTCATGGGCCA
>FCOD02000109.1 GCA_001544655.2 Caballeronia turbans
TGAACTGACCCCGCGAAGTTGGACGGTTAAAGTCTAGCGGGTAGCCAAGGCCTGAGTTCTGTATTGCACGGGACTCAGGCCTTTTAGTTTGAGTTTGATGCGTTCGTGGTTGTAGTAGTGGATGTAGCGATTCAGCGCGTCGCGCAAGCGGTCCACACTGGTGAACCGGTCTAGTCTAAAGCACTCGGACTTGAGTGTGCCGAAGAAGCTCTCCATGGCGGCGTTGTCCAGACAGTTGGCCTTGCTCGACATGCTTTGCGGCAATTGGCGTTGCTTGAGTAGCCGGCTAAATGCCGGCATCCGGTATTGCCAACCCTGATCTGAATGCAGCAGTGGTCGCTCGTTGCCTCGAAGTCGGGTCAATGCCTTTTTCAGCATGCCGCTGACCAACTCGAAGCTGGGTCGCGAGTCCATCTGATACGCCACGATCTCGCCGTTATACAGATCCATCACGGGCGATAGATAAAGCCTCTGCGCGCCGACTTTGAATTCGGTCACATCGGTCACCCACTTCTGGTTGGGGCCGTCAGCTTTGAATTGTCTTTGCAACAGATTGGGTGCAGCACGACCCACTTCGCCCCGCCAGGAACGGTATTTCTTCGGGCGCACCAGTGACTTCAACTGGAGTTGCCCCATCAGCCGCTGCACCGTCTTGTGGTTGACGAGTTCTCCGGCCTGCCGGATTGCAGCCGTGATGCGACGGTAGCCGTAGCGACCCTTGTGGTGCTCATACAAGGTTCGGATCTTCTCCTTCAGACCAGCGTGCCGCTCGCCCCTGTCCAGCGCCTTCAACTGATAGTAGAACGTGCTGCGGACCAGACCTGCGGCCTTCAGAAGGGCTGCCAGAGGATGGTGCTCCCGGAGGTCCTGCACTATTTGCGCTTTTTCCTTTGCGCTGCCCGCGCTTTCTCCTTGAGCAGCGCATCGAGCTTTTTTAGGTACGCCACCTCCGCGCGCAGGTATTCGTTCTCCTT
>FCOD02000108.1 GCA_001544655.2 Caballeronia turbans
TTCAAGCCGAAGAAATCCGTCGCGCTGTCCGGCGTGACGGCGGGCAATACCGCGCTGTGCACGGTCGGCAAGACCGGCAACGATTTGCACTATCGCGGCTACGACATTCTCGACGTTGCCACGACCTCCGAATTCGAAGAGATCGCGTACCTGCTCGTGCACGGCAAGCTGCCGAATACGGCCGAACTGAAGGCGTACAAGACGAAGCTCAAGGCGTTGCGCGGCTTGCCCGCGAACCTCAAGGCCGCGCTGGAATGGATTCCGGCGTCCGCGCATCCGATGGACGTGATGCGCACCGGCGCCTCCGTGCTCGGCACCATCCTGCCCGAGAAGGACGATCACAACGTGCCGGGCGCAAAGGATATCGCCGATCGCCTGATGGCTTCGTTCGGTTCGATGCTGCTCTACTGGTACCACTACTCGCACAACGGCCGGCGCATCGAAGTCGAAACCGACGACGACTCCATCGGCGGGCACTTCCTGCATCTGCTGCATGGCAAAGAGCCGTCGAAGTCGTGGGTCGATGCGATGCATGTCTCGCTCAATCTCTACGCCGAGCACGAGTTCAACGCATCGACGTTCACGTCGCGCGTGATTGCGGGCACCGGCTCCGACATGTACTCGGCGATCACCGGCGCGATCGGCGCGCTGCGCGGCCCGAAGCACGGCGGCGCCAACGAGGCGGCATTCGAGATTCAGTCGCGCTATCAGACGCCCGACGAAGCCGAAGCCGACATCAAGCGCCGCGTCGAGAACAAGGAAGTCGTGATCGGCTTCGGCCATCCGGTGTACACGATCTCCGATCCGCGCAACAAGGTCATCAAGGACGTCGCGAAGAAGCTGTCGAAGGAAGCGGGCGACACGAAGCTCTTCGATATCGCCGAGCGGCTCGAAACGGTGATGTGGGACGCGAAGAAGATGTTCCCGAACCTCGACTGGTTCAGTGCGGTCTCGTATCACATGATGGGCGTGCCCACCGCGATGTTCACGCCGCTGTTCGTGATCTCGCGCACTTCAGGCTGGAGCGCGCACATCATCGAGCAACGCATCGACAACAAGATCATTCGGCCGAGCGCGAATTACACCGG
>FCOD02000107.1 GCA_001544655.2 Caballeronia turbans
CAGCGTCTGCTCGAAGCGTATCTCGCGCGTTACGACGAGATGGCCCAAGTCATCTCGCGCGAGATCGGCGCGCCGGCGAAGCTCGCGCACGCCTGGCAAGCCGGGCTCGGCAAGCGGCATATCGAGGAAACGCTGCGCACGGTCGAGCACTTCCCGTGGCAACGCAAGAAGGGCACGACACTGATCAATCACGAACCGGTGGGCGTGGCCGCGCTCATCACGCCGTGGAACTGGCCGATCAATCAGATCGTGTGCAAGGTCGCGCCCGCGCTCGCGGCGGGCTGCACGGTGGTGCTGAAGCCCAGCGAAGTGTCGCCGATCAACGCGGTGCTGTTCGCGGAAATCATGCATGCGGCAGGCGTGCCCGAAGGCGTGTTCAATCTCGTGAACGGCGACGGCCCGAGCGTCGGCGCGGCGCTGAGCGCGCATCCCGATGTCGATATGGTGTCGTTCACCGGATCGACGCGCGCGGGCATCGAGATCGCGAAACTCGCCGCGCCGACCGTGAAGCGCGTGCATCAGGAGCTGGGCGGCAAGTCGGCGAACATTCTGCTCGACGATGTCGATCTCGAAGCCGCCGTTACCGCGGGCGTGAACGCATGCTTCAGCAACAGCGGTCAATCGTGCAATGCGCCGACGCGCATGCTCGTGCTCGCATCGCGGCATGACGAGGCAGTCGGGATCGCCTTGCGTGCGGCCGGCAGGCATCGCGTGGGACCGGCCGGCGATCCGGCGACGACGATGGGCCCCGTGGTCAGCGATGTCCAGTTCGGGCGTGTGCAGCGGCTGATCGGCATCGGCATCGAAGAGGGCGCTTCATTGGTAACAGGCGGCCCCGGACGTCCCGATGGACTCGAACGCGGCTATTACGTGAAGCCGACGGTGTTCGCGAACGTGCATCCGTCGATGACGATTGCGCGCGAGGAAATCTTCGGCCCGGTGCTCGCGATCATGCCGTATCGCGATGAGGAAGACGCGATCGCCATTGCCAACGACACGCCTTACGGACTGGCGGCTTATGTGCAGTCGAAGGATCAGGAACGTGCGCGGCGCGTGGCCATGAAAATGCGCGCGGGCAGCGTCTACGTGAATTATCCGG
>FCOD02000104.1 GCA_001544655.2 Caballeronia turbans
CCGATGACTCCAACGGGAAAAATTCGTCGTGCCGAGCTACTCAAGCAACTCAGTGCACGCGTTGGTTGACCGGCATGAGGCAGTCTTGATTGACAAGCAGGCGGTTCGCAGCGCCGACGCGCGGGTCGGCGCCATGCTTGAGTAACTGAATCGACATGATTGAAAACTTTGATCCACCCTGGTTCTGGTCCCAACCGTAGTTGAGTGTAGGTGAAGAACTGCTGCGTTGGATTGTCCGCCCGCGCGACCTGAACCGGCGTCAGGTGACTACGAGGCCGCGCGGTGTCGTACTCATACGCCATTCTTCATCAGCCGCTCGGCGTGGCGCATTGAGACGAACCAATGCTCGTTCAGCATGCATCCAACACCATGCCGCCAATTCTGGCCCGTTGTCGACCGAAATGTTGGCCGGTGGCGGAAAATTCAATGCGCCGCTCACCTTGTCCAATACCAACCCGAGTCGTTGGCCGAATTAAGGGTCGACAACGCCGCCCTGAAGGACCTGCAGGCTCAATATAGCAAGCGAACAGGCCTAGCGCGATCCAGCCAAAGTATCGATGACCGAACGCAACATGGGATGTTACGTGACGGTCGGTAGGGATTCGCGATCGCTGATTTACTACGATTCACACCTCTCTGACCGGCTGACCTATGTTCGGCGGTTTCGATGCCTGAACGTGCTCGACGACTAAATGTGCGAACGCCTGGTCATCGAAGGTTGGACCGGAGTGTGCCTACCGAATGTTCGTGTCGGCGGCCAAGGCCGGTTACGGCCTGGAAGATGATACGTCTGTAGTCAGGATTTTCGACGACGCAGCACAACTGCGAGCGCTCACGAGTCGGTAGATTTGGTCGTCCTTACTCTCTGATCTTGGGGTCTTTACGGATGCAAATCGCGGCGCTTGCACATTGACAGCAAGTGTTCCACTGCTATACTGAAATTCATGGTGACTGAGCGCTCAGTTTAATGGCTGATAGGGAGGCGTTGATGGATCGGTTGGTTCACAAGACTGCATTTATAGCGGGCGGTGGGAGCGGCATCGGTGCAGCAGCGGCGTTGCTATTCGCGAGAGAAGGATGCGGAGTTGCAATAGGCGATCGCGATGTAACCGCCGCGCATCGGATTGCCGATGAGGTCAATCGCGCGGGTGGCGAGGCGATCGT
>FCOD02000101.1 GCA_001544655.2 Caballeronia turbans
CAAGAAAGACGCTAGATTACGAGACACCAGCTGAACGATTCCATCAAGCTATTGCATCGACCGGTTGAATCCGCCCGGCATTGCTGCCACTCGCGCCTTCACCGTCGCAATTAGCGCGGTGCGAACCTGGTCGGGCGTAAAGCCCGCCCGAAGGCGCATCTCCATCTCTTCCTGGATGTCCTTGTAGGCACGAGCCGCCCGATCAAGCTGCTCATCGTCATCTCGGCCCTGGGAGACATACATCCCGACCAGCCAGTCATACCCCATGTCGTTTTTGAAAGAGGCGACCGGGGCACTCGGAGGCTGCGGGTATGCCCGCTGCGGCTGATTCGCCGTTGGCAAACGGCGATGCCGGCACGGTAACACCCCATTCCTTCAGAGAAGCGCGAGTCTGCGGATCGGCACAGCCTGTCACGTTTACAACGACACCCGCGATAGAGCAAATCACGAGTTTGCGACGAAACTTCATTACTTTTCCCCGTATTGGTTGCAGCTTCAGGCCAGTGCCTTACTTCGCCTTTCAACTCGTTAGCCAGTTCCGCAGCCAACGCAGCCTGCACGTTTCCGTGTTTCTCGCGCAAGGCTTTGGCGCCGGCTAGAATTTCCGGATGGCCTTTAAGAAACGACGCCAGTTCCGCGTCTCTCGCGGAACTGAGCGCGGCCACGTTCCCGGGTTCTAGCGCGCGGTCCAACGTCTCGGCGTCGACGCCGAAATGCTCGCTGACAGCAGCGACCGCGTGCACAATCGGGAATGCCAAATCCGCGTGCGCCTCTTTACCGCCCTCAACGAAGAAGTAGCCGGCGCAGAGCAGGTCGCCCTTAACCTCCGCTGCGACGCGCGAGGCAAGATCGTCCTCGATTGCTCGCCTGTCGTTGCTCGCGGATTCAAACATCCGCAGCGCCTCTTCCTTCGTCGCTTCACGCGACTAAAGTTCAACGCGGCCAATTCCGGCACGTTCTAGTTCGACATAAATCGTTGCTCCATCAAGTTCGGACATATGTTCCTCTGTATAAAAAAGCGAAAGATCGTCGCGCCACAGACGTCAGCCAGGACGTTCGCCACTGGGACAGACTGCGAACGCATCGGTTAGCGATTGTCGGAACTGCTAGTGTGCTGAGTTAGAAGTTCGTTGAATCAAGTTTTTGGTCGCTCAGGAATGACGAAGTGTTGGTTAAAGAGCC
>FCOD02000100.1 GCA_001544655.2 Caballeronia turbans
AAATGACTGACGTAGTGATCGTATCGGCCGCGCGTACGGCGGTAGGCAAGTTCGGCGGCTCGCTCGCGAAGATCGCGGCGCCGGAACTGGGCGCAACGGTAATCAAGGCTGTTCTGGAGCGTGCCGGCGTGAAGCCGGAGCAGGTGAGCGAAGTGATCCTCGGCCAGGTGCTCGCGGCAGGCTCGGGCCAGAACCCGGCGCGTCAGTCGCTCATCAAGGCCGGCTTGCCCGACATGGTTCCCGGCATGACGATCAACAAGGTCTGCGGCTCGGGCCTGAAGGCGGTGATGCTCGCGGCGAACGCGATCATCGCGGGCGATGCGGAAATCGTCATCGCGGGCGGTCAGGAAAACATGAGCGCCGCGCCGCACGTGCTGCCGGGCTCGCGCGACGGCTTTCGCATGGGCGACGCGAAGCTCATCGACACGATGATCGTCGATGGCCTGTGGGACGTCTATAACAAGTACCACATGGGCACGACCGCGGAGAACGTCGCGAAGGAGTTCGGCATCACGCGCGAGCAGCAGGACGCGTTCGCGGCGCTGTCGCAGAACAAGGCGGAAGCCGCGCAGAAGGCGGGCCGCTTCGACGACGAAATCGTGCCGATCGCGATTCCGCAGCGCAAGGGCGAGCCGCTGCAATTCAACACCGACGAATTCGTGCGCCACGGCGTGACGCCCGAAGCGCTCGCGGGCCTGAAGCCGGCGTTCTCGAAGGAAGGCACGGTGACGGCGGCGAACGCGTCGGGCATCAATGACGGCGCGGCGGCGGTCGTCGTGATGTCGGCGAAGAAGGCCGAGGCGCTGGGCCTCACGCCGCTCGCGCGCATCAAGGCGTACGCGAATGCGGGCGTCGATCCGAAGATCATGGGCATGGGCCCGGTGCCGGCATCGAAGCGCTGTCTGGAGCGCGCGGGCTGGTCGGTGAACGATCTGGACCTGATGGAAATCAACGAGGCGTTCGCGGCGCAGGCGCTGGCGGTGCACAAGCAGATGGGCTGGGATCAGTCGAAGATCAACGTGAACGGCGGCGCGATCGCGATCGGTCATCCGATCGGCGCATCGGGCTGCCGGATTCTCGTCACGCTGCTGCACGAGATGCAAAAGCGCGATGCGAAGAAGGGCCTGGCGTCGCTGTGCATCGGCGGCGGCATGGGTGTGGCGCTGGCGGTGGAACGTCTGTA
>FCOD02000102.1 GCA_001544655.2 Caballeronia turbans
CCGATGACTCCAACGGGAAAAATTCGTCGTGCCGAGCTACTCAAGCAACTCAGTGCACGCGTTGGTTGACCGGCATGGAGCAGTCTTGATTGGCAAGGAGGCGGTTCGCAGGCATAGCGCCGACGCGCGGGTCGGCGCTATGCTTGAGTACTGAATCGACATGATGGAAAAGTTTGATCCACCCCCGTTTTTGGTCCGAACCGCAGTCAAGTGTCGGTTTAAGAACTGCTGCTTTGGATTGCGCGCCCGCGCGATCTGAACCTGCGTCATGTGACTACGAGGCCGCACGGTGCCGGCCTCGTACGCCATTCTTCATCAGCCGCTCGGCGTGGCGCATTGAGGCGAACCGGTGCTCGTTCAGCATGCATCCAACACCTTGGCGCCAATGCTGGCCCGTTGTCGACCGTAATGTTGGCCGGTGGTGGGAAATTCACTGCGCCGCTAACCTTGTCGACTACCAACCCGAGTCGTTGGTCAATTAAGGCTCGACAACGCCGCGCTGGAAGACCTGCTGGCTCAATATAGCCAGCCAACAGGCGTAGCGCGATCCGGCCAGGTATTGATGACCGAACGCACCGCGGGATGTTGCCCGGCGGGCCGTAGGGATTCGCGCTCGCTGATTTACTACGATCCACACCTTTCTGACGGGCTGGCCTATGTTCGGCAGTTTCGATCCCTGAACGTGCTCGACGACTACACGTGCGAACGCCTGGTTATCGAAGGTCGGTACGTCATCCGAGTGCGCCTACCGAATGTTCGTGTCGGCGGCCAAGGCGAGTTACGGTCTGGCAGACGATACGTCTGTAATCAAAATTTTTCGACGACGCAGCACAACTCCGAGCGCTGACGAGTCGGTGAGATGTTCTTCCTTGCGCTCCGATCTTGGGGTCTTTCCGGATGTAAATCGCGGCGCTTTCACATTGACAGCAAGTGTTCCACTGCTATACTCAAATGCAAGGTGACTGAGCGCTCAGTTCGGTAGATGGTAAGGAGGCGTTGATGGGTCGGCTAGTTCATAAGACTGCATTTATAACGGGTGGTGGGAGCGGCATCGGTGCAGCAGCGGCGTTGCTATTCGCGAGAGAAGGATGCGGAGTCGCAATAGGCGATCGCGATGTAACCGCCGCGCATCGGATTGCCGATGAGGTCAATCGCGCGGGTGGCGAGGCGATCGT
>FCOD02000099.1 GCA_001544655.2 Caballeronia turbans
ACTGGACCAAATCGGCCGACGACATCCTCGCCAGCGTCAAGCGATTTTGTCTACGAATTTCTAACTCGGGACACTAGCTCGGTAACAAAAAACCTGAGTCAATGCGCCGGCCAAGCTAATTGTCGCCGCCCAATTGTCCGGGCCGAAGATACGCGAGGCGATCTCCACCGCGCTTTTGTGGCCTGTCTCGCCATACGCCATGAGTATGCCGGCGACGATCAGGGCAGCGAAGAACAGCAGCAGCCCCGCGCCGAGACCGGTGATGGTTCCGAGCAGCGCGAGACCGGCCTCCTTCAGTTGTGGAGCGAACTTATGCGCAAGACCCGAGATGTCCGTCGATGCCTGCTGCCAGAAGTCGTACACCTTCTGGCCCACCAGCGGCCAGCTCGTTACCGACTCGGCCGGCGGTGGAACGCGGAAGCTGCCGCTTTTGAAGATGTCCTTCGCGTGGTCTATCGATTCGGCCACCGCGGCGCCCAGCAGATAGGTCGGCACGAGAATCACGACAAACGCGATGAGAATGATGAGCGTGGCCGTCAGACCGTCCTTGTTCCCGAACCCACGCCGGAGCCTGACTTGAAGTGGATACAGCGTGATCGCGAGGATCAACGCCCATACCATGAGGTTGAGAAACGGCGCGAAGATCCTGAAGCAGAATATCGCGAGAACCGCAACGAGCCCCGCGCGGATCAGGACATCGAGCAGTTCTCGGGACGACGCCCGTTGAGTAGTTGGTGTGAGCAACATAGGGCCTCTCCTGGCAGGTCACCTTCCGGATCTGCTGGCGGCAAATCAAGGCACGGCCACATGCCGTATCCGGGATAGAACAACCCGCTGCGTGCAGTCGATCCATCGACCCGCTACTTGTTCATGCCGGCCGCGGCGGTCGACGGGTGCCCTCGGACCTTTTTTCACTCGCGGCAGTCATGTTTGGGGGCCTCCAGGCTCGCATGCAAGGGACAACTTCGCTCACGTCCGTTACATTATGCACGCTGTTGTGCCCACTTACACTGCCCACCAATTACCCAGCGCGGGGACGCGACGGCAACCTCGGCAGCGACGGGCTCCATCCGCGCTGCGTCCTCCTCCGCTGTAGCTTGCCGCCCGCCTGAAACGGCTCCGGTCGCGCTCGAATCGACTCCTAGCGCGACTTGGCCGTTTGGACGCTTCCAATCAGAAACGGTGACGCAAGCCGACAGTGGC
>FCOD02000097.1 GCA_001544655.2 Caballeronia turbans
GTCACAAGTGATCGTGATGTGGGGGATTCCAGGGGGTGCGATCGCGCATCATGGCGTTGAGCTGAGTAAGGAGCTTGCGCATGCCGGCGACGAATGCGACCTTGGTCTTTTTGCCTTTGGCGCGTAGTCGATCGCAAAACGCCTTGATGTTCGGATTGGCTCGTTGAGCGGCGACACAGGCCATATAAAGGGCGCGCCGCACGATGTGGCGGCCGCCCTTGATATGGCGCTCGCCGCGGTGCGCTCCGCTGTCGGAATTGAATGGAGCGAGGCCGACGAGCGAGGCGATCTGTCGCGCGTTGAGCGAGCCTAGTTCGGGCAGAAAGGCGATGAGCGCGGCGGCCGTTGTTTTGCCGATGCCCGGGGTGGAGCGCAGCAGGGCTTCGGTCTTGCGCCAGACTTCGTTGGCGTGGAGGAAGGCGTCGATATCGCGATCGGCGTCCTTGATGCGTTGCGTAATGAACCGGATGAATTCATCGATGCTGGGCAGGGCCGATTTATGAGCGCGCTTGCGGCGGTTTTGTTCGGCGGTGAGCATCTCGATGAGCTGGGCGCGGCGCAGGATGAGGGCCTGCAACTGCTGGGTTTGCTCGTCGGTCAGGGGTCGGATTTCGGGCTTGATGGTGGCGCCGAAGTGAGCGATGACGCGCGCATCGAGGCGATCGGTCTTGGCGAGTTGGCCGGTGGATCTGGCGAAGTCGCGCACCCATTTGGAATTGACCGCGACGGCTGGCAAGCCGGCTTGGCAGAGGGCTTGGAGCACGGCGCGTTCGAGCTTGCCGGTGGCTTCGAGGACGATGAGTTGCGGCTTGAGGGGCAACAATCGGTGGGTGAGTTCGGCGAAGCCTTCAGGGGCATTAGGCAGACGAAAGGTTTCGGAGGATTCGTGATAGGCGACGTCGAGGAATGGGCCGCTGACATCGATACCGACGAACAAGGGCGAAGCGAAAGAGGAAGGAATTTGGTTCACCACAGCACCCATACTTGCAAAGATACGAGCTCGAGGCTCAGTCAACTGTTCGGGTTCAAAGCGGTAAGGAGAAGCGGCGCCACCAGCTTTCTTTCGGGCTGCGGGCCCATGTAACACAAACGGGCTACCGCTTCGAGTAAGTGGAAAGATAGTTTCCGAATACTTGGAGTCAATATACAAGTAACCAAAGAAAGCAGCTCGATACGCCCGCGGTCACACGCAGTTTGGCCATGCTTGCCAG
>FCOD02000117.1 GCA_001544655.2 Caballeronia turbans
ACACACACCTCATGTCGGTGGTGCAGCAGGTTCCCGATCATTCGATAACCCATCCGGCCAGCACCGACGAAACCGATCTTCATACTGCCCCCTTCCCATTCAATCGGTTCGACTCAGGGCGCGGATTGCGCAGAGTGCGCCCGGGTTTTCCAGTGACGCAATGTCACCGAGCGGCTGCCGCTCGTATGCGCGTTTAATGAGACGCCGCATCACCTTTCCGCTTCGTGTCTTTGGAAGTTCGCCGACGACATGCACCTCCGATGGCGCGAATTCCCGGCCGACTTTTCGCGCGACGATCCTCTTGATTTGCTCGCAAAGGTCGTCATCGGTTTGCGCCTCTGTCGACATTTCGTCGGGAACGACGAACACGACGAGTCGGTGCCCCTTTTGCGGATCTGCGATGCCTACCGCCGCCACTTCTGCCACCGCTTGTAAGCTCACGACGACGTCTTCGATCTCTATTGGCCCTACGCGCTTGCCCGCGATCTTAAGCGTGTCGTCGGAACGGCCGTAAAGGAAGAACATGTGATCGTCGTAC
>FCOD02000020.1 GCA_001544655.2 Caballeronia turbans
ACAGCCCGGCGCTCCGTTTACAACCACTTCTCACCCCATAAACAAAAATGCCGTGCAGCGCTAACTGAACGGCATTAGCCTCAGGGCCGTTTTTTCGTTTGGCGCGCCTCATGGATCGAGCATGGCGTGTGCTACATTGCGCATCGTCTTTTCAATGATTCAACCGTGGAGCGCACTCACCGTGCGAACGACAGCATGAGCAATATCCAGCTCGATATCGAATGGACCGAAGCGGCATCGCGCAAGATCGAAAAACTGATGCCGCGCAACGTGAACAAGGACTCGTATCTGGCGCTGCCGCCGGTCGAATGTCTGCCGATGGAAGGTGACGTGCTCTTCCTCGGGCCGAGCGGCAAGCAACAACCGTTCATCGTCGCGGAGCGCCAGTATCACCACGACGGCGACGCCGACTGGACCATCATCCTGATCCTCGACGTTCCGCACGAAACGCACTGAAGACGGTCTCGACCGTCAGAGGATCTTGCTCGCGACGCGGACCTCGCCGTGCTCGTACAGATCCGGCGCTTTGGCGCGAAACGCCTGAATATGCGCCGATTCGCCGTGCTTTTGGAGCGCGGCTTCGCTCTCCCAGCGCTCGACGAAGATAAAGCGCCGCGGCTCCTTGATGTCGCGGTGCAAGTCGTATTGCAGCGCACCCGGTTCTTTCCGCGTCGGCTCGACGTTGGCTTCGAGCACCTGCCTCAGTTCCTCTTCCTTGCCCGGCTTGGCGACGAAAATAGCAACGACGGCAACTTCCGACATGAATGTTCTCATTATTCAATGAAGCGATGAAAGCACGAGCATAACCGCGCTCCGCCGAGATCGCTGAAAACATCCGATGAGCGCACGCAAAGAAAAAGCCCGCGTTCCAAGCGAAACGCGGGCAAAAACCGTCGCCCTACGAGGATAGGCGACGGGGCCATCGGGGTTCGCGCGTAGCGAACCAATCGTCTGTTTGTCCAGTGCGACGCGCCTGATGACGCGCTTTCGAAGCGCTTCGGGCGGGTGAATGACGCTATTGATGCAATGTACTGTCCGCCCGTTCATTTCTATAAGCTTTTGCGCACATTTCCCGATAGAAAGAATTGTCTGCGCAATTCTCGGGCGACGCTCGCATTTCTGTGCATGCTGAAAAAATCGTTTGCGCGTGCGGCGGGCATAAAAAAACCGCCTCGCGGACGAGGCGGTTTCCCTGCGATCAGGCTGACGGTACGTTCAGCTGATCTGGTCGGCGAGCAACGCCATGATCTGGCGCGCCTGCGGGGACGAATCGACATTCCCCTTGTCGTCGACGATCGCCACGCGCGTCTGCTGCTCCGTGACTGCGCGCACGTTGACCTGATATTGCTTGGCCTTCATTTCCTTGCGGCCGTGGAACACCTGACTCCAGAAGCCCTGCTCCGCGGATGACTTGTCCGTGGGATCGACATAACGCACGTAGTAGACGCCCTTGCTGCGGTCGCGGTCGTCCACCGTGAAGTTCGCGCGATCGAGCGCGATGCCCACGCGCAGCCACGCGCGGTCATACGCTTCCGGCAACGTCAGTTGCGAGGTCGTGGCCTCGGGCACGACTTCGTTGCGAATCGGCGAGTTGCCCGTGTTCGCGACATTCTGTGCCGCAACCGACGCGGCCTTCGAATCACCGCCCTTCGCGGCTTGCGCGCCTGCGGCGCCTGCTGCGCCTGCCGCAACCGGCGTGTCGAGCGGCGTCGCGCCGCCCGAAGCGGTCCGTTGATCGGCCATCGCGAGCGAGGACATCAGACGCTTGAGATATTCGTTTTCCAGCGCCGGATCGTTCGGACGCGCCTGCCACTGGCTGGAATCGTTGTTCACGCCCGTCAGCGCCTCGCGCATGCCCTTCTGGCTGATGAACACATAAGTGCCGCCGCTCGGTGCCGTTTCGAGGCGCGTGCGGTACTTGTTGCGCTCAGCGGTCACATACGAATTGCCGGTTGCCTTGGCGAGCGTGTCACGGATCAGGCCGTCCGAAATCTGCGGATGGGTTTCGTTCCAGTCCGTTTCCATCACACCCTTGTCGCGCTGATCGACGACGAGCAGGAAGCCCTGCTCCTGCCAGAAACGGCGGATTTGCGGCCATACCTGATCGGGCGTCTTGCCATCGACGACGAGCCAACGCTCGGTGCCGTCGCGTTGAATGTGCATGCCGGAGACCGGCGGGACCACCGTGGGCGCGTTCGGTGCGACTTTCTGGACTTGTTGAAGCTCGGAGAGCGATGCCTGCCCGCCCTGCGGCGGCAGCGAGCGCTGGTCGACCGCTTCGTCGAGCAGATTCGGCGGAACGGCGAGAGACACCTGTTTGGAACGCTGATCGCTCTTGTAGTTGAATGCGTTGGGATTGGTGCTGCCGCATCCCGCCACGATTCCGGCCACCGCGAAAAGCGCAGCCATGCGCTTGGTCACACGAAAATCTGTCATTTGGAGAAATCCTTCCGCTACGCCACGGGCGTTCTTCCGTGGATCAACCCAGCATTTTACCGGTCCGACGGTGTGCCGTGAAAAAAAGAGGTCCGGTCGGCCTCCGGCGAGCGCGTGCAGCGCGCGCATCTTGCCTATTGCTCGGTGTCGCAGAATGCGGATTGAAAGCAGCCAAATAGCGCGTGCGCATTTTGTATTTAAGACGCTCCGGCATCGCATTGACAATTTATGACAATCACGAAAATCAGGAATTCGGTCTTTCGCTGTGTGCAACCTGCTGATTTATAGGCGAATTTATCGCTAGTACGACGGGAATCGATCGCTCTGCCACGTGCCTTCCTCCGTATCGTTTTGCCGGGCTCTACATCTAAAATCCCATCTCAAAAACAAGAAGAGTCCTAAATAACGGAGAAAGTACATGAGAGAGATCAGAATTCCTCACTACGCGATCGCTGGCCTGGCGATTCTCACGATCGGCGCGACGGCGCCCGCTCGCGCGGAACTCGGCGCGACCGGGCGCGCCGCCGGTGCCTCGCAAGGCGATGTCGTGCATCAGGCACAGGGCGGACTCGTGCAATATCGCGAAACGACCGACCAACAAGGCATCGTCGTGCGTGAATATGTCGATACGAGCGGTGCGGTGTACGGCGTCTCCTGGCGCGGCCCGGCGATGCCGGACATCGGCGCGCTGCTTGGCGCGCACTTCGAGACGTTCAGGCAAGGCGCGAATGCGTCGGTCGGCGACGCCGGTCTGCATGCGACGCGCGTCGCGCAGGGCGATCTCGTCGTCGAAAATCGCGTGCGGCTTCGCGAATTCAGCGGACGCGCATGGCTCGCGAGCGGCCTGCCGGCGGGCGTGACATCGAGCGACATCCAGTGAGAGGCCGACGATGAACACACGCGCCCTCCACTCGATGCCCCTCTTCGCGCTCTGCGCCCTGCTTAACGCGTGCGGCGGAGGCGGAGGCTCGAACGACAGTTCCGCCGCGCCGCCCCCGCAACCGAGCGCGCCCGCAACCGCGAGCGCGGCGGCCGCGGCAAGCGCCGCCACGCCCTCGAGCGCCCCATCGCCTGCGTCCACGGACACGAGCCTGCCGCAATCGACGACACCCAACGTCCAGACGATCCACGTCACCAGCACGCCCACCAACACGCGCAACATGCTGCAAACGAGCGTCACGATCTGCGTGCCCGGCACGAACACCTGTCAGACCATCGACAACATTCAGGTCGATACCGGCTCGCATGGCCTGCGCGTGCTTGCCTCCGCGCTCAGCCCGTCGATTGCCTTGCCGCTGATCGCGGGCAGCAATCAAAGCGCGATCGTTGCGGAATGCGCGGTGTTCGGTTCGGGTTACACGTGGGGCGCGGTACGCACGGCCGACGTGCGGCTCGCCGGCCAGGTCGCGCGCTCGACCTCCGTCCAACTGATCGCCGACAGCGCCGCGCCCACGACCGCGCAGGACTGCACCCAGTCCGGTCTGCCGATGCTCTCCGCGTCGTCCTTGCGCGCGAACGGCATTCTCGGCGTCGGGCCCTTCAGCGCCGATTGCGGCGCGGGATGTGCGGTCACCGCGATGCCGCGCTGGTACTACAGCTGCATCGCGGGCAACTGCGTCTCGAGCACGGTGGCGGTCGCCCAGCAGGTGACGAATCCGGTCGCGAACTTCGCCACCGACAACAATGGCGTGCTGATCGAGCTTCCCGACGTGCCGGACAACGGCGCGATGACCGTGACCGGCACGATGACTTTCGGCATCGGCTCGCAGTCGAACAATCTGCTCGGCTCGGCGACCGTGCTCAAGTCGAGTTCGTCGTCGGGCTACGTCACGACGGATTTCGGCGGCAGCCAGTATGGGTCGAGTTTCATCGACAGCGGATCGAACGGCGTCTTCTTCCCTTCGACGACGCTTGCGAAATGCGGCGTGTGGTATTGCCCGTCCACACCGCAGACGATCGCGGCGACCATTCGCTCGTCGAGCGGCGCACAAAGCGCGGTGAGCTTTACCGTCGCGCAATCGACCGCATTGTTCGGCACAGGCAACTTCGCCTTCGACAACCTCGCCGGCGCGGCGAGCGGCTACTTCGACTGGGGCTTGCCGTTCTTCTACGGGCGCCGCGTGTTCACGGCGCTCGCCGGACGCGCGACGCCCGCCGGACCGGGACCGTACTACGCGTTCTGAGTCCAGAAACAAAAAAAACCGTCTCCGGTTTCCCGGAGACGGTTCCTCTCGAAGCCGTATTACGCGATTACGCCTTGCTTTCCTCGTCGAAGATCTTCTGCGCAAGGTGGAATGCCGAATTCGCCGCCGGCACGCCGCAGTAGACCGCCGTCTGTAGCAGCACTTCCTTGATTTCGTCCTGCGTCACGCCATTGTTCTTCGCGGCGCGCAAGTGCAGCGCGAGTTCCTCGCTGCGGTTGAGCGCAACCATCATCGCGATCGTGATGAGGCTGCGCGTGTGGCGCGGCAGGCCATCGCGCGTCCAGATCTCGCCCCACGCATAGCGCGTGATGAAGTTCTGGAACTCCGTCGTCAACTCCGTGCGATTCGCAAGCGAGCGGTCCACGTGCGCATCGGACAGCACCGCGCGACGCACCTTCATCCCCGCTTCGTAACGTTCGTCGTCGGTCATTTCTTTTCTCCGAGGAAGTCGAGGACGGCGCGCGTGTAGTCGTCGCGCTTTTCGATGTTCGACAGATGCGCCGCGTCCAGTTCGAGGTAGCGCGATCCGTCGATGTAACCCGCGAGCTCGCGGCCCTGCTCGGCCGTCGTCGACAGATCGTGCGTGCCTGCGATCACGAGCACCGGCAGCCTGATCGTTTTGGCTTCGTCGCGCAGATCGGCGTCGCGGATCGCCTCGCAGTTCGACGCGTAGCCATCGCCCGAGGTGTGGCGAAACACGTCGCGGATATTTGCGAGCTCGAGTTGCTCGCGCTCGATGAACGGCGCGGTGAACCAGCGCGCGATCACGGCGTCGGTGAGCGCGGGCATGCCGCCCGGCTCGCGCGCCTTCGCGGCGCGCGGCGTCCATACGGCGTCGGAGCCGATCAGCGCGGCGGTGTTCGACAGCACGACGCGCGAGAAACGTTCCGGATGACGCGCGGCCAAACCGATGCCGGTCAGCCCGCCCATCGACAGGCCGCAGTAGTTCGCGCGCTCGATTTTCAGATGATCCATGAGGCCGATCACGTCGCCGATCAACTGATCGATCGTGTAGGGTCCCGGCGGCACGTCGGAATGGCCGTGGCCGCGCGTGTCGTAGCGCACCACGCGGTAGTGCTTCGCGAAGGCCTCGATGTTCGGCGTCCACATCGAGACATCGGCGCCGAGCGAATTCGACAGCACGAGCCACGGCGCGCTGTCGCCCGCCGTGGCATCGATGCGATAGTGAATCCGCGTTCCGTTCACTTCGGCAAGAGGCATGTTTTTACTGCTCCTGTTGTTTCGAGTTAGCGCTCGCGATGGCGGCAGCGACGAACGCCTGCGCCTCACCGACGTAGTTCGCCGGATCGAGCAATTGCTTCAATTGATCTTGCGAGAGATGGCGCGTGACGGTTTCGTTCGCGGCGAGTTCGTCGAAGAGCGACGTGCCCTTCGCGACCGACGCCTTCGATGCGCCTTCGACGAGCTTGTGCGCATCGAGCCTGCCGATGGCGTCGCCGAGCGCGAGCATCACCGCTTCGCCGAGCACGAGGCCGTTCGTCACATCGAGGTTGTGCGCGAGACGTTCGACGTTGACTTCCATCGCCGCAACGATGCCTACGATGTTCGAAAGCGCCCCGGCCGTCAGGCGTGCGAGGTCGGGCAGCGCCTCCCACTCGGCCTGCCAGCCACCCAATGCGCGCTCGTGCTCCTGAACCATGCCGGCGAAGATCGTCGCGACGAGGTTCGGCGCGCGTGTCGCGGCGGTGAGCACCGCGGCGCAGCCGACGGGATTGCGCTTGTGCGGCATCGTCGACGAACCGCCCTTGCCTGCCGCGGCGGGTTCCGCGACTTCGCCGACTTCGGTCTGCATCATGAGCGAAATGTCGCGCGCGATTTTTCCCAGCGTGCCCGTCAACATGCCGAAGAAGGACGCCGCTTCCGCGATGCGGTCGCGCTGCGTATGCCAAGGCAGCGCGGGAAGCGTCAGTCTCAGATCTTGCGCGAGCGATGCCGCAACCGGCAGCGCCTTGTCACGCAGACTCGCGAGCGTTCCCGCCGCGCCGCCGAATTGCAGCACCAGCGTGCGCGCTTTCAACTCCGCAAGACGCTGGCGATGACGCGTCACCGCATCGAGCCATTGCGCGAACTTCAGGCCGAGCGTGATCGGCAGCGCTTGCTGAAGCCACGTGCGGCCGATCATCGGCGTTGCGCGATGCCGGTCGCCCTGCTGCGCGAGCCCATCGGACAACGAACGCAGGTCGGCATCGAAGAGATCGAGCGCCGCGCGCAATTGCAGCACGACGCCCGTATCGATGATGTCCTGACTCGTCGCGCCCCAGTGCACATACTTCGCGGCTTCGGCATCGCTCGCCTTCACGACGGCCGTCAATTGCTTGACGAGCGGAATCGCGAGGTTGCCGCCTGCTTGCGCGCCGGTCATCAGTGCGTCGCCGTCGATGTTGTCCGCGTTGCATGCGGCGACGATCGCCTCGACCGCGCCCGGCGGAATCACGCGATGCAGCGCCGACGCACGCGCGAGCGCGGCTTCGACGTCGAGCATCGCCTGCACGGTCGCGCGCGGCGACCAGATCTCGTTCGCGGCGGCGTTGCCGCACACGAGATCGGTGAGACGTCCCGTGGATGCGAACATTGCGTCAGACGCGCTCGATGATCATCGCGATGCCTTGGCCCACGCCGATGCACATCGTGCACAGCGCAAAGCGGCCGCCGGTGCGATGAAGCTGGTAGCTCGCGGTCGTGACGAGCCGCGCGCCCGACGCGCCTAGCGGATGGCCCAGCGCGATCGCGCCGCCGTTCGGGTTGACGCGGGGATCGTCGTCGGCGACGCCGAGCATGCGCAGCGTCGCCAGTCCTTGCGACGCGAAGGCTTCGTTCAGCTCGATCACATCCATCTGGTCGATGGTCATGCCAAGACGCGCGAGCAGCTTCTGCGACGCCGGACCCGGGCCGATGCCCATCACGCGCGGCGGCACGCCCGCGGTCGCGAGGCCGAGAATGCGCGCGCGCGGCGTGAGACCGTGGCGCTTAGCACTTTCCTCGTCGCCGATCAGCATCGCGACCGCGCCGTCGTTCACGCCCGACGCGTTGCCGGCCGTCACGCTTCCGTCCGGACGCACGACGCCCTTGAGCTTGGCGAGCGCTTCGAGGCTCGTTTCACGCGGATGCTCATCGCGGTCGACGACGAGCGCATCGCCCTTTTTCTGCGGAATCGTCACCGCGACGATTTCCTGTGCGAGCGTCCCGTCCTTCTGCGCGCGCGCCGCCTTCTGCTGCGAGCGCAGTGCGAACGCGTCCTGATCGGCGCGGCTGATCTTGTAGTCGTCCGCGACGTTTTCGGCGGTCTCGGGCATCGAATCGACGCCGTACTGCTTCTTCATCAGCGGATTGATGAAACGCCAGCCGATGGTCGTGTCGTGAATTTCGGCGGAACGCGAGAACGCGCTCGTCGCCTTGCCCATCACGAACGGCGCGCGGCTCATGCTCTCGACGCCGCCCGCGATCATCAGGCTCGTCTCGCCTGCCTTGATCGCCCGCGCCGCGACACCGATCGCGTCCATGCCCGAGCCGCACAGGCGGTTCACCGTCGAGCCCGGCGTGCCGACCGGAAGTCCGGCCAGAAGCGCCGACATGCGCGCGACGTTGCGGTTGTCTTCGCCCGCCTGATTCGCGCAGCCGTAGATCACTTCGTCCACCGCTTCCCAGTCCACTTCCTTGTTGCGCTCGACGAGCGCACGCAGCGGCACGGCGCCCAGATCGTCGGCGCGCACGGAGGACAGCGAACCGCCGTAACGGCCGATCGGCGTGCGGATGGCATCACATACGAAAGCTTCTTTCATCAGTTGCTCCAGTTCCTTTATGTCTCTCAGGCGTCAGACGGCTTCGGTCAGCGGCGCGTATTGAAGCGGCACCTTGGCCAGCTTCTGCAATTCGTCGAACGACAGACCTTCCACGATCTCGCGCACGACGAAGCCTTCCGGCGTCACGTCGAACACGGCGAGGTCCGTGTACACGCGATCCACGCACTGGACGCCCGTCACCGGATATGAACATTGCGCGACGAGCTTGCTTTCGCCCTGCTTCGTCAGCAGTTCCATCATCACATAGACCTGCTTTGCGCCGATCGCGAGGTCCATCGCGCCGCCGACGGCCGGAATCGCATCGGGCGCGCCGGTGTGCCAGTTCGCGAGATCGCCCGTCGCCGACACCTGGAATGCGCCGAGCACGCAGAAGTCGAGGTGGCCGCCGCGCATCATCGCGAACGAGTCGGCGTGATGAAAATAGGCGCCGCCCGTCAGCAGCGTCACATGTTGCTTGCCGGCGTTGATGAGTTCGTCGTCTTCGGAGCCGGCAGCGGGCGCCGGGCCCATGCCGAGCAGGCCGTTTTCGCTGTGCAGGAAGATTTCGCGATCCGCCGCGAGGTGATTGGCGACGAGCGTCGGCACGCCGATGCCCAGATTCACGTATGCGCCTTCGGGAATATCCGCGGCCACGCGCCTGGCCATTTCGTCACGAGTGAGTTTCTTCATGGCTTTTCGTCCTTCCTTAAGCAGCGAGTTCGGCTTGATGCACGGCTTGCGGCACTTCCACGACGCGCTGCACGAAGATGCCCGGCGTCACGATGTTTTCGGGGTCCAACTCACCGAGCGGCACGACCTTCGAGACCTGCGCGATCGCCGTTTTCGCGGCGCTCGCCATGATCGGGCCGAAGTTGCGCGCAGTTTTACGATAGACCAGATTGCCCCAGCGGTCGCCCTTGAATGCCTTCACGAGCGCGAAATCCGCATGCAGCGGCGCTTCGAGCACATAGTGCTTGCCGTCGATCACGCGCGTTTCCTTGCCTTGCGCGAGCTTCGTGCCGTAGCCGGTCGGCGTGAAAAAGCCGCCGATGCCCGCGCCCGCCGCACGGATGCGCTCGGCCAGATTGCCCTGCGGCACGAGTTCCAGTTCGATTTCGCCCGCGCGGTACAGCGCGTCGAATACATAAGAATCCGTCTGGCGCGGGAACGAGCAGATGATCTTGCGCACGCGCTTCGCCTTGAGCAACGCAGCCAGGCCCGTGTCGCCGTTGCCGGCGTTGTTGTTGACGATCGTGAGTTCGCGCGCGCCCTGCTCGATGAGCGCGTCGATCAGCTCGGAGGGCATGCCCGCCGTACCGAAACCGCCGATCATGATGGTCGCGCCGTCGTGGACGTCGGCCACGGCCGAGGCGAGCGAATCGAAAATCTTGTTGATCATGTGCCGTTCCTTCTCCTGTCTCGGGCGCCGATTTGAAAATCGCGCCTCGAATTCGGGTTTACCAGTTGGTAATCAGACTTGCTTCAAAATGTTCGTCATGCGAACATGGATTCGTTTAGCGAACATCGGCATAGTAGTCCCGCGTTCGTTGTCGTGTCAACGAAGCATGCGCAAACTGCGGGTTTTCACTGAAGCCGCAGACCGTTCGCCCCTTTCGTGACGAGCCTTATGAAGAATCCAGCCACGCCCAATCCAGATGCCGAGCCGCAAGACACGCAGACGCGCCCCGGCGACGCATACGTTCAGTCTTTCGCACGCGGGCTCGCGGTGATCCGTTCGTTCGACGCGAACCGCCCCGCCCAGACGCTCACCGATGTCGCCGCGGCAACGGGCCTCACGCGCGCGGGCGCCCGCCGCATTCTTCTGACGCTGCAGGCGCTCGGCTATGTCGAAGCCGACGGGCGTCTCTTTCAACTGACGCCGAAGATTCTCGACCTCGGGTTCGCGTACCTGACCTCGATGCCCTTCTGGAATCTCGCGGAGCCGGTGATGGAAGACCTCGTCGAGCAGGTTCACGAAAGCTGCTCGGCCGCGGTGCTGAACGGCGCGGAAATCGTCTATGTCCTGCGCGTGCCGACGCACAAGATCATTACGCAGAATCTGTCGATCGGCAGCCGCCTGCCCGCGTTCTGCACGTCGATGGGTCGCGTGCTGCTCGCCGCGCTCGACGAAGCGCGCCTCGACGAAGTGCTCGATTCGAGCCCGCTCGTCGCGCGCACGCCGCGCACGGTCGTCGACAAGAACGCGCTCAAGGAAGCGATCGCCATCGTGCGCCGCCAGGGCTGGGCGATCGTCGATCAGGAACTGGAGGAAGGGCTGATTTCGATGTCCGCGCCGATCCGCGACCGGCAGGGACGCGTGATCGCGGCGCTGAACATCAGCGGAAACGCCCAGCGCAAAAACGCCAGACAGATGGTGAAAGCGTTTCTGGAGCCGTTGCAGGAAGCGGCTCAGCGCGTGTCGGACATGGTCGCGCGGCGCGGCTGATGGCGCGCGTTGACGTGGGAATCGCCGCGCGCCAACATCGTTGGCGGAGCATCGCGCCATGAACGACCTCGATCTCAATCTGATTCCCTACCTCGTCGCCATCGAGGAAACGCGCAACGTGAGCCGCGCGGCCGAACGGCTCGGCGTGAGCCAGCCGCGCGTGTCGACGGCGCTCGCGCGCCTGCGCGAATACTTCAACGATCCGCTTTTCGTACGCACCTCGCGCGGCATGGAACCGACGCCGCGCACCATCGCGCTCGTGCCCGCTGCGCGCGAGGCGTTGGCGCGCATCGAACGCGGCCTGCTCGACCGGCAGCACTTCGATGCGTCGACAAGCACGGAGACTTTCTCGATCGCGCTATCCGATGTCGGCGAAATCGTATTCCTGCCGCGGCTGCTGCAAGCGTTCGCGAAGGAGGCGCCGAATGCGAATCTGCGCTCGGTGTCGGCGTCGCACGGGGATGTCGAGCGCGGGCTCGAATCGGGCGATATCGATCTTGCGGTCGGCTATTTCCCGGATCTGCGCGGCAACAACTTCTTTCAGCAGCGACTTTTTTCGCATCGCTTCATCTGTCTGATGCGGCGCGATCATCCGTACGCGAGCGAGCCGCTCACGCTCGCGCGCTTCATGGAATGCGGCCACGCCGTCGTGCGCGCCGAAGGCCGCAGTCAGGAGATCCTGGAAAATTTTCTCGACAAGGAACGCGTGCGGCGCCGTGCGGTGCTCGAGACGCCGCACTTCATGAGCCTGCCGTTCATCCTGTCGCGCACCGATCTGATCGCGACGGTGCCGCACGCGATCGGCTTCGCGTATGTGGCCGAGCATGCGTCGATCACGCTCGCCGAGCCGCCGCTCGCGCTGCCGCGCTTCGATCTGAAGCAGCACTGGCATCGCAAGTTTCATAACGATGCGCGCACGATGTGGCTGCGCCGGATCGTCGCTTCACTCTTCAACGACGAGCTCGACGAGTGGCCGAAATAGCTTCACCGCCGATTGTCGATGCTCCACGCGCCCGGCCCCGCCGCCGCAATGAACAGGCAGATGAACGACAGCAGCACGGCCGGCTCGCCCTGATTCAGCAGCGGCAGGAAGAAGTGTCCATTCGGCGCATGTCCGAGGAAATAGGCGAACGCGAGTTCACCGGACAACACGAACGCCGCCGCGCGCGTGAACCAGCCGATCAACACGAGCACGCCGCCAACCAGTTCAATGGCGCCCGCCGCGCCGAGCAACGAGAAGAGCGGCAAGCCATCGAACATCGCGATGTGCGGAACATGAAACAGCTTGGCGCTCGCATGCGTGAGCAGCACATACGACGCGACGATGCGCAACAGAGCGTGAGCGTAGCCGGCTAGCGCAGGTACGCGGGACACGGCTGAGGGAACTTGAGTCGTAGACATCGCGAAACTCCTGTGATGGTTAATGCTCGCAGTCTAGGCAGGCATCGTCCGTCGATAAATCCGGTTAACATTGGCTTTTTGTTTCCGAACAGGAAATGATCGATGGACGCTCTGACCAGCCTGCGCGTGTTCCGTGAAGTCGTCGAGGCGGGAAGTTTCGTGAAAGCCGCCGAGCGGCTCGACATCTCTACCGCGATGACGAGCAAGCACGTTGCCAATCTCGAACGTCAGTTGGGCGTGCGCCTCTTGAACCGCACGACGCGCCATCTGAGCCTCACAGAGGCCGGCAGCGTGTATTACGAGCAGTGCAGCGAGGCGCTCGACATCCTGCAGGCCGCGCAGGCGGCAGTCGGCGTGCAGACCGCGCAGCCGCAAGGCGTGCTCAAGGTCACCGCACCGGGCTGGTTCGCCAATCGCACGTTCGCGGATCTGCTCGTCGCGTATCAGGCGCGCTATCCGGGCGTGCTCGTCGATCTGCGGCTGGAGAACCGCTTCGTCGATCTGGTCGAGGAAGGCTATGACATGGCGATCCGCGCGACATCCGAGCCGTCGCCTTCGCTGATCGTGCGGCCGCTGTGCAAGATGCCCTTCGTGCTCGCCGGCTCGCGCGCCTATCTCGAACAGCACGGCAAGCTGCGTCATCCGGACGATGTCGCGCGTCATCGCTTCGTGTTGCCGACGTACACGAACGTCGACACCGTGACGCTGACGGGACCGGACGGCGTGTTCACCGTGAAGAATCAAGCTGTGCTCAAGACCAACGATACGTCGATGGCGCTGCAACTCGTGCGCGCGGGGCTCGGCCTCGCGTATTTTCCGGCGTGGATCGTCGAACCCGAGCTGGCCTCAGGCTCGCTCGTGCGCGTGCTGCCGAGCTACACGGCGTTCGCGCCGTCCGTGTATGCGGTGTACACGAGCCGAAAGTACATGACGACCAAGGTACGGACTTTCATCGACTTTTTGTCGGAGTCGTTAGCCGATCGGCCTATGTAATTAGGAATACTCTCATTCAAGCGTTAGGTCTTGCGTGTGATGATCGCGCCCGCTTCCGGATCGGGCGCTCGAGACGCGACAAAAAGTTTCATCTTGCGCGCCGCCGGGATCTTCCCTGTTACCCGCACGCGAGGCACGCGCGATATGGATTTTCCCTGGCTTCCCCTGGCCTTCAGTCTGACCTTGCTTGGCCTGGCGCTTTTTATCTGTCGCGCCTTGAACGCGAGCCTTGGCGCGCCGAAGTGGAACGGCGCACTGCTTTTTCTGGCCCTCTGCGTATTGGCGATGCTGCTGGACTTTACGCTGACGATGGTCTTCGCATCCGCGAATTTCCATGAACGCACTCGCTACGACAGCCTCGGATCGAGGATCGCGTGGAGCGAACGGATCGTCACGTATCTGATTCCCTGCACGATATCGCTGCTGCTTGCGTTGAGATTTCGTCGGCGTCAGCGCTTCGCGCGCGAGGGTGTCCACGGTCGAAGCGAGACGGAACGCGAAGGCTCCGTGCAGATTCAAACCTCGCCTTACACGCAGTCGGAGCTGACGCTCTGACCCACCGCGAGTGAATTTGGTGAGTGCAACAGCGAAATTGTTGGAAGCAGTTCTACTATCCGTTTCTCTCTGATATACTTTCGCTCTTTCGGGGCGTAGCGCAGCCTGGTAGCGTACCTGCATGGGGTGCAGGTGGTCGGAGGTTCAAATCCTCTCGCCCCGACCAGGAATCAAAGGCTCTCCGGCTTCTGGCCGGAGAGCCTTTTTCTTTGTCCGTCCCAAGCCATCGTATTCATAAAACGAGCAAGAACAATGGCATACAACAAGCTCAACAACCCACGCGCATTTCCCGGCAACAGCAATTACGGCATGTCATTGCGAGACTACTTCGCGGGCCAGGCGCTGGCTGGCGAAATGGCTGGCGAAAGACTTTCCGGCGACGCGTCACCCGCGGTCCTCGAACAGCGCGCCCAACTCTACTACCGTCTGGCTGATGCAATGCTCAAGGTCCGCGCCGAAGAGGAGACTTTGACCAACGCGACCGCGATGATGGGCTTAAGCATCTGACACCGCTCGTCACATGGGGATTACCGGCGCTCAGCCCACCCTTTATTCAGACGTAAAAACGGAAAAAACACTTGTGTGTCAGTGATTTAAGGCCTAATGTTAAGGTGCCACATAAGGAACGGCGCTTATGCCTTCGTCTGTCTCGACGTCCGCGCAACAGCGGCGCATCCAATCCGGTCGACCCTGCTCCGCCTTGCACGCGGAAGTCGCTCGCTGGTTCGATCCGGCGAGCCGCGCACGCGTCACGAGGTTCGGGCGCATCTATCCCGGCGGCAGCCGCTATGTGTGTGTGAGCGCCACCAGGCCAGGCCGATGCTTCGCGCTCTACTTCTTCCACCACGGCACTGACGACTGGCGCATCTATCCGCCCTGGGGCGTCGGGCCGAGCATCGTCTATTGGTCAATCAACGTGAAGATGCCTGTCTCCCGCTCCGAGGCCACGGTCGGCCCGAAGCGGCGCATTCGCGCGGGCATCAAGTCTTAGCCGCGGCCAGCGTCTGCCCGGTCATTGTCTCGTCGACGGCACGCCTATACACTTTGGCGACTTCCGCAGCCGCGATGCCTTGCGATCCATCCTTCCCCATCGAGACCAACGTTTCAGAGACCCATCCGGGACTTACGACGTTCACACGCAGCATGCCCTGCAACTCGAGCGCGGCCGCACGCACGAATCCTTCGACGCCCGCGTTCACGAGGCTCACGGCCGCGCTGCCGATCATCGGTGCTTGAGCGAGCGTGCCGCTCGTCAGCGTGACGGATCCGCCTTCATCGACGTGACCGACCGCGCAGCGCACGAGATTCACCTGCCCCATGAGCTTGTTCGCGAGGCTGAAGGCATAGTCGTCATCGGCGAGCGCGTCGAGCGGCGCGAACTTCGCAGCGCCGCCGACACACACGACAGCGCCGACCTTCCCGACTTTCTCGTACATCGCGACCATGCTCGCCTTGTCCGACAAATCGACCGCTACGTCCGAGCCCTTGCGGCTCGCGCTGATCACTTCGTGCCCGGGTTCGAGAATCCGCTTGATCTCCGTGCCCAACATTCCAGTTGCGCCAACGAGCAACACTCGCATAAGCCCTCCTGAGTCGATGTGATGAAGCCGCCGCGAACACGTCCCGTGCGGCAACGAGAAAAAAGCAAGGAACCATGCTACTGCCGTCGCTGGCGGCGCGCAGCGCGCGTCGTAGGGACGAAAAAAATGCCGCGACGAATCGCGGCATCATGGCGTGGATCACAGCGGCGTTCATCCGCCGAGAAGATCGATCACCTGAAGAATATCCTTGCGAAGCTGATCGACATCGACGCCCGGTTGCGCTTGCGCCGACGCCTGCGTTTCATCGAGCTCGGCTTCGTCGCCATTCGCGCGTCCTTGTGAATCGAGCCGGTTGCGCGCGCCGTTGATCGTGAAACCCTGTTCGTACAGCAACTCACGAATGCGCCGGATCAGCAAGACTTCGTGATGCTGATAGTAGCGGCGATTGCCCCGCCGCTTGACCGGCCTCAGTTGCGTGAACTCCTGCTCCCAATAGCGCAGCACGTGAGGCTTGACGCCGCACAACTCGCTGACTTCGCCAATCGTGAAGTAACGCTTGGCGGGGATCGGAGGCAAGACGACTTTTTCCATCGTCGATCAACCATCGTTATAAGTGATGTCGATTGAAGCGCGGCGGTCATGCAGCGCGGCGCGGGTCATTCGCGCGCCGCCGGGAGATCAGCGAGTGAGATCGGTCTCCGCTCCCGTTTCGACCAGCGCCTTCAGCTTCTGACTTGCATGAAACGTGACGACCCGCCGCGCGGCAATAGGAATGGCCTCGCCCGTCTTCGGGTTGCGGCCCGGACGCTGAGGCTTGTCGCGCAGCTGGAAGTTGCCGAAGCCCGACAGCTTGACGCTCTCGCCGCTCTCCAGCGCATCGCGGATGACTTCGAAGAAGGCTTCGACCATGTCCTTGGCTTCACGCTTGTTCAGACCGACGTGGTCGAACAGCATCTCCGCCAGTTCGGCTTTGGTGAGCGTCGGCGTGTCGCCGGGCGCGCTCGAGGTCGGGGTATCTCGGTTCATGGCGCTACGCTGCGCCGAAAGAAGGGCTTCGAAATCACTCGAGTTCATTTGGTTCATATCGGTAGAACGGCGCTTGCCACATTGAAGACTTGGCGATTGAGACGGAAAGGGCCAACTGCAGGCTATCCGCGTAACCGCGCGCCGTGTACTCGAGCCAGGCGATCCACCAGCGTTTTGATGGCCGTATCGACCGTTTCGTCCTGAAGCGTGCCGCCAGTATCTTGCAACGTTACACGGAAGGCAAGACTTTTCTCATGCACTCCCAAGCCACCGGAAGTATTTGATTTTGGACGAAATTCATCGAAAAGCGCAACCCGCGTAACGTGCCTGCAAGCGTCCTCCGAGCGGGCACTTTCGAGCTCGTCCAAGAGCGCCTGAACCGGGACGTGTTGATCCACGACAATTGCGATATCGCGTCGCACGGGCGGGAATTTCGACACCTCGGATGGCGCGGGGAGCGCGCGATCCATCAGCGCGTCCGCGTCGATTTCGAAGAGGATCGGCGGGTTCGGCAGGTCATACTTCTGCAGCCAGCGCGGATGCAGTTCGCCGATCCAGCCGACCGCGTGCCCCGCCACTTCGATGCGCGCGCTGCGCCCCGGATGCAGCGCCGGATGCTCCGCCTTCACGAAGCGCGGCACGACCGGCGCGAAGAGCGCTTCGACATCGCCCTTCACGTCGAAGAAGTCGACATTGCGCGAAGCCGCGCCCCACTGCTCCTCGATCACCGGACCATACGCAAGAGCGCCGATCATCTTCGGCTGCGCGAAGCCTTCGACCGTCAGTTCGCCCGCCTTCACGGATGCATCGCGATGGAACACGCGACCCGCCTCGAACACGCGGATGCGGTCCGCGCGACGATTCAGGTTGTAGCGCAGCACTTCGATCAGGCTGCCGAACGTCGTCGTGCGCATGACCGAGAGCTGGCTCGCGATCGGGTTGAGCAGCCTGATCGGATTGTCGTTGCCGGCGAAGTCTTTCTCCCACTCGGCATCGACGAAACTGAAGTTGACCGTCTCCGAGTAATCGCGCGCGGCCACTTCATGGCGCAGCGTGTGGATCGAGCGCTTCGTTTCGTTCGTGATGCGCATCTCGCTGCGCGCAACCGGGGGGCGCGCCGGAATCTTCTCGAAACCGTAGATGCGCGCGACTTCTTCGATCAGATCTTCCTCGATCTCGATGTCGAAACGATACGGCGGCGGCGTAACCCTGAAAGTATCGCCGTCGCGCTCGAATGCGAGGCTCAGGCGCGTGAAGATCTGCGCGATTTCTTCGGCGCCAATCTCCACGCCGATGATTCGATGCGCGCGCGACACGCGCATCGACACCGGATTGCGCTCGGGTACGTTGATGATCTGGTCGTCGACCGGACCGGCTGCGCCGCCGCAGATGTCGAGGATCAGGCGCGAGATGCGTTCGATGTGCTCGACGGTCGTCGAGTAGTCGACGCCGCGCTCGAAGCGATGCGCCGCATCGGTCGAGAAGTTGTACTTGCGCGCGCGGCCGCGGATTGCATCCGGCCACCAGAAAGCGGCTTCGAGATAGATGTTGGTCGTGTCGAGCGACACGGCGGTGCTGTCGCCGCCCATGATGCCCGCGAGGCTTTCGAGATGGTGATCGTCCGCGATCACGCCGACGGTTTCATCGACCTCGATGGTATTGCCGTTCAGGAGCTTCAGCGACTCGCCCTTCTTGCCCCAGCGCACTTCCATCGCGCCGTGGATCTTGTCGAGATCGAACACGTGCGACGGACGGCCGAGCTCGAGCATCACGTAATTGGAGATATCGACGAGCGCGGAGATGCTGCGCTGGCCCGCGCGCTCGAGGCGCTCGACCATCCATTGCGGCGTCTTCGCGTGCGCGTTCACGCCGCGGATCACGCGGCCGGAGAAGCGGCCGCACAGATCGGGCGCCATGATCTTCACGGGCAGCTTTTCGTCGAGCTTCGTTTCGACCGCGGGCATGTCCGGTTGCTTCAGCGGTGCGCCGGTGATCGCGGCGGTCTCGCGCGCGACGCCGAACACCGACAGGCAATCCGCCTTGTTCGGCGTGAGCTTGATTTCGAACACGGTGTCGTCGAGGTTGAGCGCCTCGCGGATATCCTGACCGACCTTCGCATCGGCGGACAGGATCAGCAAACCGCTGTGATCCTCCGATAGCTTCAGCTCGCGCGCCGAACACAACATGCCCTGGCTATCGACACCGCGCAGCTTCGTGGGCTTGATCGCGAACGGCTCGCCGCCCGGCTCCGCCGGAGGCAGCACCGCGCCGATGAGCGCCACTGGCACCTTGATGCCCGGCGACACATTCGGCGCGCCGCACACGATGTTCAACTGCTCGCCCGTGCCAACGTCGACCTGACAGACATTGAGCTTGTCGGCATTCGGATGCTTGGCGACTTCGAGCACTTGCCCGACGACGATCTTCGTGGTCGGCGGCGCGACCGGGCGCAGGTCTTCGACTTCGAGACCGGCCATCGTCAGCGCGTGCGCGAGTTCATCGGTGGAGAGCTTGGGATCGACGAAACTGCGGAGCCAGGATTCTGGGAATTGCATGTGTGTCTACGTTCGAAATGTTTGGAGTCTCGTCCGGCTTCCCGTTGGAGCGCCGGACGCCGCAGGCAAGGCCGCCGCGTTACGCGAACTGGCGCAGGAAACGCAGATCGTTCTCGAAAAACAGACGCAGATCCTGCACGCCATAGCGCAGCATCGTCAGGCGCTCGAGCCCGCTACCGAATGCGAAGCCGATATAGCGCTCAGGATCGAGGCCCATGTTGCGGATGACGGTCGGGTGAACCTGACCCGAGCCGGAGATTTCCAGCCATTTGCCCGCGTTCTTGCCATGCTCGAACATCATGTCGATTTCGGCAGACGGCTCCGTGAACGGAAAGTACGACGGACGAAAGCGCACGAGAATGTCGTCGCGCTCGAAAAATTTCTTCAGGAAATCGGTGTAGACGCCCTTCAGGTCCGCGAAGCTGATGTTTTCTTCGATCCACAGGCCTTCGACCTGGTTGAACATCGGCGAGTGCGTAGCGTCGCTATCCACCCGATACGTGCGGCCCGGCACGATCACCTTGATCGGCGGCTTGTTCATGCGCGCGTAGCGCACCTGCATCGGGCTCGTGTGCGTGCGAAGCAGCAGCGGCCGGCCATCGGCGTCCTTGCCGTCAACGTAGAACGTGTCCTGCATCGAGCGCGCCGGATGGTTCTCCGGGCTGTTCAGTGCGGTGAAGTTGTACCAGTCGGTTTCGATCTCTGGACCGTCGGCCACGTCGAAGCCGATCGTGCGGAACACTTGCTCAACGCGCTCCCACGTGCGCATCACAGGATGCAGCGTGCCCACTCCCGCGCCGCGTCCCGGCAGCGTGACGTCGATCGCTTCGGCCGCGAGACGCTGGTTCAGCAACGCGTCCGCGAGCGCCTGACGGCGCGCGTTCAACGCGGCTTCGACCTGCTGCTTCGCCTGATTGATGCGCGCGCCTTCGGTCTTCTTCGCTTCCGGGTCGAGTTTGCCCAATCCCTTCAGCAACTCGGTCAGCGCACCGGACTTGCCGAGAAACCGGGCCTTCTCGTTTTCGAGCGTGGTGGTATCGGTGGCGTGTTCAAAGGCGCTCTTCGCGTCGGCGACAATCTGGTCCAGATCCATTGATCCCATCTTTTAACGTCGAAATTCAATCTGAGGTTCGGTTTTGCTCATCCACGCTTCACGAAGCGCGTGCCAATCGCGAGGATAAGCAAAACCGTCCGACCAACAAAAACGGGGCTCGGTGAGAGCCCCGTTTTCTGCCTTCCGCCGCCGTCAACGACCTGGCGACGAAGAGGCGAACCACGCAGTACTAATTTCGCAATTAGGCTGCAACGGCGGCTTTCACCTGCTTCACGATCGCAGCAAAAGCAGCCTTGTCGAACACAGCCATGTCAGCCAGAACCTTGCGGTCGAGTTCGATCGATGCCTTCTTCAGGCCGTTGATGAACACGCTATAGGTCATGTCGTGCTGACGCACCGCCGCGTTGATACGCGTGATCCACAGTGCGCGGAACACACGCTTCTTGTTGCGGCGATCGCGGTAGGCGTACTGGCCTGCGCGCATGACCGCCTGCTTGGCGATGCGATAGACGTTATTGCGACGGCCGCGGTAACCCTTGGCCAGACGGATGATCTTCTTGTGACGGGCCCGTGCGGTAACCCCACGTTTTACTCGAGGCATGTTGCGCTCCTATGAGTTTAAGTTGAGGTTAGGCGAACGGCAGCATCGCGCGGACGGAGTTCAGATCGGAATCGTGAACGGCCGTCGAGCCACGCAGATGGCGTTTGTTCTTGGTGGTTTTCTTGGTAAGAATGTGGCGCTTGAAGGCCTGACCGCGCTTGACGGTACCGCCCGGACGCACCACGAAGCGCTTTGCAGCACTCTTCTTGGTCTTCATCTTCGGCATGAAACAACTCCAGTTTATTAGATGGTCATGGGTGTGCGGCTGATCCGTCGATGCGGCCGACGAACCCCTTCCCGCCCTTCGAAACCCACGCTCCACTTATGTGCAAACGGCTCAGTGAAGAACCGCCGCCTTTCATGAGCGCCGCCACCGAAGCGGCGACGCCCTGAAACTTCCGACAATGCCGCGCCAGCCGCCTTGTGACGGCGCGCGATCCATCGCCTTACCGCTTTTGCGCTTACTTACCCTTTTTCTTCGGGGCAAGCACCATGATCATCTGGCGCCCTTCCATCTTCGGCATCTGCTCGACCTGGCCAAATTCGTCCAGATCGGACTTCAGGCGTTCGAGCATACGCATGCCGATTTCCTGGTGCGCCATTTCACGGCCGCGGAAACGCAACGTGATCTTCGTCTTGTCGCCGTCTTCGAGGAAGCGCGTAAGGTTGCGCAGCTTGACGTTGTAGTCACCGTCATCGGTGCCGGGGCGGAATTTTACTTCCTTCACCTGCACGATCTTCTGCTTCAACTTCGCTTCGTGTTGCTTCTTCGCTTCCGAATACTTGAACTTTCCGTAGTCCATCAAACGGCAGACAGGCGGTGACGCCTGCGGCGCGATTTCGACGAGATCCACGTCGAGCTGTTCCGATTGACGGAACGCTTCGGCGAGCTTCACGATTCCGAGCGGCTCGTTGTCCACTCCGACCAAGCGCACTTCCGGCGCGGTAATTTCACCGTTGATGCGATGTGACGACTTATCAGTAGCGATGTTACGTTTCCTCTAAAAATGAAAAAACAAGCCGCGCTGCGAGTGACTTACTTGAACGCCCGCACTTCCTGCTGCAGACGTTCGAGGAATGCGTCGACCGGCATCACGCCCAGATCGACACCGCCACGAGCACGCACGGCTACGGTTTGCGCATCACGCTCCTTGTCGCCGACGACCAGCAAATACGGCACCTTTTGCAGCGTGTGCTCGCGTATTTTATAGCTAATCTTCTCGTTGCGCAAATCCGACTCGACTCTAAGCCCTTGTTTTTGCAACGATTGGGCCAGATTACCCGCATATTCAGCCTGACTTTCGGCAATATTCAGCACGACGGCCTGGATCGGCGCGAGCCACGGCGGCATTGCGCCGGCATGATGCTCGATCAGGATGCCGAGGAATCGCTCCATTGATCCGACGATTGCGCGGTGGAGCATCACCGGACGGCGGCGGCTGTTGTCTTCCGCGACGTACTCGGCGCCCAGACGCTCCGGCAGCACCATATCGAGCTGCAGCGTGCCGCATTGCCACGAGCGGCCGAGCGCGTCCTTGATGTGATATTCGATTTTCGGACCGTAGAACGCGCCTTCGCCGGCGAGTTCCTCCCACTTGAGACCGCACGCGGTCAGCGCCTCGCGCAAGCCCTGCTCCGCGCGGTCCCAGATTTCATCGGTGCCGGCACGTTGATCGGGGCGCAGCGACAGCTTGATGTCGATGTGATCGAACCCGAAATCCTTGTACACGCTCATCGCGAGCGTATTGAAGGCGATCGATTCCGCGATGAACTGATCTTCGGTGCAGAAGATATGCGCATCGTCCTGAACGAAACCGCGCACGCGCATCAGGCCATGCAGCGCGCCCGACGGCTCGTTGCGATGGCATGAGCCGAACTCCGCGTAACGCAGCGGCAGATCGCGATACGAACGCAGACCATGGTTGAACACCTGAACGTGACCCGGACAGTTCATCGGCTTGATCGCGTAGTCGCGCTTTTCCGACTCGGTCGTGAACATGTTTTCACGATAGTTCTGCCAATGGCCCGACGCTTCCCAGAGCGAGCGGTCCATCACCATCGGGGTCTTGATTTCGAGGTAACCGGCCTCGTTCACGCGGCGGCGCATGTACTGCTCGACCTGCTGCCACAGCGACCAGCCCTTGGGATGCCAGAACACCATGCCCGGCGCTTCGTCCTGCAGATGGAACAGGTCGAGTTGCTTGCCGAGCTTTCGATGATCGCGCTTCTCGGCTTCTTCGAGCATGTGGAGATAGGCGTCCTGATCTTCCTTTTTGGTCCACGCGGTGCCGTAGATCCGCTGAAGCTGCTCGTTCTTCGAATCGCCGCGCCAGTAGGCGCCGGCGACTTTCATCAGCTTGAAGACCTTCAGCTTGCCGGTGGACGGCACGTGCGGACCGCGGCACAGGTCGATGAAGTTGCCGTGCCCGTACAGACGGATTTCATCGCTTTCCGGGATGGACTCGATGATCTCTGCCTTGTAGTTTTCGCCGATGCTCTTGAAGTACTCCACCGCCTCGTTGCGCGAGACGACGCGGCGCGACACCGGCTCGTCCTTCTTCGCGAGTTCCTGCATGCGCTTTTCGATCTTCTCGAGATCTTCGGGGGTGAAGGGACGGTTGTACGAGAAGTCGTAATAGAAGCCGTTGTCGATGACCGGCCCGATGGTCACTTGCGCCTCGGGAAACAGATCCTTGACCGCATAAGCGAGCAAATGCGCGGTAGAGTGGCGCACGACATCGACGCCTTCCGGATCCTTGTCAGTGACGATGGCAAGCGACGAATCCTTGTCGATCAGAAACGAGGTATCGACGAGTTCGCCATTGAGCTTGCCGGCGAGCGCTGCCTTGGCAAGGCCCGCGCCGATCGATGCCGCGACTTCCGCGACGGTCACCGGGTGGTCGTATTGTCGGACCGACCCATCAGGCAAACGTACCGAAACCATATCGTTCTCCAAGACGCTGGCGCATGCCGAGCGATTCGATTTAAGCATTGCCGCGCGATTTCACTTCAAAAATCGCAAGGCAAAAAAAATGCGGCCCCGCTATCGAGGGGCCGCATTCACTTTTCACACATACCGCGAAACAATTTGGCAGAAGGCGAAATAGGTCCTCGACTAGCGTCGCTCCGAATTTGTTTCGGTCAACGTTCGAAGTGCCATTTATATTCGCCTTTTGCGCTAAGCGCTTCTTGCGGTTTGAAACTCCGCAAACCAGAGTTCGCCGAATTTCGTTTTCGTTGGTAGGCTCGATTGGACTCGAACCAACGACCCCCACCATGTCAAGGTGGTGCTCTAACCAGCTGAGCTACGAGCCTGAAAGAAGTGAGATTATATGGAGCGTTTCGGATCTTGGCAAGTGGTTATCTTCAGAAAAATCTAAAATATTCGCCGATCCGTTCAACGCCCAGCGATTACGCGCGACGCGACGCGCGAATCACACCCTGCACTTCATTGAGCAGCGTGCACGCGCGCTGAATCTGCGCCGCGCTCGACACTTCCACCGTAAACTGCATATAGGCGATATTCCTGCGGCTCTGGCTCTTTACGCCAATCACGTTGATCTTCTCGCGCGCGAACACTTCGGAGATATCGCGTAGCAAACCCTGCCGGTCCGCGGACTCCACCGAAAGATCCACCGGATATACCGACGAACCGCGTCCGTTCATCACATCGGCGGACCAGGTCGTGTGCAACACGCGCTCGGGCGAGCGCTGGGCCATGCGCTTGAACGTCGCGCAATCGCTGCGGTGAACCGACATGCCCTTGCCGCGCGTGATGAAGCCCGCGATCGGATCGGGCGGCGCAGGGCGGCAGCAGCGCGCGAGTTGCGTGAGCAACGCATCCACGCCCACGACGAGCACGCCCGTGGACGCGCCGTGCGCGACGCTTTGCCCGCTGCTGCGCTTCTCGAACTGCTCGGGCGCCTCCGGCTCCGGCTCGGGCGGCGGCGTGTCCGAAAGCGCTTGCTCGATGTTGCGCAGGCTGAACTCTTCCTTCGCGACGACCGCATAGAGATCTTCGGGTGTCTTGAAGCCAAGCTTCGTCGCGAGCTGCTCCAGGCTCACCGACGTCTTTCCCTCGCGCTGCAAAGTCTTTTCAACGATCGTGCGCCCCGCCGCGATGTGCTCCGCGGCATCGGCCGCGAGGAACCACGAGCGCACCTTCTGCCGCGCCCGTGCGCTGTGCAAATAGCCGAGCTGCGGATTGAGCCAGTCGCGCGACGGCCCGCCTTCCTTTACCGCGACGATCTCGACCGTCTGCCCGTTCTGCAGCGGCGTGTTGAGCGGCACCATCGCGCCGTCGACACGCGCGCCGCGGCAGCGATGCCCAAGCTCGCTGTGCAGGTGATACGCGAAATCGACGGCAGTAGCGCCCTGCGGCAGCGCGATCACGCGCGCCTGCGGCGTCAACACGTAAATATGATCGTCGTCGAGCGTGGCGTCGCGCAGATGTTGCCAGCCCGGCGGCTCGCCTTCGACGTCATCCTTCCACGCGAGAAGCTGACGCAGCCATGCAATCTTCTCGTCGTATTTCTCGCTCGCCGTCACCTGCCCCGCATAGCCGCGCGCGCCCGCTTCCTTGTAACGCCAGTGCGCAGCCACACCGTACTCGGCGAACTGATGCATTTCGTGGGTACGGATCTGCACTTCGAACGCGCGCCCGTCATCGCCGATCACGACCGTATGCAGCGACTTGTAGCCATTGGGCTTGGGACGTGAAATGTAGTCGTCGAATTCTCGCGGCACCGGTTGCCACAGGTTGTGCACGATGCCGAGCACGGTGTAGCAGTCCTTGATGTCGCCGACGATCACCCGAAACGCACGCACGTCGTTCAGTTCGGAGAAGTCGAGATGCTTGCCGCGCATCTTCTTCCAGATGCTGTAGATGTGCTTCGGCCGCCCGCTGACTTCCGCTTTGATGTGCGCGGTGTCGAGCTCTTTCTGCAATCGAGCGATTGCCTCGGTCACATACGTCTCGCGCTCGACGCGCCGCTCGTCGAGCAGCTTCGCGATGCGTTTGTACGTGACCGGATCCTCGAAGCGGAACGACAGATCCTCCAGTTCCCACTTCAGTTGCCAGATACCAAGGCGATTGGCGAGCGGCGCGTAGATCTCGAGCGTCTCCCGCGGCACGTCCGGCGAGGGATCGGTCTTGTGCGCGGCGTGATAACGCAACGTCTGCACGCGCGACGCGAGCCTGATCAAGACGACGCGTATGTCCTGAGCGAACGCGAGCAGCATCTTGCGCAGCGCCTCGACCTGCGCGCGGCGCGCGGCCTGCGCATCGCGCGTGTTCTCGGGCAATGCCGCGAGCGTCGCACGGGAACTGACCGAGCCGAGCCGCAAGAGCTTGCGCACATCGCCGACGAGCCGCTGCACTTCCGGGCCGAAGCGCTCGGCAATGACTTTCTCCGGATCATCGAGATGCGGCACCAGCACGAACAACGCCGCCGCCGCGATCGCATGCGAATCGACGTTGAGCGTCTGCATGATGCGCGCTGTGCCCGCCGCATGATCCGCCAGCAGTTCGCCCGTCGAGACCCGCGCATCCTTCGCGTGCTCGCGCACGAACGCGAGCGCGTCGTCGATGGACGGCTCGGGCAGCGTTTGGGCGGGGACGGCGGTCGCGGTCATGCGGGTATTGCCACTACTTCAGGCGAAGCGATGAATCAGCTGCGTTGCGCGGCGATCACGACGATTTCGACGAGGCACGCCGGATTGGCGAGCTTCGCCTCGACCGTCGCGCGCGGCGGCGTGTTGCCTTCCGCGACCCACGAGTCCCACACGGCGTTCATGCCGGGGAAGTGAATCATGTCCGAGATATAGATCTGCACCGAAAGCAGGTGCGACTTGTCGCTGTTCGCTTCCTCGAGCAAGCGGTCGATGTGGCCGAGCACTTCGCGCGTCTGGCCCGTAATGTCCTGGTCCGTGTCTTCTGCGATCTGGCCCGCGAGATATACCGTGCCGTTGTGGATGGCGGTTTCGGAGAGGCGCGGACCGACGTGATGACGAATGACTGCCATTGTGTGTTCCTGATCGATGAAGGGTGAAAAACGGGCACAAGCGACGTGCGCCCAGCCCGATATTATGCCCCGCTGTCGCTATTTTCGAGAAAGAACCCCCTGGCGACAGCGATTTGATCTTCGGCAAGAAATGCCGGCGCATGTCCCGCGCCGGGAATCTCGACGCTCGTCACGGCCTGACCTTTTTCGACCATTTGCGCGACCGTCTCGCGCGACAGCAGATCCGACGTCTCGCCGCGCACGACCAGCACCGGCGTCCTGATCGACGCAAGAGAGCGCCACAGGAACGCCTCGCCGGCCGCATTCTGCTCGTCCGTTGCCGACGTGAACGGCGTCGCGATGCCCGGGTCGTAGCGGAAGCCCCACGCGCCGTCGCGCTCGTGCAGCAGCGGCGTATTGATGCTCGTCCACTCCGCATCGGTCAGCGGCCCGAACGACGCCGCGAGCGCCGCCGCATGCCGCACGCCTTCATCGAGCGATGCGAAGCGCGCTGGCTTGCCGAGATAGTCGCCGATGCGCTGTAGCGCGATCGGCTCGATATGGGGCCCGACATCGTTGAGCAGCATCTTCCGGATGGGCGTATTCGGCAACCCGCCGAGCGCCATGCCGATGAGCCCGCCCATCGACGTGCCGAACCAGTCCACCGTCTCGACGTTCAGACGTGCGATCAGCGTGACCATGTCGGCGACGTATTGCGGCACCCCGTAATAACGCGGGTCGGCAAGCCAGTCGGAGAGCCCTCGTCCCACCACATCCGGGCACACCACGCGATAGTCGCGTGCGAACGCCTGCGCGAGCTTGTCGAAGTCACGGCCCGAACGCGTCAATCCGTGCACGCAAAGCAGCACGCGCGGATTCGCCGGATCGCCCCACTCCGTGTAAGCAATGCGATGCAGACCCGCCGGGCTCGCGCATTGCACGAAGCGCTGTCGCGGATCGCTCAAATCGGAATGCACGGGTTCGACGACGATGGGTGCGGTCATAGAGAGTTCCTCGTGGCAAGTGTCGAAACGATTGTAAAGCGCATCCCGTGGGTTCGAGCGGACGTTGGCCGGATGGACGACCCGCCTGCACGCAGCAAATACCGACGATCGGGCAAAAAAAGAAAACGGGCGAAGCTGCAAAAGCTTCGCCCGCCTGCAATCGGCTCCGAGCCGCGCTCACGCCGCGCAAGCGGCGTTCTGTCAGATCGCCATCACTTCACGCTCGTCACATCGAGCGGCGCGCCCGTTTTCTGCTGGATTTCCTCGGCGGTCACGCCGTCGGCCAGCTCGACCACCTTCAGCCCGGTGTCGGTGACGTCGATCACGCCGAGATCCGTGATGATGCGATCCACGACGCCCACGCCCGTCAGCGGCAACGAGCACTCTTCGAGGATCTTGTGCTGATCGCCCTTCGCGACATGCTCCATCAGCACGACGACGCGCTTCACGCCAGCGACGAGGTCCATCGCGCCGCCCATGCCCTTGATCATCTTGCCGGGGATCATCCAGTTGGCCAGATCGCCCTTCTTGCTGATCTGCATCGCGCCGAGGATCGCCAGGTTGATGTGGCCGCCGCGGATCATCGCGAACGAATCCGCCGACGAAAAGATCGACGAGCCGGGCAGCGTCGTCACCGTCTGCTTGCCGGCGTTGATGAGATCGGCGTCGACTTCGTCTTCATACGGCGACGGGCCGATGCCCAGCAAGCCGTTTTCCGACTGCAGCCACACTTCCATGCCTTCCGGCACGTGATTGGCGACGAGCGTCGGCAAGCCGATGCCGAGGTTCACGTAGAAGCCGTCCTGCAGTTCCTTCGCCGCGCGCGCGGCCATCTGGTCTCGAGTCCAAGCCATGATTACTCTCCTTTCGCGCGGACGATGCGTTGTTCGATGCGCTTTTCCGGATGCGCATTCAGGACGAGGCGTTGCACAAAGATGCCGGGCGTATGAATCATGTCCGGATCGAGTTCGCCCGTCTCGACGATCTCTTCCACTTCGGCCACGGTGATCTTGCCGGCCATCGCGCAGTTCGGGTTGAAGTTGCGTGCCGTGCGGCGATAAATCAGGTTGCCGGACTTGTCCGCCTTCCAGGCTTTCACGAGCGCGACATCGGCCGTCAGCGAATGTTCGAGCACGTAGTGGTTCTCGCCGAACTGGCGCGTTTCCTTGCCTTCCGCGATCACCGTGCCGAAGCCCGTGTTCGTGAAAAACGCCGGGATGCCCGCGCCGCCCGCGCGCAGTTTCTCGGCGAGCGTGCCTTGCGGCGTGAATTCGAGTTCGAGTTCGCCAGCGAGATATTGCCGCTCGAACTCCTTGTTTTCGCCGACGTACGACGAAATCATCTTCTTGATCTGGCGTGTCTCGAGAAGCAGACCCAGCCCGAAACCGTCGACGCCCGCATTATTGCTGATGCAGGTGATGCCCTTCACGCCCGTGTCGCGCAGCGCTTCGATCAGCGCCTCGGGAATGCCGCACAGCCCGAAACCGCCGACGGCGAACGTCTGCCCGTCCTTGACGATGTCCTCGAGCGCGGCTTTCGCGCTGGGATAGACCTTGTTCATCTCAATGTCCCTTCCATGTTGAACCAACTGAAAATCGGTTTTTTGACGCCGCGTTCGCGCTGTCAGGAGCGCGTCGCACGGCCTTTTCGCATGGCGAAAGAGTACTTTGGCGCGGTGATCCGGCACAATACGCAAAAATACATAAGTCTTTGCCCGCGCGCGTTTGGTTCCCGGCGCCTTTTTCGCCGCGAAACGCAAGCGCCCGCGCGCCCGATTTCACATGCGTGCACTGGATTATCAAACCGCGTTTCACCTCGCGCCCGTCGGGCTCGTGCTTTCGCGCGAGCGCATCATCGAGGACTGCAACGAGCAGCTCTGCGCGATATTCGGTTTCGCGCGTGAGGCGCTCATCGGCAAGTCGTTCGAGGTGTTATATCCGTCGCCGGACGAGTTCGCGCGCATCGGTGAGCGCATCGCGGCGCATATCAGCAAGGAAGGCACTTACAGCGACGACCGGATCATGAAGCGGAGAAACGGTGAACTCTTCTGGTGCCACGTGACCGGGCGCGCCCTCGATCGGGCCGCGCCGCATGCGGCGGGCGTCTGGACGTTCGAAGACTTGAGCGCGACGCGGCGGGTGGCGATCGAACTGACGCCGCGCGAGCGGGAGATTGCCGCGCAGCTCGTGACAGGCAAGACGAGCAAGCAGATCGGCCGCGTGCTCGATATCAGCCCGCGCACGGTCGATATCTACCGGGCGCGGCTCATGAGGAAGTACGACACGGGCAATGCCACCGAACTTCTACAGCGGCTGCTCGGCACCTGAGGCATTCAGACCGACCGCGCGCGATCACGACGCCACCGGTATGGCCTTCTCGATGGTCTGCCGCATGAAATCCGGAATCGGCAGCGACTTGCCCGCGGCATAGTCGATCCACACGATCCTCGCCGCGCCACGCGCGTAGAGCACGCCGGGCGCATCGGCGCGATAGAGCTCGAAGCGCGTGTCGAAGCTGCTGCGTCCGGGCTTGCCGACGGACATCCGGCCGATCACGTCGCCGGGATAATGGAGCTGCTTCAGAAACTCCATCGACGCATTCACGATCACCGGCCCTTGCCCCTCGCCATTGCCGCCCGCGATGCCGAGTCGCTCGAACCACGAGATGCGCACCTGTTCCATGTAGCGGAAAAAGACCGTGTTGTTGACGTGGCCGAACGCGTCCATGTCGCCCCAGCGGATCGGCATGGACACATCGATGACGGTGTGAAATTGGCTGTCGGTGCTCATGGACTGCTCTACAGTTGCAAGTGTAAAAAAGAGAAAACCGCTCAGAGCGAAAAGCCATCGTCCGCCGAGATCACCGAGCCGTTCATGAACTGCGATTCGTCGGCTGCGAGCAGCAGCAGCAGACCGTCGAGATCGTCAGGCGAACCCAAGCGGCGGCGCGGCAGCATCGAAATGAGCTTCTGTCCCTGCTCGGTCTTCCAGTGATGATGATTGATTTCGGTGTCGATGTAACCCGGGCAGATCGCGTTGACGTTGATGCCGTGGCGGCCCCATTCGAGCGCCATCGCCTTCGTCATCTGCACGACGGCGGCCTTGCTCATCGCATAGAGGCCAATCTGCGGGAACACGCGCAAGCCGGCCACGGACGCCACGTTGATGATGCGATACGCCGGCTTGGCCGCGCCGTTGCCGCGCATGATCATGCGCTTCGCGACTTCCTGCGCGACGAAAAACGCGCCCCGCACGTTCGTGCCGAAGACGAACTCGAAGTCAGCGGGCGTGACCTCCGTGAGCTTCTGCGTGGTCGACACACCCGAGTTATTGACGAGGATGTCGATGGTACCCGCTTCGGTCTCCGCATGCGCAACCGCCGATTTGACGCTCTGGTAATCCGTCACATCGAGCGAGACGACGTGCGCCGCGCCGCCCGACGCCTCGATTTCGGCGCGCAGTTCCTTCAGGCGCTCGGTGCGACGGCTCGCGAGCACCACCTTGGCGCCTGCCTGCGACAGCACTTGTGCGAAACGCTTGCCCAAACCACTGGACGCGCCGGTGATCAGCGCGACCTTGCCTTCCAGGTTGATCGAACGGCCCATTGTGCTTCCTTTTTATGGTTGGCTCAGCCCTGACGGGCGCACAGACGCGCCGATGCGGGCTATAAGCATCAACACCGATAGCGCGGGTGTCGTGGATAATAGTACGGTCGTGCTAAATTGGCGAGCTTTTGGTTGCAGCCCGCTTCGCCTTCCCTGAAAATACGCGATCCCGAAAGGGCATTCTAACGGTACATAGGAGCATTGATGACCCCGGCGAGCCTCATCGAGCAGTACGGTCCCCGCGAATCGATGGAATACGACGTCGTCATCGTTGGCGGGGGACCAGCCGGTTTGTCGGCGGCCATCCGGTTGAAGCAACTGGCGGAGGAGAAAGGCGTCGAAATCGGCGTGTGCGTGCTGGAGAAAGGCTCCGAGATCGGCGCGCACATTCTGTCCGGCGCGGTGATGGACCCGCGCGGCCTCTCCGAACTCATTCCCGACTGGAAGGAAAAAGGCGCTCCGCTCGACGTCGAAGTGACCGAGGACCGGTTCCTTTTCCTGACGCAGAGCGACGCGAAGCAGGTGCCGAACTGGCTGCTTCCCGACAACTTCAAGAATCACGGCAACTACGTCATCAGCCTCGCGAACGTGACGCGATGGCTCGGCCAGCAGGCCGAGGCGCTCGGGGTGGAGATCTTTCCGGGCTTTCCGGCCGCCGAAGTGCTCTATGCCGAGGACGGTTCGGTGCGCGGGGTCGTCACGGGCAACATGGGCGTCGGCAAGGATGGCGAGCCGACCGAGAATTTCCAGCTCGGCATGGAACTGCACGCGAAATACACGCTTTTCTGCGAAGGCGCGCGCGGGCATCTCGGCCGTCAACTGGTCGACAAGTTCAAGCTCAACCAGAATTCCGATCCGCAGGTGTATGGCATCGGCATCAAGGAGCTGTGGGAAATCGATCCGGTCAAGCACAAGCCGGGACTCGTGATCCACACAGCCGGTTGGCCGCTCGAACCCGACACCTACGGCGGCTCGTTCCTCTACCACATGGACAACAATCAGGTGGTGGTGGGCTTTGTCGTCGGGCTGGGGTATTCGAATCCGTATCTGTCGCCGTTCGAGGAATTCCAGCGCTACAAGACGCATCCGTCGATCCGACCGTTCCTCGAAGGCGGCAAGCGCATTTCTTACGGCGCGCGGGCGATCACCGCGGGCGGCCTCATGTCGCTGCCAAAGCTCGCGTTCCCGGGCGGCGCGCTCGCGGGCGACGACGCGGGCTTTCTCAACGCATCGCGCATCAAGGGCAGTCACGCGGCGATCAAGTCCGGCAAGATGGCTGCCGAAGCCGCGTTCGAAGCCGTGCAGGCGGGCCGCCAGAACGACGAACTCACTGCTTACCCCGAAGCGTTCGACAGTTCGTGGCTCAAGACCGAGCTGTATCGCGCGCGCAACTTCAAGCAGTGGATGAGCAAGGGCCTCTACCTCGGCACCTTCATGGTCGGCCTCGAGCAAAAGGTGATGGGCGGCAACGTGCCGTGGACGCTGCATCATCAGCATTGGGATCACGAGATGCTGAAGCCGGCGTCGCAGTGCAAGCCGATCGTCTATCCGAAGCCCGATGGCAAGCTCACGTTCGACCGTCTCTCGTCGGTGTTCATCTCGAACACGAATCACGAAGAGAATCAGCCAGCGCATCTGACGCTGAAGGATCCGAGCGTGCCGGTCAACGTGAACCTGCGCACCTATGCCGGTCCGGAAGGCCGCTACTGCCCGGCCGCGGTGTACGAGTTCGTCAAGTCCGACGACGGCAACGAGCGCCTGCAGATCAACGCGCAAAACTGCGTGCACTGCAAGACGTGCGACATCAAGGACCCGACGCAGAACATCGTGTGGGTTACGCCGGAAGGCGGCGGCGGGCCGAACTATCCGAACATGTGATTTCTGCTTCGCCGAAAGAAAACGGGCGCCGGTCGTTGAGACCGGCGCCCGTTTTCTTAATGCTTCGACTTATTCCGTCGGTGCTTGCGCCGCTATCTTGGGCGTGTCGACCACGACATCGCCGCATTGCGCCCGATGACGCAGCGCGTGATCCATCAGCACGAGCGCGAGTAGCGCTTCGGCGATCGGCGTAGCGCGAATGCCGACGCACGGATCGTGACGCCCGAAGGTCTCGACGGTCGCGCTCGCGCCTTGCTTGTCGATCGACTGACGCGGCGTGCGAATGCTCGAGGTCGGTTTGATCGCGATCGACACCCTGATGTCCTGTCCGCTCGAAATGCCGCCGAGAATACCGCCCGCGTTGTTGGCCGCGAAGCCTTCGGGCGTCATCTCGTCGCCGTGCTGCGAACCGCGTTGCGCGACGCTTGCGAAGCCCGCGCCGATCTCGACGGCCTTCACTGCATTGAGGCCCATCATCGCGTGAGCGATGTCGGCATCGAGCCGGTCGTACAGCGGCTCGCCGAGTCCGACGGGCACCCCCGTCGCAACGACCTCGATGCGCGCGCCCACAGAATCGCCATCACGGCGCAGTCCGTCCATGTACGCTTCGAGTTGCGGCACGATTTCGGCATTCGGCGAGAAGAACGGGTTCTCGGGCACGTGCTGCCAGTCGACGAACGGAATCTCGATTTCACCCAGCGCGCTCATGCAGCCGCGCGTCTCGAGACCGAACTTCTCGCGCAGCCACTTCTTCGCGACCGCGCCCGCGGCGACGGTCGGCGCAGTGAGACGCGCCGACGAACGGCCGCCGCCGCGATAGTCGCGCACGCCGTACTTCTGCCAATAGGTGTAGTCCGCATGACCCGGCCGGAACGTCTGAGCGATGTTGCCGTAGTCCTTGCTGCGCTGATCGGTATTGCGGATCAGGAGCGCGATGGGCGTGCCGGTCGTCACGCCTTCGAACACGCCGGAGAGAATTTCGACCTGGTCCGCTTCCTGACGCTGCGTGACATGACGCGACGTGCCGGGGCGGCGGCGATCGAGTTCGATCTGGATATCGGCTTCGGTGAGCGCCATGCCGGGCGGGCAGCCGTCGATCACGCAGCCGATCGCCGGACCATGCGACTCGCCGAAGTTCGTGACGGTGAAGAGCGTGCCAAGGGTATTGCCGGACATGAGCGTCGACCTGAAAGAAGTGTCGGGGGAAACCGATATTATGCCAGCGCCGCCGCGCTCAGCGCCTTGCGCCGCGCAGCGCGCTCACCACGTCCTGCAGATGTTGCGGCGTCACGTCCTCGGGCGCGATCGGCTCGCCGACCGCGAGCGTCAGCCGCGTCATCGCGCCGCGCTGAATCGGACGCGGCCATTGCGCATCCTCGTGGCGCGAGAACACGCTGCCCCAGAGCCCGCGCAGCGCCATCGGCACGACGGGCGCGGGATGACGCCGCAGAATCTCCGAGACGCCATGCCGGAACGGATTGATCTCGCCGGTGCGCGTCAGCTTGCCTTCAGGAAAGATGCAGACGAGATCGCCCGCTTTGAGCGCCTGCCCGCATGCAGCGTAGGCGCGTTCGAGCATGTCGGCGTTTTCATGCGCGGGCGCGACCGGGATCGCCTTCACATGCCGGAACATCCAGCCGACGAACGGCGTCCGGAAAATGCGGTAATCCATCACGAAGCGGATCGGACGCGGGCTTTCGGCCATGATGACGACCGCGTCGACGAAACTCACGTGATTGCACACGAGCACGGCCGCGCCATGCGAGGGAATACGCTCGGCGCCGACGAGACGAATGCGGTAGAACGTGTGCACCAGAATCCACGCGATAAAGCGCAGCAGAAACTCGGGCACGAGCGAATAGATATAGACGGCGACGACGACATTGAGGAGCGCCGTGGCCAGAAAGAGCCCCGGAATGCCGACGCCGAACGACGTGAGCGCAAGCGCCATCAGCGCGGAGACGATCATGAAAAACGAGTTGAGGATATTGTTCGCCGCGATGATGCGCGCCCGGTGAGTGGGCTGACTGCGCGCCTGAATCAGCGCATAGAGCGGCACGCTGTAAAAACCGCCGAACATCGCGAGCAGGAACAGGTCCGCGAGAATGCGCCAGTGGGGCAGCGCGAGCAGGAATTCGCCGACGTCGAGCAAGTGCCCCGCGGGCGCGATGCGGTGGCTCGCGAAGAAAAGATCGATCGCGAACACGCTGATGCCGATCGAGCCCAGCGGCACGAGCCCGATCTCGACGCGGCGCTTCGACAGCCGCTCGCACAACAGCGATCCCGTACCGATGCCGATGGAAAACGTCGCGAGAAGAATGGTCACGACATCAGGATCGGCAGACAGCACATCCTTCGCGAAATTAAAGAAAGACGTGAGAAAGGTCGCCCCGACGAACCAGAGCCACGAAATCCCGAGCAGGCTGAGAAACACGGTGCGATCGGCCCGCGCGAGCTTGAGATTGCGCCACGTCTCGGAAAACGGATTCCAGTTGATGCGCAGGTCCGGCTGCGACGCGTCCGACTTCGGTACGAACGCCGAGGCCACGCGCCCGATGATCGCGAACGCGACGCACGCGACGGCGAGGAGCATCGCGCCGTGCTCCATCGCGCCCGCCGCCGCCCCGCCGATGATCGTGCCGATCAGGATCGCGACGAACGTGCCCATTTCGACGAGCCCGTTGCCGCCGACGAGTTCATGCGAATCGAGATGCTGCGGCAGATATGCATACTTCACCGGCCCGAAGACGGTCGAGTGGACGCCCATCAGAAAGGTGCATGCGTAAAGAAGCGGCGCGCTGTGCATCAGGAAGCCCGCGCCGCCGATCAGCATCACGACGATCTCGAAGGTCTTCACGAGGCGCGCGAGCACGGCTTTGTCATACTTGTCGGCGATCTGCCCGGAGGTTGCGGAGAACAGCACGAACGGTACGATGAAGATCGCGGAAATCAGGAACGCGGCCGTCTTCGGATCGACGCCGGAAAAACGTGCGGCCTGGAAGGTGACGAGCGATGTGAAGCCGACCTTGAAGATGTTGTCGTTCATCGCGCCGAGGAACTGCGTCCAGAAGAACGGCGCGAAACGGCGCTCGCGCAGGAGGCGGAACTGGCTTTCGCCTTCGTGCGAACGTCGGGAAGTGCGCGACGAGGCGCGCATCGGTTTGTCACTCATGTCTTGTGTACAGGTTGAGTTCGGCGTTGATCCGTGCATAGGGCGATCGAATCCGAATGAAACGAGAACCAGGCCGAAGGCTCGCCTTGCTGCCGGCCAGACGAAAAAAAGCGCGCCATGAGGGCGCGCTGCGGACACTGCATTCTGCGCGAAGCATCGGCTCGTACATCATGCCGCGAAGCGCGACGCCTCGCGGCACGACATCGACGCTCAGCGGGCTTCTTCCTGCTGCTCGGGCCAGTCGCGAATATAAGCCTTCAACATGCGATTTTCGAAGCCCTGCTCTTCCACGACGGCCTTGGCCACGTCGTAGAACGAGATGACGCCCATCAACTGACGATTCTCCATGACAGGCAGATAGCGCACGTGATGCTCCAGCATCATGCGGCGCACTTCGTTTACATCCGTTTCCGGCGTGCACGTGAGCGGATGGTCGTCCATGATCTTGCGGATGGTCGTGGCGCCGACCGAGCCGCTGTTGTTGTGCAAGGTCAGGATGATCTCGCGGAAGGTCAGCATGCCGACCAGGTCGCCGTACTCCATCACGACGAGCGAGCCGATATCGTGCGCAGCCATCGTGTCGATCGCGTCGGAGAGCGGCGTATCGGGTGTCACCGTAAAGAGCGTGTTGCCCTTTACTTTCAGAATGTCGCTGACTCGCATGACTGTCTCCTCGCGAAATGCCTGTTCGGATGCTCAAACGGTGATGAAACCATAGGTCGATGCTATCGGAAAGGCTCGCAAAAAGAAAGCGAACAAGGCCCGCATCAGCCGAACGGACAAGGCTTTGCGCGTTTTTTGACAAGCGTTCGCCCTAGGTTTGGGCACGCGCTTCCGATGTTACGATGATTGACCCTCATTTTTGCCGCATGCCGGCGCCGCCTCGCGCGCCGGCCGCCTATGATGCCAGCCAATCGTTTCGACACGCTCGCGCTGCATGCGGGCGCCGCGCCCGACCCCGCCACCGGCGCGCGCGCGACGCCGATTTATCAGACCACCTCGTTCACCTTCCGTGACAGCGATCACGCCGCGGCGCTCTTCAACATGGAGCGTTCGGGGCATGTGTATTCGCGCATCTCGAATCCGACCGTCGCGGTGTTCGAGGAACGCGTCGCGGCGCTCGAAGGCGGCGTCGGCGCCATCGGCACGGCGAGCGGCCAGGCCGCGCTGCATCTCGCCATCGCGACGCTGATGGGCGCGGGTTCGCATATCGTCGCGTCGAGCGCGCTATACGGCGGCTCGCACAACCTGCTGCATTACACGCTGCGGCGCTTTGGCATTGAGACGACTTTCGTCCCGCCGCACGATCTCGACGCGTGGCGCGCCGCCGCGCGGCCGAACACGCGGCTTTTCTTCGGCGAAACGCTCGGCAATCCGGGCCTCGACGTGCTCGATATCGCGGGCGTCGCGGAAATCGCGCACGAGCACGCAGCGCCGCTGCTCGTCGATTCCACCTTCACCACGCCTTATCTGTTGCGCCCGTTCGAGCATGGCGCGGACCTCGTCTATCACTCCGCCACCAAATTTCTGGGCGGCCACGGGACGACGATCGGGGGCGTGCTCGTCGACGGCGGCACCTTCGATTTCACCGCGAGCGGGCGCTTTCCGGAGTTCACCGAGCCTTACGACGGCTTTCACGGCATGGTGTTCGCCGAAGAGAGCACGGTCGCGCCGTTCCTGCTGCGTGCCCGGCGCGAGGGCCTGCGTGATTTCGGCGCGTGCCTGCATCCTCAAGCGGCCTGGCAACTGCTGCAAGGCATCGAGACGTTGCCGCTGCGCATGGACCGGCATGTCGCGAATACGCGCAAGGTGATCGAGTTCCTGCTGAGCTCGCCGGCAGTTGAAGGCGTGGCCTATCCGGAACTGCCGACGCACCGCGATCGCGCGCTCGCCGCGCGTCTGCTGCCACGCGGCGCGGGAGCGGTGTTCAGCTTCGATTTGAAGGGCGGCGTGCCGGCGGCGCGCAAGTTCATCGAAACGCTCACGCTGTTTTCGCATCTCGCGAACGTCGGCGATGCGCGCTCGCTCGTGATCCATCCCGCCTCGACCACGCACTTCCGCATGGACGCCGCCGCGCTCGAAGCCGCAGGCATCGGGCCGGGGCGCATCCGTCTTTCGATCGGACTCGAGGACCCGGACGATCTCATCGACGATCTCAAGCGCGGGCTGAAGGCCGCCCAGAAAGCCGCTGAAAGCGGTCAGGACGCCGGCGCGGCCGCGCCGCTCGGGAGCCGCGCATGATCCTCGACGTGCACGGCCGCGCCGCCTACGCCTACACCGGCGGCAAATCGCTCGACGCCGCCCGGCCCGCCATCGTATTCATCCACGGCGCCGAGCACGACCACAGCGTATGGGCGCTGCAGACGCGCTATTTCGCGCATCACGGCTTCGGCGTGCTGGCGCTCGACCTTCCGAGTCACGGACGAAGCGACGGGCCGGCGCTGCCGACCATTGGCGAGCTTGCCGACTGGGTGATCGCCGTACTCGACGCGGCGAATGTGCAAAAGGCGATGTTCGTCGGCCACAGCATGGGTTCGCTGATCGCGCTCGACGTCGCGGGCCGCTATCCCGCGCGCGCGACAGGCCTAGCCCTGCTCGCGACCGCCGCGCCGATGGCCGTCTCCGACACGCTGCTCGACGCCGCGCGCGAGCACGAGCCCGAGGCGATCGCGATGGTCAATCAGTGGTCGCATTCCACGATCGCCGCGAAGCCGTCCAGTCCCGCGCCCGGTTTCTGGTTGCAAGGCGTGAACCAGCGGCTCATGGAGCGCGTGAGCCTGCGCGGCGAAGCGCTCCTGTTTCATACCGATTTCAGCGCCTGCAACACTTACGCGGATGCCCTCGAACGCGCGGCCGCCGTGCGCTGCCCGGTGTGCGTCGTGAGCGGCAAGCGCGACATGATGACGCCGCCGCGCGCCGCCCGACCGCTCGTCGATGCGCTCAGGAAGGCCGGTGCCACGGTGCAATCGGTGGAACTCGACGCCGGGCACGCGCTGATGTCCGAGCAGCCCGACGCGACGCTCGACACATTGTTCGCGTTCGCACTCGCCTGCCTCAAAACGGACACGAAGGCCGGCTGAACCGCGCGTGCTCGCTGCGGCCGCTTGCATGGCGCGCGTCGCAGTCGCAGAATGATTCTTGCCGGCCAATCGTCAGACAGGCGCACACCGCCTGCGCGACACCGGCTGCATCATCAGGGAGGCCGCCATGGCGCACACCGCACACGGTGAACATTTCGCGAATTTCGCCGAGTTCTATCCCTATTACCTCGACGAACACCGGAACCTGGTCTCGCGCAGGCTGCATTTCATCGGCTCACTCGGCGTGATCGGCTGCGTCGCGATGGCGGTCGCGACCGGCGACTGGCTCTGGCTGCCCGCGGCCGTCGTCTGCGGCTACGGCTTCGCGTGGATCGGCCATTTCTTTTTCGAGAAGAACCGCCCCGCGACGTTTCGCCATCCGGTCTACAGCCTGATGGGCGACTGGGTGATGTTCAAGGACATCTGCGTCGGCAAGATCTCGCTTTGATCCGCGCGCGACAAACGCCGGCATTCGCTCAGGCGGGCTGCTCCGGCATCGACGAGCGCGGCGCCTCGCGCAGGCGCGGATTCGTGAGCGCGGACACCCGCGCGGCGATTAGCGAGCCGAGCGTGATCTCCAGCTTTTCGTTCTCCAGCGCGTTCATGAGCGCGGCGCAATCGACCTGCGCCGCGTCCAGCTTCAGTTGGTATTCCAGCTCGGCGCGGTCGATCACGAACTGCTCGAAGAGCATCGTCACCGTGATCTGACTCGGATTGGCGATGAGGATGTAGCGCGGCATGCGCGAATCCTCCAGCCGGCCGATCCAGCCGAGCGCGTCGAGCCGTGCGATCAGGCGCGTCGACGTATCCAGATCGCAGCGCGCCATGCTGGAAAGCTGCAATGCGGTGTGGCCTGGTTTGCCTTCGTCGCGCGCCTCGACGAGCCGCGCGAGGATTTCGAGTGCGTCGAGCAGATCGCTGCCCGGAAAATCACGCCGATGATACTGGCCCGTGCGAATGGCAGGCAGCGCGGACGTGACCATCGCGCCGATGAGCGCGAACATCCAGCACAGATAGACCCACAGCAGGAACACCGGCAGCGCGGCGAATGCGCCATAGACAGCGGTATAGGTCGGAATGCGCCGCACGTAATAGCCGAAGCCGCGCTTGCCGAGTTCGAAAGCGACCGCCGCGATCAATCCGCCGACGATCGCATCGCGCCACTCTACCTTGCAGTTCGGCATGTAGACGTAAATGATCGTGAAGGCGAGCGCCGTGACCGGCAGCGAGAGGCCCGTCAGCGCCCATTCGACGATCGGCGGCATCAGGTTGTGCGAGCCCGCGAACGCGACCGAATGCGCAAACACGTAGGACGAGATGGACAGGCTGCAGCCGAAGAGAATCGGCCCGAGCGTGATGATCGACCAATAGACGAGCACGCGTTGCGCGATCGGACGCGCCTTCTTCACGCGCCAGATCACGTTGAACGCGGACTCGACCGTCATCATCGTCATGACGGAGGTCACGAACAGGATGATCATGCCGACGGTCGTGAGCCCCTTGGCCTTCGACGCGAACTGGTTCAGATACTTGAAGATCTGATCGTTGATCTGCGGCGGCATCAGATGCACCGCAAGGAAATCCTGCAGCGACGCCTGGAACGAACCGAAGATCGGGAACGCAGTGAAGAGCGCGAAGGCGACGGTGGCGAGCGGTACGAGCGACAGCACGCTCGTGAACGTGAGGCTGCCCGCCACTTGCGCGACGCGATCTTCGCCGATGCGTCGCGCGACGAAGCTGGCGAGCCGCTTGACCGCCGCGAGATCGATGGAAACGTGCTGCAAACGCATTCTCCCGTCATGGCGAAGCGCCTGCGCAAAGCCGCGTCTCGCCACGAAAATCACCCAATACCTATAATAGCCGTTCACTAAAAAAGCCTTATGAACGACATCCTCGTGCTCTATTACAGCCGCCACGGCGCGACCCGCGAGCTTGCGCTCGCGATTGCCCAAGGCGTCGACAGCGTGCCCGGCATGCAAGCCCGTGTGCGCACGGTTGCGCCGGTCTCCGCCGTCTGCGAAGCCACCCACCCCGACATTCCCGCCGACGGCCCGCCTTACGCCGAGCTGCGCGATCTCGAAGAATGCGCGGGCCTCGCGCTCGGCTCGCCGACGCGCTTCGGCAACATGGCCGCGCCGCTCAAATACTTCCTCGACGGCACGACGCCGCAGTGGCTTTCCGGCGCGCTGGCGGGCAAGCCCGCGAGCGTCTTCACGTCGACCGGGAGTCTGCACGGCGGTCAGGAAAGCACCCTGCTCTCGATGATGCTGCCGCTCTTGCACCACGGCATGTTGATCGTCGGCATCCCGTACACCGAGTCGCGGCTGACCACGACGCAAAGCGGCGGCACGCCCTACGGCGCGTCGCATCACGCGCGCGCGGGCAGCGACGAAAACCAGCTCCACGGCATTTCCGCCGACGAGAAGGCGCTGGCCATCGCGCTCGGCGCCCGGCTTGCGCGCACCGCGCTCAATCTCGTGCGCGGCGCTCGCTCGGCATGAACTTGCCGCTGAACGCACCCGCCGCCGCGAATCCGCGATCGAACGCCGCGTTCGCACTGGCCGCGCTCGCGAGCCTTGTGGCGCTCATTGCGCTCGCGCTCGCCTGGGAACTCTGGCTCGCACCGCTGCGGCCCGGCGCATGGGCGCTCGCGTTGAAGGGGCTGCCGCTGGCGTGCGCGCTGCCGGGCGTCGCGCGCAAGAACGTCTACACGCTGCAATGGGCGTCGATGCTCGTACTTCTTTATCTGGCCGAAGGCGTCGTGCGCGGCATGACCGACGCGGGTCTGTCCGCTTCGCTCGCCTGGCTCGAAGCGCTCCTCGCCCTTGCCTTCTTCGTTTGCGCGCTCGCTTACGTCGCGCCTTTCAAACGCGCGGCCCGGTTGAACGCACGTTCGAAAAAAAGCTGATCCAGCCGCTTTTCTGAAGTCTGCATCGCCAGGACGTGATGCTTTTTAGCACGAAACGCGTGCCGACGCGCGTGCCTATGCCATTCGGACGAGGGTGGCGCGCCGCATCACTGCGCGATACTGTGCACTACGCTCCATCGGATTCCTTGCTCATCTGACATGACCGCAACTGAAGCTTTCATCGCCGCCTGCGCCGACGTTCTCGGCACGCCGCACGTCCTCACCGACGCCCACGATACCGAGCCCTACCTCGTAGACTGGCGCAAGCGCTATCGCGGCAGTGCATGCGCCGTGCTGCTGCCCGCCGACACGATGCAGGTCGCGGCAGTCGTGCGGCTCGCACGCGAGCATCGCATCGCGATCGTGCCGCAGGGCGGCAACACCGGTCTCGTCGGCGGTGCAACGCCCGATGCGAGCGGCGCGCAAGCAGTCGTGAGCCTGAAGCGGCTTAATCGCATTCGCAACGTCGATCCGCACAACAACACGATGACCGTCGAAGCGGGCGTCGTGCTCGCCGAAATTCAGGCGCACGCCCAAAGCGCGCAACGGCTCTTCCCCTTGAGTCTCGCCGCCGAAGGCAGTTGCACGATCGGCGGCAATCTCTCCACGAACGCGGGCGGCACCGGCGTGCTGCGCTACGGCAACACGCGCGAGCTGTGCCTCGGACTCGAAGTCGTGACGCCTCAAGGCGAAATCTGGGACGGCCTGCGCGGACTGCGCAAGGACAACACCGGCTACGATCTGCGCGATCTCTACATCGGCGCGGAAGGCACGCTCGGCATCATCACGGCGGCGGTCATGAAGCTGCATCCGGCGCCGGTCGCCAGGGTCACGACGCTGGCCGGACTTGCGACGCCGCACGCCGCGCTCGATTTCCTCTCGCTGGCGCTACACCACGCGGGCGCGCTGCTGACAGGCTTCGAGCTCATGTCCGACTTCTCGATGCGCCTCGTCGGCAAGCATTTCCCGCAACTGCGCTATCCGTTCGACGAGCCGCACGGGCAGACCGTCCTGCTCGAACTCTCCGACAGCGAAAGCGATGCGCACGCGCGCGCCCTTTTCGAGCGGCTGATGGAAGAAGCGCTCGAAAAGGGCATCGTGGAGAACGCCGTCGTCGCGGAGAGTCTCGCGCAGTCGCAGGCCTTCTGGAGCTTGCGCGAGCATATTCCGCTCGCGCAGGCGGAAGAGGGCCTGAACATCAAGCATGACATTGCCGTGCCCATTTCGAGCATCGGCCGCTTCATCGACGAAACCGATGCGATCATCGCGGACGCGGTGCCCGGCGTGCGCATGGTGACGTTCGGCCATCTCGGGGACGGCAATCTGCACTACAACGTGCAGGCGCCCGAAGGCGTCGATGCGAAACAGTTCCTCGACGAGTTCCAGACGCCGATCAACGCGCTCGTGTACGACCAGGTGCACAGGCATCGCGGCAGCATCAGCGCCGAGCACGGTCTCGGGCAGTTGAAAGTCGATGAAGCGATGCACTACAAGTCGCCGGTCGAAGTGCGCCTCATGCAGACGATCAAGGCCGCGCTCGATCCGGACAACCTGATGAATCCCGGCAAGGTCGTGCGCTCGCGCGCGTCGTCCGCGAAGGAGAACATCGCATGAAGATTCGCGTGCTATCCGATCTGCATCTCGAATGCGACGAGCCGCTGGCGATCCCCTACGCCGAGGCCGATCTCGTCGTGCTGGCGGGCGATATCCACAATCACGCCGAAGGCTTGCGCTGGGCCGCGGAAAATTTCGGTTCCGATGTGCCCGTCATCTACGTGCCCGGTAACCACGAGTACTACGACGCCGAGTTCGGCGCAATGGAAGCAGCGATGCAGGACGCCGCGCGCAGCGTCGACAACGTGCACTATCTGAACAATGCGTCGCTGGTGGATCGCCGTGGGGCATGGCGTGTGCTCGGCACGACGCTCTGGACGGACTTCGCGCTGTTCGGATCCAGTGACGCGGAGATCGAAAACGCCAAAGAGGCGTGCACGAAGGTCATGCTCGATTACAAAGGCCTGATCCAGCTCGCATGGCCCGAGCCCGACGGCGAGCCCCGCGAGTTCACACCCGACGATTCCCTCGCCCTGCACGAACAGGCTCGCGCCTGGCTCGAAGGCGAACTCGCGAAGCCGTTCGCGGGCCAGACGATCGTCGTCACGCACCACGCGCCGATGCGCGAAAGCCTCGCGCGGCGCTACGCGGAAGATCTCGTATCGGCGGGCTTCGTCAATCATCTGCCATCGCTCGCGCGTGCGCCCGCATCGCTGTGGATTCACGGTCATACGCATACATCGTTCGATTACGTCGTCGAGGGCACGCGCGTCGTGTGCAATCCGCGCGGCTATTTCCACCGCCGCCGCCAGCAATGGGAGAATCCCGAGTTCGCGTGGGACAAGGTCGTCGAGATCTAGCGCAGCAACGCGTCAGAAGCACGGAAACCGTGTTGGACTTTGCGGAGGAACGCCATGTGCGGCCGAATCAGCCAGTACCGACTGCCGATGCATTACGCGCAACGCCTGCATCTGAAAAATCCGTTCGTCCTCGTGGACGCCGCCGACAGGCGTCCGGGCTATAACCTCGCACCGGGCACGCATCCGCTCGCCATCTATCCCGACGAAACCATCCGCGCGGTTCATTGGGGCTACTGCCCGCCGTGGGCCATACAGAAGAAGCTGCCGCAGACCATCAACGCGCGCGTCGAAACCGCCGCGACGAGCGCGTATTACAAGCATTTATGGAGGAAGGCGCGCATTCTCGTGCCGGCCGATGGCTGGTTCGAATGGCGCATCGAGCCGCGTCCGACAGATCCGGCGACGAAGCCCTTCAAGCAACCGTATTTCATCCAGCGCGCCGACGGCGAGCCGATGTACCTCGCGGCGCTCACCAGCATCACGCGCGACGAGGACGCCGCGGCCCCCGGCGCGGGCTTCGTCATCGTGACGGCGGCGGCGGACGAAGGCCTGATCGATGTGCACGACCGCCGTCCGCTCGTGTTTTCGCCCGCCGTCGCGCGACGCTGGCTCGATCCCGGCGCATCACTCGAGGATCTCGCGGCGCTCGTCAAGGCGGACGGCGTGTCGGCGTCGCACTTCGTGTGGCATCGCGTTTCGAGCGACGTCAATCGCGCAACGAACGACGAGCCGCGACTCATCGAGCCGCTCGAAACGCAGCTCTGACCACCGTCCCGCGAAGATCAGCGATCGTAAGGGTCGCGCATGCGCCGCGCAAGCGCCTCCCGATCGTCGTCGATGCGCACCGGAACGAGGCGCCGCTTCGCGTTGCGCTCCGACTGGGCGCGCGTGGCGTTGAAGAGATCGCGCGACGCCGGAACGGCGATCAACACCAGAAGCGCGGCGAGTGCGAGCAGAAGTGGCGTACTCATGTGATTTATCCCGGTAGAAATGCGGTGGAACCAGTGCAGAAAGTATCAAGCTGCGGGCACATCGTGCGTAAGCAAGTGTTGCGCTCCGGACTTTTTGGTAACTGACCGCGCACCGCTTCAGGCGACGACGAATTCCTTCAACGACTCGGTGTCCGCGGCGAGCGTGTCGGGCAGCGCCTCGCGCAGGAACTCCACCCACGTGCGGATCTTCGCGTCGAGATACTGGCGCGACGGATAAAGCGCGTATACGTTCAGCTCCTGCATCGTGTATTGCGGCAACACGCGCACGAGCGTGCCCGCGCGCAGGCCGGGAAGCGCGGACGAAGTCGGCAGCACGCCGATGCCCATGCTCTCGCGGATCGCCACGACCATCGCCTCCGCGACGTTCACCGTGAACGTCGACGGGCCGAGACTCACCGTTTCCTGCCCGTTCGGGCCGTCGAACACCCAGCGATCCGGCGGAAACACCGGCGTCATCAGATGCAGGCAGGTATGGCGCACGAGATCGGAGAGCACGTGCGGGGCGCCGTGCTGCTCGATATAAGCCGGCGAAGCGCACGCGATGCTGAACACCGAGCCGAGCCGCGCCGACACGAGTCCGGAGTCCGGCAGATCGGACGCGAGCACGACGGACACGTCGTAGCCTTCGTCGAGCAAATCCGGCACGCGCTGCGCGAGCGTCAGATCGACCTGCACGGAAGGATGGCGCTGCTGATAGCGCGAGATCATCGGCACGATGTAGTGCTGGCCGAAGCTCGTCATCGAATGAACCTTGAGCTTGCCCGAGGGACGCGCGTGGGCGTCGCCGGCCTCGGCTTCCGCCTGATCGACATAGGCCAGGATCTGCTCGCAGCGTTGCAGATAGCGCTCTCCGGCTTCGGTGAGCGCGATGCGCCGCGTCGTGCGATTCAGCAAGCGCGCGCGCAGGTGCGCTTCGAGGTCCGATACGGCCCGCGAAGCGTAGGCCGTCGTCGTATTGAGATGCTGCGCGGCCGCGGTGAAGCTGCCCGCTTCGACGACCCGCACAAATACGCGCATGTTCTGGAGCGTGTCCATGGCGCTTTTCCGTCTTCAAGAACTGTTCGTGGGTCGAATTGTTGCACGTCAGGTAACAACGATTATCACATCCATCGTAAAAATGCTTTGCATCCTTACGGGTTATTCGACAATCCACGCAAAAATATAATCACTTCCTTGAATCTAATTCCAATTCGGGAGTGAATCGTGGGAGGGCGAGTCTTCGGAAGCGCTGGTTGCGCCGCCGTTCTTACAGCCATATTAACAATTGCCGGGTGCGCGAGCACGGGCAGGATCGCGCCGCAAGACTCGCTCACGGACGCATCCACGCTCGACGCCGGCAGCGCCATTCGCGCCGCCAATGCCGACGCCCGGTGGCCCGACGATCAATGGTGGCGCGCCTATCGCGACCCGCAGCTCGACGCCTGGATTTCACGCGCGACCCACGGCAGTCCCACACTCGCGATGGCCGCTGCACGCGTGCGCGAAGCGCAGCAACAGGCGGGCGTCGCGCGCTCCGAGCTCTTGCCGCACGTGGACGGTGCGATGAGCGTCTCCCGCAAGAACTGGCCCAATAACGATTTCTACGGCCCCGGCCCGTTCGCCGACACGACGACCTGGGACAACATTGCCGGCCTCTCGCTGTCCTACAACCTCGACCTCTGGCATCGCGACGACAACAACGCCGAACGCGCGCTCGACGTCGCCCATGTGCGGGCCGCCGATGCGCGCGCCGCGCAGCTCGAGCTCGAAACGAACGTGGTGCGCGCGTACATCGGCTTCTCGCAGTCGTTCGCGCTGCTCGATATCGCGGAGGACACGCTCGCGCAGCAGGAACGCATCGCCGAACTCGCGCGTCGGCGTCTGAAGGGCGGCCTCGGCACGCAGCTCGAAGTGAGCCAGGCCGAAGCGCCCCTGCCCGAGTACGAGCGTCAGGTCGATGTCTACAAGGAAGAAATCCAGCTCGCGCGCAATCAACTGGCCGCGCTCGCAGGCGAGGGTCCGGGCGCGGGTGAAGCGCTCACGCGTCCGGCGTTGTCGCTTGCGACGCCGCTGCCCCTGCCCTCCGCGCTGCCGGCGGAGCTCGTCGGGCATCGGCCCGATATCGTCGCGGCGCGCTGGATGGTCGCGGCGCAGGCGCGCGGCATCGACGTGGCGAAGGCCGGTTTCTACCCGAACATCAATCTCGCCGCGTCGCTGACACAGGCATTCGCGGGCGGTGCGCTGCTCAGCTTCCTGACGCGCGATGCGTCGGGCTACAGCTTCGGCCCGGCGATCTCGCTGCCGATCTTCGAAGGCGGACGCCTGCGCGCGCAGCTCGGTGCGGCATCGGCGCAGTACGATCAGGCCGTCGATCACTACAACGCGACGCTCGTCGCGGCGCTGAAGGACATTGCCGATCAGGTCGTGCGCGTGCATTCGCTCGACACGCAGCTCGAAGCGTCCGGCCGCTCCGTCGCCGCCGCGCGCAAGAACTACGATCTCGCGAACGAAGGCTACAAGCGCGGGCTCACCGATTACCTGAACGTGCTCGTTGCACAGTCGCAGTTGCTCAAGGCGCAGGACGGCCAGGCGCGCGTGCGCGCGCAACGGCTCGCCTCTTACGCGACGCTCACGTCGGCGCTCGGCGGCGGCATCGACGATCCGTCGAACGGGCCCGAACAGACCGCGCTCGCGCCGTCGAAGCACATCGGGCCGTTCAGCAAGGCGCGGAACTGAGCATGTCGACGCCCGCTACTTTCACCGAACGACCGTCGCTCAAGCTGGCTGTGCTCGACTGGGCGCGCACCGACGGCCTCGCGTGGGTCTACATCTTCAAGGCCGTGCTCGCCGCACTTTTGGCGCTGTGGATCGCGATGCGCCTCGACATGCAGCAGCCGCGCACCGCGATGACCACCGTGTTCGTCGTGATGCAGCCGCAAAGCGGCATGGTGCTCGCCAAGAGCTTCTATCGCTTCTGCGGGACGATGGTCGGCCTCGTCGTGATGATGGTCTTCATCAGCCTGTTCTCTCAGCAGCCGGTGCTGTTTCTTTCGGCGACGGCGCTCTGGGTCGGCATCTGCACGGCGGGCGCGGCGCGCAACCGCAACTTTCGCTCGTACGGCTTCGTGCTCGCGGGCTACACGGCCGCGCTGATCGGCATTCCGGCGGCGCAGCATCCGGAGGCCGCATATTTGTCGGCGCTCACGCGCGTCGGCGAAGTGACGCTCGGCATCGTGTGTTCCGGCGCGGTAAGCGCGCTCATCTTTCCGCAGCATGCGGGCGAGCAGGTCCGCACAACCGTGCGCCGGCGCTTCACGCAGTTCGTCGATTATGTGTGCCGCGCGCTGGCGGGCAAGATGGAACGCGCGCAGATCGAGCGGACGAATCTCGCGTTCGTGTCGGATATCGTCGGCTTCGAGGCCGCGCGCAGTGTGGCCGTGTTCGAAAACCCCGAATCGCGCATGCGCGGCGGGCGGCTCGCACGTCTGAACAGCGAGTTCATGAGCGCATCGACGCGCTTTCATGCGCTGCATCAGTTGATGAACCGGCTGCGTGAGAACGCGTCGGCGACGACCATCGCCGCGCTCGAGCCGTTCTTTCGCGAAGTGCCGCCGCTCTTCTCACTGTCGGGCGAGCCGGTGCGCAACGCCGCCGACGCCGCCCACGCCGCCGCGCAGTTGCGCGAATACAAGGCCGCCCTGCCGAAGCGCGTGCGTGCGGCGCGTGCCGCGCTCGAAACGAATCCGGAGTTCGCGCAACTGGAGTTCGATACCGCGGCGGAACTGCTCTACCGCTTCGTCGACGACATGCTCGCGTATGCCGAAACGTACGCGTCGCTGACATCGCCCTCGCACGAACGCGAGCGCTGGATCGCGCGCTACGTGCCTAAGACCAACCTGCTCGCGGCGGCCATCTCGGGCTTGCGCGGCGCGGTCGTGATGTTCGTCCTCTCCGCGTTCTGGATCGAAACCGCATGGCCGAGCGGCGGCACGATGGTGCTCAACGCCGCGGCCGTGTGCGCGCTCGCCTCGTCCTCGCCGCGCCCGACGCTCATGTCGGCGCAAATGGCCATCGGCACGATGCTCGCGGCCGTCGCCGGCATGATCGTCGTGTTCGGCGTGTTTCCGCATATCGACGGCTTCGCGATGATGTGCGCCGCGCTCGCGCCCGCCCTGCTGCTCGGCGCGTATCTGAGCACGCGGCGCACGCTCGCGGGCGTGGGCATCGGCTATTGCATCTTCTTCTGCTTTCTCGCGGGGCCGGACAACCTGGTCCACTACGATCCGACCGGCTTCATGAACGATGCGATCGCGCTCGTGCTGTCGATGATCGTCGCCGCGATCGCCTTCGCCGTGCTCCTGCCGACCGATGCGCCGTGGCTGCGTCATCTGCTGCTCGGCGATTTGCGGCGCGAAGTCGTGAACGCGCGCCGCGGACGTCTCGCGACCCTCACGACGCACTTCGAGAGCCGCACGCGCGATCTGCTCTCCCAGATCAACGCGCTCGCCAACGGCCGTCCGGAGTTGCAACGCGATGCGCTGCAATGGCTCTTCGCGGTGCTCGAATTCGGCAATGCGGTGATCGACCTGCGGCGGGAAACCGGGAACTTACCGATCGGGCGCGGCTCGGTCGATGCGACGCTCGATGCGGTCGCGCGGCTCTTCGATCGACCGCAGGCGAAGCGCTTCGACGCCGCGCTCGCCGCCACGGAACGCGCGATCTCCGATATCCAGGCGCTGCTCGTCCTGGCCGAGCGGCCGCGCGAGGAAAGACATCGGTTAGAGCGCATCGCGAGTCATCTGCATTTCATCCGCACCGCGCTGCTCGATCACGAATCACCGTTCGCCCGGTTTGCGCCTGCCGGGAAACACACGCATGAAGGAGCGCTCCATGTTTGCGCGTAACGTCGCGATTTTCGAAGCCTATGTGCCGACGATCCTGCTGCTCTTCATCGCAGGCGCGATGATCACGTGGGTCGTCGACCGCGTGCTCGCGCTGACCGGACTCTATCGCGTGGTCTGGCATCCGGCGCTTTTTCGCGCAAGCCTGCTCGTGTGCATCTGCGGCACGCTCGGACTCGTCGCTTACGCGTAAGCGGCATCACTTTTCATACAAGCTGAAAAAGAGTTGCATCATGATTCTTCGGAAAATCATCGGCGTCGTTTTGACGATCGCCATTTTCGCCGTCGCGCTCATCATCGGGCGCGTGCTCTGGGTGCATTACATGGATGAGCCGTGGACGCGCGATGGCCGCGTGCGCGCGGATGTCGTCAATGTCGCGCCGGATGTCTCGGGCGCGGTCGTGCAGTTGCCGGTTCGCGACAACCAGCTCGTGAAGAAAGGCGATCTCCTGATGGAGATCGATCCGTCGCACTATCAGATCGCGGTCGAGCAGGCGCAGGCGAACGTTGCGGCGCGCGCGGCCGAATTGCGCATGCGCCGTGCGGATGCCGCGCGCCGCGCCGATATGGACAGTCAGGTCGTGTCGAAGGAAGCGCGTGAAAACGCGATGCAGACCGCATCGACCGCACAAGCGCAGTTGCAACAGGCGCAGGCCGCGCTCGATGCCGCGAAGCTCAATCTCGAACGCACGAAGGTGTTCTCGCCGGTCGATGGTTACGTGACGAACCTGAACGTGTTTCGCGGCGATTACGCGACGGCGGGCGCAGCCAAGCTTGCGATCGTCGACAGCCATTCGTTCTGGGTGTACGGCTATTTCGAGGAAACGAAGCTGCCGCGTGTGCGCATCGGCGACAAGGCGTCGATTCGCCTGATGAGCGGCGGCGAGTTGAAGGGACATGTGGAGAGCATTTCGCGCGGCATCTATGACCGCGACAATCCGCAAAGCCGCGAACTCCTCGCGGACGTGAACCCGACGTTCAACTGGGTGCGACTCGCGCAGCGCGTGCCGGTGCGCTTGCATATCGATGACGTGCCGCAGGGGGTGCTGCTGAGCGCGGGGACGACGTGTACGGTGGTGATTGCGCCGTCGAGTTGAGCGATTTTCCGTGCCATTCGCGATATGGTTTATGCGCTTTTGAGCCAGCCAGACGAACAAAAAGCCCGCTCCGGAATTCCCTGAGCGGGCTTCTTGCATACAGCGTCGACGCCGCCTTACTTGAGCACGACCTTCACATCGAAATACTTCTGCGCGAAGCGCTCGATCGTCCCGTCGTCCTTCAATTCCTTCAACGCGCGATTGAGCGCTTCCTTGAGCGCCTTATCGTTCTTGCGCACACCGAAACCCACGCCGGAACCCAGCAGCTTGTCATCCGACACGGCAGGTCCCGCGAACGCGAAGCCCGCGCCCTGCGGCTGCTTCAGAAATCCCTTCGACGCAGCTTCGGCATCCTGGAACGCCGCATCCAGACGACCCGACGCCAGATCCGCATAGATCTGGTCCTGCGCCTGATACGACGCGACATCGATGCCCGCCGGCGCCCACTTCGCCTTCGCGTACGTCTCCTGGATCGAACCTTGCAGCACGCCCACGCGCTTGCCCTTCAGACCATCGACGGTCGGCTGGATCGCGCTGCCCTTCTTCGCGATGAGCTGATTGGGGATCGTGTAGATCGGATCCGTGAAGTCGATGGCGACCTTGCGCTTGTCGGTGATCGTCATGTCCGAATTGATGCCGTCGAACTTGCGCGCCTGCAATGCGGGAATGAGGCCGTCGAACGAGTTCTCGACCCACACGCACTTCATCTTCAACCTTGCGCACACCGCGTTGCCGATGTCGATATCGAAGCCCGTCAGCTCGCCGCTCGGCGACTTCGATTCGAACGGCGCGTAAGACGCTTCGACGCCGAAACGCAGTTCCTTCATGTTATCGGCTGCTTGCGCGTTCAACGCGGCGATGCCCGTGACGATAGTGGCGCCCAGCACAGCGAACGCGGCGAACTTGCGACCGACCAGATGCGATTTTTTCAACTTCCATCTCCTTCCATTGCGGTTCGATACGGGTGTCATGATGCGGCTTCGCACATCCGATGAAGCATTGCGGCACAAAATTCCCCACTCGCATCCGACACCGGGGCGCGATTGTAGCGTGCACGAATCCCGGGGGCTTCGGACGAATCCCGGTAAGCGATTCGGCAGCCGATTGACTCAATCGAGAGAGGCGAGCGTCGAATCGGTCGTGTCGACGACCATCAGGCCGGCACGAAGCCCGGGCTTCACCTTCGGATTCGGAAACACGATGCGCTCTTCATCGTGCGACACGCGATAGCGATAGTCGCCATCGTGCGCGAGCTCGGTGCCTGCGGGGAACGCGGTGAAGTTCGGCACATCGCTCGCGACATTCAGCACGAAGTGGTCGCTCTGCTTGTCGATCTGCGCGACGACCGTAAACACGCGCAACGGCGCATCCTCCGTTGGCCCCTCGCCCGCGATCAGGCGACGCAACGCCGCATCCGATGCCGCGAAGCGCGCAAGCTCGTTCTGGCCGAACGGCCGCACTTTGCCCAGCTCCAGCGTGCACGCGAGCGCGCCTGCCTGCTCGGCCGTGAAATGCGTGAAGGTGTTGCCCTTCTCGCGATGCAGAAGCACGGCCTGCAGACGCGCATCGCGCAGCCAGTCGAACATCGCGCGCGCGAGCGGCGCGCCCGTGTGCGGCAACAACGCGAACTGTTCGAACACCGATGCGCGGATCGCGGTATGCATGTCGATGTGCCACTTCGGATGCGCGGTCGCATCGAAGAAGTTCAGTGCGGCGCGTTCGAGTTCGCCGGCGCGCGGCGCTTCGCGGCTCGTTTCGAAACGCGCATGACGGCCGCTGAACAGGCGATTGAGGTCGTCGTCGAGATACCGGTCGCCCGCGCGCATCGCGCCGATGTTACCGAGCACGACCAGCACGCGCGCGGCGAGCGGCGCCCGGCCACGCGCGATATCCGCGACGAGCGAAGACAGCATCTCGATCGGCGCGGTTTCATCGCCATGAATGCCCGCCGATACGAGCACGCTGTGCGTCGGTTCCTGGCCGGGTTCGAGCGATAACACCCCTTCGCCCTGCCACGTCCAGCGCACGCCCGAAGGCGCGGTTCCCACGTTCGCCGCGGGACGCCTGCCTTCGAGCGTGAAAGCAAGGAAGTCTTCGAGCAAGGGTGAATCAGCGCTGGAAGTCATAGACGGCACCGAGTCCGAGAATGGTCGTCAGTTCGTCGAGTGCCGCGCGCGATTCGGCGAGCAGCGTCGGATCGGCGAGATCGGCGGGCGCGAGACGGTCGCGATAGTGTCTGTCGATCCACGCATCGAGCTGTGTGAAGAGCGCGTCGTTCATCCATACACGCGCATTGACCGCGGCGCGCTCGGCATCGTTGAGCACGACACGCAGACGCAGGCAGGCCGGGCCGCCGCCGTTCTTCATGCTTTCGCGCAAATCGAAGACGAGCACTTCGTCGATGGGCGTTACGCGCGACGCGAGCGAATCGAGATAAGCCGCCACGCGCGCGTTCTCGCGGCATTCCTGCGGCACGACGAGCAACTGCCTGCCATCCGCGCCAGACAGCAACTGGCTGTTGAAGAGATACGACGAGACCGCGTCCTCCACGCTCACTTCGCTTTCCGGCACTTCGAGCGCGGTAAACGGCGTGCCGAGCGCCTCGAGCTTCGCGCGCAGTTCGTCGTAGACCTTGTGCTGATCGACGAACGCGCGCTCATGGCAAAAGAGCGTCGTGCGATTGCCGACCGCGATCACGTCGTTATGGAACACGCCCGCGTCGATCACGCCGGGCGATTGCTGCGCAAACACGGTTGCACTATTGGACAGGCCATGCAGGCGCGCGACCGCGCGGCTCGCTTCGAGCGTCTGACGCGCGGGATAGCGCTGCGGCTGCGGACCCTGTCCGTACTCGCTCTTGCCATACACGAAAAACTCGACGCCCTTGTCGCCGTACTCGCGAGCGAAGCGCGTATGGTTCGCCGCGCCTTCGTCGCCGAGTGCGGGCGTGCCGGGCAGCGCGTGATGGATGCGAAAGCGGGACTCATCGGCGAAGATCGCGCCGAGCGAGCGGCGTGTTTCGCCATGCTCGATCGCGCGATGTAGCTTGGCCGCGAGATTCGCGGGCGTGAAATGCACGCGGCCGTCTTCCGTGTCCGCCGACGGGCTCACGGTCGCAGCGTTCGCGGTCCACATCGCCGATGCCGAGCTTGCCGCGGCGAGCAGTTCGGGCGCTTCACGCGCGGCGCGGGCGATCACGCTCGCGTCGTCGCCGGAAAAGCCGACATCGCGCAACAGCCTGATCGACGGGCGTTCCAGCGGCGGCAGCACGCCCTGCTGGAAACCGAGATCCGCGAGCCGCTTCATCTTGCGCAAGCCCTGCTTCGCGGCGGCCTTCGGGTTCGCCACCGACTTCTCATTGCTGCGCGACGCGACGTTGCCGAACGAAAGTCCCGCGTAGTTGTGCGTCGGGCCGACCAGCCCGTCGAAGTTCGCCTCGTATGCTTTCGATGCCTGCATGGTCATTTCCCGTACTTAAAACGTGAGTCCCGGCGACACGCTCGCGGGCATCTGCAATTGCGCGCTTTCCACCGATGCCATCGGATAGGAGCAGTAGTCCGCCGCGTAATACGCGCTCGGCCGCTGATTGCCCGAGCGTCCGATGCCGCCGAACGGCGCCGCCGACGATGCGCCATTGGTCGGCCGGTTCCAGTTGACGATGCCCGCGCGGATCGTGCGCTGGAAGTGCTTCCATGCGGCTTCGTCGTCGGCGAGCAGGCCTGCGGAAAGGCCGTACGCGGTATCGTTCGCGCGCTCGATCGCTTCGTCGAAGGTCTGGTAGCGCGTCACCTGCACCATCGGGCCGAAGTGCTCTTCGTCGGGCACGTCGCGGGCGTTCGTCACGTCGAGGATCGCGGGCGACACGAAGCCGAGATTCGCCGCGCGCTGCACCATTTCCAGCACCGGCTTCGCGCCCGCTTCGATGAGGCGCGCCTGCGCATCGACGAGGCGCGCCGCCGCACGCGCCGAAATCACGGCGCCCATGTACGGCTGCGGTTCGTCGTCGAACTTGCCGACACGGATGTTGGCGCTCACCTCGGTGAAGCGCTGCATGAAGCGCTCGCCGAAGGCATCGTCGGGAACGAAGAGACGGCGCGCGCACGTGCAGCGCTGCCCCGCCGACAGAAACGCCGACTGGATCGTGTGATGTACGGCTGCATCGACGTCCTCGACGTTCGCGACGACGAGCGGATTGTTGCCGCCCATCTCCAGCGCAAGCACGATTTCGGGACGCCCGCCGAACTGCTTGTGCAGCAGCGTGCCCGTGTCGGAGCTGCCGGTGAAGAACAGCCCGTCGATCTGCCGGTGATTCGCGAGCGCGACGCCCGTATCCTTCTCGCCCTGCACGAGATTGAGCACGCCAGCCGGCAGTCCGGCCTGAATCCACAGCGCGAGCGTCGCAGCCGCCACGCCGGGCGCGAGTTCCGATGGCTTGAACACGACCGTATTGCCGGCGACCAGCGCAGGCACGATATGCCCGTTCGGCAAGTGGCCCGGAAAGTTGTATGGCCCGAACACGGCGACGACACCATGCGGACGATGCCGTAGCACCGCGACGCCATCGGCCATCGGCGCCCGCTTTTCGCCGGTTCGCTCGTGATACGCCTGCACGGAAATATCGACTTTGGCGGCCATCGATGCGACTTCCGTGCGCGCTTCCCACAGCGGCTTGCCGGTCTCGCGGCCGATCGCGCTCGCGAGCGCGTCCTTGTTTTCGTTGAGCAGGGCCGCGAAGCGTTTGGCGATCGCGACACGCTCATCGAACGACAGCGCGGACCAGGAAGCGAACGCGCGCCGCGCCGACGACACCGCGCGATCCACGTCTTGCGCCGATGCGCCCCGGCCTTGCCATACGATCTCGTCGGAGCCCGGATTGCGCGATGCAAACGCGGCGCCCTTGCCGTCCTGCCAATCACCGCCGATATACAACTGGTTAGAAATATCCATGTTCTCTCTCGTTCACTTCGCGCGCGGATAAGACGTCAGCACGCGCACGTTGTCGCCTTCCTTCACGCGCAATGCGGCGGCTTCTTCCGCCGTCAGCACAAACGCGCCGTTCTCGACCGCGCCCGTCGTCGCGCCGCAGCGGAAGTCTTCGAGCAGCGTGTTCGATACGAGGCTCTTCGCGTCGCTGTCCGTCTGCGTGCGATCGCCGATGCGCACGCGGGCGACCACGCTCTCACGCACGGTGCGCAAGTCTGTCGTATGGCATTCGAGCACCGGGCCCGCATCGAAGATATCGACGTGGTTCTCGTAACGCAGCCCTTCCGCTTCGAGCATCTTGCGCGCGGGCGCCGTGTCCTTGTGCGTGACGCCGACCGCGCGTTGCGCCGCATCCGGCAGCAAGTCGAGATACACCGGGTAGCGCGGCATCAACTCGGCGACGAAAGACTTCTTGCCGTGCGAGCTCAGGTAATCCGCTTCGTTGAAATCGATCTGATAGAAGTGCGAGCCGACCGCGTCCCAGAACGGCGACTCGCCGTTCTCGTCGAAGTGTCCGCGCAGTTCCGCGCACAGGCGCTGCGGAAAGCGATCCGTGAACTGCGCGATGAACATGAAGCGCGAGCGCGACAGCAAGCCGCCCACACCCGCCGTCCGATAACGCGGGCTCAGGAACAGCGAGCACACTTCCGCATAACCCGTCAGATCGTGCGAGATGTTGAGCAGCGACATGCGCGTCCATACGCCCATGTCCTTGCTCGCATGCACGACCGTCGACACGCGATAGTTGTAGAACGGCTGCTCCAGCCCGACTTCCGTTTCGATGCCGCACACACCGGCGACATCGCCCGTCGCGGTGTCTTCCATCACGAAGAAGTAGCCCGCTTCGAAGGCCTGCGCCTCGCCGGCGAGCGTGCGGCGCGCACGTTCGACGCGTGCCGCGAGCGCGCCGCGATCCGGCTTGAACGTGGTGAGTCCGGGACCCGTTTCCTGGGCGAGCGCGACGAGCGCATCGACATCGCCCGGCTGCGTGCAACGCACGACGATCATTGCAATTCTCCCGATGCCTGATGCAACGGCACGCAACGCACCGTGTCCTTGTCCTCCACGCCGAGCGCGGCGCGCGCGGCGGCGGTCAATGCGGCGCCGTCGGCGCGCGTTCCCGCCAGTCCGGCGACGATGCAGCGGAACTCATGCGCCCCGCCTGCGGCGACGATATACGGCGCGCCGCTTTCGGATGCGCCCTCGCGCACCGTGCGCAGCTCGCTCGAACTCGCCGATGCGCTCTTGCCGACGGCGATGGTGAGCACCGGGCCCGCATCGAAGATATCGACGAAACGATCCGGCTCGAAGCCTTCTTCGAGATGGATGTCGTAAGCGAGCAGCGTGCCTTCGTTCGGCTCGCCGAGCACGCGCTGCGCTTCGCCTGGCAGCAAAGGCACATAGAGCGGATAGCTCGGCATCACTTCCGCGATGAACGTGCGGCTGCGTCCGCCCGATTCCGCTTCCACCTGCTCGAAGTCGCGACCGAAGAACTTGCGGCCCACCGCATCCCAGAATGGCGAGGCGCCGGTGTCGTCGGTGACGCCGAGCATCAGCGAAAAGACTTCGCTCGAGAAGCGCTTGCGGTTCGCCGCGATGTAGATCATGCGTGCGCGCGACAGCAGATGTGCCGCCGCTTCGTTCGCTTCGTTGCGCAGCGACGGATCGATGTAGAAACCCGTCAGACGGCTCTTGCCCGTCAGTTCGTGCGACATCGTGAGCGCGTGGATCTTGCGGTTCACCTTGAGCTCGCGCGACGCGTGAATCAGCGCGTCGTTGCGAAACGCGTAGAACGGCTCGGAATACCCCGCCGACGCGACGATGCTCGACGTGCCGAGCAGCCGGCCCGTTTGCGCATCTTCGAGCACGAAGAGATAGAACTCCTCGCCGGGGAATTCGACTTCGGCGCGAAACGAGTCTTCCGACAACGCGACGCGCGTTTCGAGCGCGCGCCGGTCGCGCGGCAGCGAGTGCAGCACGGGAAGCGCTGCGCGCGCCATCCGTTCGAGCTCGTCGAGATCGGAGAGTCTTGCGGGACGAACGAATAGCATCATCGGGTCCTGTTGATCACTTGACGGCCGCGGTGCCGACGACCTGCTCGATCGCCTTGCCGATGCGCGCGAAGCCCTCGTCGAGATCGGCCATCGGCATGATGAGCGACGGCGCGAAGCGCAGCACGTTCGGCCCGGCGATCAGCATGATGACGCCGTTCGCCGCCGCCGCATTGAGCACGTCCTTCGCGCGGTCCTTGTATGCGTCGTTCAGCTCCGCGCCGATCAGGAGACCGCGTCCGCGAATCTCCTTGAACATGCCGAAGCGCTCGTTGAGACGCTCCAGATGCGTTTTGATCGCGCGGCTGCGCTCGTTCACGCCTTCGAGCAGCTTCGGATCGCTGATGAGCTCGACGACCTTCTCCGCGATCGACGCGCCGAGCGGATTGCCGCCATACGTCGTGCCGTGGACGCCGACCTTGAAATGCGCGGCGATCTCGCTGGTCGTGAGCATCACGCCGATGGGGAAGCCGTTGCCCAGCGCCTTCGCGCTCGTGAGGATGTCGGGCGTCACGCCGTACTGCATGTACGCGTAGAACGTGCCCGTGCGGCCGACGCCCGTCTGCACTTCATCGAAAATGAGCAGCGCACCGTGCTTGTCGCACGCTTCGCGCAGGCCCTTCAGGAACGCGGGATCGGCGGGCAGCACGCCGCCTTCGCCCTGCACCGGTTCGACGATGACCGCGCACGTCTTCGGGCCGATGGCTTCGAGCGCCTTTGGCAGATCGTTGTACGGCAGATGACGGATACCCTGCGGCTGCGGGCCGAAGCCTTCGGCGTACTTCGGCTGGCCGCCGACGCTCACCGTGAAAAACGTGCGGCCGTGGAACGACTGCGTAAACGAGATGATCTCGATCTTGTCCTCGCCGTGATTGTCGATCGCATAGCGGCGCGCGAGCTTGAGCGCCGCTTCGTTCGCTTCCGCGCCCGAGTTCGCGAAGAACGCGCGATCGGCGAAGGTCAGATCGGTCAGGCGTTTCGCGAGGCGCAACACCGGCGCATTGGTGTAGCCGTTGCCGATATGCCAGAGCTTTTCGCCCTGCTCGTGCAGCACTTTCAGTAATTCGGGATGACCGTGGCCCAGCGCCGTTACCGCGATGCCGCCGGCGAAATCGACATAATCGCGGCCTTCGGTGTCCCATACGCGCGAGCCGCGGCCCCGGTCGGGCACGAAATTGGCCGGTGCGAATACCGGGACCATTACTTCGTCGAATGTACCGCGATTCACTGTGATGTCGGTCATGAGCCACTCCTCGTCAGGTTCGTGCATCGGTGTCAGCACCGGTTCTTGGCAATCAGCTTCGATATTAGGCAATCGCGCGCGTTCCGTCTTGCGCGTTCGCGACATGCTTCGATGGGGTTTTTTCGCAGCCTTCAGGCGGGTTCGGGCGGCTCGATCAGCGCGCCGCCGCGCGGCTCGTCGATGGCGCCGCCGCGCTGCTTTTCGATCCAGTTGCGGCGCTCCTCGCGCGGCGTCACGCCGAAGCGGTCGCGGTACGCATTGGAGAAATGCGCCGCCGAGGAAAAGCCGCACGCGAGGCTGATCTGCACCACGGATTTGCTCGTGCGCTGCAACTGCGTGCGCGCTTTCGTGAGGCGCAGGTTGAGGTAGTACTTCGAGGGCATTGCGCCGAGGTACTGGCGAAAGAGCCGCTCGAGCTGCCGCCGCGAAATGCCGACGAGACTCGCGATTTCATCGGTGGCGAGCGGATCTTCGATGTTCGCTTCCATCAGTTGCAGCGCATCGTTCAGGCGCGGGTGACGCTCGCCCGGCGCGGTGACGAACGGGATGCGCTGACGCTCCGTGCCCGCGCGCAAGGTGCCGATGCCGAGCGAATCCGCGATGCGCTCCGCGAGATCCGGGCCGTGATCGCGCGCAATCATCGCGAGCATGAAGTCGATGCTCGCCTGGCCGCCGGAACATGTGGCGCGGTCGCGGTCGATTTCGAAAATCTGCTGACTGACGATCGCGCGCTCGAACTGCTCGGTGAATTGCTGATACGTTTCCCAGTTCACCGCGACGCGGTATTGCGCGAGCTGGCCGGCCATCGCGAGCCACCATACGCCGTGATGAATGCCGGTGACGAGCGGCGTGCGCGGCGCGACGCGCGCGAGGCTCGCGAGAAAGAGGCGGTAGTCGGCGAACTGCTGATAGCGCTCCGACACGACGATGAGCCAGTCGCAACGCACCGCGTCGTTGAATGCGCAATCGGCCGGGAGTTGCGCACCGCCCGAAAGCGGCACGGGCCGGCCGTCCCAGGAACAGATGCGCCATTCGTAGAGACGATGGCCGTCGATCTCGTTGGCGAGAGAGAGACAGTCGATGATCGTGCCGATGCCGCTCATCGACATCGGCGGGAGCGCGACGATCGCAACCTGCAGCGGCGCGCCTGCCACGTTATTTCAGGCTGCCCGACAGGAACTGCCGAAGACGCTCGCTCTTTGGGACGCTCAGCACTTCCGCAGGCGCGCCCTCTTCTTCCGTGCGCCCCTGATGCAGGAACATCACGTGGTTCGACACGTTGCGCGCAAAGCCCATCTCGTGCGTGACGACGATCATCGTGCGGCCTTCCTCGGCGAGCTTCTGCATCACCTTCAGCACTTCGCCGACGAGTTCGGGATCGAGCGCGGACGTGGGTTCGTCGAAGAGCATGACATCGGGATGCATCGCGAGCGCGCGCGCAATCGCGACGCGCTGCTGCTGCCCGCCCGACAAGTGCGACGGATACTGCTTCTCGACGCGCGGCGGCAGGCCCACTTTCTCCAGATACGTGCGCGCACGATCCTCCGCTTCCTTCTTCGACACGCCGAGCACGTGGATCGGCGCTTCCATCACGTTCTCGATGGCCGTCATGTGCGACCAGAGATTGAAATGCTGAAACACCATCGCGAGCTTGGTGCGCACGCGCTGCAACTGCTTGTGATCCGCGACTTCGAGATTGCCGGCGCGGTCGGCCTTCGTGCGCACGGTTTCCCCATCGACGATGATTTGCCCCGCGTTCGGCCGCTCGAGAAAGTTGATGCAGCGCAAAAACGTGCTCTTGCCCGAGCCGCTCGCGCCGATGATGCTGATGACATCGCCGGCGCGAGCGGCGAGCGAGACGCCCTTCAACACTTCGTTGTCGCCGTAGCGCTTGTGAATGTCCTCGGCGACGAGCTTGGTCGCGACGTCTTTGGCGGTTGGCTCCAACGCTTTCTCCTCGGGTGATGACAGGGACTGATGCATGGTTTCGAATTCTACCGCTCAGGCACGCCGCGCCCCATGCGCCGGGCCCGCCGGCCGCAGGTACGCGAGCCAGTGCCGCTCCGCGCGCCGGAATGCCGCGACGAGCGCGAACGAGATCGCCACGTAGAGGAGCGCCGCGATGCCGAACGATTCGAACGATTGATAGGTGGCCGAATTCGCATCGCGCGCGACCTTCAGGATGTCCGGCACGGTCGCCGTGAACGCGACGGTGGTCGCGTGCAGCATCAGAATCACTTCGTTGCTGTACAAAGGCAAGGCGCGGCGCAACGCCGACGGCAGGATCACGCGTCGATACATCGTGAACGTGCTCATGCCGTAGGCGCGCGCGGCTTCGACTTCGCCGTGCGGAATTGCGCGGATCGCGCCGGCGAAGATTTCGGTCGTGTAGGCGCAGGTGTTCAGCGCGAACGCGAGAATCGCGCAGTTGAAGCCGCTGCGAAAGAACGCTTCGAGCAAGGATTGCGTGCGCACGAATTCCAGGCTGTACATGCCCGTGTAGAGCAGCAGCAGTTGCACGTAGAGCGGCGTGCCGCGGAACACGTAGGTGTAGATGCGCACGGGTGTCGAGAGCCAGCGGTTGCGCGACACCCGCGCGCAGGCGAGCGGCACCGCCGCGCAGAAGCCGAGCGCGATCGACGTCGCGAGCAGCCATAACGTGACGACGAGGCCCGACGCGCGCATGCCGTCGGAGTACAGGAACGGGCGCCAGTATTCGGCGAAGATCTGGATCATGGCTTGTCGCTCGCTAGCAGAGATCAGAGTTCGGCATGGCGCACGCCGATCGAATAGCGGCGCTCGAGCGCCATCAGCACGAGATTCGACGCGCTCGTGATCGCGAGATAGATCAACGCCGCGATCAGAATGAAGAAGAACATGTTGAACGTGCTCTTGCCCGCGTCCTGCGCGGCTTTCACGACATCGGCGAGGCCGATGATCGACACGAGCGCCGTCGCCTTCACGAGCACTTGCCAGTTATTGCCGATGCCGGGCAACGCGAAACGCATCATCTGCGGAAAGAGGATGCGGGCGAACACGCGCATGCCGCTCATGCCGTATGCGCTGCCCGCTTCCAGTTGACCGCGCGGCACGGCGAGAAACGCGCCGCGAAACGTTTCGGTGAAGTACGCGCCGTAAATGAAGCCGAGCGTGAGCACGCCGGCCGTGAACGGGTCGATATCGAACTGATCCCAGCCGAACGCATCGGTCAGATTGTTCACCGCGATCTGGATGCTGTAGAAAAGCAGCAGCATCAATACGAGATCGGGCACCGAGCGGATGAGCGTCGTGTACGCGGTCGCGATGGCGCGCCACGGAGCGTGACGCGAAAGTTTCGCGGATGCGCCAGCCAGGCCGAGCAGCACCGATACCGCGAGAGACAGCACCGCGAGCGCGAGCGTCTCTTTGGCGCCCGCCCAGAGGAGCGGAGCAAAGCCGTACAGGTTCAAGAGTCGCCTCCAACGTCTTTTCGTGTTGACCGGAAAGAAACGGAGCGCGCGATGCAAAGGCGCGCTCCGGCGATTGGCGGCGATACTCGCAAGCGAAAATCAATCGCTCAATGACGTTGGACCATGTTTGCTGCGACGCAGCATGAGAACGAAGCGCGCGGCGGCGCCGTCATCTGCCCGCCGCGCAATGCTGTCCGCGTGCGACAGACAGGAAAACCCGCACATGCGCGGCCGACGAAATTTGCATTTTTCAGGTCGCATTTTCGATAGACCGCGCGCAGGCGCTCTACGCGCGCGCGACGCTCCGCACGTGCTGCGCGACCTGCCCGTTCGCCACGGCGACCTCCGGGCTATCCTGCAGCAAGGGCAGGAACTGCTCCGCGAAAACAGGATCGCGCGTCCCGGCGCTGAACATGTCGGCAACCGCCTTCGCATGTGCGATGTGCGCGTCGGCGGTGGCTTCGTCGTCGTCGAGCACGTCGTCGATGGCGGCGATCAATGTCGAAAGCGGCGTAAGCCAGCGATACGCCGAACCGTTGATCACGATCTGCAGGAATTCGCCCGGCGACACCGGCCCGAACTCGGCCTCGTGGCGCGCGCGCAGATGCGCAAGAACGCTGCGATGAAGCGCAAGCAGCGGATGGCGCACGTCGCGCAGGAAAGCGGTGGCTGTCTGGTCGTTCATGATCGTGCCTCGTCTGGAAACGACTTAAGTGAGGACGTTTCGGTATCGATCAAGCGCCGCGCGTCCTGCCCGCATACCGGATGAATTCCGCCGCCGAAAGCGGCGCGGAGAAGAACCAGCCCTGTCCGTACTGCGCGCCGCGCGCCTGCAGATACGCGGCCTGCTCCTCGCGCTCGATGCCTTCGGCGATCACCTGCACATCGAGCGTCACGGCCATGTCGATGATGTGCGAGGCGACGCTGCTCGACGCCGCGTCCTGCCCGACGGTATCGACGAAGGACTTGTCGATCTTCAGGCCGTCGATGCGGAAGTTCTGCAAGTGCGAGAGGCTCGAATAGCCGGTGCCGAAATCGTCGAGATAGACGGCGTGGCCTGCTTCCCGGAACGCGCTGATGACTTCCTTGGCGGCATCGGCGTCGAGAAAGCTGCGCTCGGTCGCCTCGATGCGGATCTGCGCCGGCCGCACGCCTTGCCGCGCGATCGCCGGGCCGAGCACGTCGAGAAAGCGACGCGTCGTGAGATCCTGCGCGGAGAGGTTCACCGACACGTAATACTCCGGATAGCGCCTGAGGAAGTCGCCGAGTTCCAGCAGGATCGTGTCGAGCACCTGATCCGTGATTGCCTGGATCAGCCCGCGATGCTCCGCGAGCGGGATGAATTGATCGGGCCGCACGATGCGATCGTGATATTTCCAGCGCACGAGCGCTTCGGCGCCGACGCAGCGTCGCGTGGCGAGATCGACGATCGGCTGATACGCGACGATGAACTGGTGCCGCCGCACCGCGTCGCTCAGCTGGCCGCGCGGCGAAAGCCGGCGCACGACGAAGAACGCCGCCCAGCTCGCGAACAGGAGCCCCGCCACGACGCCGCCGAGCAGCCAGCCCCAGGGCAGCGTGCGCAGGCGCTGATGCAGCGTCTGATGCGGCGCGCTCACGACGACCGCGAGCGGCATCGACACGGAGCGGCGCACGACGTACGGCGCGCAGTCGCGCACGGGCGGCGCGGTGCGATACGCGGCGAGGATGGCGTTGGCATCGGTGGCGGGCGTGGTCGCGATCACGCGGCTCACGTCCGTGTTGATGACGGCGACGCCGCTCGCGACGTCGTCGTTCGCATCGAGCGCGTCGATGTAAAGCGATGGATCGGCGGCGATGTAAAAACCGTTTCGGCCCATCACGAGCGAAGACTTGCCGCCCGGCAGGCGCGACAGGCCATACCACGCCATCACGCCGTCGCGCGAGCGCCAGTCCGGCGGCGGCAACGTGAGACCGTCGAGCACGCCCGCCGACACCGCGCCGAGCAGCGACGAGCACTGCCAGCGGCCAGCGTGATCGTATGCGCCCGCATCGCGCACTTGCTCATGCGTGAGCGCGATACGCCGCAGTTCTTTCAGATACGGCGGCGAGCATGGCGTCGCCGCCACCTTGCCGATCTCCCCGAGCGCACCGGAAAGACGCCGCGTGAGCTCCTCGGCGCGATAGAGCGCGGCCTCGGCGACCATGTTCAGGCGCTCGGCCTCGTCATGCCGCTGGCTGCGCTGCGCGAACAAAAAGCCGATCCCCGCCGGCGCCAGCGCCGCGATTACCACGATGACGATCAGAAGCGCCGCCAAGGCACCACGTTGAATGTTGTTCATTGCGTGTGATGGACCGCGGCGCGAGCCATGTCGCGCGCCGCGTTTTTCGTTTCCTGCTCGACTGCGTCGGCTCGTCTTGCGCCGCTCATGCGAGAGTCTCGGACAAACGACCTAGTGTAGGGGCCGGGCATCGCCCGGTTCAACGAATTCTTTGCCCGAAAACTCAACCTTTTGGTGGGCTTCCGCACGGCCCGCAGGCCCTTTTTTTGCCGACTGCGCGCCGTGCGAAAATGGCATGACCAGAAACGGCGTTTTCCTTGCATCGAACGATAACTATGGACTCACACGACCGCCCCCGTCCGCTCGTGCGCGACGCCGCGCCCGGGGACTTCGACGCCATCGCGCGCATCTATTCGCACTACGTCGAGCACGCGCTCGCGACCTTCGAGGAGATCGCTCCTTCCGTCGACGAGATGCGCGCGCGTCACGCGGCAATCGCGGCGGCGGGTTTGCCCTATCTCGTCGCGGAACTCGATGGCCGACTGGCGGGCTATGCGTATGCGTCGGCCTACCGGCCGCGCTCGGCTTACCGCCATACGATCGAGGATTCGGTCTATGTTGCCGAGGGTTTCGGCCGCTGCGGCATCGGGCGCGCGCTGCTCACGGCGCTCATCGAACGATGCGGGCGCGGCCCGTGGCGGCAGATGATCGCGGTGATCGGCAACAGCGGCAACGCGGGATCGATCGCGCTGCATGCGCAGCTCGGCTTCGAGCATGCCGGCGTGCTGCGCGATGTCGGCTTCAAGCACGGACGATGGGTCGACACCGTGCTCATGCAGCGCGCGCTGAACGCGGCCCCGCACGCCCCGGCATGACCGGTCGCGCTGAGCGGCTATGATTCGCCTTTTGCCTCTGCGCATTTTCTGCTTTGCCAACGTACACCCTCGCCTCTGCCGTCAGCGCCGAAATCGACATCCGCAAGAGCCGCTTCATCGCGCTCGCGCTGCCGGTTGCGGACCGCGATGAAGCCATGCGCGAACTCGGGCGCCTGCGCGCCGAGCACCCGGCCGCCACGCACGTCTGCTGGGCGCTGCTCGCGGGCGGTCAGTCGGGCATGTCCGACGACGGCGAGCCTTCCGGCACCGCCGGCCGGCCGATTCTCGAAGTGCTGCGGCATCACGAAGTCGACGGCGTGCTGGCCGCCGTCGTGCGCTATTACGGCGGCATCAAGCTGGGCGCGGGTGGGCTCGTGCGTGCCTATACGGACGCGATCGCCAGCGCGATGCAACTGGCCGAACGCATCGAGCGCATCGAGCGCGGGTTGATCGGCATCGACATCGACTACGCGGACGAAGCGCGCGTGCGGCGTTGGATCGAGCAGCACGACGCGGAACTCGTGCAGAGCGAATACGGCATGACCGTGCGCCTCGTCGTGCGCATGCCAGCGGCGGCGCGCGAACCGGCGGCCGCCGAACTGCGCGATCTCACCCATGGCCGCGCGGGTGTCGAGGTGAAAGCGTGACCGACGACGCGCCGCGCGCCTTCGCGATGGTCATCGAGCCCGCCGGGCACTTCGTCGCGGTGAGAGACGGCGTCACGCTGCTCGAAGCAGCGCTGCAAGCGGGACTGTCGCTGCCGCGATCGTGCCGCAACGGCACGTGCCGCGCATGCATGTGCCGGCTCGTCGATGGTGACATCGCGTATCGCGTCGAATGGCCGGGACTGACGTCGGAGGAACAGGCCGAGGGATGGATTCTGCCGTGCGTGGCGCTCGCGCAATCGGACGTGACGATCGAACAGCCCGACGCGCGCGAGGCCGTACCCGATTCGCGCCCTGTGCGCTCGCGCGGCTTCTGAACCCGGGTATTCCGGGATTGTCGTCTCGATTCAACGACCTACGATGTGATTCCCGAGTCCGCGCGTGCATGTCTTCGTACAAAGTGCGTGCAGGCCGACTCTCAAAAAGTGTACAATTGCGTTTTGCCCTAAATTCTGGCAGGGCCAGATCAACCGAGATTTCAATGACTAAAGTACTGTTGAAAGAGAACGAGCCTTTCGACGTCGCCATGCGTCGTTTCCGCCGTACCGTCGAACGCACGGGCCTGATTCAAGAGCTCAAGTCCCGCATGGCCTATGAAAAGCCGACGACCGAGCGCAAGCGCAAGAAAGCTGCTGCTGTCGCTCGCCTGCGCAAGCAGATTCGTCGCGCGCAACTGCCGAAGAAATTCTATTGATCGACGCAGGGCATACTGCCCTCGTCCATCCTGACAGGATCGGCATCGCAACCTGAGATCGATCGGGTCGCGGTTTCGCGCGCAGGTCGCGTGAAAGCTCGCGGATTTGCGCACTTTCGGTTGCGCCCCAGTCGAAACAAGTTGGCAAGATCGCACAAAGCCTGCATGAGTGAAAGCTCATGCAGGCTTTTCGTGCTTGGGGATGAATTTTCTGTTGGAGAGCTCGCGCGAATAGGTTAGCCGGTGCTAGGCACGAAAAAAACGAGCGCGGAAAAGCAAAGAGCCCGGATGAACCGGGCTCTTTGCTTGACGATTTGGTTGCGGGGGTAGGATTTGAACCTACGACCTTCGGGTTATGAGCCCGACGAGCTGCCAGACTGCTCCACCCCGCGTCTGAAGAATTAAATTATAGACCGAAGCATTCATCGAAGTCAAACGTTGTTTGCACTCAATCGTGCCGCCGGCTGCGCACGCTCTTTCGCTACGGCGTTCACGGCCTCCTCCACAGCACGCTGATGCGCCCGCGACAGTCTGCCGAGCACGGGCAGGAGTGCCACGGCGACCGCCGCGCCGCCCGCCGCAAGCCAGCCGAGCCCGACGAACAGATGCGTGTAGAGCGGCAGCGATTGCAGCGGCTCGAGATTGCCCGACGGCATGCGCGCAAAGTTGGCCACGACGCTGCCGAGATACTGCGAAACGCCCGTCGCGACGAAATACGCGCCCATCATGAAACCGCTCATGCGGACCGGCACGTAACGCGCGATCATCGCGAGGCCGAGGCCCGACACGAGCAGTTCGCCAAGCGAATAAAGACCGTAGCCCGCCACCATGAACCACGAAGACACGCGCCCGTCGATCGCGTAACGTCCGCTCAGACCGAAGACGAAGAAACCGACCGCGACGACGACGAAGCCCAGTGCGTACTTCGCCGCCACGGGAATATCGCGGCCGCGGCGCGCCTGTCGCGTGTAGACGAACGCGAGGATCGGGCTCAGCAGCATGATCCAGATCGGGTTGAGCGCCTGGAACTGCGCGGCGCTCCATGTGAACAGCTCGACGCCGCCGATCGCGAACGACGGATCGACGTTGCGGAGCGCGAACAGCGTGAGCGACGTCGACATCTGCTGATAAAAGACGAAAAACAGAATGACCTGGAGCGTGAGGATCAGCGCGGCGACGAGCCCGGCGCGCTCGCTGCGGTCGCACTTCGTGAGCATGTAGCCGAAGATGCCCAGAATCGCGACGCCCGCCGCGTAGACGCACGCGACGGCCACCGCCTTGTGCTGCAGGACGAACACGGTCGATGCCGCGAGCGCGATGCCGCCCGCCGCCACCGCGAACGCGTGCTTCCAGCAAATGGGCTGATCGTCCGGCGCGGAGCCGATGTGCGCGAGCGTTCGACGCATCAACGCGAAATTGAGCAGGCCGAGCGCCATGCCGCCGCAGCACACGGCGAACGCGGCGTGCCAGCCCCAGTGATCCTTGATCCACGGCGTCGCGAGCATCGAGAAGGTCGAGCCGATGTTCACGGCCATGTAGTAGATCGTGAACGCGCTGTCGATGCGCGCATCGTCGCCCTCGTAGATGCGGCGCACGAGATTCGCCGCGTTCGATTTGAAAAGCCCGTTGCCGACGACGATCACGCCGAGCGACGCATACATGAAACCGAGCGTGTCGATGGGCAGCGCGAGCATCAGATAGCCGAGCGCGAGCACGATCCCGCCGGCGGTCATGGTGCGGCGCGCGCCGAGCACCTTGTCGCCGATCCAGCCGCCGATCGACGGCGCCGAAAACACGAGCGCGGTGAACGCGCCCCAGGTCAGGTTGGCGTGGTCATCGGCGAACCCGATCTTGTCGACCATGAACAGCACGAGCAACGCAGCCATGCCGTAATAGCCGAAGCGCTCCCACATTTCGATCAGAAAAACAGTCGTGAACGAGCGCGTCTGCGAGGTGCCGGACGAGTGAGTAAGCATCGGAGAAAATCCTTCGGACAACAATAAGCGAATCGGCGCAAACCAAGCTTCCGATCGCAAGAAATAACCAAATGAACGAGACGCGCGGATCAGGGCATGTGGCGATCGCGGGTGCGATTATCCGCGAGTAAAACTCAAAATTATCGCAGATTGCAGACGAATGTCTGCTTGCAATCAAGAGACGTGGCGGTGAAGCATATCGGGGAGGTGCGAGAGTTGCGCGCGCGACGCGGCCTGGCCGCATATGCAAGTGGTTGAACTTTTCATTGAACTTCTATTTTCCTGACGCGATTCTCGCGTGTGGCGAGAATCGATCGTTGCAGATATCGAACGCACCGAAGGGTCGCTTCACGCGCGTCGCTGGGTTCAGCGAAAAGCAAGCGTATTGCGATTCACGAGCGACGCATTTTGTTGTTATTTGTGATTCGGGTCACTCGCGGATAGCGCTAAGGACTTATTACGTCGTCATTCTCCATGAGTCAACGTAATAATCGGCGCGATTAATGCGATTTCGATACACGGGAATCAAGTCGCAGGGCGGCGTACGAATGCGAGCATGACACCGAAACAGATCATGAGCGCCCCGCTTACGCGATTGAACCAGACGAAGCTACGCGCGCCGCGCGAAAGCGAACCCAGGCGCGCACCCAGGGCGGCGTAAATGACGATCGCCACCAGTTCGAGCAGAAGGAACGTCGCGCCGAGGATCGCGAAGCTCGTCGCGTACGCGCTGCGATCGACGAACTGCGGGAAGAATGCGGTGAACACGAGTATCGCTTTCGGATTTCCGGCAGCGACCCAGAACTCCTGCTTGGTGAGCCGCGCGAGACTCACAGGGCCGCGCGCCACACCCTCTTCCTTGACGACGAGCGACGGCCCCGACCGCATCAGCTTCACGCCGATCCAGACGAGATAGGCCGCACCGGCCAGCTTGATCGCGGTGAAAAGGGTCTGCGACGCCAGCAGCAGCGCGCCGAGCCCCAGTCCCGCGATGGCGATCATGATCGCGAACGCGACGATCCGTCCCGACGACGCCAGCACCGAAGCGCGCACGCCATCGCGCGCGCCGTTCGACAGCGACAGAACGTTGTTCGGCCCGAACGCCATGTTGATAGCGAAGCATGCGGGCAGGAAGATCGAAAAGGTCTGGAGCGACATGGGGCACCTGCTGACCAGCGGAAAACAGACGGCTAAGTTATCACGCGCACGACGCCCTCAAAAGTCTCAGAAACGATGACGGATGCCCGTGCTCAGCATCAGTTGATTGCGGCCGCTCGACGGATCGTTGGTGTTGATGATCGCCGGCGCGCCCGACGACGCGCGCTGATAGATCGACTCGAGATACACGTCCGTGCGCTTGGACAGCAGATAGTCGACCTGCAACGCCCCCTCGTGCCAGTGCGCTCCGCCGCCGCTGGTGTAGACGTACATTCCCGACAACTGGATGGCCGGCGTCAGCTTGTAGATGCCATTGATCTCGTAGTTGTTGAGCGCGAGCGACGGCATCGCGTCGCCGGTGTCCGCATCGGTCACGCCGGAGTTGATCGCGCGGGAAAACGCGCCGCTCAGCGTGAATTCGCCCAACTCGTAGCTCATGCCAATGCCGAACGTGTTCTGCCGCTGTACGTTCGCGTTGAAGACCGTGTTGCCGGAGCCGGGCAGCGTAAGCGAATCGTATGCGCCGATCGTCGTGTTGCCGCGCCCGTTGTTGTGCAAGTAGGCCGCGCCCGCATTGAACGATCCGATCGAGTAGTTCGCCCCGACACTGTACGCGCGGTTGTCCGAGAACGCGCCCGCCTCGTTGGAGAACGCGTAGAGGCCACCGAAGCTGAAGCCGCCGTAATTCGCGCTGGTGTACTTGACGGAGTTCGAGGCAAGGAACGAGTTATTCGCGTTGTCGTTATCGAGCACGTGGGCGAACGCGGTGCCGCCCGTGTTGCCGGTGAGCGTGAAGGTCTGGAAATAATCGTGAATCGAATCGTACTGGCTGCCGAAGGTGACCGTTCCGAGCGTATCCGTGCCGATGCCGACATACATCGGATGGTCGTTGAGACCTTCGCCCGTCGCGACCGACAAGCCGCGCTCGAGCCGAAAGATTGCGCGCGCGCCGCCGCCCAGGTCCTCGGAACCTTGCAGTCCCCAGTAGCTGCCGTCGATGGTGCCGCTCGTCAGACGATACTGCGAGTGGCCGCCCACGTTGCTGGTATAAGCGACGCCGGCGTCGAGTTCGCCGTAGAGCTGCACCGAGCTCTGTGCCCAGACCGCCGCCGGCGAGCCGATGAGCATCGCGCATACCGCGACCGAAAACGCGAGCGAGCGCATGTCGGGCGCGGCGGCATGGCGGCCCTCGGCGATCGACGACGCAGTTCGGGACGCTTTGGGGCGGTTCGGCATGAAAGTCTCCAGCGGTTTTCGTTTCAAGTGGATTGTCAATTTTGCGACAGGGTTTGTCAGTCAGAAAAAAGTCCCGTCCCGCCGCTGTGTCCTGGAACCAACGTTCGACCGTTCTCGACGCGTTTTCATGTTGCCGGATCGTCGCGATTGGGCGTAGACGGCACGTGCAGGCGCATGCCGCTAGAATCGGACGACTTCAGCCAACCTCATCACGCCCATGCCCATGTCCAGTCAGATTCGCGCCATCCTCACCGGCCACACCCGCGGACTCGGCGCCGCGCTCGCGGAAGCTTTGCTCGCGCAAGGCGCCGACGTGCTTGCGATTTCCCGAAAGCGCAACGACGAACTCGCCGCGCGCCATCCCGGCCGGCTTCACGAAATCGAACTGGATCTGGCCGATCTGCCGAAACTCACCGAATGGCTGTCGGGTGAAACTTTGTCGGGCTTCGTCTCCGGAGCGGCGCGCGTGCTGCTCGTCAACAACGCGGGGATGCTCGCGCCGGTCGGCAGTCTCGCGGATCAAGAGCCGGCCGCCGTCGCGCGCGCGGTCAGCGTGAATGTGGCCGCCCCGCTGATGCTTGCCGCGGCCGTGGTCCAGGCGAGCGCGCAGGCCACGGATACGCGCATCGTCCATGTTTCCAGCGGCGCGGCACGCAACGCCTATCCCGGCTGGAGCATCTACTGCGCGACTAAGGCGGCGCTCGATCATCACGCGCGCGCGGTCGCACTCGACGGCAATCGCGCGCTGCGCATCTGCAGCGTCGCGCCGGGCGTCGTGGACACCGACATGCAAGCCGAAATCCGCGGCACGGGCCTCGACCGCTTTCCGATGCGCGAACGCTTCGACGCACTCAAGCGCGATGGCCAGCTCGCGACGCCCGAGGAGTCCGCGCGCAAGGTCGCCGACTATCTATTGAGCGATGCATTCGGCGATACGCCGACAGCGGATGTCCGCGATCTGAACTGACTTAAGCGATTATTGAATTTCGCAGCTTATGACTTTCTTATGGCGGACTTGAACCGCCATCAGGCCGCTTCGACCGCCGCGCGCGACGAACCGAGCGCCCCGCGCGATAGCGCGTCGGCGCGCACGTTGCGGGCGCGCGGTATCCACTGCAGCCGCACATCGCCGATCCGCGCGACAAGCTCGCGGACGCGCCCCGCATGGTGCGCAAGCGACCGAATGCCCGCGCCGTCCGGCGCGCTTGCGTCGTCGATCACGACACGGCTGTCGCCGTAGATCACCGCATCCGTGGCGCCTGCGCGCGCTGCCGCCTCCAGCACGGCGATCAGCGCGAGATATTCCGCCGCGCTGCTGTCGCCCGTGCCGGCGGCGACGCTGATCTCAATGGTTTCTCCCCGCGGCCCGACGAGCACGCCGCCGATCCCGAGCCGACCCGGGTTCGGCAGCGCAGAGCCGTCGAACCAGCCGCGCCATCCGTCGGCGTCGACCTCGGCATTACGCCGCTTCGCCTGGCCCGCGCGCTCGGCCCGAAGGCTTTCGCGCGAACGCAGCGCATCCGCGTGTCGGGTTTGCGCGGCGCGGCGCGCATCGATCAGATTGCGCAAGGACTGTCCGTCCGCCGCTTTCTCCAGTGTCCTGACGAGCGCCGCGTGCTCGGATATTCCCGCGCCCCTGGCGAGCCGCCGGCTCTGCATGCGCTCCTTCTTGTACGCGACGGCGAGCAGTTCCTCGAAAGCAATCATGGGCAGCGGCAGGATTGAACGAACCCGGAGCTTAGCAGACACGCGCGACGCGTCATGGGTACGGCCGTTGCTGATCGGAATGCGTCTACACAACCGGTCAAGGAGCGGATCATGATTCAATCGACCGAGCCGTCTTCGGCAGGCGCGAAGATCGTTGGCAAGGGCGCAGCGACAGCCGCGGGCCCCGGACCCGACGTCATGGCGGCGAGCACGCTCGACGGCAATTCAGTGATGAGCAGCGACGGCCACGACGTCGGCTCGCTCAAGGAAATCATGCTCGATGTGACGAGCGGACGCGTGGCGTATGCGGTGCTGTCGAGCGGCGGATTTCTCGGCATCGGCGACAAGCTGCTGGCCGTGCCCTGGAGCGCGCTCACGCTCGATACCGATAACCGCTGCTTCCGGATCGACGCAACAGCCGAACAGGTGCGCAACTCGCCGGGCTTCGACAAGGATTCGTGGCCGTCGATGGCCGACCGCGTCTGGGCGAGCACCGTGCATCAGCACTACGGACGCGAGCCGTACTGGTCGAACGACCGCGTGAGCGACGTCGGCCCGAGCGGCGCAATTCCGCCAGGCGGCGTGGATGCGCCGGAAGCGGGCGGCGTGAAGCTATAAACGCGGATCGCCGCGCAATGGCGGCAGGAAGGTGCAAAGGGCGTGCGCGCGTTCAATCGCGCGGACGCTCTCCGACTTGAATGTCGATGTTTTCGGTCTCGTCCATCAGCGCGCGCAGGACGTCGCCCGCGAAGTCCTCGATGGCGAAGTGCCATTCGAGCGAGCCGACCGGGAAGTCGTTGGGACTGCACTTGCCCTGCGCACGTCGAATCGCACCCACCGAGAGGCTCAGCGCGCGTGCGTGCTGAAAGTGTGGGTCGTCCGAGTCGAGGAACGGGAATTGATCTTTATCCATGACACCCTTAACGGTCCCGGCCGATGAAACTTTAGGCCAGCCTTGAACGCGCAATCGTTTGCGCACGTTTCGGCTTGAAGACGCCATGCAACCCTATCGAAATCTAGCCGGCAATTCGGGCGTCGAAGCATTCGACATCCTGCGCGACGGCATCAAGGTGCGCTTCGTCAGCGGCGGGACATACTTGTATGACTATCGCGTGCCCGGTCGCACGCGCGTCGAGGAAATGAAGCAACTCGCCCGCGCCGGACGCGGGCTCAGCACATACATTGCGAAGTTCGTTGCGGAGTATGCCGAAAGAATCGACTAGCTGCACGAAGGGGCGATTCTACGCGAGATCGGAACGTTTTCTTCGGATGAATCTGACGGAATGTCACCGTATGGGCGGCAGATGCGGCACGCTCTCGTTGATGGTCGCATCGAGTTGATGACGTTGGCGCTGTAGTTTGTTTAGTTGCGTCTGCGCGGCGACGCGTCGCCCTTCCAGTTGCGCGAGCGCCTTGCGCACTTCCTGCTGCTTGAGCGCGACTTCCTGATCCTGCTCGCCGCCTCGATGCAGATCGACACGCACGCGTTCGATCTGTGCCTCGGACTCCGCAATGAGACGCGAGAACTGCTCGTTCTGGGCCTCGAGATGCGCGCGCCGCATTTCGGCGTCGGCAAGACGCATTGCCTGTTCGACGAAATGCCGGAACGCCGGCTCCGCCGCGTCGATGTCGCCGGCCTTGAGCACCCGCCAGACGGCGCCCTCGTGATACAGCACGGCGTAATAAATCAGCTCGCGCGGATAAAACATCAGACTCGCGGAATATCCAAAGCTCTGAAATGTGCGAAACGTCGAAAGCGAGCCTTGCTGAACGAGCCATTCGACCTCGGCGAGTTGCGCAGCTTGCAACGCCTGCTTGCCGGATTGCTGAAGCGGAACCGCGGCAGGCCGCAGCGGCGTCACGCGCGTCGAAGACGGGGCTAACGGGACCTCTTCGTTCTTGGGCACGTCTTCCGCGTGAATTTCAGGCGCGGGGAAGCGGATTGGATTGTGCGCTTTCTGGCGCACCAGAAACGATGGCGCATTGTCGAGCAAGCTCCCTCTTCTGCTCAGCAGACTTTTCACGATGGCTCCCTGGCAGATCCATTTTCAGGACCCGCCGTCATGCAGTGACCTTGGCGGAAAACAGGACCGCAACATGTGTTATTCGAGTTTCCTGAATGCAGAACGCGATTATTCTGCATGACGAACGACGGCCATTAGTTTTCGATCCAGTAAGCCGTCGAATGAAGTATAGGCAATACCCCCGCCGTTTCAAACGAAGTGCAATGAAACGCCGATGCGGTATGCGGGTCCGACAAGTAATACACCATAAAACCTAAAGCGACGAAATCAGAACGCGACGAATAATGGCCGAACTTCACGAGTGACGATAAGACGCCTGCGTGCCGCTCATTCTCAACTTTGCGATCTGGGCGGAGCGCGCTTTCGACATCAGCGCGACCATGCGCATGATCCTGATGCCCTGTATGCCGCACGCAATGCCCGGCGTATTGGCGACCCGGGATTCCAGCGTGCCCATCACGCCGTGCAGGTCGATGATCGGGGCGGGCGTGCCGGCTCTGCCAGTGGCCACGAAAGACTTCTGCACGGGCGCACGAGGCACCTGCGGCTCCGGTCGATTTTCCGTGAAGAAGTCGGAAAGAACAGCGGGCGTTTCGAAACGATGCGTTCCTTCGTCGCGATCCTGAAAAAATTTGTGAATCGATTCGAGATAGTGAATCGGCGCCTGCTCCGCGCGCCGGGCAATTGCCGCGCAGCGTTGCAGTTTCCAGTTTTCTCGCTGGCTGACCGACGCGATCAAATCCGCGATACGGATACGCAACTCCGCCTCGCGGCGCGTGATCAACGCGCCCACCATCTGCGCTTCTTCGCCCGACGGTTCGGGCAAACGATCGCGCCATTCCAGTAAATCGTTCAATGTGATCGACATGAAATACTCCGTGGCGTTCAGCCCTTTGAGTCGGATTCAGTGAGTTCGAGATTGTTTGGATCGCGAATTGTAATAGACCGCGCCCTTGATTGCCTGTTGAATATGCTATCCGTTTATCGGCCTTTATCGTCGTTTCAGACATAAATAAGGACAATCCTAATGCGACTTCAGCGCGGCACGTTCGATGCTAACAAGAATGCAAGCGGCGCGACTGGCGCCGACCTCAAAGGAGACGGATATGAGAACCCCCATGATGATCGCCGGCGCGCTTCTCGCGCTCGCCAGCACTGCGGCGCTTTCGCAGGAAATGTCACGCGATCAGTTGATGCAGCGCCAGCAGCAAATGCAGCCAGGCAAGAGCGAGCCGATGCCGAGTCCGCGCACGGGCGATGCGTCGCAAGGCGGCGTGCAGTCCGGCACATCGGGCAGCGGCACGCTCATGCAGCAACGCGAACAAGGCATGTCGCCGAATCAGTCGCAGGGGTCGCAATCGACCGGGACGATAAAGCAATAACCCGGCAGATGTTTTTGTCCACGACGCCGGCCGCGCGCCGGCGCTTTTGCGGGGACGCGGTCCACTGTCCGGGCGACCCGCGTTCCCCCGTGCGACCGGGAATGCGCGCCTAAAAACCGTATATACTGTTTTCTCCACACATGAGGAGAAAACGGATGAGTACACCGCAAGTCAAGGCACCGACCAGGAAGGCGTTCCCTTCCCCGAACCGCGCCGCTGACAAGACCGAGGCTCCCGGGAAAGTGGACAAAAACACAGGCAAGAAAACGCATACAAAGGCCGCCGCGACGCCGAAGACTACGAAGAAACCACCCGCGAAAGCGCCCGCCGCAAAGCCGGCCGCGAAGACCTCTTCGGTCGAAGCCGCCGCAGCGAAGAAGACCGTCGAGAGTCAGCCCAAGTCCGACGCAAAACCCAGACGCGTGAAAAAGGAAAAGGTCGTGCGCGACAGCTTCACGATGCCTAAATCGGACTACGCGAAGATCGCCACGCTCAAGGAGAAGTGCCAGAAGAACGGCGTGCGCGTGAAGAAGAGCGAACTTCTGCGCGCCGCGCTGGCTATGCTCGACGCCGCGCCCGAAAAGCGTCTCATCGAAGCGATCAAAGCGCTCGAAACGGTCAAGACCGGCCGCCCTGCGAACGCCTGAACTTCCAGGCCTCAGAAGAGATGTCGGAAGGCCCAGTAAAGGCCGGCCGCCAGCGCGATCGAGGCCGGGAGCCTCAACACCCACGCGAGCACGAGGCTGCGCACAGTGCTCCATTGCAGCCCCGACCCGTTGGCGGCCATCGTCCCCGCGACGCCCGAAGACAGCACGTGCGTCGTCGAGACCGGCAGGCCGCAGGCATCCGCCGCGCCAATCGTTAGCATCGCCACCATTTCAGCCGACGCGCCCTGCCCGTACGTCAAATGCTGCTTGCCGATCTTCTCGCCCACGGTTACGACGATGCGCTTCCAGCCGACCATCGTGCCGAGGCCGAGCGCGATCGCCACCGCGACCTTCACCCACGTGGGAATGAACTTCGTTGCGTGATCGAATGCAATTTCGTCGCCGCTTCTTTGATGCCGCGCAATGTTATGACGATGCCCGCGCTCGAGCACCGGCGCGAAAAGCTCGAGCAGGCAACGATGGCGCAACTGCTCGCGGCGCAGGCCGTGCTTGTGCGACTCCACGACGTGCCCGCGGGCGAGGCAGCGTTGCGGCGTGTCGCGCCGGCGCTGCAAGACAAGGACGCCGTCGACGAAGCGGTGCGCTGGCTCGACAAGACAGCCCGCGACGAATCGCGCGCGGCGCTCAGGCGCCTGCGCTCGCTGCCTCGTTCGGCCTCGCGCGCCGTCCTTTCGTCCATCTCCGCGCGGCGGCTGCGCCCCATCCATCCGGCGGCCGCCGTCATCGGGGTTTCGCGGCTGCCGATGCATCGGCATCCTGAGCGGATGGCTGTCGCGCAGGGCGACGCCTTCCGTCATCGATACCCGCAAAGGAGCTTCGCCATGTACTTCGGGACACTGGTCACGTCGGCGCGTGACGATCGAGAAAACGCGACCTGGCAGCGCGACATGGATGCGTCGCGCGTCGTCGCGCCGGGCCGCTGGCGCGCTTTCTGGCGTACGCTCGTGCGACGCTTTGCGTGAGCAATCGCATACGAAGGTAAAGGATCGTCGCGCGCAGGGGTAATAGGATTCGTCCGAGCGTTTTTTACCGCTGAAGCCGCTTAAATGCAGCCCTTCTGTTCTTTGCAAGAGACTCACAAGATGAAGGAACTGCAGATTTCCGTCGACGCAAACGGCTACGTCACGCTTTCGCAATCGGTGCAGATCAGCGAGCATTGCGCCAACCGCGCCCGGCTGCTCATGTCGCTCGTGAATATCGTTTCGGCGCCCGGCGGTTTCGAACAACTCTGCTCGTATCCCGAATCGATGCGCCGCGACATTCTGAATCTGATGCGTTCGGTCGCGGAGGAGCAGTTGCCGCTCATCGCCGCCCTCGAGGAACACGCGGCGAAATCGGATTATGAGCGAGGCGCCCAAGCCGCGCGCGAAGTTCTGATTCACGAGGCGCAGGCCGCGAACGCCGCCTTGCACTACGACGCCGAAAACCAGACCGCTCAGATGATCATGACCTCGCACTGAGCTTTTTTCACCTCGCTCGCGTGTCGCCAGGGACGCGAACGGGATCGATCCGATGCCCGTGCCCCGCACGGGCTTTTCCTCTACACCGGGCACACGGCATGCCGCGCCTGCACCGTTTCGCGATGCCGTACCGTCAAACCAACATCACAGCCATGCGAACACCCAGCATTATCCTGATACCGGTCGCCGTGGCGCTCTTTTCGAGCGCCGCACCCGCCAGCGCGCGATACACCGAGCACTGGGTATCCAGCGCGGAAGTCGTCCGCAACCCGCAAAAGTCTGTTGCACCGCAGAAAATCAAGCACACGGCGCACAAGGCACCCGTTCAGACCGCAGTGAACACACCGGACGACGATCCGATTGCGGCGTTCGCCCGGAAACCGGCGCGCCGCTGAGTCGTACCGCGGCTGAAAGGTTCGTCGCTCACATAACGCGACTAATCCGATTCCTTTCTTCCCCGCATCGACTATCCTTCTGAATGTCGTAAGAGGTGGGTTGCATGGGCCGCTGCGCCCTGCCATGTGCGAGAGTTCATCGAGCATTATTAGAGGCGCAGCCATACCGGCGCCCACTACTCTTACGACATCGATTTTCGGCCTTTCTCTCTTTCCCCCAGTCCTTGTCAATAGCGTGCCCGCCTTGCTATGACCGCGCGCGCCGTTCGTCTTGCGTAGTTATCCGAATTTTCGAATTATCAAGTGAGTCGTCGATAATGCGCGCTCGCAGATGCGGGGACGAGCCAAGAAAACGATGAAAGTGGGCAGGGTTGCAGGTGGGAACCAAGCGAACGCTGCTGTGCTGATGGGTCGCGTCTGTGTTCGCGTCTGGCTTATGCACATCGAAATCAATGCGCGTAAAAAAGCCCTTGATGATCAAGGGCTTAAGATTCTGGCGGAGAGAGGGGGATTCGAACCCCCGATAGGTTTTACCCTATACACGCTTTCCAGGCGTGCGACTTAAACCACTCATCCATCTCTCCGGAAGACCGCGATTATACCAACTTCCCGCGCGTGCGCCAGCCCCTATGGATGACGAATGTAATCGACGAGCGCGCGCGTGTACGCATCGGGCTTGCGGTCCAGAAGACTGACCGCGATCGCCACCGCGAACCCCGCCGGCACGCCGAATACGCCCGAACTGATCGGCTCGATGCCGAACCAGCGTGGCCCCGCGAAACCCGTCAGCTGCACGAAGAACGGATACGTCGACACGATGTAGTACACGCACACGACGAGCCCCGCAATCATCCCCGCGACGACGCCGCGCTGCGTCGTCCGCTTCCAGAACACGCCGAGCACGAGCGCCGGAAAGAGACTCGACGCCGCAAGAGAAAACGCCGCGCCCACGAGAAACAAAATGTTGCCCTCATTGAGCGACGCCACATACGAAGCCAGCAAAGCCACGCCCAGCAGCAGAATCTTGGAGATCGTCACGCGCCGCTGGCTGGTTGCGTGGCGATCGACCATGCAGTAGTAAACGTCGTGCGACAGCGCGTTGGCGATCGTGAGCAGCAGGCCGTCCGCCGTCGAGAGCGCGGCCGCCAGCGCGCCCGCCGCGATCAGGCCGGAGATCACATACGGCAATCCGGCAATCTCGGGCGCCGCGAGCACCACCATGTCCGGCTGCATCTGGATGCCGGCCCAGCGCACGATGCCGTCGCCGTTCACATCGCTGATACGGATCAGATACGGCTCCACGCGCCGCCACTGCGTGACCCACTGCGGCAGATCCGCGAAGCGATGACCGACCAGTCCCGTCAATATCTCGTGCTTGATCAGCACGGCGAGCACCGGCACCGTCAAATAAAAGAGCGCGACGAAGAACAGTGTCCAGCCGACCGAACGCCGCGCAGACGAGACCGACGTCGTCGTGTTATAGCGCGTCAGGATGTGGGGCAGGCTCGCCGTGCCGATCGACAGGCACAAGAGCAACGACAGGAAGTTCACCTGATGCACGCGCGGACTTTCGTCGACGGAAGAGCCGGGCGCGAACGCCTCGGTCATCGGCACGGGCGCGGCGAGGCGATCGATCAGCGCGTCGCGTTCGCGCGACCATTTGGCTTGCGCATCGGCGGGATCGCGCGGAAACGCCGCGAGCTCGCGCTCACGCTCGTTGATCTCGCGCAGCGGGCTGTTGTGCCGCCGCAATTCGGCAATCTCGGCAACGAGCCGCGCATGCTCGTCGTGGAACGACCGCGGCAACGCGTCGATGCGCTGCTGAATCCGCGCGGCCTGACGCTGATAATCGGCACGCACGCGCGCTTCCTCGGGTGAGACGGCGACGGCCCGCTCGAGCGCTTCGACGCGCTCCATCACGCGCCCATAGTTGAATTGCGGAAACCAGCCCAGCCCTTCGCGATGGGCGATCATCGACACCGGAATCAGCATCGCGCTGATGAGGATGATGTATTGCGCGACCTGCGTCCATGTCACCGCGCGCATCCCGCCCAGAAACGAGCACACGAGAATGCCCGCGAGGCCGCAGAAGATGCCGATCGAAAACTCGATGCCGATGAAGCGCGACGCGATCAATCCGATGCCCTGGATCTGCGCGACCAGGTACACGAACGAACAGAGAATCGCCGCGACCGCCGCGAGCGCGCGCACGAGATTGCTGGAGAAGCGCGTGCCGAGAAAATCGGGGATCGTGTAGCGCGCGAGCTTGCGCACGTAGGGCGCGAGCAGGAACGCGACGAGGCAGTAGCCGCCCGTCCAGCCCATCACATAGGCGAGGCCATCGTAGCCGCTCGCGTAGATCGAGCCCGCCAGACCGATGAACGACGCGGCCGAGAGCCAGTCCGCGGCGGTCGCCATGCCATTGAACGCGGACGGCACGCGCCGCCCGGCCACATAGTATTCGACGAGATCGGACGTGCGCGACAGGAGTCCGATCACCGCATACACCGCGATCGGCACGAACAGGAACACGTAGCCGATCCACATGCCCGGCCCCGTCGTGCGCTCGATGCGCTCCATCAGGAAGATGAAAAGCAAAAAGCCGAGCGTATAGAGCGCGTAGGAAAGGATGAGCCGGTTCGTGAGCTTCATGCCGCGTCGCCCTGTTCCGATCGGGCGGCGCGCAGCAAACGCGCATCGGCGACTTGCATCAGCACGATATAGACGAGGATCAGCGCGACATAGACGAGAATCGCGCCCTGCGCGCCGAAGTAGAACGGCAGCGGAAAGCCCGCAACGCGCGCGTGCTGGAAACGCTGCGCGAAAAGCGGCACGCCGAAGGAGACGACGAAGCCGATCGTCATCAGCACGGCAATCAGCGCGACGTTGAAACGCCAGTAGCGTCGATGCGCGCGCGCCATCGCCGCCGATACGGGCGGCGGTGCGGCGGGCGTCGGGGAGAAATCGGACATGCGGCTTTTTAACAAAACCGCATGGCATCGGCAATAAGGATCGACCGCGCCCGCATCGGGCAGCGGCCGTCGCGAGATCAGCGCGCTTCGCCGAGCTGATCGAGGATGGCGGGGTTTTCCAGCGTCGACACGTCCTGCGTGATTTCCTCGCCCTTCGCGAGCGAGCGCAAGAGGCGACGCATGATCTTGCCCGAGCGCGTCTTCGGCAGGTTCTCGCCGAAGCGGATGTCCTTCGGCTTCGCAATCGGGCCGATTTCCTTGCCGACCCAGTTGCGCAACTCGGTCGCGATCTGCTTCGCTTCGTCGCCCTCCGGACGCGTGCGCTTCAGCACGACGAACGCGACCACGGCTTCACCCGTCGTATCGTCCGGCCGGCCGACGACCGCCGCTTCCGCGACCATCGGATTGGCGACCAGCGCCGACTCGATTTCCATCGTGCCGAGACGGTGACCGGAGACGTTCAGCACGTCGTCGATACGGCCCATGATCGTGAAGTAGCCGGTCTGCTTGTCGCGCACCGCGCCGTCGCCGGCGAGATACAGCTTCCCGCCGAGTTCCTCGGGGAAGTAGCTCGTCTGATAGCGCTTCGGATCGCCCCAGACGTTGCGCAGCATGGACGGCCAGGGGCGCTTCACGACCAGAATGCCGCCCTGCCCGTTCGGCACGTCCTGGCCGGTCTCATCGACGATCGCCGCCATGATGCCCGGCAACGGCAGCGTGCACGATCCCGGCACGAGCGGCGTCGCGCCCGGCAGCGGCGTGATCATGTGGCCGCCGGTTTCGGTCTGCCACCATGTATCGACGATCGGGCATTGCCCCTTGCCGACGTTCTCGTGATACCACATCCACGCTTCCGGATTGATCGGCTCGCCCACGGTGCCGAGAATGCGCAGCGTCGACAGGTCGAAACTCTTCGGATGCACCTTCTCGTCCGCTTCCGACGCCTTGATGAGCGAGCGGATGGCCGTGGGCGCCGTGTAGAAGATCGTGACCTTGTGGCGCGCGATCATCTCCCAGAAACGGCCCGCGTGCGGATATGTCGGCACGCCTTCGAACATCACCTGCGTCGCGCCGATCGCGAGCGGTCCATAGGCGATGTAGCTGTGCCCGGTAATCCAGCCGATATCCGCCGTGCACCAGAAGACATCGCCCGGTTTCACGTCGAAGGTCCACTTCATCGTCTGCGCGGCCCACAGCAGGATGCCCGCCGTGCTGTGCTGCACGCCCTTGGGCTTGCCCGTCGAACCCGACGTATAGAGGATGAAGAGCGGATGCTCCGCGCTCACCCACTCCGGCTCGCACTTCGCCGGTTCGTTCTCGACGAGCTCGTGCAGCCACACGTCGCGGCCTTCGGTCCATGCGACCTTGCCGCCCGTGCGGCGATACACGATGACGTCCTTCACTTTCTCGCAGCCGCCCGCGGCGAGCGCTTCGTCGGCGATGCTCTTCAACGGCAGGGCCTTGCCGCCGCGCATCTGCTCGTCGGCGGTGATGAGCGCGACCGCCCCGACATCGACGAGACGTTCGTTGAGGGACTTCGACGAGAAGCCGCCGAACACGACCGAATGCGTGGCTCCAATGCGCACACACGCCTGCATCGCGACCACGCCTTCCACCGACATCGGCAGATAGATCACCACGCGGTCGCCTTTCTTGACGCCGCGCTTCTTGAGCGCATTGGCGAGGCGGCAGACGCGCTCGAGCAGCTCCGCATAGGTGACGTTGGTGACGGTGCCGTCGTCGGCTTCGAAAATGATCGCGTTCTCGTTGCCACGCCCCGCTTCGACGTGACGGTCGAGACAGTTGTACGACGCATTGAGCTCGCCGTCCTCGAACCACGTGTAGAACGGCGCCTTCGATTCGTCCAGCACCTTCGTGAAGGGCTTGTGCCAGGCGAGCGTCTCGCGCGCGACGCGCGCCCAGAAGCCTTCGTAATCACGCTCCGCTTCCGCTACAAGCGCCTTGTAGGCGTCCATGCCGGAGATTGCGGCGCCCGCAGTTGCCTTGGCTGACGGCGGGAACACACGTTTTTCCTGAAGAACCGATTCGATCGCAGACATCGACAACCTCTCCTGATGGTGTTTCCAAAATCCGGCGGCGCGCACATCGCTGAATGGGTTGCGTGCGCCGCATGTTTATGAGGTTCGAACGCGGGATGCGCGCGGCGTTCCCGTGTCCGACCTTGTCTCCTTGAACCGTGCCGGGGCGGCACGAACAGCATGTCAGGTCACATTCGCGCGCCCATGACATCCTGCATTGATTTCAAGATAAGCCGTTGAACTTACCCGCTTCTTACGTGGCCGATCCAACGGGCACGGGGTATACACGGAGTCCGCGGGGCTTCTACAATGCGTCCCCACAATCGTAACTGAACTATGCGCGCGGTATCCAGCTTGAATCGCTACGCCCTCTTACTCATCGGCGCCATGCTGCTCGTCGGAAGCAACGTCGGCATCGGCAAGTCGATCGTCGCTTTCGTTCCCGTGCCGCTCTTCGCCCTGCTGCGCTTCGTGATTGCGCTGGCGGTGCTCTGGCCGCTCCTGCGCTGGTCGAAGATGAAGCGCGTCGCGCGCGGCGAGTGGATCAATCTTTTCCTGCAGGCGTTGTTCGGCACGTTCGGATTCACGTTGCTGATGCTCAACGGCGTCGCGCGCACGAGCGCGGTCGCGGCGGGCGTCATCACGAGCACGATCCCGGCCGTGGTCGCGCTCTTCGCGTGGATCTTCCTGAAAGAGAAGCCGGGCGGCCGCGCGCTCGCGTCGATCGGGCTGGCTATCGCGGGCGTGCTCGTCATCAACGTCGCTCAGGCCGGCGACACGGGCGCGAGCTCGTTGCCCGGCAATCTGATGGTGCTCGGCGCGGTGTGCTGCGAATCGCTTTACGTGATCCTGTCGCGCCGTCTCACGCAGACGCTGCCCGCCATCGACATCTGCGCGTACACGCACGCCATCGGTCTGCTGCTGATGCTGCCCGTCGTCGGATCGGGCGCGACCTCGCTCGCGCACTTCGACTGGGCCAGCGTCGCCTGGGACACGTGGGCGCTCGTCTTATGGTATGGACTCTCCGCCAGTGTCTTCTCCTTCTGGCTGTGGATGAAAGGCATACGTCACGTCGACGGCAGTCTCGCCGGCGTGTTCTGTGCCGTTCTGCCCGTCGCGGCGGCGCTCTACGGCATCGCTTTCCTCGACGAGCGGCCGACGCTCGCGCACGGCGTCGCGCTCGCGTGTGTCGTGACGGGCATCGCGCTCGCGAGCCTCAAACCGCGCTCCGCCGGCTCCGTGCCGCGGGAAACGGTCCTTCAGGAACGGCTCAACCGTTAAGCGAATTCTGAAAGCTTTCGGCAGGCGCGCCGGGTGACGCGCTACAATAACGGGCTTCCTGACACCGCAATTGCGCTCAAGCGCGCGTTTGCCGGCGCATCGCACGTTTTGTTCGTCATATTCGCCTGTCATCGTGTCCGGTCCGACCTGCCTCGACTGAAAAGCCGCCCATGTCCGCTCCCAAGCATTCTCCCGCCTCGCCCCCTCAGTCCGGCTCGATGAAAGTGCTGCCGAAAGTCATCTTCATGAGCCGCTGGCTCCAGGTGCCGCTCTACCTGGGCCTCATCGTCGCGCAAGGCGTCTACGTCGTGCTGTTCCTGAAGGAAGTGTGGCACCTCGTCACGCACGCAATGACGCTCGACGAAACCAACATCATGCTCGTGGTCCTCGGCCTGATCGACGTGGTGATGATCTCCAATCTGCTCATCATGGTGATCGTCGGCGGGTATGAGACTTTCGTGTCGCGCCTCGGCGTCGAAGGTCATCCCGACGAACCCGAGTGGCTCGATCACGTCAACGCGGGCGTGCTGAAAGTGAAGCTGTCGATGGCGCTCATCAGCATCTCGTCGATCCACCTGCTGAAAACCTTCATCAACCCTGACCAGCACACGTTCCACACGGTGTTGTGGCAGGTTGTCATCCACGTCGCGTTCCTCGTTTCCGCGCTCATCATGGCGTACGTCGACCGGCTGACCACGCACACGCATCCGAAGCACTTTCACAGCGAGACCATCGCGCCCCGAAGCGCGCTCGACTGAAGCGTCCGATAGAACGCACGCAAAAATTTCGTCCCCCAGAGCCCAAGCCATGACCGTCATCAAGCAGGAAGACCTGATTCAGAGCATCGCCGATTCGCTGCAATACATCAGCTACTACCATCCGCTCGACTACATTCAGGCGCTCGGCCGCGCCTACGAGCTGGAAGAGAGCCCCGCCGCGAAAGACGCGATCGCGCAGATCCTGACCAACAGCCGCATGTGCGCCGAAGGCAAGCGCCCGATCTGCCAGGATACGGGCATCGTCACGGTGTTCGTGAAAGTGGGCATGGATGTGCGCTGGGACGGCGCGACGATGTCGGTCACCGACATGATCAACGAAGGCGTGCGCCGCGGTTACCTGAACCCGGACAACGTGCTGCGCGCATCGATCGTAAGTCCGCCCGAAGGCGGCCGCAAGAACACGAAGGACAACACGCCGGCCGTGATCCACTACGAGATCGTGCCGGGCGACAAGGTCGACGTCCAGGTCGCGGCCAAGGGCGGCGGCTCGGAGAACAAGTCGAAGTTCGCGATGCTGAATCCGTCGGATTCGATCGTCGACTGGATTCTGAAGACCGTGCCGACGATGGGCGCCGGCTGGTGCCCGCCGGGGATGCTCGGCATCGGCATTGGCGGCACTGCTGAAAAGGCGATGGTCATGGCGAAGGAATCGCTGATGGACCCGATCGATATTCAGGACGTCATCGCGCGCGGACCGCAGGACTGGATCGAAGAATTGCGCGTCGAACTGCACGAGAAAGTGAACGCGCTCGGCATCGGCGCGCAAGGTCTCGGCGGCCTCGCGACCGTGCTCGACGTGAAGATCATGGCGGCGCCGACGCACGCGGCGTCGAAGCCCATCGCGATCATCCCGAACTGCGCGGCCACGCGCCACGCGCACTTCACGCTCGACGGCTCGGGCGCGGCGAAGCTCGAAGCGCCGCCGCTCGACGCATGGCCGAAGGTCACCTGGGCGCCGAACACGGAAACCAGCAAGCGCATCGATCTGAACACGCTGACGCCGGAAGAAGTCGCGTCGTGGAAGCCGGGTCAGACGCTGCTCCTGTCGGGCAAGATGCTGACGGGCCGCGACGCCGCGCACAAGCGCATCGCCGACATGCTCGCCAAGGGCGAAAAGCTGCCGGTGGATTTCACGAACCGCGTGATTTACTACGTCGGTCCGGTGGATCCGGTGCGCGACGAAGCCGTCGGCCCGGCGGGCCCGACCACGGCCACCCGCATGGACAAGTTCACCGAGATGATGCTCGCGCAAACCGGCCTCATCTCGATGATCGGCAAGGCCGAGCGCGGCCCGGTCGCGATCGAGGCGATCAAGAATCACAAGGCCGCGTATCTGATGGCGGTCGGCGGCGCGGCGTATCTCGTATCAAAGGCGATCCGCGAGGCGAAGGTGCTCGCGTTCGAAGACCTCGGCATGGAAGCGATCTATGAATTCGACGTGCAGGACATGCCGGTGACGGTCGCCGTCGATTCGACCGGCACGTCGGTCCACAAGACGGGCCCCGCAGAATGGCAGGCGAAGATCGGCAAAATTCCGGTCGCGACGGCTTGATTGCCGCTTGACGGCGGTTTGCCACCGCTACTGATGGGCACGAGCCGGGCGATCCACCCGGCTCTTTTCTTTGCAACGCCGCCAGCTGAGAAAGGTTTTCATTCCCGGTTTCATCGAAACAAAAAATTTCTTCTCAACCTTGGCATTGCCACGCTCAAGGTTTATCTTTTCAAAAGCCCCACGTTTAGAACAGGAATCAAAATCATGCAAGGCGACGCGAAAGTCATCGAATTTTTGAACGCGCAGTTGAAGAACGAACTGACCGCGATCAATCAATACTTCCTGCACGCCCGGATGTATCAGCACTGGGGCCTCGAGAAGCTGAACAAGCACGAGTACGACGAATCGATCGGCGAGATGAAGCATGCCGACTGGCTGATCCAGCGCGTGTTCATGCTAGACGGACTGCCGAATCTGCAGGACCTGCACAAGCTGCTGATCGGTGAAGAGACCAAGGAAATCCTCGAATGCGATCTGAAGCTCGAGCAGATTTCCCAGTCCACCTGCAAGGAAGCCATCGCGTATTGCGAGTCGGTGCGCGACTTCGTCTCGCGCGAAATATTCGAAAAGATCCTGCACGACACCGAAGAGCACATCGACTGGCTGGAAACGCAACTCGATCTGATCGACAAGGTCGGCATCCAGAACTACCAGCAGACCATGATGGGCGATCACGAGTAACCGCATGCCCGGCGCAGTGCCTTCCCAGAAGCCGAACGGGCGTGCCGCGTCAGACGCGAGCGCGCCGGTCGGCATTTTCGATTCCGGTCTCGGCGGGTTGTCGGTGCTTCGCGCCGTACGCGCGACGCTGCCGCACGAACGTCTGATCTACGTCGCTGATTCGCGCCACGCGCCCTACGGCGAGCGCGACGACGATTTCATCGTCGACCGCACGATGGCGATCGGCGAATGGCTCGTCGGGCAAGGCGCGAAGGCGCTCGTCGTCGCATGCAATACCGCCACCGCCCAGTCGATCGCGCTCGTGCGTGAGCGCCTGCCGATTCCGCTCGTCGGCGTCGAGCCGGGGGTGAAGCCCGCGGCGGCTGTGTCGAAGTCGCGTGTGGTCGGCGTACTCGCCACGGCCGTCACATTGCGCTCCGCGCGCTTTCAGTCACTGCTCGACCGGTACGCGGGAGATTGCCGGTTCATCTGTCAGGCGGGACATGGGCTGGTTCAGGCCGTCGAGCGTTGCGACACGTCGTCGCCCGCGCTGATGGCGCTGCTCGAAAGCTATCTCGCGCCCATGCTCGACGCCGGGGCGGACACGCTCGTGCTCGGCTGCACGCATTACCCTTTTCTCGATCGCGCGATTCGTGACATCGCCGGGGAGCGACTGCAGATCATCGATACGAGCGTGGCGATCGCTCGGCAACTCGATCGCCTGCTGGACGCGCATGCGCAGAAAAGCGTGAGCACGCCACCCGAAACCCTGCCCCGCTTCTATTCCACCGCCGATGGCGAAACTCAGCGCCAGCTCGCCGCGGCCCTGCTTCAACTCGACGCGAAAGTCGAGCATGTGGATATCCCATCACGCCGAACGCGTCTCGCTGAACCCGACATCGTCTGAGGGTTTTCCTCGCGCCGCGCTCTTTCACACGCGCGCTTTCGCCCGCCGGACAAGACGCCTGGCAATAAACCCGCCTACTTGCGCGCTGTGTTACAAAAAACACAGAACCCCGCTTGCAAAGGCGCGCATAACGAATGATAATAATTCGCATTAACGCAAGCTATCGCGAACGATCATGATTGTCTGTGTCTGCAAATCAGTGTCCGACCGAAAGATCCGCGCCGCTATCGCCGAGGGACTGGACTCTTTCGACGAACTGCAATTCGAGCTCGGCGTGGCGCTGTGCTGCGGAAAATGCGAGCCGAGCGTTCGCGACGTGATGGCAGAAAGCGGTGTGTGTTCGTCCCGCTGCGGGGTCGAGCAGCGCGAACACGTGGCACCCCTCACGTTCTACGAACGCCAGGCCGCCTGAAGCGTCCCGCGCGGCCGTGACGCAGCACAACGACGGCGCCCGCGGCTTGTCCGGTCGCGCCGTCAAGTCGTTTCTCGTCTCCAGCAAGCCAGGTTACCTTCGAACTTCCGGTCACTTCGAGCCAGCCGAGCAACCCCTTACCCCTGGAGGGAAAGATGGAACTGCTGATCGGTTTCGTGGCCACCCTGTTCATTTCCCTGCTGATTTTTCGAACATGACGTCGCTTGGTTTCTTTTGCACCGTGCCTGCGCTGTCGTTGGACTCTGAGTTGAAAGGCAGCCTCACCAGCAAGCATTCACGCAGTACCGCAGGCACCCAATAACAATGCAGTCCCCGACCACCACTCCCGCCGCGTTTCAGACCGCGCCAGCCGCAAACGCCAATCCGCGCGTCGTCGCGGCGTGCGCCGCTGTCGTCATCATTCACGCCGCGCTTCTGGGCGTCGCGCTGACGATGCACCGCGAGCCGCTGCCGCGCCCGATCGAAGCCAAATCGATCACCGCCCAACTGATCAGCGAAACGCCGCAGCCGGCGCCGCAGCCGGTCGCCGTCGAAACGCCGCCGCCGCCGAAGCCGGTTCCGCAGCCCGTTCCGAAGCCGCAGCCCAAGCCGAAGGTCAAGCCGAAAGTCGAGCCGAAGCCCACGCCGATGCCGGTCGCCGAGGCGCCCTCGCAAATTGCCGCGCCTGCGCCCGAACCCACGCCGCCCGCCCCGCCGCAGCCCGCGCCGCAGCCCGCCGCGCCCGCCGCGCCCGCCATCGGCAAGCCGAGCATGGATCTCGCCGCGCCGAAGAACGTCGCGCACCTCAGTTGTAACATCGCGCAGCCAGACTATCCGTCGATGTCCAGGCGCCGCGGCGAAACCGGCACGGCTGTCATCCGGCTGACGGTGGGGCTGTCCGGCAAAATCGAAAACGTCACGCTGCAAAAGAGCAGCGGTTCGTCGCGGCTCGACGACGCGGCGCTCGAGGCCGTACGCGGCAGCGCGTGCAGCCCCTATAAGGAAAATGGCGAAGCGATTCGCGCGACCGCCACGGTGCCATTCGTTTTCAGTCTGAACGACTGATCGATTTTTTTAGATTCAGAGAAGGAACGGGAAAATGCAAAACTACGGGATTGCGCACGTCTGGGCGCAAGGCGACTTCGTGACGCGGGGCATCGCGCTCGCGCTCGTCATCATGTCGGTGCTTTCGTGGACGGTGATCATCGTGAAAGCATGGAATGTCGTGCGCCTGAAGCGCCTGACCAAGAACGCCGAACAGGCGTTCTGGCATTCCGACGACTTCAACGACGGGATCAAGAAGCTCGGCAGCCAGTCGTCCAGCCCCGCGGACAACCCGTTCCTCGCGCTCGCGCTCGCCGGACAGGAAGCCGCCGACCATCATCATCAGACGCAGCCGCATCTGCACGACCGCATGGACGTGTCGGATTGGATCACGCGCTGCCTCAAGGACGTGATGGATGAAGGCGTCGGCCGCATGCAGGCGGGTCTCGCGGTGCTCGCGTCGATCGGGTCCACGTCGCCGTTCGTCGGTCTTTTTGGCACCGTCTGGGGTATCTATCACGCGCTTCTGACGATCGGCGCGACAGGCCAGACGTCGATCGATCAGGTCGCGGGCCCCGTCGGCGAATCGCTCATCATGACCGCGTTCGGCCTCTTCGTCGCAATTCCGGCTGTGCTCGGCTACAACGCCCTCACCCGCGCGAACAAGGGCATCGTCACGAAGCTGAACCGCTTCGCGCACGGCCTGCACGCATTCTTCGTCACGGGCTCGAAGCTCTCGTCGACCAAGCGCGCGACGAACGCCTCGACAGACAGCCTGCGTCTCGCGACGCGCGCGTCGTAAGCGCGGAGGTTCGCATCATGGCCATGAGCCCTTTCGCCGGAGATGAAGACGACGGCATGATGAGCGAGATCAACATGACGCCGCTCGTCGACGTCATGCTGGTTCTCTTGATCATCTTCCTCGTCACGATCCCGGCCATGCATCACGCGGTGAAGATCGACCTGCCGCACGCGAGCAGCCAGCCGCAGGACGAGAAGCCCGCGCACGTAAATATCGCGATCAAAGCCGACGGCACGACGCTGTGGGACGATCAGCCGATCGACGAAGCGACGCTCGAGGCGCGCATCGCGCAGGCATCGCAGCAGAATCCGCAGCCGGAGATCCATCTGCGCGCGGACCGTCAGGTGGCCTACGAGAAAGTCGCCGATCTGATGTCGGCGGCGCAGGCCGGCGGACTCACGAAGATCGGTTTCGTCACGGAGCCGAAGAGCGGCAAGTAAGCGCTCGCGCAAGCCTCAAAGTAAAAGGCCTTCATCGTCAGATGAAGGCCTTTTTTCGTGCGCACTCGGCGCATTCGGGTGAGGCGGTCACTTTGGGTTCGAGTAGCCAGAACCGGAAGTCCCGTCACATGCGGCAGCCGTGGTCGACACGGACAGCGCAATCAACCCTATCAGGCTAACTATCAGAGCAGCCGTGAGTTTTCGCATAAGGAGCTCCTTAGCGAAGGGAGCTTCAATATACCGCTGCGACTGCTCGCCATCAATTGAATCTGACCATCGCAAACGCGCGCTTCAATGTCATAAACCAATGACAGACGCCGATGCGGTCAAACTGTTTCCCGTTCGGGCGCTTCCTGAACAGGACATTCTCCTGGGAAGCGCTGGCCGCTGCCGATCGACTCCACGAGAAAATCGACAAACGCGCGCACTGCCGGGACCATGCCCTGGCGCGACAGAAAGACTGCATAGAGTTGCGGCGACGGAAACGTCCAGCCCGGCATCACCGGCGAGAGTTGGCCCGTTCGCAGCGGCGCGCCGTACATCATTTCTGGCAGCGCCGCGATGCCGACGCCGCGCATCACGGCTTCACGGATCATCGACAGGTCCGCCGTGACGAGCCGCGGCTCGTGCTCGAACTCGTGGCGCGTGCCGTCAGGCGCGATCAGCCGGTAGACGTGGCGGCCATCGGCGGACGGCGTGTCGATCGTGTCGTATTGGGCGAGCTCGGCGGGCGTCATCGGCGGCGCATTCGACTTGAGCAGCGACGGCGCCGCGACGAGCATCTGCTCCGTGCGCCACAACGGCCGTGCGACGACGTTCGAGCTCGCGGGCGGCTCCGAGCGCACGCGCAGCGCCACATCGATCGCATCCTCGAACAGATCGACGACACGATTCGTCACGCGCAAAACGATGCGCACCTCCGGATAGCGATGCATGAAATCAGGCATCACCGCGGAGAGAAACGTCTGCGCGATCGTCACCGGCACGCTCACGCGCACCGTTCCGCGCGGCGAATCGCGCAGGCTTTGCACGACATTGACCGCCGCCTGCGCTTCCGCGAGCATCGCCTGACAGTGCTGGTAGAAAAGCTGTCCGGCTTCGGTCAGCGCGAGCTTGCGCGTCGAGCGTTGCAGCAGCCGCACGCCGAGCGACGCCTCGAGCTCGGACACACGCCGCGACAGTCGCGACTTCGAGATGCCGAGCACGCGCTCGGCAGCTGAAAATCCGCCGTGTTCGACCACGTGCGAGAAATACATCAGATCGTTCAGGTCATGCGAGTCGGCTTTCATGGTCGCTCGTTGAGGCTGGGAATTCGGATTGACGCGTTCGTTATCGCCAGCGCGACAATCCATTGCGCCGCAGCGTCTTTTACCGCGAAACGCGGCCCATATAATAGACCAGTGTTTCAAATTCATCGCTATTCCCTTACTTCTGTATCCGCGACGCGAGGCAACCATGTCCATCAGCCGCAGCATCGAACGCATCATTCCGGCGACCCGCACCATCGAAGGCGGCGGGTTCGTCGTGCATCGCCCGTTTCCGACCCGTCTTCTGATGGATTTCGACCCGTTCCTTCTCCTCGACGAGATGGGGCCCGCCGACTATGCCCCCGGCGAGGCGAAGGGCGCACCCGATCACCCGCACCGCGGCTTCGAAACCGTGACGTACATGCTCGAAGGCGAGTTCGGCCACAAGGATTCGGCGGGGCATTCGGGCACGCTGCGGCCCGGCGACGTGCAATGGATGACCGCCGGCGCGGGCGTCGTGCATAGCGAAATGCCGGCCGAGGAATTCACACGCCGCGGCGGCCGCGTACACGGCCTGCAGCTCTGGGTGAACCTGCCGCGCCGCGACAAGATGATCGCGCCGCACTATCAGGAGATTCCGTCGACGCAGATTCCCGTCGCGACGAGCGAAGACGGAAAGGTCAGTGTGAAGGTCATTGCGGGCGAGGCACTCGGCGTGAAAGCCGCCATCGAAACGCGCACGCCGATCCTGTATCAGCACTTTTCGCTGAAGCCCGGTGCGAAGATCGAGCTGGCCGTGCCGCGCGATTACCGCGTGTTCGCCTATCCGCTGTCGGGCACGGGGCTGTACGGCCCGCAAAGCCAGCCGGTGCGTGCGCAGCAAATGGTGATCTTTCGCGACGACAGCGATACGATCGCACTCGCCGCCGGTGATGAGCCGGTCGAGCTTCTGCTGATCGGCGGCGTGCCGCTGAAGGAGCCGGTCGTGCGCTACGGCCCCTTCGTGATGAACACCGAGGACGAAATCCGTCAGGCCGTGGTGGACTTTCAGGCAGGCCGGATGGGCGCGATCACGCACTGAGCGCCGTCGCCCACGTACTGGAGCGGAATCAACGAGACGGTGCGGCATGAACGGACACATTGCGTCACAATGACCGTTCTTGCCGCACCGTTTTCGTCATTCTTGCAGTCCCCTATTACAACGAGGAGCAACGCATGGCCGGACCTTCCGTGACCGCCGACATCGGCAATATCGACTATCAGGTCCGCCTCGCGGATGGCACACACGCGTGGATCGCCGACGAGCCGGCCAGCATCGGCGGCGGCGACACTGGCCCGGAACCGGCTTCACTGCTGCTCGCGAGCCTCGGCGCGTGCACGTCCATCACGCTGAAGATGTACGCGAAGCGCAAGGAATGGCCGCTGGAAGCCGTCCACGTCGAGTTGTCGATGAAAAGCACAGCGGAAGGCACGAACATCGATCGCCGCATCGCGCTTCAGGGCGCGTTGTCCGGTGAACAGCGGGAACGGCTCTTGCAAATTGCCAATGCGTGCCCGATGCACAAGGTCCTGTCCGGCGCGATTCGCATCGACTCCGGGCTCACGCCGCAGTGATGCATCGCAGGCACCACGAACGTCCAAGGAAACCGTCGTCTTGAATTTCGAACACCTTATCCAGATCAACGATCCGCTCAACCCGCTCGTCGAGTCGCTCACGCCCGAACAGCTTTGGGAAGGGCTCGTCCTGCGTGCGGAGCAGCCGCAGTTGTTCGTGCTGGGGCTGGATAGCTGCGACATCCTCTCGCGCGATGGCGACACGATGGAGCGCGAGCTGCACTACGGCCAGGCCACCGTGCGCGATCGCGTAACGCTCACGCCCGGTTCGAGCGTGCGCTATGACATCCTGCCGACTGCGGAGTACGTCGGCGGCTCGCTCACGATGGCCATCGAGCAGCCTGACGCGCTTCAGCTATTCCTGCGCTTCACCTACAGCACGACGCTGCCCGAGAACGAGAACGCGACGCCCGACGAGCGTCAGACGCAGGAGATCGTGAAGTCGGCTTATCGCGAATCGGATATCGATACCGTGCGGCTGATTCGCCAGTTCGTGCACGCGCGCAAAGACGAAAGCCCGCTGCATTGAGCGTTTCTCCGACGCGGCAGAGACTGTGTCGCTGCTGCATCGAGATTGCCTATCGAGTTTTGCGCTTCAATCGGAAAGTCTGTTTGCAAATAGGAATAGTTATCATTTACTATAGACCATCGAATCAACGAACGCACATTCCGACATGACTGACACGCCGCGATCCTCCACGCTCAGGCTGCGCCGCCCGGCTGTCCGCGACGCCGCGATCACCCGCCCTAAAGCGACCACCGTGACTACGGTTCACGTTGCCCACGCAGCGGACAGCAATGTTGAACGCTCGCTCAGGAGCGACGCGCTGCTGCAGGGACGCAGCCATGTGAGCATCGTGCATAACGGGGAGACCTATCAGTTGCGCGCGACACGTCTGGGCAAACTGATCCTGACGAAGTAAGGCGGCAGTCAGGCAAGAACAGCGTTACTACCGGGTATTGTGGGGACCACCTCGCCAAGAGGTGTTTGGCCTTAGCCAGCGAGGACGACTTGCACGCGAGAATTTAGACCCCTTCGTGCAAACACCAGCCAGTCGTCGATAGCAAGCGAAGCCGCTTTTTTTGGTTCCCGCGCTTGTGCGATATGCCTCTCAGGCATGCCACGCAAATGATGATCGAGCAAACGGCACGCGCTTCCACGGAAGGCGTGCCGTTTTCGTTTGCCGCGACTGATGGAAGGAAGCGCGCTGCCGCCGATCAGACGTTCTCGATGCCCAGCGCCGCGATGCCCGCCTTCGCGATCTGTGCATCCTGATCCGACTTCACGCCCGACACGCCCACTGCTCCGACGATATCCGCGCCCACGAAGATCGGCACGCCGCCTTCGAGCATCGCGGTCATGGGCGCGCTGAGAAATGCCGTGCGGCCCTGCTTGATGGTGTCTTCGTAGACCTTGGTCTCACGGCGGCCGAGCACGGCGGTGCGCGCCTTGCCCGTCGCCATCTCGGCGGTGCTCGCGCCCGCCCCGTCGAGACGATGCAGATGCAGCAGATGTCCGCCATCGTCGACGATCGCAATCGTCACGTTCCAGTTGTGCTCCCTGGCATGCGCCTCGGCGGCGGCGGCCATGGTCTTGACGTCTTCGTCGGTCAGTACGGGTTTGGTTCTCACTTCTCGCTCTCGTTGCCGCACGTGACGGCGTGGACGGTTTATCGGGTGAAGCCCCAGAACATCAGGTACCACGCGCTGTCCGCGACGGCCAGCGCCGAGACAAACCATACCATCGCAAGGACGCGGGAACCAAGCGTCGACGTGTAGCGGTTCGTCACGCGCCACGCGAGCCACGCGCTCCAGAGATTCGCCGCGCCGAGCAAACCGAGGCGCAGCCCCGGCACCCACCACAACGGCAAATGCTCGGCACGCAAGAGCGACACCGTCGTCGCGGAAAGGCCGAGAAACACGCCGACACCCGCAATCGGGATCAGCGCGAGCGTCAGATGGTGCAGGCGCGTCGCGTTCATCTTGCCGAGCATGCGCGTGCTCATCGCGAGGAGCGCGAGCAACGCCGTGCCGTACACGATCCCCGTTGCGACGATATAGCCGATGACCATCGTCCCGTCGAGCCACGAGAAGACGTCGTTCTGCTCAGGGTAGTGCGTGAACAGGAACCACGGCGCGGTTGTATCGAGCGGCCAGAGAATGTTGCGATCGATCAGCCACGCGGCGAGATATTGCTTCAGATCGACGAACCACGTGCTCACCGTCCAGTGGAACGCGCCGATCGCGATACCGAGCAGGCCATACAGAATCAGCGCGGTGTCCCACGGATTCGCGGCCTTGTCGCCGAGCTTCACGATTTCTTCCGACGGCGAGCGCCACGTGAGAGCGATTGCATCGCGATGGCCGCTGCATCGTCCGCACATGTGGCAGTCGGCCGCGCCCTTCATGTTGCGCAGCGGGACGAGCGGTGCGCAGTTGATCGGAATGACGCGATGCCCGTGCTCGCCCTCTTTGTACGAGCGGCGCCACGCGTCTTCGCTGACCTTGTAGTGGAACGGCGCGAGCCGCGCGAGCAGCGAGAACACGCCGTTCACCGGGCACAGATACTTGCACCACACGCGCTTCTCGCGGCCATACAGCACGCCGATGATCATCGCGCCCACGGTCGAGCCGCCAAGCACGAGCAGCACCGCTTTCGGATACTGATAGACGCTGACCATCTGGCCGTAGATCGTCGTCAACCCGAACGCGACGAACGGCCAGCCGCCCCAGCGCATCCAGCGTGGAATTGCCCAGCCGCGGCCGAACTTGCTCGCGAACTCGGACAGCGCGCCCTCTGGACACAGCACGCCGCACCAGACGCGGCCGAGCATCACCATCGAAAGCAGCACGAACGGCCACCAGATGCCCCAGAACACGAACTGCGCGGCGAGCGTGAGATTGCTCCAGAGGTGCGCGGAGCCGTCGGGCAGCGGCATCACGGCGGGCACGACGATCAGAAATGCATATACGGCCACGACGACCCACTGGATCATGCGGATCGCACTGCCGTGACGTTGCATCCAGTGGCCGACTTGTTGCAGCCGGCCCGGTCTAGGCATTACAGAGCTCATGCTGGACGGCTCGCCGCCTTTTGTTTCTGCGCCATCTGGCTGTTCGAATGGCGCATGAGGAGATAGATGACGATCCAGTACACGGCATACGCAACGAGGTTCATGCCTGCCGGATGCGCGCGATAACCGGTGAGCGTCGCGACGAGCGAACCGAAGGTACTCGAATCGTCGAGCAGCCACGACGTGTTCCACACCTGATTGACGATGACCGGCAGCACTTCCATGTCGATCAGCTTGTCGACGCCCGTCTCGAAGAGGCCCGCAGCGAGGAACAGCAGCATGATTTCGGTGACGCGGAAGAACGAGCGCCACGAGAAGATCTTGCCGCCGAGCTGCAGCACATAGAAGGTCAGCAGCGCGAGGCCGAAACCGATGATGATGGCGACATACTGCGACACGTCGACGTGCCCCGACTGGCCGAACCCGACGCCGTAGAGGAACACGGCGGTTTCGCTCCCCTCACGCGCGATCGCGAGTGCGACGAGCAGCGCGATGCCCCACCAGTGCCCGTCCTGCGTGCTCTTTTGCAGCGACGATTCCATGTCGCGCTTGAGCGTGCGGCCGTGGCGCTTCATCCACAGAACCATCTGCACGATCAGCACGCACGCGACCAGCACCATCGCGGTCTGGAAATAATCCTGCGCATTGCCCGACAGCACTTCCGTGAAGCCGATCAGCGCCGCGCCCAGCGCCACGGCCGCGAGCAGACCGATGATGACGCCGGCCCAGAGATAAGGCAGGCCACGGCGCGCCTGATGGTCGCCGTTCTTCAGCCACGCGTAGAGAATGCCGACGACGAGCAACGCCTCGACGCTCTCCCGCCACACGATGAAAAGTACCTGCCCCATTCCAAACCTCCAGCAATTCCAGTTCGATCGGCCGCGCGCGACATCACGTCTCGTGCCGGCACGGCGGTTACTTCGCGACGATCACGCCCTGCGCGGTCTGATGAAAGTCGTCGAAGAACTTGTATTCGCCCGGGTCCAGCGGCGCGATCACGACGAACGAATCGGCGCCCGGCGCGAGCACTTTTTCCTTGCGCAACTGCACGCTTTCGAACTCGGCTGCGCCCTTGCCGATGTTGTGCACTTCGATCTTGATGCGCTGCCCCGCCGGCACCTCGATACGCGCCGGGTTGAGCTTGCCGTCGTTCATTTCGAGCTTGAACGTCGGCAGGTCGGCGGCGAATGCGATCCCGGAGGCGAACACGGACATCGCGAGCGCGGCCACCTGAATTTTCAGTTTCATGCGTACTTCCTGAAGATGAGTGCGCCCGGACCGGGATGCCGGGCGCCTGCGACGATCAGTAACCGCCCTTCTTGCCGATGCCCGCGAACGGGAAGTCGTATTCGATCGTAAACGGCTTGAACCACGGACCGACGCCCGTTTCCTTGTCGGTGTGACGGCCGAACGCCATGTGACCGTCCTGCGAAGGCGGCGAGATGTGCAGCTTGAGGTGATACTTGCCCGGGCCGAAGAGCTTCACGTTGTCGCCGTAATGCGGGCCGTCGCTCGCGACCATCGGCATCAGGTCGCCCTTGAGGGTCTGCGTCGTGCCGACCTTCGTGAGTTCATACGTCACGTTCAGATACGGCATCCAGTCGCCTTCGGCGAAACCGGTCGGGTTGTTCTTGACCGCGTGAATGTCCGCCTCGAGGTGGATGTCCGAATCCGATGCCTTGCGCATCATGCCTTCCGGCGCCATCGTGATCGGCTGGAGATACACGGCCCCCGTTTCCATGCCGCCCTCGATGTGCTGCTTGCCGATCGGATATTCGGCAGCCGATGCTGCCATCATCGCCGTGAGACCTGCGGCGGCGACGAGGCCGCGCATCAACGTTGAACCCATCAAAAAACTCCTTGTTGTTATCGATTGGCGCGCGTGCCACGCGAGCCGTGCCACAGAGATTCCGAACCTTCACGCCACGGCTGAAAGCGACGCGCCGGCCGGGGCAATGCGTGCCGATTGACCGCCCGCATCGCAGTGCCGCAGTTGCGCGTTAGCACAACACTGTGAACGTTAATACGAACCATTCTCAATGTTCGTCAGTTTAGCATCGTTCGACACGCTCAACAATTTGAGCAAACTTACAGACCTAGACGCAGTAAGGCTTTTCGCGAAATCGCGATTTCCGCGCACATAAAAAAACGCGGCGAATCTTCCGCTCCGCCGCGTCTTTTCGCGTTTCACCGCGCAAACCACTTACATCTCGACTACTTTCCGCCGATGCCGCTCACGTGATCGCCGACGTTCGCGCCGAACACGCGCTGTCGAAGAAGCGCCAATTGGTCGCGGGTCTGCGCCGCCTTTTCGAATTCGAGGTTCTTGGCGTGATCCATCATCTGCTTTTCGAGGCGCTTGATTTCCTTCGCGATCTGCTTCTCCGACATGTCCTCGAACTTCGCGCGCGCCTGCGCTTCCTTGAGCTCGGCGCGGGCATCGTCGGCGTTATAGACGCCATCGATGATGTCCTTGATGCGCTTCTCGACACCGCGCGGCGTGATGCCCATCTTCTCGTTGTGCGCGATCTGCTTCGCGCGCCGCCGCTCGGTTTCGCCGATGGCGCGCGTCATCGAATCGGTCATGTTGTCGGCGTAGAGAATCGCCTTGCCGTTCACGTTACGCGCCGCCCGGCCGATCGTCTGGATCAGCGAGCGCTCGGCGCGCAGGAAGCCTTCCTTGTCGGCGTCGAGAATCGCGACGAGCGACACCTCGGGAATATCGAGACCCTCGCGCAGCAGGTTGATGCCGACGAGCACATCGAACGTGCCGAGCCGCAGGTCGCGGATGATCTCCACGCGCTCGACGGTGTCGATATCGCTATGCAGATAGCGCACCTTCACGCCGTGATCGGCGAGAAATTCGGTCAGCTGCTCGGCCATGCGCTTCGTGAGCACGGTGACGAGCACGCGCTCATGCACGGCGACGCGGGCATTGATCTCGGAAAGCACGTCGTCGACCTGCGAGCGCGCCGGACGCACCTCGATCTCCGGATCGACGAGACCGGTCGGCCGCACGAGTTGCTCGGCCACCTGCCCCGCCTTCTGCTTTTCGTAGTCGGCGGGCGTCGCGGAGACGAAGATCGCCTGACGCATCTTGCGCTCGAACTCGTTGAACTTGAGCGGCCGGTTATCGAGCGCGGACGGCATGCGAAAGCCGTAGTCGACGAGATTTTCCTTGCGCGCGCGGTCGCCGTTGTACATGCCGTTCAACTGGCCGATCAAGACGTGCGATTCGTCGAGCAGCATCAGCGCGTCGGGCGGCAGATAGTCGACGAGCGTCGGCGGCGGCTCGCCCGGCGCCGCGCCCGAAAAGTGCCGCGAGTAATTCTCGATGCCCTTGCAGAAGCCGAGTTCCTGGAGCATTTCCAGGTCGAAGCGCGTGCGCTGCTCCAGCCGCTGCGCTTCGACGAGCTTGCCGTCGCCGTGGAAAAACTCGAGCCGCTCGCGCAGTTCGAGCTTGATGGTTTCGATCGCGCGCATGACCGTGTCGCGCGGCGTCACGTAGTGCGACGAAGGATAGACCGTGAAGCGCGGAATCTTGTTGCGCACGCGGCCGGTGAGCGGATCGAAGAGCATCATCGATTCGATTTCATCGTCGAAAAGCTCGACGCGTACCGCCATTTCGGCGTGCTCCGCCGGGAAAATATCGATGGTGTCGCCGCGCACGCGGAACGAGCCGCGCTGGAAATCGGCTTCGTTGCGGGTGTACTGCATCGCGATCAGACGCGCGATGACGTCACGCTGGCCGAGTTTGTCGCCGGTGCGCAGCGTGAGAATCATCTTGTGGTATTCGGACGGATTGCCGATACCGTAAATCGCCGACACGGTCGCGACGATCACCACGTCGCGCCGCTCGAGCAGGCTCTTCGTGGCCGAAAGCCGCATCTGCTCGATGTGCTCGTTGATCGACGAATCCTTCTCGATGAAAAGGTCGCGCTGCGGCACGTACGCTTCGGGCTGGTAATAGTCGTAGTACGAGACAAAGTACTCGACGGCATTGCGCGGAAAGAACTCGCGGAATTCCGCATAGAGTTGCGCCGCGAGCGTCTTGTTCGGCGCGAAGACGATCGCCGGTCGGCCGAGGCGCGCGATCACGTTCGCCATCGTGAAGGTCTTGCCGGAGCCGGTCACGCCGAGCAGCGTCTGAAACGAAAGGCCGTCCTCGACGCCTTCGACGAGCGTCGCAATCGCAGTGGGCTGATCGCCTGCGGGCGGATACGGCTGATAGAGCTGAAACGGCGAATCTTTGAACGTGACGAACTTCGATTCGTCCAGTTCTTCGGGTGATGCGATGAGAGTGTCGGACATGAGAGATCGAGAGAGTCAACGCCTGCGCAAACAAGCATTTTAGCGTCGTACGCAATACGCGCGCTCGCCATGACGTGACCGGGATTCGGAAGGCTGATCGTCAACAGATTGGGCAACGATCACCAATCTCAAGCGCGCCCATTCGCGCCCTTTTAGTCGACATTCGCACGGCTTCCGGTGCAAAAAAGGGCGAAAAGCACGCGCATTCGCACCATAATCGCCCAAAAAGCCTCGCTGGATTCGCTACAATGTGCGACTGGGCGCAGCGGCCCCGAGCCGTATTTCGCCGCGCTCTGCGCCTCTTGCGATGTTACCGGGGGCGCACGCATCGTCCGTTTGCATCCTGCCGCACGTCCTTCCCTCACTGCCGATAGATCATGTCTCTTTTCTCTGCCGTCGAACTCGCTCCCCGCGACCCGATCCTGGGCCTCAACGAAGCCTTCAACGCCGATACGCGCACGACCAAAGTCAATCTGGGCGTCGGCGTGTACACGAACGAGGAAGGCAAGATTCCGCTCTTGCGCGCCGTGCGCGAAGCCGAGAAAGCACGCGTCGACGCCGCGCTGCCCCGCGGATATCTGCCGATCGACGGCATCGCGGCGTATGACGCCGCCGTGCAAAAACTGCTGCTCGGCGATGACTCGCCGCTGATCGCCGCGGGCCGCGTCGTGACGGCGCAGGCGCTCGGCGGCACCGGCGCGCTCAAGATCGGCGCGGACTTCCTGAAACGCGTGAATCCCAACGCGATCGTCGCAATCAGCGATCCGAGCTGGGAAAACCACCGCGCGCTGTTCGAGAGCGCAGGTTTCGAGGTCGTCAACTACCCGTACTACGAAGCCGCCACGCACGGCGTGAACTTCGACGGCATGCTCGCGGCGCTCAACAGCTACGCGCCGGGCACCGTCGTCGTGCTGCACGCGTGCTGCCACAACCCGACGGGCGTCGATCTGTCGGACGACCAGTGGAAGCAGATCGTGGAAGTGGTGAAGGCGAAGAATCTCGTGCCGTTCCTCGACATGGCCTATCAGGGCTTCGCGGAAAACATCGATGCGGACTCGGCCGCCGTGCGTCTCTTCGCAGCCGCCGATCTGAACGTCTTCGTATCGTCGTCGTTCTCGAAGTCGTTTTCGCTGTACGGCGAGCGCGTCGGCGCGCTGTCGATCATCACGACGGGCAAGGAGGAATCGACCCGTGTGCTGTCGCAACTCAAGCGCGTGATCCGCACCAACTACTCGAATCCGCCGACGCACGGCGGCTCGATCGTCGCGGCCGTGCTGGCGTCGCCGGAACTGCGCGCCACTTGGGAGCAGGAACTGGGCGAAATGCGCGATCGCATTCGCGCGATGCGTAACGGTCTCGTCGAGCGCCTGAAGGCGAGCGGCGTCGATCGCGACTTCTCGTTCGTCAACAAGCAGCGCGGCATGTTCTCGTACTCGGGATTGACAGCGGCGCAAGTCGATCGTCTGCGTGAAGAATTCGGCATCTACGCCGTGAGCACCGGCCGTATCTGCGTGGCCGCGCTGAACACGCGCAACATCGATGCTGTCGCGAACGCCGTCGCAGCTGTGCTGAAGTAAAAGCGGCCCAGGCAGCATCAAAATAAAAAATGGCGCCCTTCTGAACTGACCCCAAAAGTTGGATACCGATCCAACCTTTGGGGTGTTTTTCATGGCGAAGGAGAACGAATACCTGCGCGCGGAGGTGGCGTACCTAAAAAAGCTCGATGCGCTGCTCAAGGAGAAAGCGCGGGC
>FCOD02000041.1 GCA_001544655.2 Caballeronia turbans
TAGGTAATCGTCAGGCTCCTCATGCGATAAACAAAAACCCCACCCCGCAAAGGTGGGGTTTTTGCGTTTGGGAACCGCAAACTTGTCAACGCGAGGACTCAAAGCGAAAAGCGATGGCCGTTTTGCCGCCGCAGTCAGCGAGCCAGAAATCGCTCGGCCAAACGAACCCAATACGACGATCCGACAGCCAACAGATCATCGTTGAAGTCATAACTTGCGTTGTGCAACATACAAGGTCCGGCGCCATGTCCGTGCTCGCGATGTCCACCATCGCCGTTACCTAAGAACGCGTAACATCCAGGCTTTTCAAGAAGCATAAAGGAGAAGTCTTCCGCGCCCATTGTTGGTTCGACGGCGTTGTCGACCTTATCCTTCCCTACGACTTCCGCCATCACTTCTACCGCGAATCTCGTCTCTTCAGGCGCGTTGATTGTCGGCGGATAATTTCTGCTGAAGTGCATCTCTACCCCGCAATCGTACGCCGCAGCAGTTGCTTCGACGATTTTGCGCATGCGCTCTTCGATCAGATCGAGCGTTGCAACCGTGAAAGTGCGCACAGTCCCGCCGAGCCAGGCCAGATCGGGTACGACATTCGCCGCTTCCCCTGCATGAAACTGAGTAATGGACAGCACTGCTGTATCGATCGGCTTCTTGCTTCGCGTAATGACGCTCTGAAGTCCATTCGCAATCTGGACCGCCGTAAAAACCGGATCGCGTCCGTTATGCGGCAAGGCGGCATGCGAACCGGTTCCCCGGACCGTGATACGAAACTCATTGCTCGAGGCCATAATCGGCCCTTCGATCACGCCGAAATGACCCGCGGGCATGCCAGGCCAATTGTGGATGCCGAACACGGCGTCGACTGGAAATCGGTCGAACAGACCGTCCTCGATCATGGCCCTGGCGCCCGCGCCACCTTCTTCGGCCGGCTGGAAAATGAAAACGACGGTCCCGTCGAACTTGCCACGCTCGGTCAGATGTTTTGCGGCGCCGAGCAGCATTGCGGTGTGACCATCGTGGCCGCAGGCATGCATGCGGCCGTCGTTCGTCGAACGATGTCCGAACGTATTGAGTTCCTGAATAGGCAACGCATCCATATCCGCGCGCAGCCCGATCGATGCGCCTCCGGTGCCGCGCTTCAGTATTCCCACGACACCAGTCTTGCCCATTCCACGATGCACCTCGATCCCCCAACGTTCGAGGTTTTCGGCCACGAGTTTCGCGGTGCCGACTTCTTCATAACGTAATTCGGGATGAGAATGGATCGTTCGTCGGAGCGTTTTGATTTCATCGTGTGATGCTTCGATTTCTGGGATCAGATTCATTTGAACTGCTCTCACGTTTGAATTCCGATCGCGCATAGTGAGCGCGCGAGTCATCCATTCTACGCGGCCACTATTTGCGGCACCGGACGGTCGATCGCATAGTAGCCGTAATAGAATTCGTTCATCTGCCGCCTTTCTTCTGATTAACGGACCTTTCCGATGAACGCTCCAGCCGAGTTCGCCCGCGCCGTATGCCCACACGATTGCCCGGATACCTGCGCAATGCGCGTAACGGTAAAAGACGGCAAAGCGGTCAAGATCAGCGGCGATCCCGATCATCCGCCGACGCAGGGCGTCCTTTGCACGAAGGTCGCTCGATACGCCGAGCGCACGCATCACAGAGATCGTCTCCTGACTCCCTCGCGACGAATCGGCAAAAAGGGCGAGGGCCGTTTCGAGTCGATTGGATGGGACGAGGCATTGCGACTCGCCGCTGACCGCCTGAAACCGATCGCCCGGCGTGCGCCCGAATCCATCCTGCCGTACAGCTACGCGGGAACGATGGGTCTCGTCCAAGGAGAGAGCATCGCCGCCCGATTTTTCAATGTGCTGGGCGCATCGCGGCTCGAGCGCACGATTTGCGCCGCCGCCGGTGCGGCGGGCTTGCGCTATACGTACGGCGCCAGCCTAGGCATGCATGCGGAGTTTTACGAAGAGAGCGAAATAATCCTGATCTGGGGAGCGAATCCGATCGCCTCGAGTCTGCATTTCTGGACGCGCGCGCAGGAAGCCAAGCGGCGAGGCGCCAAGCTGATCGCGATCGATCCTTACAAATCGCTCACTGCGGAAAAGTGTCATCAGCACGTCGCGCTGCGCCCGGGCACCGATGCCGCGCTGGCGCTCGGCATGATAGACATACTGATTCGAGAAAACCTCATCGACGATGAGTATGTGAGCGCGCATACCGTAGGCTTCGAAGAACTCGCGGCGCGCGCGGCGCAGTATCCGCCTTCACGCGTTGCGCAGATTTGCGGCATCGAAGAGGACGTCGTCGTAGAACTCGCTCGCGCGTTCGGATCGACAAAAAAGGCCGCGATCCGGCTGAACTACGGCATGCAGCGCGTGCGCGGTGGCGGCAACGCGGTTCGCGCGATAGCCTGCTTGCCCTCGTTGACGGGCGCGTGGCGCGAACGCGCCGGAGGTTTGCTGCTTTCGTCCTCAGGATGGACTCCAATCAACGGCAGCGCCCTCGAGCGCCCCGATTTGCTGCCGGGGTGGCCTTCGAAATTGCCGCGCGCGGTCAACATGAACGCGATTGGTGACGCGCTGCTCCATCCCGGTGACGAAAAGTTCGGGCCCAAAATCGAAGCGCTGATCGTCTACAACTCAAATCCAGTAGCGGTCGCGCCCGATTCGGCGAAGGTCGAGGCCGGTTTCGCGCGCGAGGACTTGTTCACGATCGTGCTTGAACACTTCCAGACCGATACTGCCGATTACGCCGACCTGATCTTTCCCGCGACGACACAACTCGAGCATCTGGATGTCCACAAGTCGTACGGACACACGTATGTGATGGCGAATCTGCCGGCGATTCCACCCGTCGGCGAAGCGCGCCCGAACACCGAGATATTTCGCGGCCTCGCGCGCGCGATGGGCCTCGTCGAGCCCGCGCTTTTCGAAACCGACGAGCAGATCGCGTCGAATGCTTTTCGTTGGGACGACCGGACGCTGGAAGGTCAGAGCTGGGACAAGCTGAAGTCGTCCGGCTGGCTGAAGCTCGACATTGCAGAGGCTCCGCTGGCCGAGGGCGCGTTCCGCACGCCGTCGGGGAAATGCGAGTTCTACAGCGAACGCCTGAAACGCGAAGGCCTCGACCCGCTGCCGGATTACCTGCCTCCCTACGAATCCGCGGATGGCTCGCCGGAGTTGGCCGCGCGTTATCCGCTCGCAATGATCTCGCCGCCGGCCCGCAACTTCCTGAACAGTAGCTTCGTGAACATCGAGAGCCTGCGCGCGACGGAACGCGAACCGCATCTCGACATTCATCCCGCCGATGCTCAGGCGCGAGGCATCGCCGATGGCGCGCTGGTGCGCATCTTCAACGATCGCGGCTCGATGCAGGCCCGCGCGCGCGTGACAGATCGCGCGCGCGAAGGCGTCGTCGTTGGCTTGTCGATCTGGTGGAAGAAGTTATCGCCGGATGGCTGCAATGCGAATCAGGTGACCAGCCAGGCGCTGACGGACCTCGGAGGCTCAGCGACGTTCTACGACTGCCTCGTCGAAGTGGAGCAGATGGATCGCTGTGCATGACACGGCGGACTCAGACGATTCTGGTGTATGGCGTCTAACCCAGTTGTCGGAGGCTTGATGAAAAGCTACGATCTCGCTTCCGCACGACCATTCTAAAATCATATAAAGGAGACGCCGTATGGAGAAACCCTGGCTACAGTCTTACCCGGCCGGCGTGCCAGCGTCCATCGATGCCTCCGTGTATCGGTCGGTTTCCGAACTGCTCGAGGACAGTTTCCGCGCGAACCGCGACCGCCGCGCGTTCGTCTGTCTGGGGCAGGCGATCACTTACGCAGAGCTCGACGCAATGTCGAGAAAGCTGGCCGCGTGGTTCCAGAAGCGAGGGATGAAACCCGGCGCGCGAGTCGCGCTGATGATGCCGAATGTCTTGCAATACCCCATCGCGATTGCGGCGGTGCTCCGCGCCGGATATATCGTCGTCAACGTCAATCCGCTTTACACGCCGCGCGAACTCGAGCACCAGCTCAAAGACAGCGGCGCGGAAGCGATCGTCATTCTGGAGAACTTCGCGGTAACGCTTCAGGCCGTCGTCAAGAACACTGCAATCAAACATGTGGTCGTCGCTGCGATGGGCGATCTCATGGGCCTGAAGGGGCTCCTGGTCAACTTCGTCGTGCGTCGCGTGAAGAAGATGGTTCCCGAGTGGAGTCTGCCCGGCAGCATTCGTTTCAACGATGCGCTCGACCAAGGCGGCCGTCTCACGCTCCAGCCCGTCACCCAGACTCCCGACGACGTCGCGTTCCTGCAGTACACCGGAGGCACGACGGGCGTTGCCAAGGGCGCGACGCTCACGCATCGCAATATCATCGCGAACACGCTCCAGTCAGAAGTCTGGCTCGATCCTGCCCGCAAGCGCCGTCCCGACATCGACCAGTTCGTTTGTGTGGTCGCCCTGCCGCTGTATCACATCTTCGCGCTCACAGTGTGCGGGATGCTGACGATCCGGACGGGCGGCCTGGGCGTGCTGATTCCGAATCCGCGCGACATCGCGGGCACCATAAAGGAATTGAAGGGCGTTCCCATCAACACGTTCCCGGCGGTCAACACGCTCTATAACGCGCTGTTGAATCATCCCGATTTCGGCAAGCTCGACTTCTCAAAGCTCATCGCGGCGAACGGTGGAGGCATGGCGGTTCAGGAAGCCGTCGCAAAGCGCTGGTTTGCGGCGACCGGTGTACCGATCATCGAGGGTTACGGCTTGTCCGAGACTTCGCCGTGCGTGACCTGCAATCCGGTGACCGCGACCGAATACACGGGCACGATCGGCTTGCCGCTTCCGTCGACGGAAGTCTCGATCCGCGACGACGACAACCGGGAAGTGCCGCTTGGCCAACCGGGCGAGATCTGCATTCGCGGGCCGCAGGTGATGGCGGGCTACTGGAACCGCCCCGACGAAACGGCGAAGGTGATGACTCACGACGGCTTCTTCCGCTCCGGCGACGTCGGCGTGCTGGACGAGCGCGGCTACGTCAAGATTGTCGATCGAAAGAAGGACATGATTCTCGTGTCGGGCTTCAACGTGTATCCGAACGAAATCGAGGATGTCGTCGCGATGTTGCCGGGCGTGTTCGAAGTCGCCGCGGTCGGGGTAAAGGATCAGGCCTCCGGCGAAGCGGTGAAGCTCTTCATCGTGCGCAAGGATCTGAGCCTGACGGAAGCCGACGTCATCGCTTTCTGCAAGGAGCGGCTCACCGGCTACAAGCGCCCGCGGATGATCGAATTCCGCAATGAATTGCCGAAGAGCAATGTCGGCAAGATTCTGCGGCGCGAGTTGCGCGACGGCCGCGGGTAGCGTTCGCATCCTACGAACCAGAAAAGCCATCGCGTCGTGAGACGCGGTGGCTTTTTTGTTGGACGCACGCGACGCGATGTCGTGCGATCTGCACGCACAGGAACGAAAAAAAAGGCGCCCGAAGGCGCCTTTCAGAGGATGCTGCTTTGTTACGACCTTATTAGAACTTGTGACGGATACCGACAACAGCGGCAACCTGGTTCGACGTCGACGACGGCGACAGACCGTTGATGTTCGCAACCGCTGTTTGGTTCGTCGAGTCCGTGCCGCTCGCGTGCTGGTAGATACCGTCGATGTACACGTCCGTGCGCTTCGACAGGAAGTAGTCCGCACCGAGCATGCCCTGATGGTACTTGGCGTTGGTCAGGCCGTAACCCTTCGTGTAGTCATATGCCGCGCCGAGCAGCAGGGCCGGGGTCAGCTGATACTTGAAGTTGATTTCGGCGTTGTGGAACTTGCCCGAGCCGCCCGTGTACCCAGCCGGGTTCAGGCCAGCGCCTGCTTCGTTGTTGACGTCCTTGAACTGCGTGTTGCTATACGTCGCGCCGACGGTCGCTGCACCGAACGTGTAAGCACCGCCAGCCGTGATGACTTGCTGCGTCTTGGCCGATGCGAAGCCCGAGTACACGCGGCTCGACATGTTCGAAGACGAAGGCGTCGTGGTCGCCGTGCGGCTCGTCGCGTTGTTGCCGAAGAACGAGAAGTTCGGATCCTTGACGTTCAAGTAGCCCGCGCCCAACTGCAGGGGACCTTGCGAATAGCCGAGGCCAACCGACCAGATCTGGTTGCGGTTGAACTGGCCGGCCTGGCCGCCGAGGCTGTACAGGCCGCCGAACGTGAAGCCGGCGTAGTTTGCGCTCGTGTACTTGACCGCGTTGTTCACGCGATTCGAGTTGTTCATGTTGTCCAGGTCGCCCGGGTGCGCGCCGAAGTACGACGCCCACTGGCTACCGACTTCGAATGCGCCGGTGTAGTCAACCACGGAGTCGTACTGACGACCCAAGGTGACCGTGCCGAATTGTGCCGTCGACAGACCGACGTAAGCCTGACGGCCGAACATGTCGCCGCCTTGGCCCAGTTGGCCGTTGAACACGTTGAAGCCGTTTTCCAACACGAAGATGGCCTTCAGACCGCCACCGAGGTCTTCCGTGCCGCGCAGGCCCCAACGGCTACCCTGCAGGTTGCCGCTGTTCATTGCATACAGCTTCTGACCGTTGCTGTTGTTGTTGTAGGCGAAGCCTGCGTCGATGATGCCGTACAGCGTCACGCTGCTCTGCGCATGTGCAGCGCCTGCGAATGCGCCCAATGCGGCGAGAGCGAGAAGCGACTTTTTCATTGAATAGATCTCCAGGGAGTGTTTGCGACTTTTGGCAAGGTCACTGTTCTTAGCGCCAGTGTGTTGACGGTCCCTGCCGGGCTTCTTAATGAAGTTGAGACGTAATGTAACAAAGAGACTTTGGAGGACAAAGGAAAAGGGGAAGATCCGCCGGACTCGTGTGACGTTTACGCAACAGACGCTAAAATGTTGGTTTTGCAGGACTTTTGCGAGTCGTGTTTGCCCTAATTACCAAAACGGGGCTTGCGAAGGGGCGTCTGCGGTGCGCTCTTGCGCGTCGAAGGGGTGCGTCGCCGGCAGTCGCAGATGCGTCGATCGCGAAGCGTTCCATAGTCCTTGTCACGAAGAGCCTGGCTGCGCTTCGGGCTGCTGAAACCTAGGCCCTGACAAGCCTGCGCGGCTTCGAGGCCCCTCGATGTGCGCTAAAATCCGCGTTTTCTTCGCATGCTCGCTCAGCCGCTTGACGAAACACCCGGTCAGCGCCGAGGAGCCAGCGCATACGGTTTGCTGAAAACGCGCAAACGCCGTGACCACGAACTATGAAGAGAGGTGGCAACATGACGCTCGATGAAGTCATCAGCGAGTTCGATCGGGGCTTGCGCTCCATGACCGGCGTGAGTCGCATGTCGCGGCCGATTCCCGAATCGACGATGTCCGGTTCAGACGCGCAAGGCGATGTTCTCTCGGAGGAATCACAACTCACCGAGAAAGAGCGCGCTCATTCGGCCGGCTTGATGCGTGTGAACCACGTCGGCGAAGTCTGCGCGCAGGCGCTGTATCAGGCGCAGAAGCTCGCCACCAATTCGCCCGAACTCAAAGCGAGCTTCGAGCGAGCAGCGCGCGAGGAAGAGGACCATCTCGCGTGGACGTCGACGCGGCTCAAGGATCTCGAGTCGCGGCCGAGCTTATTGAATCCGCTCTGGTACGCGGGCGCGCTCGCGATCGGTTTCGTCGCGGGCCGCTTCGGCGATCGTGCGAGCCTCGGCTTTATGGCGGAGACCGAACGCCAGGTCGAGCAACATCTCGATGGTCACATGAAGACGTTGCCGGTGAACGATCACGCGTCGCGCGCGATCGTCGAACAGATGCGTCTCGATGAAAGCGCGCACGCCGCCGCGGCAATCGGCGCGGGTGGCAGCGAAGTGCCGTTTCCGGTTCGCGCCCTGATGCGTGCAGCGTCCAAAGTGATGACTCGCACGGCCTACTACATATAGCGTGTTAGACGCCTCGGCAATCGCGCCGCGTGGACGGCCCGTGGCGCTCGCTGTCCGAACCCACGAGTGGACCACTAGTCGGCCAGAAGAACCGTTACATTTCCCTCGTTTCGCCTGCTCATTTCACGTACTACCTTCACATCCCGCACTAGCCCTCTAATTCATAACGGTTTTCTCTTTCGCCGTAACTTCAAGCTCCTGCGCTAAGTCCTTGTTCTAGCGAATAAAAACCACTCGAAAAAAAGTTACGCGTCTTGACCGAGGAAATGCGTTCCTCTAAAGTGGGAGACAGTGTGAGAAAGTGGTCTTTTGTGTGATTCGCAGGCCATTTTCAAGCAAAAGCAGGTGGGACGGGCGTCAGGGTGGGCGTCCGAAACGGGGAGAGGGTGAGTGTTCCAAGGGGCGTCGGCGCTGACGCTCGATGCGAAAGGGCGGATGTCGGTTCCGTCGCGCTATCGGGAAGCGCTGCAAGGGCAGGCAGAGGGCCGGGTGACGCTCACGAAGAGCCCGGATGGATGCCTGTTGCTCTTTCCTCGCCCGGAGTGGGAAGTCTTTCGCGCCAAGGTCGCCGCGCTTCCGATGGAAGCCATGTGGTGGCGGCGCATCTTTCTCGGTAATGCAATGGATGTCGAACTCGACAGCGCCGGGCGCGTGCTGGTCTCGCCCGAGCTGCGTGCTGCCGCGTCGCTGGAAAAAGAGGTGACCTTGCTCGGCATGGGCGCGCACTTCGAGTTGTGGGATTCGCAGACCTACGCGGCGAAGGAAGCGGCGGCGATGGCGCAGGGCATGCCCGAAGCGCTGAAGAATTTCACTTTCTGACGCGGCGCTGAAGAACATGGCGAATTCGTCGGGAAAAGAGCTGCAGCACCGCACGGTGCTGCTGAAGGAAGCGGTGGATGGGCTGATCACGCGCACGGACGGCATCTATATAGATGGCACTTTCGGGCGCGGCGGTCATAGCCGGGCGATCTTGCAACGGTTGGGGGAAGCGGGGCAGCTCATCGCCTTCGACAAGGATCCTCTTGCGATCGCCACGGCACAACAGATTCACGACTCGCGTTTTTCGATCGTGCACGACAGCTTCGCGGCTTTGCGCGATGCGGCGAACGAGCGCGGTGTCGGGCGGGTGTCGGGCGTGTTGCTGGATCTTGGCGTGTCGTCGCCGCAGGTGGACGACCCGGAGCGCGGCTTCAGCTTCCGCGCAGAAGGTCCGCTCGACATGAGGATGGATCCGACTCGCGGCGAGTCGGCGGCCGAGTGGCTCGCACGGGCTACGGTGCAGGAAATCACGGAGGTCATCAGAGATTATGGGGAAGAACGGTTTGCTTTTCAGATTGCAAAGGCGCTTGTTGCTCGCCGGGCAGAGTCCGACCGTCTTGGGCCTCTCGACAGCACGAGCGAGCTTGCCGAAATCGTGGGTCACGTCGTCAAAACCCGTGAAAAGGGCAAGGACCCGGCAACTCGCACCTTTCAGGCTATACGGATTCACGTCAATCAAGAGCTTGCGGAGCTGCAAGTAGTACTCGAGTCGGCATTGGCATTATTGGAGCAAGGGGGGCGGCTGGTCGTGATCAGCTTTCATTCACTCGAAGACCGGATCGTCAAGCGGTTCATGCAGGCGCACGCGAGCGCGCCGGCGGTGGACCGTCGCTTGCCGATCCGCGCGGTCGATCTGCCCAGCCCGCCGCTGCGTGTGGTCGGCCGCGTGTTTCCGAGCGATGCCGAAGTCGCCGACAACCCGCGCGCGCGGTCCGCGGTGATGCGTATCGCTGAGCGGATCGCCCCATGAACCGTCTCAATATCTTCCTGCTGATCGTCGTGCTCGGGTGCGCGCTGTCGGTCGTCAGCTCCACGAACCAGCAGCGGGAGATCTTCATCGACTTGCAGCGGGCGCAGTCGCAGGAGCGCCAACTTCAGCAGGATTACGCGCAGTTGCAGTATCAGCAGAGCGCGCTCTCGAAGACGTCGCGCATCGAGCAGTTGGCCACTAACTCACTGAAAATGCAGCCCGTGACGACCGGCCGCACGCAATATCTCACCTACGACACGGCGACCGGCAAGGCCGCCGACGCACCCATGCCGCCGCCGCTGCCGGCGTCGGCGCCGCCTGCACGCGGAGCCAAGCGATGAAAAAATCCGCGAAGCAGAAAGACGTCGCTCATACGCCGAACCCGCTGCTCGCCGTGCGCCTGCCGATGTGGCGCTCGAAGTTCGTCGTATTCCTGCTTTTTATGGCGTTTGTCGCCCTCGCCGCACGCGCGTTCTGGATTCAGGGGCCTGGCAACGCGTTCTTCAAGAAGCAGGGGGAGAGCCGCTATCAGCGCACGCTCGAAATGCCGGCGACGCGCGGCCAGATTCGCGACCGTAACGGCCTTGTGCTTGCGACGAGCCTGCCGGTGAAGGCCATCTGGGCGATTCCCGAGGCCGTGCCGAACGATCTCGGCGCGGACAAATTCGCGCAACTGTCCAAACTGCTCGAAATGCCGGAAAAAGAGTTGCGCGCGAAGCTCTCGATGGACAAGACCTTCGTCTACGTGAAGCGGCAGGTGCCGCTCGAAGTCGCGCAGAAAGTCGCCGCGCTCGACATTCCTGGCATCTATTCGCGCGGCGAATACAAGCGCTTTTACCCGGAAGGCGAAATCACCGCGCACCTGATCGGCTTTACTAATATTGAAGACAAGGGACAGGAAGGCGTCGAACTCGGCGACCAGAACGTTCTCGCCGGCACGCCGGGCATGCGCCGCGTCATCAAGGACCGTATGGGCCACATCGTCGAGGACGTCGACGAGCAAGTCGTGCCGCACAATGGTACGGATGTCGAACTCTCGATCGACAGCAAGATTCAGTACATCGCGTACACGAACCTGAAAGCGGCCGTCGAGAAGTCGAAGGCGAAGGCAGGCGCGGCGATCGTGATCGACGTGAAAACGGGCGAGGTGCTCGCGCTCGTCAACTATCCCACTTACAACCCGAACGACCGCTCGCGCATGACGGGCGAGCAGTTGCGCAACCGCATTCTGACGGACACGTTCGAGCCGGGCTCGATCATGAAGCCGTTCACCGTTTCGCTCGCGCTCGATCTGCATCGCGTGACGCCGAATACGCTCGTCGAAACGGGTGGCGGCGTGTTCGTCCTCGACGGGGCGCGCATCACGGACGATTCCGGGTTCGGCACGCTCACGGTCGGCGGCGTGATTCAGAAGTCGAGCAATATCGGCGCGACCAAAATTGCGATGCAATTGCGTCCTGAGGAAATGTGGAACATGTACACGAGCATCGGGCTCGGTCAGGCGCCGAAGGTCGGTTTTCCGGGCGCCGTGACAGGACGCCTGCGGCCGTGGAAAAGCTGGCGGCGCATCGAGCAGGCGACGATGTCCTATGGTTACGGCTTGTCCGCGTCGCTGTTTCAGCTTGCGCGCGCGTACACCGCGATCGCCAACGACGGCACCATTCTGCCGGTCTCGATTTTCCGCACGCCCGGCGATCAGCCGCCGATCGGTCAGCAGGTATTCTCGCCGACGACCGCGCGCCAAGTGCGCGCGATGCTCGAAACCGTGACGGCGAAGGGCGGCACGTCGCCGGATGCGGCCGTGGCGGGCTATCGCGTCGGCGGCAAGTCGGGCACGGCGTACAAGCACGGCGGTCACGGCTACGACCATTCCAAGTACCGCGCATCGTTCGTCGGCATGGGGCCGATGCCGAATCCGCGCATCGTCGTGGCGGTGTCCGTCGACGAGCCGACGGTCGGCAGCCACTTCGGCGGTCAGGTATCGGGTCCGGTGTTCTCGGGCATCGTCGGCGACACGCTGCGCGCGCTCAACGTGCCGCCCGACATGCCGGTCAAGCAGATGGTCGTGACGGACGATTCGAACGCCGCCGCACAACCGGCAGCCCAGCAGCCGGCGAACAGGAATAACGTGAACACCGCGAAGAAAGTCGCGGTGTCCAGCAACACGAAGACGCACCCGGGAGTCGTGCGATGAGCGCGCAGGCCCGACAGAGCAAAATGCAAAAGGATGTATCACATGCCGTTCAGTGGCTGCGCGCGCACGCGCGGCCCGAGGCGCAACTGCACGCCGACACGCGCTCGCTCAAAAGCGGCGACGTGTTCCTCGCCTATGCGGTGGATGGCGCGGACAACCGCCCGTATCTCGACGCCGCGCTCGCCGCGGGCGCGGCCGCGGCGCTCTATCAGCCGGAGAGGTTCGCGGGCAAGCCCGATCAATCGAAAACGCTCGCCGTGAAGGCGCTGAACGAGCTCGCGGGCCCGATCGCGTCCGCGTGGTACGGCGAGCCGACGGCATCGATGCTGACCGTCGGCGTGACAGGCACGAACGGCAAGACCTCGTGCAGCCAGTGGATCGCCACGGCGTTGACGGCGCTCGGCCGCCCGTGCGCGATCGTCGGCACGCTCGGCATCGGCATGCCGGGCAAGCTCGTACATAGCGGCTTCACCACGCCCGACGCGCCGCAATTGCAGCGCAATCTCGCGCAATTGAAGGCGCAGGGCGCGGAAGGCGTAGCAATGGAAGTGTCGTCGCATGCGCTGCACCAGGGCCGCGTGAATGGCGTCGATTTCGACGTCGCCATTTTCACGAATCTCACGCAGGATCATCTCGATTACCACGGCACCTTCGACGCCTACGAAGCAGCGAAAGCGCGTCTCTTCGCGTGGCCGTCGCTCAAGACGGCAATCGTCAATCGCGACGATGCGGCGGGTCGGCGTCTGATCGAATCGCTGCGCGGCAACGTGCGCACGATCGCCTATGGCGTCGAAATGCCCGCCGATGCCGCGCCGAGCGCCGACGCGAAGCTGCTCGCGACGCAGGTCCGCGCGACCGCGACGGGTACAGCGTTTCATTTGTCGTCCGACTGGGGCGAAGCCGATGTCGAAGTGGGCACGCTCGGCACATTCAACGTGGGCAATCTGCTTTCCGTGCTCGGCGTGCTGCTCGAAGTCGGCGTGCCGTTCGATGCCGCCATCGCGCGCATCGAGAAGCTCGAATCCGTCAACGGACGCATGGAGCGCCTCGGCGGACGCATTCAGAGCGATGAGCCGCTCGTCGTGATCGACTACGCCCACACGCCCGACGCGCTCGACAAAACGCTCACCGCGCTGCGCCCGATCGCGCAGGCGCGCGGCGGCGAGCTCGTCTGCATGTTCGGCTGCGGCGGCGACCGCGATGCGACCAAGCGTCCGCTCATGGGCGCGATCGCGGAGCGTCTCGCGGATCAGGTCGTCATCACGAGCGACAACCCGCGCAGCGAAGATCCGCAAGCCATCATCGATCAGATCGCAGCCGGAATGACCGACGCCGCCAAAGCCCGCCGCATCGAGGACCGTGCGAGCGCGATCCTGCAGGCGATCCGCTCGGCGGCGCGGGAGGATGTCGTCGTGCTCGCCGGGAAAGGACACGAAGCCACGCAGGAAATCATGGGCAAGAAGCGCGCGTTCTCGGATCAGGATCACGCGCGGCTCGCACTTGCCGCGCGCGCCACGCAACAGCGCGGAGGTGGCGAATGACGATGTTCACCTTGCGCGAAGCCACCGCGATGATTCCCGGCGCCGTTCTTAAGGGCGACGAAAACGTGGCTATCGAACGCATCGTCACGGACAGCCGTGGCGTTCAGGCCGGTGACCTGTTCGTCGCGGTGCGGGGCGATCGCTTCGATGCGCATGATTTCCTCGATCAGGTGGCAAAGAGCGGCGCGGCTGCGGCGCTCGTGTCACGCGACCCGAGCAACGCTGATGCCTGGCCACTTCCTGTCATCAAGGTAAAGGACACGCGCGCCGCACTCGGTGCGCTGGCGCACGGCTGGCGTACGCGCTTCACGATGCCGCTCGTCGCCGTCACGGGCAGCAACGGCAAGACGACGGTCAAGGAGATGATCGCGTCGATTTTCGCGGCCGCGGTCGGCGAGCAATCGCGTCTCGCGACCGCTGGCAACTTCAACAACGACATCGGCCTGCCGCTCACGCTGTTCCGTCTGAACACGTCGCACAAGCTCGCGGTGGTCGAGCTCGGCATGAATCATCCGGGCGAAACGGAAGTGCTCGGCAAGATCGCCGCGCCGGACGTCGCCGTCGTCAACAACGCGCAGCGTGAGCATCAGGAGTTCATGGCGACGGTCGAAGCGGTCGCGCTAGAGCACGCGTCGGTGATTCACGCGCTCGGTGAAACGGGTACGGCCGTGTTTCCCGCCGACGATCAATACGCCGTCTTCTGGCGCACGGCCGCGACGGGCAACCCGATCATCGACTTCGCGCTCACGGACGACGCGTCGAAGGCAGCCGTCACCGGCATGCTCGAAGGCACGACGGTGCGCATGCAGACGCCGCAAGGCGCGCTCGATGTCGCGTTGAACGTGCTCGGCGAACACAATGCGCGCAACGCAATGGCCGCGACCGCAGCCGCGCTCGCCGCGGGCGTTTCGCTCGATGCGATCAAGCGCGGCCTCGAATCCTTCCAGCCGGTGAAGGGCCGTCTGCAGGTGAAGCGCGCGATCCTCGGCGCGCTCGCAGGCGCGATCGTCATCGACGACACGTACAACTCGAATCCCGATTCGATGCGCGCCGCGATCGACGTGCTCGCATCGCAGGCAGCACCTCGCGTGCTCGTGATGGGCGACATGGGCGAAGTCGGCGAGGAAGGTCCGGCGTTTCATCGCGAAGTCGGCGCGTATGCGGCCGAGCGCGGTATCGATGCGCTCTTCGCGCTCGGCGCAGCCAGTGTCGATGCGGTGAACGCATTCAACGCCAGCGCATCGAAGCAAACCGCGGCGCATTTCGGTGACGTCACCGAAATGGTCGCCGCACTCGAACGCGCAGGTTACGGCAGCAACGCAACGTATCTCGCGAAAGGCTCGCGCTTCATGAAGATGGAGCGCGTAGTGGACGCCTTGACGACTTCCCAACAATCCGCTGCGGGCAGTGCGCCCGCGGCACATTGATTCACTGAAAGAGAAGGACCAGCATGCTACTCGCACTCGCGCAATGGCTCCAGAATGACGCCAGCTTCATGCGCGTGTTTACCTACATCACGTTCCGCGCCGTGGGCGCCACGGCGACGGCGCTTTTGATCGGCCTGGTTTGCGGCCCGTGGGTCATCCGCAAGCTGAGCGCGCTCAAAGTCGGCCAGGCCGTGCGCAAGGACGGCCCGCAGACGCACCTCGTCAAGTCCGGCACGCCGACGATGGGCGGCGTGCTCATTCTCATCGGCATCGCGGTGTCGACGCTGCTGTGGGCCGACCTCACGAACCGCTTCGTGTGGATCGTGATGCTCGTCACCTTTGGCTACGGCGTGATCGGCTGGGTGGATGACTATCGCAAGGTCGTGCACAAGGATCCTCGCGGCATGTCCTCGCGTGAGAAGTATTTCTGGCAATCGGTGATCGGCATTTTCGCGGCCGTTTATCTCGCGTTCAGCGTCTCGGAGGCGAACAACGCGCGCGTGTTCGATCTCTTCATGGCGTGGGTGAAGAGCGGCCTGTCGATGGGCCTGCCCGCGCGCGCAGACTTGATGCTGCCGTTCCTCAAGTCGATCACCTATCCGCTCGGCGTGTGGGGCTTCATCGCGATGACGTATTTCGTGATCGTCGGTTCGAGCAACGCGGTGAATCTCACCGATGGTCTCGACGGTCTCGTCATCATGCCGGTCGTGCTCGTGGGCGCGTCGCTCGGCGCGTTCGCGTACGTGATGGGCAGTTCGGTTTATTCGAAATATCTGTTGTTCCCGCACATTCCCGGCGCGGGCGAACTTTTGATCTTTTGTTCCGCAATGGGGGGCGCGGGTCTCGCGTTTCTCTGGTACAACACGCACCCCGCGCAAGTCTTCATGGGCGATGTCGGCGCGCTCGCGCTCGGCGGCGCGCTAGGCACGATCGCGGTGATCGTCCGTCAGGAGATCGTGCTCTTCATCATGGGCGGCATCTTCGTCGCGGAAACGCTTTCCGTGATGCTGCAGGTCTTCTGGTTCAAGTTCACGAAGCGCCGCTACGGCGAAGGCCGGCGTTTCTTCAAGATGGCGCCGCTGCATCACCACTACGAGTTGTCCGGCTGGACCGAGACGCAAGTGGTCGTGCGCTTCTGGATCATCACGTTGATGCTGTGTCTCTTCGGCTTGTCGACGCTCAAGTTGCGTTGATCTTTTTGCGGTTTCGCGGTTTCAGGTTTTCGGGAAAGGTAAAGCGATGTTTGGCGAGAAGTTTGTCGGTCGGCAAAGTCCGATGGTGCTCGTGCTGGGACTGGGTGAATCCGGTCTGGCGATGGCGCGCTGGTGCGCCAGGCACGGTTGCCGCCTGAAGATCGCCGACACGCGCGAAACGCCGCCGAATCTTTCCGAACTCGCGGTTCACAAGATCGATGCGGACTTCATCGGCGGGGCGTTCACGCCCGCATTGCTCGATGGCGGCATCGAACTCGTTGCGATCAGCCCGGGGCTTTCGCCGCTCGCGCCGGAGCTCGCGCCGTTGATCGCCGCAGCAAAGGAACGCGGTATTCCCGTGTGGGGCGAACTGGAACTCTTCGCGCAGGCGCTCGCCGGACTGGGCGCGAACGGTTATGCGCCGAAGGTCATCGCGATCACCGGCACGAACGGCAAAACCACGACCACCGCGCTTGCCGGTCTTTTGTGCGAGCGTGCGGGCAAGTCGGTCGCGGTCGCGGGCAACATCAGCCCGTCGATGCTCGACAAACTGACCGAAGCGATCGATCAAACCGCCCTCCCGGATGTCTGGGTGCTCGAACTGTCCAGCTTCCAGCTCGAAACCGCGCATTCCTTCGCACCGCACGCGGCCGCGGTGCTCAACATCACGCAGGATCATCTCGACTGGCACGGTGGCCTGGACGCGTATGCCGCCGCGAAGGGCCGCATTTTCGGATTGCGCACGACGCGCGTGCTGAACCGTGACGACGCCCGCACGATGGCGCTCGCGAAGAACATCGCGCAGGACCGCGTCGTGACGTTCGGGCTGAACGAGCCGTGTCATGTCGGTGACTATGGTTTGCTGCGCGACAACGGCATGACGTGGCTCGCCATCGGCGTCGATCGCGACGCCGCCGATGAACCCTCGCCGTCGCGTCGCCGCAAGCAGGAAGTCAGCGAGCCGAACGTCGTCTCGAAGCGACTGATGCCTGTCGATGCGCTGCGTATTCGCGGGCTTCACAACGCGGCGAACGCGCTTGCGGCGCTCGCGCTCGCGCGTGCGATCGATCTCCCGCTCGCCGCGCTGTTGCACGGCCTGCGCGAGTATCGCGGTGAGCCGCATCGCGTGGAAGTGATTGCGCAGATCGACGGCGTCGATTACGTCGACGACAGCAAGGGCACCAACGTCGGCGCGACGGTGGCCGCGCTCGATGGACTCGCGCAGCGCATCGTGCTGATCGCTGGTGGCGACGGCAAGGGCCAGGACTTTTCGCCGCTCGAAGCGCCGGTCGCACGCTGGGCGCGCGCGGTCATGCTGATCGGCCGCGACGCGCCGCGCATTCGCGAAACGCTCGCATCGACGGGCGTCGTGCTCGAAGACCACGCGACGCTCGAAGCCGCGACGAATGCCGCCGCGCGCATCGCGGAAGCCGGCGACGCCGTGTTGCTCTCGCCCGCGTGCGCGAGCCTCGACATGTTCAGGAACTACGCACACCGCGCCGACGTGTTTCGCAGCGCGGTCGAAGATATCGCCGCCGCGCGGGGAGTGATGCTATGAGCTGGTCGGACCGCTTCGGATCGAAACTCACGGGCCAGCGCAACGCGATGCCGAGCGACTCGCTCGCGGGCCGCTCGAATTCCGGCACGCGCGGCGGCATTTCGAGCGCGGTGAACGGCGTGCGTCCCGCGCGCTCGCGCATGCTCGACTACGACTATTCGCTGCTCTGGGTGATGATCTCGCTGCTCGGTCTGGGCATCGTGATGGTGTACTCGGCGTCGATCGCGATGCCCGATTCTCCGAAGTACGCGAGCTACCGCGACTATCACTTCCTCGTGCGCCACCTGATCTCGATTACGACGGCGCTCGTCGGCGCGATCATCGCGTTCAAGATCCCGATCAAGACCTGGGAAAAATACGCGCCGAAGCTGTTTCTCTTCGCGCTGGTGTTGCTGGTCATCGTGCTGATTCCGCACGTCGGCAAAGGCGTGAACGGCGCGCGCCGCTGGATTCCGCTCGGCATCACGAACATGCAGCCGTCGGAAATCATGAAGCTCGCGGTGACGATCTACGCCGCGAACTACACCGTGCGCAAGCAGGAATTCATGCACAGCTTCGGCAAGGGCTTCCTGCCGATGGCGGTGGCGGTCGGCGCGGTCGGCGCGCTTTTGCTGCTCGAACCCGATATGGGCGCGTTCATGGTGATCGCCGCCATCGCGATGGGCGTGCTGTTCCTCGGCGGCGTCAATGGCAAGCTGTTCGGCGGACTGGTGGCGACGGCGGTGGGCACGTTCACGTTGCTCGTGTGGGCATCGCCGTGGCGTCGCGAGCGAATCTTCGCTTACCTCGATCCGTGGGACGACCGTTACGCGCAAGGCAAGGCGTACCAGTTGACGCACTCGCTCATCGCGTTCGGACGCGGGGAGTGGTTCGGCGTCGGACTCGGTGGCAGCGTCGAAAAGCTCAACTATCTTCCGGAAGCGCATACCGACTTCATTCTTGCCGTGATCGGCGAGGAGCTTGGTTTCGTCGGCGTGATTTGCGTGATCCTGCTGTTCTACTGGATCGTGCGCCGCGCGTTCGAGATCGGCCGTCAGGCGCTCGCGCTCGATCGCACGTTCGCCGGTCTGATGGCGAAGGGCGTGGGAATCTGGTTCGGCGCGCAGACGTTCATCAACATGGGCGTGAATCTCGGCCTCCTGCCGACCAAGGGTCTTACGCTGCCGCTCGTCAGCTACGGCGGCTCGGGCATTTTGCTGAACTGCGTCGCGCTGGCTGTCTTGCTGCGCGTGGATTACGAGAATCGGGTTCTCATGCGCGGAGGAAAAGTATGACCGCGCAACGCGACCGCACCTTGATGGTGATGGCGGGCGGCACCGGGGGCCACGTGTTCCCGGGGCTCGCGGTCGCGCACTGGATGCAGGCCCACGGCTGGCGCGTGGTATGGCTCGGCAATGCGAACGGCATGGAAGCGACGCTCGTGCCGAAGCACGGCATTCCGATGGAATACGTGCGCTTTGGCGGCGTGCGCGGAAAAGGCATCAAGACGAAGCTGATGCTGCCGGTGAATCTGCTGCGCGCATGCTCGCAGAGCCTCGCCGCGCTGCGTCGCGTGAAGCCGGATGTCGTACTCGGCATGGGCGGCTACATCACGTTTCCGGCGGGCATCATGACGAAGCTCGCGGGCTGCCCGCTCGTGCTGCACGAACAGAATTCGATCGCGGGACTCGCGAACAAGGTGCTCGCGCATCTTGCGAAACGCGTGCTCGTCGCGTTTCCCAATGCTCTGCCGAATGCCGAATGGACCGGTAATCCGATCCGTGCGGAACTAACGAGCGCGTTGCCACCCAAAGTACGCTACGCCGCGCGTTCCGGGCGTCTGAATGTGCTCGTCGTCGGCGGCAGTCTCGGCGCGGCCGCATTGAACGAAACCGTGCCGAAGGCGCTCGCGATGCTGGCGCCGGACGAGCGTCCGCGCATCGTTCATCAGGCGGGCGCGAAGCATATCGAAGCACTGGAAGCGAACTACGCGGCGGCGGGTCTCACGCGCGGAGAAGATCTGCAACTCGTGCCGTTCATCGAAGACATGGCGGGCGCTTACGCATCGGCGGATCTCGTCATCTGCCGCTCGGGCGCGATGACGGTCTCGGAGATTGCGGCGGTGGGCGTCGCTGCGCTCTTCGTGCCGTTCCCGTTCGCCGTCGACGATCACCAGACGACCAACGGCGCCTTTCTCGCGAAGAACGGCGCGGCTGAACTGATACAACAACGCGATTTGTCGGCGCAAAAGCTCGCCGACTGGCTACGCGTACAGACGCGCGCATCGCTCGAGCAATTGGCCGAGCGCTCGCGCGCACTCGCGAAACCGGACGCGACCGAAAAGGTCGCGAGCATATGCGCCGACGTGGCCGGCGCGCGTGTGAACGCGCAAGCTCGGGAGGCACATTAATGAAACATATCGTCAAGCATATTCACTTCGTCGGGATCGGTGGCGCCGGCATGAGCGGCATCGCGGAGGTGCTGCTCAATCTCGGCTATCACGTGAGCGGTTCGGATCTCGCGAACAACGCCGTGACCGAGCGGTTGCGTGCGCTCGGCGCGCGCGTCGACATCGGCCATCAGGAACAGAACATCGAAGGCGCGAATGCGGTCGTCGTGTCGACGGCCGTGCGTCCCGACAATCCCGAGGTGCTCGCGGCGCGCCATCGCCGCGTGCCGATCGTGCCGCGCGCCGTGATGCTCGCGGAACTCATGCGGCTCAAGCAGGGCATCGCGATCGCCGGTACGCATGGCAAGACCACGACGACTTCACTCGTCGCAAGCGTGCTCGCCGCGGGCGGACTCGATCCGACGTTCGTTATCGGCGGCCGCCTGATTAGCGCGGGCGCGAACGCGCGGCTCGGCACGGGCGATTTCATCGTCGCGGAAGCCGACGAATCCGACGCATCGTTCCTGAATCTCTTCCCGGTGATCGAAGTCATCACGAACATCGACGCCGATCACATGGACACCTACGGCCACGACTTCGCGCGGCTGAAGCAGGCGTTCATCGAGTTCACGCATCGTCTGCCGTTCTATGGCATCGCGGTGTTGTGCGTCGACGATCCGAACGTGCGCGAAATCCTGCCGTTCGTCTCGAAGCCGATCATCCGCTACGGCCTGGGCGCCGAAGCGGAAGTGCGCGCAGTAAATGTCGAGGCGCGCGACGGCCGCATGCATTTCACCACGTTGCGCGCGGATGCGCCGTCGCTCGACATCGTGTTGAACCTTCCGGGTACGCACAACGTGCAGAACGCGCTCGCGGCGATTGCGATTGCGACTGAACTTGAAGTCGCGGATGCCGATATCCAGCGTGCGCTCGCCGAATTCAACGGCGTGGGCCGGCGCTTCCAGCGTTACGGCGAAGTGAACGCGAGCACCGGCGAAGGCGCGTACACGCTGATCGACGACTACGGTCATCACCCGGTCGAAATGGCCGCGACGATCGCGGCGGCACGCGGTGCGTTTCCCGACCGGCGTCTCGTTCTCGCGTTCCAGCCGCATCGCTATACGCGCACGCGCGACTGCTTCGAGGATTTCGTACGAGTGCTGTCGACGGTCGATGCGCTCGTGCTCACCGACGTTTACGCAGCAGGCGAAGCACCCATCGTCGCAGCGGACGGCCGCGCATTGGCGCGCGCGATTCGCGTCGCGGGCAAGGTGGAGCCGGTATTCGTCGAGACGATCGACGAAGTGCCCGACGCGGTAACGACGATCGCGCGTAACGGCGACGTGGTGATCACGATGGGCGCGGGTTCCATCGGCGGCGTGTGCGGAAAGCTGGCGAACGTGGCAAATGGCCAGTCTCAGTAAGAGCGGTATCAAGAACATGAGCAATCAGGTGAATCAAATCGATCCCAAAGCCTTCGGCAAAGTCGCGGTATTGCTCGGTGGAAATTCCGCCGAGCGCGAGGTGTCGCTCAATTCCGGGCGCCTCGTGCTCGAAGGTCTGCGCGACGCGGGCATCGATGCGCATCCGTTCGATCCGGCCCGGCGTCCGCTTTCGGAACTGAAGGCCGACGGTTTCGTGCGCGCGTTCATCGCGCTGCACGGCGGCTATGGCGAGAACGGCCAATTGCAAGGCGCGCTGGATTTCTACGGCATCCGTTACACGGGCAGCGGCGTGCTCGGCTCGGCGCTCGGTATGGACAAGCTGCGCACGAAGCTCGTGTGGCAGCAGACCGGCATTCCGACGCCGCCGTTCGAAACCGTCTTTCGCGGTGAAGATTACGCGGCGCGCGCGCAGGACATCGTCGCGAAGCTCGGGCTGCCGCTCTTCGTGAAGCCGGCCAGCGAAGGCTCGAGTGTCGCGGTTATCAAGGTGAAGAGCGCGGAAGCGCTCGTGCCGGCGCTCGCTGAAGCTGCGAACTTCGACAAGATCGTGATCGTCGAGAAGAGCATCGAGGGCGGCGGCGAGTTCACGTGCTGCATCGCGGGCGATCTCGATTTGCCGGTCATCAAGATCGTGCCGGCGGGCGAGTTCTACGACTATCACGCGAAGTACGTCGCCGACGACACGCAGTATCTGATTCCTTGCGGTCTGACCGAAGCCGAAGAAGCACGCATGAAGCAGCTGACCAAGCGCGCGTTCGAGATTCTCGGCTGCACCGACTGGGGCCGCGCCGACTTCATGCTCGACTCGGACGGCAACCCGTATTTCCTCGAAGTGAACACGGCGCCCGGCATGACCGATCACTCGCTGCCGCCGAAGGCCGCGCGCGCGGTCGGCATCAGCTACAAGGATCTCGTCGTGAAGGTGCTGTCGCTCACGCTGAAGAATTAGGTCGATCACTCACAGGATACGAACAAGCGAAACCATGTGGAACAACGTTCGCCAACTCAACCTCGCCGCCAACGCGCTGCACGTCGTGCTCGTGCTGCTGCTTCTGGGCGCCGCGGGTTACTGGGCGATCCAGCGTCCCGAGTTTCGCCTGCGCGAGATTCAGATCGACGGAGACACGACCCACGTCAGTTCGCCGGTCGTGCGCGCGAGCGTGGTCGGTCATCTCAAGGGCAACTTCTTCACCGTCGATCTGGATGCGGCGCGCGCCGCCTTCGAGCAGGTGCCGTGGGTGCGCCACGCGAGCGTGCGGCGCGTGTGGCCGAACGCGCTCGCAGTGACGCTGGAGGAATACAAGCCGCTCGGCACATGGGGCAACGATCAACTCGTGAGCGTCGACGGCGATCTCTTCACGGCGAACCAGGGCGAACTCGACGACGACCTGCCGTCGTTCGACGGTCCCGAGGGCACGGCGAAGGAAGTGGTTGCGCGGTATCGCGATTTTCAGAAGTGGTTCGCGCCGCTGGATGCGAAGCCCGAGGAAGTGACGCTGTCGCCGCGCTTTGCGTGGACGGTCAAGCTCTCGAACGGCACGCAGATCGAACTCGGCCGCGAGCGCAACCAGGACACGCTGAACGACCGTTGCAAGCGATTCGTCGCGTCGTGGACGTCCGTTACCGGACGATGGGGGAAAGACATCGAATATGCGGATTTGCGGTACCCGAACGGCTTCGCCATACGAGCCGCGAACATGCGCTTCATCAACGACACCGATAAGGCCAAGAAGTAAGCAGACATCACAGGCATGAGCACGCTATGAGCAAAGACTACAAAGACCTGCTGGTTTCCCTCGACATCGGAACGTCGAAGGTGGTCGCGATCGTCGCCGAACTGAAGGGCGAAGGCCACTACGAGGTGATCGGACTCGGTCAGAGCGACTCGAAGGGGCTGAAGAAGGGCGTCGTGGTCAATATCGAGGCCACGGTGCAATCCATCCAGCGCGCGCTGGAAGAGGCCGAACTAATGGCCGATTGCAAGATCACGAACGTATTCACCGGGATCGCGGGCAGCCACATTCGCAGCTTCAATTCGAGCGGCATGGTTGCGATCAAGGACAAGGAAGTCACGCAGGCGGACGTCGCGCGCGTGATCGAGACGGCCAAGGCAATCAACATCCCGACCGATCAGCAGGTGCTGCATATCCTGACCCAGGAATTCATCATCGACGGCCAGGAAGACGTGCGCGAACCGATCGGCATGAGCGGCATCCGCCTCGAAGTGAAGGTGCACATCGTGACGGGCGCGGTGAGCGCCGCGCAGAACATCGTGAAGTGCGTGCGCCGCTGCGGGCTCGAAGTGAACGACCTGATTCTGCAACCGCTGGCGTCGTCGCTTGCCGTGCTGACCGAGGACGAGAAGGAACTCGGCGTCGTGCTGGTCGATATCGGCGGAGGCACGACCGACATCGCCATCTTCAGCGAAGGCGCGATCCGTCATACGGCGGTGATTCCGATCGCAGGCGACCAGATCACGAGCGACGTGGCCATGGCGCTGCGCACGCCGACGCCCGACGCCGAAGATATCAAGGTGAGCTACGGCATCGCGAAACAGGCGCTTGCCGATCCGGACGAAATGATCGAAGTGCCGGGCCTCGGCGAGCGCGGTCCGCGCACGCTGTCGCGTCAGGCGCTGGCGGCGGTCGTGGAGCCGCGTGTCGAGGAGCTCTTCTCGCTGGTGCAGCAGGTCGTGCGCGAGTCGGGCTACGAAGAGCTGCTGTCGAGCGGCGTCGTGCTGACCGGCGGCGCGGCGATGATGCCCGGGATGGTCGAGCTCGGCGAAGACATCTTTTTGAAGCCGGTGCGCATCGGCGTGCCGGAATACGCGGGCGGTCTCGCCGACGTGGTGCGCAATCCGCGCTACTCGACCGCGATGGGCCTGCTCGCCGAAGGACGCTCGCAACGTATGCGCGGCCGCAAGGTCGCGGTGCAAAACGGTTCGATGGGACAAGTGTTCTCGCGGATGAAGGACTGGTTCCTCGGGAACTTTTAAGCAAAACGCAGTTAAGAACTACGCGCTGGTACCGGCGGCTGGCGCGCGACGAAAGGTTGCCCGATCTCTCGTCGAATAACGCCGATCTTCATTCTTGACGGAGGCAACATGGATTTCGAAATGCTGGAAACGGAAACCAACGGAACGATCATCAAGGTCGTGGGCGTTGGTGGTGCTGGCGGCAACGCGGTACAGCACATGATCAACCGGGGTGTGCAGGGCGTCGACTTCATCGTGATGAACACCGACGCACAAGCGCTCGCGCGTTCCCGCGCGCCGGCGGTTCTGCAACTGGGCATGACCGGTCTCGGCGCGGGCGCGAAACCGGAGAAGGGCAAGGAAGCGGCGGAAGACGCGCGTGAGCGCATCGCCGATGCACTGCGCGGCGCGCACATGGTGTTCATCACCGCCGGCATGGGCGGCGGCACGGGCACGGGCGCGGCGCCTGTCGTCGCGCAGATCGCGAAGGAAATGGGCATTCTGACTGTCGGCGTGGTGAGCAAGCCGTTCGAGTTCGAAGGCGGCCGCCGCATGCGCGTGGCGGAAGCCGGCTCGCAGCAACTGGAGGATCACGTCGACTCGCTGATCGTCGTGCTCAACGACAAGCTGTTCGAGGTGATGGGCGATGACGCCGAGATGGACAAGTGCTTCCAGTGCGCGGACGACGTGCTGAACAACGCAGTGGCCGGTATCGCGGAAATCATCAACGTCGATGGTCTCGTGAACGTCGACTTCGAAGATGTGAAGACGGTGATGGGCGAGCAGGGCAAAGCGATGATGGGCACGGCGACGGTTGCCGGCGTCGATCGCGCGCGTCTCGCCGCCGAGCAGGCTGTCGCAAGCCCGCTGCTGGAAGGTGTGGATCTGTCGGGTGCGCGTGGCGTGCTGGTGAACATCACGTCGAGCCGCTCGCTGCGTCTGTCGGAAACGCGCGAAGTGATGAACACCATCAAGAGCTACGCAGCCGATGACGCCACGGTGATCTTCGGCGCCGTGTACGACGACGCGATGGGCGATGCACTGCGTGTGACGGTGGTGGCAACTGGTCTGGGCCGCGCGGCGAAGAAGCAGCAGCAAGCGCCGATGACCCTCCTGCGCACGGGCACCGATAACCAGCCGGTCGCGCACGGTCATCAACCTTCGCACAACACGTACGGCGCGCAGCACGGCCAGTCGACGACGGATTACGGTCAACTCGACACCCCCGCCGTGTGGCGTTCGACGCGCGAAACCGCGGCATCGCACGTGCAGGCTCTGCAGGAAAAGGGCGTCGATACGTATGACATTCCGGCGTTCCTGCGCAAGCAGGCGGACTGAGCGGCGCACGTTATTTGCTGCTGAGTCAGCTATGGCCATGCAGCGCACCGCGTGCACGCGCTGAACATATCGTGCGGACGATGCAGGCTTCGCGTGGGGCGACTGTCCAAGGCCGCGTCCTGGATGCAAAATGGACGCCGGGCCGTGGCCAGCCGACCCCCACGAATTTGCCCCTGACGTCGAGGAAGCAAATCGAAGCCGAAGTTGCCGCAATGACGTTCGGCAAGGTCGCGGGATGATGCAATCGCGAGGATGTTCGCGAGCCCTGATGAGGGAAGGACCGAGCATGATCAAAGTGGGTGATACGTTGCCCGATGTGCGTCTCTTCGAGTTCATCGAGGAGGCGACCGAGGGCTGTGCCGTGGGACCGAATGCGTTCCCGGTGCGCGAGCGGTGCGCCGGCAAGCGCGTGGTGATCTTCGGGTTGCCGGGCGCGTTTACGCCGACATGCTCCGCGAGACACGTGCCCGGCTACGTCGAAGCAGCAGCGGATCTCTTCGCTGCGGGAATCGACGAAATCTGGTGCGTTTCCGTCAACGACGCGTTCGTCATGAGCGCGTGGGGACGCGATCTTCAAGCCTCGGGCAAGGTGAAGATGATTGCGGACGGCAGTGCGCGTTTCACTCAGGCACTCGGACTGGATCAGGATTTGTCCGAGCGTGGCATGGGAATTCGTTCCCAGCGCTACGCGATGGTGGTCGACGATGGCGTGGTCAAGACGCTGTCAGTCGAAGCGCCCGGCAAGTTCGAAGTCAGCGACGCTCGAAGCATCCTGGCGACGTTGCGCTGAGTGCAGCGGCGCCGCGTTGCCAGCGCGCAACGCTAAACGCGCCCTCGCACTGAGCTGCAGCTTGGGGCCGATGACCGGAAATGCCTCCATTCCGGGCATCGGCCCGTTCTACTTCATAATTGGCCGCCGCGACGTAACACTGGGAAACAGTTGATACCTCCTGGATCAGGACGGCGCGAGACGAATGGAGTATAATTCGACCTATTAGAATTTAACGCACGATTGATTCTCTTTATAGGGAACTTAAATCGGAAAGAACATCATGTTGAAGCAGCGAACAATCAAGACCGTCGTCAAAACCGTGGGGATCGGGCTCCATTCCGGTCGCAAGGTCAATCTGACTCTGCGCCCCGCACAGATTGGCACAGGCATCGTTTTTTCGCGCATCGACCTGCCCGAGCCGGTCGACATCCCCGCGTCCGCAATGGCAATCGGCGATACCCGTCTCGCATCCGTTTTGCAGAAGGATGGCGCGCGCGTGTCGACCATCGAGCACTTGATGTCGGCGTGTGCGGGTCTCGGCATCGACAACCTGTATGTCGATGTGACCGCTGAGGAAATCCCGATCATGGACGGCAGCGCGGCTTCGTTCGTGTTTCTCATCCAGTCCGCGGGCATCGAAGAGCAGAACGCGCCGAAGCAGTTCATCAAGGTGACGAAGCCCGTCGAAGTGCGCGACGGCGACAAGTTCGCCCGTCTCGAACCGTATTTCGGCTTCAAGTTGAGCTTCACCATCGACTTCCGCCATCCGGCCGTCGATAAAACCGGACAAGCGCTCGAAGTGGACTTCGCGACGACTTCCTACGTGCGCGAAATCGCCCGCGCCCGCACGTTCGGCTTCGCGCACGAAGTCGAGATGATGCGTGAACTGGGACTCGCACGCGGCGGCAGCATGGACAACGCAATCGTGCTGGACGAATACCGCATCCTGAACAATGACGGCCTGCGCTACGACGACGAATTCGTGAAGCACAAGATGCTCGACGCGATCGGCGACCTGTACGTCGTCGGTCATCCGTTGCTGGCGTCGTACAAGGCGTACAAGGGCGGCCACGCGATGAACAACATGCTGCTGCGCGAGTTGCTCGCGAACGAAGACGCTTATGAAGTCGTTACGTTCGAGGATACGCAGAAGGCGCCGCGCGGTTTCGGATTCGATACGCAGACGGCATTTGCCTGATTTAAAGCATTGATTCAGTGGTCAGAGATGAGCGGCAGCGAAAGCGCCGCTCATTTTTTTTGCGTGCGCCCCTGATGACGTGAAGCCATCCGCGCGAGCGCTTCCTGCAGCGGCGACGGCTCCAGCGTCTCGGCCAGTTCCTGCAACGCCGAAGCGCCTGCCGGCGACATCCGGGCCTGCTTCGGCGGCGCGGGTTCTTTCATCGATTGAGGACGCACTCGAATCTTCAGCGCGTTGACGGCCCAGCCGCGCTGCTGAAGATCCGAGAGCAGACGCGGTTCCAGATGCCGCAGACGCGCGGCGAGCGCGTTATGCGCAGCGAAGAGCGCGAGCACGCCGTCTTTGATGAATCCCGGCTCCACGTTCGACGCCAGATAATCCGGCAAGAGCGCGCTCAAATCGCGCTGCAGCGCCGCCACTTGCTCGACACCCGCACGCAGCGCGCGAAACGCATCGGTGCGATCGAGCACGTCTGCGACGGCTTGCGGCCTGCGTGGATCGAAACGCGACCTTGAATTTGTAGAAAAGCGGCTCATTTTTTTAGGCGGATGCCCGACGGAACGGTTCGATTGTACGCGACGCAAGTTATTGTTCCCGGTCGACAGCCTTTTCCGGCGTTGGTTGCCGGAAAGCTTTCAACCCGTTGACTGTCGCGCCCCGCCGACGCGCGCGCGGGTACGCCGACGCAAGGTCTGCCAAGCTCGCGTGCTAAAATTCCCGATTCGAATTTCACCCTATGGACTTAAGTCGCCGAGGTTCTCCGAGCCCGGACGCAGCTTGCACATGCGCCCGTCCGAAGCCGCGACGCAGACACTGATCCGATGACGACCGGTTTCCTTCAGAAGATTTTTGGCAGCCGCAATCAGCGGCTGGTCAAGCACTATCAAAAGACCGTTGCGGCGATCAATGCCCTTGAGCCGACCGTCGAGAAGTACTCGGACGACCAGCTGCGCGCCAAGACCGACGAGTTCCGCCAGCGTGTCGCGGGCGGCGAATCGCTCGACGTGATCCTGCCCGAGGCGTTCGCCGTCTGCCGCGAAGCGAGCAAGCGCGTGCTGAAGATGCGCCACTTCGACGTACAGCTCATCGGCGGCATGGTCCTGCACTACGGCAAGATCGCCGAAATGCGCACCGGCGAGGGCAAGACGCTCGTCGCGACGCTCGCCGCGTATCTGAACGCGCTGTCGGGCCGCGGCGTGCACGTCGTCACGGTGAACGATTACCTCGCACAGCGCGACGCCGAATGGATGGCGCGTCTCTACAACTTCCTCGGGCTCTCGTGCGGCGTGAACCTGTCGCAGATGGAGCATTCGCAGAAACAGGAAGCGTACGCGGCGGACATCACCTACGGCACGAACAACGAGTTCGGCTTCGACTATCTGCGCGACAACATGGTCTACGAGACCACCGCGCGCGTGCAGCGGCCGCTCAATTTCGCGATCGTCGACGAAGTGGACTCGATCCTCATCGACGAAGCGCGTACGCCGCTCATCATCTCCGGCCAGGCGGAAGACCACACCGATCTCTACGTGCGCATGAACGCGCTGCCGCCGCTGCTCGAACAACAGATCGGCGAGGAAAAGGCAGACGGCACGGGCGTCGAGAAGCCGGGCGACTATACGCTCGATGAAAAGGCGCGCCAGGTGTTCCTGACGGAATCGGGCCACGAAAAGGCCGAGCGTCTGCTCGCCGAGTGGGGCCTGATCGGCGAAGGCGAGAGCCTCTATGCGCCGCAGAACATCACGCTGATGCACCACATCTATGCCGCGTTGCGCGCGCATACGCTCTTCCTGCGCGATCAGCACTACGTCGTGCAGAACGGCGAAGTCGTGATCGTCGACGAATTCACGGGCCGCATGATGACGGGCCGCCGCTGGTCGGACGGTCTGCACCAGGCCGTCGAAGCGAAGGAACACGTCCAGATTCAGGCCGAGAACCAGACGCTTGCGTCCATCACGCTGCAGAACTACTTCCGCATGTACGCGAAGCTGTCCGGCATGACCGGCACCGCGGATACGGAAGCGTACGAATTCAACGAGATCTACGGCCTCGAAACGGTCGTGATTCCGACCAACCGTCCGCCGAAGCGCGTCGACAAGCAGGATCAGATCTACAAGACGTCGAAGGAACGCTATGACGCGGTCATTCGCGACATCCGCGATTGCGTCGAACGCGGTCAGCCGACGCTCGTCGGCACGACGTCGATCGAAGCGTCCGAACTGCTGTCCGGCCTGCTCACTCAGGCGGGCGTGAAGCACGAGGTGCTCAACGCGAAGCAGCACGCGCGCGAAGCCGCGATCGTCGCGGAAGCGGGCCGTCCGGGCGTCGTCACGATTGCGACGAACATGGCCGGTCGCGGGACGGACATCGTGCTCGGCGGCAACGTCGAGAAGCAGGCGTCGTTCATCGAAGCGGATCTGTCGATCCCCGAGAACGAGAAAGCCACGCGCATCCAGAAGTTGCACGACGAATGGCAGACGCTCCACGATCACGTGAAGGCCGCGGGCGGCCTGCATATCATCGGCACGGAGCGTCACGAGTCGCGCCGTATCGACAACCAGTTGCGCGGCCGCGCGGGCCGTCAGGGCGATCCGGGTTCGTCGCGCTTCTATTTGTCGCTGGATGATCCGCTCCTGCGCATTTTCGCGGGCGACCGCGTGCGCGCGATCATGGATCGCCTGAAGATGCCGGAAGGCGAGCCGATCGAAGCGGGCATGGTCACGCGCTCGATCGAAGGCGCGCAGCGCAAGGTCGAAGCGCGTAACTTCGATATCCGCAAGCAACTGCTCGAATATGACGACGTCGCCAACGATCAGCGCAAGGTGATCTACCAGCAGCGCAACGAACTGCTCGAAGCGAACGACGTCCAGGAAACCATCGCCGCGATGCGTCAGAGCGTGATCGGCGACGTCGTGCGCACCTTCGTGCCGGCCGGCAGCATCGAGGAGCAGTGGGAAGCGCCGGAACTGGAAGAAGTGCTGCGCAACGACTGGTCCCTCGACCTCGCCGTGCAGGAGATGATCAACGAGTCGAACTCGATCGACGCCGAAGAGATCTGCGAAGCCGTGCTCGCCGCCGCCGACGAAGCGTACGAAGCGAAGGTCGCGCTCGTGGGCCGCGAGTCGTTCAGCGCGTTCGAACGCTCGATCATGCTGCAGACGCTCGACAGCCGCTGGCGCGAGCACCTCGCCGCGCTCGATCACCTGCGTCAGGGCATCCATCTGCGCGGCTATGCGCAGAAGAATCCGAAGCAGGAATACAAGCGCGAGGCGTTCGAGCTCTTCGCCGCGATGCTCGATGCGGTCAAGCAGGAAGTCACGCGCGTCGTGATGAACGTGCAGATCCAGTCGCCGGAACAACTCGAGGAAGCCGCCGAACAGTACGAAGAGAAGGGCAGCCATCTCGAGAACGTGTCGTTCACGCACGCGGACTTCAACGCGCCGGCCGCGGAACCGACGCCCGCCACAGCCGCGGCGAGCGCGACCGCGCAGATGGTTAGCCAGGCAATGGCCGCCGGCGACGACATCAGCGTCGTGACGCGCCCGTCGGACGACGTGCCGAAGGTCGGCCGCAACGATCCGTGCCCATGCGGAAGCGGCAAGAAGTACAAAAACTGTCACGGCAAGCTGGCTTGATCGGCTGCTGACCAGACTCAAGCGACGCAGCGATGCGTCGTTTGTCTTTGCAGGTCCAATATTTCACGGCGCCGGTCCCGCTCAGCGGAGCGGCGTCAGTCTTTCAAAGCGTGCCGGTCAGCCAACCGGCACTCGCCACCTTCAGCGAGACGCGAACATGGCCGTCAACTTCCCCTCGATCGATCCCGCAGCGCTTCATCCCGTCGCCGGCGTCACGCTCGGCTGGGCCGAGGCGAATATCCGCAAGCCCAATCGCAAGGATGTGCTCGTCATTCGCGTCGATGAAGGCGCGAGCGTCGCGGGCGTGTTCACGCAGAATCGATTCTGCGCCGCGCCCGTCACCGTGTGCCGCGAGCATCTGGCAGCCGTGGCGAAGGGCGGCAAGGGCATTCGCGCGCTCATCGTGAACACCGGCAACGCGAACGCCGGCACGGGCGAGCCGGGCATGGCGCACGCACGCGAGACGTGTGCGGAACTCGCGCGGCTTGCGGGCCTCGATGCGCAACAGATCCTGCCGTTCTCGACGGGCGTGATTCTCGAGCCGCTGCCGATCGATCGTCTGAAAGCCGGCCTGCCCGCCGCGCTCGCGAACCAGAAGGCCTCGCACTGGTTCGACGCCGCGCAAGCCATCATGACGACGGACACGCTGCCGAAGGCATCGTCGCGTCAGGTGACGATCGACGGTCACGTCGTCACGCTGTCGGGTATCAGCAAGGGCGCGGGCATGATCAAGCCGAACATGGCGACAATGCTCGGCTTCCTCGCGTTCGATGCCAACGTGGCGCAGCCCGTGCTGGGTCAACTGGTCAAGCACGTTGCGGATCGCTCGTTCAACTGCATCACCATCGACGGCGATACATCGACCAACGATTCGTTCATCCTGATCGCATCGGGCAAGTCGAGCCTGCCCGCGATCACATCGACGGACTCGCCCGCCTACGCCGCACTGCGCGACGCGGTGACCGAAGTGGCGCAGGAACTCGCGCAACTCATCGTGCGCGACGGCGAAGGCGCGACGAAGTTCATGACGATCACGGTGGAAGGCGGCAAGGACGCGGCGGAATGCCGTCAGATCGCGTACGCGATCGGCCATTCGCCGCTCGTGAAGACCGCGTTTTACGCCTCCGATCCGAACCTCGGCCGCATTCTCGCGGCGATCGGGTATGCGGGCGTGACGGATCTCGACGTCGGCAAGATTGATCTTTATCTCGATGACGTTCTCGTCGCGAAGTCGGGCGGGCGCAATCCCGAGTACAAGGAAGAAGACGGCCAGCGTGTGATGAAGAAGAGCGAAATCGCGATTCGTGTGCTGCTCGGACGCGGCACTGCGAACGCAACGATCTGGACCTGCGACCTCTCGCACGACTACGTCAGCATCAACGCCGACTATCGCTCGTAAAAGCGACGCGCATCGATACGAACATGGACAAGCTCGAACAATTTCTCACGCGCGCCGAGGCGGTGCTGGCGCGCATCGAAGGCATGTTGCCGCCGGCGGCGCCCGATATCGATTGGGAATCCGCGGTGGCGTTTCGCTGGCGCAAGCGTCAGGGGCGTGGTTTCCTGCAACCCGTGCCGGCGATCTCGCAAATCTCGCTCGACGACCTGCAGAACATCGATCGTCAAAAAGGCCTGATCCAACAGAACACGCAGCAGTTCGTGAACAAGTTGCCCGCGAACAATGTTTTGCTGACGGGCGCGCGCGGCACGGGCAAGTCGTCGCTGATCAAGGCGTGTCTGAACGCTTATTCGAAGGACGGTCTGCGTCTCATCGAAGTCGACAAGGACGATCTGCACGATCTCGGCGATATCGTCGATCTGATCTCGACGCGGCCCGAGCGCTTCCTCGTGTTCTGCGACGACCTTTCCTTCGAGGAAGGCGAGTCGGGCTACAAGGCGCTGAAGGTCGCGCTCGACGGTTCCGTCGCGGCGCAATCGGACAACGTGCTGATCTACGCGACGTCGAATCGCCGTCATTTGTTGCCGGAATACATGAGCGACAACGAGACGTACAAGCACACGTCCGATGGCGAGATCCACCCCGGCGAAGTGGTCGAGGAAAAGATCTCGCTGTCTGAACGCTTCGGGCTGTGGGTCAGCTTCTATCCTTTCAAGCAGGACGACTATCTGTCGATCGTCGCGCATTGGCTTAAGCACTTCGGCTGCCATGAAGCTGAAGTCGAAAGCGCTCGCGGCGACGCTCTCGTGTGGGCGCTGGAACGCGGGTCGCGGTCGGGGCGCGTCGCGTGGCAATTCGCGCGCGACTGGTCGGGACGCAAGCAATGACCGATCCGAAGAGCGACATCGCGCCCGATGGCCGCAAGGTAACGGAAGTGGCCGTCGGCGTGATGGTGCAGCACGACGGGCGTTATCTGCTCGCGCAGCGGCCCGCTGGCAAGCCGTACGAAGGCTACTGGGAGTTTCCCGGCGGCAAGCTCGAGCCGGGCGAGAGCATCGAGACGGCACTTGGGCGCGAATTGCACGAGGAACTCGGCATCGACGTCACCGCATGTCAGCTTTGGCGCACGCTCGAGCACGATTACCCGCACGCGTACGTGCGTCTTTTTTTCTGCAAGGTGACGGACTGGAAGGGCACGCCGCTTGGACGTGAAGGCCAGGCGATTGCCTGGCAAACGCTTCCTGTCGATGTCGCTCCGCTCCTGCCTGCGGCTATTCCGATCCTCGAATGGCTCGAAGAGGAAGAGCGCGAATAAGCGCGAGTGAAGGTCAGTTCAGGCCGCCGCGCGTATCGTCGTCCGGCGGCGTTTCCTGTGAATTACCCGAAATTTTGTACTTCTCGGCTGCCCACGCGCCGAGATCGATCTGCTTGCAGCGCTCGGAGCAGAATGGGCGAAAGCGGTTTTCCGGAACCCAGCGGACATCCTTGCCGCAGGTCGGGCATTTGACGACAGTGGTCATGACGGTAAGACGTGGCGAATCGCGCCGGCTTTGTTCGACATCTGATCCATATAGGGCCGGCTGATTCTATTCAAAGGCTGCAAAGCGTCAGATGGAAGGGGACGTCCACGTCCACGGCGCGCGGCTTCAGATCGCCGTCCTGCACCGTGAAGCGGACCCACAGCATGTACTTGTTCGCGCTCGCTTCGGGAATCACGCGAGTGTCCGGCGAAACGCGCACTTGCATCAGTTGATAGGTGCGGCCGGACAACATCTGCTGATAGCTGCCCTGCATCGCCATGACTTTCGATGCCTGGCCTGATTCACGCGCGAGCCGCAATACGATGGCCGCCGCGTCGCGTAACGCGAGCATCGGCATGACCCACTTCGCGATGTCCTGACGCCGTTCTTCGACGGGCAACTGCTGCCACGCGTAATACGACGGCAAATCGAACTTGCACGTTCCGCCCGGGATGATCGTGCGGCTGCGGATGCTCGCGAGCCATTCGTTGTCGGCGAGATGCTGACCGGTCTTGCCATGCATGTCGGTGAGGCCGCCGAGCGTTTGCTCGATTTCGCCGAGCACCGCTTCGAGCGCTTCCTGTTCGATTCCAGGATTGCCACGGAACGGCGCGAGCGTCTGACGCTGCCGCTCCAGTTCCTTCATAAGGTCGGCCTTGAGATCCGTGCGGCCAGCGACTTCGGCGATCTCAAAGAGTGTCGTGAGCGCGACGTGATGTTCTCGCGCGTCTTCCTGAGTCAGAAAGAACGTGAAGCGCTCGAACAGGTCTTCGAGGCGCAGCAGCGTCCGGATTCGCTCGTTGAAGGGATACTCGTAAAGGATCAAGCGCGCTCGCCTCGGCGTGGGTCGGTTGCTTCCATGAGCGGAAGTGAGCACATTCTAATGCCGCATCCTCACCCTAGCAAATCGGGGCATATTCGCTCGCGAAAGTGCTTGTTTTGGCGCAAATTCGGGAACTTTTCGACGATTTGGCTAACTCAGGCGATCGCTCACCTTATCCGGATGACAGCGACAAATAACGCGCGTGCAGCGCGTCGACTTGCTGCGCCAGTGCGTCGTGCGTGGCCGTTTCGTCGTTGATGACGATATCGTCCGCTGCGGCGAGTCGCGCTTCGCGAGACGCCTGCTTCGCGATGATCGCGAGTACCTGTTCTCGCGTGAAGCCATTGCGCCGCATGACGCGGGCGATCTGCGTCTCGACCGGACAATCCACGACGAGCACACGTGACACGCGTGCAGCCCATTCGCCCGACTCGACCAGCAGCGGCACGACCACGATGTGATACGCACCTTGCGCCGCAAGTCTCTGTCGCTCGGATTCAGCGCGAATCAACGGATGCACGATATGTTCGAGCCGCGCTTTCGCAGTGTCGTCGGCGAAAACGAGCCCGCGCATCTTCGCGCGATCGAGCGAGCCGTCTTCAGCGATGAAATTGTCGCCGAATTCGCTCGCGATGAGCGGCATCGCGACGCCGCCCGGCGCGGTGATCCGGTGCGCGATCAGATCCGTATCGATAAGCGGTACGCCGCGCGCCGCGAAGAGATCGGCGACGGTGCTCTTGCCGCTGCCGATGCCGCCGGTAAGACCAATGCTGAACATCCGTTGCTCCCTTCGATCATCCCAACAATGAATAGAGCGGTGTGCCGACGAAGAGCGTGATGACTCCGCCCGCCGCGAGAAACGGCCCGAACGGCAAGGGCTCCTCGAAACGCATGCGCTTGCGCCACGTCGCAACGATGCCGACCGCCGCGCCCGCTACGGCAGCGATCAGGACCACTTGCGCGAGTGCGGACCAGCCGAGCCACGCGCCGATCGCGGCGAGCAGTTTGAAGTCGCCGTAGCCCATGCCTTCCATGCCGCGCACGAGCTTGAAGAGCCAGTACACGCACCACAGAAAAAGATAACCGACGATCGCGCCCGTTACGGCGTCGTGAAGCGTCGCGAATCCGCCTTCGCCGAAATTGACGATGAGTCCCGCCCACAGCAGGGGAAGCGTCAGCACATCGGGAAGATAGCGCGTGTCGTAATCGATGAGGCCGGCCGTCAGCAAGGTCGCACACAGTCCGAACGCGGCCAGAGCCGGCCACGCGGGGCCGTAGGCGTAGAGCGAGAGCGCCGCGAGCGCGCCGCTCGCGAGTTCGATCAGCGGATAACGCGGGCTCACGCGCGCGCCGCACGCCGAGCAGCGCCCGCGCAATGCGAGATAGCTGATGACGGGAATGTTTTCCCACGCGCGCAGCACATGCTTGCAATGCGGGCATGCACTGCGCGGCACGGCGAGATTGAAGCGTTCGGGGTGCGAATCGGCGGCGGCGCGTTTGCCGGATTCGGGAGCTTCAGGAATCGTCGCGTCGACTTCGGCGCGCCACGCGCGCTCGAGCATGACCGGCAGGCGATGCACGACGACGGTGAGAAAACTGCCGATCACGAGACCGAACACGACGGCGAACCCGTACTGCATGGCGACGGGGAGCGCGGCGAACGCCGCCAGATAGCGGCTTGCGAAATGCGCGGCGGACGGATCGAACGAAGGCTGCATGATGGACGAACGGTTGCTTTGGCCCGCGATGCTACACCACGTTGCCGAGCTGAATGATAGGAAGATACATCGCGATGGCGAGTCCACCTACGAGCGCGCCCAGCACCGCGATGACGATCGGCTCGCACAGGCTCGCGAACGCGCCGATGCGCTCGTCCACCTGACGGTCCGCCAGCGTGGCGAGATCGAGGAGCATCGCGTCGAGCGCGCCCGATTCTTCGGCGACCGCGATCGGCTGCACGACATCTTGCGGAAAGCAGCCGGCGGCGCACATGGCGACCGCGAGGCGCTCGCCATTGCGCAGGCGCGCGGCGATGTTGACCGTCGCGGCGTCGAATACGCGATTGCCCGTGGCGTGCGTGAGCGAGTCAAAAGCATCCGACAGTGGCGTGCCCGCCGAGAGCAGCGTCCCGAGCGCGCGGCTCCATCGGGCGACTGCAAGGGAGCGCAGCAACCTGCCTGCGAGCGGCAGGCGCAGCGCCGCGCGATCGACGGTTTCGCGCGCATCCGGCGAACGCTTCATCCAGCGCGACACTACAACCGCCGCACATACGCACGCGAGGACGAACGGCACGCCAGCATGCGCGACGCCGTCCGACAGTGCGAGCACGAAACGCGTCGGCGCGGGCAGCGCGGCGCCGAAGCCGTCGAAGATCGTCTTGAATGTCGGCACGACGCCGACCAGCAAACCCGCGGTGATCGCGAGCGAAAGCAGCAGCACCATGACCGGATAGGTGAGGGCGGCGCGCAGTCTGGTGCGTTGCGATGCGGCGCGCTCGCGATCGTCGGCAAGCCGGGCGAGCACGGACGGCAGCGCGCCTGCCACTTCGCCAACCGACACCAACTGGCAGTACAGCGGGCCGAACGCCGCGGGATGCGCGGCGAGTGCAGCTGAGAACGGCACGCCACGCGTGATGTCGCGAGCCAATGCGCGCACGATGCGCGGCAGTCCGCCGCCCGTCGCACTGCCGGCCAGCAATTCGAGCGCCCCAGCGAGCGGCAGGCCTGCGCGCAGCAGGCCGGCGAGCTGCCGTGTGAAAACGGTCACCTCCGTCGTCTTCGCTTTGGGCGGCGGCGCGGCACCGAGCATGTCGAGTCCGGTGACGATCACGCCTTCCCGACGCAGCGAGCTGCGGGCCGAGAGCGCGTCGGCGGCAATGATCTTTCCCTGCTTTGGCCGGCCTTCGCTATCCATGCCACGCCAGGCGAAACGCAATTCGGGCGCGTGACTCATCATTCGGTCTCCGTCGCTTCGGCTGCTTCGGCGACGCTCGTCGCGCCTTCGCGGACGCGGGCGAAGGCTGCGTCGCGTAGCGAGGGCATGCCTTGCGCCTGCGCCGCGCGCGCGATTGCATGTGTTGCCGCGCGTGAGACGATCAGTTCCCGTAGTTCATCCGATACCGGCATCACCTGATGCACGCCCACCCGCCCGCAACAACCGATGCCATGACACGCCGGACAGCCGCGCGCTTCGAACGGATGAAATCCGTCCGTGAGGGGCAGCGCCGATGGCGTGCGGCAGGATTCGCACAGCTTGCGCACGAGCCGTTGCGCGGTGACGAGCCTGAGCGCGGACGCGAGGTTGTAGGGCGCCACGCCGATATCGATGAGCCGCGCGATCGCGGCCGGTGCATCGTTGGTATGCAGGGTCGAGCGCACGAGGTGTCCCGTCTGCGCGGCCTTCACCGCGACATCCGCGGTTTCTGCGTCGCGAATTTCGCCGACCATGATCACGTCCGGATCCTGACGCATGAACGCGCGCAGCGCCACGGCGAAGGTCAGCCCCGCCTTTTCGCGCACGCTCACCTGATTGATGCCCGCGAGCTGGATCTCGACGGGATCTTCGACGGAGCACACGTTGCGCGCTTCGGCGTTGAGCATTTGAAGGAAGCAGTAGAGCGAGAGGGTCTTGCCGCTGCCGGTCGGGCCGGTCACGAGGATGAGACCTTGCGGAGCGCGAATCGCCGATTCGACCGTGCCGCTTTGCGCATCATCGAGGCCGAGCGCGGCGAGCGACAGATCGGGCGGCAGCGCGTCGAGGCGCCGCAGCACGAGCTTCTCGCCGAAGAGTGTCGGCAGCGAGTTGACGCGATAGTCGCCGATCCGCCCGCCCGGAAGAGTCAGACGCAGCCGACCGTCCTGCGGCACGCGCCGCTCGGCGATGTCCATGCGCGCCAGCACCTTGATGCGCGTGACAAACGCGTCGCGCAGGTGCGGCGGCGGACGCTTCAACACATGCAGCGCACCATCGACGCGCAGCCTGATGCGCCAGTCGTGCTCCGATGGCTCGACATGGATGTCGGATGCGCCGCGCTCGGCGGCCTCGCGCAGGGTCTCGGTGAGCAGCGAGACGGCGGGCGTTTCGTGATCGGATGCGCTATCGCGGGCCGCCTCGGACGTACGGGCCTGGCGCGCGAACGTGTCGAAAGCGTCGCGGGAAGGGGAAGTCATGGGCGTCGGGACGTCGGAGTCGAGATGGTCCGATCATCCCGCCCGGCATCGCCCCCGCCCAGTCGTCCGAATGGCTAACGCAGCGCGCGTTTCTCGGGCCCGAGCGGACGGAAAATCTTGACGGTGCGGATCGCCTGATCGTCGCTGCGCATGACTTCGAAGGTCACACCCGCGATGCGCACCGACACGTCGCCGTCCGGGATGTCTTCGAGCGTTTCGAGGATTAGGCCGTTGAGCGTCTTCGGGCCGTCCGTCGGCAGCGTCAGATGCAGCCAGCGGTTCAGTTCGCGCAGCGGCATGCTGCCCGCGACGATGCATTCGCCATTCTCGTCCCAGCCGCCGCGCGAGCCGGTGCCGCGCGGGATCGTCGTCGTGAACTCGCCGATCAGCTCCTCGATGATGTCCTCGGGCGTTACGAGCCCCTGCAATTCACCGTATTCGTCGACCACGATCGCGATACGGTGACCGCTTTCCTGGAAGAACTGCAGTTGCTGGAACACCGGAGTGCCCGCCGGCACGAAGTAAGGCTCGGTGAGCAGCTCGCGCAGCGTTTCGCGTTCGAGCTCCTGGTTATGCAGCGCGGAGAGCGTCTTGCGTACATGCAGGATGCCGAGCACCCGGTCGATATCGCCCTGGAAGACGACCAGCTTGTTGTGATAGCACGTCTCGAGCTGATGCAGGATCTGTTCGAAGGGCGCGTCGAAGTCGAGCGCTTCGATGCGCCGGCGCGGGATCATCACGTCGTCAACGGTGATGTTCTCCAGATCGAACAGATTGAGCAGGATGCTGCGGTGCTTGGTCGGCATGAAGCTGCCGGTTTCGAGCACGATGGTGCGCAGTTCTTCCGGCGAAATCCGCTGATCGCGCTTGTTTTTCGTGTTGATGTGGAGCGCGGCGAGAATCGCATTGGCGAACAGGTTGACGAACCAGATCAGCGGCCGCGCGATGCGCATGAGCGGCGCGAGCACGAGGCTTGCGGGAAGCGCGACTTTCTCGGGATACGTCGCGCCGACGATCTTCGGCGCGATTTCCGCGAACACGATGATCAGGAACGCGATGACGCCCGTCGTGATCGACAGGACGAGGTTGTTATGACCGAAGGTGCGCAGCGCGATCGATGTCGTGAGCACGGGGATGATCGTGTTGATCAGGTTGTTCCCGATCAGGATCACGGAGAGAAGCTGGTCAGTCTTGGCGAGCAGCCCTTGCGTCGTGCGGGCGCGTAGCGACCCCTGGCTCGCCAGATATTTCAGGCGATGGCGATTGAGCGCCATCATCGACGTTTCGGAAATCGAGAAGAAGCCGGAAAGGAAGAGAAGCAGAAAGATGGCGCAAATTTGCGCCCATAAGGGAAGGTTGTCCACGCGGTGATCGAGTAGGGGCGGAGATGGGAGGCAATATAGCAGACGGGGCAGGAAAGCCAGCCCTGGCCGTTTGGCAAGCGTACGCGGTTTCTTTGCCGGAAATAAAAAACCCGCATGGCGAACCATGCGGGTTTTTGCAATTCTGGTCGGGGTGAGAGGATTCGAACCTCCGGCCTCTACGTCCCGAACGTAGCGCTCTACCAGGCTAAGCTACACCCCGAATTCGACCAACTTGGACTCTTACGCCGTCTCAGTCTCGTTTAAGACTGTCTCGACGTCGAGTAAGAACATAATTCTAGCAGGCTCTCTTTGTAGATGGAAGAGGGAAATGAAGAAATCGCTTTCGCCGCTGCTTCTGCTTCCTTGCGCGCGCATTCGAGCGTGTGATCGAGTGCGCCGGACGTGGTGATCGCGTCGAAGATCGTCTCGAAACGATCCGTGCCGCCTTGCTCGATCGCTTCGCGCGCGAGCGCCGCCTGCTCCGGCGTGCCGTGTTCCATGAGATAGATGAGCGGCAACGTAGGCTTGCCTTCGCGCAGGTCGTCGCCGGCGTTCTTGCCCATCGATTCCGGCGTGCCCGTGTAATCGAGCCAGTCGTCCATTATCTGGAACGCGGTGCCGATGCGCCGGCCGTACTCCGCCGCCGCCGCTTCGGTGCGCGCATCCGCGCCCGAAAGCACCGCGCCGAGTTGCGCGGCCGCTTCGAACAGCTTCGCCGTCTTGTAGCGAATCACTTGCATGTAGCGCGCTTCGTCCACGTCCGGGTCGTGCATGTTGAGCAGCTGCAGGACTTCTCCCTCGGAAATGATGTTGGTCGCGACGGAGAGAATTTCCATCACGCGCATCTTGCCGACGCTCACCATCATTTCGAACGAGCGCGAGTACAGGAAGTCACCGACCAGCACGCTCGCCGCGTTGCCGAACAGCGCATTGGCAGTCTTGCGGCCGCGCCGCAGATCGGATTCGTCGACGACGTCGTCGTGCAGCAGCGTTGCCGTATGGATGAACTCCACGACGGCGGCCAGTTCGTGGCGATGCCCGGTCGTGTCGCCCAGCGCGCCGGAGACGAGGAGCAACAGCGCCGGACGCAGCCGCTTGCCGCCCGCCCCGATGATGTACTCCGAGATCTGGTTGATCAGCATCACTTCTGATGCCAGGCGCTGCCGGATGACGCGATTGACGTGCTGCATGTCCTCGGCGATCGGGGCGAGCAGCGCGGCGGCGTTGGGGGAGGAAGTGGCGGTGGACGACATGATCAGCAGTAAAGGTAATCCGGCGGATTATAAGGCGAATCCGACAGACGACGGGACTTGGCTGCGTCGATTCGCGCGACGTCGGCGAAATTCAGACATGATTCGCTCCATTTTCGCCGAGGTTGGGGGCCGGATCGCGTGCTGTGCCGCGCGCGCGGGAGACGTCACGACACTTTGACGTCGAGCGTAACCCTATGTATAATCGCGTGTTTTCCCCGCGTGGTGCGTGGAAAAAGAATTTTGAGTGAGGTTCTCAATGTACGCGGTCATAAAAACCGGCGGCAAGCAGTACAAGGTTGCCGTTGGCGAAAAATTGAAAGTAGAACAGATACCGGCAGACATTGACGCTGAAATCACGCTCGACCAGGTTCTCGCAGTAGGCGAAGGCGAATCGATTAAGTTCGGTACGCCGCTGGTGGGTGGGGCTTCCGTCAAGGCTACCGTCGTGTCGCAAGGTCGTCACAAGAAAGTGACCATCTTCAAGATGCGTCGCCGGAAGCACTATCAAAAGCACGCTGGCCACCGCCAGAACTACACCGAACTGCGCATCGACGCGATCAACGTCTAAGGCGCGATCGTTCCGCACAGATATCGGTTAAGGAGCTAATGAAATGGCACACAAAAAAGCAGGCGGGTCTTCCCGCAACGGCCGCGACTCAGAGTCGAAACGCCTCGGCGTGAAGGTGTACGGCGGCCAGGCAATCAACGCGGGCGGCATCATCGTTCGCCAGCGCGGCACGCGCATGCATCCGGGTGAGAATGTCGGCATCGGCAAGGATCACACCCTGTTTGCGCTGGCCGACGGTCACGTCAAGTTCGTGACCAAGGGCGCCGCGAAGAAGCACACGGTCGTCGTCGTCCCGGCAGCGTAAATTTTACGCACGGGCTTCAGGACCGAAAAAAGGCCCCGCGAAGTTCGCGGGGCCTTTTTCATTTGATGCGTACAAACGGCGCATTGGATGAATTCAAGGATATCGGTGACCGGCAACGTCAGGTCACGGCAAAATAGCTGCAAGTACACGGGACGGAGCAACGCATGAAGTTCATTGACGAAGCGAGGATCGAAGTCATCGCCGGCGACGGAGGAGATGGCAGCGCGTCGATGCGCCGCGAAAAGTTCGTCCCGTTCGGCGGGCCGGACGGCGGCGACGGCGGCCGCGGCGGCAGCGTCTACGCAGTCGCCGATCGCAATATCAATACGCTGATCGACTATCGGTTTTCCAAGAAGCATCAGGCGCGCAACGGCGAAAACGGCCGCGGCTCGGATTGCTACGGCAAGGGCGGCGACGACATCACGCTGCGCATGCCGGTCGGCACCATCATTTCGGATCAGGAAACAGGCGAGATCATCGCCGATCTGACCGAGCATAACCAGCAAGTGTTGATCGCGCAGGGCGGTGCGGGCGGACTCGGCAACCTGCATTTCAAGTCGAGCACCAACCGCGCGCCGCGTCAGAAGACCGACGGCAAGCCGGGCGAGCGCCGCATGCTCAAGCTCGAGCTGAAGGTGCTGGCTGACGTGGGTCTGCTCGGCATGCCGAACGCGGGGAAATCGACATTCATTTCGTCGGTGTCGAACGCGCGGCCGAAGATCGCGGATTATCCGTTCACGACGCTCGCGCCGAATCTCGGCGTGGTGCGCGTCGGGCCGAGCAAGAGCTTCGTGATCGCCGACATTCCCGGCCTGATCGAAGGCGCGGCGGAAGGCGCGGGGCTCGGGCATCGCTTCCTGCGTCACCTGCAGCGCACCGGCGTGCTGCTGCATCTCGTCGACATGGCCCCGTTCGATGAAAACGTGGATCCCGTCGCCGAAGCGAAGGCCATCGTCAACGAACTGCGCAAGTACGACGAGTCGCTCTACGAGAAACCGCGCTGGCTCGTGCTGAACAAGCTCGACATGGTGCCCGAGGACGAGCGCGAAGCGCGCATTGCCGATTTCGTCGGCCGCTTCGAGTGGGACGGCCCGGTTTTCGAAATTTCGGCGCTGACGGGCCAGGGCTGCGAGGCGCTCACCTACGCCATCTACGACTACATTTCGCAGCATTCGGACGCGTCGCGCGCGGCGGAAGCGGAAGATCTCGCCGCCGACGTGCGCTTTCGCGACGACGCAGCGAAGGATTAAACGCTACCACGAGGAGAAAGCGCACGATGCGTTCGGTCATCGCCGCTGCGAAGCGAATCGTAGTGAAAGTTGGGTCCAGCCTCGTCACCAACGACGGGCGCGGGCTCGACCACGCGGCAATCTCGCGCTGGGCGTCGCAGATCGCGGCGCTGCGGGAGCAGGGCAAGGAAGTCGTGCTCGTGAGTTCGGGCGCGATTGCGGAAGGCATTCACCGGCTCGGCTGGACCAAGCGGCCGCGTGAAATCGACGAACTGCAGGCGGCCGCCGCCGTTGGACAGATGGGCCTCGCGCAGGTCTACGAAAGCAGTTTCGGCGCGCACGGCATCCGCACCGCGCAGATTCTGCTCACGCATGCCGATCTCGCCGACCGCGAACGCTATCTGAACGCGCGCTCGACGCTGCTCACGTTGCTGCGCCTCGGCGCGGTGCCGATCATCAACGAGAACGACACGGTCATCACCGACGAAATCAAGTTCGGCGACAACGACACGCTCGGCGCACTCGTCGCGAACCTGATCGAAGGCGATGCGCTCGTCATTCTCACCGATCAACGCGGTCTCTTCACCGCCGATCCGCGCAAGGACCCGAACGCGACGCTCGTCGAGCAAGCCGATGCCGGCACGCCCGAGCTCGAGCAGATGGCCGGCGGCGCGGGCTCGAGCCTCGGACGCGGCGGCATGCTGACCAAGATCCTCGCGGCGAAGCGCGCGGCGCACAGCGGCGCGAACACGGTGATCGCGAGCGGCCGCGAAGCCGATGTGCTGACGCGCCTCGCGTCGGGCGAGTTGATCGGCACGCAACTCATCGCGCGCACGGCCCGCATCGCGGCGCGCAAGCAGTGGATGGCGGATCACTTGCAGGTGCGCGGCCACGTCGTGATCGACGGCGGCGCGGTGCAAAAGCTCACCGCTGACGGCAAGAGCCTTTTGCCGATCGGCGTGATCGACGTGAAAGGCGCGTTCGATCGCGGCGAGGTGATCGCCTGCGTCAACGATCAAGGGCAGGAGGTCGCACGCGGCATCACGAATTACAGCAGTTCGGAGGCGCGGCTGATTCATCGGCGGCCGAGCGGCGAAATCGAAACGGTGCTCGGTTACATGCTGGAGCCCGAGTTGATCCATCGCGACAACCTGGTGCTCGTGTGATACGAAAAAGCCCGCTGATCCTGAACTGCACCCCAAAAGTTGGACAACCGTCCAACGACTTGGGGTGTTTTTTATGAGCAAGCACAGCGCGCAATTT
>FCOD02000119.1 GCA_001544655.2 Caballeronia turbans
TGGCCACCTGGCAAGGCTTCGCTTATGTTGCCTTCATCGTTGATGTGTTCGCGCGACGCATCGTAGGCTGGAGAGTGTCAAGCTCAGCGCGTACTGACTTCGTGTTGGACGCGCTGGAGCAGGCGGTACATGAGCGCCGACCAGCCGAAAGTAACCGTTTGGTACATCATTCGGACCGCGGGTCGCAATACGTTTCAATTCGGTATACGGAGCGTCTAGCCGAAGCAGGAATCGAACCGTCAGTCGGCAGCGTCGGAGATTCATACGATAACGCACTCGCCGAAACGATCAACGGCCTTTACAAGGCAGAAGTTATTCATCGTCGCGGACCATGGCGTAACGTGCAGGCGGTCGAACTCGCCACGCTTGAATGGGTGGACTGGTTTAATCATCGACGCCTACTTGAGCCGATCGGCAACATCCCACCGGCCGAAGCGGAAGCCCGCTACTATGAACAAATCGCTGGAATGCCGATGGCAGCGTAACTCCAGCAAAACCGTCTCCGAAATTCCCGGTGCGCTTCA
>FCOD02000092.1 GCA_001544655.2 Caballeronia turbans
CTAGTGTGCTGAGTTAGAAGTTCGTTGAATCAAGTTTTTGGTCGCTCAGGAATGACGAAGTGTTGGTTAAAGAGCCGCTCGGACTCGCGCAGTCCTTCTTCGGTAAATGTCACAGATTTCGTCTTGTTGACCGGGTCTTCGATGAGCCCCCGTTCGTAGAGCCGGTTCAGCACATCCCAGTCAAAACCCTTCCATGCGCGGTATCGGTCGTGCAGAGTCAGGTAGAGGAGTGCCAGGGCAACTTCATCGATTGCATCGGTGTTGATATTCATGATGCGCTTCCCGAAGCCTTCCGGACCCGCATGCAAAACCGTTCGAGACTGGCCAGAATCTCATCAGCCGACTTGCTCCAGGAGAACGGTTGGGGATCGGCATTGTAGATGTCCAGATATCGACGAATCGCGTCTTCGAGTTGCCGTGTCGAGCGATGCGTACCGCGTCGAAGGTATTTTTCAGTCAGCGAGGCAAACCAGCGCTCGACCTGATTAAGCCAGGACGCTGAGGTGGGCGTGAAGTGAACATGGAAGCGAGGATGACGAGCGAACCATGCCTTGATCACGGGCGTTTTGTGCGTGCCATAGTTGTCCATTACCAGGTGCACATCGAGATGCGACGGCACACTGGATTCAATGGTGCGCAGAAACTGCGCAAATTCGCTGCTCCGATGGCGCCGATGTACCTCGCCGATTACTTCGCCGGTAGCGATATCCAGCGCGGCGAACAACGTGGTCGTGCCGTGGCGCATGTAATCGTGCGTGCGTCGTTCCGGGATGCCGGGTGCCAACGGCAGCATAGGCTGCGTGCGATCGAGCGCCTGAATCTGGCTCTTCTCGTCCACGCACAACACCATCGCCTTAAGCGGCGGATCCAGGTAAAGCCCAACGATATCTCGTACCTTGTCGACGAACATCGGATCACTGGACAGTTTGAACGTTTCGTGCCGATGCGGCTGCAAACCAAAAGCACGCCAGATCCGCGTGACGGCCGTCTGCGACAACTTCATCTCACGAGCCATCGTGCGCGTGCTCCAGTGAGTCGCCCCAACAGGTACGCACTCAAGCGTCTTTGCAATGACCGCATCGACACGTGCGTCGTCAATCGTCCTCGGCGCGCCCGGCCGAGGCGCATCGAGCAGTCCGTCCAGGCGATGCACTACAAACCGCGCCCGCCACTTCGAGACCGTTTGCTGAGTGACCCGCTGTTTCGCCGCAACGCTCTTGTTGTCCAAGCCATCGGCACAAGCCAACACAATGCGTGCTCGCAATGCGAGGGCCTGTGCGGTCTTGCGTCGCATCGTCAGTGCTTGAAGTGCTTCGCGCTCCGAATCGCTCAGTAGCAGCTCCCCTTTGGGCCGTCCACTCATCGTTGCCGCCTCGCATCAAGTGACATACAGACACTCTAGTACGCAATCGCCATCATTCAATGAATTTTCAACTCGGGACACTAG
>FCOD02000098.1 GCA_001544655.2 Caballeronia turbans
GTGCGGCGCTGGCTACTCTCGTCGGCGGCGCGGCGCATGCACAAAGCAGCGTGACACTGTACGGGCTGATCGACGCAGGTCTGACTTACACGAACAGCCAGATCACTGGCACCGGAGCAGGTGGTCACAGCAACTGGCAGATGACCAGCGGAGGCGTCCAGTACAGTCGTTGGGGGCTGCGCGGAGCGGAAGATCTCGGCGGTGGGTTGCAGGCGATCTTCACTCTGGAAAACGGCTTCAACGTGAACAACGGACAGTTGTCGGCTACCAATCGCATCTTCAACCGCTTGGCCTACGTGGGAGTTTCCAGTCGCGACTTTGGCTCCCTGACCTTGGGGCGTCAGACGGACGGCATGGTTGACTTCCTGGGGCCGCTCTCGTTGACCGGGACCCAGTATGGCGGCACCCACTTCGCACATCCGTTCGACGTCGACAATCTGAACGACTCGTTCCAGATCAACAATTCGGTCAAGTATCAGAGCCCGAATTTTGCCGGATTCAGGCTTGGCGCCCTGTATGGCTTTTCGAACCAGGCCGGTGGTTTCGCGAACAACCGTGCGTACAGTGTCGGTATGTCATACATGTGGGGACCGTTGAATTTTGGCGCTGGGTATCTGCACCTGAACAACTCAGCCGGCACCCCGGCGCAGCTCAACACGAACGGCGCCGTCACCGATACGCTTGGGACCTCGCTATCGGGCCTCCTGACTCCGACCGCGGTGCCATTAGGCGCGCTCGCTAGTCGACAGCAAACGTGGGGCGGGGGCGTGAGCTACGCGATCGGACCTTTGGTTGCAGGCTTCGTATATACACAAACGAACCTCACCGAACTGTTCCTAACCGGCTTCAACACTCACTTCCAGAACTATGAAGGCAACCTCCGGTTCGCGCTGACGCCGGCCGTTATGCTGGCGGCAGCCTACACCTACTCGCGCGCCGGCGGCAATGCTGGTAGTGGCGCTCCACATTGGAATCAAGTGAGCGGGCTCGCGAACTACGCCTTCTCAAAACGCACGGACGTCTATATCTAAAGCACCTGGCAGAGCGTGAGCACGAGCAGTGGCAATCCGCTGGGTGTTGCCTGGATTAACGGTGTCAGTTCACCTGCGTCGACAACGAATCAGATCGAAGCCACTGTCGGCTTGCGTCACCGTTTCTGATTGGAAGCGTCCAAACGGCCAAGTCGCGCTAGGAGTCGATTCGAGCG
>FCOD02000086.1 GCA_001544655.2 Caballeronia turbans
CCTCGCATCAAGTGACATACAGACACTCTAGTACGCAATCGCCATCATTCAATGAATTTTCAACTCGGGACACTAGCTGTTCGTCGCGAAGGAGTCTTCGCAGTCGACTTCGAAATTCGGTGCAGCGCTGGACGCGGTAGCCCAGCGAGTGCCGAAATCGAATTCGCCGTCCGCCTGCGCCATAAAAAACTCGTTTGGATGACGAAACATACTTTGCGATTTGTGATCGCGAAAGGTGAGCGACGCAGCTTCGGCGCACCGGTTCTACCGGTCGTCCGATCGTGCGGCGAACATCCACGCTTACGAGTGATTTGACGGGTCCTTGGACGCCGCGTTTGACCGCGCCTAGGGCTCATCTTGAAAACATCCAAGGCGTGTCGCCGCTTTTTCGCCGCGTTCGAACCGGACGCGCAGATACAACGCGATGATCGAATTTCGAGTCTACGTACGACGGTGCGGCGCGTCGCCGGAAATCTGCCGAAGCCCCAGCGGGGGCGAGCGCAACTAACGGTCTTTAAATGAAACTCACGCAAACCAGCACTCGCCGACAGCCTGAGTAGACGCCAGAATTAAATCAACCGACCCGTCGAAATTAAAGGTGGGCAGATGCATCGGGAGGGCGCCATCGATTCCGTTCGACTCAAACGCCGCGTCCCTTACTTCGCAGCAGCAACGACGAACTCGGCCGACCGATCGGGCAGCGTCAGCGCCGTCAGCAACTGGCCGTTGCTGAAAAGCGCGACCCCGGCGACCGTCGCGTCCGGATAAAGACAAGGCGCGGCTGCAAACGTAACCGAGGCATCCAGAAAATTTTTGTCTCAGTGAGGAATTTGCCGTTCCGCTAAACGAACAGCCGCTCGCTCCGACACCCTTGATCGCCCCGTCATGACCGATCGGAAACGTCGCGGCCTCACTGCCTTTAGTCGATCCCGCCGCGCCGAATATGTCTCGGCGACGGCAGACAGCGAGATCGCGCGCTCATATGGGCCGTCGTAAAGCAAATTGAACTTGAAGCCGTTCTGCTTCGCCGCGCTCGTGTAGCTCACGCCCCTGGACACTGGTTTTCTCGTTGCAATCGGCGAGAACGGGCGTTTCGCTCGTGCCCTTGCCGCTGATGCATCGTCGAGTTGCATTTGACGCTCGGTCGGGCGACCGACACCGTGCAACACGCTCAGCGCTGGCGCCGAAGCGTGTATAACACGGCGCTGATGCCGGCCGATGGCGTTCCGGGTCATCGGATTAACAGCGTCTCCCTAAAGTTGTAACCCTCAATGCCGATCGACGGCGAGAGCATCAACGAACTGGCGGTCGGCGTCATCGTGCCCCGTCAACGCGTCCTGCGGCGTGCGCGATTGGGATCTCGAGCATGTGGCCGCTGCTATCGGCGAGGGTGCTCATTCAAGAATCCTGAGCTTGTTCTTCCTGCCCGGTTACGGTCGCGGGCGGGCGGCTTCGCGCCAGCCGTACATCTGCACCCGCGATTGAGCGTGCAATCTAGCGGAGGAAGGAGTGCAGGCCGAAGCACTGGGCTAAGACATTCGTGCTGCGGCGATCAGGGCGACAATTCGTTGCGAGTCATCGGTCGGCTGCAGGCGCCCTTCTCGTGGTTCTGATTCGATTTTTTTTAAAAAAGCCGCTTGACGGCATCGAAATTGGTCCGCATAATTCGCCTCCCGTTGAATGACGGTGCGCAAGAAAGCAAGCAAACAGCAAAGCAAATTCTTGGCGCAATGCTCTTTAAAAACTAACAGCCGATAAGTGTGGGCGCTTGATGTTGGGTGCGGTCTGGTTCTTCGGGGCTGGATATAGCGAAAGTATCAAGAGTCTCACACGAAGTATCAGAGGAAGGTTTTTC
>FCOD02000038.1 GCA_001544655.2 Caballeronia turbans
TCAGCGTTGTGAGAGAGCGAAAGCATCCCCACGAACCAGCAACTCAGCGCGGGCAACACGGCGTAGGACATCGGGTCACCGTTGGCGCGCACGGTGAGGCTGCCAAGGAACGATTCGCTGTTGCTGGATGGCCGGGGCGCGTCGGGGCCCGTGAACGTGCCGCCAATCGGGAAATGCAGGCCGGGAACATGAATGGTCTGGGTGCCCGCGGTGGTGCGCATCAGGCCGTTGACATGGATAGGGTCCACCGCCTCCGCCAGCGGCGCTCTGCACGGCCATCGCCGCCACGCCGACCGCCGCCGCGCCAAAACTGCGCATGCCCATCTTGACGATGGAGGCCGCGCCCATCGCCATCATGCCCATCGACACCATGTTGCCGACGCCCTCTGGCAAGAGGCTCAGGTACTCCATCGGATCGAACACCATGCCTACGTGCGGATGCGGCAGCGGTAGCGTGGGGCCTGCGAATGTCTGGATCAGATGAACGTCCACGCCGATGACCGGCGTCAGGTGGGTAACTGCAAGCAGCGCCATTACGCGTGGCCTCCCGTTTCGGGAGCCAATTCCCCGGCGAACTGTTGCGATACGTCCGGATGCCAGTTATTCATTCTCGCTTTCGCGCCTGAGAGGAATCGAACCGTCTTTCTAAACCACGGCTTAAATCAAAGCAAACCTAGTAATCCTAATCAATGCACCAAAAATCCCGGATGACTCTCGTGGGGGACACACACGGAATCACGCTGCAAGCGGTTCATCCGATCGACGCAGACCATCTGCGATGGCAAAAAGCGAAGCTCGTCAGCGCTGGATTTCGCAAACCACGCGCAGGATCAACGCGCCCCGCATCACCATCAGAAAGTCAGCACACTCATGAACAGCCGCTGCAACCACCCCATCGTCGTCGAATCCGCGAGCATTCCCACGCCCGCCTGCTCGATGCGCGCATTCGCCACCTTGTTCGACGCCACGTAATTCCCCGCCTCGATATCCTTCGGATTGACGATGCCGGAGAATCGCAGCCGGTCCTGATTGCCGCTCATCGCGATGATCTTGTCGCCCGCGACCACGAGATTGCCGCCCGGCAACGTGCCGATGACCGATACCGCGAGCGTGCCGCTCATCGCCGAAAGATTGCTGGTGCTGCCGTTCCCCTTGAACGACGTATCCGCCGAGCCGACATTGAAAAGACGCGCGAGCCGCGCCGCCGCCCCGCTCGACTTGTCGGCGGCCTCGGCGCTGATGCTGCTCGCGCGGGTCGCGCTGGCATCCGCGGTATTGCTGCCCTGGTACGACTCCGCGAGCCGGATCGTCAGCACGTCGCCGACCTTCTGCGCGCGCGAAGTCTCGTAGAGCGATGCCGAACTGCCCGCCTGATAGATCGCGCCCAGCGTGTTGACGTTGACCGGCTGCGCGACGGCCGGCGCATAAGTCGGCATCTCGACGATCGAGCGCGACCCCGACGACGAGCACGCGGCGAGCGCGAGCACGAACGCCGCGCATGGCATTGACGCCAGTTTCATGAACAATCCTCTCCTTCGATTCAGGGCGCGTCGTGAACGGCGGCGAGCCGCCATCTGTCGGTGGTATCGCGCAGCCACGCTTCGTAGGCCTTCAGGCGATAGATCACGCGCGCCGAGGCCGCGGCGCCGTTCGCCTCCAGCGTGATCGAGCTCGCCGCGTTCTCCCATGTCCGCGTCTGGTAGCCGTTCGCGCGCTCGACACGACTCCCGCCGAACTTCGACGTCAGCGCTTGCGCGAAGTCATCGGCCACGCGCGCATCGATCACGAACGACATGCGATAGAGCCGCGGCGACGCATCGCCCGGCATCGCCATGAAGCGCAGCACGTGATCGCGCGCGGGCGTGCCATCGACGACCGCCAGCGATTCGCTCCATCCGTTTTGCGTGCGATGCGCCCATTTGCAGGCGATCGACAGGCTGTGCGCATCGCGCAGCACCATGCCGAGCGAGGCGGCCTCGAGGTCCGTGTCGCATACGGCGACGCTGCCCGGCGGCGTCGCGCGCGCGGGTTCCTCGCGACGGAAGGCATCGAGCGAAATGCCGAGCCGCAGGCCGCGGAAGTCGAACGGCTTTTGCGCCGCGGCGAATGCGGGCATCGCCATGCAAGCGAGCAAGGCGCAGCGAAGGAACGTTCGCTTCATGTCAGTCGATGGCGGTGGCGCAGGCATCGAAGGGCGTGGACGCGGCATGACCCACGACCGGCACGATCTTCAGCGCGGCAGATGTCACGCGGCACGGCAACGCGGCGAGCGCGCAGCCGTCGAGCATGAGCGGACACGCCGCGAGCGCGGCGCACGCGAGCACGAGACGAAAGAACGTCGCCATGATTCACGCGGTCGTGTCGACGTGATTGCCGAGATGCGCCGGATTGCTCGGCGTCGTCTTCGCCTTCGGTGTGGCGGTGTCTACGGTCGGGTTATCGCCACCCCGCTTGATGGGCAACGTGTGCGACGACGTTTGCGTCGTGTGTTGAGTGCTCGGGCCAGTGACGTTCATGCTGCGCGCTCCTTGAAGATGAAAGACCGTTGCGGATTGCAACGGGGCAATCTTCCATGAGCCCGCGATGTGACGATCGCGCGAAAAAAACACGCTTTTCGCGGGTGCTTACGAGGCATTACGCCGGTGTTACCGGTTCTTTCCACTTCGTTCGAAACGATGCTGCAATGCGGCGAAAGCCGCGAGATGGTATGACTGTTTCGCCCGAAAAAGCGGGTTAACGTGAATTAAAAGTGGCCGGATAGCTTCATATAGTCAATCTATCTCGGCGCCGTTGCATCGGCAGTATAAAAACCCAAATACCGGAACGGCAAAGAGATAAATAGAACAACGAATTAACAGGTTATTCCAGAATCACTCGAACAAAGTCGAATAAATAGCCAACGGATGGAGGAACCACTGACATGAAACGCCGCACCGTGTTAGTCGCGATGGCCGCCGCGCCCCTGAGCGCCATGCTCCCGCTACCCGCCTTCGCACAGAAGCCGATCGTGCTCGGCTTCGCGCAGGTTGGCGCCGAAAGCGAATGGCGCACTGCGAACACCGAGTCGATCAAGTCGAGCGCGAAGGAGGCGGGCATCGACCTCAAATTCTCCGACGCCCAGCAGAAGCAGGAAAACCAGATCAAGGCGATTCGCTCGTATATCGCCCAAAAGGTCGATGTGATCGCGTTCTCGCCGGTCGTCGAAACCGGCTGGGAAACGGTGCTCGTCGAAGCGAAGAACGCGAAGATTCCCGTGGTGCTCACCGACCGCGCCATCAGCAGCAAGGACGAGACGCTCTATGTCACGTTCATCGGCTCGGACTTCACCGAGGAAGGCCGCAAGGCGGGCCGGTGGCTCGTCGAGAAGGAGAAAGGCAATCCGGGGCCGGTCAATATCGTCGAGTTGCAGGGGACAGTGGGTTCCGCGCCCGCGATCGATCGCAAGAAGGGCTTCGAGGAAATCATCAAGTCCGATCCGAAGTTCAAGATCATCCGTTCGCAGACCGGCGACTTCACGCGCGCGAAAGGCAAGGAAGTGATGGAAGCCTTCCTCAAGGCCGAAGGCAAAAAGATCAACGTGCTCTACGCCCACAACGACGACATGGCGATCGGCGCGATCCAGGCGATCGAGGAAGCCGGCATGAAGCCCGGCAAGGACATCATCATCATTTCAGTGGATGGCGTGAAGGGCGCCTTCGAAGCGATGATGGCGGGCAAGCTCAACGTATCCGTCGAATGCAGTCCGCTGCTCGGGCCCCAGTTGATGTCGGTCGTGAAGGACATCAAGGCCGGCAAGTCCGTGCCCAAGCGTATCGTCACGCAGGAAAGCATCTTCCCGATGGAGGTCGCGGCGAAGGAATTCCCCAATCGCAAATACTGATCTCCGATGACTTCACCCGTATTGGAGTTGCGCGGCATCGACAAGCGCTTTGCCGGCGTGCATGCGCTGCAGGACGTGAACCTCACCCTCTATCCGGGCGAGGTTCACGCGCTGATGGGACAGAACGGCGCCGGCAAGTCGACGCTCATCAAGGTGCTCACCGGCGTCGTCAGTCTCGACGCCGGCGAAATCGTGCTCGACGGTCGCGCGATTCGCCCCGAGTCGCCGCTCGAAGCGCAGAAGCTCGGCATCAGCACGGTCTATCAGGAAGTGAATCTCTGCCCGAATCTGTCGGTGGCGGAGAACATCTTCGCCGGTTACTTTCCGCGGCGCGGCGCGCTGCACGGCTATCGCATCGACTGGGACGCGACGAACCGGCAGGCGCGCGAGCTGCTTGCGCGCATCGGTCTCGATATCGACGTGACGCGCGTGCTGACGAGCTATTCGGTCGCCGTGCAGCAGATGGTCGCGATCGCGCGGGCGCTGAAGCTGTCGTCGAAAGTATTGATTCTCGACGAGCCCACTTCCAGCCTCGACGACGACGAAGTGCGCCGCCTGTTCGACGTGCTGCGGCGGCTGCGCGAGCAAGGTCTCGCCATTCTGTTCGTCACGCACTTTCTGAATCAGGTCTACGCGATCTCCGATCGCATCACCGTATTGCGCAATAGCCGGCGCGTGGGCGAATGGCGCGCGAGCGAGCTGGGCACGCAGGCGCTGATCGCAGCGATGCTCGGGCGCGAGCTCGCCGCAGCGCAAGCGCGTCAGGCGCCGCCCGAAGAGTCCGAGGCGAGCGCGACGGATAACGCCGTGCTCGACGCCGTGCGGCTCGGCCAGAAGGGACAATTGCAACCGCTCGATCTGCGCGTACGTGCGGGCGAAGTGGTCGGCGTCGCGGGGCTGCTCGGGTCCGGACGCACCGAGCTTGCGAAGCTGCTCTTCGGTCTGGAGAAGCCCGACGAAGGCGAACTGCGCATCGATGGCACGCCGGTTTCGTTCGCGACGCCCGCCCAGGCGATCCGTCATGGCATCGCATTTTGTCCGGAGGAGCGCAAGGCCGATGGCATCGTCGCGGAGTTGTCGTTGCGCGAGAACATCGCACTCGCGTTGCAAGCGCGAATGGGCGCGCGACGCTGCCTCACGCGCGCCGAACAGAACGCGCTCGCCGAACGCTTCGTGCGCGCGCTCGGCATCAAGGCCGCGACGCTCGACATGCCGATAGGCCTGCTCTCCGGCGGCAATCAGCAAAAGGCGCTCATCGCGCGATGGCTCGCGACCGAGCCGCGTCTGCTCATTCTCGACGAGCCGACGCGCGGCATCGACGTCGCGGCAAAACAGGAAATCATGGACGAGATACTTCGCCTCGCATCGACGGGCATGGCGGTGCTCTTCATCTCGTCGGAAATCTCGGAGGTCGTGCGCATCGCCAACCGCATCGTCGTGCTGCGCGACCGTCGCAAGGTCGGCGAGCTACCGGCGGGAACGAGCGAGGACACCGTCTGCGAAATGATCGGAGCCGAACATGGATGACACCGTGCGACGTGGAATGCTGCGTTCGGCGATGGAGCATCGGCTCGGCTGGCCGATCGTCACGCTCGCGCTGCTGCTCGCGCTGAACGCGGCCTTCAATCCGGGCTTCCTGCATGTCGAATGGCGCGATCATCATCTCTACGGCAGCCTCGTCGACATCCTCAACCGCGCCGCGCCGCTCGCGGTCGTCGCGCTCGGCATGACCATCGTGATCGCGACGCGCGGCATCGATATCTCCGTGGGCGCGGTCGTCGCCATCGCGGGCGCGGTCGCCGCATGGACGATCGGCGGGTCGGTCGCGGGCACCGTCACGCGCTTTCCACTGCCCGTCGTGATCGTGGCCGCGCTCGGCGTCGCGTTGCTGTGCGGGCTGTGGAACGGCCTGCTCGTTGCGCGCGCGGGCATGCAGCCGATCATCGCGACGCTCATTCTCATGGTCGCGGGACGCGGCATAGCACAGCTCATCACGAGCGGCCAGATCATCACGATCTACTACTCGCCCTACTTCTTCTTCGGCGGCGGTTATCTGCTCGGCGTGCCGGTGTCGATTCTTATCGTCGCGCTCGTGTTCGTGCTGCTCTATCTCGCCATTACACGCACCGCGCTCGGGCTTTTTCTGCAGGCGATCGGCATCAATCCGACCGCCGCGCGCGTCGCGGGCGTGCAGGCGCGAAGGCTCACGCTCGGCGCGTATGCATTCAGCGGATTGTGCGCGGGCGTCGCCGGCATTCTGATCAGCTCGAATGTAAAAAGCGCGGACGGCAACAACGCGGGCCTGCTGCTCGAACTCGATGCCATCCTCGCCGTCACGCTCGGCGGCACCGCGTTGACGGGCGGCCGTTTCACGCTCGCGGGCAGCGTGATCGGCGCGCTCATCATCCAGACGCTCACCTATCTGATCTATTCGCTCGGCGTGCCGCCGGAGGTGAATCTCGTCGTGAAAGCGATCGTCGTGTTCGCGGTGATGATGCTGCAATCGGGCGAATTCCGCGCGACAGTCGCGAAGTTCGCGCGCCGCCCTCTTCCTGACCGCGAGGTGCGCCGATGAATTCGGGCCTGCCCACGCTCACGCAGCATCGCAAGGAAGATACGCCGCCGCGCAAGACATCGCGCAGCCGCTACCTTCCGCTTGCCGCGACGGTATCGCTCTTCATCGCCGTGTCCGTGCTCGGCTCGGTGATGTACACCGGCTTCTTCTCGCCGCAAGTCTTTCTGAATCTGCTGATCGACAACGCGTTTCTGATCGTCGTCGCGGTGGGCGAGACATTCGTGATTCTGTCGGGCGGCATCGATCTGTCGGTGGGATCGGTCATCGCGCTCACGACGATGGTCTCCGCCGCGCTCGTCGAGAAGGCGGGCTGGCATCCGCTCGTGGTGATTCCACTCGTGCTCGCGATGGGCACCGCGTTCGGCACGCTGATGGGCTGGCTGATCGCGCGCTTTCGCCTGCAGCCGTTCATCGTCACGCTCGCCGGAATGTTTCTCGCGCGCGGGCTGTGCTATCTCATCAGCATCGACTCGATCAGCATCACGGACCCGTGGTACGCCGCTGTGTCGCAGATTCGCATACCGGTGATGAGCGGCGCGTCGCTCTCGCTCGGCGCGGTGATCGCGCTCGTCGTGCTCGCCGCCGCCGTGTTCGTCGCGCATTACACGCCGTTCGGACGCACCATCTATGCGGTCGGCGGCAACCCGCATTCCGCGCTGCTGATGGGCTTGCCGGTGAATGCGGCGACCATCGGCGCCTATGCGCTGTCGGGCTTCTGTTCCGCGCTCGGCGGCGTGCTGTTCACGTTCTACATGCTGTCGGGCTACGGCCTGCATGCGATGGGCCTCGAACTTGATGCGATCGCTTCGGTCGTCATCGGCGGAACGTTGCTGACGGGCGGTGTCGGCTATGTGATCGGCACGCTCTTCGGCGTGCTGTTGCTCGGCATCATTCAGACGCTGATTTCATTCGACGGCTCGCTCAGTTCGTGGTGGACCAAGATCGCGGTCGGCGCGCTGCTGCTCGTGTTCTGTCTGTCGCAGCGGGCGTTCGGTGACCGCGGCGCGGCGAAGCGCTGACGAAGCTATGGACTATCGCCATCCACAGCCCCGCAAGAGCATGCACGCGCGCATCGTGCAGGAACTCGGCATCGAGATCGTGAGCGGCAGGCTCAAGCCGGGCGACCGCCTGCCCGCCGAGGCGAAGCTATGCGAAGCGTATGGCGTGAGCCGGCCCGTGCTGCGCGAAGCGACCCGCGTGCTGGTCGCGAAAGGGCTCGTGCTGTCGAAGCCGCGTCTGGGCAGCGTCGTGCGTGCGCGCGATGAATGGCATACGCTCGATCCCGATGTGCTCTTCTGGACGATCAACAGCGTGCATGAAGGCGAGTTCTTTCAATCGCTGCTCGTGGTGCGCAGGATTGTCGAGCCTGCCGCCGCCGCGCTCGCCGCATCGAACGCAACGGAGGACGATGTCGCGCGTATCCGTGACGCATTCGAGCGCATGTCGCACGCGCCCACGCCCGAGGCACTGCTCGCGCCCGATCTCGAGTTTCATCGCGCCATCATGACGGCGACGCACAACGACATGCTGATGTACATCGGACACATGCTGACGCTGGCGCTGTCGGAGTCGATCAAACTCACGAGCCGTCATCCCGATACGCATGCGCTCTCATTGCCGCGGCACAAGGCGATTCTCACCGCCATCGCGAATCGCGATCCGCTCGGCGCGCGTCATGCGAGTCTCGTGCAACTCGACAACGCGCTCGCCGATGCACAAAGCGTGCTGTCGGCGGTGTATCAGGAATAGCGGCCTTACGTGCTCCGGCGCCACGCGTTGTCTTTCAGTGCCTTTTCGAAGGCATCGGCGGACCAGGCTTCATCGAGCGCCTGGCGAAGCAGCGCCTGCTGGCTCTTCGGCGCGAGACCCCCGATGGGTGGATCGCGATCCAGATTCGTCGGGAACGCATAACCTTCCGCGCACGACGCGATGACCGCATCGAGCTCGGCATCGTTCATTCGTCCCGTCGACTTGATGTCGAGCAGCACCGGAAAGATCGCTTCGCACATGCGCGCGCGATCGAGCGTTTCCATCGCGCGGCCATACGCGGACGACACCTGGAGAAGATTCGCCATGCGCTGCACGTCGTGCGTGCGGTTCGCGCCCGCCGCATGGAAGAGCGCCGGGCTGAAAAAGAGCGCGTCGCCCTTTTCGAGCGGCAGTTGAACGTAGTGAGCCTCGAAGTGCGCGCGGAAGTCCGCACGGCGCCATGCGAGATAACCCTCGCGATAACGTTGCGAGAACGGCAGCAGTTTCGTCGGGCCGCTCTCGACGGGCATGTCGCTGTGCGCGACCGCGCCTTGCAGCGTGAGAAACGGCGACATCGCGTGGACGTGTGCCGGATAGCGTTGCACTTCATCCGCCGTCTGGAATCCGAGGTGATAGTCGCGATGTGCCTCTTGCGCGTCTCCGCCCGGACGCACGACATTGACCTGCGACGTCATCTGAAATCCGGGACCGAGCCACGCTCGCGCGGCACACTCGATGAACGGATTCGCAAAGTAGCGCGCAAAAACGCGGGGTGCTTGCAGACAGAGCTTTTCCTGAGCGTTCCAGATGCGATCGTTCGCGCCGGCTTTTGCGAAATGATCGCCCGCGCTCGCGCCTCGCGCGTGCTCCTGCCGGATGATGGATTCGAAAATCGCGGTGGCTTCGTCTACGGGGCCGGTGTCCGCATACGCGCGCTTCAGTACGAACACGCCCGCGCCATCGCGCAGCACCGTCGCCCATTCCGCCTGCAATGCCATGATCTTCGATGAATCGTGCAGCACCTCGGCAAGCGCGCCGCAATCGTAGAGCGGAATCCGGCTTCGACTATCCGATGCGAATATCAGCTTCTGCGCGGTGTCGCGCTCGAGCAGGCTCGAAAACGCGTCGAGCGAGCACCCGCTTTCCGTGTACCAGTTCGTCTCGTTCATGTCTTGCTCCGTTTTCCTCAAGCATAACGGCTAATGCGAAAAGCGGACCATCATCGATACATCAAAAAACCATCAAGCCTCGATGATGAAAACGGACCGTCTTGCAGAAAGCGGCTGAAGCTCATTTCAGCGGATCGTGGCCCCAGTTCATCAGCGAATAACGCCAGTGCGAATGCTCGACGTCGTGCGGACGTTGCGCGAGGGTGCCGTTTGATATAGCCGATCACTTTGCGCACGTGCGCATAGGTATTCACCCTTCATGCTCGATCTCGAACGCCTGGCCCTCGTGCTCCAGCCACGAGCGAAACAGCACGATCAGATCGTCTCCGGCCTTTTCATCGGCGATATAGGTGCAGTAGCTGCGCGACGGCAAACGCGGACCGGCAAACGGCGCGACGAGCCGTCCCGCGGCGAGGTCGTCGGCGACGAGCGCGGTCGGGCCCATCGCGACGCCCATGCCATCGACAGCCGCCTGCAAGGTCAGATAGAAGTGATCGAACGTCAGCACCGCCGCGGGCGTGAGCGCGGACTGGCCCACCTGCGCGAGCCAGTCAGGCCAGACGCGCGGCAAGCTCGACGTATGCAGCAGAGTGTGCCGCCGCAAGTCTTCAGGCGTTCGCAGCGGCAAGCGGCGCAGCAGCGCCGGACTGCACACGGGCAAGCGCGACTCTTCCAGAAACGGCCGCATTGTGTACCCATAGAACGTGTCCGGGCCGCCACGGATGACGATGTCATGGGCATCCTTCAGGCGCTCCACCGGCTCGTTCGACGTCTCGATCCTGACTTCGACGTCGGGATGACGCACGCGGAATTTTTCGAGCCTCGGCACGAGCCAGCGCAAGGTAAACGTCGCGGGCGCATCCACGGTCAGCGTGCGCGACACCTTCGCCGACACGCCATAGCGCGCGGTGGCCTGCGCAAGCTGATCGAAAAGCGGACCGATCTCCGCGAGATAAGCCCGCGCCGCAGACGTCAGCACGACGCGCCGGTTATGGCGCTCGAACAGTGACGCGCCGAGCCACGCTTCGAGCAGGCGTACTTGCTGGCTGATCGCCCCGTGCGTCACATGCAATTCGGCCGCGGCTTCCTTGAAGCTGCCGAGCCGCCCTGCAGCCTCGAAGGCGCGCAGCGCGTTGAGCGAAGGCAATGACGGTCTCATTCACAAGAGATTTTCTAACACGACTACGCAATTTATATGCTTTGTCGCCCGCAGACAAGATAGTTATTCTGTAAATCGTCCGTCACATAATCAACATAAAAACGCATGTTCACTTACACCGGCGGAGTGGTTCTCCTCGCAGCCGTGCTTCACGCGAGCTGGAACGCGATGCTCCATGGCAACCGCGACCGGTTCCTCTCGATGACATGGATGAGCATCGCGATCGGGGTCGTGTCGGCGCTCGTCGTCCTCTATCTGCCGATGCCCGCGAAAGCCGCGTGGCCGTACATCGTCGCTTCGGGGCTCGTGCATATCGTCTATAACGTGAGCCTCGTGCGCTCGTATCGTCGCGGCGATCTCGCGCAGGCTTATCCGATTGCGCGCGGGTCATCGCCGATGCTCGTCACGCTCGGCGCGGCGCTCTTCGCGCACGAAGGCATCGGCTTGCTGCATGCGTTCGGCATCGTGCTGATATCGGGCGGCATCATGGCGCTCGCGCTGCAGGGCGGACGCGTGTCGCGCGCGGGCGGGCTCGCCGCGCTGACGACGGGCGTGACCATCGCGATCTATACGGTCATCGACGGTATCGGCGTGCGTCTCTCCGATGGCCAAGCGCTCACCTACACCGCATGGATGTTCATGTTCTACTGGCTGATGCCGGTGATCTTCGTCGCGAAGCGCGGCCTTCCGGCGCTCTGGACGCCCGTGAAGGAAGCGCCGATGGCCGTGGGCTCGTCGCTCGCGGGCGGACTCGTGTCGATCGCCGCCTACGGCATCGTGATCTGGGCGATGCAGTCCGGCGCGATGGGCGCGGTATCCGCGTTGCGCGAGACGAGCGTCGTGTTCGCAGCACTCATCGGCCGCGTGTTCCTGCGCGAGCCGGTGAGCGCGAAGCGCTGGCTCGCATGCGTGGTCGTCGCGGGCGGGGCCGTGTGTCTGGGACTTTGAAGGCGGGCTTTGAAGCGGGCTATGAAGCATGCCGCGAAGTGAGGCTCAAGGCTGCCTTTGATCGACGAATCGGGATTGCGCAGGGTTCGATAAATTGCTCATCGTGGCATTGGGCGCGATGGCAAACCGCGGCGCACAGTGTCAGTGACGCGCGTAGCGCGATGTTGCCGTCTGTGTGACCGAGAAGAATCGAGAACGACCTTGCAACCCGTACACGAATGGCATGCGGCGCCTTTGCCCGCCGATGAAGCGAAGCGGCTCCAGTTGCTGCGAAGCCTCGACCTGCTCGACACTGCGCGCGAAGAAGTCTTCGACCGGGTGACGCGCGTCGTCGCTGAACTGTTGCAGGTGCCCATCGCGCTGGTGTCGCTCGTCGATGAACATCGTCAGTGGTTCAAATCGCGCGTCGGGCTGGATGTCTGCGAAACCGCGCGCGACGTGTCCTTCTGCGCGCACGCGCTGCATTCGGGGCGCCTGCTGCTCGTCGAGGATACGCAACACGACGCACGCTTCGCGGGCAATCCGCTCGTCACGGGCGCGCCTCATATCCGCTTCTATGCGGGCGTGCCGCTGCGCTCGTCGCACGGGCTCGTGCTCGGCACGCTGTGCGCCATCGACACGAAGCCGAGAACGCTGAGCGCATCCCTGCAAGCCGCATTGTGCGATCTCGCGGCCACGGTCGAGCGCGAGATCGTCCAGCGCGAAGCCGCACGCGAGACGCGCGAGCTTCAGGAAGCCGACCGTCGGAAACTGCGCCTGTCCGAGTCGCGCTTTCACACGATCTTCCAGCAGACGCCGACGGGCAAGGCGATCGTCGATCTGAACGGCCGCTTCGTCGAAGTCAATCCGAAGCTGTGCGACATCACCGGTTATAGCGCCGATGAACTCGTCACGATGACCTTCCAGCAGATCACCGAGGAAGCGGACCTTTCCGTCGATCTGCAACTCGTCGCCGAACTGCTCGACGGCGCCAGAAAAACCTATACGCTCGAAAAGCGCTATCGACGCCGCGACGGCGAACTCGTGTGGATCGAGCTTTCCGTCGCGCTGATTCGCGACGATCGCGGCGCGCCGCTGCACTTCGTGAGCGTGATGCACGACATCACGAGCCGCAAGCACAGCGAACAGATGTTGCGCGACTACCGGCAGGAGCTCGAACGCCGCGTGCTCGAACGCACTTGCGAACTCACCAGCAGCCGCGTCGCGTTGCAGACGATCACGGACAACCTGCCGGTGCTGATCGCCCATGTCGATGCCGACCTGCGCTATCGCTTCAACAATCAGGTGTATCGCGAGGTGTTCGGCATCGAGCCGGCCGCGTTGCGCGGCAAGCGCATTCGCGACACGATCGGCGCGACGGCGTTCGGGCGCTGCCTGCCGTTCTTCCGCCGCGCTCTCGCGGGCGAACGCGTGACGCACGAGGACATCGTCTACGAAGGTGCGCCGGGGCGGATCTGGAACGCGACGTATATCCCCGAATTTCAGCGCGATGATGTCGGCGGCTTCTACATCATGTCGCAGGACATCACCGAGACGAAGCGGCGCGAGAACCAGATGCGCTCGGAAGTGATGCTGGACGTACTGACGGGCCTGCCCAACCGCCGCGCCCTTGCAGAGCAACTCGCCCTTTGCATCGAAGCGGCCCGCGACGACGACGTGCCCTTCGCGCTCTTCTTCATGGACCTCGACGGCTTCAAGAGCGTCAACGATCAGCACGGACACGATGCCGGCGACGCCCTCCTGAGACAAGTGGCCGCGCGTCTGAAGAAGACCACGCGCGCGGGCGATCTCGTCTGCCGCCTCGCCGGAGACGAGTTCGTGCTGCTCGCGCGAGGCATTTCATCGACGAGCGCGTGCAGCCGCATCGCGCAGGACATCTGCCGCGCGATCGGCCGGCCTTTCGAGCTCGGCTACGCCGAGGCGCGACTCGGGACGAGCGTGGGCATCGCGATGTGCGCCGGCGGCTTCGACACTTCCGCCGACGCGATTCTCGGCGACGCGGATCGCGCGATGTACGAGGCCAAACGCAAGGGGCGCAACGGGTTTCGTTTCGCGCCCGTGCTGGCGGACTCGGCCGCGCATTCGACCAACTATCGCCGTGAAATTTTCACGATGCGGAATTGAGGTCCGTTGCCCGAAAATCCACGCTGCATGGCAGCACGGCGCGGGTTGCACATCGGAGGATGGGCTTTCTCATCATGAGAGTTCGCGCTTAACGCATTGATTCTCCTGCATTTTTATATTGCTGCCGTCACCCCGCAAGGCAACCGGCCGCCGTCGTTTCTTCGATAACCTCTTATACAAGAGGTGACGTTCGCCGATGCGAACCGCCCAGTGCTTTCCAATCACGCGGGAGTAACGCAATGCAGAATGTCTATATCGAACCGATGCCGAAGGGCCAGTGGGGACCAATCGATGGCTACACGCTCGAATTCCACGACGGCACGAAGATCACGCCGCAGGTTTATCGCTCGGAGCGGCTTGCCGTCGATGAAATCAAGCTGCGCGGGTATTCGCCGCTGGTCGCGACCGTGCGTGTGACGGACAAGACCGTCGATGATCACTGGCAGCCTGCCAATTAAAGAACCCACACGCGCTTCGCGTCTCGCGCGAAGCGCATTCTCCTTTCCAGTCTCGCCCCCGCCTGGCCGGAAGTTTTTATCCGGCGATTCGCCTTCCGCTCAATTCTTCGCTTTGCCCGGCTTCCAGCTTCCGTCGGCGGTCATGGCCGGTTTCACCGGTGATGGAATGGCCGCGACCTTTTGAAATTCCTTTGTCCCTGTTTTCGCTCGTGCAACCGGGGGAGGATTCGGCGATTTGTTCGCCTGCCGATGCTTCGGCTCCGCGCTAGCGACGCGGCGTTGCGGTTGCTCCGTACACGCACGACCGGTCTTATGCGCACACGCGGCGGCGGGTTTGGAGGCGACCTTGGACACGGGCTTGGAAACAGTCTTGGGCGCGGCTTTGCTCGAGTGCTGCACACGGGTCGCCGAAGGTTTGGCCGCGACCGGTCGTTCGCTCACGACGGCCTCGCGAGTGTGATCATCGCTGGATGCGGCAACCGCAATCAAGGGTGAAGCCGTTTCGACTGGAGGATTCGTCGAAGCGCGAGACGGCGCCTCGACGATTCGCTGCGGCGGCACGTCGGCTTTCGGCGCTGCCTGCCCAACGCTGCCGACCACCGCGACTGGGAGTGTCCCTGCGCGTGGCATCGAAGAATGCTGGTCGAAATAAGCGCGTATCAGGAAACACGCCCCAATCACGATGCCGCCCATTGCGACCGTAGCCAGTATCGAATTCGATGCGCGATGCGGTTCCATCACGGCCGCCGCGCTGGCGGACGCGCTCGCGGGCGCGGACAAACGCGGTTCGCGCCGACGCGGACGCACGGTCCATCGCACGCGCGCCACTTCGTCTTGCGCCTGAAAATGGCGCGTCACGCCGCGCGCCGCTTCGACAGCCCGCAGCGACGTCTCCGCGCCCTTCGTCAGTACCGCCCCGTGCCTGTCCGCGCCGCAGAACGGGCATACGCTTTCTTCTACGGATGAAAGGCTTTCACATCGGGGGCAGATGACGAGATATAGCGACGAGCAGCCTGCCCGCTGGTCCATTGTCACACTCCATCCGAATCAGTTCGGAAGGCCGATCGACAATCAGCGATCGCCCGGTCGCAAGTAATACATACGAATCACCGTAGCACACCGGGCAACGTTTCGGAAGAACAAACAAACGCATTGGATGCGTTCAATCTTCAGGTGAATAAGGCACTTTGGAAGATGCGTCCGGCTATGCATTCAAATGGGCGACGAGCGCGAGAAGCCGAGTGATTTCGCGCGTTCTGCGTTTCGCGCGACGGTGCGTTGAGGAAGACAAACGGTAGCGCCGGCGCAAAAATTTCAATGTACTGACCATTCAAGCTCTAATCGAGATACCGCGGCTGACCGAGCTTACCCCTTCGCCTCCATCGCCCCGCCACTCGCCAGCGTGCGCGGCAAATGCGGCGCGGTCTGCGCGATATGGTCGAGTTCGTCGCGCACTGCATCGATCACGCGGACATCGTGCATACAAGGGTCCGCTGCATGGATCGCCTCGAGACGCCGCCGCACCGCGCCGTACTGCGCACCCGCACGCCGATGGAGTTCGGCCCGCTCGCTGTAGCGCAGGAACGTCTGCAATGAGGCGAGCACGGCCGCGCTGAGACTCGTCATGCCGATCACGACGCGCACATCCGGCGACATCGCCGTCGCGACGAGCGACAGGAACGCCGACGTGCCCGTCGCCGCCGTGATGCCGATGACACCGAGGCCGAGCCGTCTGCCGCAGCCTGTCAGCCTGTCGGCCATCGTGTAGTGACGAATTTGCGATTCGCGGGCACGCCTGATCCAGGCCAGCACGAGCGCCGGCGTGTCGCGAGGCGGATCGTACGAGTCAGCCGTGCCGGTTCGTTGCGGTTGAAGGTGCAAGTCGGTCATGTTCTAAACGTTGTATGAACAGACTTCATCTTCTCCGCAAGCACGGACAGATCATGTCCCGATCAGCGCGGCGCCTGGATCACCTTCCAGCCGTTGCCGGCGGGATCGCGGAATCCTGCATCGACGCTGCCGAAGCGATCGACCGGCTCCTGCGTGAACTCCACGCCGCTCGCCTTCAACCGCTCGTAGGTGGCGCGGCAATCCGCGACGGACAGCACGAGCGGCGGCATCGCGCCCTTCGCGACCATCGCGCGCAAAGTGAGCGCGGTGGCGTCGTCGTGAATGGGCGGGCCGGGCGCGAACAGGCCGAGCTGAAACGACGGTTGATCCGGATGCTGCACGGTGAGCCATCGGTACGTGCCGTTGCGCACGTCGGTTTGAACGCGGAATCCGAGCTTGTCGACGTAGAACGCGAGCGCTTCGTCCTGATCGTCGACATAGATGCCCACCACGCTGATGCCCTGGTTCATGCGACCTCCTTCGTTGAAGATGGCCGCACTGTACCGTTCGCCCCGCGCCGCCGCTTCTCCAAAACTGCGATCGTGAGATCGGGGCGCTGCGCCGCCTTCAGCACGCAGGCGGGCACGCGCTCGAGCGCGGGACCGTCTGCGCGGGATTCGATGCGCATCGCGCCCGGACTGTGACCGGTGATATCGCGAAAGATGCGGCCGAAGGTGCCGAGGCTCTCCCACCCGGTGACGAAGGCGATGTCCGTGACGGAAAGATCGGTGTCGCGCAACAGCGTGACGGCCTGCTCGATGCGCCGCGTCAGCAGATAGCGATGCGGCGGAATCCCGAACGCCCGCTTGAACGAGCGCGCGAAATGCGCTTCGGAAACGCCGCTGACTTCGGCGAGGCGCCTGACCGGCCAGTCTTCATGCGACGACGCATCCATGCGGTCCTTGGCGCGCAAGAGGCGCCGCAGCAGCGCCGGGTCTTGCGAGTCGTCGGCGCTGTCGTGGTCGCGAGATGGCATGGCGTTCAGGGCGCGGAAAGTGAGCGGAAAGTGAGCGGCTAGTGTAGCCCGCGCGCGCAATCTTCCGCCGCAAAAGAAAAACGTCGTGCGGACGGAATCCGCACGACGCGAAGTCGCTCACTCCCTGGAGGGAAAAGAGCTGGAGGGGATGGAAAGCATCGTAGCGCGCGTCAGCAAATCGCCAAGCGCCGGAAAGCGGGCGATTCTCGGCCTACTTCCCCGAATCGAATCAATCTCATCAAAGCAACGGCAGCGTGAGCCGGATGTGGTCCGCAAATGCCGCCGTCAGCAGCGAAGGCCGGTCCCGCGCGAACTTCAGCGATATGCCCACGCCCGGCAACGCAGGCAGGCCGGGGTCGGCATTCAGCACGCAGAGGTCCGCGGGCACCGCCGTCTGCGTGATGACCGCGAAGGCCTGCCCGGGGCGCACGAGCGCGGTGAGACCCGCGAGGCTGCTGCTCGCGTACGCGATGCGATACGCCTTGCCCGTGCGCTGCAACGCCTCACACGCGGCAATGTGATCGAGCGTATCCGGATCGGAGAGCGCGAGCGGCAACGGGTCGTAGTGCGCCGAATCCATGCCCGGACAGCCGATCCAGACAAGCTGCTCGCGCCGGATCACGTCGTCGCCGGGGCTGTCTTCGGGCAGCGAGAGCATCGCGAGATCGAGCGCCCGCTTCTTCAACTGCTCGGCGAGCCGGGGCGTCGGGCCGCACACGACTTCCACCAGCGCATGGGGATGCTGGCTCGAAAACTGCCGCAACAAGGCCGGCAGAAAAACGGCGGCGTAGTCGTCCGGACAGCCGAAACGGATGCTGCCCGACAGCCCCTTGCCGCATAAATCGGCCATCGCCTCGTCGTGCAGCCGCAGGATGCGCTGCGCGTGAACGAGCAGACGCTCGCCGGGATTCGTCAACACGACGCCTCGGCCAGTGCGCTGAAAGAGCGGCTGATCGACGATCTCTTCCAGCCGCTTCATCTGCTGACTGAGCGCGGACTGCGTCCGGCCGATCCGCTCCGCCGCGCGGCTCAGCGCCCGCACTTCCGCGATGACGGCAAACGATCGCAGCAATTCGATCTCGAGCGAAAGACTCAAGGTATTAGCGCCTCTTCTATCTTGCATTAGAACTATTCGATTCTATAAAACCAGAGCGCCGACTACACTGCAAATTCCCTTCACCTTTCGAGAGGAGAAGCAAGGTGTCCCGGAACGACGACGCAATTTTTTGGCAGAACGCCAGACAGCACCTCATCCGCTACGGCGGCACATTCGAGCCGATGATCATCGAGCGCGCCCAGGGCAGCTTCGTCTACGACGCCGACGGCCGCGCGATCCTCGATTTCACGTCGGGACAGATGAGTGCCGTGCTGGGGCACAGTCACCCTGAAATCGTGTCGGTGATCAGCGAATATGCGGGCAAGCTGGACCATCTCTTCAGCGGGATGCTGTCGCGTCCCGTGGTCGATCTCGCGACGCGTCTCGCCGATATCACGCCCGCCGGGCTCGATCGCGCGCTTCTGCTCAGCACGGGCGCGGAGTCGAACGAGGCGGCGATCCGCATGGCGAAGCTCGTCACGGGGCGGTACGAAATCGTCGGCTTCGCGCAGTCGTGGCACGGCATGACGGGCCATGCCGCGTCGGCCACGTACAGCGCCGGGCGCAAGGGCGTCGGTCCGGCGGCGGTCGGCTCGTTTGCGATTCCCGCGCCGTTTCCGTATCGCCCGCGCTTCGAGCGCAACGGTCACTACGACTGGCTCGCGGAACTCGACTACGCGTTCGATCTCGTCGATCGTCAGTCGAGCGGCAATCTCGCGGCGTTCATTGCGGAGCCGATCCTGAGCTCGGGCGGCATCATCGAATTGCCGGAAGGCTACATGGCGGCGCTGAAGCGCAAGTGCGAGGCGCGCGGCATGCTGCTGATTCTCGATGAAGCGCAAACCGGCATCGGCCGCACGGGCACGATGTTCGCGTGCCAGCGCGACGGCGTCACGCCCGACATCCTCACACTATCGAAAACGCTGGGCGCGGGTTTGCCGCTCGCGGCCACCATCACTTCGGCGGCGATCGAAGAAAGAGCGCACGAACTCGGCTATCTGTTTTACACGACGCACGTGTCCGATCCGCTGCCGGCTGCCGTCGGCTTGCGCGTGCTGGACGTGGTCGAGCGCGATGGGCTCGTCGCGCGCGCGAACGTGATGAGCGCGCGGCTCAGACGCGGGCTGCTCGATCTGATGGAGCGCTTCGACTGCATCGGCGATGTGCGCGGACGCGGTCTGCTGCTGGGTGTGGAGATCGTCAGGGATCGCCGCACGAAGGAGCCCGCCGATGGACTCGGCGCGAAGATCACGCGCGAGTGCATGAAGCTCGGGTTGAGCATGAACATCGTGCAGTTGCCTGGCATGGGCGGGGTGTTTCGTATCGCGCCGCCGCTTACCGTGAGCGAGGAAGAGATCGATCTCGGGATTGATTTGCTCGGCAAGGCTATCGAGCGTTCGCTGTAGGTTTTGCCGGATCCCGGCGAAAGCCCGATTAACAAAAGCTCCAAGCACGCCCTGGACGTAGCGTCAACGATGCGCGCCCGCCGCCGCGCGCTCGATCGCGGCGATATCGATCTTCTTCATCGTCATCATCGCGTCCATCGCGCGTCGCGCGGCTTCGCGATCGGGGCCGCTGAAAATCTCGAGCATCCGCTTCGGCGTGATCTGCCATGAAAAACCCCAGCGATCCTTGCACCAGCCGCACCGACTTTCCTCGCCCCCATTGCCGACGATCGCGTTCCAGTAGCGATCGGTCTCTTCCGCGCTGCCGGTATGCACCATGAAGCTCACCGCTTCGTTCGGCTTGAAGTTCGGGCCGCCGTTCAGTCCGAGGAAGCGCTGGCCGAGCACGGTGAACTCGACGGTCAACTCCGGCCCCTGCCCCACGCCCGGCTTCGCGGACGCATGGCCCGCGCCGACGCGGCTATCGGGAAAGGTGGCGGCGTAGAACTCCGCCGCTTCACGGGCATTACCGTCGAACCAAAGGCAATTGACGAGTTCGGCCATTTCGCGCTCCTTCGGACAGTGAACAGTGCGCCGACGATATCACGCCGGCGTATCCATCCTCACCCGCGACGACGCGCCAACGTGCACGCGCTTCGAAGGCAAACGCTGCAACACCGCCTCCGCAACGATCTCCGCCGTCGCGGCCGACAAGGTCCAGCCGAGATGCCCGTGCCCGGTGTTATAGAACACGCCCGGACGCCTGCCCTGCCCGACTTTCGGCAGCATGCCGGGCAACATCGGGCGCAGGCCGCTCCACGGAATCACGCGCGCGGTCGACACATCGGGGAAATGACGCCGCGTCCATTCGACGAGCGGCGCGATGCGGTCCGCGCGGATATCGCGATTGAAGCCGTTCAGCTCCGCCGTGCCCGCGACGCGGAAACGGTCCGCGCCGAGCCGGCTCGTGACGATTTTCGCGCGGTCGTCGAGCAGGCTGACCCACGGCGCGCGATCGCGGCTCTTCGCATCGTCGAGACAGACGGTGATCGAATAGCCCTTGACCGGATAGACGTTGAGATGATCGCCCGCCATCGATGCAAACGCCCGGCTGCCCACGCCCGCGCAGATCACGATGCCATCGAACTGGAGCGCCTGCGCCTCGCCCGCATGCTCGACGGTCAGCGTGAGCCGCCCCGCCTGTTCGTCGATGGATGTCACCGACGTGTCGTAGCGGAACTCGACGCCGTGCCGCGCGCATGCATCGGCGAGTCCGCGCGTGAACTTGTGGATGTCGCCGGTGGAATCCGACGGCGTGAAGAAGCCGCCATGAAACGAGCCGCGCAAGGCCGGTTCGATCGATGCGATCTCTTCCGGCGCGACCGGGTGACGGTCGAGGCCCGCATCGCGCAGGATTTCGTTGACCCTCGATGCGGCGTCGAACTCCTTGCGGGTCGCGTAGAAATGCAGAATGCCGCGCCGTTCGAGATCGAAATCGATGTTCTCGTCCCGCGCGATGCGAAACAGATGCTCGCGCGCCGCGATCGCAAGGCGCACCGTCTCGGCGGTATTCGCACGATAGTTCGGAATCTGACGCAGGAACTCGCCGATCCAGCTGTACTTGTGCCAGCCCGGCCGCGGATTCATCAGGAGGGGCGCGTCGCGCGTGAACATCCACTTGAGCCCTTTCAGCACGGTGGAACGGCTATTCCACACTTCGGCGTTGCTCGCCGAGAGTTGCCCGCCATTGGCGAAGGACGTTTCCATCGCCGCATAGCGATGACGCTCGAGAACGGTGACGCGAAAGCCGCGCTGCGCAAGGGCGTAAGCGGTCGTGACGCCGGTGATCCCGGCGCCGATGATGGCGATTCGTGACATGACATGATCCAGATTGATTGAGCATCGCCGGCTTTGGCCACATGCCGCAGCCGGCACCGATGCCCCATCTGTCCATGTACCTGAGAGTTTCGCCCGCGGGCCGCCCGACATTCGCGTCGGCAGCCGGGGCTCCCCTTCGGTGGGCGCGTTCAGGCGCCGCTCTCCAGATGTTCCGGCGCGCACGGTCCTTTTGCCTGAGAGTTTCCGGGGCGGTTGCTCCGTCGGCGTCGTCGCGGGGGACGAGCTCTTCCGTGGCGCGTTGTCGAACTTTTTGACAATACCGGTACAAAACTGACGTGGCAAGCCCCCGTCACGTTGACAGACCGCCGCGCTCGCCGTCAGACTCCCGTCGTTCGTTCTTTCGCAGCTCAAAAATGCCGTCTTCCCAATTGTCCGTCTACTTTTTCGCGCAGGCCGCGGTGATCGTGCTCGCGAGCCAGCTTGTCGGCAGGCTTGCGCAGCGCGTCGGCCAGCCGCAAGTGGTCGGTGAAATGATCGCGGGCGTGCTGCTCGGGCCGTCGCTCTTCGGAATGCTTCTCCCGCACTGGCAGCAGGCGCTCTTTCCCAAGCCGACGATGGGCATGCTCTACGTCGCGGCGCAGCTCGGCGTCGGGCTCTACATGTTCCTCGTCGGCACGGAGTTTCGCGCGGACCATTTCCGCGCCCGCGCAAGAAGCGCGATGAGCGTGTCGCTTGCCGGCATCGTGGCGCCGTTCGCGCTCGCGTTCGCGCTCACGCCGTGGCTGCACACGATCCCCGGTCTCTTCGCGGAGAAGGTGCGGCTCTACGAGGCGTCGCTCTTCCTCGGCGCGGCGATCGCGATCACCGCGTTTCCGATGCTCGCGCGCATCATCCACGAACGGGGGCTTGCCGGCACATCGCTCGGCACGCTCGCGCTGACCGCGGGCGCATTCGACGACGCCGCCGCGTGGTGCATCCTCGCGATCGTGCTCGCGAGCTTCGGCGGCTCGTGGATGGGCGCCTACGCGGCGATCGGCGGCGGCGCGGCCTTCGCGCTCTTCATGATCTTCGCCGGCGGGAAGCTGCTGCGCCGGCTCGCGGCCGGATTGAATCCGCACGCACCGCTGCCCACGAGCGTGCTCGCCACCGTGATGGTGCTGTTCTCGCTCTGCGCATTCGCGATGGACGCAATCGGCATCCATGCCGTGTTCGGCGGCTTCCTGCTCGGCGTGGCGCTGCCGCGCGGCCCGCTGACGGAAAAGCTGCGCGACATGCTGCAGCCCTTCGTCGTCGTGTTTCTGTTGCCGATGTTCTTCACCTACTCGGGCCTCAACACGCGGCTCGACATGCTGATGGACCCGGCCATCATGCTTGCGGCCGTCGTCATCCTGCTCGCGTCGTTCGGCGGCAAGGGCATCGCATGCTGGGCGGCCGCGCGCGCCAATGGCGAGCCTTCCGGCGACGCAATGGCGATCGGCGCGCTGATGAATGCGCGCGGTTTGATGGAACTGATCATCATCAACATCGGACTCGCGGCGGGCGTGATCCTGCCCGGACTGTTTTCGATCCTCGTGCTGATGGCCGTGCTCAGCACGCTGATGGCCACGCCGCTCTTCAACTGGATCGTGCGCCGCAATGCGGCGCTGCGCTCGGCTATCGCGCGCTAGCGGGCGGGAGCGCGGGCTTAGAATAGCGGGACCCACACGTATCTCGTTCAGCCCATCATGCGCTCCTGGCGACTCGACCGCGTCTCATCGAACGGGCAGCTCGATCTCAGCCGCGCGACCGGGCTCGTGTCGTCGATCGGCAGCGAGGATTCCAACGCGCTCGCCGCCGAAGTGCTGAAGCTGCTCGGCGACGTCGCCGCGATTTCGCAGTGCACGATCTTCGCGTATGAATTCGGCAACCGGCCGCGCACGGTGTCGGTGGCGGATCATCGCGGCGGGCGTTTCCTGCGCGATGTCGCCGACACCTACGCGTGCCATTTCTACGCGCTCGACGGCAATCAGAAGATCGTTTCCTCGGCGCGCAACGACAAGCCCGGCTCCATGCTCGTGCTGCATCGGCAGACGAGCGAGGACATCGCGCACGAGGCGTATCGCGCGGCGTGCTATCACCAGCCGAACGTGTCGGACCGCGTGTCGCTGCTCGTGCAGCCGAGCGCGGATCTGTGGCTCTCCGTGAACCTGTATCGCGACACGCGCTTCGGCAACTACCATCCGCGCGAGATCGCGTTGATCGAAGCGATGGCGCCGCTCATCGCGCACGCGGCGAAACATCATTACGCGATCTGCGGGCAGCGCGACATGCCGATCTCGCATCTGATGCTCGCGCGCGTGCGCGGCCTGTGCCCGGAGTTGTCGAAGCGCGAGCTCGACGTGCTGACCGGCGTGCTCGAAGGCCGCACCGCGCAGGAAATCGGCGATGCGATGGGCATCAAGGCGACGAGCGTCGTCACATATCAGAAGCGTGCATACCGCAGGCTCGGCATTTCGAGCCAGCGGCAACTGTTCGCGCTGTGCATCGGGCCGGGCAAGGTCTGACGATTCCCCTGCGTAAGTGTTTTCCCCGGGCCGCTGACGGCCTCGCGCTGTACCCAAATTGAGGACAAGCGGCACGATTGCGCGCTTCATACTCCGACGCATCAGATGTCCGACAGAGCGACACGACCGGAGACGACAGCATGGAAACCACGAGCGCAAGCGGCGCATTAAACGCGACGCAACGCACATCGAACCCGCACACGCAGGAGCCGCCCGTCATCGCGAAAGTTTCGCGGCATCTGCTGTGGTTCCTTTTCGTGCTGTTCTTCTTTTCGTTTCTGGACCGCATCAACATCGGCTTCGCCGGCCTGACGATGATGAAGGACCTCGGCCTCACCAGCACGCAATTCGGCCTTGCGACGACGCTCTTCTATGTCGCGTACATCGCGTGCGGCATTCCGAGCAACATCGTGCTCGCGCGTATCGGCGCGCGCCGCTGGATCGGCACGATCATGGTCGCGTGGGGCCTCGCGTCGACGGCCACGATGTTCGCGACGAGCCCCGCGTCGCTCTATGTATTGCGCGTGCTGGTCGGCGTGACGGAGGCGGGTTTCCTGCCCGGCATCCTGCTTTATCTCACGTACTGGTTTCCCGGCGCATACCGTGCGCGCGCCAATGCGCTTTTCATGATCGCGATGCCCGTGACCGCGGCCGTCGGCTCGGCGCTTTCAGGCTTCATTCTCGGGCTCGACGGCACGCTCGGCCTGAAGGGCTGGCAGTGGCTCTTCCTGCTGGAAGGCTTGCCGTCGGCAGTGCTCGGCCTCGTCGTCTATCGCTATCTCGACGACAACCCCGGCAACGCGCGCTGGCTCGATACCGACGAAAAGCGCGCGCTTGCCGACACGCTCGCATCTGACCATTCCGGCGACGCGAGCGCTCCGGCGCAGCATGCACGCGGCACGAGCATCGTGGCGGAACTGCTTTCGCCGACCGTGGTGAAATTCGCGATCGCGTACTTCTGCCTCGTGAACACGCTCGCGATGGTCGCCGTATGGACGCCGCTCATCGTCAAGAGCTTCAGCGCCGATGCGAGCAATCGCACGATCGGCCTCCTCGCGGCGATTCCGCAGGTCTGCACGATCGTCGCGATGATCGTCTGGGGCCGCCGCTCGGATCGCAAGCAGGAGCGCAAATGGCACCTGATGCTGCCGATGCTCTTCTCCGCCGCGGGCTGGCTCTGCACCGCATGCTCGACGAACCCCGCGCTGCGCATGCTTGGCGTATGCCTCGCGTCGGCGGGCTCATACACGGCGATGTCGATCTTCTGGACCACGCCCGATCACGCACTGAGCTTCAGGGCGCGCGCCATCGGCATCGCGGTCATCAATGCGACGGGCAACATCAGCTCGGCGCTCAATCCGCTGATTGTCGGCTGGCTGAAGGACGCGACGCACAGCTTCACGTCGGGGCTGATCTATTCGGCGGTGTTGCTCGCAATCGGCGCGGTCATCGTCATGATGTTGCCGATCAGGCAAAACGCAGCGCAAGCCGTTTGAGGAACACGCAAGGAGCACTCGATGAACAAGCCATTCAAGCCGTATCCGTTCACGGCGAAAAAGTATGCGGCGCGCGTTCCGGCGCTGGAACAAGGCGTCGAAGTGAAGCGTCATGACGTGACGATCGTCGGCGGCGGTCCGGTCGGACTCGCGGTCGCGCTCGGGCTCGCGAATCATGGCGTGCGCTCGGTGCTGATCGAAGCGGACGATTCGGTCTGTCACGGCAGCCGCGCGATCTGCATCTCGCGGCGCAGCCTGGAAATCATCGAACGCCTGGGCGCGCTCGGCGGCTTTCTGAAAACGGGCCTGCCGTGGACGGGCGGCCGAAGCTTCTATCGCGACACGGAAGTGCTGCATTTCACGATGCCGCAGGACGAAAACCAGAAGCTGCCGCCAATGGTCAATCTCGCGCAGTATCACATCGAACAGTTTCTGCTCGATGCCGCCGAGAAGCGCGCCGACCTCATCGATATTCGCTGGCAAACGCGCGTGAAATCGATCGACGCGCGCGACGATGGCGCGACGCTGCAACTCACGACACCCGAAGGCGATTACGCGCTCGAAACCGGCTGGGTCGTCGCGAGCGACGGCGGCCGCAGCACGATACGCGAAGCGCTCGGTCTTCAGCTCGAAGGAACGAGCTACGAAGGGCGTTATGTGATCGTCGATATCGAACTGGAGAGCGAGCGGCCGACAGAGCGGCTCGCGTACTTCGACCCATCGTCGAATCCGGGCTCGACCGTGCTCGTGCACCAACAGCCCCACAACGTATGGCGCATCGACTATCAATTACGCGACGGCGAGGATGCCGACGAAGCCGTGAAGCCCGATAACGTCATGCCGCGCGTGCAAAGCCTGCTCGACATGATGGGCGAAACGGGCGCCTGGTCGCCGATCTGGATCACGATCTACAAGGCCAATGCGTTGACGCTCGAACGCTATCGCCACCGGCGCGTGATGTTCGCGGGCGATGCCGCGCATCTCGTGCCGATCTTCGGCGTGCGCGGCGCGAACTCCGGTATCGACGATGCCGACAACATCGCGTGGAAACTCGCGTTCGTCGTGAAGGGACTTGCCTCCGATACGCTGCTCGACAGCTATTCCGACGAACGCGTCGCCGCCACGCACGAGAATCTGAGCTACGGCACGAAGAGCACTGAGTTCATGGCACCGCCTTCGTTCGCCTTCGATCTCATGCGCACGGCCGTATTGAGTCTCGCGGCGAAACATCCCGAAGTGCGTTCGCTGATCAATCCGCGCCAGACGTCCGCGATCACGTACGCGGCCTCGCCCTTGAACGTCGTCGATCGCGATGCATTCGCATCGGGTCCTGTTCCCGGCGCGGTGCTGACCGAGTATCCGGTGACGATCGTCGAGGCCGGGCACGGACGCGAAGCGCATCTGACCGATCTCGCCGGCCCGAGCTTCACCGCGCTGTGCTTTACCGACGATGGCATGCTGCCCGCCGCGTTCGCGACGTTGGCGCACGCGTTGCGCTCGCGCGGATTGCCGTTCAAGGCGGTGCCGTTGAGCGCGCATTTGCATCCGCGCACGCAGGGCGTGCATGCATGGGATCACACGGGACGCATCTTCGAGCGATACGACGCCCGGCCCGGCACGGTGTATGTGCTCAGGCCCGATGGCCATGTGCTCGGCCGCTGGCGCGATGCGCAACCCGGCGATATCGACGCGGCGATTGCACGCGCGCTGTGCGCATCAACCGATTGAACGATGGAGAACATCATGAACGATGCACAACTCGACGCTGTCTACACGCGCCTGTGCAAGACGATGACGCAACTCGGCGAAGCGAAGACGTCGCTGTTTCTCGCGCGCTTTGCATTGCTTGCAATCGGCGAGATGGACGATGCGAACGTGTCGCTCAGGTTGATCGATGAAGCGAGCGACGGTATCGCGAGTTGATTCGGGAAGAGAAGGCGTCGTGCCGGCCAGCCGCAACACGACGCCTTCGTCAGGAGGCCGTCAACGTCGCATGAGCCCCATCACCAGCGTCACGAGGAATATGACAAGGAATATGAAGAAAAGGATCTTCGCGATGCTCGCTGCGCCCGCCGCGATGCCGCCGAACCCGAGGGCGGCGGCGATGATCGCCACGATGAAAAAGACCAATGCGTAATACAACATGATGTTATGTCCCTCCGGTTCAGTATCCGCCGCGCGCCCCATGGTCGCGGACAGTGGACCACTCCAAGCAAGCAGTATTCCTTACCGGATGGAGCAGAGTTTTTTCCCGTGATATCCTTGGCTCCGTCCTGCATACGCCATCAAACCTGCATCACGCCGCGAGCGCGGATCATCCGCTTTTTACACGGTCGTCAAGAACACTCGTCACCTGCCGTTAATTAAAAAAAGGGACTAGAAGCTGAAACGACGTGTTTCGACGCTCGCTCGCGCTGTTCCGCGTTATCGAATGGTCATGCGATTTGGGCACCATTCCAGCGGAGCACTTCCCGATAAAAGGGCCATGCTCGCATGGTTGACGATCTGCGGATCAAGGTCGATCGCCTCGCCATCTTGTGCACAAGACATACGCGGCGGGCATCCCACCACCGAGAAATGAAAGAGACACGTCCCGAGGCCATTTCCTCCGACGATAGATTGAAGGGTGCCGCTCATTCGGCCCCATTGGGAAAGATTGATGAAACCGGCAAGGAATTCGCTGCGGTCACGCGTTGGCCGATATATCGCGTATGGTTTGATCGCGGCCGCGCTCGTAGCGGGCGTGAGCTTTCTGCATTGGCGCCACGAGTCACGGACCGCGCAGTCGCAGTCCGCGGCACTCGCGGGCGTCGCGAGCCAGATGCGCCATGACGCGTCGGCCTGGACGCATCGGGAAAAGGATGCATCGGAAATGCTGACCGATATCCGCGACAGGAACGTCGCCACGATCGGCGTCAGTCCGGATGCGATCCTCGTCTCCACGCTCAAGGGCGAGAAATACTACGTGGCCGACCATAACGGCGCGTTCTCCAATGCACTCCTGCTCGGAGACATGAAGCCGGGCGCGAGTTCGCCCTATCAGCTCGTCTGGCTGCCCGACGCCGACGTGCGAACGGGCGTGGCGCGCTGGAGCGAGATGTTTGATCGCTCGCGCGACATCCTGAGCCTCATGTTGCCGCTGCTGATGCTCGGCGGCCTCCTATGGTTCATGCGCCGCGAGATGCGCGGCGGCGCGCAGTTGCTCGGCGAGTCGCCGACGCTGCGTTTCGACGACGTCATCGGGGCGGGCGAAGCGAAGGCCGCGCTCACCGATGTCCGCGCGTGGCTGACCGAGCCTGCACAATTTACCGGCATGGGCGTGCGTGCGCCGTGCGGCATTCTGATGACGGGCGGCCCCGGCGTCGGCAAGACGCGGCTTGCGCAGGCGCTCGCGGGCGAATGCGGCGCGAACTTCATCGCGATCACGGGCAGTTACTTCAGCGCGAAGTATTACGGCGTGGGCATTCAAAAGGTGAAGCATCTGTTCGAACTCGCGCGCAAAAACGCGCCGACCGTGATCTTCATCGATGAAGCCGACGGCCTCGGCAAGCGCACCGATACCGGCGGCGGCCCGGTCGAAGCGGAGAGCAACCGCATCATCAATCAACTGCTCGCGGAGATGGACGGTTTCGCATCGAACGAAGGCGTGATCATCGTCGCTGCAACGAATCATCCGGACAATCTCGACGAAGCGCTGCGGCGCCCCGGCCGTTTCGATCGCACGGTGCAGGTGCGGCTGCCGAGCCTCGACGATCGCGCCGAGATCCTGCGTTTCTATGCGGCCAATTTGAAGAAGAAGAACGACGACATCGACTTCGAACAACTCGCGCGTCTGACGACGGGCCTGTCGCCGGCCACGCTGTCGATGATCGTCAATCAGGCGGGACTCGTCGCGCGCAAGGCCGGCGAACGCGAAGTGGCCGCGAAGCATTTCCTCGAAGCCATCAAGATCGCGCGCATCGGCGATGTCAACGGCGCGGAGCGCGCGCTGTCCGACGACGAACGCACGCGCATCGCGGTGCATGAAGCGGGTCACGGACTCGTTGCGGCGCTGCTCGGCACGGGCATGCTCGAAGAAGTGACGATCCTGCCGCGCGGCGGCGCTTTGGGCGTCGCTCTCATCACGAAGATGCAGGACAAGCATCTGTACCGTGAGACCGAACTGCGCAACGAGATTCAGGTGCTGCTCGGCGGACGCAATGCTGAACTGCTAATGTTCGACGAAGCGTCGAGCGGCGCGGCATCGGATCTTCAGGAAGCGTCGCGCATCAGTCTCGACATGGTGTCGAAATTCGGCTTCAACGAGGATGGCAACCTGTTCAGCCTCGCAGCACTTCCGCAGCAGTATGCGGGCTTGCAACTGAAGAATTCCATCGGACACGCGAACGCCTTGCTGCACGACCTGAGCGATGAATGCTTCGCGCTGCTGCGGGCGAACGAGTCGGTGTTGCGCGCGATCGCCGATCAACTGCTCGAGTCGGAGACCGTGCCGGGCGAGACGGTTTATCGGCTGATCCGCGAGCACGCTGCCGCTGTGGAGCATGTGCAAGCGGCGGTCGACGAAGTGCTGGCCGCCTGAGCGGTTCGCACCGCAAACCAAGAGCGTGGACATGTCCGCCTATCGCGCGAAAGATCCCGAGGGGCACATCTGGACCTTCGGCGTCACCGTGCAGCGCATGAAGCCCGAGCAATGGGACGAGGCGAGCGGCCTGAAAACGCGCATGCGCCTCGACTGATCCGCATCGTCGTACCGAAGGTCAGACCGCGTCGCCGCTTTTTCTTCGATACCGGTACTCGGTCGGGGACATCGAAAACTGCTTCCTGAATACCTTGGAGAATCGCTCGCCATTCGTGAGCCCCGTCCTGCGCGCGATCTTGTCGATGGGCAGATCGCTCTTGGCCAGCAACTCGCAACTGAGATTGAGGCGGGCGCGCAAGAGATACTGCGATGGCGTCAGACCCATCTCGCGCTTGAACAAACGCAGAAAGTTGCGCTCGCTCATCGCCACGGTCCGCGCGGCGTCGCCCACTGAAATCGGACGGCCGCAATTGCGTTCGAGCCAGCGCGCGGATTCCTGTGCCTTCTCCGCCAGCGTCGTCGTGGCGATGGTGCTCAGCATGATCGGCAGGTGCTGGTCATGCGACGACGCGAGCCGGTCCGCCACCGCTGTCGCAATGTCGTAGCCGAGATCGCGCTTGACGAGCGTGAGCGCGTTGATCAGCGCATCGCCGCGTTCGGTCGTTGCCAGGCCTTTCGACGGGCCGCTGTTCCATATCCCGCGCTCCACCGAAGCCCATGCGCTGCGCGAAATGTCCGCCGCTGCGAGCAGCACATCACCGTTGCTGAGCGCGCTGACTACGACGCTTTGCGAGCATGCAATGCGCAGTAGCTCGATGAGCGTTTCGTCCGCGGCGGCGCGCGTCACGCCCGGACCGCCCGCGATAAACAGCGCGTCGAAACTCTGGAATCTCTGGCCGCCCAGCCGCTCGGTCCACACGCAAACCGACGACGAACACGCGATCGCGCCGCCGCGTGCCGAAACGAGCCGGACGCTGTAATCGATGTGATTGCCCGAACCGGGAGACTGAAGCTCGGTCGCGATATGAAATGCCTCGGCGAGCGTTCCCGCACCGAGCAGCGAAAAACCGTCATACAACAGAATGCCCATGCGCTTCGTTACTTTCTCATCAGACAAGCAATACACCTTGCTGATATCTGCATCGCCGAAGGTTATGGCTTGAGAAGACATGTCGATCTCCCTGATTTCGGTTGCAGATTCGATTCGTTCGCTGCGGTGCGAAGGCCACCCTTATTCCGTATACTTTCGTGATCGTAGTGGCCAATTCGCTCCATTCTTTTCGCCGTGGCGGGCGAAAGCATGGTTTTGGCCGAGAAATGCCGCACCCGACAATTCGACATCGGCCGCCGGCGATTTCGCTATCCGATGGAAGCTGGCGAAGCGCCGAATCGCGAAGTTGACTTCGGACTCCGTATCTGTCTGTCTCCGGAGAATGCAGGTATCGAAAGCGTCGTCCTGACTGAGAAGCGGTTTAATCGATTGCGGGGCGTCGATGATGAGCAGAGTCCGCATTTTTATTCGGCCAACGCCTGGTCGAAACCCGCCTCGGCGACCGGCGCAAGGACCCGGCCAACACCTTGCCGAAATCCGTCACTCATGCGGCCGTGCACCGCATGGTGACTACCCTCTGTCAAGACCGGCCAGCTGACGAGGCTGACGAGTCGATAGCGCAAGCCGAGGCGGGTTGGCACCACGACGATTCATGGAGTCGCTCACATGAGTTTCAGCAAGCGATACTCGCAATACTACGATCTTTTCTATCACGAGAAAAACTACAAGGAAGAGGCGGCGTTCGTCACTGGCCTGCTCAGCCGCTATGGAATCGTTGGCGGCAATCTGATGGATCTCGGTTGCGGGACCGGTCGTCACGCGGTGGAACTGGCGGCTACGGGCTTCTTCGTTTCAGGTGTCGACATGAACGCGGATATGCTTGCCCGGGCCGATGCCCGACGCATCGCGCTGCCCGGCGCCGTCGCGAAGCGACTGAAGTTCCAGCAAGGCGACGCACGTACCGTCCGCACCGAAGAGATCTATAACGCCGTCGTCTCTTTGTTTCGTGTCGCAAGCTATCAGACGACCAACGCGGACTTCATGGCGATGTGCCACACCGCCGCGACGCACCTGCCGCGCTCCGGCCTGTTCCTGTTCGACTGCTGGTACGGACCCGCTGTGCTTGCCGATCCGCCCAAGGTCCGCGTCAAGCGCGCGACCAGCGACGACACCGCCGTGATCCGCATCGCCGAGCCCTTGATGCGTCCGCATGACAACACCTTCGCGGTCAATTACACCATCATGATGACGGACTGGAAAACGCAGTGCGTCGAGACCGTGCTCGAAACGCACGTCATGCGCTACATGTTCAAGCCCGAAGTGGAACTGATGCTGGATCTGAGCGGCTTCGAAGTGCTGGACAGCGTGAGGTGGATGGGCGGCGAGCTGACCGCCGCCGATCGGTCCGCGACGTTCGTCGCCCGAAAAAGATGACGTGAAGCGTCGCGCGACGATCCGCCAGGCCTGTCAGTAAGCGTTCACGCCGCGCAGTCCCTTGAAGACCGTTGCAGCGATGATCCGCATATCCAGCCCGAACGACCAGTTCCCCAGATAGTACAAATCGTGCGCGACACGCGCCTCCATCTTTTCGATACGGTCGGTTTCGCCGCGCAGGCCGTTGACCTGCGCCCAGCCGGTGATTCCCGGCTTGATCCGGTAACGATGGATATAGCCGGACACCACCTTCTGATACAGATCGTCATGCTCGATCGCGTGGGGACGCGGCCCCACGACGGACATATCTCCGCGCAGAACATTGAAGAACTGCGGCAGTTCGTCGAGGCTCGTGCGCCGCAAAAAAGCACCGACCGGCGTCACGCGCGGATCGTTACGCGTGGCCTGACTGAGCACGCCGGCCTGCTCGCTATGCAGGCGCATCGACCGAAACTTGTAGATCGTGAAGACGCGCCCGTCCGCGCCCTTGCGTCGCTGTCTGAAGAACACGGGACCGCGTGAGCTGAGCTTCACCGCAATGGCGATGCCGACGAGCAGCGGCGCCACCGCGCAGAGCGCGGCAAGCGCGAACAGCCGGTCGAATATTTCCTTCTGCAGCACCGCCCTCTGCGAGAGCGGCGAGGCAAGGAGATTGATCGCAGGAACGCCCAGTAACTCGGACACGCCGCTCTCAAAGAGCGCGAGGCTGCGCACGTCGGGGATAAAGCGCACGTTGACGAGATCATCGCGGAACTCGTTCACGAAGCGCAGGATCACGCGCTCCTGCGATAGCGGTAACGCAAGCCATACTTCATGTGCGCTGTGTTCGCGGACGTGCGCGACGAACGTATCGAAATCGTCGAAGACAGGTGCGCGGGATGTGATCGACACCTCGGGAGAGGCATTGAACACCGCGATCGTGCGAAAGCCGGAATGGCTCGCCTCCTCGATCTTCTTCGTGACCGATTCGCAATGCTTGCCGCAGCCGACGACCGCCACGTGGTGATAGTTCATGCCCGCCTGACGCATATGGGCGAGCACCGCATGCGTGACGAAGCGGCCCGCGATCATCAACCCGCCCGACATTGCGGTCCAGTAAGCGAACCAGAGGCGCGACACTTGATCGAGCCGGTGCAGCGAGAACATCAGTACGAGCGCGCAGGCCTGCACGACGAGCCAGACGAGCGACACTCGGCTCGCCAGCACGAGCTTGCTGCGCCCGCGCCACGATTCGTACACGCCGAAGCTCGGGAACAAGGTAAGCGAAAACGCAGCGGAAAACGCGGCGAACGGCATGTAATAGTCGGGACCGCCGATGTGATCGAACCTGATCCGCGACGCGATCGCTGCGCCGAAAACCACCATGCCGACATCGAACAGCCGGGCTAGCAATCCCTGTATATCGCGCATGAGAAACCCCAAGCCTGAGATGCGATGCCTTGTTCTTGACGCACCGGGTGGCGCGCGCTCAGATGCGGCCGTAGCAATCGTCCAGCCGCACGATATCGTCCTCGCCGAGATAGGAGCCCGATTGCACCTCGATGATTTCGAGTTGCACCTTGCCCGGATTCTCCAGTCGATGCCGCACGCCGAGCGGAATGAACGTCGACTCGTTTTCTGAAAGCAGGAATTGGTCCTCGCCACGCGTGACGAGCGCCGTGCCGCTCACCACGACCCAATGCTCCGCGCGATGATGATGCATCTGCAACGACAGTCGCGCGCCGGGCGCCACCACGATGCGTTTCACCTGGAAGCGTTCGCCATGCTCGATCGAATCGTAAAAGCCCCAGGGACGCCGCACCTTCCGATGCGCCTCGGCTTCGGGCGCGTGCTGCTCCCGTATGCGCGCCACGAGCCGCTTGATGTCCTGCGCATGGGATCGGTCGGCGACGAGCACGGCGTCGTCGGTATCGACGACCACGACGTTCGTCGTGCCGACGCACGCCACCAGCCGTCCGCCTTCGGAGCGCGCATAGCTGGACGTCGCGCCCTCGAATACGACGCGTCCGCTCGCAACGTTGCCGAGCCCGTCTTTCTCCATCGCTTCCCACACGGGATCCCAGGATCCGAGGTCCGACCAGCCCGCCGCAAGCGGCACGACCACGCCCTTGCATGGCGAGTCGGCCCCGCCGATATGTTCCATCACCGCGTAGTCGATCGAATCCGACGGCACGCGGCCGAACTGATGCGGACACGGGCGAATGAAGTGACCGTCCGTTTTGCCATCCTTGAGCGCCGCGATGCAGCCCGCATGCATCTCGCCGTTGAGACGCGCGAGCGCATCGAGCCAGACGCTTGCACGCACGACGAAGATGCCGCTGTTCCACCAGTAGGTTTGCGCGGCGATGTACTGCGCGGCCAGCTCGGCGGCTGGCTTTTCGACGAATCGATCGATCAGATGAGCGCCATCGCCGAGCGGCTCGCCGATGCGAATGTAGCCGAAGCCCGTATCGGGGCGCGTGGGCGGAACGCCGAGCGTCACGATCATTCCACGTTCGGCATGATTCGCCGCCGCGGAGATCGCACTGTGCAACGCGGTGAGGTCCGCAATGGAATGATCGGACGGCATGGCGACCATGATCGCGTCTTCGCGCGCATCGGCGATGGCGAGCGCCGCGAGCGTCAGCGCCGGCGCCGTGTCGCGTCGCGCCGGCTCGACGATGATGCGCGCGCCGACGCCGCATAGCCGCACCTGTTCTTCAGTCGTGAAGCGATGCTCCTCGCCGCAAACGATGACCGGTTGCGCATCGACGTCGAACTTGCCCTTGAAGCCTTCCATCCGTGTGACCGTCGCCTGTAACAACGAATCGCGTCCGACGACGCCGATCAGTTGCTTCGGAAACTGTTCGCGTGACATCGGCCAGAGGCGCGTGCCCGATCCGCCTGCAAGAATGACCGGCACGATGCGGCGGCAGAGCGGCCGATCCGCTGCTTGCCCGGATGTCGCCGTCGTTGCGTCTGCAGAACTCGTTGCGATTTGCATGGCTGAACTCCGTGGTTTGCCACATTCGTCCGTCGAAAGGAACGCTGCACCCGAAGTCATGCCCGCCGGACGGAGGTGTGAAGTTGGACCATTACCGCTGGCATCGTTTGACGAAAACGCTGCACCGACTGCCCCGGGCACGAGAGAAACCGGATCATCATGTCAAGCACCGCGGCGACCCTCTGCTCCTGCTGCGCCAGGGCGAGCGCCAGTCTGCAAGGTAGATGGAATCCGCGCCGACTCATGCGCTCGGCGACCGGATGACGTTCTCCGTCGAAGCGCCCCCCGATCAGCGAACGCTCGGCCTCATTCGTGATGTTCCAGCGCCCGATATCCCGCAAGCGTGATCAGCGCATCCCGCTTCGCTATCTGGTAGTCGGACAGCACCATCTCCTTGACGAGCGCGGCGAATGTCACCGTGGGGGCCCATCCCAGCTTCGCGTGGGCATTCGATGGATCGCCCAGCAAGGTTTCGACTTCGGTCGGCCTGAAATAGCGAGGATCGACCCGAACGATGACCGTACCCGGGGCGACCCGGCATTCCTTGGCGGACACGCTTTCCACGATACCGACCTCATCGACGCCGCTACCCTCGAAGCGAATCTTCATGCCGAGCTCGGCCGCCGCGTGGTGAACGAACTCACGAACGCTGTATTGCACGCCCGATGCGATAACGAAGTCTTCGGGCTCCCGTTGCTGAAGCATGAGCCATTGCATCTGGACATAATCGCGTGCGTGTCCCCAGTCGCGCATCGCCGCCAGATTGCCGAGATACAGACGGTCCTGTGACCCGATCGCAATGCGCGCGATGGCGCGCGTGATCTTGCGTGTGACGAAGGTCTCTCCGCGAACCGGCGATTCGTGGTTGAACAAAATCCCGTTGCACGCGTATATCCCATAGGCCTCGCGATAGTTCACCGTGATCCAGTATGCATACATCTTCGCCACGGCATAAGGACTGCGGGGATAGAACGGCGTGGACTCGCGCTGCGGCACTTCCCGAACCAGGCCGAACAATTCGGACGTGGATGCCTGATAGAAGCGGGCCGTCTTCTCGAGGCCCAATACGCGCATTGCTTCGAGAATTCGCAGAGCGCCGAGGCCGTCTGCGTTGGCCGTGTACTCGGGTTCTTCGAAGGACACCGCTACGTGGCTTTGCGCGGCCAGATTGTAGATTTCGTCGGGCTGCACGCGCTGGATGATGCGCAGAATGCTGGTCGAGTCCGTCAGGTCGCCGTGATGCAAGTGAAAACGCCGCTTTGCGACATGATCATCCTCATAGAGATGATCGATCCGGTCGGTATTGAAAAGGGAGGAACGGCGCTTCACGCCATGCACCTCATAGCCTTTGTCGAGCAGGAATTGAGCGAGATAGGAACCATCCTGACCGGTGATCCCGGTGATCAGCGCGACCTTGTTCGACATCGTTCTTTCTCCTCGTGTGCGTGTGCGACTTTCGAAGTGCAATCAGAAGGTGTCTACGGGCCTCGCCACATCCCCCGCCGAGCCGGCGCCACGATCATGCACGGCGCTGCATCCGGACTTGTCGGCGGAACATCCGCCCTGCATGCCCGGCAGGCGCGCTTATATGAGGGACGACGCGTCATGAAAGCGGGCACTCGGACGCGTTTCCTGGGTTCCTGAAGCAGAACAAGCTGAAGGGTTCGGAATTCGCCGACGAGAAACCAGATGAGCCTCGCTGCGTCCGTCGCTGTTGTGCACTGTACCTATGCCTTGCTCGCGCATGGCGATGCGACGGAAATCGCCAAGATGTTGTCGGCAGCGAAAGCACTGTCGGTAAGAACGAAACTGCGCCCGAAGCACCGGCGTGCTTCGGCAAGGCTTTGTCGGCCTACATACGGGGATAGGGAACATCGTCCATGCCGTCGGCGTCATGACCGAGCCGGGTAACGCGGAAGCACTGCCGGAGGCGATCGTAGGTCCGCTTTACCCCGCGCTAGAGAATCGTGGCTATGTTGCCGTCTTCACGGTTCTCTTTTTTGTGCATCGATCTCCTGAGTTGAAGGCATCCGTGGCGGCAACGCGGCCAATTCATCCGCAAGCGCTCCGACAGATTTTTTGATCGTCGGGTGGCCGGCGTCGCTCAGGATTTCTCGCGGCTTCGCGCGCGAAACTCGGTCGGGGACATCGAGAATTCCTTGCGGAAAAGTTTTGACAGCCTCTCTCCGTTGCTAAGCCCCGTCCGCCGCGCAATCTTGTCGACCGGGAGATCGCTACTCTCGAGCAGTTTGCATGTGAGTTCGAGCCGCGCGCGAAGCAGGTACTTCGAAGGCGTGACACCGATCTCGCGTTTGAACAAGCGCAGGAAGTTACGCTCGCTCATCGACGACATCTGCGCCGCGTGCACCACGGATATCGGCTTTGCGCAGTTTTGGACAAGCCAGCGCGCCGCTGCGCGCGCTTTCTCCGCGAGCGTCGCGTCGTACATCTCTTCGAACCTGTCGGCGAGCGAAAGGTCCGCACCGGAGCCGAGGCGGTCCGCCACACGAACGGCCAATTCCGCGCCGAGGTCTTTTTTGAGCAGCGCGAGCGAAGTCATCAAGGCCTGATCGCGCTCATGATCGTCCACGATCGCCGTTTGCGACTTGTGATGTATCTCCGGCTTCATCGAGGGCCAGTCACGTCGCGCCACGCCCGCCGCCGACAAGAGCATCTGTCCGTTACCGATCGCGGTTATCGTGACGCTCTTCGCGCTCACGCGTCGCAAGAGATCGATGAGACCGTCATCGGCTGAAGCGCGCGCGATCCCGGTCCCACCGGCGACGAAAAGATTGTCGAGGCTTTCGAACTGCCGGCCCGCCAGTTGTTCTGTCCAGACCGACATTGAAGAGGAACACGAGACGGTTCCACCACGGGCCGATACGAGGTTCACGCGATAGGTCAGGGAACGGTTCGCATCTTCCGATTGCAATTCATTTGCCGCATGCAACGCCTCCGCGACCATCCCGGCCGCGAGCAGGGAAAATCCGTCGTACAGGACGATACCGACATGTTTTACCACTGCTGAATTCCGCATCGAATAGGCGTGCCTACCCATGCAATCCACAGCTTCGAGAACGTCAGATGAAGTTGACATCACGTAGCCTCCGAGTCGTTGCGTTAATGTTCTTCGTATTGAACGAGCGAATCGACTGACGGGCGTCGTCGGACTGAGAAGTCGCTTCTGAATTTGCACGTTCAGGTTACAGGCAAGAAAAAATTGCGTCGAGGGCTGGATAAAAAATAGGCATCCATATGAAAAAACTTCCCGATCCGTTTTTAGTCTACGAATGATCACGCACGTTCGTATAGACATCCTGCATGACGCGTACAACTTAGGAGACCTTTCGCAGCCTGCGAAAGATGCGTGGTCAAACAGCAAGTTTGGCTATATACCAGTCAGATAATCCGCCATTCAAATTTGAATAGCCCTCCTTCTGCTGGAAAACGTGGACGCGGCGCCCATTAGCGCCGAATAACATTCCCGCAATCGTTTGCGCGCGGCCGCATTGGCAACGCTACGACCGCTGCCAGGTTCGACTTATCGACTGGTGAAGTCTTTTGTCTGAATACACCGGAATGAAAATCAAAGACCGATGAGTGCGGATCGACCCATGGAACAAATGAATGGCGATCCGGCAATCGATGTCCAATGGAGGACAGGGATGCCGGATCGTGAAAAGAAGCGACGGGTTAAAGATCCCGGGCTTGGGGAAAGTCCCTACGGGGTTTCAGTGAAGCCCATGCTGAAACGGACGAAAGATGCGAAAAGACAGCTTTAATTCGCCTTACAGGCAATATCATTTGGTGTGCTACGCATACAATCTTCCTGGCTGCCGCGCATTGTATCCTCTTATCAAATCGCAACGGGTTAGCGGTCCATCCGCGAACAATAGTTAATCCGGCAACGGCGCGTGCGAAGTTTCGCGACTTGCAAGCATTGCAATGAGTGCCACGCCCGCGGCTCCAACGAGATACCACGCGGGCGCCAGCTTGTTGCCCGTCGCGCTGATGAGCCACGTCGCGACGAGCGGTGCGGTACCGCCGAAGAGCGCATTCGCGGCATTGAAGCAGAAGGCAAAGCCGCTATAACGGACGCGCGTCGGGAATATCTCCGACAAGAAGCACGGCAATGTGCCATCGTTCATCGTGAGCAGCGCGCCGAACGCGACCTGGATCGCGACGATCATTGCGAAGCTCGCGCCCGCCAGTCCCTTGAAAAGCGGCACCGTCAACACCGCGAACAAGATCGATGCACCAATCAGCATCGACTTGCGTCCTACGCGGTCGGATATCGCACCCATCACGAAGATCAGGCCGATGTATGCCGTGAGCGAAATGGTCGCCGCAATGAACGAGGCGCTCTCGCTCATCCCCATTTCAGTAGAGAGATACGTCGGCATGTAGCTCAGCACCAGATAGAACGCCACCGCATTCAGGCACGTTACGCCGAATGCAATCAGCATTCTCCCGCGATGCTTCGACAGCAATTCAGCTATCGGCGCCTGCGCGGCTTGATGATTCTTCTCCATTGCCTTGAAACGCGGCGTGTCCTCGAGCTTCACGCGGATATATCGACCGATAAGACCAAACGGCGCGGCCAGAAGAAAAGGCAGACGCCAGCCGAAGGACTGCAACTGCTCGCTCGTGAGCGCGGCATGCATCAGAACAACGAGGACCGAGCCCAACAGCAAGCCCGCCGCCGTGCTGGCGGGCACGATGCTCGTATAGATGCCGCGCCGTTTGTCCGGTGCGTATTCGGCGAGGAACGCAGCCGCGCCCGCATACTCACCCGATGCAGAAAAGCCCTGCACGACGCGCACGAGAAGCAGCAGAACCGGCGCTAGCATGCCGACCTGCGCATAAGTCGGAAGCAATGCAATGAGAAAGGTCGAACACGACATGATAAGAATCGACAGAGACAGCGATGTCCGCCTTCCTATCCTGTCGCCCACATGGCCCCACACGATGCCGCCGATCGGCCTCACGATGAACGAGATCGCGAACACGCCGTAAGTGGCGAGCAAACCCGTCGCGCCGTCGGTCTTCGGGAAGAACACGACGGCGATGATGGTCGCCAGATAGCCATAAGACGCATAATCGAACCACTCGACGAAATTGCCGATGAAGCTCGCACAAGCCGCACGCTTCAATATCTGCGGATCGACTTGCGTGCTCTCCTTGTGCGATACCTCGGGCATCGCGACCTGCGCGGCGACTGCTCTTTCCGTATTCATCGACTGTCTCCCGACATGATGATGCGATTGCTTCATGCGAGCCGGCGGCGACGCCGCCGCCGGATCGTGCCTTGGCCGTTCAGGCCGGGATGATGTTGTGCTCCGGTCCGTAAGGGAAGCCTGTGATGTTCGTAGCGCCCTTCTCCCCGACGACGAGGATGTCGTGTTCGCGATAACCCCCGGCACCGGGCAGGCCTTGCGGAAGCATGATCATCGGCTCCATCGAGACGACCATGTTCGGTTCGAGCACCGTGTCGATGTCCTCGCGAAGTTCGAGGCCCGCTTCGCGACCGTAATAGTGCGAGAGCACGCCGAACGAATGGCCATAACCGAATGTGCGGTATTGCAATACGCCGTATTCGGCATAGATCTTGTTGAGCTCGCTCGCGATATCGCAGCATCGAGCACCCGGCTTGATGAGCTTCAGCCCCGCCTCATGAACTTCGACGTTGATCTTCCACAACCGCATATGGGCGTCGGAGCAATGATCGAAGAACATGGTGCGTTCAAGCGCCGTGTAGTATCCCGCGATCATCGAAAAGCAATTGAGGCTGAGGATGTCGCCCTTTTCCACCTTGCGCGTGGTGACGGGATTGTGCGCGCCATCTGTATTGATGCCGGACTGGAACCAGGTCCAGGTATCCATGAGTTCTGAATCGGGAAAGCGGCGGGCGATCTCGCGCACCATTGCCTGCGTGGATGCGAGCGCCACTTCATGCTCGGGCACGCCTTCGTGAACGGCCTTTGCGAGCGCAGCGCCGCCGACGTCGCACACGTTCGCACCATGCTTGATCACATCGATTTCTTCCGCCGATTTGATCATGCGCATGCGCATCGTCTGCACGCCGATATCGACGAGTTCCACCGACGGCAGCGCAGCCTTCAGCTTCGATAACATCTCGACCGAGAGCTGATCGAATTCGACGCCCACACGTCCCTTGTTTTCGATTTCACCTTGTACGGCGCGGAAAAAGTTATCGCGCTGCCAGTCGGTATAGACGACGTTATAGTCCCCCACGGTGCGCCGCCACGGCTGTCCGCCGTCGATGTTCGCGGAAATTGACACGACTTTCTTCGGCGTGACGACGAGACCGTACTTCCGGCCGAACGAACAATATAGAAAGTCGGCGTAATAGTTGATGTTGTGATACGACGTGAACAGGACGACATCGACGTTCTCGCGCGCCATCAATTCGCGCAGCCTGCCGTGGCGATTCGCGTATTCGGCATCGGAGAACGTGTGCGTGGCTTTGTCGCCGTTCTCGATGCGGATAAGGTTCTCCATTTTCATGCACTCAGCTCCTCGGTGAAAGTCCGTTGGTGTGAGTGAATGGTAGGAGCCTGGCGGTTTTGGATATTTCCCGATTCGACGTCAAAATTCGGCTTTTCGACATCGAGGGTTAACCACGAACGACGCCTGTGAGCGCTGCTTCAAAGGGCCTTTTGATAGCGCCGGCGATCGGCTATCGGCGAGATGTTGAACTGCGCCTTATAGCGCGTCGAGAAATGGGACAGGGACGTGAAGCCGGTGCGCTCGCATACGTCTTCGAGCGTGCGCGCGGTTCTATACAGCAATTGACGCGCGCGCAGCAGGCGTATTTCGAGGTAAGCCTGCGCCGGTGTCCTGTCGAGGCGCTCCTGAAACCATCGCTCGAGTTGACGTTGGGATACCTTCACGAATGCCGCGATCTCCGCGATGCTGAGCGTCTCCTCGATATTGCTTTCCATGACCTGCAGTGCTTCATCGAGCTTGGCGTGTGCGTCGCCGGTGTATTGCCTGAGCGACGTCACCTGGCGCTCTTCGTGACCGCGCCGCTCCGCGACGAGCAATTCGAGCACACGCGCCGCGAGTGCGGGGCTGCCCGGCGGAAGCGACAGCAAATGCACCATCAGATCGAGCGGGGCAACGCCGCCGCTGCACGTGTACCGGTCACGATCCACTTCATAGAGCCGATTGGATACGGTGAGCTTCGGAAACTGCTCCAGCAGCGTGTCCTGATCCTCCCAGTGAATCGTGCAGCGATAGCCATTGAGCAGGCCGGCGCGCGCAAGAAAATAGCTGCCCGTATCGAGACCGCCGAGCGCGCTGCCGCGACGCGCCTGCAAGCGGAGCCAGTCCATGATCGCGCCAATACCCTTGCGCGGAATCGGATTCGGCCCGACGACGAACACGGCGTCGAACTCGGCCGCCTCCGGCATCGCGACATCGGGAATCACGCGGATGCCGTCGCTCGAACGCACGGCGTTACCGTTCGTGCCAATGAGCGTGTACTCGTAGACCACGCGCTCGACGAGCATATTGGCAATGCGGAGCGGATCGACCGCCGTGCCGAGAGCGATCAGCGAAAAGTTTTCCAGAAGCAAGAAGCCGATTCGCATCACACGCAGATCGTGCATGCCGAGATGGGCACGCCGCGTCTTGTCGGGCAGATTGGCGGCGGACGGCATGAGAGGTCGCTTGGCTCCCGTATCACACCATCACTTCGGGATAGTGCTCGATGTATTCCTCACCCTGGCACCCGGAATAGACAACACATCTGCGAATCAGATCGACGTCGTAGCGAACCACGCCGGCATTCCACGCGCTCTGAAGGAACTCGGGGAACGTGCTTTGGCCCGCCTGATCCGTCCGCAACGCTTTGATCAGTGCGCCGCGATCGAATGCCGGCACGTCGAGTGCGCCCTGCGCTAACGGCGCACCTTGCTGAATCACAGCACCGCGCGTCGTCATATAAAGACTCTGGCACGAGGGCAGAAACCAGACGTTCTTGCTGACGCCAGCCTGCCGAAGCACTTCCGCGAGATATGGAAATCCGCCGGACTTCGGTGTGCCGTTCATTGCGCGTCGTTGGGCGGCGGCAAGATTTTCGATCGCCTCACTCATTCCTTCTCCATTCATCGAGGATCATTCGATAGGGATCTCGCGAATCTGATTAAGCTCGGCGAGCTTTTGCAGGAGATCGCGAAGTGTGTTGCGCTCCGATTCGTCGAGCACGGAAAAGAAATGGTCGTCATTACCGTCGGCAATGGCGGTCAGTTTAGGTAGCAAGCGACGCGCGTCGCGTGTAAGCGACAGTATTTGCACACGGCTGTCATCAGCACTTGCGACGCGCGAGACGAGCCCTTTTGATTCGAGCTTGTCGAGAATCTTCGAAACGGCGCCCCTCGTCATCCCGATCGAAGCGGCCATTGCCGAGTTCGTCGAGTTGGCACGGTTCGCGATATGGTTCAGCGCAACCCATTCGGCCACGGAGATCTGCCGATCCGACAAGGCGCGTGCAAATGCGTCCGATACCTCGTTCGATACGAGCCTCATCCAGTATCCGAGGTGGCGCTCAAGAGGATCATGCGTGGCAGACAGGTTAGTCACAGATCGAATCACATTTTATGTTTCCGTGGAAACAATTTTAGTTTCCACGGAAACATATGTCAAGCTACCATCTGTGCGTTTTTCAGTACGCTGCAATGCGTACGCGATATTGCCAGCGCCGTAGACGCATACTATGGAATGTATGTCCGGGGATGAACTCCGCAAAACGCCGGCTTGAAACGAGAGAAGAATCAACACTTGAAAATGATCTGGCTCGCGAACGCGACTCTCGTACTGCACGCGCTGATCGTGATTTTTATCGTCGGCGGATTGATCGCGATCTGGAGCGGCGCCGCGTTCGGACGCAACTGGGCGCGCAACCGCGCGTTTCGCAGAGCGCACATCTTTGCCATCGCCATCGTCGCGGCACTCGCCGTCGCGGGCCTCCCCTGCCCGCTCACCGTTCTGGAAGATCAGTTGCGCGCCGGGGCGCCCGGCGCGCAAGGCTTCGTGCAGCGTTGGGTCGGCGCCTGCCTGTACTGGGACTTGCCGGGCTGGGCGTTCACGCTCGCCTATGTCGCATTCTTCCTCGCTGTGGTCGTGACTTGGCGCCGCATTCCGCCTGACGCGTGAACGGATTGAGATTCAGAACGACGTGCGGGGAAGATAGCCGCTCGGCCTGCCCTGGAGCTTGCGGCTCACCTTGAGGGCGAGCAATACCGGTTTGGTGATATGCGGGCGCAGGATCGCATGTTTGCGCACATACCTTGGAACGTACCATTCGGAACGCGTGCCCGCGTAGAACAGGGCAGCGTGTCCCGCGCGCAGCGTGCGCGGTTCTTGCCCTTCGGCGGTGATGATAACTTCGCCTTCGATCACGTAAATCGTCTCGTCTTCTTCGAAGTACCAGTTGAAACGGCCGGCGGTGCAGTCCCAGACCCAGGAGGAAGTCGTGGTATCGAGACTTTGCGACCACCTGCCGCTGCGGGCAACGGGATTGCCTTCGAGGATCCACGCCGGGTCGATCGGATCGGGCTCCAGCAACACGTCATCCAGACGCACGGACTCGAAAACGGGACTTGTCATGAAGGCTCCTTTTTACGTTGCAGCTCATCGGTCATAAACAGAGCGAGGCTCCGTCGGAAGGCGTCGGTGCCTTGCGCTCAGGGCGATCCGCATTGGTCTGATCGCATTAATAGACAAATTCGCCAGAACCCGGTTCGCGACATACATTACAGTTTGTAATGTATGTCCATCATACCTTGCCGCAGAACGGTGCAAACAGAAAAGACGTTCCTTGTATGACAAATCGCACTCGACTTCGTCACGAACGTTGCGGATCAATGCGCACCGAAGCGCTTGCGCATCGAACGAAAGAGCACGTCGAGCATTGCTTTGCACTTCGTTTCCCCAACCGTAGATCCGGTCTGCGAGTTGCGCGCGGGAAAGAATTGCGTCAGGTCGCTCGAAAAGCGCGTGCATCAACGCGAATTGCCGTGCGGACAACGGCGACGCGACACGCTCGCGCCAAAGCGTGCGGCGGTCGATATCGATCGCATCGGGATTCGCTCGGCTGGGCGTGCGTCACATCACCGATAGCAAGCGCGAACGCGGCAAGAAGAAGGGAATGCACGGAAGAATTCTGCGCATGCGCCGCCGCGCTGAGCCGCGCGAATGTCCGGAAACGGTTGTGCCTCCAATCCGATCGTAGAGACACTAAACCAGCTCACTGTTAGCGACTCTCGTTTCAGGCAGCGCGCTTCAACGATGCCCATGCCGCTTCACGAAATCCATCAAGGCAGCAAACGCGGGAGGAATGGCTGGATCCGCGGCCTTGAGCCGCAGCGCGTCGCCGCCATCGATGTTAATCCGGTAAGTGCGGCCGTCCGGCACCGGCTTCGCGGCGCGCGGGCCCGGCGCGCTTGCCTCGTCGCGCGCCGCGGCGACGAGGCGCGCGAACTCGGCGCCGTCTTGCGCCGACAGGTCGCCTTCGTCGAGTATCACAGGCCGTGCAAGTCCTGGAAAGGCGGCGAATCCGCCATCGGTCGTCAGCTCCGCATGCATCGAAGGCTCCCGTGACGTTTGATGCAAGGCGCAGCCCATGCAAATCAAGGCCGCACCAAGAAAGAGTCCAGTCGTCACAATACACCGACCTCGGTCCATCCTTTCCTGACCGCCGACGACTCCGCGCTGCTCGCGCCATAGAGCTTGCTCGCGGTGGAGAGCGTCAACTTCGCGAACGTCTTGAAGGTCGCCGTCGGCTTGAGATGCGAGTCGGTCAGGGTCTCGTACCAGATCCGTCCCGCCTTCTCCCACGCATATCCGCCGATTTCCAGCGCGGTCACGCAAAAGGCCTTGTTCGGAATGCCCGAATTGATATGCACGCCGCCATTGTCCTGCGTCGTGCGAACGTAATGGCTCATGTGGTCCGGCTGCGGGTCTTTGCCGAGTCTCGGATCGTCGTAGGCGGTGCCGGGATTTTTCATCGACCGCAACGCGACGCCGTTCACGCCGTTGGCGAGCAGTCCTTCGCCGATGAGCCAGTCCGCCTTGTCGGCCGTCTCTTTGTTCGCATACTGCTTGATGAGCGAACCGAACACATCCGACACCGATTCGTTCAACGCGCCCGCCTGCGCCATATAGTTCAGACTCGCGGTGTGCTCCGTCACACCATGCGTCAACTCATGACCGATCACGTCGAGCGCGATGGTGAAACGATTGAACAGTTCTCCATCGCCGTCGCCGAAGACCATCTGCTGTGAATTCCAGAATGCGTTGTCGTAATCGGTTCCGAAATGAACCGTTCCGGTGAGCGGCAATCCCGCATCGTCGATGGAGTTGCGGTGGAACACCTCGAGATAGAACTCGAAGGTCGCGCCGAGTCCGTCATACGCCTCGTCGACTGCATCGTCGTTCACGGGCTTCCCGCCTTCAGCCCGAACCACCGTGCCCGGCAGCGTCTCTGTGTGGTTGGCCGTGTAGATCGTCCTGTTCGCGGAAGGGGCCGCAGCCGTGGGCATCGGCGCGGCACGCCGTGGCGCGAGTGCTGCCTGCACGGAACGGAAATGCCGCATCGTGTGGTCCGTCGACAAGGTGTCGATGGCGATCTCACGCTGTTTCGCATCACCATGTTTTGCGATGTGCTCGAGCATATGCGGCGGGAGAATGCAGTAAATCGAACGCGGACGTTCCGGCTTCGGGTGATTGCACATGATGCTGTCCTTTTTCATAGCGATTGGGATGGCGACCGCAGCTACGACGAAGAATCTAGACGATGAAACTGAATAGTCAATGCGGCGCTTTTACCGAAACGTGGCGAGACGCGAGGTCCTCGTGAACTGCTTCATGCACGTGTAACGAGTGGACGTCGTTTTTCGAGTCTACAAAACACATAGGTATGCTTACTATATTGATGATAAAGAGAAAGAAAGTCACCGTTTGCGGCTTGCGGATAAACATCTGCTCCTGACCGGCGATTTTTGAAGCTCGCCTGCATGCGTCTCCCGGTCATCTGAAGGTTTACGCAAATCATCAGTTTGTTGGCCACCGCACCGAAAAGACGAATCGAAAAGATGTTAAATCTTCCAAAACGTGCAATGAGAAACTCAAGAAAATGCGCGACCTTATTAGAAAATTCGGCGGCCGAGGGACGCGTGACGCTGCCAGCGTCGCGTTTTACCGAAGCACGCGCGCCTGCATCGGTAATTTCGGAAGGGGAGGCGACGCATGACGCCGCTTGTCTTCGGGGGCCGTTTCGGGTGGCTTCATGCGGGTCAGGGAAGCCACGGCGTCGTGCTGTGCAATCCCTTCGGACATGAGGAGGCGTGGGGACACAAGGCCATGCGCTATCTCGCCGAGGAGCTTTCCCGGCGGGACATTCCGGTCCTGCGCTTCGACTATCTTGCAACGGGCGATTCGGTGGGCATCGATCACGAAAGCGATCGGCTCGACGACTTCGTCGCGGATATCGGCGCGGCGGTCGAACGCTTGAGGCATGAAACAGGCGTGACCAGGGTCACGTTGTGCGGCTTGCGTCTGGGCGGAACATTGGCGGCGCTCGCATCGCATCATCCGCTCGTGGATTCGCTCGCACTGCTCGCGCCCGTCGTGAAGGGACGCCACTATCTGCGCGAATTGACTGCCTTGCGCAGCACGTGGGTCGAGAATCTTCCCCTCGACGTGCGCGCCCGGCAGATGGATTCGCCCTATCACGTGCTCGGTCAGGTTTATAGCGAAGCGTTTCGCAACCGGTTGAGCGGCCTCGATCTCGGCAAGTCCATGAGCCGTCATCCCGCTCTACCCAAGCGCGTGTTCGTGGCCGATATGCGGCCCGGCGCGAGTCAGTCGCTCTGCACCGCATTGCGCGATCGTGGCGTCGACGTGCAAGCGGACAGCTTCGACGACTATTTCGAATTCATGCAGGAGACGGCCTCGTCGACGTTGCCGGAGAAAACGCTCAAGCGGACTGCGCAATGGATCGCCCAAGGCATGGCCGAAGACGAGCTCGGCGACCTCGCGCCGGCTCGCACGAGAAAGGCGTCCCGGCCGAGCATGAGCGACGATGCAATCATCGAAACGCCGGAGGCCGTTGAGCGCCCGGTGATCTTCGGCGCGGCCGGACTCTTCGGCATCTTGTGCGAGCCGCGCGACAGACTCGCGGGCGGGCCTGTCATCGTCATCACCAACACGGCGGGCAGCGTGCATCAGGGCGACAGCCGTCTGTCCGTGCGCTTCGCGCGGGAAATGGCGCAACGCGGTATCGCATCGTTGCGCTTCGACGCGCGCGGCATCGGCGATAGCCCCGCCCGCTCGCCCGACGGAACGCTGGACACGATGGCCTCGATTCATGCGGAAAGCACGATCGATGACGTCGCGACCGCGGGCGCATGGCTCAAGCGCAAGGGCTACGACAACGTCATCGCGTTCGGCATCTGCTCGGGCGCGTATAGCGCGTTGCGCGCATCGCTCGTCGAGCCGGCTATCGCGGCCGTGATCGCCGTGAACCTCCAGCGTTTCTACATACCCGAGCGGCTGACCCTGCAGGAACTCAGGAACCAGCGGCGCAACACGATGGCGCGTCTCGGGCCGGCCATCCTGAAGCCCGGGAAATGGTGGCTCGTGCTGAGCGGTCAACGCGGGTTCAAGCCGATCCTCAAGGCTTTCGCATCGAATGCGGCGGCGCGGCTGCAGTCGCAGTTGCTCGGCGTAACCCGCAGGAAACCGGTGCATGCAGGCGGCAACGAATCGCTCACGGACCCGCACAGTGTCGTTCACGCCCTCGAACGCAAGGGCGTGCGCACGTTGCTCGTGTACGGCGCGGGTGACGAAGGCCTCGATCAACTCAATGCCCACTTCGGCCGCCATGGGAAGAAGCTCTCGCGAACGGCGAGAGTGAAGGCCGCCGTTTGCGGGGATGTCGATCACGCGCTCTATGACACGCGCGCGCTGGCGAGCGTGATTGCGCTGTCCGAGACGTTCATTCAGGATCTGCAGCCACGAAGCGTGCCGGTGATGGAACCTGTCGCACCGCTCGGCGTTTCCCAGCAACTTTGAGTTGATCTTCATCACCTCGTCTTCGGTACGGTCGCGACCTGCTTTCTCTTGCGCGGGTCCGTATCGAAGACGACATGCCTCAATCGCGACGATGTTCGTCCGACGCCAACATCCCTCCCCGATCTGTTTTTCGCCGACCGACACGTTGCCTCGATTTTCGCTTCGAAGAAACGATGCAAAGCCGCGTCATCTTCTTGTTTTCTCCATTGATATCAGCCGGTTAGATTAACCGAACAGATCTTCTAGCCTTGCCTGGCACAGCCCTCGCATATGTAGCTGCGAGCGCAACGATTGATGCTCATCCAACCAAACCCAGTCCAGGAGCTACA
>FCOD02000012.1 GCA_001544655.2 Caballeronia turbans
CACAGACTGTCGATCAGGTCGCTTACCGTTACGACGTGCTAGGCAATCTCACCGAGCGCGACGACTCGCGGCTTGGCACAGACCGCTATCGCTACGATCCGTTAGGGCGCATCGTGGCGCATACGGACCCTGCGCAGACGTTGCGGCACTTCGTATATGACAGGCAAGGCGATCGTTTCAGCAGGCAGTATGCGAACAAGGATGGACGGCAGATAGAGCACGACGGCGGCGCGCGATGGTGGCTCGATGCGGCGGGACAACTCATCGAGCGGCATTATCACCGGTCGGGCGTGCAGCGTTTCAAGTGGGATGCGTTCGGTCGGCTCGTGCAGTTCGAGAACACGCGTAACGAGCAGTGGGCGTATCGCTATGACGCGCTGGGGAGGCGTATCTGCAAGGAGGCGCTGGGAAGACTTTACACCGCGCAGCCTGACGAGGTGCAGACCCGCTGCTTTCTGTGGGACGGCGATGCGATGGCGGGCGAGAGCCGTCATGTACGCTCCAAGAACGAGGGCCGCTTCTATGCTTACCACCTGAAGAGCTTCGAGCCGCTGGCGATGCAGGCCGTCTCGATAGATGAGGCCGCAGGTGCGCCGCGTGCTGAAATGTTCTACTATCAGAACGACTCGAACGGCGCACCGGTGAGACTACGCACCGACGACGGGCAGATCGCTTGGGAGGCACACTATGGTGTAACGGGCGCGGTTGATCATATCCAGACGCATACAATCGACCAGCCGATCCGCCTCTAAGGCCAATACTCGGACGATGAGTCGGGACTGAGGTACAACCGGTATAGGTACTTTGACTCCCAGACCGGCAACTTCATCTAGCAAGATCCGATTGGCCTGCACGGCCGCGTTAATCCACATCAGTTTGCGCCAAATACATTCGGGTGGATCGACCCTACAGGCTTAACTAATGAGATTGTTCCGTATTGGCCGCCCAATGACGGCGCATCAGGGCCCGTTAGCACTATCACCTTGAAGCCGGGGACGCTTATCGATCGTTATGGCTATCCTGGCGGTAGTTAGACATCACCGATAGGGACGCCATACCCGATACGAGCCTTGCCGCCAGGAACCGATGTCACGAAACCCTATTACACCTACGAGGTAGTCAAGCCTATAGAGGAAGTTAAAGCGAGCAAGATTGCAGCATGGTTTGGTGAACCCGGCGGGGGAATTCAATATCTTCTGCCACGATCAGTACAGGAGCTCATCGATTCTGGTCACTTGCGTGAGGTAAAGAGTAATTGTGAATAAACACGAACTAGTTAGAGTGTTGGAATCAACTGACTTTCCTAAGGACAGTTATTCAATTGATGAAGTATCAGACGAATCGCTTTGTTTGATTCATGAAGGAAAGACTTGGAGGATTTTTTATAGCGAGCGCGGTCAGCGCACCGAAGAGCGGTCGTATCCCGACGAAGCGGAAGCTTGTAGTGAATTCTTTGAAAGACTGAAGCACATGTTAGGACGATAACTCAAGGGAACGCGAAAAGCGTCCCTATTGCTGATGATCCACTCCGCAGAAAATCCAATGGGCCTTAAAGACAAGCGTAGGTTTTCAGGAGAGAGCTTTTATTGGAGCAGGCAGAATAACGGCGTCGGGCCGCTTACGCGGCGGCCTTTGGCTCTATCTTGTTCAGTGGGAATCGCAGGCCGATCCGCGACGACCTTGACGCGCTGCCTCAGCGCGAATTCGGCGGGCTTGGGAGTCGAGCGGGACAGACTTAATCGCGATTCCCATCGGTCCAACGCTCAACTTTGCTTGACGTGACGAATGAAGTGCTCATTCGCCAACACGCGTTCATCAACGTCCTAACCGCCACCACCCGCCGCAATCCGCCCAGCCGCAGCCGGATCGCCATGCGGCACGAAGATATACCCCTGCCCCCAAACCGTCTGCACATAACGCGGCTCCGACGGATCGATCTCGAGCAGCCGCCGCAACCGCCAGATCGCGACATCGAGACTGCGATCGCGATGCGTGCCGTTTCCGCGCATCTTTTCATTCAACTCAGCGCGCGTGAGCACGACCATCGCGTTTTTAACGAGCGTCTTGAGCAGCGCGAATTCGCCCGAGCGCAGCGCAATACGCTCGCCATCGCGGCGCAGTTCGCGCGTGCCGAAGTCCATTTCGAACGGGCCGAAGCGATAGGCCGGCCGCATCTCAGGCGCGCTCGCCACGACCGGCGACGCGGGCTCGCGACGCCTCAGGATCGAGCGGATGCGTGCGAGCAGTTCGCGCGGATCGAAGGGCTTGCCGAGATAATCGTCCGCGCCGAGTTCGAGCCCGATGACGCGATCGAGCACGTCCGAGCGCGCCGTCAGAAGCATCACGGGGATATCGTCGCGCGCGTTGCGCAACTCGCGCAGCGCGCTGATGCCGTCCTTGCCGGGCATCATGACGTCGAGCACGATCATCGAGGGACGCTCGGCCTGCACGCGGCGCTTCAGGTCCGTTCCATCGCTCAGGACGGAGACATCGAAGCCGTGCTGCCGCAGATAGTCGCGAACGTGATCGCGCACAACGGGGTCGTCGTCGACCATCAGTACATGGGGTGTCATGGGCGGATTCTAAGCGCAAGCCCGATGCCGTCGCGATGGCCGCGAACTTTCCATTTCTTTCCGTTACGGCGCGTTTCAACGACGATGCGCCGGCGGCTCTCCCACGTACGCGGGTCCGCGCGAGATAGCACGCGCGTGCTTCACACGTTTCTGGCGTCCGCAATGCGTTCCGTAAACATCCGTAATGTCGCGCCAGGCGTACGAAGCGCGATAAGGAATTAAGGCCGAATAAAATTTTGAGATGTCTACATCGGTTCTTATCGTCGACGACGACCCCGCGGTGCGCGATCTGCTGCGCCGCTTCTTCAACGCGCAAGGCATCGACGTTTCCGTCCTCCACGACGGCGGCGGCCTGCGGCGGCGGCTTACACTCGAACGTCCGTCCATAGTCGTGCTCGACATCATGATGCCGGACATCGACGGCCTGCGCGCGCTGCGTGATCTGCGCGCGGCGGGCGAGGACATTCCGGTGATCTTCGTGACCGGTTGCGACAGCGTGCCGCAAAAGATCGCGGGGCTGCAGTCGGGTGCGGACGACTACCTCGCCAAGCCTTTCGATCCGCGCGAACTGCTCGCGCGCATCGAGGCGGTGCTGCGGCGGCGCGCGAGCGCGCCGAGCCGTCCGGAGCCCGCGCCGCGCGAACGCTTCGGGCGCTTCGAAGTGGACTTCGTGACGCGCTCGCTATCGAGCGGCGGCGAACGCATCGCGCTGCGCGATAGCGAATTCGCGCTACTCAAGGTGTTCATCAAGCATCCGTACAAGGTGCTGTCGCGCGTGCTGATTCACGATCTAGTGCATCGCGACGATCTGCCTTTTCGCGATCGCGGCCTCGATGTGCCGATCTGGCGTTTGCGCCGCCTCATCGAAGACGATCCATCGCATCCGCGTCATGTGCAGACCGTGCGCGGGCAGGGGTACGTATTCGTCCCCGACACGGACGCTCCGGCATCCGGCTGGACCGAGGCGTAACCACGATGCGTCCGGGTTTCTGGGAGTCCGCGCGCAGGCCGCGCGGTTTCATCGACACGCTGTTCGGCCGCATGGCGATCGTGTCGATCTGCGTGCTGCTCGCGCTTCAGGGCGGATGGTTCGCGATTCTGCACGTGCAAGGGCCGCACAAGGAAGCCGATGGTTACGCGCGCGCGTTGCTCATCGTGCTGGAAGCGGCGCATAACGATGTCGCGCTCGGCGGACGGCTCATGCGCGAGACGCGCGTGCATCTCGTGCCGGTGTGGAACATGCCCGAGCCGCTCACGCTGCGCGACGCCGCGAAGACGCGCCATGCGCACCTCGCGCGCCAGCTCGCCGAGCGGTTGCCGCCGGGCTCGCAGATCGCCGTCGATATCGATGGCCATAACAAGTCGCGGCTCTGGGTGCGTTATCCGTCGAGCAACGTGTGGATCGTCACGCCGATCGATCTGCCGCCGCCCGCGCCGTTCATCACGGAGGGCGTCGTGCTGCTCGCCGGTGCGCTCGTGCTCTCGCTCATCGCGACGTGGCAACTGCAACGCCCGCTCGCACGCGTCGCGCAGGCGGCGCGCCGCTTCGGTGGCGGCGAACGGCCGGTGCCCGTAGAGGAAAACGGGCCGCGCGAATTGCGCGAACTGATCGGCGCGTTCAATCAGATGATGAAGAAACTCACCGACGCCGACGACGATCGCGCCGTGATGCTCGCCGGCATCGCGCACGATCTGAAGGCGCCGCTCACGCGCCTGTCGTTGCGCGCGACCGTGCTCGCGAAAGACGAACGCGAGCGCGCGCATTTTCTGCGCGATATCGATTCGATGACGCGCATCGTGCAGCAGTTCCTCGAATTCGCGGGCCGGTCGTCGTCGGAGAGCGCGAAGACCGGTGTCGATGCGTTCATCGCGGAGCAGTTCGCATCGCCCGAAGATGGCGACGAACCCTTGTTCGCGCTGTCGCTCGAAGCGGGCGAGACATTCAGGTTGCCGCGGACCTTCATAGATCGCCTGATGACCAATCTCGTCGACAACGCGCTCGAGCATGGCGAGCCGCCTGTCGAAATCCGCACCGCGCGGCAGGGCGGAGACTGGCTGATCGAAGTGCGCGACCACGGACCCGGCATTCCCGATGAGCGTCTCGATGACGTGCTGCGGCCCTTCGTGCGGCTCGACCCAGCGCGCAGCGGCAACGGGCATTGCGGGCTCGGGCTCACCATCGTCGAACGTCTTGCGCGCGAGCAGCGCGGCCGCTGCGAGATCGGCAATGCCGAAGGCGGCGGGCTGATCGTGCGCATCGTCATTCCCTTCGAAGAAACATGATGCTCGTTTCGTCCATGTGCACGACGCCGTTGTCGCGCCGTGCTTTCATTCGCCGCGGCGCGCGTGCGGCGCTGCTTTCGACCACGTTCGGCGCAGGCGCGCTGCTATCGGCGTGCGGCGGCGCGAGCGACGGCCAGAACGTGACCGACACGCCGAAGCTGTCCACGATCGAAAACTTCCGCGATATTGCCGGGATGGGCGAGGGCTATCCGACCGTCGATGGCGCACGCTTGCGGCGCGGCATGTTCTATCGCTCGGGCGCGCTCACGCCCGACGATGCGGACGCGGCTGCGCTCGCGCGCCTGTCGCTGCGCGCGGTGCATGATCTTCGCGTCCTAGGAGAAGCTTCGATCGCGCCGGATCACCTGCCATCGGGCGCCGTGCGCGAGACGCACGAGATCGCGCCGATCGACGTTGCCGCGGCGAGTCCGGCCGACGCCGCTGCCGCGAGCGCGTGGATCGTGGAGCGTGAGCGTCAGCTCGTCACGGACCCGGTCGCGCGTTTGCAGTTCGGCTTGCTCCTGACGCGGCTCGCGCGCGTGTCGGGGCCGCAGGTGATCCACGGCACGGCGGGCAAGGACCGCACCGGCTGGGCGGCGGCGCTTCTGCTCTCCATCGCGGGCGTGCCGCTCGACGTGATCATCCAGGACTATCTGCTGACGAACACGGCGGCACAGACGCAGATCGACGCACGCATGACGGCGCATGCGGCGCGACTCGGCACCGATACGCAGACGGTCGCGCCGCTGTATCAGGCGCAAAGCGCGACGCTCGAAGCGGCGTTCGAAGAAATGCATCGCGAATTCGGCACGCTCGGCCGCTATCTCGCGCAGGGCTTGTCGATGAATAGTGCGGATGTGGCGATGTTGCGGGCGAAGCTGATTGCGTAGACGGGACGCTCAGGCTTGCGCATGCTCCCGATACGCCGCAAATTTCGACGTTTTCCCGATGCCCGGATTGAAGCAATTGCACGGATCGAGTTGCTTGTAGAACGCGGCGAGCTGCGGCTTCGCCTCGTACAGATGCCCTACGTTGTGCTCGGCGGGATACTCGGCGCCACGCTCATCGAGCAATGCGAGCATCTCGTGCTCGAGCGCCATGCAGTCGTTGCCCTTGGCGACGATGTAATCCTGATGGAACACATGACACAGAAAGTGCCCGTAATACAGCTTCAGAATGATCGGGCGCTCGATCTTCTCCGGCAAGCGCTCGTACCAGTCGCGGTCGTTGCGCCGTAGCGCGATATCGAGCGCGACGATATCCTCGACCTCGCGGTGATGCACCGCGCGATAACGCACCGCCGCGCTTGCCGCCGCGAACCGATGCAGAAAGGCTTTGCGGCCCTCTTCGTCGGTGCATTCGAAATACGCGCCGCCGCCGTTCGCGAAACGCTGGGCCAGGAACGCGCGTGCTTCCTCGATGCCCGCTGCCGGCACCTTCAGCATCAGATGATGCTCGTACTGTGCGCGATACGCGTTGAGCCGCGCCGGCAGATGGTCGGGCAGACGCTCGCTCACCCACTGCAGCATGCGATCGCTCATATGCTTCGGCAGGACACCGAGGCGCTCGAACCACGCATCGCATCGCGTCTTCAGATTGAAGAAGAGGGGCAATCGATCCGTGCCGAACCTGTCGATGATGACGAAGAGATCCTTGCCGTATCTCTTCGCGATGTCGAACGCATCGCGATGCAGATACTCGCCCGCAATCGGCAAATGCGTGAAGTTCGCGAGCGCATGCCGTCGAATGTCGGTCAGCACGTTCGTATCGTTCGTGCCGATGTAGAACACCTTCGCGCCTGGCTCCGCGGCGAACGTGTCGAGACGCACCGCGAACGTCATCACCTTGCCTGCCGAACCGGATGCTTCGAACAGGCGGCGCGGGTCCGCATTGAAGCGCGCGGGCGTGGGTGCGTCGATATCGCGGACGTGCGTCGCGTAATCGTGATCCGAAGCGGCCGCGCCATCACGAACATCGGCATCGGTGAATGTCCCGTTTTCGATGCGCGACAGAATCTCATCGGGCGTGCTGCCGAGTTCGATGCCCAGATGATTCACGAGGCGCAGCACGCCCGATGCATCGACGGCGGCGAACAGCGCCATCTCCGTATAAGCCGGCCCGCGATGCACGAGCGAGCCGCCCGAATTGTTGCTGATACCGCCGAGCACCGATGCGCCGATGCACGACGAGCCGATCACCGAATGCGGCTCGCGTCCGAGGGGCTTGAGCGCCCGTTCGAGTTGATCGAGCGTCGTGCCGCCGATGCACACCACCTGCTTTCCGCCCTCGATCAGATGCACGCGTTTGATGCGCGTCGTGCTGACAATGACGACGTCGCGATCGTAGTCGTCGCCATCGGGTGTCGAACCGCCCGTCAGACCCGTGTTCGACGCCTGCGTGATGACGATTGCGCGCGCGGCGACGCATGCGGCGAGCACGCGCCATTGCTCGACGAGCGTGCCGGGCCGCACCACCGCCAGAACGCGGCCGCTGCCGAAGCGGTAGCCGGTGCGATAGCGGCGCGTTTCATCGTCGCCTGTGAGCACGTTGTGCGTGCCGGCGACATCGCCGAGCGATGCGAGCAAGCTCGCACGCGACGCGCCGAACGAAAGGGCGGAGAGGGCGGTATCGGACATGATGGCCTCACGCGCGGCGCGGTTCCGAAGACGACTCTTGCGGCGCCCCCGCCGTTGCGCGCTGCGTGAGCGTCAGCACCGCGCCGACGACGAGCGCTCCCGCAACGACGACGAGACCGGCGTTCGTGCTGTGCGTGACATCCTTCATCCAGCCGATGATCGACGGGCTCACGAAGCCGGCGAGGTTGCCGATCGAATTGATCATCGCAATGCCGGCTGCCGCGGCGGTGCCGGTCAGCACGCTGCTCGGATAGGTCCAGAAAACCGGCATCATCGACAATACGCCGGCCGTGCCGAGCGACAGCGTGACAAGCGCGAGCGCGAGGTTTCCCGTATGGAGCGTGCTCGCGTAAAAGCCCGCTGCGGCCGCGATGCCCGCGAGCGCGAGATGCCAGTGGCGTTCGTTGCGGCGGTCGGAAGAGCGCGCGACGAGCATCATCGACACGATCGCGACCGCATAGGGAATCGCGGTGAACAGGCCGACGTCGAGTGCGTCCTTCACGCCCGCCGTCTTGATGAGCGTCGGCAGATAGAAGCTCACGCCATAGAGGCCCATCATGCAGCAGAAGTAGATCGCGGCGAGCCGCCACACGCGGCCGTTCGACACGACGCGCTTGAGCGAATGATCCGCGCCGGCGGAATCATCGCGTGCGATGTTGGCTTCCAGAAGCTGCTTTTCCTGCTCGCCGAGCCAGGACGCAGCGCGGATGCCGTTCGGCAGCAAGAACAACGTCAGGATGCCGAGCACGAGCGACGGCAGCGCTTCGAGCAGAAAGAGCCATTGCCAGTTCGACAAGCCGTGGACGCCATTGAACGCCTGCATGATCCAGCCCGAAAGCGGCCCGCCGACCACACCCGCCACCGGAATGCCGATCATGAAGAGCGCGTTCATGCGGCCGCGTCGCGTACCCGGATACCAGTACGTCAGATACAGCACGATGCCCGGAAAGAACCCGGCCTCGGCGACGCCGAGCAGAAAGCGGAGCGTATAGAACATCGCGGGCGTCTTCACGAAGAGCGACGCCGCCGACACCAGCGCCCATGTCACCATGATGCGGCTGATCCACACGCGCGCACCCACGCGATGCAGGAGGATATTGCTCGGCACCTCGAACAGGAAATAGCCGATGAAGAAAATGCCTGCGCCCAGCCCGTACACGGATTCGCTGAACTTCAGGTCGTTGAGCATCTGCAGCTTCGCGAATCCGACGTTGACGCGATCCAGATAGGCCGCGACGTAGCAGATGAAAAGAAAGGGCAGCAGACGCAAGGTCACTTTCGCGTACGTCGCGTTTTCGAACTGGGCGGTGGCTGTCGGGCTGTCTGGGTGCATCGTGAAAGTCTCCTGAACGTGCGGCTTCGTGCCGCTACTGGCTTTGCTGGAGCGCATTGTTCCGTGCCAGCAAGAGACTGTCGAGACGTCGAGCCACTGGTCCTACCACTTATTTTTCCCGTGCCAGATGTGCTTCGTGCTTGAATCAATGGCGGTGCGGCCGCCCGGGTTTCCGCACGTTTGTACGCCCGACGGGCGGTACGAGATTACGCCCAGCCTTTGAGCCGCAAGGTCGCGCGCACCAGACGCTGCTCTTCCGCCTCGATTTCCCGCATGCAGGCGGTCGTCGTCGAGATATGCGTGCTGGCGGCCTTGCGCGCCTGCTCCGGCTGTTTGCCGAGAACGGCCTTGTAGAGGCGTGCGTGCTGTTTGTCGATGACGCGCTTTTGCGCCTCGCGAGGATAGAGGTTATTGACCGAAGCGAAGACCGAGCTGAGCAGCAGATCCGTGAGCGAGCGCAGCGTGTGTACGAGCACCGGATTGTGCGACGCCTCGCAGATCGAGAGATGGAAGTTATAGTCGAGCCGCGCGCGGGTCGATTCGCCCACCTCGCTTTCGTTCGCGGCGAGCATCTCTTCGTATCGGCGGGTGATGAGGGCGAAATCCGCCTGCGTGCCGCGCAGCGCCGCCAGACGCGCCGATTCGGCCTCGAGCATTTCGCGCACTTCGAAGATGTCGTAGAGGGTGCGCGGCTGCGAGCCGAGCAGATGCATCATCGGCGTGAGTGCGGGTTGCGTGGTCAGCGCGGCGACGAACGATCCGCGTCCGTGCGACGTTTCGATGATGCCGCGCGTGCGCAGCACCCTGAGCCCCTCTCGCACCGCCGATCGTGACACGCCGAGTTTCGCCGTGAGCCGTCGCTCGGAAGGCAGCGCCTGGCCCGGCTTGAGCACGCCGTCGACGATCAGTCCTTCGATGCGTCCGGCGACGGCATCCGCGATCTGTAATGCATCTTCCTGGTTGTCTTCGAGCATGGCACCCTCACTGGTCCGACCACTTGCAGGAGAATCCTAGCATTGTCGACGTCGGTGTGAAGGCTCGGCCGTTCGGTACGAACAGATCAAAAAAAACGGCTCGCCGCAAAACAATGGCGAGCCGCAAGAGGGATCGGTCAATAACTACAGCGTGGGCAGATTAGCATTGCTTCGATGCGCGAAATCGCATCGGAAAGATGCCGTAAGGAAAGCGCGCCTTACTGTGTGCGGGAGACCACCATGCGGTCCACCAGCGCATCCAGCTTCTGCCGCGCGCTCGCGAAACGATCGATGTTCAGACCATTGGTGTCGTAACGCGCGGTCACGAGAATCTGCCCTTGCCGCACGAGTGTCAGATCGATGGCCGACAGATACGACACCGGCTCGCTGCTGAACGCGTGCCGGTCCCAACTGGTCGTCGCGCCATAGACGAGCATCGCCTCGCAACCGGGCGGTGACGTGCCGGGGTTGTAGACCGCCGAATCCACGCCGCGCCGGCGCAAGGCGACTTGCAGCACCGGCACGAAGTCGCCGGTCGCGACGGTCTGATTCAGTTCGATGCAGACAGATTGCAGCGTGGCGGGCGGGCCCGTCACCGAAGTCGGCGACGAATAGTTCGACGCAACCGTGAAGCCCGCCTGCACCAGCGAGCCAGCCGCATCGGCGGCCGTGATCAACGTCCATGTGCAGCCGGAGAGCGCACCTGCGACGACAGCAAGGAGCGCGCGAGAAGCGAGCGTTCTGAACATGCGCTTGCCGTCATCCGCGTTCAGGACTCAGCGGGCGATGCGCAGGCGCATCGTGTTCGGCGTTTCGATCGTCGCGGTCATCGTGGTCACACGCTTGCCGTTCGCGTCGCGCAGCGCGAAGTGCTGGCGCGTGGACGTGTTCACGTCGTGACGGACGTCGGGAAAGCAGGCGGCAATGTCCGCGCCCAACTCCTGCAGCGGGTCGGCAAGGACGCCGTCCGGGCCCCAATGCGCTCGCCAGCGGCAATCATAGACGTGCGCGCTGCCGCGGCATGCTCCCTGGCCCGGCGAAGCGGGCGGCATCAGCGCGCGACCCTTGGCGAGCGTATCGAACGAGGGTGCATCGACGATGGTCTTCAACGCGGAACAGACGTCGGGGAGATCTTCGGCGGATGCGGACAGCACGGGCGCAAAAAGCGCTACGGCAACGAGCGCGCGGCGCACGGAGAAAAGTCGGAGGCGGATTGTAGGTTGAGCTTGCATGACCTGGCGTAGTGTCGAAGGAAGGAGGGCGTCATGTCGAGAGCGGACATCACGCATCGAGATCTTCCCGCGATGCACCGCGATTCGATATGCGGAGCAAAGCGCCAATCGTGCAAGTTATTTCCAGCTATTAATTCGCGCGCGCGACTCCATCATACGAACAAGGAGACAATGCCGCCGATGGTCACGGCCGCCGCCATCCATTTGCCCGCGGTGTAAAAGCCGTTCGTGTCGGTTGCCTGCATCTCGGGGCGTTCGAGGCCGAGTGCGCCATACGCGAGTGATTTCACCGACGATGGCGCGTCGGCTTCTTGAGTGACGTCAGCGGGGCGTTGGGGAGAAGGCGCATCGTCGCGCGTGTAAGTGGTCGTGGACGCACTGTTGATCTGCATCGTTGCCCTCGTCGCAATCCGGTCTGCAAAGCCGCGATAACGGCCGCTTCGCGCGCGGGCTTGAACGCAAGCGCCTTTCCGTTTCTTACCGCCGATGGATTTACATCGGATGGTTCTGCACGAAATCCTTGTACGCCCAGTAGGCGGCTTTCTTCGTCGTGCCGTCGCCCTCGAGAAGACCGTAGGCGCCTTCGCCATCGTCATAGAGCTGAAAGGCCTGAATCGACTGGATGTTGTACTTCGACGCGACGCTCGCGAATTGCGCCATCATCAGGTTGCCCGTCATGTAAGTCGCGATCTGGTCGTAAGAGCCCAAGTCCGGGCGCACGCCGAACTCGTTGATCCAGATCGGCTTGCCCATGTCGTGGAGTAACTGGAGCACGTCATGACATCCCGTTCCCCCGCAGGCGTGCGTGATGTCGCCTTCGTTCGAATACCAGTGCCACGAAGTGACGTCCCAGCCCACGGCCGGATGACCCCAGGTGCCATCGGGTTGCGAGCCGTCGGCGAGCATCTGAAAGAAGGCGGTGTGCATCCACGTGCCGCCCAGCACGATCTTCGCCGAGCCGTCGACGGACTTCACGCCCGCGATCAGGCCGCGGATCGCGCCGCGTGCGAGCGTGTAGGACCAGTTGTCGTATTGATACCAGACGGTGCCGTCGACATTACCGATGAGCGCCTTCGCCTCCAGCTCGTTGCCGACCTCGTAGTACTTGTAGGGATAGCTGCTCGCGGTTTGCTGGCCGAGCGTGAATCCTGCATTGTAGGCGTCGTCCTCGCTGTTGTAGTTGAGGTTCATGAGCATCACGGGATACATCGTGATGCCGGCTTGTTCCATCGTCTTCGCGACGCCCGCGACCATCTTCGCCGATGTCTGGCTGTACACGTCATTGCGATAGATCGTTGCGCCCAGATCCTGCAATTGCGAAAGCTGCGTCTGCACGCTCGTGAAGTCGTATGCGCCGCCGTTGCTGTTATGGCCGTTCGCGCCGTAGAAGATCGAGCCGCTGCCGCTTGCGGCTTTCGCGGTCGATTTGGGTGATGCGGCGCGCTTGCTCGCCGCGGCGGTGTCGGCGGGGCTGTCGCTGCCGCCGCAGGCGGCAAGCATCATACTTGCGACGATCGCTGCTGCGATGGAATGGGAGAAGGCGGGAATGGATGAGTTCTGCATATCAAGTAGTACGACTAACGGAGACGCGAGCATCGATCACGTATTCGATATGGTCGAGAAGCGTCGTTAGTGATCCGAATGACTGCCTGAAGATGAGTTGCTGCATTGGGCGCACATCAGTGCGCCACAACAGTCAAGGCAGTACAGATTGTCTGAAGCAAAATCCGAGTGCACCATCGACATGCAATCGGATAGCGGGAGCGCGGCGCCATGCGTGGCAAGCGCTCGATGATGACAGGCTCGACTCGGCGTTGCCTGTCCTCGGTAACATATGCGGCGACTGCGTCTCGGGCGCGTCAAAATTTCTGACGATAGCGCGAGTTACTTGCAACCCCGCGCCTGTATCGCGGGGGGTAAATCAGCGAGGAAAGGTTACTTTGTTCTGATGTAGATGTAAACCGGGCAGCAGAAAAAACATCTTGCTCATAGCAAGATTTAGATTGCTTGCTTCTGCTTATCGTCGCTCCTGGCGCATTGGTTTCTACCGGTGGAAGATTCCCGGTTACGTCGTACCACCGACGCAGGCGCGAAATAGCGCGCGATGCAAAGGACATAGGTAATCAAAGCCGAGACGGTGTACATTGCCGATCGCTCCATGAAAAACAGAAGGAGCACGGCAATCGCGAGAAGCAGCATCTCGGCACGAGGCGCTATAGCGGACTGTTGCACATCGGGTCGCTCCAGCGCGGTGCCGAGAAGAATCACCAGAGGGATCAGCGCGACGACCATGTGAATCGGCTCGAGGATCGGCGCGGCGAGCAGCATCGTGATGCAGGCAAGCGCGTAGTCCATGCGCCTCTCGCGACTGCGGCGGAGCACGAGATAGCATGCGAACACACAGATGATCGCGGCGAAGATCGTCGATGTTGCGTGAAGCGTTGCCTCGGACGCGGGCATGCCGAGCTTCTCCGATATCGTCTGCAGGGCGCCACGGACCGAGCTATTGCCGGGCAGGCCGCCCGCACTCAGGATCTGCGTCTGCGCCCGCCCGATCTCGACGGTCAGGTAGTCCCAGATCACGCGAAAGCCGAGCCGGCTTGCGGTGAAGAGCGTGATTGCGATGGCGCAGACGCCCGTCGATATCACCGTGCGCCATTCACGCCGCAACAGAAGCAGGCCGACGACCGCGAGCGGCGTCACCTTGAATACGACTGCGAACGCGAGAAAGAGACCCGCCAGCCAGCGATTGCCACGTTCGATCAGGAAGAACGACGTCGCGAGCAGAAAGAACAGAAGCTGATTCGATTGCCCGAGATACGCGTCATGCAGCACGGGAAAGCTCAACAGGGTCACCGCGATAAGCAGCGCCGTCACGCGCCTGTCTTCACCGCGATAGGCCATCTTTGCAAGCAGGATCGCGCCGACGATGCACAGTACGACGGACATCGCGACCCAGACGAGTTTTGCAGTGAACGACGGAAGCAATGCGAATGGAGAAAAGATCACTGCGAACTGCGGCGGATAACAGTAGATGAGGATATCGTCCAGATTCGCGCCGAGTTTCGACAGATACGCAACGAGATGCTCGTTGTTATAGATGAGCGACGGATCGTGCGGCGCGTTCAGCACGGTGCTGAACGCGTAATAGTAGAAGTTGAAATCGCTGAAGGCCCGTGGGTGATCGGACACATAGGTCAGCGTATAGTGATAGATGATGACCATGCGGATTGCGAGAAACCCTGCGGCGACCAGCATGAGCAGAGCTGCAATGATCCGCACATTGTCAGCGGATCTGGCGCCAGTCCGAGCGTTCAGCATGGACGTTCTCCCGTGTGTCGGCTATCGCGTTGTAGGGGCGCTCGACTAAGAGTCTCAGGATCGATCAGCCATTCGTCGTACAGTAACAAATATTTCGGCGGATCTTACGGTCTACGAATCGTGACAGCATCACCGGGGCGGCGTCAATCGCGTTTTGCGCGCCGCAGCGGCGAAATCATTTTTGAAAATGGTGACGCGCATTTGTTTTTATGAGTCGGCGCGGCTTGCGGGAATTTATTAAGTCGTTATGGACGCGCCGCGCACGCTGCGCCGTTTCCGCACCGCGATGAAGCAGCGCAGACGGCGCAGTTCCCTGCCTCACTTTTCCGTGGCGACTTTGTCCTGCGTCCGCGCGGCGAAGTCCGACGCATCGTGGCGCTCGTGCAACTGCATCGAAGGCTCGCCGAAAGTCCGGTTGACCATGCGGCCGCGCTGCACGGCGGGACGCGCGCCGATCACGTCGGCCCAGCGTCGCACGTGCGTGTATTCCTGAACGGAAAGGAACTCGGCCGCGTCATACAGCCAGCCGTTCACGAGCCCGCCATACCACGGAAAGATCGCGATATCGGCGATCGTGTAGGCATCGCCGGCAATATAAGCGCTGTCGGCGAGACGCTTGTCGAGCACGTCGAGTTGACGCTTCACCTCCATCGCGAAGCGGTCGATCGGATACTCCATCTTGCTCGGCGCATACGCATAGAAGTGCCCGAAGCCGCCGCCGAGATACGGCGCACTGCCCATCTGCCAGAAGAGCCACGACAGGCATTCGGCACGCGTTGCCGGGTCCGTCGGCACCAACGCGCCGAACTTTTCCGCGAGATAGAGCAGGATCGCGCCGGATTCGAACACACGCACGGGTGTCGCGCCGCTGCGATCCACGAGCGCCGGTATCTTCGAATTCGGATTGACTTCGACGAAGCCACTGCCGAACTGTTCGCCTTCGCCGATGCGGATGAGCCAGGCATCGTACTCGGCGCCGCGATGGCCGAGCGCGAGCAGTTCTTCGAGCATCACGGTGACCTTCACGCCATTGGGCGTCGCCAGCGAATAGAGCTGCAGCGGATGACGGCCGACCGGCAACGCCTTCTCATGCGTCGGCCCGGAGATCGGCCGATTGATGCTGGCAAAGCGTCCGCCGCTTTCCTTGCTCCATGTCCACACGGCCGGCGGCACGTATTCGGGCAATGCGCTCATGCTTCACGCTCCTCGTTGCAATTGGATTGAATTCGCCCGAGGTTAGCAGTTCGACCGCAAACGTGCTCGACCGGGCCTTGGACAATCCGCGCTGCATGCCACGAGGAGAAACGAATGAGCCAGCGTCCATCGCGCAACCGTTCAGCCCTAGCGTGGCGCCGCCGCAGTTGCGGCCGGAAGCGACGGCACGTTCGACGATAGAGCGGGCATGCCGAAGCGTCATCGGCCCGCTTCGCGCTTTTCCTGTTCTTCGACCGTAAGTATGGCTTCGGGCATCGCGTCGAGGCGCGCTTTCGGAATGGGCACGCCGCTTTCGTCCGAAAGACCATAGGTGCCTTCCGCGATCTTCTGCAATGCGCGCTCGATATCGCCGATGCGCCGATCGTTCACATCGCGCAATGCCTGATTCGCGATGTCCTGCTCCATGCGCTGAGCATCGTCCTCGTACTCTTCTGCTTCCGAACCGCGCTCTTCCTGCAAGCGACGCTCGGCCGCGATACCGCCTTCTTCGTTGCCGAGCAGTTCGCGCTTCAGCGTGAGCAGGCGTTCTCGCTGCGTCGCGATGAAGTCGTCGCTCAAGCCGCTTTGTTGATTGGCCATGGTCATGCTCCATGAAACGGATGGTTGAAAGCGGGGCGGCCGATAGTGCCGCCACGCTCCATGCAGGCGATCAGTGTTCGCTCTTCGCGGATTCCTTCTTGCCTTCGCCCTTCGCCGCGTTTTTCTTTGCGGCGGGCCGGCCTTTCTTTTCCTTCGGTTGCGCCTGTGCGTCCAGCCTGGTGAACTTGACCTTATCGGTTTCCTTGTCGAAGCTCACGTTGACCGTGTCGCCTGACTTGAGCTTGTCGCCGAGGATTTCCTTCGCGAGACGCGTCTCCAGTTCCTGACGAATCTGGCGTTTCAGTTCACGCGCGCCGAACTCAGGCCGATAACCGACATCGGCGAGATGATCGATGACCGAATCATCGACCTTGAGCGTGATGTCCTGCGCCGCGGCGGTGCGCGTGACGCGATCGAGCTGGATCTCGACGATCGAGCGGATCACCTCGCGCGAGAGCCCATGAAACACGATGATTTCGTCGATGCGATTGAGAAACTCGGGACGAAAGTGGCCTTTCAGCACGTCCATCAGTTTCGCGCGCATCGCCTTCTCAGATTCGCGGTCCTTCTCGCTCTTCTCGAGATTGTCCATGATGATGGACGCGCCGAGATTGCTCGTCGCGATGATGATCGTGTTGCTGAAATCGACCACGCGGCCCTTGCCATCGGTGAGGCGGCCATCGTCGAAAACCTGCAGCAGCACGTTGTTCACATCGGGATGCGCTTTTTCGATTTCATCGAGCAGGATCACGCTATACGGACGGCGGCGCACGCGCTCGGTCAACTGACCGCCTTCGTCATAACCGACGTACCCCGGCGGCGCGCCGATGAGTCTCGCCACGGCATGCCGCTCCATATACTCCGACATGTCGATGCGAATCACCGCCTGTTCGTCGCCGAACACGGTTTCCGCGAGCGCCTTTGCGAGTTCGGTCTTGCCGACGCCGGTCGGGCCGAGGAAGAGGAACGTCGCGATCGGCCGATGTATCTGGCCCATGCCCGCGCGCGACAGGCGCACCGCATCGCTGACGGCGACCACGGCTTCGTCTTGCCCGACGACGCGCTCGCGCAGCTTGTTTTCCATGTCGAGCAGCTTCTGACGCTCTTCCTGCGTGAGTTCGGTAACGGGAATGCCCGTGAGACGCGACACGACTTCCGCCACCGATGCGACGGTCACTTCGAGCGTCTCCGATCCGGTCTTGCGCTGCCACGCTTCGGTCAGTTCATCGAGCTTCGCCTGCTTCTCGTTGATGCGCTCTTCGAACCCCTTCGCCTCGTCGAAGCGCTTGCGTGACGACGCATAATCCTGCTCGCGCTTCAGTTGCGCGATCTCCGCTTCGAGCTCCTGCATCTCGGGCGGGCGCGACTTCGAACGGATACGTACCCGCGCCGCGGCCTGATCGATAAGATCGATAGCCTTGTCCGGCAGAAAACGCGACGTGATGTAGCGATCCGATAACTCCGCCGCCGCGACGAATGCATCGTCGGCAAAGGTCACCTGATGATGTGCTTCGAGTTTGTCGCGCAAGCCGCGCAGGATCACGATGGTCTGCTCGACCGTCGGCTCGGGCACGAGCACCGGCTGAAAGCGCCGCTCGAGCGCCGCGTCCTTCTCGATGTACTTCTGATACTCGTTGAGCGTCGTCGCACCGATCAAGCTCAGCTCGCCGCGCGCGAGCGCCGGCTTCAGCACATTTGCGATATCGAGTCCGCCTTCGCCGCCGCCCTGGCCCGCACCGACGATCGTATGCAGCTCGTCGATGAACACGATCAGTTCATCCTGCTTGGCCGTGATCTCGTCGATGAGCTGCTTTGCGCGCTCCTCGAATTCGCCGCGATACTTCGCGCCTGCGACCATCGAATTGATGTTGATCTCGACGAGCCGCTTGTTGCGCAGATCCTCGGGCACGTCGTCGTTGACGATGCGTTGCGCGAGTCCTTCGACGATCGCCGTTTTGCCGACGCCCGGCTCGCCGATCAGCACGGGGTTGTTCTTCTTGCGTCGCGCGAGCACTTCGATCGTGCTCTCGATTTCCTGCGCGCGTCCGAGCACCGGATCGAGCTTGCCTTGCCGCGCCATCGCGGTGAGATCGCGGCCGAACTTGTCGAGTGTCGGCGTGCCGGTGGGTGTGTCGACGCGCCCGTCTTCCGCGCCCTTGCCGACGATTTTCACGACCTTCTGACGCAAGGCCTCGGGCGTAACACCGTATTTCTTCAGGAGCGTGCCCGCAATGCTGTCGGGCACGGAAGCAAGACCGATCAGCACATGCTCGGGACCGACATAAGAATGGCCGAGCTCGCGTGACGCCTGAAACGCGAACTGGAACGCCTTCTTGAGACGCGGCGAGATTGTCATCTTCTCGACCGGCGCGTCGGGCTCCGCTTTACCTTTCTGCGCGTGCTCGTCGATATAGCGCTTGATGTCGTCGGGCGAAAGCTTCATCTCCTTGAAGAGCGCCTGAACGACATCGGTGTCGGCGAGCACGTATAGCACCTGTTCGGTGTCGAGCTCGGTCTTCTGCAGTTCGTGCGCTTTTTCTGCGGCACGCTGCAGCAGTTCCATCGTTTGTTCGCTGAAGGCGTCGGTGACATCGACGGATTCGCGCGGCACCGAGGCCACCATGTCTTCGGTATCGTTCTCATCGCCGTGGTCGGGCATGCCGCCCATCAGGCGCGACAGGCCGCCGCCGCCCAATAGCGAGTCGAACGGGTTCAACATGCTCTGATGCCGCATCAACTGGCGGTAGTCGTACTCGCAAATCGACATCGACTTGCGTTGGCCGTTCTGCACGACGGTCACTTGCGCAACCGCGGGCCGGGCATGACAGATTTCGCAAAGGGCTGGCATGATCGAGTATCTCCATGTTCAGGACGGTCGATGTCCGGCCCGAACGATCACGCGCCACGCGATGCAATCGTCGACTCAGGCCGCACCACCGCCAGATGAGCAGTGCATTCCCCTTCATAGGTCTTTTATCGGCCATTCTTCTGATGCGGCTATTCGACGGCCGCGATCGAAACGGAGGCCTCGCTCGTCAACATAAGGAACGTGAGCGTTTCGCGCAAATAGAGTTGTACGGCTGTATCCGTATGGCTCGTATAACCGATCGACACGTCCTGTCCGATGTGCAGTTCATAATCGCCGCCGCGTGTCGAGAGCACGCAGCCGCCCTGAAGCGCGGGCGCCCATACGAGGTCGCCGCTCACGATGCGCTTGATGTGCTGGATGACCGGATATCCGTGATCGCTTGCTTCGGCGAGCGCGGTATAGGCATCTGCGCCGAGGAGCACGGAGTAGGGACCATCGACGCAGGCGAGCCGCAGTTTTTCGAGTGCCTGGCTGATCGCGGCGGGGTAGTCGGCCACATCCGCGGGCAGAAGCGTGGGGGCGTTCGAACTGCCTTCGCGAATGCCGGTGATGCCGGCGGCCGCGAAGCCGTCGAAGATCGCGGCGTCTTCGGCGAGTGCGAGCTCGTTCGCGGCGGTCTTCGCGGGTTGCCAGTCGCCGTCGTTCGAGCCGCGCTCCACGCTGTCGATAGCTTCACGCTGCAGCGTGAAGGGCACGGTGAGTTGCACGAGTTGCTTCACGTCGTAAAGGCTTGCCAGGACGCCTTTCTTCGGCGCTGCGATGTTCGTCTGATGTCCCGTGCCGATGCCCGACAACGCGACGCCGCCGGGACTCTTCACGTCGACGACGCGGCGGCCCGCGAGCGCGCGCTTGAAGGTGCGGGCCACTTCCGCTTCGATCTGCGACCATGCGGCGCCGGAGATCGGCGCAAGCTCTCTATGCAAGTTATTCATCTTGTGATGTTCCTCTGAGTGAGCCAATGTTCAACGTGCCTTCTCGCTCATCCTTTTGCTGGCCTTCGCCGATGGACGACGGCGCGGCGTCCGGGTTCCGGTCGGGAAGCTCGTCGAGCAAATCGCTGGACGGCACGAAGAACAGGCCGCCCGTGACCGCGCGGCTGTAGTCGAGCAGCCGGTCATAGTTGCCCGGTGGCCTGCCGACGAACATGTTCTCCATCATCTGTTCGATCGGCGCGGGCGTGCGCGCATAGCCGATGAAATACGTGCCAAACTCCTTCGATCCCGGCCGGCCGAAAGCCATGTTGTGCCGCAGGATCTTCACTTCCTTGCCGTTCTCGTCGATCGTCGTGAGCGAACTGTGCGAGCAGGAAGGCTTGATCGATTCGTCGAGCTCGACATCGGATAACTTTTCGCGTCCGATGATTCGCTCCTGCTGTTCGACGGTGAGGCCGTTCCATGCATCCAGGTTATGCAAATACTTCTGCACGATCACATAGCTGCCGCCGGCGAACTCGGGATCTTCTTCGTCGATGATCGTGTAATGCGCAGCGCTCTTGCCCGTCGGATTTTCGGTGCCGTCGACGAAGCCCACCATGTCGCGCAAATCGAAGTAGCGAAAGCCATGCACTTCATCGACGACCGTGACTGCATCGCCCAGCTTGTTTAGCATTTGCGATGCAAGCTCGAAGCATAGGTCCATGTGATCGGCGCGGATATGCAGGAGGATGTCGCCGGGCGTTGCAATCGCGCGGCGATCGCCCTGGCCGAACTCGCGAAACGGATGCAGCGATGCGGGACGCGGTGCGCCGAAGAGAAGGTCCCACGCATCGGCGCCGAAGCCGCATACGCATGACAGGTTCGCGGCAGGCGCACGCGTGGCGACCGCGCGCACCAGCGCCGCGATATCGCCGCACCATGAGCGCACGACATCGGCTTTGTCTTTGCCGCGGGCCACGGTCGCGACGATGAAGATCGCGCTTCGGGAAATCGGATTACAGACGGCTTGTGGTTCGGGTGTGTTGTTGGGCATCTGAAGAGTTCGATTGCGTGAGGCGGTTGGTCAAAACGATTTGCAAGTCACGGCGCGCGTCGCTTTTTGAAAAGCGACGCGCGCAGGATCCCAGCGGAGGCACCGGCGCCTTGGAAAAGAAGCATCCGGCTCGAGCGAATGTCTTATCGACCGGGCGTAAAGGTGTGCCCGGAAAGTCGTTCCGTTTCGGTGGTGAACCATGTTTGGGCGTGCCGGCGCGTGGCAACCCAGGAATGATGGGCGCGGTCGTCGAGGTGCTGCCTGATCACGCGCCGGGCCCGTTCGATGCCGTCGCGTATCGCCTCGTCCGGTGTGCGCCATTCCGGTTGCACGGTCTCGGGCCAGGGAGCGAGCACGGGCTTGCCATCGCGATTCACCGACAAGTCCGCGACCCATGCGCCGCGTTCGTTGCGTCGCGCCGCAACCGAGATTTCGAATCCCGCATAGACGTCAAAGGCAGATTCCATCTGGTCCTCCGATGCGGATCAAGGCTGCGATAAAGGCAACCTGAAGATTTATACGATTATATGCTCACGTATTCCACGCGCTTTGAGCGAAAGCAGTGGACTGACGATACACCAACTCGATGCAACGAACACTTCACAAGGCATGGCTTTGTAACATCAGGCCGAGCGCGACGCTGTGATCCTTAGCATCCTTTTGACTGACAGGAGCGACTGTGAAACTGACCGACTTCGACACACTGACGTTCGACTGCTACGGCACGCTGATCGACTGGGAAACGGGAATTTTCGAAGGACTGCGCCCGTTGCTGGAGCGCGTAGCGCCCGCATTGACGCGCGATCAGGTTCTGGAAGCCCATGCGCGTCACGAGTCATCGCAACAGAAGTACACGCCGGGCAAACGCTATCAGGCGCTTCTGGCCATCGTCTATAAGCGGCTGGCCGAAGAGTGGGGCGTGCCCTTCACTCAGGAAGAATGCATTGCCTATGGTCGCTCGATTCGCGAATGGCCCGCCTTCGCGGATTCCGCCGATGCGCTCCGATATCTGAAGCAGCATTACAAACTCGTGATCCTGTCGAATGTCGATAACGAAAGCTTCGCCCATAGCAACGCAAGACTACAGGTGGATTTCGACGCGATCATTACGGCGGAGGATGTCGGATCGTACAAGCCTTCGCCGCGCAATTTCGAATACATGCTGGAAAAGCTAGGCGCACGCGGTATCCGGAAGGAAAAGATTCTGCACACGGCCGAAAGCCTTTTCCACGATCACAAACCCGCGAACGGTTTCGGTCTTGCGTCGTGCTGGATCTATCGCCGTCATTCAAAGCCCGGCTTCGGCGCGACGATGGACCCAGGTTCTCAGCCGAGAATCGACTTCCGCTTCAACAGCATGGCCGAACTGGCGGACGCGCATCGCGAGGCGCTGCACGGAAAGTAACGTCATCGCTAGGGATCGGCACGGCGCGATATAGCGCGTGCCGAATCGAATAAATCGGAAGACTAACTATTATTCGTTTCTCACGCAACTAACTGTCTCTCATTCGCGCCGCCTTCAAACGGAATATGTCATCGCCACAATTCGGCCAGTCATGCGACGAGCCGCCAAAAGACGGCGACTTGCCGCTAAAATTCGAAGATTTTCGCTAGCGTTTCATTTTCTTGTCGTCAAGGCGGCAACAATGCCTATACTCGGAGCTATCCCGTGCCCGTGACCGTCGGCATAATGTGGACCATCAAATGAATATCGCAATACGATCGGCAACCGCAAACATATGAGCGAACAACGAGCAAAACGAGACCCGGAAGGCACGCGACGGCGCATTCTCGAAGCCGCCACCGAGCAATTCACGAAATTCGGCCTCGCGGGCGCGCGGGTCGACGCCATCGCCACGGCGGCGGGCACGAACGAGCGCATGCTTTACTACTACTTCGCAAGCAAGGAAGGGCTGTACGTCGCCGTGCTCGAATCGATGTACGCGCAATTCGCGCAGCGGGAGCAAAGCCTCGAACTCACCGCCATGCAGCCGGCCGATGCGATCCGCGAGCTGGCGCAGTCCATCTGGGCGCATTTGCGGGAAAACCCGCAATGGCTGAGCCTCATCAATAATGAAAATCTGCACGAAGGACGCTATCTGGAGCGTTCGAACCACTTGCGCGAGACCATCTCGCCGGTGGTCGACCTGCTGCGCGTCACGCTCGAGCGTGGCGCGGCAGCGGGGCAGTTCCGTCAGGGCGTCGATCCGCTGGACTTCTACGTGACGCTGGTTGGCATGGGCTACTACATCGTGTCCAACCGCTTCACTATCGATATGTTCACGGGCCGGAATTACGTCGAGCAACGCCATCAGGCGTCGATTTCCGCCATGCATCTCGACATGTTGCTCGCGTACCTGCGTCCGGTGAACTAGGCGGCGGCGCGCGGCTTACCTGATGAAGCCGAGCTGCGCGCTGATCCTGTCGAGAACGGGCTTCTTCTTTTCGTTGAACGCGGCCTTGTTCTGCTGAATCAGGTTGTTGCCCTTCGTGTCGATGGAAATGATCAACGGCCCGAATTCGCGGACGCGATTGATCCACAGGGTTTCGGGCATGCCGAGATCCTGCCACTCCGCGCCTTCGATTTCCTCGACCAGCGTCGCTGCCAGCACTGCGCAGCCGCCGGGAAAAATGGCGTGCACCGCCTTGTGCTCCTCACATCCCGCAGCCGTTTCAGGGCCCATTCCGCCTTTGCCGACGATCAGCTTCACGCCGGTCTGCTCGATGAACTCGCGCTCGAACTTCTCCATCCGCATGCTCGTCGTCGGGCCGATGGACACCATTTCGAAACTGCCGTCGTCCTTCTTCCGGACGATCGGACCCGCGTGAAAGATCGCACCGCCTTCGAGATCGACAGGCAGTTGCCGGCCCTGTTCGATCAGTCGCCTATGCGCGACATCGCGGCACGTCACGAGCCGGCCCGTCAGATAGACGACATCGCCGACCTGGAGATCCTCGAGATCTTCGCTCTTGATGGGGGTCGTCAGAATCTTTTTCACAGCACCACTCCTTCGTGGGAAAGGATTTCATAGGACAGGTCGGCATGAATGCGGATCTTGCCGCGCCGGTGCGCCCAGCAGCCGGTATTGATGGCGACGCCGATGGTCGATGGATGACGCGCCGACGACTCGATGTTGACGCCCATCACGCTGTTATTGCCCTTCAGGCCTTGCGGGCCGATGCCGATCTCGTTGAGTCCGTCCTCCAGCAATTGCTCCATCAGCGCGGCGCGGGGGTTGTCGCTCTTCGAATCGACCGGCCGCAGGATCGCCAGCTTGGACAGGCGCGCCGCGGTCTCGACCGAAGTCGACACGCCGATGCCGACCAGCAGCGGCGGACACGCATTGACGCCGCGCTCCGTGATCACATCCATCACGAATTCGGCCACACCTTCGTAGCCCTGTCCCGGCATCAGCACCTTGGCCGCACCGGGCAGCGTGCAACCGCCGCCGGCCATGTAGACGTCGATGGTGCAGCTATCCTTTTCCGGGACGATGCGCCAGTCCAGCCACGGAATCTGTGTGCCCGTGTTGGTGCCGGTGTTCTTTTCGTCGAACGTCTCGACGGCGTTGTGGCGCAGCGGCCCCATCCGCGTGGCGCCCGCGGTGGCTTCGCGCAGGATTTCCTCCAGCTCGCCGAGCAGCGGAAAGTTCGCGCCGGCCTCGACGAAATACTGAATGACGCCGGTGTCCTGGCAGCTCGGGCGATCCAGCTTGTCGGCCGCTTCCTGATTGCCGTCCATCGAGTCGTAGATCGACTTGGCGAGCGGATTGGTTTCCAGCGTGCGCAACTCGGCGAGCTTTGCCGTCACGTCGCGGGGCAGACGCTTGCCGATATAGGCGGTGAATTTGGCCATCGTGTCCGTCACGGACTGAATGGCGAGTTCCTTATCCATGTTGCATTCCTCTGACAACGTAACGAGATTGGGGGAGGCGTGTTTTCAATGCGCGGCCGCATTGCCGGGCGCGACCGGCGATTTCTGCGTGCGGGCCAGCAAGAGCGTGAGCACGGCGGAGAGCATGAGCAGGCCCGCCACGAAATAGAGTCCGCCGGTGAAGCTGCCGGTCTGATCTTTCACCCAGCCGATCATCGCCGGGCCGGCGAAGCCGCCGAGATTGCCGATCGAATTGATGGTGGCGATGCCCGTCGCGGCCGCGGCACCCGAGAGGAACATCGTCGGCATGGTCCACAGGGGCGGCTTCGCGCAACTGATGCCGATATTCACGAGCGTCAGCGCGGCGATGAGCCCGACGACGCTGTTGGCCATAGCCGCCACCACGAGGCCGATCGCCGCCGCCACGCACGCCAGCACGACGTGCCAGGTGCGCTCGCCGGTGCGGTCGGAATGGCGCGACCAGAAGATCATCGCGACTACGGACACGATCGGCGGAATCGCGTTGAGCAGGCCTGTCGTCATCGACGAAACGCCGAGTTGCCTGATGATCTGGGGCGCCCAGATGCCGAGCGTGTAGAGGCCCGCCGACGTGCCGAAGTAGATCAGCGACAAAGCCAGCACACGCGGATTCGCAAGGCCGCTGATGATGCCGTGCGCGGCGCCCGCCGTGGCTCTGCTCGCGGTTTCCGCATTCATCACGTTGACGAGCCATGCGCGCTCGTCGTCCTTCAGCCACTTCGCCTTTTCGGGCCTGTCGGTCATGTAGAAGAACACGACGACACCCAGAATGAGCGCGGGCACGGCTTCGAGAATGAACATCCATTGCCAGCCGCGCAGACCCATCACGCCGTTCATTTCGAGCAAAGCGGCGGAGAGCGGCGAGCCGAGCGCCGTGGAGATCGGCGCGGCGGCCATGAAGAATGCCGTCACGCCCGCCCGATGCCGCGCTGGAAACCAGTAGCTGAGATACAGGATGATGCCGGGGAAGAAACCCGCTTCCGCCGCGCCGAGCAGAAAACGTATGACGTAGAAGCTGGTCGGCCCTTCGACGAAGGCCATCGCCGCGGAAATGACGCCCCACGTGACCATCACGCGGGCTATCCACAGTCGCGCGCCGACCTTGTGAAGAATGATGTTGGAGGGCACTTCGAACATGAAGTAGCCCCAGAAGAAGATGCCGGCGCCGAAGCCGAGCATCGAGGCGGTGAAGCCCAGGTCCGTCTTCATCGTGAGCGACGCGAAGCCGATGTTGACCCGGTCGATATAAGCGACGAAGTACAGCAGCATGATGAACGGCACGATGCGCCAGGTGATCCTGCGCAGGGTGCGTTTTTCCAGATCGATATCCATCGAATGTCTCCTTGATTCCGATGACCAGTCGAATGTCTTAGCCGTCTTTTGCGGCCTTGCTCTAGTCGGAACCAAGGTTAAAACCGATGGAATCGCGTATGAATCGATCTAGACTAAATACATCCTTGCAAAAAAATCACGAATGAACATGGACTCGGAACTGGGCTTCTTCTGCCTGCTCGTGAAGCAGGGCAGTCTGGCCGCCACCGCGCGCGAGTTGAACCTCACGCCGCCCGCGGTTTCCCGCCGGCTTTCGGCGATGGAAGATCGTCTGGGCGTGCGCCTTCTCAACCGCACGACGCGGCGGATCAGCCTGACGAGCGAGGGCGAGGTCTATTTCGCGAATGCGCAGCGCATCCTGAGCGACATCGACGACATGGAACAGCTCGTTTCCAGCAGCCGGGCCGCGCCGAAAGGACTGCTGCGGGTGAATGCGCCGCTGGGATTCGGGCGCTCGTATATCGGTCCGTCGATCTCGCTGTTCAGCCAGCGTTTTCCCGATGTCGAAGTGCAGTTGCATCTCACCGACCGGCCCATCGGCCTGCCCGACGAGAGCATCGACGTGTCCGTGCGTTTCGGCGAGATGCCGGATTCGCGACTCATCGCGAAGAAGATCGCGTCCAACCGGCGGCTGCTGGTGTCGTCGCCGGGTTATCTCCGTGGCGCGGGCGAACCCGCTCATCCGCATGACCTGACGCATCATCAGTGCATCGTGCTGCGGCAGAACGAATCCGCCTATGGCAACTGGCGCCTGAGCCGCGGCGGGCGCACGGAGACGATCAAGGTGCACGGCAAGCTGAGCACCAACGACGGCGAAGTGGCGCTCAACTGGGCGCTGGAAGGACACGGCATTCTTATGCGCGCGGAATGGGACGTCGCCAAATACCTTCGCAGCGGTCGTCTGGTGCAGGTCCTGAGCGACTACGACACGCCGCCCGCCGACGTCTACGCCGTCTATCCGGAACGCCTGAATCTCTCGGCCAAGGTCGCGTGCTTCGTCGATCACCTGCGCGACTATCTGGGCCAGCATGCCGACGGCCCGACGCGCGTCAGTTCGAACTGGTAGTCCTCATTCGTGCACAAAACTTAATAATGCTTTAAGTTTCGCGCCGGTTTCCGCGCCCGGATGTGAGTAAAGTCCGGTGACATACCCATCTGGAGGACGGAGACATGAAGACCTATCGCATCGCGACCATTCCTGGCGACGGCATCGGCAAGGAGGTCGTGCCCGCTGGCCGTCAAGTGCTGGAGGCGCTGGCACGCAGCACGCATGATTTTGCATTCCAGTTCGAGAATTTCGACTGGGGCGCGGACTACTACCGCGAGCACGGCGTGATGATGCCCGCCGATGGCCTCGACGCCCTTCGCGACAAGGACGCGATCCTATTCGGCTCGGCGGGCGACCCGGACGTGCCCGATCACATCACGCTGTGGGGCCTGCGTCTGAAGATCTGCCAGGGGCTCGACCAGTACGCCAACGTGCGTCCGACGCGCATCCTGCCGGGCATCGACGCGCCGCTCAAGCGCTGCAAGCCGGAGGACCTGAACTGGGTGATCGTGCGCGAAAACTCGGAAGGCGAATATTCGGGCGTCGGCGGCCGCGTGCATCAGGGCCATCCGATCGAGACCGCGACCGATGTTTCGATCCTCACGCGCGCCGGTGTCGAACGCATCATGCGTTTTGCATTCAAACTCGCGCAGGCGCGTCCGCGCAAGCTGCTGACGGTCATCACGAAGAGCAACGCGCAGCGTCACGCGATGGTCATGTGGGACGAGATTGCCGGCGAAATCGCGAAAGAATTTCCCGACGTCAAATGGGACAAGGAACTGGTCGACGCATCGACCGCGCGCATGGTCAACCGTCCCGAGTCGCTCGATACGATCGTCGCCACGAACCTTCATGCCGATATTCTCAGCGACCTCGCCGCCGCGCTCGCGGGCAGCCTCGGCATCGCGCCGACTGGCAACATCGATCCGGAGCGCCGCTATCCGTCGATGTTCGAGCCGATTCACGGTTCCGCCTTCGACATCATGGGCCACGGCCTGGCGAATCCGGTCGGCACGTTCTGGTCGGTGGTGATGCTGCTGGAACATCTCGGCGAATTCGACGCCGCGAAACGCGTGATGCAGGCGATCGAAGCCGTGACCTCCGACAAGTCGCTGCACACGCGCGACCTCGGCGGCGTCGCGACGACCGCGCAAGTGACCGATGCCGTGTGCGCGCTGATCGGCACGAGAGCGGCTCACGCCGCCTGAAAGGAGCCGGGGCCGCGAGCAGAACGCGCAGACGGACGGGGCCCGACTCACGAAGTACCGCTACCCCTTCGAAGCCGGCGCTAGCCGGAGTAAACTGTTTTTGCGGTGTGCTTGCCGCGAAAGGAGGTTGCGATGAGATTCGCCGACATGTTCAAGCGCCCGAAACGCGGCGCCACGGCTGCTCACACCGGTGACGCGGAGCCTCACCACGAGGACCACGCGAAGTCGGTGCAGAAGCAGGCGCGCAAGCTGTGGGACGCGATCGGACGCAATCGCCATAAGAGCGCGAAGTGGTAGTAGCAAGGCGGGCCCGGGAACGAAAGTCCCGGGCCCGAAACGTCTTCAGGCTTTTAGCGCCCTCACCACGACACGCCGACTTTACTCTTGCGTAAAACCCGCGATATAAAGGGATTACTCTTGAATTAAAGTCAACGATGAAAGTCACTCTCGACGAGCTTCAAACCTTTGCGACGGTAGTCGACACAGGCTCCATCACGGCGGCGGCGCAACAACTCGATCAGACGGTATCCGGTGCGAGCCGCACGCTCGGACGGCTCGAAGAGAAGCTGCAGACGACGCTACTGCGCAGAACCACGCGGCGTCTCGAGCTGACGGAGGAGGGCAAGAGCTTCCTGCAGAGTGCGCGCGAGATCATCGGCGCGGTGGAAAGCGCCGAGGAACAGATCGCCGCGCGCCGCGAGCGGCCTTCGGGGCTGCTGCGCGTCGATGCCGCGACGCCGTTCATGCTGCATGTGATCGTGCCGCTCGTCGCGGGATATCGGGAGCGCTATCCGCATGTCGAGCTCGAGTTGAACAGCAATGAAGGCGTGATCGATCTGCTGGAGCGCCGCACCGATGTTGCAATTCGCATCGGCAGGCTGAAGGATTCGACGCTGCACAGCCGCCCGATCGGCAGCAGCCGCATTCGGGTGCTCGCGACGCCGCGGTATCTCGAGACTCACGGTCTTCCGAAGCGCGTCGACGAACTCGCGAATCACTCTCTGCTCGGCTTCACGCAGCCCGAATCGCTCAATGTCTGGCCGCTTTCGGGGCACGACGACGAGCCATACCGGATCACGCCGAGCATCGCTTCATCGAGCGGCGAGACGCTGCGGCATCTCGCGCTGGAGAGCGCGGGCATCGTGTGTCTGTCTGACTTCATGACGCTGCGCGATCGGCGCGACGGCAAGCTCGTGCAGATCCTCGCGCGTCAAACGCAGGAAGTACGGCAACCGATCAGCGCCGTCTACTATCGCAACACGGCGATCTCCGCGCGCATCGCGTCGTTCGTGGACTATCTTGCCGAAGCCGTGAAGGCCACAGAATTCGCGCCGACGGGCCGTCGCTGACGCGTCAGTCTTCCTCAAGCCGCGAACATCGCCGGGTCGATATCAGGGACCGCCTTGAACGCAGGCCTCGCAAAAAAATAGCCCTGCATCAGCGTCACGCCGTTCGCTGCGAAGAAATCTCGCTCTCCACGCGTTTCGATCCCTTCGGCAATGACCCGGATTCCCAGGTCGCGGCATATTGCAAGCACGCCGCACGCGATCCGCTGGCGCACGAAATCCGTGTCGATTCCGCGCACGAGCTCCATGTCGAGCTTGATCAGATCGGGTTGAAAGTCCGCCAGCAGGGTGAGGCCGGAATAGCCCGCGCCGAAGTCGTCGATGGCGGTCTGGAAGCCGAAGCGCTTGTACGCGCGGAATATGTCGACCAGATGCGGCCGGCTGATGATGTTCTCGCCCTCGACCGTCTCGAAGATGATCCGCTCGATCGGAAAGCCGTGCCGCTCGGCCGCCTCGAGCGTGCTGCGGATACAGGCTTCCGGCCGGTAGACGGCGTTCGGCATGAAGTTGATCGACAGAAACCCGTCCATGCTCAACGCGGCGGCCTGGGCGATCGCGGTTGTCCGGCACCGCTGGTCGAAGTGATAGCGATTGGTCGCGTCGACCTGCGCGAGCACCGATCCCGCCGACTCGCCGTTCGGCCCGCGCACGAGCGCTTCGTGCGCGTATGCGCGGCCGGCGGCCATATCGACGATCGGCTGGAAGGCGAATGCGAACTCGAACGGCGTGGCTGTGTCGCTTTTGCAACCGGCACAGCCACGGTTCGGAGCCAATATTTCAGGGATGCTTGCGTCGGACCTCTTCGTCATGCGTGGTGCTCGATCAGTGCAACGAGGGAACCCGTTGTGCGGGCCTGCTCCTGTTTAACGGACGACGCACGCGGATCTTGAGCCCGGCACGAACGGCAAGGCAGCAAGCCCATGCGCTTCGTGTTGCACGCGCTCACTCGATGAGTCGCGGCGAATCAGCGAGCGCATGGGCCGCGCGAGCCGTGTCTCAAACCTGAGCCATGCCGCCGTCGATGAAAAGTTCGATGCCGTTGATGAAGCTCGCCGATTCGGATGCGAGGAAGGCGACTGCCTTGCCGATTTCCTCGGGTTCGCCGAGGCGGCCGAGCGGCACTTGCGAGGCGAGCGCGTCGTACAGGCCTTGACGCGCTTCATCGGGCACGAGACCGCCCAGGCCCGGCGTCCGGACGGGTCCGGGGCTGACGACGTTGACGCGGATGCCGCGATCTTTCAGATCGAGCGCCCACGACCGGGCGAAATTCCGGACTGCCGCCTTGCTGGCGCTGTAGACGCTGAAGCTGGCGGTCCCCGTGACGGACGTGATCGACGAAGTCAGAATGACCGATGCGCCGTCGACGAGCAGCGGCAACGCCTTCTGCACGGTGAACAGCACGCCGCGCACATTCGTGTCGAAGATACGATCGAAGTGCTCTTCGGTGATCGCGCCCAGCGGCATCATGTCTCCACCGCCCGCATTGGCGAACAGGACATCGAGCTTGCCCGCTGTTTCGGCGATTTGGGCGTACACGGCATCCAGGTCGGACAACACCGATGCATCCGCGCGAATCGCGGTGGCCGACGGGCCGATGGCGGCTACGGCTGCATCCAGTTCGGCCTGACGGCGACCCGTAATGAATACGCGCGCGCCTTGCTCCACGAGTTCCTTTGCCGCCGCGAGACCGATGCCCGTGCTGCCGCCGGTGACGAGCGCGATCTTTCCGTTCAGTTGCGTGTTCATGACTTGCTCCAGTTCGAAGTTTTAGAAAGTGCCAGGATTTGCCCGTTGCGTCGCGCCTTCAAGGTCTTCCGATGCGAGTCGCGTTGGGCATGGGTGAACTTTAGCGGCGGTGAGTTTTTTGATAAATGGTGAATAATGAATTGACTATGCACGCGTATGTATAATCGGCGCGGATCATCTACGGGACGCGAATCGAATGGATCAATTGCTGGCAATGCGCGCTTTCTCCCGCGTGGTCGAGGCGGGCAGCTTCACGCGCGCGGCGGACTCGCTCGATATGCCCAACGCGACGATGAGCAAGCTGGTTCAGGAACTCGAAGCGCATCTGGGCGTGCGGCTGTTACAGCGGACGACGCGACGGGTCACGGTAACGCCGGAAGGCCAAGACTATTACGCGAAGGCGACGCGTATTCTCAGAGACCTCGAAGATATCGACTCGTCGTTCAGTGTTGCACGAAGCAATCCGCGCGGCCGTCTGCGCGTCGATGTAGGCGGATTGCCCGCGCGAAACGTGCTGATTCCATTGCTTTCGGATTTCATCGCGCGTTATCCGGACATCAGGATCGATCTGGGCGTGTCCGATCGCCCGGTGGACTTGATAAGCGATAACGTCGACTGTGTCATCCGTGGCGGGCCGTTGGACGACTCGTCGCTCATCGCGCGTCATATCGGCGATGCCGTGATGGTCACATGCGCCACGCCGAAATATCTTAAGCAGTTCGGCGTTCCCGCCTACCCCGAGGAACTGAAGAACGGGCATAAATTGATCAGCTACCTGTCACCGCAAAACGGCAAGGCAATGCCATTCCGGTTCGAGCGTGACGGCGACAGGATCGAGATACAGGCGCAGCGTCATATCGGGATCAACGAAAGCAACGCGCATCTTGCGGCTTCCATCGCGGGACTGGGCATCGTTCAAACCTTTGCCTACGCCGCCAATCCGGCTATTCGCGATGGGTCGCTCGTGGAGATCCTGAAGAAATGGCGTCCGCCGCCTTATCCGTTCCATGTCGTGTATCCGAACAACCGTCACGTGACACACAGGCTTCGGGTGTTCGTCGACTGGCTGCTGGCGTGCTTTCCCGCCGGGGTGCGCGGTACGGACCGGCGCTAGCCTGATTCGACGATCGTTGCCGGCCACGACGCGGCATCCTTTTTGCGCGGGGAGGGTTACGCCTGCATATTGCGGGCATATCGGAGAGCGATCATGAATGAGGATCAGGTGAAGGGCGTCGGGGAGAAGGTCAAAGGTAAGATCAACGAAGGCGTCGGCAAGGTGACGGATGACCCCGTGCAGGAGGCAAAAGGCGACGCCCAGCAGGTCGAGGGCGAAGCACGCAAGGATCTCGGTGACGCCAAAGAGGATCTGAAGGACGCCACTGACGACACGGCGAAGCCCTGACTTGCCGGCCCGTGAAGCCGGGCCGCGTCGATGGCGCGGCCCGGCGCAGCGTGAGCGCCCGCTTCCCGCGGGCGTTTTTTTACTTTCGGAGCGCTGTCAGCCGCCCGTATTCACACGATGAAAGGCGAGACGGTGGCGAGAGACTTGCTTGCACAGTCGCCAACTCCCTCAGCGTTCAGGCTCTTCATGCCGCGACCGTCGTTCTCGACTCAGCTCTTCGCGCTCTGGATTCTCGTCGCCATTTTGTGCGGCCTCCTGACGGCGGTCGTGTGGCTCATGCTTTCGTCAGCGCTCGGCGAGCGCGTCACGACCGCGAAGCAGCAGGCGGCTGCGGCCTGCACGGCGGTCGCATCGCGCTACGATCTGTCGATGCAGCGCCCCGGCGAAACCAACATCGATCTCATGCACGCCGTGCTTGATCTCGTGCTGATCCGCACCGATGGCATCGAAGGCGGTTTCTGGAACGGCACGGCGGCGGCCGGCACGCCCAGCGGCTTTCTGGCCTATGCGTTTCCTACCTACGAAGGCAGCGGCGTGAAGCGCGATATTCCCGAGGCCGAGACGCCGCTCATTCTGCGCACGCTGAGGAAAGCGGGGGGCGCGGGCCAGATGCAGGTCGATGTCGTATCGAGCGGTGCGGATGCCGTCATCGCCGTCGCTTGCCCCGTGCCGCGCCACGCGGGCCTGCTGGCGTGGATGCTCACGCGCGCGCGGCCGCCGCTCGGACCGTACGGCGAGCGTGCCGCGACCATTCTGGTCGGGGTGCTCGCAATCATCGTCGTGCTGGCGTTGTTTCTGGCCGTAGCGCTCAGGCGCTGGAGACGCAACCTCGCGCGGCTGGAACAGGCGCTCGCGCCCGATGGCGGATTCGAGCAGGGCAGGCGGCTCGAACGGCTCGGCGAGCGCGATCTGGACCTTATCGTCGATGCGCTCAATCGCTATGTCGAGCGCGCCGAGCGCCTCCAGCGCGAGGCGAGTGCGCTTGGCACGCAGCTGGCGCAGGCCGAACGATTCGGCGCGCTCGGCAAGATGGCCGCGCAGATTGCGCACGAGATCCGCAACCCCGCGGGCGCGATGCGTCTCAAGGCAGAAAACGCGCTCGCCGGCGACAGCGTGCGCCGCGAAGCCGCGCTGCGAACGATCATCGAGCAGGTGGGGCGCATCGAGGCGCAGGTGACCAGTCTGCTCGCGCTCACGCAGCCGGTGACCGTGAACGCGCGCGCAGTCGATCTGCACGCGTGGCTCGGCGACATCGTGCATACGCATGAACCGGGCGCGGCGAACCGCGACATAGCGTTGCGGGCGGTGATCGAAACGGGCGCGATGCAGCCCGTCTTCGATCCCGCGCAACTGGCGCGTGCGCTCGACAACCTGATCGTGAATGCGCTGCGCCACGCGCCGCCGGGCGGTCACGTGACGGTGCGCGCGACGGGCGCACGATGGACAGAGGGCGAACGCCTCCGGCTGGAAGTGATGGACGATGGTCCCGGCGTGAGCGCAGCCGAGCGCGAGCGTATTTTCGAGCCTTTCGTGACGGGCCGGCCCGATGGCTCCGGTCTCGGCCTCGCCGTGGTGCGCGAGATCGCGTCGGCACATGGAGGCCGCGCGTATCTCGCCGAGGATTCAGAGGTGACATGCTTCGTGATCGACTTGCCATGGCGACCATACTGATCATCGACGACGACGATGCCTTTCGCGAAGGCCTCGCCGAAACCGTGCAGGATCTCGGCCACACGCCGCTCGAAGCGCGCTCGGGCGAAGCGGCGCTGGAACACTTGCGCGAGCGCGGAGCGCCCGACTGCATCTTTCTGGACTTTCGTCTGCCGGGCGCGGACGGTCTCGCCGTGCTCGAATCGCTGCGCGGCATGGAGGGCCTGCAGCACGTGCCTGTCGTGATGCTGACCGCGCATGCGACGAGCGACAACACCATCGGCGCGATGCGGCTCGGCGCGTTCGAGCACCTGACCAAACCCGTCGGCCGTGACGAGATCGCGGTGCTGCTCGGACGCATGCTCGCGGCGCATCCCGATGCGCCTGTCGCCGCAACGTCGGCCTTCGCGGACGAACCGTCGTCCTGCGAGCCGCAACTGCTCGGCGTGAGCGATGCCATGCGCGACGTGCAAAAGCGCCTGGGCCGCGCGGCGGGAACCCGCTCGACCGTGCTCATCACCGGGGAGACGGGCACGGGCAAGGAAGTGGCGGCGCGCGTGCTGCATCGCGCATCGGCGCGGGCGGGCAGGCCGTTCGTGGCCGTGAACTGCGCGGCGATACCGGAGGACTTGCTCGAAAGCGAGCTCTTCGGGCATGGCAAAGGCGCGTTCACCGGCGCACATGCGGAGCGGCGAGGGCGTTTCGAGGAGGCGCACGGCGGAACGCTCTTCCTCGATGAAGTCGGTGACATGCCGCTCGCCATGCAGGCCAAGCTGCTGCGCGTGCTTCAGGAACGGCAGGTCACGCCGCTCGGCACGAACCGGCCCGTCGCTGTCGATGTGCGCATTGTCGCCGCGACGCATCGCGATCTGGCGGCGATGGTCGCGGCGGGAACATTCCGGCAGGATCTGCTGTATCGGCTGAACGTGATCCCGCTGCACTTGCCGCCCCTGCGAGAGCGCGTAGCGGATATCCTCCCGCTCGCGGAGCATTTCCTGTCTACTCCGGGGGCATCGCCCGATGCGGCGCACAAGCGGCTCTCAGCCGATGCGCAGCGCATGCTCGTCACCTTCGGCTGGCCCGGCAACGTGCGTGAACTGGCGAACGCGATCGAGCGGGCGAGCGCACTCGCGCCGGGTGCGTTGCTCACGCGCGAGGACTTCGCTTTCCTCGTCGACACGACCGCCGGCGGCAATGACGCAATCCCAGTCAGCCTCGCCGAACTTCCGCTCAACGACGCACTCGCGCAACTCGAACGCGCGTTGATTGCGCGCGCCCTCGCGCTCACCGACGGCAATCGCGCCGAGGCGGCACGCAGGCTCGGCATCAGCCGTCAATCGCTCTATACGCGGCTCGCGAGCCTCGGGATATCCGGCGCCGATGCCTGAGCGAGTGTCAAGCGATCGGACACCTGGCGTCCGATCGCTTGACACCATTCCTTGCCTCATCCCGCCGATTCCTTGACCAGCAACGTTTTTCGTCCCATGGCATAGCCTTTGCACATCCCTCCACGCCATGTGAGGGAGTGAATCATGCAATCGACATCGACGAAGCGAGTCCGCCGCGACACCGCACGCGTCCTGAGCGCGATCAATCTCGTCGCGCTGCTGGCGACGAGCGCGGGCTGCGTTGCTCAGACTGAACCGCCTGTTGCGGCAGCGGGCTTGGCGCCGCCGCCTGCGCCCCGCATCGGCGCGGCTCCGCTCGTGGAAGGGACGGCCGTCAGCGCGCAAGCCACGGTTTCGCGCTTTCTCATCAACCCGGACGGCGATGTCGACGGCTTCCTGACCGGCGACGGCGCGCTCGTTCACTTCCCGCCGCATATGAGCGCCCAGCTCACGTCGGCGATACGCCCGGGTGACAGCGTGCAGATCGACGGATGGCGCGTTGCGGGCGGCAATCTCGAGGCGCAACGCATCACCGATGCACGCAGCGGCCAGCAACTCACCGATCAGCCGCCCTTGCCGGGCACGCTGCCGCGTGAGCTGCGCGGCGCCGGCCTTTCACGCCTGAGCGCGCAGGGACAAGTGGCGCACATCACCACCGCGCCACGCGGCGAGCCCGACGGCGTGATTCTCGCGGATGGCACCGTCATCAAGCTCACGCCTCCCGTCGCCCAGCAATTCCCGAGGCTCGTTCAATCGGGCGCGCGCGTGTCCGCGCAAGGCTACGGCACGCGCAACCAGTACGGCACCGCGCTCCAGGCGACGTCGTTCGGTTCGCCGGGCAACCTGACCCGGCTCTACGACCGCGTTGCGCCCGGCCCATGAGCGCGTCGGCTGCCGACACGCTTTCATCGACATCCACCGAGGATCAACGACATGCATTGGATCGACCCCGAAAGCCTTCCCGAAACGCGCGGCACGGTGACGCGTTTTCTATTGAACCCGCACGGTGAAATCGACGGGATCGTACTCGGCGCGCGGCAGGCGCTGCAGGTTCATTTTCCGCCTCATCTGTCGCCACAGATCGCGCGACAGGTCGCCGTGGGCGACGAGGTTCGCGTGCGCGGCGTGAAGCCGCGCGGCGCGGACATGATCGCGGCGGTCTCGCTCGCGACGAAGAACGGCAAGGTCATTCTGGACGAAGGCCCGCATCACGACGGCGAAAAGCATCACAAACCGTACGTCGAACACAAGCCGATGGACGCGCTCGGCGAAGTGGTGCTGTCGCTCTTCGGGCCGAAGGGCGAGCTGCGCGGCGCGTTGCTCGACGAAGGCACATCGCTGCGGATGCCGCCGCATGCCGCCGCCGAACTCGCGGCGTATCTCGCGCCGGGCGCGCACGTACACGCGTGGGGGCACGGCATTCGGAACCGTCATGGGCGGACGATCGAAGTGGATGAGATCGCCGAGCTCATCGACGCACCGGTCGCCGGCTGACGCAACACAAGCTGCCGGCCGTGAGCGCGTCCGGGGGCAACCCGAAGCAAACAGGCTTGCAACTCGAGCCCGACAAGAACAGACGTCGCGGATGACCGGCCCATGAATCCTCTCTATGCACTCGAAGGACTCAACTTCTTCATGGCCGATGTCCAGGCGGGGATCGGCCCTTTTCTCGGCGTCTTTCTGCAGGCGCAGGGCTGGCATCCCGAGTCGATCGGTACGGTGATGACCCTCGGCGGCATCGCCGGCATGCTCACGACGTCGCCGGCGGGCGCACTCGTCGATGCGACGCATCACAAGCGCCGCCTCATCGTGGCTGCGGGCGTCATGACGACGCTCGCTTCGCTCGCGCTGTGGGTGTCGCACGACTTCTGGATGGTCGCCGCCTCGCAGGTCCTCACGGCGGTGACCGGTGCCGCGCTCGGGCCGGCGGTCGCGGGCGTGACGCTCGGCATCGTGCGCGAGCGCGGCTTCGACCGGCAGTTCGCGCGCAATCAGATGGCGAATCACGCCGGCAACGTCGTGGGCGCGGCGCTTTCGGGCTGGCTCGGCTGGCGCTTCGGATTCGGTGCGGTGTTCGCGCTCGCGGGCGTATTCGGTGCGATGACGGTCCTCTCGACGCTGCTCATCAGCCGGGATTCGATCGATCACGACAGCGCGCGCGGCCTCGTCGCCTCGTCGTCTTCGTCGTCTTCTTCGGAGCATGAGCACGCGAGCGGCTTTCGCATGTTGCTCGCGTGCAGGCCGTTGCTGTTGCTCGCCGCCGCGCTCGCGATGTTCCACCTCGGCAATGCGGCCATGCTGCCGCTCTATGGCCTCGCCGTCGTCGCCGCGCATCAGGGCGATCCGAGCGCCTTCACCGCGCAGACGATCGTGGTCGCGCAACTCGTGATGGTCGCCGCGGCATTCTTCGCGAACCGGCTGATTCAACGCGCCGGCTACTGGGGCGTCATTTTGATCACTTTCCTTGCGCTGCCGCTGCGCGGACTCGTCGCGGCGATCTTCATCACGGCATGGGGGGTGTGGCCCGTGCAGGCGCTCGACGGCATCGGCGCGGGGCTGCAAAGCGTGGCTGTTCCCGCGCTCGTCGTGCGTTTGCTGCAAGGCACCGGGCGCGTCAATGTCGGGCAGGGCGTCGTGATGACGGTGCAGGGCATCGGTGCCGCGCTCAGCCCCGCGCTGGGCGGCGCGCTCGCACAACATTTCGGCTATGTGAGGGCGTTTCTCGCACTGGGCGCCGTATCGACGGGCTCGCTCGCGCTGTGGCTCTGCTTCGGCGCATCGCTCAAGAAAGCGTGCGGCAATTGCCGCGATTCCGCCAACGATCCGTCGCTTGCCACATGAATCCGATTTTTCTCGCGTGCTTGCCGTGAACCGTGCGAAAGGCTCGCCGCGCAAGCTCTTCTTGCTGATGCATCTGGTTCGCCGTGCGCTTTCGAACGGCAAATGAAACGCGAGCACGGGCGGTGACGCCTTCGTGAGTCGATCGCCTGGCGTGTCGTGCCGCTCACGGCTCCGGTGACGTCGCCGCTTCAGTTGATGGCCAATGCCTGAACCCGTCAACGCGTTCTCCCGCACTAAAGTTTTCCGTCGATCTTCCGTTATCTCATTGTCGGCGCGTCCCGAAGGGTTGCGGCCTGAACACACTCCGAATACCAAAAACACGCCATGAAACTCGTATCGAAGCTCACGCTGCTCGCTTTGCCGATACTCGCTGCCTGCGGCGGCGGGAATGACGACCAGACTTGCGTGTCCGACCTCAGCAATCTGAAGAAAACTTGCGTCGCTACGACTTCCCATGCGTTGCCGGAAGGCGTCTGGTACGGATCGGTGAATTCGTCGCAGTCGGTTGCGGCGCAGACCATCGTTCTCGAAACCGGTCAGTACTACAGCATCTTTACGCAGGGCGGTTCGTTTGTCTGGCTGATCGAGGGCATCATGACGGCAACCGACGGCGCATTCAGCGATCCGGCGACCGTCGGCTTCCACACACTTGGCGCGATTCGCGCTGGATCCCTCTCCGGCAACTTCACCACGAAGAGCGCGCTCACGGCGACCACGAGCCTCTTCGTCGCGCCGGATACGACCGCCACGAACTTCAACGGCAACTACAATGCGACGTACGACACGCCGATCGCCATCAGCGACGTCGCGCGCACGTGGAACAGTGGGGCGGGCGTTGCGCCGGTCTCAACTATCACGTTCGCCACGGACGGCACAGCGAAAGGCGCGCAAAGTGCCTGTACGTTCACCGGCAGCTTCAAACCGCGATCGACGGGCAAGCACCTGCTCGACGGCACGCTGAATTTCGCGGGTTCGTCGTGCGCGCTCAATAACGTGTCGATGTCCGTCGAAGCGACCGTCATAAACGGCCTGCTCACGGTCGTCGGCGTAACCCCGCAACGAGACCAGGCGTTCTATCTGTCGGCCCAGTGAGCGGCGATTCGCTGGTTCGGCCGGCCCGGCGGATTTGCATCTGATCCTTCAGGCAAGCGGAATGCGCGCATCATCGAGCGGGCGCAGCTTGCCCGGATGCACGACGCGGCACAAGGCTTCGACAAAGAAGAAGTCACCGAACATGGTTGCGCCGTCCACGCCGATGTTATGCGGCTTCGAATAGCACGAGTTATGCAGCAGGCCATGTTGGCCGTCCTTCGTGAACTCGTCGCGGCACAGTGCTTCGAGCATCGCCACACCGTGACGCTGCCACTTCGCGGCGGCTTGCGCATCCGGATGCAGACGCGCCATTTCCAGCAGCGCCGATGCCGTTACCGCAGCAGCGGCCGTATCCTTGATCTCCGCATCGCGGCCCGTCGCGTCGAAGTCCCACGGCGGCACCTGGCGGCCATCGAGGCGGCGCAGGTAGTAATCGGCAAGACGCTCGGCGAGATCGAGATACGTGCGCTTGCCCGTCTCGCGCGCGGAGTTGACATAGCCGTAGATCGCCCATGCCTGGCCACGGCTCCACGCGGATTCGTCGAAGGCGCCCTGAAACGTGTAGCCGCGCTTGCGTGCGCCGCTTTCCACGTCGTATTCGACGGCGTGATAAGTCGAGTCGTCATTGCGCACGAATGCGCGCGCGGTCATCTCGGCATGAGCATCGGCGGCGTGCCGGTAGCTGCCGTCGCCGGCGTGATTTGCGGCCCAGTAGAGCAAGGACAGATTCGCCATCGTGTCGATCGCGGACGCGCTTCGGCCGCGCGCATCGGAAAGCGGGCCCCATGACGCGAGATACGCGCCGTCGCGTGTCGTCACGAGCCGCGCACGCAGCTTGTCGGCCGCTTCGAGCGCGATGCGCGCGAACCGTTCGTCGCCCGTGATGTGATGCCCGGGCACCGCGCTGCTGTCGAAGATGAAGCCGATATCGTGCGTGTTCGGGTCCTGTGCGCGCTGCTCGACCAGCAACATGCGGGCACGCGCCCATTCGAGAAAACGCGTCTCGCCCGTATGCAGATACGAGGTCAGCAGGAGCCCTACCCAGAAGCCGCAGAACCAGTTGCCGTGGCTCCATGCGTCGCCGTCGTAGCCTGCGGAAAGCGAGGCGGGCAGACGCACCCATTGGCCATCGGGGCCGGTCACTTGCGGAAATTCGACGCCGAAGGTCAGCTCGTCGGCGGCGACTTTCTGCGCGGTCTTATCGAGAGTCTGGCGAAACAGTCTCGTCTGTTCGTCGGAAAGCGCCAGCGTTTGCGTTGCGTTCGACACGGTGTCTCCTTGAGTTCGTCATGCGCAGGACGATTGTAAAAAGCCCCTGCGCAACGGCGTTAGGATGAAACGCGTGAACTGTTGGACATTTCCGCACCGGCGCGGCGCGCGTGACGAATCAGATATGCAGCTTCTCGAGGCTGCGCCGATAGTCGATCGGTGAGCGGCCGGTGTGCTTGCGAAAGCAGCGGCTGAAATAGGCAGGATCGTCGAAGGAGAGCATGGCGGCGATCTCGGCGACATTCACTTCGGAGTGCAGCAGCAAACGCTTTGCCTCGAGCATCACGCGCTCGCGGATCAGTTTGGGCGCCGTGCTGCCGAGCGCCTGACGGGTCGACTCGTTGAGCGCGCGTTCGGTCACGTTGAGCAGGCGCGCATAGTCCGCCGCTTCGTTGACCGATCGAAAGTGCTTCTCGAGCAGGCTCTTGAAGCGACGAGACAGCAGCACGCTGCGCGATGCGGCGGCATCGCGCATGGCGGCGGCATCGCACATGCGCGCAACCTTGATCAGAAATACATGCAGCCAGGCCCAGATCGCATCCGTGTAGCCGACCTGCTCCTCCTGATACTCCTGGCGGATGCCGTCCATCACGCGCGTCAGTTCGCGCACCTGTGCATCGCTCAGATGCAGGCAGGCACCGAGTTGCTCGAAGTCATAGACGGGTACATCGGTCGCGGTATGACGGTTTTGCACCCGAAACGCAAAGAACTCGGACGAAAAGCTGATCGAATAGCCGAGCGTGTCGGCGGACAGGTCGAGATCGTGGATCTGTCCGGGCGTCATGAAATAGAGCGTATGCGGGCGCACTTCGTAGCGCACCGAATCGATCACGTGAGAGCCGCTGCCCGCGATCACCCACATGACGTGATAGAAGTCATGGCGATGCGGATAGACGAGCGTTGATTTGAGCGCTTCGATCGGCGCGAGATGAAAGTCCGGCGTCTTGACGTGCGCGCCGTATTCGTAGTCCTCGATCCTGATGACCGGAACGTGGCAGCAACATGCGGTATCCAACTGTCTCCTCCTCGTCGTCGGCGATGTGTCTTCGCGCCTGCAGCATGCCCGCGCGATCGCGGGCCGCTGCACGAGTGTAGCCGCGCAGCCAGCGGGGCGTAATTGGCACTTACACCATGCGACGCGCGACGTGCGAGGTCATGCCGCGACGTTGCGCGCCATCATTGCTTCGTCGAAGCGCAGTTCCTTCAACGCGGAAAGCCCGCTCAACACCACGTGGCCGTGCTGATTTCGAACGGTCGTGTCCATCACGAGAATATGCTTGGCGGGCTTTTTCTCGACGACGCAGACGTTGATCGTCGCCGTATCGCCGATATACACCGGCCCGAGAAATCGCAGCTCCTGTCCGACATACGCGAAACCCGGCCCCGTCAGTTCCGTATGCGCCGCCGACACCAGCGCCGCCGTCAGAAGACCATGCACCACGCGCCGGCCGAAGGGCGAGCATTCGGCGAACGCGTCTTCCATGTGCAGCGGATTCAGGTCGCCGGACAGATGCCCGAACGCGTTCACTTCGGCTTCGGTGACCGTATGCACGACCACCTGCGTGCGGCCGATTTCGATATCGTCGAAGCGCAGGAGCGCCGGCCAGTTGTTCGGTTGTGCGCTCATGCGTCTCTCCTCGAAGTCAGTGCAATGCGCCCCTCGACAAAGGCGTCGATCTCTTGCGGCGTATATCCCAGTTCCGCGAGCACCTCGCGGGTATGTTGTCCGTGTTTCGGCGGATGCCGGCGCAGAGGCGGCGCCTCGCCGTCATAGCGCACCGGATGCGCCAGCACGCGCACCGGGCCGGCCTGCTCGTGCTCGAACGACATGATCATCTGATTGTGCGCGACTTGCGGATCGTGCTCGACCTGTTCGTAATCGTTGACCGGCGCGAACCAGATGTCGTGTTCCTCGAAGATGCGCATCCATTCTTCGGTCGTGCGCGTCGTGAGCGTGTCGTAGACAAGGCGGTTGATTTCCTCGCGGCGCATGACATTGTCCTTCGGATGCGTGAACCCGGCGAGTGCGGGACAAGACAGCGCACCGGCGAGCTTCTGGGTCGGCGTGAGCGACATCGCAATGTAGCCGTCCCGCGTCCGGTACACGCCATACGGCGCCGGGTGGAAACGGCTGCCGGTAGGCGGATGCGTGCGCGGCCACAGCGGCCCCTTGTTCATGTAGTACGTGAACGGCTCGATCTGAAGATCGAGCGCGGCGTTGAGCAGGTTGCTCTCGACGCGCGTACCGACGCCCGTGCGCTCGCGCGACTGCAACGCGGCGACCACGCCGAACGCGGCGAGCACGGCGGCATGCTGATCGACGATGGCTGAGCCGACCGGCGTGGGCGGCGACTCCGCATCGCCGGAAAGCATGGTCATGCCGCTCATCGCCTGAAGCAGCAAGTCCTGGCCCGGACGCTTCAGATAAGGTCCGGACGAGCCGTACCCCGTGCACGAACAGTAGACGAGACGCGGGTTGGCCTCATGTACCTGCGCATAACCGAAGCCGAGCTTGTCGAGCACGCCCGGCCGATAGTTTTCGATCAGGACATCGGCCTCACGAATCAGGCGCCAGACGATCTCGCGCGCGGCTTGCTCGCGAAGATCGAGCGAAATGCTGCGTTGATTGCGGTTGCCGAGCAGAAAGAAGACGCTCACGCCTTCGACGAACGCATCCGCCCCGGTCCAGCTACGCTCGAATGCGCCGCCGGGCGGCTCGATCTTGATCACGTCGGCGCCGACATCGGCGAGCATCTGCACGGCGGCTGGGCCTTGCAAGAAGTGCGTGAAACTCAGTACCTTGATGCCTTCCAGCATAAACACTCCCCTCGATGTTTCAGCGCGAATTCACGCGAGCAGCGTGCGCGCGATGATCATGCGTTGTATTTCCGACGTTCCTTCGACAATCTCGAGCACCTTCGCATCGCCGAACGCGCGTGCGACCGGAAACTCGGCCATCACGCCGTAGCCGCCGTGGATCTGCAAGGCCTGGTGCGCCGCCGTCATCGCGTGTTCCGAGGCGAAGAGCTTCGCCTGCGACGCCTGCGTATCGAAGGGCGCGCCCGCATCCTTGAGCGCGGCCGCGTCGTAGAGCATGAGGCGTGCAGCATGCGCATGGGTCGCGATGTCGGCGACCTTGAATTGCAGTCCCTGAAACTCGGCCAGGGGCCGCCCGAACGCGCGACGCTCCTTCATGTATGCGATGGAACGATCGAGCGAGCCTTGCAAGATGCCGAGCGCGAGCGCGCCGATGAGAATGCGGCCCGTGCTGATCTGCGCGAGCGTCTGACGCAGGCCCGCGCCGCGTTCGCCGAGCAGTTGATCGGCGGGAATCGCGCACTGCTCGAAGAACAGCTCATGCGTGATCGAAGCGCGCCAGCCGATCTTGCGCAGCTTGCGGCCCTTGCTGAACCCCGGCGTTCCCTGCGGCACGACGAAGTTGGAAATCTCCTTGCGGCCATCGGGACGCGTGCCCGTCACCGCCGCGATCACCGTGGGGCCGCCTATCTCCGTGCCCGAATTGCTGATGAACGTCTTCGCGCCATCGATGACCCAGCGCTCGCCGTCGAAACGCGCGCGCGTGGCGATGTTGGCCGCATCCGATCCGGCGTCCGGCTCGGAAAGGCCGATGGCCCCGATCTGCGTGCCATCGAGGATGGGCTTCAGGAAGCGCTCTTTCTGAGCGCTCGTGCCATAGTTGGTCAGCAGGCTCGCGACCGTCGCATTGGCCATCAGCGCATTGGCGACGGCGCAATCCACGCGCGCGAGTTCCTCCAGCACGATGACGAACGACAGCCAGTCGCCACCGCCGCCGCCGAATTGTTCGGGATAGGGCAAACCCGTGAAGCCGAGTTCGCAAGCCTGACGCCATAGCGTGTAGGGAAACGCCTCCTGTTCCCAGAGCGTTTCCGACTGCGGCGCGATTTCCTTTTCGGCGAAGCGTCGCACCGCTTCGCGGATCATCGCGTGCTGTTCGCCGAGCCAGTGCGGCTGCTTCAGGCTTGTCATCATGGTGTGAGCGGTGCCGGGTTGGGGCGCGCCGTGCGCCGGGTGAGCTTCTGTTCCATGAATTGGCGCAGCCCGGCGCGCGCGCCTTCGCTCGAAAAGTTGACCGCGTATTGCGCGGCTTCGAAATCGAGTCCCGCCGACAACGGCATGTCGCTCGCGCGATTCAACGCGCGTTTGGCCATCTCGACTGCGAACGGATCGTAGGATGCCAGCGTCGCAGCAAGGGACTGCACCGCATCGAAAAGCGCATCGGGGGCCGCAAGCTCATGGATGAAGCCGAACGCCTCGCATTGCGCCGCGGAAAAACGCCTGCCGCTCATGATGAAGCGCTTGGCGCACGCGAGCCCCATCTTGGCGACGGCGAGTTGCGTGCCGCCCCAGCCGGGCATCGTGTTGAGCGTGATCTCCGGAAACGCGAAGCTCGCATGATTCGATGCCACGATGAAGTCGCACGCGAGCGCCAGCTCGAAGCCGCCGCCGAGCGCATAGCCGTTGACCATCGCGATGGTCGGCTTCGCGCACTCGTGCAGGCGCAGCAAGGCGCGCTGACCGGCGACCATGTCGCGATAGGCGGCGACGCCATCGAGCGAGACGAGCCGTTCTATATCGTTGCCGGCCGCGAATGCCTTCGCACCGCGGCCGGTGACGGCGATCACGCGCGTGGCGTCGTCGGCCGTGGCGTCGTCGATTGCGGCCGTGAGCGCGGCCAGCATCTCGGGCGTGAATGCGTTGAGCTTGTCGGCCCGATTGAGCGTCAGGAGCCGCAAGGTGCCGTGCTGCGAGGCGAGGACGGGGTCCGTGTTGTTCTCCATGGCCTTCACAGCACTTTCAGGTAAGTCTTGCCCGATGCGACGACCACGCCGTCCTGGCGGGTCACGTCGGCGGCGAACACGCACACGTTGCGTTCCTCGTCCTTGTCCTCGAGCGTCAGGCGTGCGGTAACCGTATCGCCGATGAACACCGGTGCGTTGAAGGTGATGTCATAGCGATACGAAACCGCGCCGGGGCTGGGCGCTTTCTGCGCCATCAACCCCATCACCGTCGACAGAAATCCGACCGACAGGCAGCCCTGCGCGATACGCTTCTCGAAGCGCGTGCTCTTTGCATATTCCTCGTTGAGATGCACGGCGTAAAAATCGCCGACGATGCCGGCAAAGCCGTAGATGTCGTATTCGGAGACGGTCTTGGCGAAATCGGCGGTGTCGCCGATTGCATAGCAATCCATATGAGGACGTTTGGCCATGTCGATGAGTCTTCGTTGTCGGTGGAGATGAACGTGACACGGTGCGTTCCGGCACCGTGCCGCCAGCATGGAAGTCACTTTAAAGAGAGGCCACGGCGAACCGGTAGGACGGTTCGCGCGATCTTTTGGACTTTTTTGCAGCGCTTCGCACGAGGCGCGAGCGCACCGTTAAAAAGTCCAAGAAATTCGAAGACTGGTCCTAACGCATCATCGCCACGATCACAAATACTTGCCTCAACCCGCCGGCCTGTGAAAGTTCATCGTCAGTCAGCATCGGGGCGATGCACGTCACACGCGAGGCGGTGTCCATATCGAGCAAGGAGACAACATGAGTTCGCTTTTCAAAGCGCAGAACATGCTGCGCCTGGCGATGAGCGCAGCGCTCGCCGCGATGTGCGTGGCCGCATCGTCCAGCGCGATCGCGCAGGACAAGGTCGTGATGAAACTCGGCCATACGCTCGCGCCCGACAATCACTATCAGCTCACGGCGCAGGTGTTCGCGAAGGAAGTGGCGACACGCACGCATGGTCACATCGAGATCCAGTTGTTTCCGCAGTCGCAGCTCGGCGGCGAAGTGCAGATGGCGCAGGCATTGCGCACCGGCACGCAGGACCTGATGATTTCCGCGCAGGCGCCGATCGACAACACCATCAAGCAATGGCAGATCTTCGACATGCCGTATCTTTTCTCCGGCATGGACGAAGCCAATCGCGTGCTGCAAGGTCCGGTCGGCCGCAAGTATCTCGACATGATGAAGCCGGTGAACATGATCGGACTCACCTGGCTCGCGGTGGGCGAGCGCAACCTCTTCACGACCAAGCGCCCCGTCACCTCGCTTGCCGATATGAAAGACCTCAAGGTGCGCGTGATGCAGAGCCCCGGGTATATCGCGGGCTACAAGGCGCTGGGCGCGAATCCGACGCCGCTCGCCTATAACCAGTTGTTCCTCGCGCTCTCGCAAGGTCTCGTCGATGGCGCCGACACCTCGCCCGAGCAGTTCGTGCAGGACAAGTTCTCCGATATCGCCAAGCATTTCTATGTGACGCACGTGAACTATCTGCCGGTCGTGCTCGCGATGAGCAAGGCGTCATGGGACAAGCTGTCGCCCGCGGATCAGAAGGCGTTCCAGGAATCGGCGAAGATTGCGGCGGACTACGACCTGAAGGAATACAAGCACGAATACGACGACGCGATCGCCACGATGAAGTCCAAGGGCATACAGGTGACGGTCGTCGATACCGCGCCGTGGGCGCAAGCCACCAAGGCCGCGCGCGACGAACTGGTCGCGAAGATTCCGGACGGCCCGGCGCTCTATCAGGAGATCAACACGGCGAGGCAAGCGTCCGCGGTCGCATCGAAATGACGGACGCGAACGACGGTCGAGGCTCGAACCCGGCATCGGAGATGACACGCATGGAAAAGCTCGCGCGCGGCTTGATGTCGGTCGACGACATCGTGCTGAAGATCAATCTGTTCGTCTGTAGCTGCCTGCTGCTCGGGGCGGTGATCGTGGCCGGCCTCGGCGTGATCTTCCGCTTCGTGCTGCACGATTCGCTGTCGTGGTCCGACGAGGTCTCGGCCTATCTGTTCGTATGGCTCACGTGCCTCGGCGCGGCAGCGGGCGTGAAGCTGCGCGCGCATCCGGAAGTGCGCGTGCTGGCCGATCGCGTGCCGGCCGCGTTCGCGCCGTTGCTCAAGGACTTCACGGATTGCGCGATTCTCGCGCTCGGCGCGGTGTTCATGCTGTACGGCACCGACATGCTGGCGCTGATGGGCACCGAAACCGCCGCGTCGATTCCGATCTCGATGGTCTATCCGTATCTCTCGATTCCCGTGTGCGGAGCGCTGCTCGCGTTTCACTCGCTGGTGCGCATCGTCGTCTCGCATCTCGCGCCGCAGGCGCAGACAGACGCCACGCTGGTCGAGGGCGTGTCGGAACATCTCTAGGATAAACATCATGTGGGCAATCGCTTTTGGAGCAGGACTGCTCGGGCTCGGCGTGCCGGTGGCCATCTGCATCGGCATTGCGGCGACGCTCGCGCTGTCGATCAACGGCACGCCGCTGCTCGTGATTCCGCAGCAGTTGTTCTCGAACCTGAACAACGTCGGTCTGCTCGCCATTCCGTTTTTCATGCTGACGGGCGCGATCATGGACTCGGGCGGCGTGTCGAAGCGCATCATCGAGTTCTCGCAGGCACTCGTGGGCTTCATGCGCGGCGGGATCGGTCAGGTGACGATCGTCGCGAGCATGTTCTTCGCGGACCTCTCCGGCTCGGCCACGGCGGACACAGCCGCGATCGGCTCGGTGATGATTCCGGGGATGGTGAAGAAAGGCTATAACCGCGCGTTCGCGGTGGCGCTGCAATCGGCGGCGGGCTCGCTCGGGCTGCTTTCACCGGTGTCGATGAGCATGCTCGTCTATGCGTACACGGCCAACGTTTCGGTCGGCACGATGTTCATCGCCGGCATCATTCCGATGCTGCTCGTCGTGGCGTCGTTCATGATCGTCAATTACGTGACCGCCGTCAGGAACGACTACAGCGCAGTCGAGCCGTTCGATGGGCGCAAGCTGTGGACGACCTTCCGCGAGGCTTTCTGGGCGCTGCTCACGCCGGTCATCATTCTGGGCGGGATTCTCGGCGGCATCTTCACGCCCGTCGAGGCGGGTGTGGTCGCGGCGGTCTATGTGACGCTCGTGAGCGCGTTCATCTTCCGTACGCTCAAGCTCTCGCATTTCAAGGACATTCTGGTGCGCACCTCGGTGAACACCACGCGCGTGTCGTTCCTGCTCGGGCTGGCGTTCGTGCTCGGGCGCTATCTGATCGAGGCGCAGATTCCGCTCCACGTGGCGAACAGTTTTCTTGCAATCACGACGAGCGCAATCGTGTTGCTGATCCTGATCAACCTGTTCCTGATCGCGGCGCATACCGTGCTCGAAACGATCTCGAGCATCGCGGTGGTGATTCCTGTGTTTCTGCCGCTCGTCGTGCAGATGCATATCGACCCGATCGTGTTCGGCGTGATCGTGCTGATCAACTCGGCCATCGGCATCAATCTGCCGCCGATCGGCTTCTGTCTGTTCACGGCCGCGTCGATCGGCGGCGTATCGGTGGAGAAGGCAACACGCGCGATCCTGCCGTTCATCCTGGCGCTGGTGATCGACTTGTTGCTGATCATCTTCTTCCCGCATATTCCGCAGTTCCTGCCGCATCTGCTGGGCGCGAAGTAAGCGGATCACATTCCACGCAGCGCACGCAGGCGCTGCGCCTCACGTCCGTCCGCGCGGCGCTTCGATTTCGAAGCGCCGCGTTTTCACTCGTTACGCAAGCGCAACCACCGCAATCTCGACCAGCAGATGAGGCGCTGCAAGTCTCGCTTCGACGGTCGCGCGCGTCGGCGCGCAGCCTTGCGGCACCCACGCATCCCAGACTTCGTTCATGCCGGCGAAATCGCGCGTGATATCCGCGAGCCACACTTGCGCGGATACGAGGCGCGTCTTGTCGATGCCGGCTTTCTCCAGAAAGCCGTCGATCTTCTCCAGCACTTTCGCGGTTTGCAGCTTCACATCGGGCGTCGGATCGGCGCAGGTCTGCCCGCCGATGAAGACGAGGCCCGCCGCCTTGACGACGCGGCTCATGCGCTGATTGGTGTCGATGCGAACGATATCGCTCATGAAAATCTCTCCGATAAAGGAATGAAAGCGCCGCACGGGCCGACCGGTCCGCGCGCGGCAAGAAGAAAACGGGTTCAGTGAGTGACGAGTTGCGAGCCGCCGACATCCGACGATGCGGTGTCGAGGCCGAAGCGATCGATGGCGAAGGCATCGATCGAAATCGACGGCGCGCCGTCGACCATCAGTTCCGACACGAGCTTGCCGCAGCCCGGCCCGAGCTGAAAACCGCTGCCGCAATAGCCGAACGAGTAGTAGAGATTCGACGCCCGGCGGCTTGCCGAGATCACCGGCAGTTCGTCTTCCGTAAAGGCCTCGACACCGGCCCATGCGCGATTCACCCCGAGATGGCGCAGATGCGGAAAGAGCTCCGTCACGGTGCGCGCGCTCTTCACGAGACGGATGAAATCCACTTCGCCGTGACGATGTGCGAGATCCGCAATGCCGATCAGCTTGCCGCCGATCACCACGGTGCCGTTGTCGAATTGCTTGAACGAGAGCGGCCGGCCGGTCGCGCCGAGCGTCGCGCGGCAGAACGGCGCGACGCGATGCGTGACCATCAGCATCAGGCCTTCGGGATGCACCGGGACCGGTTCGCCCACTTGTTTCGCAAGCTCGCCGGACCAGGCGCCCGCCGTGACGAGCAGCTTTTCCGCGCTGAAGGTGCCGCGCGGCGTGTGCGCGAGCCAGCGCGCACCGCGCTGCTCGATGCGGCGCGCGGGCGTGCCTTCCAGAAAGCGCACGCCGAGCTTCTGCGCGGCGAGGCGAAAGGCGGTCGTGGTTCTGAACGGCAGCGCGTAGCCGTCGCGCTCGACCCAGATGCCGCCCGTGACGTGCCGCGCGAGTGCGGGTTCGAGTTCGAGCACGGTTTCGCGGTCGATTACTTTCTCATGCGTGAAGCCGTGCGATTCGAGCAGCGCGACGCGCGCGCGGCACGCTTCGAGTTCGTCATCGGTTTCGGCGATCTTCAACTGGCCGGAGGCAACGAAGCCGCCGTCCTCGCCGATCAGATCGGTCATGCCGTGCCATATCTCGCGCGACATCAGCGCGAGCGGAATCTCCGGCACGGGGCGCCCGAGCGTGCGCACGCCGCCCGCATTGACGCCCGACGAATGACGCGCGACGTAATCGGCTTCGAGCACGATCACCTTCGCGCCGCGCCGCGCCAGGTGAAACGCGCTGCTCGTGCCGTGCAGCCCGCCGCCGATGACGAGCACGTCCGCTTCCTGCGATTCGGTTGCGTCATTCACCGGCGAGTTCTCCGAGCGTGAGCGGCTTGATCGGCGGACGAATGCGGTAATAGCCGACTTCGGCGGGCGACACCTGGCGCGCATCGGCGATGACTTCCGTCACCGTGAGGCCGCACATGCGGCCCTGGCACGGTCCCATGCCGCACCGTCCGAACGATTTCGCCTGATTCGGTCCCACGCAACCCAGTTCGACGAACTTGCGCAACTCGCCCGCCGTGACTTCCTCGCAGCGGCACACGATGGTCTCGCTGCGCGGAATGCGGTTGACGTCGCGCGGGCGATACAGGCTGTCGAGAAACGGGCGGATGCGCGTGACATCCGCGAGCGCGCGGCGCAGTCCGGCCGCTTCGGCATCGCGCTTCGCACGTTCGACCGCGCCCAGTTGCGCCGCCGCCGCGAGCCCCGCGAGCGTGCCCTGCAGCGCCGCCGCCTGCGCGCCGCCGATGCCGGCGCCATCGCCCGCGACGAAGATGCCGGGTACATCGAGCTCGCCCCACGCATCGACGTTCGGCGTGAAGCACAGCTGGGCGTCGTCCCAGCGATGCGACGCGCGCAACGCCTGCGTGAACTGCGTATTCGGCACGACGCCCTGATGCAGCAGTATCACGTCCGCCTCGATGCGGTGCGCCGTGCCCTGCGTCGTGAAACTGAGCGCCGCCGCATGTTCGACCCGATCCGCGCCGAGGCGCGATTCCACGCGCAGATCGTCGGCTGCTTCGAAGATCGGCACGCCCGCCTCGCGCAGCGTACGGATCAGTTGCAGGCCCTTCGAGAGAAACGGCCACGCGCGCAGCGCCGAGAGCAGGTGGCGCTTCGCGCGCCAGCGGTCTTCGTGGCGCGTGGTATCGACGAGCGCGCGGATCGGCACGCCGGCGCGCACGTATTGCCAGCCGAGCAGATACAGGAGCGGGCCGCAGCCCGCGAGAACCGGCGGCGCGGCGGGCACTTCGCCCGCGCTCTTCAAAAGGATCTGCGCCGCGCCCGCGGTCAGCACGCCGGGCAGCGTCCAGCCGGGAATCGGGAAGGGGCGCTCGAGCGCGCCGCTCGCCAGAATCACGCGCTGTGCGTCGAAGGAGCCGATCTTGCCGTCTTTCAGGAAATTGACGCCGCGCTCGCGCGTGACCTGCCAGACGCTCGCGTTCGTGAGGTGACGCGCGCCGGATGCGGCGAATGCTTCCGCGATGGCGGCGCCCGCCGCGTAGTCCGGCCCGAGAATCTCCTTGCGGCGCGCGTCCGCCTTGCCGATCGCCCGATAAATCTGTCCGCCGACGGCGTCCTGCTCGTCGATCAGCACCGTTTTCAGGCCCGCGCGGGCGGCGCGTGTCGCGGCGCTCATGCCGGCGGGACCGGCGCCGATCACGACGACATCGACGGCTTCCGAAGCGAAATCAGCGGCCATGCGCGTTCTCCAGCGAGGCGTCGATGGGCGCCGCGGGCGGCAGATCGCGTGCGCCTTCCTGCGAACGCACGCGCATGCCGGCTTTCACGTCGACCATGCAGCTCTGGCGGCTCGGCACGCCGTCGATTTCGACGAGGCATTCGAAGCACGCGCCCATCATGCAGTAGGGTGCGCGTGGCGCACCGGAGACGGGCGTCGCACGAAAGCGCGAGATGCCCGCCGCGAAGAGCGCCGCCGCGACGGAGCGGCCCGCGGCCACGGTGAGCGGTCGGTCGTTGAACCAGATTTCGATGGCTGCGGCGCCTTGCTCGCCCGGCAGCGGTTTGAAGAGCGTATGGATCGTCTGGGAAGTCATGGCGAATTCAGTGAGCGGGAGTCAGTTCCGCGGCGTTTTCAAAGCGGCGCGCGGAGAAGCTGGGCAGTTCGTCGGGCATCGGCGCGCCCGAAATCCACGGCGCCACGCGCAGCGCATGCGCGGCCGCGAGCGTCACGCCGCTGTGGCAGGTGACGACGAACGCACCCGGATGCGTCTGCGAGCGGTCGTAGATCGGAAAACCGTCGGGGCTGTAGACGCGCAGCGCGGCCCACATGCGCACGAGGCGCACGTCCTTCAGCATCGGGAAGGCACGCACGCCGCGCCGGGCGATGTCGGAGAGCACGTGCGTCGTCGTGAAATCGTTGAGGCCGACTTCTTCCATCGAATCGCCGAACTGCACGCTGCCTTCGTCGGTCTGGCGCACGTTGAGGGTCGGATAGTGGAGAAACGGCGCGACGCGCTCGGTCACCAGCACCTGGCCGCGATTGGGCGCGACGGGCGCATTCAGCCCGACGAACGGCGCGAGCGCGCGATTGCCGAGGCCGGCGGCCAGCACCACGCGGGCCGCGCGATATGTCCCGCGCCTCGCGTGGACCGTGAAGCCGTTCGCGTCCGGCACGATGCGCTCCGCGCGCTCGCCCGGAACGAGCCGCACGCCGCGTGTCTGCATCGCGGCATGCAGGCCGCGCAGCAGCTTGAGCGGATTCACGTGACCGTCCATCGGCGTATAGCTCGCGCCGATCACGGCCGGCCCGACCTGCGCAATCCGCTCGCGCACTTCGGCGGCGTCGAGCATCTGATACGGGTAGTCGCCAAGCTCGGCATTGAGCGTCGAAAGGCGTTTCTCGCGATCGGCGAGTTCCGCTTCGTTGAAGCAGAAGTGAAAGCCGCCCGGCTGACGCAAGGCCACGTCGATGCCCGTTTCCGCGAGCAACGCATCGGCGAAACCGGGCCAGCGCACGGCCGACGAGCGCGACCAGCGCGCGTAAGGCGAGAGGCCGTAGCCTTTGCCCTGAATCCACACGAGGCCGAAATTGCCGCGCGAAGCGCGAAAGCCGCCGTCGTCCTCGTCGAGCACCGTCACGCGCGCGCCTTCGCGGGCGAGTCCGTAAGCGACGGCCGAGCCGACGAGGCCGCCGCCGAGCACGAGCACGTCGGGGCTGGCGGAACTTGAAAGGGTCATCGGGCTTCTCCGATCAGAATGCGATCCAGCCCGACCATGCGGTCGAGCAGCATCATCAGCAACACGGTGCCGACGATCAGCACCGCCGACACCGATGCGACCAGCGGATCGATCGTCTGCGCGATCTGGTTGTACATGGCGACGGGCAAGGTGGTGGTGCCGGGCGTCGCGACGAAGATCGTCATCGTCAGCTCGTCGAAGCTCTGGATGAACGACAGCACCCATCCGCCCGCGACGCCGGTGCGGATCATCGGCAGGACGACGCGGCGAAACGCGGTGAAGCGGCTCGCGCCGCACGAGAGCGCCGCGCGCTCGGCATCGCGATCGAGGCCGACTGCCGACGACAGCGCGAGCCGCAGCGCATACGGCAGCACGATGATCACGTGCGCCGCGACGAGCGACCAGAACGAGCCGGACAGATGCAGCAGCGACAGGAAGCGCAAAAACGCGATGCCGAGCACGACGGCCGGAATCATCATCGGCGAAAGGAAGAAGCTCGTGAGCGCGGCGCGGCCGGGAAAGCGGTAGCGCGCGATGGCGAGCGCGGCGGGCACCGCGAGCAGCACGCCGATGGTGGCCGCGGCGAAGGCAAGACGGACCGACAGCCAGAACGCAGAGACGATGTCGCCGTTCTCGACGATCGCGCGGAACCAGCGCAGCGACGCGCCGTCGAAGGGCATCGAAATGAAGCCCTTGTCGGTGAAAGCCACGAGCATCACCACGACCAGCGGCGCGAGAATGAAGGTCAGGAAGCAGGCGTTGAAAGTGAGCCCGAGCCAGCCGTTTTCTTTCATGTTCGTTCTCCGCTCAATCGAAAATGTGCCGGAAGCGGCGTTCCGCGAGGCGGCTGCAGCCCATCACGATCGCGACGTTCGCAATCAGCAGCAACACCGCGATGCTCGCGCCGAGCGGCCAGTTGAGCGTGCCGAGGAATTCGTCGTAGGCGGCGGTCGCGACCACTTTCAAGCGTCGTCCGCCGATCAGCGCCGGTGTCGCGAACGCGGAAGCCGACAGCGCGAATACGATGATCGACCCCGAGAGCACGCCCGGCATGATCTGCGGCAGGATCACGCGGCGAAACACCGCGAGCGGCGAGCCGCCGAGCGAGCGGCCGGCCCATTCCATTTGCGGGTCGAGCTTTTGCATCGTCGCCCAGACCGACATCACCATGAAGGGCACGAGCACGTGTGTCAGCGCGATGATGACCCCGGTCATCGTGAAGACGAGGCGCACCGGCTCGTCCGTGATGTGTAGCGCCTGCAGCACGTTGTTCAGGACGCCGTTGTTACCGAGCAGGATCTGCCAGCCGAGCGTGCGCACGACCACCGAAATGAGCAGCGGGCCGAGCACGATCAACAGACACAGCGATTGCCACGGCCGCTTCATGCGCGCGAGCACGATGGTTTCCGGCACGCCCAGCACGATGGACAACAGCGTGACCGCGAAGGCGAGGCCGGCGGTGCGCAGGAAGATGGTGCCGTAGTACGGGTCGCTCACCACTTCCCAGTAGTTTCCGAGCGTGAAGCTCGGCAACACGCCGGCCGTGTCGCTGAACACGCGAAACGACAGCAGCAGCGTGAGCAGCAGCGGCACCAGCAACAAGCCGATGAACAGCAGCAGCGCGGGCCCCGACAACAGCCACGGCGCGGCGCCGGGACGGGCGTCGTCAAGCGTGGCCATTCGCGTTCTCCCGGATATCCTGCGTGAGCACGCGCAGATCGTCATCGGTCCAGTCGAGGCCCACTTCGTCGCCTTCCTCGGGCGGCGGCGCGCCATGATTCGGCTGTGCGACACGCAGCTTGCCGAGCCCGGTTTCGACTTCGAGCAGCCATTGATTGCCGACGAAAACACGCGTCGCGATGCGGCCGCGCACGCGGGCGTTCGCCCCATTGCCGTTCGCAAGGTGGACCTTCTCCGGGCGGATATAGACGTTCACGGCGCCATCGACGTGACGGCCTTCGTGCGGCACGTGCAGCGTCGTGCCGGCGACATCGACGATCGCGCAGCGCGGATTGCGCTGCAACACTTCGCCGGCGAACGCGTTGGTGCGGCCGAGGAAGGTCGAGGTGAACTGCGTGGCGGGGCGCTCGTAGGCGTCGTAAGGTGTGGAAAGCTGTGCAATGGCCCCGCGATGCATCACCGCGATGCGGTCGCTCATGGTCATGGCTTCCACCTGATCGTGCGTGACGAGGATCGTCGTGATGCCGAGGCGCTTCTGGATGGCGCGCAGTTCGATATGCATTTCCTCGCGCAACTTGGCGTCGAGGTTGGACATCGGTTCGTCGAGCAGCAGCAGCTCGGGCTGCATCGCGATGGCGCGCGCGATCGCGACGCGCTGGCGCTGGCCGCCCGACAGTTCCTTCGGAAAGCGATGCCCGAGCCCCTTCAGGCGCACGAGCGCGAGCGCTTCCTCGACGCGCTCTTCGCGTTCCTTGCGCTTCACCTTGCGCATCTCCAGCCCGAAGCCGACGTTGCCCGCCACCGTCATATGCGGGAAGAGCGCGTAGCTCTGAAACACCACGCCGATGCCGCGCTTTTCCGGGCGCTCGTTCGTGATGTCGCGGCCATCGAGCAGGATGCGGCCGGTGGTCGGCGTGACGAAGCCCGCGACCATTTGCAGCGTGGTGGTCTTGCCGCAGCCGGACGGGCCGAGCAGCGACAACAGCTCGCCGCGCTCGACCGAAAGATCGAGCCGTTCGATCGCCGTGAAATCGCCGTAGCGTTTCGAAATGCCTTGCAGAGTCAGAAAGGCCATGCGCCTTGCTCCTTCGTCACGTCAACGGATGCCGGGCCGCGAATCAGCGCTCGACCGAACGATTCCAGCGCTCGGTCCATTCGGTGCGATGCTGGTTGATCGTGGCCCAGTCCATCGCGGTGAGCTTGCTGATCTGGTCGGGACCGTACGGCACGCGGGCGGCGACATCGGGTGTGAGCTTCACCGTCTTGTTGACGGGACCGAGGCCGATGTTCTGCGCCTGCAAGGTCTGCACTTCAGGCGTGAGCAGGTACTGCACGAACTGTTGCGACAACTGCGGCTGCGCATTCTCCGCCACGACGCACGCCGCCACCTGCAACGCGACCGCGCCTTCCTTCGGGTAGATGAACTTGAGCGGAAAGCCGGTGTTCTGCAATGCGACGGCGCGGCCGCTGCCGTAGGGCGCGAGGATGACGTCGCCGGACTGCATCTGGCCGTCCATCTCGCCGGGCGTCGGCGCCCAGGAGAGCACGTTGGGCGCAACCTGCTTCGTCATCTCGGTGAAGCCCGGATCGATGTTCTTCTCGCCGCCGCCGGAGAGGCGCGCCAGCATCACGAGCGTATGCAGGCCGTAGGTATTGGTGATCGGCGGCACGCCGAGCTTGCCCTTGATGCGCTTGTCGGTGAGCGCCTTCCACGAATCGGGCGGCGGCAGCCCGGCTTTCTTGAACGCTTCCTCGTTGTAGCCGATGCCGGTCGCTACCATGCCCACGCCCACCGACGTCTCCCCGAGCTTCGCGAGCGGATAGACGTCTTTCATGATGGGCGCATCGTCGAGCTTCGCGCACAGGTTCATCTGCATCGCCTGATACATGGGGCCGTCGTCCATCACGGCGACATTGATCTGCTGATGGCCCTTCTGCGCCTGCAGCTTGGCGAGCGTGTCGCTCGAATTGCCCGCGACGTAGACGATCTTGACGTTGTGCGCCTTCTCGAACGGCGGAATGATCTTCTGCCGATAAAGCTGCTCGTTCGAGCCGCCGACATTGGCGACATAGAGGGTGGTTTCAGCGTGGGCCAGAAGCGGCACGGCGAGCGCGCCGGTAATCGACAGTCCGGCGAAAGCGGTGCGGGACAGGCAGGACAGACGGCGATGCAGCGTGCTTCTCATGACGATGATCTCCAGTGTTCCGGTACGTGGGGCGCGGGCTGAGGGCCCGTCGATGAAAGCAGTGTCGCGCGGGCGATTCATATCGTCCAATACGAATAAAATACAAACCCATACCTGGTTGATATGGACTGGGGACAGCGAGAATAGGGAAAACACGCAATGAATCTCAAGCACATCGAGGCGTTTCGCGCCGTCATGGTGTCGGGATCGATGACCGCCGCGGCCAAGGCGCTCTTCACGTCGCAGCCCAACGTGAGCCGTCTCATCTCGCAACTCGAGCGCGAAACGGGCTTGCAGTTATTTCAGCGCAGCGGCGTGCGGCTGATTCCGACGAGCGAGGGCACCGCTTTTTTCCGCGAGGTCGAACGTGCATTCGTCGGCTTGCAGGGACTGGCCAATGCGGCCGCGCAGATCCGCAATCTCGGCAGCGGGCGTCTGCGCATCGCGGCGATGCCTTCGGCGGGCATCACGCTCGTGCCGCACGCCATCAAGCGTTTCGTCGAGCTGTATCCGGAAGTCACGGTGTCGCTGCACGTCAACACGTCGGGCACGGTCAACCACTGGACGGCTTCGCAGTTCTGCGATCTGGGTGTCGCCGTGTACGTGAGCGAGGCGTCGGATTGCGAAGTGGAACAGTTGTCGAGCGTCGCCGCGGTGTGCGTGATGCCGGCGGCGCATCGGCTCGCGGCGAAGCGCGTGATCAGGCCGGAGGATCTGGAAGGCGAGTCGTTCATCTCGCTGTGTCACGGCGACGGCACGCGCGCATTGATGGACGAAGTGTTTCAGCGCGCGGGCGTGAAGCGTGTGCTCGCCATCGAGGCGCAGTATACGGCGATGTGCTGCGAGATGGTGCGGCACGGCATGGGCGTGACGCTCGCGCATCCGATCGTCGCGCGCGACTACAGGGGACCGGATACCGCCATCCGTCCGTTTCTGCCGGCGACGCGCTTTCCCACCTATCTGCTGTTTCCTCCGCACAGGCCGCGTGAGCGGCTGGCGTCGGCATTCGTCGAGGTGTTGCGCGGACTGCATGAAGAGTTGCTGGCTGATGTCGTCGCGCCGGCGAAGCGCACGCGCGTGAAGGGGGCATCCGGTCAACGTCCGGCGTAGCATCGTACGAGCCTGCGTGCGCCAACCATCGAGCAGCTTTCGAGCGGCGCCACGCATACCTCGTGATAGCTCGGCCAGATCATCGGAGATCGCGCGCATACCCGATGAGATCTACGCCGCTTCGAAAAGCTGGACGGAAAAGGCTTGTCCGAAGCTGATTCGATACAACGTCCTTCGAAAGGGCGGTCACTTCGCAGCGTGGGAGCAGCCGCAAGCCTTCACGCAGGAACTCCGAGCGAGCTTTAGCCGCTATCGCTGATATTGCAAGGACCACGCAAGAGCGATACGACATGGCGCGAGCTTCGCAAATTTTCGGACCATCCTAAAGTTTCGTCGACTTCGGTCGTAGTTGTTCCTTACCGATCGCACGTCTGCAAGGCACCGCCGATCTCATCTTCTACTGCCGACGACACATCATGGAAATGTCCGCTGTCAGACTCCGAGTGACTGCCTCATCTCTTGAGCGTCAGCGTGGTGCGATGGCGATCACCATGCCTTTCGCATTGATTGCAGCGCTCGCCTTCGGTGCTTTCGCGGTCGATCTGGGGCATGTCTTTCTGGCAAGGACCGAACTGCAAACAGCGGCCGACGCTTCCGCGCTGACGGGCGCTGGCACGCTGCTGGCCGGCGGTTCGACCCCGAACTGGAGTTCCGCCAGCGCATCGGCTGCGACTGCGGTGAGCCTGAATTCGTCAGATGGCGTCACTCTAAAGAATGCATCGGTGCAGACCGGGTTCTGGAATCTTGCAAACGCGTCATCCGGCCTCAAGGCGACGAACATCACACCGGGCGCCTACGACGCCCCCGCCGTGCAGGTTATCGTGTCCCGAGCCGCGGGACTCAACGGCGGCGCTATTGGTTTCTGGTTTGCCAAGCTATTCGGCGTCGGCAGTGGACCGGCGAGCGCGACGGCGGTAGCCATCGTGGCGGCACCCGGCTATGTCGCCCCCGGCGGGCTTTTTCCAGTCGCGATCGGCAAGTGCATTTACAGCCAGTACTGGAACGTCCAGTCGGGTACGCCCGCAATCGATCCCGCTACGGGCAAGCCCTTCACAATCCAGATCGGCAATGGCGCGACCTACCGCGGCTGCGAAGCCGGTCAGTGGACTTCGTTCCAGACCGATAACAACGATGTCACGACGGTGCGGGGACTGATCAGCGGCGGCAATCCGACCGGGCTGAGCATCGGGGATGCGATCTGGATCGAGCCGGGCGTAAAGACTTCCATCTACGCCAACGTGCCATCCAACATTGATGTACTGGTGCCGGTGGTCGAACAGGCCACGACGTCGAGTCAGCCCGTCATCGCCTTCGCAGCTTTCCACATTGACAATGCGACGGGCGGAAGCGGCAAGTACATCGAGGGCCACTTCATCGCCGGCTACAAGATCACGGCGTCTGCCGGTCAGGTCGGACCTTACTATGGCGCATACGTCCCGCCCCGGCTGGCGCGCTGACAACCCACAATGGGCGGCGCCCGAGTTCCATTCTTGGGGCGTCCCACGTCCCGGTCCAGCTAAACCGGCATCGTTGGCCCTGAAGCGCGCCACGCAAGAAAACAGCCCGATCGGCGCGAGCCGAGCGAGCTGTTCTTTGTCATGCGGGCTTTTTTTGCGAGCTAGTCGCAGATCGGTCATCGCTCAACAGTTGCCTTTCTTGCCTTGACCGGGCGGGCAAAAGCCATTGCCGACACCGCCTTGCGGCTTGACTGCAACAGGTGCGGGGTCGGGAACGTACACGGCGCATGCGCTTGTGACGCCGGCGGCGATCAACAGCGCAGCGAGGGCTGCGACTCTCTTCATCATGTTCTCCTGGTTGAAGGGGGCCTGGCGGTTCATCGCCGCCACGTTGGATGCGTTAGAAGTTGAAATTCACGTTGGCCTGACCGGTTGTCGCGGTGACACCCGTCGATTGCGTGGCGCCCGATGCGGCGTCTGCCTCGAGCGTGTATTGGCCGGCTGCGGCCGGTGCGGCGGCGAAGCTCAGAGGCAGCGCAGCAGAGTAGGTGCTGACGATGGGCGCAGCGGCCGGCAACGATAGCGCGTAGACGCCCGTGTCGAGATTCGCGTTGATGGAGCCGATCTCGAACGCGGCCGCATTGACCGGCTGCAACGCACGGACGAGGGCATCGGCGGTCGGCGTCACCTTCCCGCTTACCGTACTCATCGACGACGAAGGCAGCGCGATGGGTGCGTCAGAGGTGGACACAGCCGTGCTCGTGTTGACGACGACCGGCACGGACCGTATGACACCGGTGGCGACGTTGTTCTGGACGATGACTACATCGTAGTTGCCTTGTGTGGAGCTTTGAATGAGCGGCGACAGCACGAATTTGCCGGTGCTGTCGGCGAGGGTGCCCTTGACGACCTTCCCGCCCTGCTCGGCATAGACGGTGGCGCCTGCCTGCGCGCGCGCGACATAACCCGCGATTTGCCCGCTCACGGTCGTCGGCGTTGCTGTCACGACCGGCTTGAGGGCGTAGGAGCCGTTGCCGCGCGTGACGACCGACTTGCACGCGTTGAAGTCGAGCACGAGGTCGACCAGCGTGTTTGGTTGAACAGTGAAGGGCTGGATGATCTTGTAGCCGCTCTGCGTCGCGCTCGGGGTATCGAGCGGCTGCTCGGTGCCGCCGGAGGGCACCACGGAATTGGCAATCGTGTTGCCTGCGTTCGAGGCGAGCACCAGGCGAACCTGCTGGTATTCGCCGGCGGGCAGCGCGCTTTGGCCGAGATCGGCGAGCACGCCGTTGGTCAATGACAGCAGATCGATCTTCTGCGGCGCGGGCAAGGCGACTGTAGTCCAACCCGCGTCGTTGTCGCCCGCCTGTGCGCTCGCATTGACGCGCACCTTTGAAACGGTCACGTAGACGTGATCGAAACCGCAAGACGGCGCGTCCGTTATCGCGACGTGCAGCGTGCCGGACGGCGTGCTAGAAGCGCCATCACTCCCGCCTCCGCCGCAAGCCGCGAGCGCCAAAGGCAGCAGCGCTGCAAGAACCAGCGCTTTCCAAATTTTTCTAGTCATCTTCGCACCCTTTGTTTTTTTATTCGAGGTGGGCGGAAGCTTAGCTTTGAAATCGTCCGACGATTGTAACCGTGAGCTTTAAAACTGTAACTTCTAAAACAACATGTACTGCGGTCATTTCAGCTGGCTGGATCGCAATCCTTAAGCATTTCATAATTTTCTACGCGATACATTCACGCTCCCAGAACGTTGTGTCGAGCGCGCCAAAGTTATCAAAAAAAATATGCGAAGAAATGAGGACCGTTCCAGTCACTTGCAAATCCGGAGAGGTGGACGGCGGTCTGCCACACAAGCGGGCAGTGTCGCGCTGGAATTCGCCATCCTGCTTCCGTTTTTGCTCATGGTGCTAGTTGGCATCGTCGATGTCGGCTTGATGATTTACGACAAGGCAGCGCTTGCCGCCGCAGCGCGCGCGGCAGCCAGAGCCGGGACGATGGTGGCGGTGCCTGCGCTCTCTGCGACCCAGATTTCCGCGGTCGCTAGCGCCAATTGCAATGAGCTTCTCAGTTTCGGGAACGCAGGCAATTCACCAAGCGTTACCGTGAACAATGCAAGCGGGACCAGTCCGGGAAATACACTCACGGTTCGAATTTCTTATACCTATCGGGGCTTGATGCTGGGATCAGTGTTCAGCGCGTTGACAGGTCCGGTCGTGCTCAATGCGACAGCGGTGATGACTTACGAATGAGAGCGATGTTCCTGCGCCTGGCGAACAAGACGACTCGATAAAGGCGATGAGTGATTCAAACCGGTTGATTCTCTCGACGCCATGAGCGACGCACGCCCATGCAGCCATCTGGCGCGTGCGTCGTAAGCGTCAGAACTAAGACTTGTTCAAATGAGCAATGACCGCACCCTCCGTCACGTCCGGCGCGGCCGCTCCAATGCTTCCCGCATTCTTCGCGATCCACTCCTTCGCTTTTTGCACGCTCTCATCAATACCCGCCTTGTCCCGACACACAGTCACGGAAAATCCGCCCTCGCCGGTGCGCACGAGCGTGTATGTGACCAAGCCTTTGACACCACCCATCCATTCTTCGACCTCAGCGTTATGCTTCTCGAGCAAATCAAACAATTCTGTCGCGCCCTTTCCGGAATATCGTCTTAGAACAGTTTGCATGATTGGTTCCTCCAATTCAGCAAGATAAGGCGCCCGAGAACATACAACGATGCATTCCGTCTCATCATTGCTCAGTAGCGGCTACGAACACGGCAAGACCGGCCGTCGCCACAACAACCAAGTGTAGTAATCAAGCTGCCTATGTAAAGCAGTTGCTAACCGCTGATTCGCTTTTCGATACCTTGAGTAAGGTAAGCTGATACTCCCAATTTTCGGAGCGGGGCGTGCAGTGAACCCCTGAGGCTGCCTTTCTTCAGTCGAAGCGCTTGCGAATGAATCGGCATGGATTGCCACCATAGACGCCCTCAGGCGCGAGCGAACGATGCACGACGGACAGCGGCGTGACCACGGTGGAACGGCCGATCGTCACGCCCATCTGCACGACGCAGTTCGCCGTGATCCACACGCCGTCTTCGATGACGATCGGCGCGACGCGCAGGTTCATCGTCGTGCTCATCTCATGTGAGCCGGTCGTCAGGAAAGTCCTTTGCGAGATGCAGACATTCGAGCCGATCCGAATGGGCGCCTGGTTATAGATCCACGCATCGGCGCCGAACCAGGAGTGATCGCCGACCACGAGATTCCAGGGCGCTTTGACATGCACAGCGTGCAGGAACCGGCAACCCACGCCGATCTTCGCGCCAAAGAGCCGCAACAACGCCACGCGCAGAGCCGAGAACGGCACGAGCTTGTTACTGATGATGGTGGCTTCGGCGATGAACCATAGCGTCTCGATCAACGTCGAACGGACCTTTACATAGTTGCCCTGGTCGGCGCGACTCAGATCGATGACGCCGCCAGGTTCGCGATCGCGCTCGATGTCGTGCGGAGGAGTTTCAGGCGGCGACACATGCTCGTCGCGAAAGAGTTCCGAGGCCATTTAGAGTTCCCGTTGGGTTCAGGAATTGCGGTTGCGAGAAGTCTGCGTGGAGGGCGCCCAGCACATGCGCCGTGCCTGGAATGCTTCCAGTGCGCCTCTGAGTGTCGAGAGCCGCTGCTCGTCCGTGAGTGATTCGATACGCCGCTTGCCTCGCTCGACGAGCGTATTCCTCAGTTCGACATCCGTGATGAGTCTTCGAAGCGCGTCGGCCATCGTGTCCGGTCTCAGCAGGTCGACGAGAAGGCCCGCGTCGCCGACCTGGTCGCGCAGGTTCACGAGATCGGAATACAGAACCGGGACACCGAGCTGAAACGCCTCGTAGGGCGGCAGGTTCGTCGGACCGAAATAAGTGGGCATGACGAGGGCGATCGACTGGCGATAGAGGCAGGGCACTTCGCCGTCGGGCACGAAGCCGGCAAAGCGGACCCTGTCGGTCAGCCCGAGGTCCGAGGCGACGGAACGAACGTAAGCCAGATTGCCGAAGTCGCGTCCCGAGAAGATGGCACCGGCCTTGATCCCGAAGCGGTCTTCCAGACGGCGGAGTCCGCGCAAGATGTACACGTGGTTCTTGTGCGGCCAGAACTGCGCGGGATAGTAGATGTAGTCGCAGGCCAGGTCATATTTGAGTTTGACGTCGATGAAGCGCTCGGGCCGGGACAACTCTTCCTCCGATAGCATCGTGCCGACGGCGGGACAGAAGGGAATCACATGCACGCGTTCCTCATCGATGCCATAGCGCCGGACCACGTTATCGCGCCCCGCCTGCGAATCGACGACGATGCCTGTCGCCTTCTTTAACGCATGTTGATAGATCTGTTCACGACGCTCGAACTCGCCGTTGGCACGCACCTCGGGAAAGTCCGGGTCGTCCCGGTGCGAAAGGTCCCAGACAGTGAAGAGATAGCTGAACTGCGTGGTCACGAGCGCAAGATAGGACGGGCACGTGAAATAGACGAGATCGGCGCCCATATCCCGCAGCGACCGGTCCAGCCAGCTGGAGTGGAGGTTTCCCATGAGCGGGCGGGACACACTGAGCTGCCGCCACAGCACCTCAAAGCGGGCGAGCGCGCGTTGCCATTTTCGAACCGGAAGGTAATGTGCGTCGAGGCCGCTCCTCTGCAATTCCTCGATTGCCGATTGCCGCGTCGTGACGAAGGTTACGTCGCAGAGCTCAGGCGGCAGACGCCTGAACAGCAGCGCGGCGTTTATTGCCTGCTGAAATCCTCCGCCCGTCGAATTGTCCTGCTCGAGAAGCACCACGATCCGGATCGGCCGAACCCGAAAGCGGTCAACCACGCGATCCACGTCGTTCGCTTGCCCGTGCTCGCCGGCGCCGTGGTGGGCGGGGCCCGGCTCTGCAAGACTACTGTCGTATTCGGGATTTGAAGCGACTCTGTTGAACAGCATATTCTCAGCCCCCGGAAAAGGATGCACAGGTAGACGCTGACAGCGATTTCACGTTTGTCCAACGGTAGCCCGTGTGATATGGACCAGCTCGTTCTGACGGAACTCGGCAAGACGTTGGCTGAACGATGAGCGTGGCGGCTCGATCGGATCATGCATTGCGCGCGCGGACAGCCGGCCAAAAGCTTGATGATTTCCGCCAAGTGAACGGGCGGCGTCAGACGAGCCACTACGATTGCGATTCGAGCGCGGGTCGTGACGCCCCGTGGCAACCGCCATGAAGCTGTCTTGCGCGTTCACGCGGCTCGCGCACGCGTCATGGTTCATCGGAGGATTTTCATTGAAAACGCTCCACATCATTCCGACGATCGAGGCCCGGTCTGGCGGGCCGGCCGAGGCCATCAAGAGAATCGCGGCCGAAATCCGGCGTTGCGGGCACGCCGTGGATGTCGTCTGCCTCGACTCTTCGGCGCATCCGGATAAGTCCGATGACGCGGCGTTCGACAGTGTCATCCGTCTGGGACACCATGCAGGCAAGTATTCATTCAGCTTTCGTCTGGTGCGGTGGCTGATGCAGCACGGCAGGCAATATGATGCGATCGTCGTGGACGGCATCTGGCAGTTTCACAGCGCGGCGGCGATGATCGCACTGCGCTCGCAGGGCGTTCCTTATTACGTGATACCGCACGGCATGCTCGATCCGTGGTTTAACGTCGGTCGTCCGCTGAAGTACACAAAGAAGCTTCTCTATTGGATGTTGGTGGAACGTCACGTTCTCAGCAATGCGCAAGGCGTTCTGTTCACCGCCGATAGCGAGCGCAAACTCGCGCGCAAATCTTTTCCGCTATACCGGGCAAAGGAATTCACGGTGACGTACGGAACCGCGCCGGCGCCTTCGATAGCAAATTCGGACCCGGGGAAATGGCGCACCCGCGCGGATTGGGGAGGCAGGAAAGTCATTCTTTTCCTCGGGCGCATCCATGAAAAGAAGGGCTGCGATCTGCTGATCCGCTCGTTTCACGATCTGAAGGACGCGAGGGACGATTATCAACTCGTCATTGCGGGGCCGGACAATAACGGCCTTGCTCCCAAGCTGCGTCGCGAAGCGGAGCAGCTCGGGCTTGGTGGGCGAATCAGCTGGCTCGATCTCGTCACGGGTAACGACAAGTGGTCCTTGTTGCGAGCAGCCGACGTCCTGGTCTTGCCCTCGCATCAGGAGAATTTCGGCATCGTGGTGGCCGAAGCGCTCGCGTGTGGCGTCCCGGTGCTTCTGACCGACAAGGTCGGCATCTGGCAGGAGGTCGTCGCCGACGGCGCGGGATTCGCGGACGAAGACACACAGCGAGGCATAACCCGGCTCTTTCTGAAATGGACGAACTTGCCAGAAGAGGCGAAGGCGACGATGAGGGCGGCGGCGAAGCAGTGTTTCGATAGCCGCTTTCATATCTCCCACGTTGCGCAAAGCTATATCGCATTGCTATACGGACCGCGACGCGAATCGGTCAACACCTTGCCAGATTCCGTCACCGGCTGACCGGCGAAGGGCGCTCGCCGCTATGCTCGGACTACACGGCGTATCGGGCCTGCGCCTTTGTCGCGTCTCAAGGCGATTCATCGGAAATCATGCTTACATGCCGCTGCGCATGCAGCGGTCCATGTCGAACAATCCCGCCGGGGCACATCATGACGCTACTCGTAGCCGAACAGGACACCGTGGTCGATAAGGAGCTGGAAACCATCGTTCACGACGGCGTCACACTGGCTCTGATCGTCCGGGACTCGTTCTCAAAAGAAGGCATCAACTTCTTTACGCCGCATGAGTACTCGCAGCAACTCGCGCACATGACGCATCCGGCCGGAAAGAAGATTCCCGCTCACGTACACAACGTCGTGGTGCGCGAGGTCAAGTTGACGCAAGAGGTTCTGTTCATCAAGAAAGGCCGCGTGCGTGTCGATTTTTACGGCTCGAATCTGCACTATGTGACGAGCCGCACGCTCGGGCCCGGCGACGTCATCTTGCTGTCCTCGGGCGGGCATGGCTTCGAGATACTCGAAGACGCGGCGTTCATCGAAGTGAAGCAGGGACCCTACGTGGGCGATCAGGACAAGGTGCGATTCGAACCGCGCGTTTAGGCCACAGCGTTTCCGGCGATCAGCTAAAGGATGAAACGCCCCATGCCGCCTTCAGAGCGTTCTTTTGCGCGCGCCCCCGCCTTCTTCCTGAGGCACTGCTTTCGTTACCTGCCATTCGGCGTCGGCAGCTCCGAGGCGCGCGACCGGGAGCGCTATGTCCGCGCAGCACGGTCGGTCGCCTGCAATTCGGTGAGTGCGGCGTTGGGCTTCGCGGTCGTCCTGCTCTCGGTCTCGTTCACGCTGCCATATCTGGGACAAGAGCGCTTCGGCATCTGGATGACGATATCGAGCCTCGCGGTGATGTTATCGGTGCTGGATCTCGGCGTGGCGAACGGACTCGTGAATCTCGTTGCGGATGCGGAATCGTCCGCCGACCGCGACGCGCTGCAGACCATCGTTACGCGGGGCATCATGCTGCTCGCCGTGATCGGCGTCGCCGCGGCGGGGGTACTCGTCGGGCTCGTCTTGCTGCTGGATTTTCAGCGCCTGCTCAAGGTCGAGTCGACGATCGTCGCGAAAGAGACCGTGCTGGCGACGCTCACGTTCATCGGGCTGTTCTGCCTGAACATTCCGCTCGGTGGCGTTAGAAAGGTCTTCGTGGGCTTGCAGCGCGCATGGGAACCGCATACGGCCGCGGCAATCGGATACCTGTGTTCGTTGCCGCTTCTCTATCTCTGTGCGCGCGTGCGCGCACCCATGCCCTATCTCGTCCTGTCCACCTATGGCGTTCAGGTCGCGAGCGCGATGATTCTGCTCGTGCGCCTGCGCCGGGAGGGGATCTTCAGATTCCATCGCGGCATCTGGGCCGGCACCGGTTGGCGCGACTATTCCGTGCTGACGAAGACGGCGGGCATATTTCTCATCGTTCAACTCGGCTTCATATGTGGCAGCGCGTGTGACCCGTTGATCGTCTCGAACATTCTCGGCGCCAAGGAAGTCGCGCGACTGGCCGTCGCACAACGGCTGTTTCAGGTGGTCACCGTTGCAATGTCGATGTTGTCGGGACCATTGTGGGGCTTGTACGCTGATGCCCGATCGCGAGGTGAAAGGACCTTCATCAGGAACACGCTGAAGCTGTCCATGTGCGTGACGACAGGTACCGCCCTGCTGATGAGCGCGCTGATCCTGATAGCGTCGCCGTGGCTCCTGAAGATATGGACGGGCAATCAGCTCGACGTGCCGTTCGAGTTGCGTTGCGCCGCGGCGGTGCTCGCCGTGGTCGACGCGATGGCCAGCGCCTTCGCCATCTTTCTGAACGGCGTGAAGGAATTGCGTCCGCAGTTGCTCGCCGTGCTGGTCTTTTGCACTGTTTCCATTCCGCTCAAGGTTTATCTGCTCACGAAGTTCGGCACGGTGGACTGGGTGATCTGGTCGACCATCATTGCCAGCGTCGCGGTGGACTACTCCGTGTATATCGGCATCTGCAGAAAGCAGATTTTTGCCCATGCTTCGCTGAAGCCGCTGTCGTAGCGCTTCCCACAGGCCTCGAGACGTCATGGTCCAGCTCCGGAGCAAGTGGCAGGCCGCCGGCGAGGCGCTCAAGACGAGACGACGGGCGCTCAAGAAGATCATCGTCGCCTGCTGCGGCGTCTCGGGCGTGGCCGGCGAGGCGCGTCGTGCGCAGGCCGCGAAAAGCGAGCCCACGCAGATTCAGGGTGCAGCCGCTTCGATGCAGCTTGCGGAAAGCCTTGCACCCGACGACAGGATGGTCGTCATCAGGGGGGCGCTGCTTCAGGCGCGCATCGCAGATGTGTCCGGCTTCATCCTGAACGAAGGTCCGATCCAGGGCTACGCGATGTTGCGTCAGTACACCGGAACGCTCACGCGCCTGCTCGTGTCGCAGCATCCGGCAGGCCGTCGCGCGTCGGACATCGCGTGTTATCGGCTCGATCCGGACGATGCGTCGAGTGCGGACAATGGCGGCACGATTATCGTGTCGAAGTCCGGAAAGCGCTGGAAACGCGTGTTCGAGGGCGACATCTACGCGCGCTGGTTCGGTGCGCAAGGTGACGGCATCGCAGATGACGCCGACGCCATCAACCGCGCCGTCGCTTTCGCGGGCGCATGTTATGCGTCGACAGGACGCGCGCAGCGTGTGGTGCTCGATAACGGCACGTTCCGCATCGCAGCCGCATCGGGGACGCTCGCCATTCCTTGTCACGACGACGGCCGCACGAGAAGCGCAAAGGACAAGCGGCTTGCGCCCGAGCCGGCATTGCGCCAGGCTTACTGCGTGGGCGCGTGGCCCGGAGTCAAGGTATGCGGCATCAACGCCGTGGTGAAGGGAGGGTATCGCTACGGCATGGCGGACGCGCGTCAGCCGATCACCTTCGGCCTACTCGATGGACACGACACCGCGTTCGAAGCGGGCCTGGAGAACCTGACTTTCATCGATTGCTTCATGGCTTTCGGTGCGCTTTCCGCGACACTCGCCTGCTGCATCTTCGACAAGCTTCGCTTTCTCGGCTGCGGCATCGGCATCTATGCAGCGGTGCTGGAGCAATGCATGTTCAGCAATATCGAGGCCCAGGGCACGGGCGTGCCGGTTCTCGTCGGAGGGCAATGGGCGGACCGCAACGACGACTATAACGAGCGAGGCGGCTTTGCGGACAAGTGCACCTTCATCAACGTGCGCAACATCTACAGCCGGGCCTATGGCGATGACGAGCGGCGTATCGACACCTGGTTCGACGCCGCGTTCTTCAAGACGCGAAACAACGAGTCGAGACTGAGTGCGCAACTCAACGCCGCGTCGCAGGCGAAGGCTTATCCCTACAGGGGCATCTGCGGTTTCTGCATCAGGGTCATGTCGCGTTATGCGCGCCCGTCGAACGCCAACGTCTTCATGCAGATATCGCACGCGATGTCGCCGCGACCCGCCGTGCTCGTCGATGCATGTCAGTCCGCCGTCTTCAACGGCGTTTATCTGGAGCGCGTCGGCTATCGCGACAGTCCGGCTCGCACGGGACCCGTCGGCGCCGGCTGGAACGACCCGTATCTGGGCGACGGTGTACTCGTTCCGGCATTTGTCGGGACACTCGACGGCGCTTCCTCCGTCTTCGGCGTCAACGTCCAGCAAGCCTACGGCGCATCGGCCGTGGCGTCGGACGGTCCGGTCGCGCCCGTGCAGTCGTGGGATTGCACGCTCACGAATGCGCAGGATCACTTTGCCCTGGGCGCCGCAACGTTCGCCGACGATGTGACGATACAGCGTGGAGCGTTCCGCGCCGTGGAGGAGGTCAGGCATGAGATCGGCGGGCTCGGCCTCTTCAGCATGGATTTCGACGGCGCGAGCTTCGACACCGGTCTGACGCTTCCACGCGACGACAAGGCCCATGCCGTGATCGTGCTCGTGTCGCGTAACGCGGACCGGTCACATCAGGCTTTGTCGGGTCTGTATCTGCTCCATCTGCCACGACGCGGCGCTGGCGAGCCCGCCCGAACGCTGGTATCGGGAAGCGACCTGGTCCGCTTCTCGGTGACCCAGAAAGGAACGCTTGGACTCGTCGCCTCGACCGCGGGCGCGCATCGCGCGCTCATGCTCGGCAATCGCCCTTTCGAATAGCCGCATCGGTGCGCAGGCGAGCGGCGCGCGTGGCGCGAGCAAGGGCTCAGGTAATGACGCGGTCCGACACGTCGCGCTTTTTCTGCAGCTCGATGACGACGCGGCTCTCGAATGCAGCGAGAATCTTCTCCCGCGAGAGATGGGTCGTGGCATAGCTGCGTCCGAGCGAGCCGAGTCGCTCGCGCAGCGCGGGATCGTTCGCCAGATGGACGATCGCTTCCGCCAGGGCGGTCGCATTGCCCGGTTCGGTCACGACGCCGACCGACCGAACGATGTTCCATAGCTCCGTATGTTCCGCGGCGGTCGCGATGACCGGGCGTGCGCTCGACAGCATGCCGCCGAGCTTGGATGGCATCACGATGTCGGCGGCGTCCGCGCGCTGCGGAAGAGCGTGGATGTCCGCAAGCCCCATCAATTCATTGAAGCGCTTGTTCGGCTGCATGTCGATCAGTTTGATGTTCGGAAGCTCCGCCGCCTTGGCGCTCAGATAGTCCTTTGCAGGACCATTGCCGCAAATGACAAACACGATGTCGCGACGATGCACCAGCCTGTGCGCGGCTTCAGGAAGCAGTTCGAGTCCTTGCTTGGCGCCGAGATTTCCGGAATACAGCACGACGATGACATTTTCGCCAATACCCAGCCGGGCGCGAAAAGCGCTGGCTCTGCCGAGCGGGCGGATGCGCCCGGTGTCGACCCAGTTCGGTACGAGAGACAGCTTTTCGTTAGGCACGCCTTTGGCGGCTGCGATTTGCGTCATCGCAGCCGAAGGGGCCGACACTCCGTCCATGCGTGCGAGAAGCGATCGCTCGAACTTGAGGCAAAGCTTCTTCACGGCATTACCCTTGAGCATGCCGAGCTTGAATGCAGCGTCGACTTCATAGTCCTGAATCTGCAGCCAGCACAGTGCGCCGCTCAAGCGCGCAGTGAGCAGTGCAAACGGGCTCGCGAACAAAGGCGGCTCGACCACCCACACGAGATCGGGACGCCAGCGTACGCGGGCGATGGCTGGCAGCGCGGCAGCGAGGGAGAAACTCATCAGGTGAATGAGACGCTTCACGCCATTCGGCCGGCGCGGACACCAGAACGGCACGCGCGTTACCGACACGTCGTTGATCGATTCGGTGGAGAACTTGCGCGCGCTATAACCTTCCTGCACGCGCCAGCCAGGATAATAGGGCGATGCCGTGATCACGCGCACTATATGCCCCTTTCTTGCGAACCACTCGGCCAGCTCGGACGAATACTTCCCGATACCGGAAACCTCGGGAGCATAGTTCAGTGAAATCATGAGGATCTTCATTCGATAGCCTGTATTGGAATTGAATGAAATTTCTTGCTCGCATGCGCGCGTAGAAGAAATCGGCATCAAGCTATCCGGCGAATGGTACAAGCCACTTGTTCACTCCAGCCGACAAAGGCTTGCCGAGACACGCCACCGCTTCGACACCGGGTTCCATTCTTACCGACATGACTCAGGCGACCGACAACATCTTGGCGATTTCCGTCGCGATGTCCTGCATGACAGAGGCGTATGTAAAGTTCTCAACGGCGACGGACACGGGAGACCCGGGGGCTTTCTCGAACCAGGCGTGCTGCGCTGCTTTGTTTGTCCATTGATAAGAACAAGGGTAACAGTCAGAACGGACGCACACCGGATGCGTCGCTCCTATGAAATCGCGCCTCCCGGGCGAGCACCGCTGTCGGGGGCAATGGACCTTATCGGCAAACACATGACCTCGATGAAGCAAGGCATGCACGACGATTCGATGCACGGGGATGGCGTGTCGATATCCGACTACGTTCGGGTCATCATCGATGGCCGTCGTCTCGTATGCGTGGTCGCGCTCGGCACGCTCGCGCTCGGTGCGCTATATGGAGCGGTCATCCAGCCCGTGTACCGTGCCGACGCGCTGGTTCAGATCGGCGCGCAGACTTCGAGTTCTCCCGAAGCCGAAGCATTGGGGCGGCTCGCATCGATCTTCGATTCGAAAGTCAAGGCGGGCGCCGACACCGAAATGGAGTTGATCCGCTCGCGGCTCGTCGTAGGTGAGGCGGTGCGGCAATTGCATCTGGAAGTAACCGCGCAGCCGCGCTACTTTCCGCTCATCGGTCATTGGATAGCCAGGCTGAACAGGGGGATGGGCGACTCAAAACCGCTCTTCGGCTTGCGGCGCTTCGCATGGGGCGACGAGAACATTGACGTAAAGGTGTTCGACGTGCCGCGCAAGGCCCTCGGTCGCGCATTCACGATCAAGGCGGGAGAGGGCGGTTCATTCGAACTGCTATCGCCCGATGGCATCGTCCTCGGACGAGGAGCGGTCGGTCAGGAACTGACCGTGCCCTACGACAATGGCGAGGCGCGCGTCCTCGTCAACACGCTCGAGGCGCCTCCCGGCTGCGAATTCACGCTGACGGCACAATCGAGCCAGGCGACCACTCTGGCGCTCCAGAGCAAGCTGGCCATCGCGGAGCGCAAGACACAGTCGGGCATGATCGGCGTGGCGCTCGAAGGCTCCGATCCGACGCGCGTTGCCAATGTCGTGAATGCGATCGCGCAAGAGTATCTGGCTCAGGATTTCGCGAGGAGATCATCCGAAGCCGAACATTCGCTGCTCTTTCTCGAGGAGCAGTTGCCGAAGCTGCGCGAGGAGTTGCAGCAGGCGGAGGACCAGTACAACGCGTTTCGCAACAGCAAGGGCACCGTCGATCTCGGCATCGAAAGCCGCCTGCTATTGCAACAAGTTATCGAACTCGACACCAGCATGCGCGCGCTGATGCAGCAGCGCGACGATATCGCCGGGCATTATCAGCCGGGTTATCCGTCGCTCACGGCGATCAATGCCAAGATCAGCCGCTTGCAACAGGATCGCGACGCCCTGAGCCGGCGCGTGGCTTCATTGCCGGATACCGAGCAGACGGCGCTGCGCCTTATGCGCAACGTTCGCGTGGACACCGACCTCTATACGAATCTCCTCAACAGCGCGCAGCAGTTACGCGTCATCAAGGCGGGCAACGTCGGCAATGTGCGCATCGTCGATCGCGCCATGCCGCCCGAGAAAGCGATCAAGCCCAATTGGCGTGTCCTGCTGGCGCTGTCCGCGGTGCTCGGCGTCGTGCTCGGCATCGTCGCCGCATTCTTGCGAAGGGCGCTCTTCGGTGGCGTGGAGCGCAGCGTCGAGATCGAGCGCGCCCTCGGCATTCCGGTCTGCGCGGTCGTGCCGCACAGCGTCCGGCAAGTCAGGTTGCAGGAGGACATGCGCCGCAAGCTCCCTGGCGTGCATGTGCTGGCGGCGCGCTCGCCTGGCGACGTGGCGGTCGAAGGCGTGCGAAGTCTGCGCACCGTGCTGCAATCGATCAGCGGAGCGCACAGAAACAACGTGATCATGATCACGAGTTCGACGCCTGGCGCGGGCAAGTCGTTCCTCTCGGCCAATCTCGCGGCCGTTCAGGCGGCCGGCGGCAAGCGGGTGCTGCTGATCGATGCGGATATGCGCATGGGCAACATGCATGCATCTTTCGGACCGAGCGACGGACCCGGACTGCGCGAGCTCCTCAACGGCGCGCCATTCGACGACGTGGTGAGGCGCGACGTCATCGAAGGCGTCGATCTGATTCCGCGTGGCGCCGACTCGGCCAATCCGGCGGACATTCTCATGAGCGGGCGCCTCAACGAACTGCTCGACGCGGCGTCCCGGCGTTACGACTCCGTCGTCATCGACACGCCGCCAGTGCTCGCCGTCACCGACGCCTCGCTCATCGGACGGCAGGCAGGGACCACGCTGCTCGTGGTGCGGCACGGGCGGCAGTCCGTCGCCGAAGTGCACGAGGCGCTGAGCCGACTGCAAAACAGCGACGTGAGCGTGAGCGGCATCCTGTTCACCGATGTTCCCGCCGAAAGATCCCGCTATGGCTCCGGCTACGTCACGACCTACGGGTATGGCAAGGACCGCGGCGAGAGCAACATCAAGCCTGCCTGATGCATTTCGAAAGTCGCGTACGCAAACGAGGAGAAGAAGCGATGTCGAAGAAGGTCGCGCTGGTCACCGGGATCACCGGTCAGGATGGTTCCTATCTCGCTCAATTCCTGCTCGACAAAGGATACGAGGTGCATGGCGTGAAGCGCCGTTCCTCGCTCTTCAATACCGACCGGATCGATCATCTCTATGAGGATGATCATGTCGCAAAGCGGCGTTTTCACTTGCATCACGGCGACCTGACGGACTCGACCAGCATTCTGCGCATCATCCAGCGCGTGCAGCCCGACGAAATCTACAATCTGGCGGCGCAAAGCCACGTAGCGGTGTCCTTCGAAGAACCCGAGTACACGGCCAACGCAGACGGCCTCGGCGCTCTGCGAATTCTCGAAGCAATACGCATATTGGGCCTGCAAAAGAGCGCGCGCTTCTACCAGGCCTCCACATCCGAGTTGTATGGACTGGTCAGGGAAGTGCCTCAGCGCGAGTCCACGCCGTTCTATCCGCGCAGTCCTTATGCCGTCGCGAAGCTATACGCATACTGGATCACGGTGAACTATCGCGAGGCGTACGACATATATGCATGCAACGGGATTCTGTTCAATCACGAATCGCCGGTTCGCGGAGAGACATTCGTAACGCGCAAGATCACGCGAGCCATCGCCCGCATTGCGATCGGGTCACAGGACTGCCTGTACCTCGGCAATCTCGGGGCGATGCGCGACTGGGGACACGCGCGCGATTACGTCCAGATGCAGTGGCTCATGTTGCAGCAGCCGGAGCCGGAAGATTTCGTCATTGCGTCGGGCGTGCAATACAGCGTGAGGGAGTTCGTGCAGCAGGCGGCGTCGGAGCTCGGCATCACGCTTCGCTTCGAGGGCAGCGGCGTCGACGAGGTCGGCATCGTGGACAGCATCACGAGCAAGGAATGCCGGGTCGCCCCGGGGACGGTGATCGTGCGAGTGGACGCGCGCTATTTCAGGCCAACCGAGGTCGAGACCTTGCTCGGCGATCCGTCGAAGGCTCACGCGAAACTCGGATGGGCGCCGACGGTGACATTCGCCGCGCTCGTCAAGGAGATGGTGCTGTCCGATTATCAGATCGCGAAGCGGGATGCGCTGATCACGCTGGCCGGATACCGCGCGCTGGAGCATCACGAATGAGGACGAGCCTGCGTTGAGCCGAACGGCAAGCACCGGAGCGTATGCCATGTGGACCCGTTGGGTATTCGCACTCGTCGTCTACACGCTTTTCGCCGCAGCGCTGGCGCAATACGCGGACCAGGCGTTCAGTGCGCTTGGAACCCGCTCCATCGACGTATGGAACATGAGCACGGCCGGAATGAACGAGGCCGGCGCGGTCCGGTATGTGAAGGACGTGCTCACGGTCGTCATCGGTGTCGGCTGGCCCATCGCGCTGGGAAGGGGCCGCTTTCCATACGACATGAGCAAGTTAGTTCTTCTGTACTTTGTCTGGCTTTTCTGCGTGATATCGATCGGACTCGTGCCGTTCATCCTGGGCTGGACCCCGCTGTTCTTTCTTGCAGCAGGAATGCGTTGGGTGCTGCTGCTTCATGCGTCGTTCGGGCTGTTCCTGTTCGGGCGATGGCTGCCCGACGGTGTACGGGGGCAGACGGCCTTCGTGATCGCGTTGCTCGCGCTCGCCGCGCTCGACTTCTACGTCGTGCTGCGGCAATGGATGGATCTTGGGCAGGGGCGGGTGGTTTCATTTGCGGGCGATCGCTACACGGGTCTTCTCAGCAACGCAACGCTGGCAGGCATGTATGCGATTTCCCTCGCGTGCATGACGCTGATTCTCGACCGGGCGCGGCTTCTCTTTCGGCTCCTGCTGATCGGCTTGGCGGTGGGGATTGCAGTGTCGTCCGGTACGCGTTTCGCGATGCTGTGCGTCGCGCCGGTGACCGGCCTCGTGTTCTGGGAAGTGCTGGCGGGCAGGCTCGATCGACGTGCCCGGATGCTGCTCGTGATGAGCGCGTTGCCTATCGCTGCGTCTCTGGTGACGGGCGGCTACGCACACATGGTCGACGCGGTCGGCCGTGGCGACGTTCTGGACAACCAGATCGCCGAAGGAGGGCGGCTGTACAACCTCGTGCAGATCGCAGATCAGCTGTCGCAAGCGAATGTGCCGGAGCTGCTGATCGGACGTGGGCTCGGCGTGGGCACGAACACCGCGTACTCGATGGTGCAGCAAGCAGGCGCCGAACCCGAGCAGTATCGTTTCAACCTGCTCATCGACAATGCCTTTGTCACGATGCAGTTTCAGCTTGGGACGATCGGAACATTGCTCTTCGTCACGGGCGCCGCGGCTTTCCTGTGGCGGCTGCGTCCGCGCCATTCAGGGTATCTGCGGGCGCGTCATCTGGTGTTCGTGGGCATCACATTAGGCGCTTGCATGGATATCAATCTGCTGGAGCAATATCCGCTCGTGACGACGCTGTTCGTCTGTTTCGGGGACACGTACTGGCGCGCGGTTCATAAGACGGGCGTGCGCCTTCAGGCAGCGCCCGGTCGCGCGCGACCCAAAGTCGGCGTCGACGAAGCGCCTTTCCTGAACATGTGATCTGGGAGTCGACATGTTAGTGTTCATCGCACCGTACAGCGCCGCCAATCGCGAGAGGAACCGCGATCTGGGTGCTGCGCGCAAAGTCGAATTCTTCCTGACGCTGGCAGTCCATCTGGCGCGCGATGTCGTGTTGATCAACTCCGCGCACGAAGAGCAGGAATGGTTGCCGAGAGAAGTGCGCGACGCGCGCATTGGCGACAGGCCCATTCGTGAGATTGCACTGCGCCGGTATCCGGTGCGAACCATCGGCAAGATGCTCAACTTGTTCGAAGTGGCCGCGGTGAGCCGCGAGATTTCGATGCTGGGCAAACCCGATACCGTATGGATTTACAACCCCTACGCGTTCGAATCGATGCTGGCGCGCGAGCTGACCAAACGCTTCGGCGCGCGTCTCGTTCTTCAGTTCGAAGACTGGCTGTTCTCGCGGCGGCGCTGGCATCCCAAGCCGATGCTCGACTTCATTGCATGGCGCTTTCTTTTGCCGGCTCCGACTGTATGCCTTGCCGTCAACGAGTCGTTGTCCGCGCGCGAGCACCGACGCAGCGGCTGCCCCGTCGTGTTGTGTCCAGGCGTGGTGTCCGACGAACTGGTCGAGGTATGCAGACGGCGCCGGCCATTCTCACGCGAAGGCGCGCCAACCGTGATCGGCTACTTTGGCGGCCTGAGCGCGGAAAAAGGTGCGGACATCGTTCTCGATCTGATACGCCTTTCGCGCGGACGCTTCACCTTTCATGTGTGCGGGGCGGGCCCGCTGGCATCAGCGTTCGCGAACCTCGGTGCCGAAGGGCACGCGGTGCACTTTCACGGCCGGGTGGACGACGAGACGCTGCTCACGTTGATCTCCGAGTGCGATGTGCTGGTCAATCCGCACGCTTCAATCGAGAAGATGGGCAACGGTGTTTTTCCCTTCAAGGTCATCGAGTATGTCGCGTCCGGAAGACTCGTCATATCTACGGAACTTCCGGCCATCAGCATGAAGGAGATTCACGAAGCAATATGCTTCGCGGCGCCGGAAGCGGCTGCCATTGCCGATGCGCTGGCGGGCGCGGAGCAGATGTATCTGCGCAAGCGCACGGAGATAGAGAGGGCAATAGAGGCGGCAGCGGCGCTGCTCTCGCAAGGGGCGCTGAGGCGCACACTGTCGCCGATCCTGTCGGCATGAGAACCGCAATAGGGGGAACGCGGCAGGCCGAAGAACGTCTGCCGCGAATCACGCGTTGACGTAACCGGTGCGCTGTTCCCGCTTTGCGAAGTCGGCATACGTGGCCGCGATGCCGTCTCCGAGCGCGATCGTGGGCTTCCATCCCAGTTCGGCCAGCTTCGACACATCGAGCAATTTTCTCGGCGTACCGTCGGGTTTCGATCCGTCGAAATCCAGCGTTCCGGTAAAGCCTATGATGTCGCAGACGAGACGGGCGAGGTCCGCGATCGTGATGTCACGTCCGGTGCCGATATTGAACACGCCGTCGGTCCGACCGCTTTCTAGCAACGCGAGCACCGCCGACGCGAGGTCGTCCACATGCAGGAATTCGCGTCGTGGCGAACCTGATCCCCAGACGCCGACCGATTTCAGTCCGTTCAGCTTTGCCTCGTGCGTCTTGCGAATGAGCGCGGCCAGAACGTGCCCGTTCTGAAGATCATAGTTGTCGTTCGGACCGTAAAGATTGGTGGGCATCACGGACAGGTAGCGCATGCCGTGCTGCCGGTTATAGGCTTCGCACAGTTTGAGCCCGGCGATCTTCGCGATCGCATAGGCTTCGTTGGTCTGCTCGAAGGCGCTCGTGAGCAGGTACTCTTCCTTGATCGGCTGAGGGCAATATTTCGGGTAGATGCATGAGGAGCCGAAGAAGACCAGTTCGGGCGTGCCGCTCGTAAACGCTGCGTGAATCACATTGGTTTCGATGACGAGGTTCTCATAGAGAAACGACGCCGGCTGGGTCGAGTTGGCGTGTATGCCGCCAACCTTCGCGGCAGCGAGGAGCACGACGTCGATGTGCTCCTGTGCGAAAAAGTCCCTCACTGCACGCTGATCCAGCAGGTCGAGCTCCGGTCGGGATCGCGTGACCAGGTGGTGATAGCCGTGACTGGCAAGACACCGGACGAGGGCTGAGCCGACCATGCCATTGTGTCCGGCGACATAGATGCGAGAGCCTTTGTTCATGTTGGTGCTCGATCGTCCATTGGGATGCGTTGTCGGACCGTCATTTCCCGAGAGACACGGGATGCGGGAGGCACGATGTGCGGTTCCCAGATTAGCGATCGCCATCGACATTTTTCAGGTGGTGGCGGACGGTGCCAAGGTATTGGCGCGGTCCGCGCTTTCGCACCGGCATTGTCATGGTCTCGAGAGCATGCGTGGCGCGACGTCTTACGCGGCACCTGATCCGGCCAACGTCATGGCATATTCGGCCAGCCCGGCAGACGAGCCTCGGGTGACTTCTATGCTGCGTGAACGCGTGCAGCCCGCTCGCGTGAGCATCCTGTTCGCCGAGCGGACCGGCTCGGACCAGTCAATGGGCGTCGGGCCTGAAACCAGGAGAAGCACACGATGATTCCGGTAAACGAACCCCTGCTCGACGGAAACGAGAGGATCTACCTGAACGAATGCATTGAGAGCGGCTGGATTTCATCGGATGGTGCATTCGTCGAGCGCTTCGAGCACGCGATGGCGGCATACGTGGGTCGCAAGCATGCGATCGCCGTGGCCAACGGCAGCGCGGCCCTCGACGTCGCCGCAGCGGCGCTGAAACTCGGTCCGGAAGATGAAGTCATCATCCCCACGCATACGATCATCTCCTGCGCATCGGCGATCGTTCGCACCGGCGCGCGTCTGCGATTCGTGGACTCGAGCGCGGATACGTGGAACATGGACGTCACGAAAATCGAGGATGCCATCACGAGCCGTACCCGCGCGATCATGGCGGTGCATATCTTCGGTCTGCCCGTGGACATGACGCCCGTGCTTGAGCTCGCGAAGAAACATGGCCTGGCCGTGATCGAAGATGCCGCGCAGGCCATCGGGCAGACTTATAACGGAAAGGCGTGCGGCAGCTTCGGCGAGATATCGTGCTTCAGCTTTTATGCAAACAAGCACATCACGACCGGCGAAGGAGGCATGATCCTTTGCGACGACGACGCGCTCGCCGCGCGCGCAAGAAGTCTGCGAAACCTGTGCTTCAAGCCGGAAAGGCGCTTTGTTCATGAAGAACTGGGTTGGAACTATCGCATGAGCAGCCTCCAGGCGGCGGTAGGTCTCGCGCAGTTCGAGAAGCTCGATGCGCATGTCACCAGAAAGCGGGAGCTGGGGCGGCGTTACGACGCGCTGCTGCGCGGTGTGCGGGGACTGGAACTGGCGCCGGTGACATGCGCCTTTGCAGAGAATATCTATTGGGTCTTTGGCGTCATGCTGGATGACGCGTTGCCGATCGATGCCGACGAAGCGCGCGCCATATTGGCCGACGCGGGCGTCAGCGCGCGGCCGTTCTTCTGGCCTATGCACGAGCAGCCCGTGTTTCGCAAGCAAGGTCTGTTCGAGGGAGAACGTTATCCCGTTGCCGAGCGTATGGGTCGCCGCGGTTTCTATCTGCCGAGCGGGCTTGCGCTGACCGAGACGCAGCAGGATCAGGCCGTCGCTGCGGTCCGAAACATGATGAACACGTTCCTATAGGACATCGCCTGCTTCATATGGTCGTTATCCCTCACGTCAGCGCCTTGCCGGTCGACAAGTTCGTGCGCAGGACCGGACTGACCAATGGCGAGCGCTTCTAAAAAGTATTCAGGAGGCAGTTTTCGATGTCGCCGACGGAATACCGGTCCGAAGAAAGAACGGCAATACGCCTTAGTGGCGGCGATTAACGCAGGAGCGGGACGTAGGCTGGATGCCACGGCTGAAAATTAACCCCGCGCCTCGGATTCGCGGCGCGGTCGTCGGTTGTCAACTTCTTTCGCTCTATCCTGGACCGGCACATTCAGACCGACGCTGCGGCGGGAGAATCACTTAACCAGGGCTTTGATGGCCAGTTTCTTCGCCATCTGAAATGACTTGGGGAACGTCGTTTCGATCCCCAACACGACCCGGCTGGACAGCCGCTCCATGTCCTTCGGACAATGGAACGCCATACCGTTGAACTCGCGCAGATTCAGTGGCTTGATCTTCGACTGGAACTGCAGGAAGCGGTGAGAAACCGGGATGAAATGCGACGTCAAAGAACTGCGAGAGAATTGCGGGCGCGTCGTGCGCAGGCTGCCGTGGATCGTCTTCGAATTCCAGAAAAGCACGTCACCTTTTTGCAGGAATGGCGCGCGGAATTCGAGTTGTTGTTCAGAAAGAATCTTCTTGACCAGTTCCTTGTATTGTCCGTGATTGAATGCCACGTCGAAGTTCTTTCCGTTCTTCACCATGTCGATGCGGTGACTGCCCGGCACGACGAAGAAACGTCCGGCACCCGCGTCGATATCTTCAAGGGCGTACCAGCACGCTACCATCGTGCCGATCCTCTCGCTGTCGAGATAATACGTGTCCTGATGTGGCCACGTCTCCGCGTTCCCTTCGAAGTACATGCTCTGCACGAGCTTGCCGTCTTCCGAGAGTATTTCCCGCGTGATGCGCTTGATAGGTGTACTCGCAAACGCCTTCACCGTCAGCTTCTTGAGTGGCGCGAATCTCACCTCACTAAGAGACTGAAGGTTGAGTAGCGAATTCATTACGAAGCCATACTCATTGATTCTGTTCTTTTCCGGGTTCGCGGTCGCCTGCCTGTATATGTACCCAGGATAGCTCTTGACGGTAGTCTCGAACGCATTCCGGATAGAGTCGCACAGAACCGGGTCCACCACGCCGCGCACGACGACATAGCCATTTTCATCGTAGTATTGCCTTGCTCCGGCGAGTTCGATCAGATCGAACGTGGTCGAGTTTTGGGCCGCATTTTCTGGAATTTCAATTTCAGTTCCAATCGGACTAAGTATTTTGTACATAATGGGCCTCAAGGTACTCACTAGACCGGTGCGCGAGAACGCACTTTAGCGGACTGTTCAAGCACTGCTTTTGATGCAGGACATCTTTGGCCATTCGACGATTGCAGCGATGACCATAGTCTCTCGTGAATCCTTCTCAATCTATGTCGAACCAATAACCTTGCGTCACTCCTGACCGATTCCGCCAAGTGATTGGCCGGTGAGCGCTGCGCACTTTCAACCCGCGCCAACGGTGGAGGCGCGGGTATCAGCCGGCCAAGAGCCTGTCGTCTTCCGCCTTCGTGATTTCTACGCCGCCTGCTGACACTAACATCCATCTCGATTCGGTCGACGGCGGTGGCCGTTCGCAACAACCTCGGGAGAAAGCAATGGCAAGCGTGCCCCTGAATGATGGCGATTCGCGCAGCGCCATTGAAATGAGCGTCGATGAGACGTCGGCGAGCGCGAGTCGCGTCAGAGTCGATGACAGACGGAACGAAACGACACTGTTTGTCGGTGAGTTTCTGGCCGTCGACATGGACCAAATCATCGGGGACCTGAACAAAAAGGGCTATTACGCCTTTCCCTCGGCCATATCGCCAGACACGCTGAAAGCCATCGAGCGCGACGCGACGCAAACGAGACTAGGACTGAATGAGAACTCGATCAGCGGCGTATATTCCGAGAAGCAGTACTACCTGACCAATCTGCTCGCTGTGTCGAAGGCCTTCTACAACTTTGCTACGTCTTCCTTCGTGTTCAATGTCTGCGAGCGGTATCTGGGTGATCAATTTAGACTGAAAGCACTGCGCTACTATGAAACATATGGCGGACACCACATGCAGTGGCATACGGACAACAAGACGGACAAGGCATTCGCGCATATTCCCGGAATCATCTTCATCTTCTATGTATCGGACGTCGAGGATGGTGAATTCCAATATATCGAAGGCTCTCATCGCTGGTCCGGCGATAAGGCCTATAGCGATTACACTGACGGGTTCATCGAAGAGAACTATGGGACGGCGATCAGAAGCTTTAAGATGCCCAAAGGTTCCTTGCTGATCTACAACACATATGGAATTCACCGGGCAAGACCCGTCAAGGACAAGAACTTTGTCAGGAAGAGCGTCTTCTTCCAGGTAGACAGCGAAATCCAGAAGTCGGAGCCGATCATCGTCAACACAGAATTCATCACGAACATGAATGATCAGATCTCGATGTTTCTGGGCTTTGGAAAGCCATCAAACTATCAAGTCTTTCCAAAAACCACGCTGAACTCACTGGTCCTCGATAAAACGATGATTCGTGTCTTGACGAACTATGTCTTTCATCGCATCGCGCGCGCGGCTTTATCAAGGCTCCCGCTATCCGTCCAGCCCACCGTCAGGCGGCTCGTCAAAAGATGACCGCTCTCGAGGCAGCCCATCTGCGCCCCGCCGATCCGGTCGTCAGACCGGTCCCTACATGCCGACGTAACCGACCGGCTTCGTCGTGTTGCTCATCGCGACGTCTGCGTTCGTCGAGACCACATACTGCGGCAATTCCGTCAGCGTCAGCGTCACCGCGCCGTTGGTGTACGGAACGCTCGACAGGTTGCCCATTGCGTCGATCAGTTGTACCGAGCCGCTGTTGCCGTCCGCATCGACTGTGAGCGTGTAGTTCACGCTGTACTTGGTGCTGAAGTCGCCGTTCGACGCGGGCCACACGTCGTTGTTGTGCGTCCACAGCGCGGTGATGACGCGGCCACCGTTCAACTGCTGGAAGCCGTACGCATACACACCGGCGGGCAAGTCATTTACGGGACCGAGCGTGATCGTACCGTCCAGGATGCGTGTCATTGCGGCAATCGCCATCGCAGCGGGTTTCGGCGCGATATTCGTCGCGTCCTGCGAGCCTTCTGCGTTGTCGAGGTCGAAGAACGTGCCGTAGCCGATCTCGCCCGGATAGTCCGCTCCGTAGAACACGTAAGTTTGATCCGCACCTTCACCGAGAAGGATGAGGTGAGTGCGTGCGACGACCGCGCCTTGTGCGAAAAGGATATTCGGCGTCGGATAGTCAGGGCCATAGCTCGTGCCGAGGTCGTATTCGATGCCCGTTTCCGTCACGAATAACTTCATGTTCGGCTTGTATTCCTGCTGCATTTCAGCGCGAAGGCCACGCATCTGGTTGAGCAGCGAGCTCGCGGCATTGCTGTCGTCGGTGTATAGCCGCTCTGGCGGATGCGACGGCGACGAGCCGTCGACATCGTAATATCCGTGCGTCGTAACGCCATCGAGGTATTGCGCGAAACCGAGCGACGCGAGCGATTCCAGACGCGCGGTCGTGTGCATCGGAAATGACTCGGTCGGGCCCATGACCACCGCGCGAGGATCCGTCGAATGCAGGCCGTCGTATACATGCCGATAAAGGGCGACGAGATTCTTGTCCGAATCCTTCCAAAAGACTTCCGGTTCCCACGTCACCTGGTAATAGTTGCCCGACATGGTCGGATAGTATTTCGCGCGGATCGATTCCGTTTCCTGTCCGACGCGCGTCATGAAGTTCCAGTAATAGCCGAGGTCGTTCGGGATATAGCTGTGGTCGGGGTTGAGGTCGTGCATGCTCGCGCCACCGGGCAGGCCGTCGAGGCGCACGAAGCGCATCACTTTGCCTGACTTGTAGAACGGGTCGAGATTGTCAGCCGACGGATTGAATTCGAAGCGCTCGCCGGGCTCCATCGCGCCCATCGAGCGATCATCGATCGTCCATGAGAGACCAAGCGCGGACAGCGCCGCGCCCCAGCCGTTGAAGCCCTCCATCCCAAAGCGATGCTGGTCCTGCTTCGTGTATTCGACGCCGGGAATCGCGCTCGCGAGATCCGGGATCACGCCGAAGCTCGCGAAGCCGCCCGGACGCGTGCCCGATTCCCGCACTTGACCGCCCGCGCTGTCGAGCGTCGCCGAGACCTGGAAATAGCCGGCGAGCGTCGACGTGCATGCGAGCGTGCTCGTCGTCGCGCCGGCGGGCACGGCGAAATCGCCGCTCGCGACCGTGTTGCCGAGCACATCGGCGATGGTCCATTCGAGCGTGTCATCGGCGCTCGCGCGCGTGGTGATCGCGACGTCGATCCGGGCATCGATCGGGTACATGCGCGTGCCGTCGGAGTTCGGCGTATCGACGGTGATCAGGCCGCCGCTGCTGGACGCCGGCGCGGTCGTGGGTGCTACGCAGGCAATCTGGCGTGTCGCGTCTGCGTGGGCGACGGCCCGCGCGACGGCATCTGCGCTGGCGGCCGCAGCATCAGGAGCTTTAACGTCGTTGCCGCCGCCGCAACCGGCAAGCGCGAGAACGAGCGTCGAGAAAGAGAGGAGGGACTTTTGCATTGGATCCTGCTCAACGACCAGACGGTCTTTGAAACGCTCGGCGACGCCGATTGCGTTATACGCTCCATTGGGGGACTGATGCGTGCGATCGATCGGCAGGCAAGCGCGCACGCGGGCGGTCAGCGTTTGCCGACGATGAAGAGACAAGTCACTGGGTTGGAAATCGACAGGCGCCGTGCTTGAATGAAACTCAAATATTCCGTAAGTGTCTGTAACTTGATGAAACAGGCAGTAACGTCTGATCGTTGGGGCTCGGGCCACTCGAGAACTTGGCCGTTTTGGCGACAGATTGGTCCGCGGTTGGGGCGACCGTTTTTTCGCCGCGATTGACCCGAATTTCCAAACGAAAGTTGCCGCGACAAGCTTGGCAAGAGCGTCTTGCGCTTTAACTTTCCGGTCAATCTTTCGATACACCTGGAAGGTCAGCCTGAAGGGTGACCACGTGCGCGCCTTCGACAATGTCCACGGTTGCCTCGCGGTCATATGCCGGTAATCTCACTTGAAATCTGCCTGTCGGACCATACAATCCTGCCACCTAGCTCGTAGGAGGTAAGTCGTGGAATTCGATACGGACTGGATCACCCTTGGAAGACATCGCATCAAACTGCGCTCAACGAAAGGCTTCCCTAGCGAGATCATGCACCGGTTAGCGGAGGTCACTCGCCTGGCGGTTGATCACAACATGAGCGCGCGGGCGCGCATCGTGGAGATCGTCTTCCGGCAAGAGAAGGAATACGACATCAGGATAGGCACCACGATGGCGGACGACCGCGTGTGCGCGCCGCAGCTTGAAGCGGCGATAGCCACCGTCATGGGCCTCATGCCGGATCAGATCAACATCTTTGTCGAGGCGGTCACGCAGGAGGAAGTCGACCTCCACTTTGGCGTCTATGAGCGGATGCTCGCGGAAAAGCTCGGCACAGTTCCGCCGATACAGTAACGTTGGGTGGGCGAACCTGGGCGCTTGAGGGTATGCAAGTTATCAGGCGACGGCGAAGACGACGCTGCCTTGTTTAACCCGGCATCCGATCAGTTGAACACCCGTTTTGCAATGTCGAGTCTGTATGTCATGGCATTCATCTGGGTCTCCGTTCCTCAAGTGGTTGTGTCGCCACCCCACTTTGGGACATTGATGCCGTTCTATTTGGACGCCTCAACGATGCTCAATTCCCGAAGGGAGGACTGTGTCCATTCCATCGCGACCCTCTTCGGCCTTACGCGGACCGAGCCGAGCGAAGTAACTCTGTTCGTTTCAACATCGGACCGCATGCAGCCAATTGCCGTCAGACGCGTAGACAACAAAGGGTCGATTGAGCGGTGGTTCAACCGGCGACAAGAGGCGTTGAGACGGCGAATGAGTTCCAGCGATGTCGATCGTCAGCCGACCGTTCCCGGCTAAAATGCAGTTGTCTACCTCAGCCTTTCAAGTTTTGTCGCAGTCGGCCAAACTGCACAGACCCGGTCGAAGAACACCTGTTTCGCAGTAGGGCGACGGAAACGGTTATCTGGGCGATGCCTGCTGTCAACTTCGACCTGATGTGGCAGGCTCTGATCAAGGCGGGCCGACAGGGAAAGAGTCGAACTGGATTCCAACCGTTGCCGGCAAGGAGTGGGAAATCATGATGCGCTTCTACGGACCCAAGCCGCCTTTGTTTGACAAGACCTGGGTCTTGCCAGACGTCGTGGAGGTAGCCGCACCGTGAGTATGAAGGATTTTCCGAAGACACGGTGCCAGTCACGGTTGACAAATTCGTTCGTGCGGAAACCGACCGCTACTTCGCTAATTCCGTGAAGAGCGGTTGATTCGGAGGATGGAATCATATACGCGACTTGCTGCCGATTGATAAACAACCGGTCATTCGAGGCAGCCGAGACACACTGTATTCGAGTCGTATATCGATCTGGATGCCGGATCAGTGACAGTGACGTTACCCGATTCCGGCAACCGGTTCATGTCGCTGCAAATCATCAGCGAGGATCAATACACCACGACTCAATACGGAGCCGGGCCTCACACGCTCGACAAGGCTAAGATCGGCGCTCGCTATGTGCTGGCAGGCGTTCGCACATTGATCAACCCGACTGATCCAGGAGCAGGCGGAATTGAGCGCCCGCCAGCGTACTCAACGTAGCGGTGTCACGCCATCAGCGACGCCTGCCGGCATGCAGATGTGCTTTATTTCCGTGAAGTCGGCGAGGGCGTCGTAGCCGTGCAGGCGGCCGAGACCGCTTTGCCGGTAACCGCCCGTTTCCGCTTCGGCAAAGAGCTTGTTGTGATCGTTGATCCACACCGTGCCATTGCGCAGCGCGCGTGCGATGCGAAAGGCGCGCGCGCCGTCGTTGGTCCAAACGCTCGCGGAGAGGCCAAATACGGTGTCGTTGGCTTTATCGATTGCCTGCGCTTCAGTGTCGAACGTCTCAAGCGTGACGAACGGTCCGAAGATTTCCTCCTGGCAGAAGAACGCTTTTGGGTCGCTGTGCTCGACAAGCGTCGGCGAGAGGTACGCGTGTCCTGAGCGCGTGCCGCGCAGCAATATGCGATCGGCTTCGTCGCATGCGCGCGCAATGGTTTGATCGACCGCGTCCCGCGTGGCCGCGTCGATGAGCGGACCGATGTCCATTGCCTCGTTGATGCCTTCGCCCACTTTCAGCGCTTCGAGCGCACTGGTGAGATGCTCGCGCATCTCGGCCGCTCGCCGGGCATGCACGAGTACCCGGCGCGCAGCAGTGCATTGCTGACCCGAGATGATCGTCGCGGCGCGCGCGATACGCGGCGCGATCGCGGCGACGTCGGCATCCTCGAAGACGACACAGCACGACTTGCCGCCGAGTTCCAGCGAAAGCTTCTTCATGCTTTCGGCGGCCGCCGCCATGATCTTCTTGCCCGTTGCGGTCGATCCGGTGAAACTCACCACGTCCACGTCATGCGACTCGACCAGCCGTTCGCCCGCCGCATAGCCGATCTCGTTGACGAGGTTCACTGCGCCCTTCGGCAGCGCGGTTTGCTCGAAGCAGCGCAGCATGGCTGCGATGATCAGGGGGGTCTGTGCGGCGGATTTGACGATTGCGGTGCAGCCAGCGGCGAGCGCCGGCGCGAGCGAGCGGACGAGCAACACTGCGGGCGCATTCCAGGGCACAAAGATGGCCGCGACGCCAGCGGCTTCGCGCAGCATCGTCGAGATCGTTCCCGGTTCGGATTCAAGCACGTGGCCGGCGATGTGCCGGGCGAGTCCCGCGTAGTATCGGACTTCGGAAATCGCGGCGGCGATCTCGCCGCGCGATTGCGCGATAGCCTTGCCGTTTTCGCGCGTGAGAAGGGTCGCAAGCGGCTCGCGTTGCGCATCGAGTGCGCCGGCCCATGCGAGCAGCACGTCCTGACGCAAACGCGCGTCCTGTGCCCACGTCGTGCGGTCGAACACGTTCCGTGCCGCGGCGATGGCCGCATCGGCTTCCGGCGCCCCGCCGTCGGCGAACTGGCCGATGCTTTCGCCCGTAGCGGGGTCGATGCTGTCCACCGACAGCACGCCGACCCATGCGCCGGCTATCCAGTGTGGTGCTTTCATGCAGTTTCCTTGGAGATAAGAGGGGCGTTTGTGCCGGATGCGTCCGACACGCGATGAAGTTCGTCGGCGATGATCTCGATCAGCGCCTCGGCCGCAGCGGACAACGGTCTGCGCGGATGGCTCACGCGCACGATATGCCGCACGATGCGCGGCGCGAGAATCGGATAGGCCCGCAATGTCCCGCGCTGCACGGCCCGCCCAACGGCGATGCGCGGCAGGATCGTCGCAAAGCGCGTGCTCTCTACGAGCTTCACGATCGTGCTGAGCACGTCGATTTCGAAACGCGGCGCAAGCAGCACGTCTTCGTGCTGCGCGGCGGTATCGAGCACGCCGCGCAGGCCGTGGCGCTTGGTCGGCAAGACGAGTTCGAGTTCGGGCAACTGCGCAAGCTCGATCGTGTGCGGCAGGTCTGGGCCGTGCTGCACGCTCGTCGCCAGCACCATTTCTTCATCGAGCAGCGTCTGAGAATCCAGCGACAGGCGCGCGCGGGGCTTGTTGATGAGGGCCGCATCGAGTTGCCCACCCGCGACCCAGTCAATGAAGGTCGCGCTGAAGCCGTCCGCCACCGTCACTTCCACATGCGGATAACGCGCATGAAAGCGCGAGAGCGAATCGGCAAGCACGCTCTCCGTCACCGATGCGATGAGCCCGATGTTCACATGCCCCGTCACTACTTCGTCGCGCTGCTGAAGCTGCTGCCGCGCGTGCGCAAGGTCGCGCATGATCGGTAGAAAGAGGCGATACATCAGCCGTCCGGCGGCGGTCGGCGCCATGCCATGCGCGCCGCGCTCGAACAATTGCTGGTGCAACTCTTCTTCCAGCTTCGCGATCTGCATGCTGAGTGCGGGCTGCACGATGTTCAGCCGTTTGGCCGCGCGCGTGACCGACCCGTCCTCGAAGAGTGCGATGAAGTACTGGATTTGCTTGAGGTCCATTTTTGGTTCGGATTCGTATCAGTAAGCCTAATGACGTGAGATCGCGTTATCACTCATCGGCGCGGCATTAGATTCCGGCCATTTCGCGCAATGCGCGGCCGTGCGTCGAGACATCACCGGTGTATTGATATCGGTCCGAAAGACCTGTGTCATTGGGGCTAACTCTGATATCAACATTAATGATTCAACGCATCAAAAAACAGTATTAGAAGTTATATCGCTATCTCGCTACGCTTCATTTCATCCCTTGCCGCGGCGCTCCGGCCGCAAAAACGCAGGGGACCGATGGAGACGCAGATGAATATTCGCGATGCCGCTACGCACGGCACCTCTTCCACCTTTGCTCTTCCGTGGGCTTCGAATCGTTCAGAGACGTCAGCGCTCACGCTGCGCGACTGGCTCGCGCATCTCGCGAAGACCGGCCGCCTCGCGACCATCGAGCGGCCAGTTGCGCTCGAACACGAACTCGCCGCGATCGCCAAACGGCTCGACGGTACGCAGGCCGCTTTCTTTACGCAGCCCGGCGGCAAGGGCGTGCCGGTCGTCTCCGGCTTCATGTCGAAGCGCGGCTGGATCGCGGAGGCGCTGGGCGTGGAGGAAGCGGGCCTGCTCGCGCGCTTTTCTGCGGCGGTCGCGCAGCCGATCGCATCGAGGGTGGTCGATCGCGCAAACGCGCCCTGTCAGGAGATCGTTCATACGAACGGCATCGACCTGCACGCATTGCTGCCGATTCCCACCCACAGCGAACACGACAACGGCCCGTACATCACGGCGGGTCTCGTCATTGCGCGCAATCCGCGCACCGGCGTGCAGAACGTGTCGATCAACCGCATTCAGGTGCACGGCCCGGACCGCATGGCGATCCTGCTCCTGCCGCGTCATCTGTACGCGTTCCAGAAAGCCGCGGAGGAAGCGGGCGATGCCCTCGACGTGGCCGTCGCGATCGGCGTGGATCCGCTGACGATGCTCGCTTCGCAGGCGATCACGCCGATCGATCACGACGAACTGGAGATCGCCGGAGCGCTGCATGGCGCGCCGCTGCCGGTTGTGACATGCGTGACGAGCGGCGTGCATGTGCCGGCGTTCGCCGAGATCGTCATCGAAGGACGCATTCTGCCGAACGTGCGCGAGCCGGAAGGCCCGTTCGGCGAATTCCCGAAGTATTACAGCGCGAAGGAAGCGCGCGAGGTGATCGAGGTGACGGCAGTCACGCATCGCCGCGATCCGGTCTTTCATACGATCGTGCCCGCCGAGATGGAACATCTGTTACTCGGCGGGATTCCCCGCGAAGCGACGCTCCTCGCGCATCTGCGACGCAGCCATCCGGGTGTCACGGATGTGCATCTGTCGGTTGGCGGCGTGTGTCGTTATCACCTCTGGGTGCAGTTCGAAAAGAAGCGGGAAGGCGAAGCGAAGAACGTGATCCTGTGCGCGTTCGGCGCGCATTACGACATCAAGCAGGTCGTCGTCGTCGATACCGATGTGGACGTGCACGATCCCGCCGAAATCGAATGGGCGATCGCGACGCGCTTTCAGGCCGATCGCGATCTCGTCGTGATCGAGGGGGCACAGGGTTCGCCGCTCGATCCCTCAACGACAGTGGGCCAACCGGCGGACGCGCCGCCGCATCTGCAAGGTGTGAGCGCAAAGATGGGTCTCGACGCGACGCGCCCCGTGGTCTATCCAGAACACGTGTTTACGCGCGTTCGCATTCCCGGGCAGGACACGGTCGAACTCGACGCGCTCGTCGCCGGCGACAACGCCGCTTTCGAAGCTTACCTGGGCCGCGACCATGACTGAGCGAAACAAGTCGCGCATCGTGGTCGGCATCTCGGGCGCGAGCGGCGCCGCGATCGGCGTGCGCCTGCTCGCCGCGCTGCGCCGGCTCGGCACGCACGAGACGCATCTGATCGTGTCGGCGTCGGGTGCGGTCACGGCGGCGCAGGAACTTGGCCTCGGACGCGGCGACCTCGATGCGCTCGCCGACGTCGTTCATAATGTGCGCGACATCGGCGCGGCGGTGGCGAGCGGCTCGTTCCTGACCGAGGGCATGGTGATCGCGCCGTGTTCGATGAAGACGCTCGCAGGCGTCGCCAACGGTTTCGCCGACAACCTGCTCACGCGCGCCGCCGACGTGATGCTCAAGGAGCGCCGCCGCCTCGTGTTAGTGGCGCGCGAAACGCCGCTGAACCTCGCGCATCTGCGCAACATGACGCTCGCCACCGAGATGGGCGCAATCGTTATGCCGCCGGTGCCCGCGTTCTACGCGCATCCGAAGACGATCGAAGACGTGGTCGATCACACGGTCGGCCGCATTCTGGATTTATTCGGCATCGAGCACGGCGAGATCGCGCGGCGCTGGAGCGGTCTCGCCGACGAGTTCGCAAGCTGCGAACAAGGAGCCGCGCGATGAACCAGCGCGAGACTTCTTTCGCACATATCGAGGCGCGCGCCAAGCAGGCGCCATTTGCGAAGCGCCACGTCGGCCGTTCGATGCAGCGCCTCGAAGATCCCGCGATCCTGACGGGCCGCGGCCGCTACGGCGACGACATCGCGATCAAGCCCGGCACATTGCACGCGGCCGTGCTGCGCTCGCCGCACGCGCATGCGGAGCTCGTATCGATCGATGCGCAGGCGGCGTCGAAGCTGCCGGGCGTTCGCGCGGTCCTTACGCGCGACGATCTGCGCGCATGGTCGCGGCCGTTTGTCGTCGGCGTGAAGTCCCCCATGGAGCAATGGTCGCTCGCGATGGATCGCGTGCGTTATGTCGGCGAGCCGGTGGCCGTGGTGATGGCCGAATCGCGGGCGCTTGCCGAAGATGCGCTCGATCTCATCAAGGTCGAATACGCGATGCTCGATCCGGTGACATCGATCGAAGAGTCGATCAAGGACGATGCGCCGGTGCTGCACGACCGCGTCGGCACGAACGTCATCAGCGACCGGCATTTTCGCTACGGCGATCCCGAAGCAGCGTTTGAAAAGGCGCCGCATCGCGTGAAGTCAGTCGCACACTACCCGCGCAACACGTGTGCGCCGATCGAATGCGGCGTGGTGATCGCTGAGTATCTGTCGGGCAACGAAGGCTACGACGTCACCTCGAACTTCATGGGGCCGTTTTCGCTGCACGCCGTGATGGCGATGGCGCTGAACGTGCCGGCGAATCGTCTGCGTCACAAGGCGCCGCGCGATTCGGGCGGCAGCTTCGGCGTGAAGCAGGCGGTGTTTCCCTATGTCGTGCTGATGTGCCTTGCATCGCGCAAGGCGGGCGCGCCGGTGAAGTGGGTCGAGGACCGGCTGGAGCATCTGAGCGCGGCAACTTCGGCGACCGCGCGCTTCTCCACGATCGAAGCCGCCGTCGAAAACGACGGACGCATTACTGCGCTTTCATACGATCAGCTCGAAGATGTCGGCGGCTACGTACGCGCGCCGGAACCCGCGACGTTCTACCGGATGCACGGCTGCCTGACGGGCGCGTATGCCATCGACCACCTCGTCGTGCGCAATCGCGTCGTGCTGACCAACAAGACGCCGACCGGGCTCGTGCGTGGCTTCGGCGGTCCGCAGGTCTACTTCGCGCTCGAACGGCTGATGCAGCGCATCGCGATCGAGCTGAAGCTCGACGTGCTCGACGTATACCGGCGCAACTTCGTTCCTGCCGATGCATTTCCATATCGCGCGGCGGCGGGCGCGCTGCTCGACTCGGGGAACTTTCAGGAAGTGTTGCGCCGCGCGCTCGCGGACGGCGGCTACGACGCACTCGTCGCGCGGCGCGAGGCGGCGCGCGGCGAAGGGCGGTTATACGGCATCGGCTTTGCGGCGATCGTCGAGCCTTCCATGTCCAACATGGGCTACATCACGACCGTGATGCCCGCCGAAGCGCGCAGGAAAGCCGGTCCGAAGAGCGGCGCGATCGCAAGCGCGACGGTGAGCGTCGATCTGCTCGGCGGCGTGGTCGTGACGGTGGCGTCGACGCCGGCGGGGCAGGGCCACATGACCGTGTGCGCGCAAGTCGTCGCGGATGTGCTCGGGCTCGATCCGAAAGACATCGTTGTGAACGTCGAGTTCGACACGCACAAGGACGCGTGGTCCGTCGCGTCGGGCAACTATTCGAGCCGCTTTGCGGGAGCGGTGGCGGGCACCGTGCATCTCGCCGCGGTACGGGTGCGCGACAAGCTTTCGCGCATCGTCGCGAAACAGTTCGGCTGCGCGCCCGAGGAAGTCTGCTTCGATGGCGCGCGCATCTACCCGAAGGGCGCCGAGGATCGCGCGCTGCCGTTTCCGCGCATCGCGAGCAACGCGCCGCATTGGGCGCCCGCGCTCCTGCCCGAAGGCGAGGAACCAGGCTTGCGCGAGACCGTCTTCTGGACGCCCCCGAACATGGAGGCGCCCGACGAGAACGATCGCATCAACACGTCGGCGGCCTATGGATTCGCGTTCGATATGTGCGGCGTCGAAGTGGATCGCGCGACGGGCCGCGTGCGAATCGACCGCTACGTGACCGCGCACGATGCCGGCACGCTGCTGAACCCCGCACTCGCCGACGGCCAGATTCGCGGCGCGTTCGCACAAGGTCTCGGCGCGGCGTTGATGGAAGAGTTCCGCTATGGCGCGGACGGCAGTTTCCAGTCCGGCACGCTCGCCGACTACCTGATGCCGACTACCTGCGAAGTGCCCGATCCGGTGATCGTGCATCTGGAAACGCCGTCGCCGTTCACGCCGCTCGGCGCGAAAGGTCTCGGCGAGGGCAACAACATGAGTACGCCGCCGTGCATCGCGAATGCCGTCGCCGATGCGCTCGGGGTCGACGATATTCGCCTGCCGCTCACGCCGTCGAAAGTGATGGCGCTGATCGGCATCGACGACCCCGAGCCGTCGCGGCCCGAACTGCGCGACGCGCCCGCGAAGAAGCCCGCGACGCCGGGCGGCAAGGCGCTGACGGCGCAAGGCACGGTCGATTTGCCCGCGACGCCCGAAGCGGTCTTCGCCGTCTTGCTGAACCCGCAAGCGCTCGCGAAGGTCATCCCCGGCTGCCATGCGCTCGACGAGACGGCGCCGAACCAGTATCGCGCGGATGTGACGGTCGGCGTCGGCATGATCAAGGCGCGCTTTGAAGCGCGCATCGGTTTGTCGGAGATCGACGCGCCGCATCGGCTGCGGCTTTCGGGCGCGGGCATCTCGCCGCTGGGCAGCGCGCGCGGCAACGGGCTCGTCGAGCTCACGCCCACTGACCACGGCACGCGGCTGTCCTACGACTACGAAGCGCAGGTGTCGGGCAAGGTCGCGGCGGTCGGCGGCCGCATGCTCGAAGGCGCGGCGAAAGTAGTGCTCAAGCAACTCTTCGAATCGCTCGGAAGACAGGCCGCCGGCCGGCCGGTGCAGGCGGGCGGTTCATGGATTTCACGCGTCATCGCGCGTTTCAGGAGCCGCACATGAAGCCCGCCCCGTTCGACTATCTGCGCGCCATGTCGACGCACGAAGCACTCGATGCGCTCGCTCGATTCGGCGAGGACGCGCGCGTGCTCGCGGGCGGCCAGTCGCTGATGGCGGTGCTCAACATGCGGCTCGCGCAACCGCGCGTGCTCGTCGACATCTCGCGTACGGAAGAACTGAACGAGGTTCATGCCGACGACAAGACGGGGCAATTGCGCGTGAGCGCGGCGGCGACGCAAGGGAGCGTCGAATGGCGCAAGAGCTTGGGCAACGAAGTGCCGATGCTCGCGATGGCGTTCCCGCATATCTCGCATTTTCAGATCCGCAATCGCGGGACCGTATGCGGTTCGATCGCGCATGCGGACCCGAGCGCCGAACTGCCGCTCGTGCTTGCCGTGCTCGGCGGCGACGTGACGTTGCGCTCGACGAAGAAAAAGCGCGTGCTTGCGGCGCAGGACTTCTTTCAAGGCATGTTGATGACGGCGCGCGAACCGGACGAACTCGTCGAGTCCGTGCGCTTTCCGCTGAAGAAGCCGGGCGAGCGTTACGCGTTCACCGAATTTTCCGCCCGTCACGGCGACTTCGCGATGGTCGCGTGCGCGGCGGTCGTGACGGACGACGCGATCCGCATCGCGGTGGGCGGCGTTGCGGACCGGCCGACGGTCGAACGCTGGCCGCGCCTCTCAGGCGACGACCTGCGCGGGGCATTGAACGATTTGAGCTGGAAGCTGGGCGCGCAGGACGACGCCCACATCAGCGCGAAGTATCGCCGGCATCTGGTCCGGCAACTCGGATGGCGCGTGATTGAGGAGGCGAAGTGAGCAAGACATCGACGAACATCCTGCGGCAAGGCGAAGCGCAGCGCGTGACGCTGACGCTCAACGGCCGCGAACGCAGCGGCCATTGCGAGCCGCGCGAACTGCTGTCGGACTTCATTCGGCACGAGCTCGGCGCGATCGGGACGCATGTCGGCTGCGAACACGGCGTGTGCGGCGCGTGCACGGTGCACATCGACGGCGTCGCGGCGCGTTCGTGCCTGATGCTCGCGGTGCAAGTGCAGGGAAGGCGTGTCGATACGGTCGAGGGTCTCGCACCCGATCAGACGCTCGGCGACTTGCAGCAGGCGTTCCAGCGGCATCACGCGCTGCAGTGCGGCTTCTGCACCGCGGGCATCCTGATGTCGTGTGCGGACTATCTGCAACGCGTGCCCGATCCGAGTGAAGAGCAGGTGCGCGAGATGCTCTCGGGCCATATCTGCCGATGTACCGGCTACACGCCGATTGTCCAGGCGGTGCTCGACGTTGCGGCACGTCGCAATGGTCGCATCCGCAGCGAACAAGGCGAGGAGGTCGAGCATGCTTGATCTCGGCCGCACGTTCCTGCAAAGCGTCGAGCGCAGCCCGCATGCGCTCGCGCTCGTCGATGGAGAACTGCAATTCACCTATGCGCAGTGGCACCGCGTCATCCTTGATGTCGCCGATGGCTTGCGCGAACTCGGTCTCTCACGCGGCGACCGGCTGCTCGTCGTGCTGCAAAACCGCTGGGAAATGGCGACGCTGCACTGGGCCTGCCAGTTCGCAGGCATCGTGATCGTGCCGCTCAACTGGCGCGCCAAACCCGACGAACTCGACTACTGTGTGACTGACGCGGACGTGAAGGCAATCGTCTTCGAACCGGTGTGCGCGGATGCCGTCATGCAAAGCAGCGCGGCGCAAAACGTGCCGCGCATCGGACTCGATGATGCAGAAGGCCGCACGACCTCCTTTGACGCGCTGCTCGTCGAACGCACGCATGCAGGCGAGACCACCGACGCGAATGCAGACGATTTCTCGCTGATCCTCTACACATCGGGCACGACCGGAAAGGCGAAGGGCGTGCCGCGCCGTCACCGGCACGAACGCGCGGGCGCGCTCGCGCATGTCGCGCAGAACCTGTACCGGCACGGCGAACGCACGCTCGGGGTCATGCCTCTCTATCACACGATGGGCGTGCGCTCGCTGCTCTCGATGGCGCTCGTCGATGGTCTCTTCGTCTGTGTGCGGCGCTGGAACGCGCGGCTCGCGCTCGACTCCATCGCAAAGCACAGCCTCACGTGCCTGTATCTCGTGCCGACGCTTTATCACGACCTGCTCGCCGATTCCGCCTTCGCGAACATCGATACCTCGTCGGTAAAGAAGCTCGGCTTCGCGGGAGCGCCGATGAACGATGGCCTGCTCAAGCGCCTCTCGGCCGCGTTCGCGCCGGAACTGTTCGTCAACCACTACGGCTCGTCCGAGGTCTACACGTTCAGCATCGACCAGGACGCGACGAAAAAGCCGGGCAGCGCGGGACGTGCGGGCATCAACACGCGACTTCGCGTCGTGAAGCTCGATGCGAAGTCGCCCGACGATCTCGCGCCGGTGAACGAGGAAGGCCAGATCATCGCGGACCTGCTCGGCGACGAAGCGTTCGAAGGCTACTGGAACCGCCCCGATGCCAACGCGAAGTCGCTTCGCGAAGGCTGGTACTTCACCGGCGACACCGGCTACTTCGACCAAGACGGCGACCTTTACGTTTCCGGACGAGTCGACGACATGATCATCAGCGGCGGCGAGAACATCTCGCCGGTCGATATCGAATCGGTGCTTTCGCTGCATCCGTCGGTCGATGAAGTGGCCGTCGCGGGCGTGAAGGACGAGCGCTGGGGCCAGCGCGTGGTCGCGTTCATCAAGCGCCGTGACTACGTCGATTCAGCCGCGCTCGACGCATGGTGCCGCGAGTCGGACCTGGTCAACTTCAAGCGTCCGCGCGATTACGTGTTCGTTGACGACATCCCGAAATCGCCGGTCGGCAAGATCCTGCGCCGCAAGCTATCCGCAGGCGAATATCAATGCGATGACGGTTCGTCCGCATCCGCTGCACACCACACCGAAATCACGAAGGAGTAGACCACCATGACCGATTTGATCCATCGCGGCCAGGCACTGCTAAAGGACCTCGACGGCTTCTCGATCGAGATCGACGCCGGGCGCGAGCGCGCCGACATCATCCTGCATCGCCCGCCGTTCAACGTGATCTCGATGCACGCGCGCGACCAGTTGCGCGCCGCGTTCGAAGCGCTCGACGAAGACGATCGCGTGCGCGTCATCGTCGTGCGCGCGAAGGGCGAGCACTTTTCGAGCGGCGGCGACATCAAGGGCTTTCTCGAAGCTTCGCCCGAGCATGTCTCGAAGCTCGCCTGGAATATCGCGGCGCCCGCGCGCTGCTCGAAGCCGGTGATCGCGGCCAATCGCGGTTTCTGCTTCGGCGTGGGCTTCGAGTTGTCACTTGCGTGCGACTTCCGCATAGCGACCGAGACCACATTCTATGCGCTGCCCGAACAGAAGCTCGGGCAGATTCCGGGCTCGGGCGGATCGGCGCGCTTGCAGCAGATGGTCGGCATCGGCAGGACCAAGGACATCGTGATGCGCTCGCGCCGCATACCGGGCAAGCAGGCGTACGAGTGGGGCATCGCGGTCGAGTGCGTGCCGGATGCGGAACTGGAAACTGCCACCGATGCACTCGTGAACGAGTTGCGGACGTTCTCGCCGCTCGCGCAACGCACGGCGAAGAAGCTGCTCAACGATTCCGAAGATGCGCCGCTCTCGATCGCGATCGAACTCGAAGGGCATTGCTATAGCCGTCTGCGAACCTCGGACGATTTCCGTGAAGGCGTCGAAGCGTTCCACGGCAAGCGCAATCCCGCGTTCCGCGGTTCCTGAGAAGCCAGCAAGAGACGAGGAGACAGGCAATGGAACGTTTCGACTACGTGATCATCGGTGGCGGATCGGCGGGATGCGTGCTCGCGCATCGACTGTCGGCGGTGCCGTCGCTGCGCGTCGCGTTGGTCGAGGCGGGCGCGGATACGCCGCCGGGCGCGGTGCCCGCGCATATCCTCGACAGCTATCCAATGCCCGTCTTTTGCGGCGATACCTACATCTGGCCGGATCTGAAAGCGAAGGCGACAAAGACATCGGCGCCGCGCGTGTATGAGCAGGGCCGTGTGATGGGCGGCGGGTCGAGTATCAACGTGCAGTCGGCGAATCGCGGCCTGCCGCGCGACTACGACGAGTGGGCCGAAAATGGCGCGCCGGGCTGGGCATGGGACGACGTGCTGCCCTATTTTCGCAAGCTCGAGCGTGATGTGAATTTCCCCTCCGGGGCGTTGCATGGCAGCGATGGTCCAGTGCCGATCCGCCGCATCATGCCGGAAAACTGGCCCCCGTTCTGTCACGCGTTCGCCGATGGTCTGCGTGCGAACGGCTTCGCCGCCTTGCAGGACCAGAATGCCGAGTTCGGCGATGGCTTTTTCCCGGGGGCGTTCTCAAATATCGACGACAAACGCGTGTCTACCGCTGTCGCGTACCTCGACGAAGCGACACGCAAGCGGCCCAATCTCACTGTCTATTCGAACCTGCGTGTCGAGCGAATCGTGATGGAAGGGACCGCTGCTCAGGGCGTGGTCGCGGTGGCGCCGAACGGCGAGCGGGTGCGTCTCTTCGCCGATGAGGTCGTCATTTGTGCAGGCGCGCTCCAGTCGCCCGCGTTGCTGATGCGCGCGGGCATCGGTTCGGAGCACGAGCTCGGCGAGCTCGGCATTGGATGCCGCGTCGACCTGCCAGGCGTCGGGCGCAATCTGCAGGATCATCCGTCGCTCACCTTCTGCCATTTTCTCGAACCGCGCTTTCGTATGCCGCTTTCCCGGCGGCGCGCAAGCATGACGGCGGCTCGTTTCACGTCGGGCGTCGATGGCGGCGAATCGTCGGATCTGTATCTGTCGAGCGCGACGCGTGCCGCATGGCATTCGCTCGGCAACCGGCTTGGTCTCTTCTTTCTCTGGTGCAACCGGCCGTATTCGCGAGGCCGCGTGCAGCTCGTTTCATCCGATGCAGCGGTCGCACCGCGTGTCGAACTCAATTTGCTCGACGATGAACGCGACCTCGATCGGCTTGCGATCGGCGTGCGGGTGCTCGCGAAGATCGTCGCGGCATCGGGCCTCGGTCACGATCAGCGCGATTTCTTTCCTGCGGCATTTTCGCCGCGCGTGAAGGCGCTAAGCCGTGTTGGCGAGGGCAACGCGCTGCTGACTTCGGTGCTCGGCACGCTGCTCGATACACCCGCGCCGATTCGCCGCCTGCTGATCGAACGCTTTTTCACGCGGGGGCTCAGGATCTCCGAGCTGCTCGCCGATGAACGCGCGCTCGCGGATTTCATCCGCGCGAACGTCTTTGGCGTATGGCATGCAAGCGGAACGTGCCGCATGGGCGACGCGCGCGAGCGCAGCGCCGTGACCGACACCGAGGGCAGAGTGCACGGAACGCGAGGCTTGCGAGTGGTTGATGCATCGCTGATGCCGCGACTGCCTTCGGCGAATACCAATATCCCGACCATCATGATTGCCGAAAAGATCGCCGACGCAATGGTCAGGAGACGCGCAGGCAGCGCATGGACAACGACGCCGCTCGCCGCCGCGCACTGACAAGTTTCTTAACGGCAATAAGAGCACGCCATAACAACGTGCCTTCAACACCGGGTCGATCGAGAGATGGCCCGGTGAATTCAAGGAGATGGAAATGTCCGTAGCAGCGCAAAATGGCGCCGCCGCACCCGCTGTCGATCAGCGACAGGTGATGGGCGCAGTGGTAGCTTCGTGTCTCGGCTGGGCACTGGACTTGTTCGATCTGTTCGTGCTCTTATATGTCGCGCCAGTGGTGGGGCGTCTTTTCTTTCCCTCCGAAAACGCGATGCTTTCTCTCGCCGCCGTCTATGCATCGTTCGCCGTGACACTGCTGATGCGCCCGCTCGGCTCCGCGCTCTTCGGTTCTTACGCCGATCGCCGTGGCCGTAAAGGCGCGATGATCGTGGCGGTGGTCGGCGTCGGCCTGTCGACGGCCGCGTTCGGCCTGCTGCCGACCGTCGCTCAAGCCGGCGTGCTCGCGCCGATTCTCTTCCTCTTGCTGCGCCTCATCCAGGGCGTGTTCGTCGGCGGCGTGGTTGCGTCCACGCATACCATCGGAACGGAATCCGTCGCGCCGAAGTATCGCGGCGCGGTGTCGGGACTGATTGGCGGCGGCGGGGCAGGGCTCGGCGCGCTGCTCGCCTCGGTAACGTTCCTCGCGATGTCGGCGCTTTTCCCCGGCGATGCCTTTGACGTATGGGGCTGGCGCTGCATGTTCTTCACCGGCATCATCAGCTCGGTGCTCGGTCTCTTCGTGTTTAACAGCCTTGAAGAGTCGCCTCTCTGGAAGAAGCTCGCCGCCGAAAAGGCTGCGAGGGCGACCGCGCAGGTCAAGAGCGCGCCTGTAGAAGTTGTGCGCTCGCCGCTCAAGACGCTGTTCTCGCGCGACTATCGCAAGATCCTTTTCGTCAACCTGCTCCTGACGATTGGCGGCGGCAGCGGCTACTATCTGACATCGGGCTACCTGCCGACGTTCCTGAAGGTAGTCAGCCACGCACCCAACGGTGCGGCCGCGGCGATCCTGATGATCTGCAGCGTCGCGGTTGTGATCGCATCGATCGCGGCAGGGCACCTCAGCACGTTCATCGGCCGCAAGGGTGCGTTCGTGTGGATCGGGCTGATCCGGCTCGTCGCGTTGCCCGCGCTGTTTTTGCTGCTGCCTACCGCGGACAGCATCATGATGGTCGGCATCTATGCAGTCCTTCTCAGCGCGCTTGGCAGCGCGGGATATGCGCCGATCCTGATCTTCCTGAACGAACGCTTCCCGACCTCGATCCGCGCGACCGGCACGGGCCTTTCCTGGAATATCGGCTTCGCGATCGGCGGGATGATGCCGACGGCCGTGTCGCTGGTGGCGAAGGACGCGAGCCAGCTGCCGATGACGCTAGCCATCTTCATCGGCGCGATCAGCGTGATCTTCCTCGTGGGCGCATTCGTCGTGCCCGAGACGCTTGGCAAGCTCGAAGGCGGTTCCGCGCGCAGTCCCTCCTGAGTCATTGGACATAACGGCGGACGCCAACCGGCGCACGCCTTTCACAACAGCTGGAGACATCGATGAAATACGAAGAAGACGTTCGTGCGCGTTCCTACAAGTTCCGTGACGAGTATGTCAATGCCACGCCATGGTGGTATCGCGGCGAGATGCACCTCGGCTTCACATTGCTCTTCACCGGCGGCGTGATCGTGTATTGCCTGATGCAGCTTCATGCGCCGACGCTCGCCGAATGGCTGGCGGTCATTCCGCTCTTTCTGTTCGGCAACTGGGCGGAATGGGCGGCGCACCGCTACGTGCTGCATCGTCCGACGAAGTATTTCAGCATGATCTACAAGCGCCATTGCGCGGTCCATCACCGGTTCTTCACGCATGTGACGCTTGAATACAAGGGCCACCGTCACTGGCGCGCGCTGCTGTTTCCGCCTTTCGCGCCGGTTGCGTTCGTGCTGGCGGCCGTGCCGTTCGCGCTCGTGATCGGGTTCGTATTCTCTCGCAACGCAGGCTACATCGCGCTGTTCACGATGGCGGCGTACTTTCTGATGTACGAAGGCTTGCATACGCTCTCACACTTCACCGACAGCCCCTTCCTCGACCGCGTTCCGCTCGTCAACACAGTGCGGCGCCTGCACGCCACACACCACGATCCCGAAGTGATGGCGACACAGAACTTCAACCTCACGTTCCCGATCTGCGACACGCTGTTTGGCACGCGAAGCGACGTTCCGAGTCGTGCGCGCGAACCGTTGGAACGCAGCCGCTAAGGCGCTTGCTTTGCCAAAACACCCGTCGTCACGCGCTTTATCTCGTCAGTGATAATCGTGATGAGCGCCTGTGCGGCGGGGCCGATCGGCCGCTTTGGATGTGTGACCTGGATGATGTGCCGCACTATCGGCGGCGATGTGATCGTGTGAGCGCGCAGCACGCCTTCATCCACCTTGCGCTGCACGACCACGCGCGGCAGGATCGTCGCGATATTTCCCTGCTCGACGAACTGCACGATCGAGCTCAGCAGATCGATTTCGAACTTCGGCTTGATGACGATATCGGCGGCCATCAGCGCGGCGTCGAGCGCGCCGCGCAGGCCGTTGCGGCGCGTTGGCAGTACGAGTTCTACCCCGGACATATTCGCGAGATCGATCTCGTGCGGTAGCTCGACGCCATGTATGGCGCTCGTCACGAACACCATTTCCTCGACCAGCAACGGCTCGACATCGAGCGCGAGGCGACCGCGCGGCTTGTTGATGATCGCGGCATCGAGCCGGCCTGCCTCGACCGCATCGATGAGCTGTGCGCTGAAGCCGTCGGCCACCGATACCTCGACTTGCGGAAAGAGCGCGTCAAACCTCGCGAGCGACTCCGGCAAGACGCTTTCCGCTTCCGACGCCACCATTCCGAGCGAAATGCGCCCCGTGATGATCATGTCGCGCCGGCTCAACTGCTCGCGCGCGTGCTCAATGTCGCGCATGATCGGCGTGTACAGGCGATACATGAGGCGCGCCGCTTCGGTCGGCGCCATGCCGTGCGGGCCGCGTTCGAAGAGCTTCTGTCGCAGTTCGGCTTCGAGCTTTGAAATCTGCATGCTGAGCGCGGGCTGCACGATATTGAGGCGCTTGGCCGCGCGCGTGGCAGAGCCATCCTCGAAGAGGGCGATGAAATACTGGATTTGCTTGAGGTCCATGATGCCCGATCGCGGTGGGGAAAGCCGGAAACTGCCAGTGTAGCCACAGGTCGAAGCATGCTATCAACGCAGCGGCGAGCCGCCGAAAACCCTCAGGAACGCGCCTGCGCGACATGGAAAGCGACGAGTGGATGCACGCATTATCGCCACTGAAGGATGGTTCAGGCGGTTTGTTCGCCACCGACGTCGAAGGTACGCTTTGGACGTCCCCTGTCAAAGCAGAACGGGGTGCTCGGTTAGTGCAACAGGACCGACTTCATTGTGCGTGTCATTGATTGCGGCTCTGAGGGAAGCAAACAATGTTTACCGAGCGCGACGCGCTGGTGGCGCGCTTTGGCGCAAGCTTCGCGCCGCGATTGCGGCCTTCGACGAACTGGGCTTCATCCCACAGTCAGGTTGAAGCCCCTGATAGTCCTTCTCTCTCTCCCCGCACTTCTTGCACCCCAACGGGCCTCGATTACGTTCAGCGCGAATTTCGAGCAAACGCGTTTGCGCCTGAGCCGTCCCTGCGAAACGTGTGTCGCAACGCGGACACCGGTATCGAAGGGCTAGCCGAGAGTGCGCGGGGCAAGAAAGCGAAGCTGTGAATGTGCGCCGTCAACGGCGGCTCGCCGCGCTTCAACGGCAGGCGGAATCTTGAAGCATGACACGGGTGAAGTTGTCGCTGCATCGCTGATCGAAAACCGACATGTCTCGGCAGGAAGGCGGAAGAACCGCATACAGCGCAAGCCTAATCTTGATTGATGATTACATTCCGTCACTGGCCCCCGCAGCATGCGGAAGTAAGCGCCGGGCGGGTGCACCGCTGCAGCGTTGCCGAGTCGCCGACTTGTGAATTTCGACAAGGTCCTGCCGGAACTGAAACCGTTCGGTGGAAAGGTATTGAAGACGTCTCTGACGAACGTTGAGGAGGAACGTCTGAGAAAGGCACTGGAGGGCCTGAACACCGGCGGCGTGGCTACCTGAACACCGCCCGGGCGAGGATGGCATGAAAGTGAACGAAGCATCACTTTCGTCGCGCGCGGTGATCGTCGCGGCTAGTCATCGCACGTACTTTACCGCCAGCGCATACCTTTCTCCGAACAGGCACTAGACTTAAATCACCTGCGCGTGATCTCTGCGCGAGACTTTCGCGCGACGTGAGTCCGTGTCGACCTTCGCCACTCATGAGGGCAAGCCCATGTCCAAGTCGATTCAAACGGCCGAACAGATTCGCGACAAAGCACAACGGCGCGTCGAGCAGCTTGCAACTGACGTTCCCCACCATCTGCGAGTCCGCGTGCCGCTGCCGGAGCGGCATCCGCCCGATGCCTCCGGCCGGAACTGGGACATGCTCGCGCTCAATGAAAGCGGCGCCCACTATCTTCGAGAGGTCAGGCGTGTCATCGAGGACATGCGTACGGAGTTCATTCTGCCGGATTGAGACGACGTGCGCGGGCCAGTGCGTTCAACGAATCGAGGCGGCGTCCCGGCCTGACGCCGGATACCGTGTGCAGAGACAGACGTTCGCGTGGCGAGGGTACGCGTTCGCGGTGCAACCGGAGCAGAGCGATTCCGGCGCATGGCGCGCGCAGTCAGCGTATTCAAGGCTTCGGATGAGTTGACGAAGTTTCGTCCCGAGACCGCTCAGCCAGAATGACTAACCGAGGCCCAAGCCGTGTGTGACGGCCTCCAACGGGCCGCCGCGTCATCCGTCAAAAGATCGAAGCGTCGGCGAATGCCCTTTGACTGTTGACTACACATGTCGCAACACAGACATTGGCGAGGCACACATGGTCAAGATCTATGGACGCATGCGGTCGTCGGAAGGCTATGCGATCCGCGATTTCCTGCATCGTTGCGACATTCCCTTCGAGTGGGTCGAACTCAACAGCGATGAAGAGGCGGCGAAGCTGGCACACGTGCAGCATCTCGGCGACTCGCGCCTGCCGGTGTGCGAGTTTCACGACGGCACGCGACTGGAATGTCCCACCATCCGGCAGATCACCGAAAAGCTCGGCTGGTTCCGCAGCCCGTCACGCTCGGAATATGATCTCGCGATCTATGGCGCCGGGCCGGCCGGTCTGAGCGCTGCGGTCTACGGTGCGTCCGAGGGATTGCGTACGGTGCTGGTGGAGCGCTGGGCTGTCGGTGGGCAGGCCGGCACCACTTCGAAGATCGAGAACTACCTGGGGTTTCCGCACGGGGTCAGCGGTACCGAGCTCGCAGAGCGGGCTCGCGATCAGGCAGTCCGTTTCGGCGCGGAAATCCTGCTGGCCCGTGCCGGCGTGCGTGCGGAATTCTCGACGGGCAACGGTATCGTCGAGCTGGAAGACGGTACGCGGATCACGGCACGCACGTCGGTGTGCGCGACGGGCGTCGCGTACCGGCGGCTCGAATTGCCGGAGGAAGCGCGCTTCAGCGGCGCGGGTGTGTACTACGGCGCGGGTGCGAGCGAGGCGTCGCTGATTCGCGGCGAAGACGTGTACATCGTGGGCGGCGGCAATTCGGCGGGGCAGGCCGCGATGCATTTTTCCCAGTACTGCAATCACGTCACGATGGTGGTGCGCGACACGTCGCTGAAAAGCACACTGTCGCAGTACCTGATCGACCGTATTTCATCCGCGTCGAACATCGAGGTGCTGACCTGCACGACCGTTACCGCATTGCACGGCGACGACGTGCTACGCGAAATCACGCTGACCCATCGCAGCGGCGGCGAAGCGCGACGCGTGAAGACGAATTGGCTCTTCGTTTGCATTGGCGGCCTGCCGCAGACCGATTGGGCCAAAGAAGTGGGCGTGGCTCGCGATGAAGCCGGCTATCTCGTGACAGGCCCTGACCTCCACGACACGGACCGGAAGCTGCAGTGGCCGCTGGATCGCGAGCCGCTGTATCTGGAAACCAGCATGCCCGGCGTGTTCGCCGCCGGCGATGTCCGCCATGGCTCGATCAAACGCGTGGCAGCCGCCGTCGGCGAAGGAGCCACGGCGGTAGCGCTCGTGCACCGCTATCTGAGCGGCGCATGATGTGCCTCGCATGAGTGAGGCGCTATCCGCTCGCTTTGTCCCAATCTCATCACCAGGAGCTGACCATGACTCCCACCTGCACGCATCTGGACGGCATCCGCGTGTTACAAACCACGAAGCGCTATTGCGAGGACTGCGTGAAACTCGGCCACGCCTGGGTGCATCTGCGGCTGTGCATGTCGTGCGGTCATGTTGCTTGTTGCGACTCGTCGCCCGATCGCCATGCTAGCGCGCATTATCATGCGACCGGCCACCCACTGGTGCGTTCCATTGAACCGGGCGAATCGTGGATCTGGTGCTATCGCGACGAGATGATCGCAGGAGAGGTGACACTGTAAGCGGGTACAGCTGGCGGCGTTGACTCCGCCGGCCGCACCCGTCGTTTCCGCGCCTCAGGCCGAGGCTTCGGCGGTTTTCCTGGTTTCTTCAGCGGTCGTCGATTCCTCCGCCGCCAGCTTCTTCACACGTACGGCCTTTTCACCGGCATCCCAGCCGATTTCGACGGCATCGCCGCTGCGCACATCGCCTCTCAACAGCGAGTCGGCGAGTTCCGATTCGACTTCCAGACGGATCTTGCGCTTCAGCATCCGTGCGCCGAACTCGGGATCGTATCCGACCGTAGCCAGATGATCACGCAGTGCATCGTCGAACGACAGTTCGATATTCTGCGCGGCCGCCGTGCGCTGCACGCGCTGGAGCTGCAGATCGACGATCCGGCGGATCTGCTCCTTGCCCAGCGCATGGAACACCACCACTTCATCGACACGGTTGAGGAACTCCGGCTTGAAGTGATGCCGCAGGATTTCCATCAGCCGGTCGCGCAGCGCGGGATAGTCGAGCTGTTTCGAATCGGCCTTCATGTTGTCCTGAATCATCTGCGAACCGATGTTGCTGGTGGCGATGATCACGGTGTTGGTGAAATCCACGAGCCGTCCCTTGCCGTCCGTCAGACGTCCTTCGTCGAATAATTGCAGCAGGATGTTGTGCACTTCGGAATGCGCCTTTTCGATCTCGTCGAGCAGCACGACACTGTATGGGTGGCGCCGCACGCGCTCGGTCAGCTGGCCGCCTTCTTCGTAACCGACATAGCCCGGAGGCGCGCCGACGAGACGGGCCACCGTGTGGCGTTCCGAGTATTCGCTCATATCGATGCGCACGAGCGCGTTTTCATCGCCGAACACCGCGGCTGCGAGCGCCTTCGCGAGTTCGGTCTTGCCAACGCCCGTCGGTCCGAGAAAGAGGAAGCTGGCGATCGGCTTGCCCGCTTCGGTCAACCCCGCGCGCGAAAGTCGCACGGCCTTCGATACGGCTGTTACGGCTTCGTCCTGGCCGACAACGCGTTCCTTCAAACGGTCTTCCAGACGCAGCAGCTTTTCGCGATCCTCGGCCGTTAGCTCGGAGACCGGCACGCCGGTCAGCGAGGACACGATCTGCGCGATATCTTCCGCCGTGACTTCCTGCGAACTGGTGCCGCGTTCTTTCTTCCAGGCTTCGGTCGACTCGTTCAGACGAGCTTGCTCGGCCGTGATTTTCTCCTGCAGTTGCTTCGCCTTGTCGAACTGTTTGGCCGCGCTCGCCGAGTCCTGCTCCTGTCGCAGACGGCGGATAGAGCCCTCGATACCGTGCAGCGCTTGCGGTCGCGAGTTCGACGAAATCCGCACGCGTGCCGCGGCCTGGTCGAGCAGGTCGATGGCCTTGTCTGGCAGGAAGCGGGCGGCGATATAGCGATCCGACAGCTTCGCCGCGGCCGTGATCGCCTCTTCGGTAATTTTCACCTTGTGATGCGCCTCGAGCCGGTCGCGCAGGCCGCGCAGGATATCGATCGTGTCCTCGACACTCGGCTCGGGCACCATCACTGGCTGGAAACGCCGTTCGAGCGCCGAATCTTTTTCGATGTACTTCTGATATTCATTGAGCGTGGTTGCGCCGATCAGATGCAGCTCGCCGCGCGCGAGCGCCGGCTTGAACACGTTGCCGATATCGAGCCCGCCTTCGCCGCCGCCCTGGCCCGCGCCGACGATGGTATGAAGCTCGTCGATGAAAATGATGAGCCGGTCCTGATTCGCAACGATTTCGTCAAGCACCTGCTTGACGCGCTCTTCGAATTCGCCCCGATACTTCGCGCCTGCCACCACGCTGTTGATGTTCAACTCGAGCACGCGCTTGCCGCGCAGCACTTCAGGGATCTCGTCCTGCGCGATGCGTTGCGCCAGACCTTCGACGATCGCCGTCTTGCCGACGCCTGGCTCGCCGATCAGCACTGGGTTGTTCTTGCGGCGCCGTGCGAGGACTTCGATGGTCGTTTCGATTTCCTTGTCGCGGCCGATCACCGGATCGAGCTTGCCGCGCTTTGCCAGTTGGCTCAGATCGCGTGCGTATTTATCGAGCGTCGGAGTGGAGGAGCGGCCTTCGACGCTACCGTCTTCCGCGCCCTGGCCCACCACCTTCACCGCTTTCTGACGCAGCGATTGTGACGTCAGCCCGAGTTTGCGCAGCAGTTCGCCGGCGAAGCCGTCTTCTTCCTCGACGAGACCGATCAGGATGTGCTCCGGGCCGACATAGCTATGGTCGAGCTCGCGCGACGCCACGAGTGCATTTTCAAGCGCGCTCTTTGCGCGCGGCGAAACGCCGATTCGGGCCTCCTCGCCATCGGATTTGGCCGAACCGCGCGGCGCGTCCCGTTCGATTGTCCTTTTGATATCGTCGGCATCGAGCTTGAACTCTCGCAGGATTTCGTTGACCACGTTGTTATCGGCGAGCGCGAGCAGCAGATGTTCCGTGTCGACCTCGTTCTTGCCGAACTCGACGGCTTTCTGCGCGGCCGCCTGCAACCGGTCGAGTCCGCTTTCGCTCAGAAAGCTTTGCAGGTCGACGGCCTCGCGTGCACGCCTGCGTCGGCGAGGGCGGGCACCGCTGCTGTCGGGACCGCCCGCTGCTTCAGACGGACCGGATGACCCGGCCGAAGCCGACCCGCGGCCAGGCGCGGAACGTCCGGCCCGCTCCCAGTCCGTGCCGCCGTTTTCGAATGGCGACCATCCTTCCTCGAACAGGCGCTCGAACAACCCGCCGTGGAAAAGCGACTCGAGTGGCGACAGGCTGCGCTGATGGCGTGCCATGAACTCCATGTGATGTTCGTCGCACAGCATCAACTGGCGGCGCTGGCCGTTCTCGGTGATCGTGATCTGTGTAGTCGCCGGTTTGCCGCAAACACTGCATTTGGCCATGATGTTCCTCTTGAGGTTCTGCCCACGCGCTGTGCGTTGAAATGTGGGCGACTGGGGTTGTCCACATCCTGGATATCTCTGCCTCGCCGGCCGCCTGCTTTACGATCCCTCGCGGCGAGACCTCGCGGGATTCGCGGCTTACCTAATCTCGATTTGCTTTGCGGTCTGCCTTGTTTCTACCGCTTGGGCACGCGCATGACGCGTATCGGCACGATCGAGGTCGACGGCAATGGAATCGCTCGCTGAAATCGCCCGAACGCGCGTGGTGGCCCAAAACGTCAGTGACTCGTGCCGCTGCGTTCGCGGCCGATGTCAGCCCTTGGCGTATTCGAACTCCGGCAGCTTTTTCAGCGCCTCCTTGCTTGCGCCGGTCAGGATTGCCTTCGGCGCTATCTGCTTGAACTGTTGAATGGGGATGGCGACGCGGTGCGCCGCCATCCCGAGAAAGCCGCCCACGTCGATAATCGCGGCCGAGAGCGAGCCATTGGGAGCGACAATCAGGTCGTCGACGCGGCCGATCTTTTCGTTCTTTTCGTTGTAGACATCAGTGTGGATCATCTTGGATGCGCGCCAGCCTGTTGCGACCAATTGCGCTTCGGTGACGGTCACGCCGAGCGTAGCCTTGCCGGCGATGGGCGCATCCTGCGCGATCGCGCCGCTGGCCACGAAGCCACCGGCGGTTAGCGCAAGCACGATGATCGAAAGCCTTGCGGCCGATGCGAAGATAGTCGTCATGGCGTTCTCCAGATAAGCAACGGTATGTTGCGCCGGGCGCAGGACGCGCTCAAGAACGCAGCGGCGCTTTCAACTTGTCGCGAAGCTTGGCGCTGCGCCACTTCCATGCGCCGCGGACGAGGACAGCACCGACAGCACGCCGATGAAGGTCAGCAGCTACTCCGTGCGGCCGCGCATTTTGCCGACCCCCGGCGATCAGATTCAGCACGCCGGTGATGATGGCAGCGTGAGACCACGAAACAGAGCGCGAGGAGGCCGGCCAGGATGCCGGCGGCACCACGGCGCGCGAGCACCACATGCCAGTCCGAATACTTCGTCGATGATTGAGTTTTTCGGTCGAATCGCCAGCAGCCGACCCATACTGCGCGCGCAACTTTATGCGGCACGTATGGTCCAGCGTATGTCCGCGAGGCGCGCGCTTCTTCCGAGTTCCTGCCCAGAGGTGTCGGATTTCTGCGATTGTTGGTCGCTCAGGGATCGAACCGCGCGCATCATCGGAACGTCGGGCGGGAATGCGCAAGGCGGAACGCGCGGGGCGTGCAGCCTGCATATCGATGGAACACTTCGGTGAAATGCTGCTGGGTCTGGAAGCCCGCGCGTGCTGCGACATCAATGAGCGGGAGGCTGCCTTCCGAGAGCATCGACTGCGCTAGTCTCAACCTTTCGGTCGTCAGGTAAAAGTGGGGAGGATGCCCTGTCGCGTTCTTGAAAGCCCGCGCGAAATGCGACGAGCTCATGTGCACGAGCGCAGCGAGGTGCTCGATCTGGATGTGCTCCGCGATGTGCTCGTGTATGAAGCGTTCCACGACGCTCAGCTTTGCGTGGGTGAGCGTTGTGCCCGTGTCGCGCGGATCGGCGGGGCGGCCATATCGACACGCGAGATGCAGTGCAATCACGTCGCCGAACGCGGCGAGACATATGGGGTCCGGGCTTCTGCCGGAGTACAACGCAGAAAGGGTGTAGGCCGCTTCGCGTAGGAAAGGGTCCCACGCCTTGAACCAGTATGGGATATCGCACCCCATGATGCCGAGCGACGTTCGAGCGGTTTCCATTAATTTAGCCGAACTGAGCGCGACGACGAGTCCGCGCGGATCGTCCTCATTGTCGAGCACGGTGCGGGCCCACGCCGGCACGATCGCGATGAATGGCGCACTGACGCTTATGTACTCACATGAACGTGCGCTGCCGCCGGCGACGCTCGCGTGTGCGGTGGTCTGGTCCGCCGGGATGACACACAAGATCCATTGCGCCGACTCAGTGGCGCAGTCCGTGCAGGACGTACCGATCGAGTGGCAGTGAAACCATTGCAAGTGCGAAGAACCTGTATTTTGCCCCATGATGCGTATCGCCTAGGATGCGGGAATCGGAGTCACGTGCCTCAGATTGTAGTGTTCGATTTTCGTCGATGCTCAATTTACTTTTTTATATGCATGGGGACGCGCGGCATTATGGTCGGCAGGGATCGCTGCAGTCAGGTGCACGCGGGGGACGGAGGGCAGGAGAAATCGGACCGTTCCATGACGGGACCGTTTACGGATGTGTCACTGGTCGCCGGTGCTGCGGGATGGCGCGCGCCGAGACCTGCAGCTTTGCGCGAGATCGAGCAAAACCTGCAAGTTTTCGATGACCTCGGCGGGAACGTAGGTGAATCAGGTGCGCTCTTCGCGCTCTCGCTCGGCGCGCTCGGCGATCGCGGCATCGACGGGATCGTCGCGCTGCCGCATCAGCCAGTAGACGCTGCCAAGTGCAACCAGCGCGGCCGCGAGGGCGGCGATGCGAGCCGGGTCCGAGGCTGGATCGAGAATAATGAACTTGCGTGCTATCGCGAGCATCGCCACGAGGATCACAGTCTTGACCTGCACGATGTGATCGCGTCTCAACATGACGCGTGTAATCGAGTGCTTGAATTCCATCGCGATCAACAGTGTCATTATCATCCCGAAGACCGCCTGGAAGATCGCATGGTCCAGAGGATCGAGCGCCCCCGACAGTAACAGCGCGATGACCGCCCGAACCAACTGCCACAGCGATACGACGATGATCACCGAGATCACGACGCTCAGCATATGGGCGATCACCTGTTCGAAGCGCTCATAGAAGGTCAGCACGCGCCATTGCAGCCGAAACTCGTCGAGAGTCGCGCGAATTGGTCGGATGGGTTTGCTCATGGAGCGGTTCGCAGGAAGGCTCGGACACGCAGCGACGCCATATGGGCGTGGACACACCGTCACGGCGGAAACGATCGCCGCTGGCAGGCTCCTGTGATGTTGAGCCATGCGCGCAGCCATTTCTTTCGCCTTCTCGCTGATCCTTGTCCCTTATCTGCTGTGCTTGCGGCACCTTACTCGCACGGCGACCCCGCAATTGCTACTCGAGAACGCCGGATCGTGAATTCCTTCGGCAAGCGGAAGCCCGTAATGGCCGAGAAGGATCGCATCGCACGCTCCGCGATGTACAAGACTTTCCTCGACAAAGAGAATGGCTGCATCAAGGTCGCGCTGATGCCTCAGGCGCGGCCCATGTTTCGCGGAACCACGGTGACCGATTCGTAACTCCATCGGCGCAGACATGCGCCTCGCGTCTCGCTCGCATCGCTTTCATCTGGAATATGCCTTGCTGCACAAGGGAGGTCCGTGCGAATCGGCCAGCTGATCCGATGGAGAGAACCCTCCGCGGCTGGATGTGTAGCATTGGGACGAAGGCGAAGACGCTGAGAAAGAAGGCCTGGCACTCGGTCGGACGCCTGGTAACGCACAGGTGTTCGGAACCGGTACGACGCCTGGGGCATCAGCGGAGGGTCATGTGGTAACGCTGTCCGGTCCGACTCACGACTTCCGGCAATCGAGCGGGTGGGGTGAGGCGGGCTTGCGTGCAACCGGAGAAACATGATGAAAGCTGTTGTCTATAGAGGGCCGCGCGAAGTCAGCGTGGAAAACGTGCCCGATCCCAAAATCGAGCGGCCGACCGATGTGATCGTGAAGATTAGAAGCACTAATATCTGCGGTTCGGATCTGCATATGTTTGAAGGCAGGACCGACTTTGAAAAGGGCAGGGTTTTCGGGCATGAAAATCTCGGCCAGGTCACGGAAGTGGGGCAGGCAGTTGAGCGTTTAAAAGTCGGGGACTGGGTGTGCATGCCCTTCAATATCAGTTGTGGCCATTGCCGGAATTGCGAAAAGGGATTGACCGCATTCTGCCTGACCGCCAATCCTCAGCCGGGCATGGCAGGCGCTGCCTTCGGCTTCGCCGACATGGGGCCCTATCAGGGCGGACAGGCGGAATACCTGCGCGTTCCTTGGGCCGATTTCAATTGCCTGAAGCTCCCGCCCGATGCCGAGGAAAAGCAGAACGACTATGTGATGGTGGCCGATATCTTCCCGACCGGATGGCATGCCACTGAGCTCGCCGGGATGCGGCCGGGCGATGCAATCGTCATCTACGGCTCGGGTCCAGTCGGGCTGATGGCCGCGCATGCAGCGATGATCAAGGGCGCCTGCAATGTGATGGTGGTGGATCGCCATCCCGACCGGCTCCAGCTGGCGGAATCAATAGGTGCGGTCGCCATCGACGATTCGAAGTGCAATCCGGTCGATCGCGTCATGGAACTCACCCATGGGCGGGGTGCCGATGTCGGCTGCGAGTGCGTCGGCTATCAATGCCATGATCCCGCCGGACAGGAGATACCCAATCTGACCATGAACAATCTCGTCCAGTCGGTGAAGTTCACCGGCGGCATCGGTGTGGTCGGGGTATTCACGCCACAGGATCCCGGCGCATCCGATGACCTGGCCAAGAAGGGGGAGATCGCGTTCGACTGGGGAACGTGCTGGTTCAAGGGCCAGCATATCGCCACCGGGCAGTGCAATGTCAAAGCCTACAACCGCCAGCTGCGCGATCTGATTTATGCCGGTAGGGCGAAACCCTCTTTTATCGTGTCACACGAGATCGAACTGAGCAAGGCGCGGGAGGCTTACGAGCACTTCGACTCGCGCGACCACGGCTGGACGAAAGTAGTTCTGAAGTCAGGCGGATGAGGCGTTTCTGATCAGTGACCTTACGGCGGAGGCCGCCTGCAAGCCGGGTTTGAAGAAGGTCCAACCGGCCCGGTTTGCCAAGTTACATTTTTCGGTGGTCCTGAGTAGGATGGCGGCAATGCGCGCATCCTGGCACGCCGTAATCTGTGGACCGCTGTAATACCCTCGATCAGCGATAGCCTTCAATCTGGTTCTGCCCATGGCATCACGAGCAGCTCGGGCCATCCAGCGAATGGGATGATCTCTGTCGGCCCGGATATGAACCGGGCCGTCGCGAGGCCTTGATCGCGCCGATCAGAAGTCGAAGCCCGGGCCGCCCGCGCCCGGTCCGCCCGGCGCGGCGGGCAGCGGCGCGTCCTTGGGCGCTTCGTGCACGGTGGCATCGGTCGTGAGCAGGAGTCCTGCAACCGATGCCGCGTTTTGAAGCGCGGTGCGCGTGACCTTGGTCGGATCGAGCACGCCGGATTCGACCAGATCGCCATATTGACCCGTCGCCGCGTTATAGCCGAAGTTGCCGCTGCCCCCCGAGACCTTCGCGACGACCACGCTTGCTTCTTCGCCCGCGTTCGACACGATCTGACGCAGCGGCTCTTCGAGCGCACGCAATACGATCTTGACACCCGCGTCCTGATCGGGCGTCGCGCCCTTGAGCGCGGAGATCGCCTGCTTCACGCGGATGAGCGCGACGCCGCCGCCCGGCACGATGCCTTCCTCGACCGCCGCGCGGGTCGCATGCAGCGCATCGTCGACGCGGTCCTTCTTTTCCTTGACTTCGATTTCCGTCGCGCCGCCGACCTTGATCACGGCCACGCCGCCCGCCAGCTTCGCCACGCGCTCCTGCAGCTTTTCGCGGTCGTAGTCGGAGGTGGCTTCCTCGATCTGCGCGCGGATCTGCTTCACGCGTGCTTCGATGTTCGCGCTGTCGCCCGCGCCGTCGATGACGGTCGTGTTCTCCTTGCCGACTTCTATGCGCTTCGCCTGCCCCAGCTCCTGCAGTGTCGCTTTCTCGAGCGAAAGACCGGTTTCTTCGGAAATGACCTGACCGCCGGTGAGAATCGCGATGTCTTCCAGCAGCGCCTTGCGGCGGTCGCCGAAGCCCGGCGCCTTCACCGCGACGGTCTTGAGAATGCCGCGAATGTTGTTGACGACGAGTGTCGCGAGCGCTTCGCCTTCGACGTCTTCCGCGATGATCAGCAGCGGACGGCCGGCCTTCGCGACCTGTTCGAGCACCGGCAGCAGATCGCGAATGTTCGATACCTTCTTGTCGTGCAGCAGGATATACGGCTCGTCGAGCGCGGCGACCTGACGGTCCTGATTGTTGACGAAGTAGGGCGACAGATAACCGCGATCGAACTGCAGTCCTTCGACGACATCGAGTTCATCGTCGAGCGACTTGCCGTCTTCCACCGTGATGACGCCTTGCTTGCCCACGCGATCGATCGCTTCCGCGATGCGCTGCCCGATCGACTCCTCGCCGTTGGCCGAGATGGTCGCGACCTGGGCGATCTCCTTGCTCGTCGTGGTCGGCTTGCTGATCTTCTTCAGCTCCTCGACGGCGGCGATGACGGCCTTGTCGATGCCGCGCTTCAGATCCAGCGGGTTCAGGCCGGCGGCCACGTACTTGTTGCCCTCGCGCACAATCGCCTGGGCGAGCACGGTCGCGGTCGTCGTGCCGTCGCCGGCGAGATCGCTGGTCTTGGATGCCACTTCCTTGACGAGCTGCGCGCCGATGTTTTGCAGCTTGTCCGCGAGCTCGACTTCCTTCGCCACGGAGACGCCGTCCTTGGTGACGATCGGCGCGCCGAAGCTGCGCTCCAGCACGACGTTGCGGCCCTTCGGACCGAGCGTGACCTTCACTGCATTGGCGAGAATGTTGACGCCCTCGATGAGCTTCGAGCGCGCGTTATCCGAGAAAACGATGTCTTTTGCTGCCATGTCGTTCGACTCCTTGTATCTGATTCTTCCCTTCAGCGATTCACGACCGCGACGATGTCTTCTTCACGCAGGACGAGCAATTCATCGCCATCCACCTTGACGGCTTGTCCCGCGTATTTGCCGAACAGCACGCGCTCGCCGACCTTGACGTCGGGCTCGACGCGCTTGCCGTCGGCGTCGCGCCGGCCAGGACCGACGGCGAGGATCTCGCCCTGATCCGGCTTCTCGGCGGCGCTCTCGGGAATCACGATGCCCGACGCGGTGCGCGTTTCCTGATCCAGACGCTTAACGATCACGCGATCGTGCAGGGGGCGCAGACTCATTCGCTCTTTCCTCCAACCTGGTCTCTGAATTGGCACTCCTCCAAGCGGAGTGCGACGGAGTTGCGAGTATAAGAAGCGGCTCCGCGCGGCCCAAATAAGCGTTTCGCAGATCGATAGCGCGAGGGCGCGTATGTGCTATCGAGGTCGCCGAGGCGCGCGTCCGGCATCATCGCGGGGCCGAGCCGACGCAGCCGCGTTCGCGCGACGCAGTCCGCCAAATCTCGCGACCTGCTTTTGACCTGAGAAAAACTTCGTTCCCTTGCGCACTCCGCGCCGATAGAGTGCGTGCCTCGCCATCGCACCGACGCACGACAACGGTGCACCGGCCCAACGAACGAAGGAATCTCATCCATGAAAACCAGGACCTGGGGTGCGGTGCTCGCCGCACTGCTGGTGCTCGCATCCAATGCCGCGCACGCGGATCGTCTGGACGACATCAGGAAGGCCGGCGTGCTGCGCGTCGCGGCGTTCGACAGCAACCCGCCGTTCGGCTTCGTCGATCCGAAGGACAATCAGATCGTCGGGCTCGATGTCGATTACGCGCGCGCCGTGGCGAGGAGCCTGGGTGTGAAGCTCGAAGTGCAGCCGACCAATCCGGCCAATCGCATTGCGTTCCTGAAGTCGGGCAAGGTCGATCTCGTCTTCGCCAACTTCACGATCACCGACGAGCGCAAGAAGGAAGTCGATTTCAGCACGCCGTATTTTGCATCGGGCACGCAGTTCATCGCGAAGAAGGGTGTGCTCAAGTCGCCTGATCAGATCAACAGCCTGCGCATCGGCGCGGACAAGGGCACGACCAACGAACAGCAGGTGCGTGCGAAGTTCCCGAACGCGACCATCGTCGCCTACGATGACACGCCCTTTGCCTTCGCCGCGCTGCGCACGGGCAACGTGCAGGCGATCACGCAGGACGGACCCAAGCTCGTCGCGCTGCTCGCGCGCGTGCCGGACAAGGCGAGCTACGAGATTCCCCCCTTCACGATCTCCAACGACTACGAAGGCGTCGGCGTGCCGAAGGGCGAAACGCGTCTGCTCGATGCCGTGAACGGCACGCTCACCAGACTCGAGGCGGACGGCGAGGCGGGGCGCATCTACGACAGGTGGTTCGGACCGAAGAGCGCCGCGCCGCTGCCCCGCCTGTTCAAGATCGGCGATCCGCAGAAGAGCAGCTGATCCCCGTTGCCGCGGTCGATGCCCGGGTCGCGTCTCAACATCGCACCGCCCGGGCTTCACGATTTCCGTTCTATGGGTCGATCATGCAAGGCTGGCTTGAACCGAAGTATCTCGCGTGGCTGGAGCAGGGCACGGCCGTCACGCTGATGCTCTCCGCGTGCGCGGGCATTTGCGCGACACTGCTCGGCTTCGGGCTGGCGGTCGCGCGCACGTCACGAAGCGCTGCGGTCGCGCGGGTCGCCGCGCTCTATGTCTTCGTGTTTCGCAATTCGCCGCTGCTCGTGCAGCTATTGTTCTGGTATTTCGGCGCGGCCGCGTTGCTGCCGTCGGACTGGATGACCTGGCTCAACGCGCCGCATGCGGCGAAGCTCGGTATTCTCACGCTACGCTGGCCGAGCTTCGAGCTGTTCGCCGGCTGGATCGGCCTGACGTGCTACACGACGACGTTCATCGGCGAGGAGTTCCGCGCCGGGATGCGCGGGGTGGGCCATGCGCAGGAACAGGCCGCCGCGGCGCTCGGCATGAGCCGCTATACGGCGCTGCGCTACGTGATCCTGCCGCAGGCGCTGCGCATCGCGACGCCGCCGCTCGCGGGGCAATACATGAACGTGGTGAAAAACTCGTCGCTCACCATGGCGATCGGCGTCGCCGAACTCTCGTACATGTCGCGTCAGGTCGATACGGAGACCTTCAAGACCTTCCAGGCGTTCGGCACGGCCACGGTGTTCTACGTGCTGACCATCGCAGTCATCGAGGTGGCGCTGGTTCTCTGGCAGCGCACGGGTGCGCGCGCGCTGCAACGGGGTCATGCATGAGCGGGTTCGAGTGGTTTCCCTCGCTGCGCTATCTGCTGCTGGGCGCATTCCCTGCCGGACCGTTGGGCGGCATTGCGCTGACCGTGGCGCTCTCGGTCGCTTCCGCGCTGCTCGCCGCGATGGTGGGTCTCGCGGGCGGCATCGCGCTCGCCATGACGCGCGGCGCCGCGCATCTGATGCTCACGGCGGTGGTCGCGTTCTTCCGCGCCATTCCCGTGCTGATGCTGATCTTCTGGACCTTCTTTCTGATGCCGGTGGTGCTGCACGTGAACCTGCCCGGTCTCGCGACGGTGATATGCGCGCTGGCGCTGATCGGCGGCGCGTACCTGTCGCACTCGGTGCATGCGGGCATCGTCTCGATCGGCGAAGGCCAGCGGCAGGCGGCGCTCTCGCTCGGGCTCACGCGCTGGCAGGCGCTGCGCGAAGTGATCCTGCCGCAGGCCGTGCGCGTGATGACGCCTTCGTTCGTCAATCAGTGGGTATCGCTCGTCAAGGACACGTCGCTCGCGTATATCGTCGGCGTGCCGGAATTCACGTTCCTCGCCAATCAGCTCAACAACCGCCTGATGGTTTATCCGGCGCAGATCTTCCTCTTCGTCGGCTTCGTCTATCTGATGCTGTGCGGCGCGCTGCAGGGACTCGCCGGTGTGTTGCTCGGGCGTCGCAAGGCGGGGCCGGCGTAGCGGCATGTGACACAGACACGGCGCTTCGCGTGCAATACATCGCAGAAAAGCTCGTTTGTGGAACGCTTCGCAGCGGGCTAGATTGAAGCCATCGTGTATCGAAGGAAGCCGCTCATGCCGCTCATGTCGCACTACCTGCTGCACTACTGGCACATCCTCTCCGTCCGACTCGACGCATCGCGCGAGCGCCGCATGCTGCGTGAGGCAAGACGCGCGATGCAGGCATGCGCATGCGGGACGCCCACGCACCGCGATGATGAGGCAAGCCGCGCGGAACGGCTTGAATGCATCGCGCTGTTCGCCCAGGCCGGGTACTTCAACATGGGCAACGCGGTCGATCTGTTTCAGCCGCCGCCGCCTTTCTGAGCCTGAACCACCCACAACGAAGAGGAGCACCATGAGCGCCGATGCAAGACTGAACCGTCTGATCGAACCTGGCCGCACGTCCAGCAACCCGAAGGCGAATTACCGGAACGCCACGCGCTGGGGCGATCTCGTCTTCGTATCGGGCAAATCGGCGAACGGCGCAGTCGACGGCAAGGCGCCGCAGGGCAGACTCGGCGATAACCTGACGCTCGCGGACGGCCGAGATCGTGCGTGATGAGCAGCACGGCCATCGACAGTTCGCGCCGCAGCCGGTCGAGTAGTTCGAGAATCTGCGCCTGGATGGTGACGTCGAGTGCGGTGGTCGGCTCGTCGGCGATCAGAAGGCCGGGACGGCACGCGACGGCGATCGCGATCATCACGCGTTGCCGCTGGCCGCCCGAGAGCTGATGCGGGTAGTGCCCGAAGCGGCGTTGCGGCTCGGGCAGGCGCACGAGTTCGAGCAGTTCGCGCGCTTCCTTGTGCGCGGCCTGCGCCGACATCGGCCGATGCAGCGTCAACGCTTCGGCCACTTGCCTGCCGATGGGCTGAAGCGGGTTCAGCGAGGTCATCGGCTCCTGAAAGATCATGCCGATGCGGTTGCCGCGCAGCGCGCTCCATTCGCGCTCGCTCTGCGTGAAGAGCGGCTTTTCCTCGAAGCGGATCGCGCCTTGCACCTGCGCCCGGCCGGGAAGCAGGCCCATGGTCGCGAGCGCGACGGTGGATTTCCCGCTGCCGGACTCACCGACCAGCGCGAGGATCTCGCCGCGCGCGATCGTCAGGTCGAGAGGACGCACCGCGGCATGTCCGCCGAAGGACACGCTCAACTGGTCGATCTGGAGCAGGGGCGCCGAAAGACTCATGGCGCTTGCGTGGCCGGTGCGTCGGCCAGATCGCGAAAGCCCGCGCCCGTGTGACGCGGACCGAGTCGCGCGCCTTCGCCGAACAGCTTCTCGCGCAGGGTGCCCTGCGCATACGCCGTCTTGTAGATGCCGCGCGACTGGAGTTCCGGAATCACGAGATCGATGAAATCCTCGTAGCTCTCCGGTGTTACCGTGCGCGTGAGATTGAAGCCATCGATGTCGGCTTCATCGACCCAGGACTGTAGCGCGTCGGCCACCTGCATGGGATTGCCGACGATCGTCGTATAGCGTCCGCCCAGTTGCATCTGTTCGGGCAGATGCCGCACGGTCACGCCGCGCTTGCCGTCGGTCACGCGCTGCACCGACGATTCGATGCCCCGCCCCTTGTGACCGCCCGGAAGGGGCGAGCTCGTCATCCGGCGCGTAGGTGGAATAGTCGATGCCGCTGCCCGCCGCGAAGTGCGCGAGGCCCGCCTCGGGGCTCGCATGGCGCGCGTACTCGGCGAATTTTTCCTGCGCGTCGCGCTGCGTGCGTCCCACCACGACGGTGATGCCCATGATGATCTTCAGATCGCCCGGGGCGCGTCCGGCCGCGACCGCCTGCGCGCGCAGCGCGTCGACCAGCTTGCGCGTGCCTTCCTTGCTCTGGCTCGACACGAACACGCATTCGGCATGTCGCACAGCGAACGCCTGGCCGCGTCCCGACGATCCCGCCTGGAACAGCACCGGCGTGCGCTGCGGTGAAGGCTCGCAGAGGTGATAGCCCTCGACGTCGTAATAGCGGCCGCGATGCCCGTCGAACGCGCTGTGATGTATCCGCTGGTGCTGCCGAATCTGCACGCCGCGCTGGCGTACCGGGCGCTCGCTCCGGAGTCGTTTAACTGTGAGCGTGTTCCTTAAAGTTAACTTGTAGCGATGAATACGAGATTGTAGACTTCGCTACATGGAAACTCTCTCGACCTGGTTGCTGCTCGTCCTCACGCTGCCGACCGAAAACGCGACCGCGCGCATGCGCTTCTGGCGCGCCCTGAAAGCCAAGGGCTGTGGCGTGCTGCGTGACGGTATCTACCTGCTGCCGCATTCTGCAGAGCGGGAAGCAACGCTGCGCGACTTATCAGTTGCGATCGGAGAGGCTGGCGGCACTGCATATGTGCTCCGCGCGCCGAGCCTTGATGTCGAACAGGACGTCGAATTCCGTGGGTTGTTCGATCGTTCCGAGGACTACGCGACATTCATCCAGTCGCTCTCGGAATCCCGCAAGACCGTTGCAGGCCAGTCGGAGAGCGAACTCAGGCGCTTGCTGCGTCGACTACGCAGGGACTATGAGACGATCGTCGCGATCGACTACTTCCCGGACGCCGGCGCGACACGCGCCGAGGCGGCCTGGCAGGACTTCGTGGCGCACGTCGATACGGTGCTCTCACCCGGTGAGCCACACTCGGCCGAGCGGGCAATTCGGCTACTGGCGATCAAGGACTATCAGGGGCGGACGTGGGCGACGCGCCAGCATCTTTGGGTGGATCGTGTCGCCAGCGCCTGGCTCATTCGCCGCTTCATCGACCCGGACGGCCGATTCCTCTGGCTCGGCTCTCCCGAGGCGTGTCCAAAGAACGCGTTGGGCTTCGATTTCGACGGTGCCGCGTTCACGCATGTGGGTGAGCGGGTGACCTTCGAGGTGCTGATGGCGAGCTTCGACCTCGAGCGCGACCCGGCACTGTTGCGGCTTGGCGCGATGATTCACGTTATGGACGTGGGTGGCGCGCCCGTCCCCGAGGCGATCGGGTTCGAAGCCATCATGGCGGGGGCGCGCGAGCGCGCGGCCGATGATGACGCACTGCTCGACGAAATGTCGCGCGTGCTCGATTCGATGTACGCCCATTTCGCCGCGAGCGCGAAAAGCACCGACGCAGGGAGCCGCTCATGAGCACGACCGCGACGGTCGCGCCTTCGTATTCCCTCGGCGAGTTGATGCGCTACATGCTCAAACTCGGTACGTTCGGGTTTGGTGGGCCAGTCGCACTCGTCGGCTACATGCACCGCGATCTCGTTGAACGGCGTGGTTGGATCACGGACGACGACTATCGCGAGGGACTCGCGCTGGCGCAAATGATGCCAGGGCCGCTGGCCGCACAGCTTGGGATCTATCTCGGCTACGTTCATTACCGCGTGCTGGGTGCGACGGTCGCCGGGATCGCATTCGTGCTGCCTTCGTTCTTGATGGTGGTGGCGCTCGGTTGGGCGTACGTGCACTTCGGTGGATTGCCATGGATGCAGGCGGTGTTCTATGGCGTTGCCGCAGGGGTTGTCGGCATCATCGCGATGAGCGCCTATAAGCTCGTCAACAAGACCCTCAAAACTGACAAGCTGCTCTGGGCCATCTTCCTCGTGGTGGCGGCTGTGACGGTCGTGACCGAATCGGAAGTCGCGTGGCTGTTCATCGCCGGCGGCTTGGTGAACATGTTTCGCCGCGCTCCGCCCCGGTGGCTCGGCAAAGGTGGCATGAACGCGCTCGCCGCCGTGCACGGGCCGGCGCTCGGTGGACTCATGAGCGGGCATGACGTTTCTTTGATGACCCAGATCGGACTGTTCTTTACGAAGGCGGGCGCCTTCGTGTTTGGTTCGGGGCTCGCGATCGTGCCATTCCTATACGGCGGAGTCGTCACGGAAAATCACTGGCTGAACGACAAGCAGTTCGTCGACGCGGTCGCAGTCGCGATGATCACGCCGGGTCCGGTCGTCATCACTGTGGGATTCATCGGTTATCTGGTTGCGGGTTTGCCCGGCGCCTGCGTCGCGGCACTCGGTACGTTTCTGCCTTGTTACCTGTTCACGGTCTTGCCTGCACCGTACTTCAAGAAGTACGGGCGGCTCCCCGCCATCAAAGCGTTTGTGGACGGCATCACGGCGGCAGCGGTCGGCGCGATCACCGGCTCGGTGATCGTGATCGCACGTCGCTCCATCGTCGACTGGCCAACGGCGCTGCTCGCACTGATCACCGTCGTTGTGCTCTGGCGTTTCAAGAAGCTGCAGGAGCCGGTGGTCGTTGCGGCAGCCGCACTGGTTGGTCTCGTCGTCTATCCGCTCACTCACCTGTAAGCCGCTTCGAGCTGGAAAACGGCGGGGGAAATTCCTGGGCGAAAACGAGCGAAGCGAAGACGAGCACCTCGGCACACTACGAGGAGACATCATGGCAACCCGTCGTAAATTCCTGCATCAGACCGCTGCCGTGGGGGCAGGCTTGATGATCGCGAAAGCCGATGCTGCGCACGCTGCAGACCAATACGGCTATGTCGACAACCTTACTGACGCCGACGGCAAATATGCGGCTGGCCCACTACCGTTCGCGTTCGACGCGCTGGAACCCGTCATCGACGCGCGTACTGTCGAATTGCACTACACCTTCCATCACAAACCCGCTGTGGCGGCAGCGAACAAGGCCGAAGAAGCGCTCAGCAAAGCGCGCGAGTCGAATGACTTCGCGCTCGTGAAGTATCACGAAAAAGAACTCGCGTTCCAGCTTTCGAGCCATATTCTGCACACGGTTTACTGGACGAGCCTATCGGGCAAGGGTGGCGAACCAAAGAACGAACTGGCCCAAATTATCGACAAGAACTTCGGCTCCTACGCCAAGTTCAAGGCGCAACTCGTAGCGGCGACGATCGCCACGGAAGCATCGGGCTGGGGTGTGGTGGGATATTTGCCTTCCACCGGAAAGCTGATGATCCTCCAGTGCGAGAACCACCAAAAGCTCACGGCATGGGGCATCCAACCGATACTGGTACTGGACGTCTTCGAGCACGCGTACTACCTGAAATATCAGAACCGACGCATGGAGTACGTCAATCAGCTCTTCAACATCCTGAATTGGGATAACGCAGCCATGCGGCTACAGGCAGCGATGCGGGTTCCGAGCGCATGACCGAGCGCGCGTCCGGACGCGCACCGGAAAGCGTGCCGAACGATGCCGATGATGAATCGTCTCTCACACTGGTTCGCACTCGAACAACGCGTCGCCACCATCGCGCTTGGTGGCAAGGTTGACAACACCCAGTACGATCCCGTTTCGCATCACGTCTTCGTGAACGTCCGGACGCGCCAGCAACTGATTGAGATTGACCCCATCGAAGGCAATGACCGCATGCTCGTGCTGGATTTGCGGACGAAGCGCGTTTCTCAATCCTTCGACATCAGTGCTGATCCCCACGTTCTCGCATTCGATTCATCGAGTCACACGGTGTACGTAGCGGGCGAGCAAGGCGTGACTTCAATGTTCGAGGCAGAAGCCAAAGGCGTCCGACATCCGGCTGACGGGCACGTAGGACCTAACGCTCACGTGGTCTACATCGACGCCAAAACGCATTACTTGTACTTCCCGCTGAAGAGTGTCTAAGGACGCCCGCTGCTTCGGATCTTGGCGCCGCATTAACGGTGGCTCAATCCGACCAACCGGAGAATCGAAATGAAAGCACTAGTCGGATTGGTTACCCTGCTTGCCGCAGTATCGGCCAGCGCGGCATCACCGCGAGTGAACAACGGCCGACTCGTCGATGAGAACGGCATGACGCTGTATTCGTTTAGTGGGCAAGGTGCGCCCGACGCAAGATCTTGCGAAGGCGACTGCGCAAGAAACTTCCCGCCCGCCCTGGCAAGCCCTGGCGACACTCCAAGGGACAAACTCGGGCTTGTCGATACTGCCAACGGCCAACGCCAGTGGACGTATGAGGGCAAACCGCTCTATCGTGGGCTGATGGACAAGAAGCCCGGTGATCGGGCCGGCGACGGTCTCAACACCGTATGGCACAGCGTCCAGCCGTACTGAATCGGCTTGTACGATTCACATTGACGTCGAAAAGTTTGACGAAGCGAACAGCGAACAAATTTTTTTTTGCTCAGACGTCGGCGGAGGCAGGCGAATGACTGCACCGCTCGGAAAAGAGCGCCTCGGTACTTTATCGAACGACCGACGGGTTTGGGTCGTGGGTGTGAGTTCGGACGAACTCGGGGGCGCGGTCTCCGTCTCAAGACGGCCCATGTCTGCAGCCCGCCATATCGCTGACGTAGAAGCGAAACACGTCGAACGTTGGCAATGGCCGAAGCGCCGGTGTCCGCCGTCGGCCAGGGTTCGGCGCGTCAGTCACTCGGGAGCATCAACCCTTTGCGACCGATGGCGACCATGCTTTCTGGTCGGTCTCAGCCGCGAATATAAACCCCGGCGAAGCTCAGGCGACCCGATAGCGAGCGCGGCTCGTCGCCATCCAGCACCATGCCGGCTCATGTTGACATGACGAAGTCAGGTAGAACGAACTGACCAAGCTCCTCAATGACGTCACCTGCGGCGCGTTGGCCGTATTTCAAATTGATGATCACATGGTTGACGCCGACCTCCTGCAAGGTGTGCAGCAGCGCGATCAAGTGAGATCGTCCCAGTTGATAGCCCAGATGGATCGACCGTGGTGGTGTCTGCGGGTTATCTGTCAGGTCGATGTATAGCGACTGGGTAAAGGGTTTGAACAGTTCACCGCATTCGGCACGAACCGCCGTGCGCCAGCGCTCGACAATCAGCTGCTGGGTCTTCGGTGCACGCGGATAGCTGATCCAGCCATGACTGCAGCGGGCAATCCACTCCAGCGTCTGGCGGCTATGGCCGGTGACGAAGAAAGGAATTTCAGCCGTAGTCGGCTTGGGAATCAGATCTGCCCCCTCGAGCTTGCCGCCGGACCAGGTCAAAGGCACGAAGCTCTTGAGCTGAACCTCGCGAAATACCTCGAGGTATTCGCGGAACAGGCTGCCGCGCTGCTCCGGGTCGACACCGAATGCTGGAAACTCTACTGGACGGTCACCGGAAGCCACGCCGAGTAACAGGCGGCCACCACTGAGCTGATCGACGCTAGTTGCAGCCTTGGCGGTGTGTAGGGGATTGCGGATTGGCAGGATGACCGACGCGGTACCCAACGCGATCGAGCGAGTGTGTGCCGCCATGAAACCCAGGTAGACCCAGGGATCGAAGACCTGGCCCGAATCACCGAAGGTGGGATCGCGTAACGGCACGTCGCGAAACCAGAGGGCCGAGAAACCCAGCTTCTCGGCACGTTGGGCCAGGCTTACTTGGTCGAGCATAGTCGGTGCATCGCCGGTAAAGGCCTCTAGGGGAAAGAAAAGACCTAGGCTCAGGCGGCCTTGGCGGTAGGTGCGCTGAAAGGCAGGTTGTTGCTGATAGGGAATGGAACTCGGAGTAAACATGCTTCTCCTACCTATTTCCGGATATAGATTTCCGAGGGGCTGAACAAACGCCTGCGATCCTGCTCTGGTGGCGTTAGCTCGCCGATTCTCTCCGTCGCGGCGCGCAACGCGAACGGAGCGCGGCCACCGCGTCGCCAATCGGTTCGCTGCCACCGGCAAATCCGACGATCGTGTTGACAAGGCCCACTCTGAGCGTTTCGAGCACGACGTCGGCAACATCTTCGCGCGAAACGGAGGCGCGAGCGGACTGCGCGTCGGTGGTGATCTCAATCGTCCCGGTGCCCGGCTCCATGGTCAGTGTGCCGGGACGCAGCACAAGATAATCGAGTCCACTGCGGATTAGATAGTCGTCCGATGCACGCTTCATCTGGGCGTAATGCTTAAGTGCATCCGGGGCGCGTTCGGGGGCGTAGGCCAGCAAGGTGCTGACGACGATGAAGCGGTCCGCACCATACTGTTTTGCACAAGTCACCGCCTTGATGATCGCGTCCCGGTCGATCTGACGCTCCTGCTCGGCGCCCTCAGTTTCAGCGGATCCAGCGGCAAAGATAACCGTATGTACCCCCGCGAGCGCCGCGCAAAAGTCCTGCGTCAGGTCGACGATCACGGGACTCGCGCCGAGGCCTTCGAAATGGGCCCGCTGCGCCTCGTCGCGTAGCAAGGCACGAAACGGCGTGCCCGCACGGTGCAATTTTTCTGCCACTAAGCGGCCGGTGCGGCCGGTGGCGCCAATTAATGCAATGCTCATCGTGTCACTCTAAGAACACATCTCGGCGGGATGCACGAGCTGTCGGTGTGCTGACCCGTTCCCGACGGCCATCAGCTACCGGAATCGCGGTCAAGGACGGCAGGGTTACGTTGTCTGGTTTCGTGCGCAGTTGGACGCAAAGGCGCAAGGCCGAGAGGAAGCGATATGTCCGGAACCCACTTCAGTTCCTACTCCGGGTACCGCTCGAGGTTTGCGTCGGTTCTGATCGTTGCTCCTTATCGGTTCGTTGATAGACTGAGCCGCGCAAGGGGACTGCGCCAGCGCCACACGAATCGATCCATCGTAACGCGTGCCCACGTGCATTTCTTCCCTTCGCCTGCGCAGTTATTGCGCAATGCTGCTTTCAGTTCATCCACCTTCCTTGCGAATAAACATGACGACTCCGCGACCGTGGAACGGCAGTGTCAACGCAAGGAACTGGGATGACGCCCGTCCCGCAGGACGCTTCGTAAGGCGCGACGACTCGAAATAGCGCCGCTGCGCCTCCGCGTCGAGCGTGCCGATGCGAGCGACGACTTCCCGCGCCTGACACGCCGGTAAATCAGACGAGCGCGTCGCGCGGGATATCGACATTCACGTTCTTGAGGTTGTGTTCTCGCGCGCATCGTACGCGCACGAAGCTGCGCAGGCGTTATGCAGTTTTCGACGGGCAGGGTGTTCATGCGTGCGACGGCAGCAAGTCCGGCACTCGAGCCCGGCGCGGCTACGACGGCAGCTTCGCCGCGAGTACATCGATGTTCATGATTTCCGGCGGTTTGGCGAAGAGATCGGGCGCCTTCGCCATCAGCGCCTCGGCTACCTTGCCGGAGAGGTGCGCTTGGCGTCCGGCATCGTCGGGGAACGCATCGAAGATGCCGTACACCGACGGCGCGATTTTCAGCCCGAACCACGCGATCGTCGCGGGTTCCTGCTCGACGAGCGGCAGTCCGCCCATCAGGAAGCTTTCGACTTCCTGCTCCTTGCCCGGCTTCGCTTCGAGCCGGACGAACAACGCGGTCTTGACCATGCCTGCCTCCTTGTTGATGCCGTTTGCGGGTATCGACGGGAATTCCAAACCGTCGCCGATGGTGTATTGATCGGAAGCGCCGTCGCACCAGCATATAGCGAAGAGTCTCCTGATACACAGTCTGATTTGAACATCCTTGGCGGGCTTCACCGTATTGATCGGCATTATCAACCCGCTCGGGGTCGCGTTCGTGTTTCTCGACGAATGGAAGGGCTTGCGGGCAACGGGCTGCCTTTGCTGCAGCCACATCGCGCCTGGCGCTGTGGGGACGTCATACTCTGCCGGCCACTGCGTCGTGGTCGCGGCCCAAGACCGACGTATCGCAGCGGTCGTGTCGATGACCCCCGCAATGGACGGCTTCGCCACGCTGCTGCACCTCATGCGCCAAGGCGAGATCGGTCTGCTGCTCTCTCGCGTGTTCGCGGTTTGATGCTGTCCGCAATCGTGGACACCGACACGGAAGTCCTCAGATCGCTGGGGGTACGACAAAGAGGCTGAGTCGAACAGGGCAGTTTCCGTGACAGAGTGCAGTCGGCCAAGAAGCGTCATTCGCTTGAGCCGTCGATCAGACGTTCAGACGTCGGTTTCACTCAGGACGCAGCCATTCGCGATGTCGCGCTCGAAATCAGCGTCGAGCTGTTTTCCATTGAAGGCCTGGCTGAAATAGCGGCCAGCAATGAATTTCCGGGACGGCTTTTTGCGAGTTCGTCGAACATCCGTAATGTGCGGACGTTCTTTTCGACGCACCGGCCGAAGTTCGAGGCGAACGCCCCGATTGTGAATCTTCGAAAGCGGCAGACTAGCTGAGGGCATGGCAGCGCCGCATCCGCCCCCCAATGGAGCGATGAACCGGGGTGAGCGCAGGATCGTGACACATCCGAGCAGAAACCGGAAAGAAGCGCGCGCGGGCGATGGCTAGACTGGCCGAGAGCGGGATCCCTACCGATGTGATCTGACGCCGACGCTTCGATGCATCTATGGCAGCACTCTTCGGGGCAAGTCAAAAGCAAGGAGCAAATATATGCCTGATACGGAAATCGCGCCGGGAAAAGCCGGGCAGCACGACGAGCAAATCGCACTACGCAAGCTGTTCGAACCCATAAAGGTGGGACCGCACAACCTGCGTCATTGTGTCGTAATGGCGCCGCTGACGCGATCGCGCGCGAGCCGCCCAGGCAACATACCGTCGCAGCTCAACGCCTGCTATTACGCGCAGCGCGCATCGTCCGCGCTCATCATCAGCGAGGCGACGCAGGTGTCGATGCAAGGGCAGGGCTATGCATGGACGCCTGGGATTCATACTCGCGAGCAGGTCGAAGGCTGGCGGCTGGTGGCGGACGCCGTGCATGAGGCGGGCGGGTTGATGTTCATGCAGCTCTGGCACGTCGGGCGCATATCGCACCCCTCGTTGCAGCCCGATGAAATGCTTCCCGTTGCGCCGTCTGCGGTCACGCCAAGAGCGGAGGCGTTCATCGAGAACGAGCGCGGCGAAGGTGTCGTCGCGCCCTGCGTCACGCCTCGCGCGCTGCAGGTCGAAGAGATGCCGTATCTCGTGCGCCAGTACTTCAGGGGTGCGCGCAACGCAAAGGCTGCCGGTATGGACGGCGTCGAAGTGCACGGAGCGAACGGGTATCTGCTCGACCAGTTTCTGCTGTCCGGCTCGAACCGCCGCACGGACGAATACGGCGGGTCGAGCGAGCGCCGGGCGAAGCTGCTCTTCGAGGTGATCGAAACGGTTTGCGAAGTGTGGGGCCCGGAAAAGGTCGGCGTACGGCTCTCGCCTCTCGGCACCTTCAACGACATGCATGACGACGATCCCGAGGCGACCTTCTCTTACGTCATCGAGAAGCTCAACCGATACGGGCTGGCTTATCTGCACATCGTCAATCCCGCGCTGGCGGCAACCGGCGAGGATGTCGCCTTCACGGAGCGCGCGAAACGCATGAACGAGCTGATACGCCGCACTTATCGTGGTGTGCTGATGGTCGCGGGCGGGTTCGACGGCAGCAGTGCGGAAAGGTGGCTCGAGGACGGCAACGCGGACCTGATTGCGTTTGGACGCCTGTTCATCGCTAATCCCGACCTGCCGGAACGCTTCCGGTCGCGCGCTCCGCTCAATTCGCCGGATCCGTCCACGTTCTACGGAGGCGGCGAGCGTGGGTATACCGACTATCCGTCGCTCGCGCAGGAGCGTGGGGAGGCCCCACGGTCCGTGATCGACGGACGTTGGAGATAGGCAATCGTTGGCCGGCGGGCTCTCATGCGTCACCCAAGGATTGCGATGTGCGCCGAGCCGGCCACCGATCACTTAGAGGCTCATATGGCTGACACTACCTGGGTTGTCGTTGCCGACGGCAGCCGTGCACGATTCTTTGAGACACCGGGACTCAAACTGGATTTGCGGGAAATCGAAGACCTGGTCAATATCGTCCCGAGTGGACTGGCGCTCAGCGAGAAGGATCGCGAAAAATTCGCGAAGACCGTCGCCAACTATGTCGAACAGGGACGGCTTCAACACCGATATCAACGATTGCGATTTGCCGTGGAGCCGAAGTTTCTCGGGATGCTGCGCGAGCGTCTGAGCGAGGAGACGCGTCAAATGATTTTTGAACAAATCGACGAAGATCTCTCGGCCCTCGATGCGCGCGAGATTCAAGCGCACCTGCAAAGGCATTGACGGCGACCTGCCAGATGCCATTTCGGGACCGCTACAAACGCTTCTTGCGAGGCTTGTCCAAGTACGCACCTCCTGAGCGCGATGACCCACCCCTTGGAATCGTTGTCGGCGTTCCTGGCCAACTGCGCGCCCTCCGGAATGACTGCGACAAATGGCGCACTTATGAGCATGGAGTGATTCACACCGAGGTCGTCACAGCCCGCGGCCTGCACAACTGACGTGCCCGCCGGTATAACGAGCCGAAGTCCCTGCACGGTATTCGGCCCGCCGTTGGTGAAGCGACGTTCATCGGTTGGCAGCGTAGCCCGGGTCCCGGCGAGACGGCGGAAAGCCGGCGCGCCTCGCTGCGAAGACAGTTGAAAAGGTGGCAGCGCATGTCATCGCCGTCGATGAAAGCGGTTGTACACCGAACGGCAAATGCGAGCGCGCCGTCCTTGTTCGCGAACAGGCCGAGCTTGCCGAGCGACGTTGCATGCCCGTTCTCGTCGAGGATTGAGGCTGTAGCCATGACGGTGCGTCCTGCCGACGCAACACGCTTGATCGATCCGTGACGTACGTCGCCAGCTGCGAAGTCGGCGAGGGCGCAAGGGCTGTGGCGCTGGTGCATCGCTATCTGAATAGCGTGTGAGCGTAAGCGCAACCTTGATCCGCACGTGCGCGCACCTGTCCGAGGAGTACGATCATGACCCCTGGTTGCACGCATCCAGGCGAGCCCGCATTCTCCACACGCCCATCGACTATTGCGTGGACTGCGTCAAGCTTCGCCAGCCGTGGGTACATTTGCGGCTTTGTCTTTTCGTGCGGACACTACCGCGGCCGCTTTCCATCTTTGACGGCTTCATGCGGGATATCGTCGAGGGCCATGGAAGCTGACGAGCTGTTTCCGATGTCGCCGTGTGCGCACCGCGCTACTTGATCTCGAGGCGCCGCTTCGCGGCGGGTTCATTCGCCGCTTTGGGCACCCGCACGGTGAGCACGCCGTTCTCGAAATTCGCTTCGGCGCGTTCTAGATCGACGCCGGAGGGTAGCGGAATCACGCGCTGGAACTGTCCGAACGCCCGCTCCACCCGGTAGCAGCCCTTCTCGTCGCCCTTCGATTCGATGCGCTTCTCGCCGGTCAGCACCAGCATGTCCTCAACGACTTCGAGCTCCACGTCCTCGCGCGACAGTCCTGGCAACTCGGCCACGATGCGAAGCGCGTCGCCGTCGTCGACCACATCGAGGCGCGGCTGAAAGCGGCTGGGGCTGAAGTCGCCGAACCAGTTGCCGATCGGTCCCATCCCGCCGAACGGATCGCGTATCAGGTCGGTGAGAAGATGCAGGGGATCGGGCAGCGGCCAACGCGCCGCATCGAACGATGCTGGCCATGTGGACGCGCCCGCATCCGAGGTCGACGGCGCGGGGGCTTGCTGCGAGGGCGGGGTGTTCAGCTTCGCGCCCGCGGCCTTTTCCTCCGGGCTCTTGCGCAGGAAGCGGAAGGGGTTCCACTTATCGAGGTCCAATAGCATCGCTATGCTCCTTGTCCGATGAGCCGTCAGAGCGGCCCGAATCTTCAGTGACTCCTGCCTTGGCGCTCGCGGCCGACGTCAGCCCTTTGCATATTCGAATTCCGGCAGCTTTTTCAGCGCATCCTTGTTAGCGCCGACCAGGATTGCCTTCGGCGCTATCTGCTTGAACTGCTGAATGGGGATGGCGACTCGGTGCGCCGCCATCCCGAGAAAGCCGCCGACGTCGATAATCGCGGCCGAGAGCGAGCCATCGGGCGCGACAATCAGGTCGTCGACGCGGCCGATCTTTTCGTTCTTTTCGTTGTAGACATCAGTGTGGATCATCTTCGATGCGCGCCAGCCTGTTGCGACCAATTGCGCTTCGGTGACGGTCACTCCGAGCGTCGCCTTGCCGGCGATGGGCGCATCCTGCGCGGTCGCGCCGCTGGCCACAAAGCCACCAGCGGATAGCGCCAGGATAAATGTCGACAGCCTTGCGGCCGATGCGAGGTTAGTCATCATGGCGTTCTCCAAAACGCGCAACGGATACGTGTACGCCGGGCGCAGGATGCGCTCATGAGTGCTGCGGCGTGTTTTGCTTGTCGCGAAGGACAGCGCTGCGCCAATTCCGTGCGCCGAGGCCCAGGACGAACAGAAGCGCGCCGGTCACGATGGCGTACGTGCCGATCATCCAGACGAGGGCAACGGCTCCAGCACCCGGGAAGGCCACCACGAAGATGCCGAACAGGACCGACAGGCTACCGACGCACAACAGCAGCCACTGCGTGCGGCCGTGCCTTTTCAGCCGAACCCAGGCGATGAGGTCGAGCACTCCGGTGACAATGGCGTTCGCGCCCATCACGGTGATCAAGACGAGCGCCGTGACGCCCGGCGCCGCGACGGCGATCAGGCCCGAAGCGATCGCGCACAGGCCGAGCAGCAAGGGAATCCACCAGTCGGTGCGGATCGAACGATGTCCTATCGCCGCGCTGACCGCCGCGACGCCTCCGATGAGTGCATACGCCGCGAACATCGCGACGAGAAGCAGCAGCGTGAGACCAGGCCAGAAGAGCGCAAGGAGGCCAAAAAGGATTCCCGCGGCGCCCCGCAGCGCGAGCATCCACCATGCGCGTCCGAGCAGTTCGTCCATCGGTTGGGTTCCTCAGCCGGATCGCCGGTATCCGGCTAATACAGCGCGTGCAGTTTTTGTTTAGTCAAGCCTACGTTCGCCAGGCGCGCTCTTCTTTCGAGTTCCTGCCCAAAGGTGTCGGACTTCTGCGTTTGTCGGTCGCTCACCGATCCAGTCGAAAGCGCATCGACAGATCGTAGGCGGTGATGCGCAAGGCGAATCGATATGGGTCCGGCATTGCCCAGTGACGTTGCGGGCAGCCGGTGAACGAGGGCTTGCTCCAGCTACTGATCTGGTCGCGAAAGGGTTCGAGTGTCGGAGTGAGCTTCTTGCGGCCCATGAGCCCGGCGCGCGCTATGTCGCGGTCGGAATCGCCTTGCCGCATACGGACAAGGACTTGGCGGTACTCAAACAATTCGAACCTCCGGTTGGCCCTGGGCGCTTCTCAGAAAAGAGCGAAGCGTGCCCAGTTGGGAGAGTTCGAACCGCGTTCTGCCACATGGCACAGGTGGCGCCTATACGCCGACCCTCCGCTGGCGCCTATGCGCCGATCACCAATTGGCTCCTATACGGCGATCCGTGACATATGGTTCGCGTCGAGGCCGGCAGTGCCCGTTTCGGGCCGCTCGACCCCTTGAAACCGCGCATCCAATAGGGGGACCTAATAAACCGCTTTTATGCGGTGGATAGGGTGTACAGTGAGCAACGGCCCTCACTTTGTCGGTCGGTCGTCAGAGGTAGTGATGCGATTGGCTTCCGAGATACCATCCTTTTCGGAAATGAGACTGTCTACCAACTGGCTCGTCAGGCGCGGCTCGGCAATCTCATTGTTGGGTCAGGCAGATCGACGGCGCAAAAGTAGCGATTTCCTGCAAACAGTATGACCATCTGATCGTGGCTCTCGATTTTCTCGAATGCGGGCCGCAGTTGCGATGCCGTCAGGCATCGCACATGTTTCCGGGCACATGTCGATGCCTAGGAAATTATCTTTCAGTCGACGGCGAAACGCACACGCAGGCCTGACTGGAAGTTCGAAAAATCGATATTCGGCCGCCGCTGACATGTTTTCGTGACTTTTCAAAGGCGGCACTAATCTCGGAAGTAGTCGACGCGCAAGGAGCCAGAAACCGCTGCGCTATGGCGGGGTCACTGAATCTTGGGCAAATCGCCGGCAAGTCCCGATGGACGGGCTGCTTGGCCCTGCTGGCTCAGCCGTCTTTTCTTCGACCGGGCACGTGTGCTCAAAGGCACGATAACCGCAACACCGATACGGTCGGGATCGAAAACGACCCGGCGAACCAGTCCGAACCTTTACATCAAACGGACAAACACCAGGAAGGCAGTCATGAATGATCGATTGGTTGACGTAGTAGACCGCAGCGGCACGGTGCTGCACACGTACCCGATTACCCTAAGTGATTCGGGCAACGCCGCGCACGACTCGGAATACCAAGCCAAGGCGCTCGAAGCAGCCGCCCACGGCCGGCTTGTCCCCGATGCTGAACTCGGCACCCTGACGGCCAGGATGCATATTAGTCGGGGCGGGCAGATGGCTCCCTACGGCGATGACCTGGAGAAAAACTCAGAGACGAAGCTCGGTTTAGAACAGGCGGTTCGGGAACGCGCGTATTTGCTCTGGGAGAAGGACGGGCGCCCTGAAGGGTATGCGCAAGAGTATTGGCATCGCGCTCTTGACCAGCATCTTCGGGAGCGGGCCTACGTTTTGTGGCAGCAAGAAGGAAGTCCCGAGGGGCGGCAAGATGAATATTGGCGTCGGCTTGTGGATTTCCAGGCTCAGTGAGTGCCGCGCGCCCGGTTGTCCGGGCCGTACGGCGAAATAACCGCCTAGCAGTGTGATCTTCAGGTCGGTCAGTGCAGCCCAGCTGAGGGTCGAACAAAACGGACGTAGCTGGGAGTTACTCGTGCGGCCGGCAGCCCGCCAACTGAAGAATGCCAGCGCCGACGCCTCTTTAGCGTGCTGCGTCGCAGTGCATGCGCACGGGTCGATGGATCCCATCAAATCTCGATCTCTGCGCGCCAGGCATTGCTCGCCTTCGAGCCACTCGACGACATCAACGTATTTCGACTGCAATCTGGAATCCTGCACTGGCCTGTGGCGCGACAATTTGGAGGAGAGAATTGCTTTTCATTTCATCAAAACTTCTCGAGCGTCAGATACATGCTTTTTACTTGGGCAGATAACGGAAGAAAATATTGAAGTGGGCAGCGTCCTACGTACCTGCCATGTGAAAGCACGAGCCTTTTTCAAAGGAGGACCGATAACGGCGTGTTCAGTGGAGCGTCAGTGCTTTGGAGCGCCAAACACTGCCTCGCGTGGCGCCCGACATTGAGCCCAGAGCTTCCGTGCAGATTCCTGTCTGAGCGGTCTGCATTTCCTGCACTACACTCGTTGATGTAGAACAAAGACGTCGTGCGCACGGGAGAAGGCGTCATGAGCCGGCCGCTGGATGATGAACTCTTGCGCGCGTCGCGCGTCAGGCCTGCCAGGCGCTGGATCGCATGGTTTTTCGCCATCGCGAGCGTGATCATTTGCGCGGTGGCGGTGCGCATGACGCAGATCGAAATGCAGACCTCGCTTCGGCAGGCCCGTTACTTGTCGGAGTTGGGGCGCGAGATCGGCTTTTCTGTCGGCGAGGGACCCAGCGCCAGCGTTCCGCGGGCGTCCGCCGGACCCTATGATGTGCGGCTCGGCTATGCGTTGCTGCCGTCGTTCGAGGAGCGGCTCCTTGCGCGCGGGTTTGCCGTCACCGCGCAGGCGCGCGGCTCGGCAGCCATGCTATCAATGGCCGATCGGGGCCTTTTCGTTCCCTATGAAGAGAAGGACCGCGCCGGGCTTGCACTGCTCGATTCGCGCGGCAACCCGCTTTACAGCGCTTCGAGTCCCGGTCTCGCCTACGAGAGCTTCGAGTCCATTCCGCCGGTCATCGTCAATGCACTGCTGTTCATCGAGGATCGCAGCCTGCTCGACAACAGCCTGCCCAACCGCAATCCGGCAATCGACTGGGGACGCTTGGGCCGCGCACTCTTCGACCAGGGCCTGCGAGTCGTCGACAAGCATGCCCCGCAACCGGGCGGCAGCACGCTGGCGACCCAGATCGAGAAGTTCCGCCACTCGTCGGGCGGACGCACGGCGTCGCCGCCGGAGAAGCTCCGCCAGATCGCATCGGCTTCCGTGCGTGCGTATCTCGAGGGCCCGCAGACGATGCCCGCGCGCCGCCAGCTCGTCGTGCGCTATCTGAACTCAGTGCCGCTTGCGGCGCGGCCGGGCATCGGCGAGATCAACGGGCTTCCAGACGGCATGGCCGCGTGGTACGGACGCGACTTCGACGAATACAACCGCATCCTTAACGCACCAGTTTCGGCCGACATGCTCGATGCGCAGGCGCTCGCGTTCAAACAGGCGCTATCGCTGATGATTGCGCAGCGCGCGCCATCGCGCTTTCTGCGCCCGGGCAGCCCGGAGCTCGAGCGCCGCACCGACAGCTACCTGCGCCTGCTCGGGGCGAACGGCATTATCGCCCCGGCGCTGCGCGACACGGCGCTTGCCGTGCCGCTCGAACTGAATCCGGCGCCGCATCGTCGCGCGGCGGTGTCGTTCGTCGCGCGTAAGGGCGTGACCGCGCTGCGCTCGAACCTGCTTACGATGCTGGGCGTTTCCAGCCTCTACGATCTCGACCGTCTCGACCTCAGCGTCACCGCCACGCTCGACGACGCGGTGCAGCGGGCCGTGAGCGAGCGGCTCGCGAGCGCGGCCACCCGCGATGGCGCGGCGGATGCCGGGCTATTCGGCTATCACATGCTGCGGCCCCGCGATAATCCTTCGAACATCTCGTACAGCTTCACGCTGATGGAGCGCAAAGGCGGCTCGAACCTCGTGCGCGTGCAGACCGACAGCGTCAACGAACCTTTCGACATCAGCCGCAGCGGGCGACTCAACCTGGGCTCGACAGCCAAGATGCGCACGGTTATCACCTACCTGCAGATCGTCGCGGCGCTGCACGCGCGCTATGGGGCGATGAGCGCAGCGCAGTTGCGAGTCGTGACGCCCGACCGCCAGGATGTCCTGACGCGCTGGGCGCTCGACTATCTCGCGAAGACCCCGGACCGCTCGCTCCCCGCGATGCTCGATGCTGCCGTCGCGCGCAAGTATTCCGCGGGCGCCGGCGAGACTTTCTACACCGGTGGCGGCGCACAGGCCTTCTCCAACTTCGAGGCGACCGACAACTCGCGCGTGCTCACCGTGGAGAGCGCGTTCCAGCATTCAGTGAATCTCGTGTTCGTGCGCCTGATGCGCGATATCGTCCATTACGAAATGGTCGAGGCGGCGGGGCCGTCGTCGGACTGGCTCAACGATCCGGTGGTGCGTCACGCCTACCTGACCCGTTTCGCCGACGCGGAGAGCCGCGTGTACATGAACCGCTTCTACACCAGATACCGGCTCCGGACTGCAGACGAGGCTCTTGCGCTGCTGTTGCGCGACGTGCGCAAGTCGCGGCCGAAGCTCGCAACGGTGTTGAGAAGCGTCGCACCCGACGAGCCGCAGGCGTGGTTCGATGTCCGCATGCGCGCGGCGCTGCGCGGCACGCCGTCCGCGTCGATCACGGACGAGGACCTGGCGAAGCTCTACGTCAAATACGGCGTCGACAAGTTCAATCTCAACGATCGCGGGTATATCGCGAGCGTGCATCCGCTTGAACTGTGGACGCTGAACTATCTGCGATCGCATCCGCTTGCGACGCTGACTGACTTGCAGGAGGCGAGCCGCGATGCGCGCGCCACCGCCTATTCATGGCTCTTCAAGACACGCTATCACGCGACGCAGGACAGACGCATCAAGCGCATGGTCGAGTTGCAGGCGTATGCGCAGATCACGAAAGCGTGGCGCGCGCTCGGCTACCCGTTCTCATCGGTTACGCCTTCCTTTGCTACCGCGATCGGGGCTTCGGGCGACCGTCCGGAGGCGCTCGCGCAACTGGTCGGTATCGTGGAGAACGGTGGCCAGGGTCTCGCCACGCAGCGCATCTCGACGCTCGAATTCGCGAAAGATACACCGTTTGAGACCCGGTTCACCCAGGTGAGCGCGCCGGCGAAGCCGTTGCTCGCGCCCGAGATCGCAACGGTGGTTCAACGGCTCCTGCGCGACGTGGTCGAGGGCGGCACGGCGAAGCGTCTCGCCGATGGCCTGACATTGCCCGATGGCCGCGCACTCGACGTCTCCGGCAAGACGGGCACCGGCGACCAGCGCTTCAACGTGTATGCCCGCGGCCGGCGTCTCATCGAATCGCGCAAGGTGAACAGGACGGCCACGTTCGTCTTCGTGATCGGCGAGCGCTTCTTCGGCACGATCACGGCCTACGTCCGCGAGCCTTACGCCGCGCATTACGACTTCACAAGCGCGCTCGCCGTGCAGTTGCTGAAGTCGCTCGGGCCGGCGCTGCAGCCTCTACTGGCCGACGGACAGGCGGCTGGAGCCGCCGGCGAAGCGAAACCGGAATCCCGGTAGAAGCGCGCGTCAGGATGCCAGGCGCAGATGCCGCTTGCCGGAAGTGGTGTTTTCCGAGGGTCCGGTATGGCGTGAATTGCGCCCTGGCCCAATGCGAACGGGCGATCATCCGACGATGTCGATCCTGCGTGCTCGCGTGATACACGCGCGGCATCCCCTGAACCTGCAATCCGGCGCCTGCGGGATCCAGCGATGCCGGATTGCGCGGACCGTCCCGATCGTTCATTTCAAATCGACAGGCACGAAGCTGCGCACACGCTCGCGCTGAATCAGCAAGGCAAGCAGCGCCGTGTTCGAGCTAACAGATTCATGCACCAGACGCCTCATCCTCGACAGGATGACTTTCAGACGCGCGATACCTTGTCGTGAACTTGCATTCCTAAGGACTTCGAGTTTCGCGCCGTAAACCAAATAAGCGGCCAGACATTTCCTCGTCGCCTGTCGCCTTACCTTCTGAAGCGCAAATCAATTGAACCCTAGCGAGTCGCGCATTCGCCATGCGGGGGAATTTTTCATGGCCTCGACACGTTACGATATTCCCAGCTCGATGCGTCGCAGATTCCTTTCGACGCTCGTCCTGGGCGCCGGCTCGCTCGCGCTAACTGCATGTGGTGGTGGCGGGTCGAATTCGTCGACTGCGGCGAGCTCGTCAAACAACACAAGCCCGAGCACGACCGCCGGCTCGCAGGGCACGAGCAACGTCAGTCCGAGCCCGGCCGCTAGTCCTCAGAGCGCGAACGAGACCGGTCCGGGCACGGGCTCCGGCACCAGCTCGCAGAGCGCGAGCAACGCCAGTTTGAACGGCGTCTTGCTTGACGCGTCCTTCGGCGTGAAAGGCGACGGGATCACGAACGACCGCGTTGCGCTGCAAGCCGCGATCGACGGGTCAGTCGGACAGATTCTGCTGATCACCGGGCAAAGCCGGATAGACAGCACGGGCCTCACGCTGCGCTCGAACACCCACATACGGTTTGCGCAGGGCGCTTCGATCAAGATGCTCGCTCACAATACTGACTGGTATCAGATGCTGCGCATCTGGGATGTGAGCGACGTGAAAATCGAGTCGCCGTACCTCGACGGCAGCAAGTCGCTTAATGCGGCCACGTCGGGCGAGTGGGGCATGGGCATCTCGATCGCCGGCAGCTCGAACGTCACGATTACCTCGCCGACAACCATCGACTGCTGGGGTGACGGCATATACATCGCCAACAGCTACGTCGCGGACGGCGTGACGAGCAAGTCCGTCACGATAAACAACCATCTCGCGGACGGCTGTCGTCGCCAGGGTGTGACTATCACTTCGGGCGACACCATCACTTTCAACAACCCTATCTGGCAGAACATAGCTGGCACAGCGCCTCAAGCGGGGCTCGACATAGAGCCGAATGACAACTCGGCGGTGTTCCGGGCTATCAGGATCGTCAACCCGAAGACGCTGGACTGCGGGGGGCCGGGCATCCAGGTCGATCTGGGATCGCTCGCGGGACCGGTCGCCAAGACCGTCGATATTCACATCTCGAACCATATCGACAACAGCCAGAACGATGGCCCATTTAGCGTCGGCGGCCTGGAGCCGAGTGGCTACATCGTGACGGGATCGATCACGAGCACAAATCCGGTGTGGAAGGAGAACTGGTACCTGGGTGACTGGATACCGTCAGGCCCGACCATCTCGGTTGTGAACCCGACCATCGGCTAAGTGTGCGACCCGAGAAGTTGCGCCGTCATTCACGCCCCCAATGCGATTGCTCTCACCGCTCTCATCAGCTACGGGAAGTGAGCCGTTTGTCAGTTCTGGGCGCGCCGGGGGGCGCAAGCAGCCTGCGATGAGCGGCGGCGTAAATACGGTCGGCGCCGTCGTGAAAAGTCTTCAGCATACTTGGCCTCCACATCGGTCGGCAGCCAGAAAAAGGCCTTCAGCTCTTGCCCGCCGGGACGACGGGATACGTCGATCGGGATGGCGTTTTCCAATCTCAAGCCGAGGCCTGGGCAATTGATCGAGTGGCGGCATGCGCCACGTGTCTCGCAGATGCCGCAGTTGCGCGTTCGATTCGACGCCCACCGCTCTTTTCCGTCTTACGTTACCTGCGCATAGTGCTCCTCGATGCCCGCGGCCAACTGCGTCACCAGCCGGCTCATCGCTACCTGCGTACGCCATGCGACGTGCGGCGTTACGATCAAGTCGGCTCGGGGATTGCGCAGCAGCGGATGATCGGGCGCAGGCGGCTCCTGCTCCAGCACGTCGAACGCGGCGTTGGCGATCAGTTTGCGATCGAGCGCCTCGACGAGCGCAGCTTCGTCGACGATCCCGCCGCGCGCCGTGTTCACGAGCGATGCAGTACGCTTCATCCGCTCGAATTCGCCTATCCCGCAAAGATGCCGCGTTTCTTCCGTGAGAGGACAATGCAGGCTGATCACATCGGACTCGCGCAGCACCTCGTCGAATGCGGAGTAGCCGGGACGGACCGCAGTTGCGCCCTTGCGGTCGGCGAAGAGCACACGCATGCCGAACGCCTCGGCGAGTTGGCCGATGCGCTTGCCGCCATGCCCCGACCCGATGATGCCAAGCGTCGAGCCGTAGAGATCCACGACCGGATGCAGTTCCGCATAGAAGGTGGGCGAGCCGCTCCCGCCTCCGGCGTAAATGTCACGCCAATACGGCACGAGATTGCGGCGCAACGCCATCATCAGCGCGAAGGCGTGCTCGGGCATCGGTCGTTTCGCGTCTGACCGCGCGGCGGCCTACTTCGCAGTCGATTGGGCCATTGCGCGGCTTAATGGCGAAGAACTCGAGCCGCCTTTCAGGATGCTGGACGCATGAGGCCTCGCTCAGCGCTTGACGGCTCGATCTTTCCGGAAGTTGCGAAAGCACATTTCATAAGTTCTGCGGCCAGATGTTGTCCGCATCTTCATAACATGGTGACCTAGCGTCGACGCAAATCGTCGCTGCTTGGCAGGCAATACCGTGATCGGCGACCGGATGGCGCGGATCGCAACTGCATGCAGCGTCTCGACGTGGGCGCCGCGCTGGTGCGGATGCAGTTCTTCAACGGGACGCGATAATAAAAGGCGGCACCATCAAGTGCCGCCCATTCATAAGAGCACCGAGCCCCGTCAGAAGACTTACCGCACCTTGCCCGCCTTCCACGCCGACAGCAGTTGCTCATACTTCACTGTTTCGCCCTTCGGCTTTTCGTTGGCGAGCGCCTTCCACGGCGCGTGTTGGTCCGACAGCCACTTGGACGGATCGCTTTGCGCATTCAGCTCCGGCGCGCAAACCTTCATGCCGGCCCGCTGCAAACGGGCCAACACCTGGTCCATTTCCTTCGCGAGGTTATCCATTGCAGCCTGCGGAGTTTTTTCGCCGGCGACGGCGGTGCCAACGTTCTTCCACCAGAGTTGCGCCATCTTTGGATAGTCGGGCACGTTGTTGCCGGTCGGCGTCCACGCGACGCGCGCAGGGCTGCGATAGAACTCGATCAAGCCGCCGTACTTGTCCGCGTTTTTCGTGAAGTAGTCGCTATGAATGTCGGAGTCGCGAATGAACGTGAGACCGACAATCGACTTCTTGAGCGACACGCTCTTCGACGTCACGAACTGCGCGTACAGCCACGCGGCGGCGCGCTGATTCGGCGGCGTCGACTTGAAGAACGTCCACGAGCCGACGTCCTGATAGCCGTTTTGCATGCCGTCCTTCCAGTAAGCGCCGTGCGGGGACGGCGCCATGCGCCACTTCGGCGTGCCGTCCGCATTCGTAACGTTGCCCGGCTTGAGCATCGACGCCGTGAACGCGGTGTACCAGAACACCTGTTGCGCGATCCGGCCTTGCGCGGGCACAGGGCCCGCTTCGCTGAAAGTCATGCCGGACGCTTCTGGCGGCGCGTATTTCTTGAGCCAGTTGATGTATTTGGTCGTCGCGTAGACTGCTGCCGGGCTGTTGGTGCCACCGCCGCGCGACACCGACGCGCCTACCGGATGACAGCCGTCAGGCGTCACGCGAATGCCCCATTCGTCGACGGGCATGCCGTTCGGAATGCCCTTGTCGGCTGCGCCCGCCATGGAAAGCCATGCGTCCGTGAAGCGCCAGCCGAGCGACGGGTCTTTCTTGCCGTAATCCATATGGCCGTAAACTTTTTCTCCGTCGATAGTTTTCACGTCGTTCGTAAAGAACTCGGCGATGTCTTCATACGCGGACCAGTTGACCGGAACGCCGAGATCGTAGCCGTATTTCGCCTTGAACTTGTCCTGCAAGTCCTTGCGTGCGAACCAGTCCGCGCGGAACCAGTAAAGGTTCGCGAACTGCTGGTCGGGAAGCTGATAAAGCTTTTTGTCCGGCGCGGTCGTAAAACTCGTGCCGATAAAGTCTTTCAGGTCAAGACCGGGGTTCGTATATTCCTTGCCTTCGCCTGCCATGTAATCCGATAGCGGAACGATCACGCCATAGCGATAGTGCGTGCCGATCAGGTCCGAGTCCGAGATCCAGCCGTCGTAAATGCTTTGCCCGGATTGCATCGAGGTCTGCAATTTCTCGACGACGTCCCCTTCCTGAATGATGTCGTGCTTCACCTTAATGCCGGTGATTTCACTAAACGCGTTGGCAAGCGTTTTTGATTCGTAGGTATGCGTATCAATCGTTTCCGATACTACATGCACTTCCTTGACGCCTTGCGATTTGAGTTTCGCCGCGGTGTCGATGAACCATTTCATCTCGTCCATCTGTTGCTGTTTCGAAAGCGTGCTCGGTTGAAACTCGCTATCCACCCATTTCTGCGCCTCAGGCGTGCCCGCCACAGCCTGGTTCGCGAAGGCACCAGACACGATGCTTGCCACTGCCAGCGCGACGATCCGTCTCCTCTGATGCATGGTCTTCTCCTGTGTCTTCCGTGCCCCTTCGATCTTGTCGGCGCCCGCTGGGGGCATCAGCGGAACCGGCAGTTGCCAGTCTTCATTGCATGCTTCGGCTTTCTAGCCCTTCCACATGATTGCGAGCAACACCAGCACCGAGGCTGCGAAGCCCGGCCAGGAACTCGAGCCCTCGGCGCTGATTGCGAGCCACGCGAGATTCACATACGCGGCAGCTAGCAGGCCGATGAACAGGCGATCACCGCGAGTCGTCGCGATAGGCAGAAAGCCCTTGCGTTCATGAGTCGGCGAGCGCAGTTCCCATACCGTCATGCCGCCCAGCATAACGACGATGCAGCCGAAGAAGATTGCGACCTCGGGCGTCCAGTACATCCACGTGAACATCACACTCTCCCCATCGCGAAACCCTTCGCGATGTAGTTGCGCACGAAGTAGATCACGAGCGCGCCTGGAACGATGGTCAGCACGCCCGCCGCCGACAGCACGCCCCAGTCCATGCCGGCCGCCGACACGGTGCGCGTCATCACGGCAGCGATAGGTTTCGCGTTGACCGAAGTCAGCGTGCGCGCGAGCAGCAGTTCGACCCAGCTGAACATGAAGCAGAAAAAAGCCGTGACGCCGACGCCCGACTTGATGAGCGGCAGAAAGATTTTCACGAAGAATGCGGGAAACGTATAGCCGTCTATGTACGCGGTTTCGTCGATCTCGCGCGAGACGCCCGACATGAAGCCTTCGAGAATCCACACCGCAAGCGGCACGTTGAACAGCATGTGCGCAAGTGCGACGGCAATGTACGTGTCGGTCAGGCCGACGCTCGAATAGAGCTGGAAAAACGGCAGCAAAAATACGGCGGGCGGCGTCATGCGGTTGGTGAGCAGCCAGAAGAACATGTGCTTGTCGCCGAGAAATCGATAACGTGAGAACGCGTACGCGGCGGGCAGCGCGACCAGCACCGACATCACCGTGTTCATCAGCACGTAGATGATCGAATTGATGTAGCCCCAGTACCACGAAGGATCGGTGAAGATCACCTTGTAGTTTTCGAACGTCACGTGCTGCGGCAGCGTGGCGAACGTCGACATGGTCTCCTCGTTTGTGCGCAGGGAGATCGAGAACATCCAGTAAAGCGGTATCAGCGCAAACAGCATATAGACGACGAGCATCAACGTCCGCGTCCAGCGGCGCCTATCCTGCATGGTCGTCTCCTTGCGCGGCGAGGCCACCTTTGCCCACGCGGCTCATCCAGTTATAGAGAATGAAGCACAGAAGCAGGATGATCAGGAAATAGATCAGCGAGAAAGCCGCGGCCGGGCCAAGATCGAACTGGCCGACCGCTTTTTGTGTCAGATACTGACTGAGGAAGGTTGTGGAGTCGCCGGGACCGCCGCCCGTCAGCACGAACGGCTCGGTATAGATCATGAAGCTGTCCATGAAGCGGAGCAGCACGGCGATCATCAGCACGCCGCGCATCTTCGGCAATTCGATGTAGCGGAATACCGCAAAACGGCTTGCGCCATCTATTTCCGCGGCCTGATAGAAGGCGTCCGGAATCGCCCGCAAGCCCGCATAGCAGAGCAGCGCGACGAGCGGGGTCCAGTGCCAGATGTCCATCACCAGCACGGTGAGCCATGCGGCCGTGGGACTCGCCGTGTAGTTGTAGTCGAAGCCAAGACCATTGAGCCAGTAACCGAGCAGTCCAATATCCGGGCGCCCGAAGATCTGCCAGATCGTGCCCACCACGTTCCATGGAATCAGCAACGGCATGGCAAGCACGATGAGCGTGGCCGATGCGCGCCATCCCGAAGCCGGCATCGAAAGTGCGAGGCCCACGCCCAATGGAATCTCAAACAGCAGAACGCACGCGGAGAAAATGACCTGTCTGCCGAGCGCTTCGCGCAAATCCGGGTCGGTCATGATGTTGCGAAACCACTCCGTACCGACGAACACATGCTGCGTCGGGCCGATGATGTCCTGCACCGAATAGTTGACCACCGTCATCAGCGGCAGGATCGCGGAAAACGCGACGCAGATGAACACCGGAATGACCAGCAACCACGCTTTCTGATTGACGGGCTTGTTCATCGCGCGGCCCCTTCGGAGATGCGTGTTTCGATTCTTTCGTCATTGCAGAAGAACACGGTTTCGGGCGCAATGAGATGCAGCCAGGCAGGTCCGTCGACAACCCGCACATGCGGCTCGAGCCTTGCATTGAACACATTGCCGTCGCATTGCGCGGTAACCAGTTGATAGTTGCCGAGCTGCTGCGCGCGCAGCACCCGCGCGTTGACCGCGCCGGCTCCTCCTTCTTGCGAAAGGCGGACGAATTCCGGGCGAATCCCAAGCTTGAGCGCGCCGTTTGCCTGCTGATGCGCGCCACGTAGCGTCGCAAGCGTACCGGCGTCGAGCGGCAAGCGCTGCGAGCCGATTCTTGCGCCGTCGGCGTCGAGCTCGATCGGACAGAGATTCATGCCCGGACTGCCGATGAAGTAGCCAACAAACGCGTGATCCGGCCGCAGAAAAAGCGCATCGGCTCCGCCCTTCTGAACGACGCGGCCATTTGTCATCACCACGACTTCATCGGCGAAAGTCAGCGCTTCTACCTGATCATGCGTCACGTAGATAAGCGTGAGCTTGAGTTGCTGGTGGATCTTCTTCAACTGCCGCCGCAGGATCCACTTCATCGCGGGGTCGATCACAGTCAACGGTTCGTCAAAGAGAATCGCCGCGACGTCCTTTCGCACGAGGCCGCGCCCAAGCGAGATTTTCTGCTTGGCGTCGGCGGCCAGATTGCTCGCCTTGTTCGGCAGGTCGCGCGTCATATCGAGGATATCCGCGACTTCGTGCACGCGCTTCGTGACCTCGGCGGCTGACATCTTGCGATTGCGCAGCGGAAACGCGAGGTTATCGAACACGGTCATCGTGTCGTAGACCACGGGGAACTGGAACACCTGGGCGATGTTGCGCTCGCGCGCGCCGAGCGCCGTCACGTCGCGTCCGTCGAACAGCACCTTGCCCTCCGACGGCTTGACGAGCCCCGACACGATATTCAGCAGCGTGGTCTTGCCGCAACCCGATGGCCCGAGCAACGCATAAGCGCCGCCGGCATCCCAGACCATGCTCATGGGTTGAAGCGCGTAGTCGTCGAGAGTCGCGGGGCTCGGTCTGTACGCGTGCGCGAGATTCTGGAACTCAATGCACGCCATAAGCCGCCTCCGGGCTGGACACCAGTTGGGTATCCGCGCCGAACACAAACAGTTCGTCAGGGTCGATGAAAACGTCGAGCTGCGTGCCGAGCTCGATCTGATGCACGCCTTGCAACTGCGCAACCAGGTCGACCGCGCCGGTGAGCGTGCGCAAGTGCAGATACGTTTCCGAGCCGCTCAGTTCAGCGAGTTCGAGCCGGCACGGAACGGCGATCGCATGAGAGGACTTCGCCTGAAGACGCAGGTGCCCCGGCCGGATGCCGATGCGGCATGCGCCGTTCGCCGCGGGACCGTGCTGGACTGGAACCTCCACGCCGATCGGCAGACGCGCGCGGCCGTTGCCGCAGTCGCTCGTCAGCATGTTCATAGGCGGGTCGTTGAAAACGGCCGCGGCCGCGACGTTGACCGGTGCGTTATAGACATCGAGAGTGGGACCGAACTGCAGAACCCGGCCTTTATCGACGATTGCCGTATAGCCGCCCAGCAGTAGCGCTTCGAGAGGTTCGGTGGTCGCGTAGACGACGGTCGTCTTGCCGTCAGCGAAGAGCGTAGACAGTTCCATGCGCAATTCCTCGCGCAGTTTGTAATCGAGATTCACGAGCGGCTCGTCGAGCAGCACCAGCGACGTGCGCTTCACGAGTGCGCGCGCGAGCGCGCAGCGCTGCTGCTGGCCGCCCGACAGTTCACCTGGCCGCCGCTCCAGCAAATGGTCGATATGCAGTCTGGCTGCGACTTCCTGCACGCGCCGGCGGATTTCGGCAGGGTCGGTTTTTTGCAGGCGCAAAGGCGAGGCGATGTTTTCGGAAACTGTCATCGCCGGGTAGTTGATGAACTGCTGATAGACCATCGCGAGATTGCGCTGGCGCACGCTGACGCCTGTCACGTCCTGGCCGTCGACGAGCACTCGGCCGCCGTTCGGCCTGTCCAGACCCGCCATGACGCGCATCAGCGCGGTTTTGCCAGCCTGCGTGGGTCCGAGAAGCACATTGATGGCGCCGGGGACGAGGCGCAAATCCACGCCGTAAAGATACGGTTGCCCGCCAGAAACGACACTGACTCGCTCCAGTTCCAGGACCAAATCGCTCTCCTTTGCGGCGTGCGCGACGCCAGTCGCAGAAGCCGGCGCTTTAAGGTGGCGTCAGTTGGGTTGCACATCGATTACATGCAGCAGCCAAAATGTCCCTTTTGTTGGTTTTTGTTTAAATCGGGGTAAACCTTACGACAGGAAGAATTAGAGAACATCGTCGGCGGGTGGGGGAGATCGAGGATGGCAGCACCGAGCTTTGTCAATACGATTTTCGGTATCGCAAAGATGCTCGGAGCCAAAAGCGGCTGGACGAAGTGGCGAGCATGAACTTGGAGCGAGAGGATGAGCGTCTGGGGATCATCGATGATCTGAAGGTTCGAGCTGAGCAGATGGTCTCGGTAACCGCATTGACGGAAGCTGGCAACGAGAGGGGATCACGGAAGTCGGACGAAACGCATGTAGCCCCCGGGCTCGAGCTTGCCCCACGCAGCCGCTCGCTTTTTCGCGGTGCGGAAAAGGCAGTGACTGAATAAACCCCTTAATTCAAACGCTTCTCGGGAGACTTTGATTCCCGACCGCTTAACACCTACAACAAGAAGTGTCCCACGACGTTCTTCGTGGCTGAAGTCAACCAGCAAACGAGGCGCATATGAGCTATCGAGTGAGGGGCAGCATTCTTGAAGTGTGCGAATGCAACGTGCTATGTCCGTGCTGGATTGGGGAAGATCCCGACAACGGCATATGCCGGAGCGCGATCGCCTACCACTACGAGCAAGGCTTGATCGACGATATCGATGTGTCCGGGGTGACGGTCGCGTTCGCCGCGTTCATTCCTGGCAACGTGCTGAAAGGCGGTTGGCGCGTCGCAATGTATGTCGACGAGCAAGCAAGCGAGGCGCAATTCAACGCGCTGGTGAGCGCGCACCGTGGCGAACGCGGTGGACCGCTTGCGGATATCGTGAAATTGATCGGCGAGATGGTATCGGTGGAACGGGCTGTGATTGAATATTCGGTCGTCGACGGCAAGGGCAGGATGAAGGTCGGCGAAACCATCGAGGCCGAACTGGAGCCCTATCGGGGTCCAACGGGAGAGCCAACGAAACTTGTCGATAGCATCTTCTCGACGATACCCGGATCGCCCGCCTTCGTCGGCCGGGCGAACTCGTTTCGGCTGCGACACGAAGCCCTCAATCTTGATCTCGACTTGACGGGGCATAACGCCATTCAGGGATCGTTCAGCTTTACGTCGTGAAGATGCGCCTTCGCTCGCGGCTTTTCGCGTTGCTCTTTTCCACTTTGATAGCAAGTGCGTGGATCGCGCTATGGTCGTGGGATGCTGGGCCGTATGCGCGCTACCTGCATCATGCGAGCTGGAGCGAACTGCCGGGCGTTGGCCCGATATGTCGCGCGGTGCCCGCTGCCAGCGTCACGATCGTAGCGTCGCTGCACAGCGCCGCATGGCTCCTGATGATCGCGGCGATGATGTTGCCGACCGCTTTTCCTTTGTTCGACTGCTTCAGGCGGATGACCCTCTCACGCACCAAAGGGCGCACGCTAGTCGCGTTGCTCATCTCTGGTTACGCGGCTGCATGGGCCGCGTTCGGGCTTGTCGCGCATGGCTTCGATGCCGCACTCCATCTGCTCGTGGAGCGATCGACGACGCTGCTCGCGGAGGGGTGGCTGATCGGCGCCGCCATCGTCGCGCTGGCTGGCGTCTATCAATTCAGCACGTTCAAACACCGTTGTCTTGACAAATGCCGCTCGCCGCTCATGTTCCTCATCGAGCATTGGCACGGCCGGAATCCGTGCCGCGAGAGCTTTCTGCTCGGGGCGAGACACGGCGTTTTCTGCATCGGCTGTTGCTGGGCGCTCATGTTGCTGATGTTCGCCGTCGGCACAGGAAGCGTTGGCTGGATGCTTGCGCTGGGTGCGATCATGGCGGCCGAGAAGAATTTGCGCTTGGGAAAGTTCATCGGCAAGCCGCTCGGTGTCGCGTTGCTTGTGTGGTCCGCAGGGATCGTGGTGTGGAATGCCCGTATCGTCTGAGTAGATGCCAACATCGGCTCGACCTTACGTAGCTTCCTCTGCATGCCTTCCCGTTTCCTGCACAAGAGCGAAAAAGAAGATCCGCAAAGTTGAAGATCAAGCCCAACGATTTCGTCGTCGACGACGCGCTACCACCGCGATTCCTCAGGCAGCGAGACTGCATGAGCAGACTTCGTGACCTTTGACTTCCTCCCGGTGTGCGGCCCAAGTAGGCGTCCCTGGCGCATGGTCGAAGGAACTCAGGACGGCCATTGACTCCGCTTGGCGGACCGAACTGGATCGACTCGAGCTGGCCTGGTACCTACATTGCGTCGCGCGCACGACAAATGCAGCTGCCCGGCTAAGAATCGCTGGCTGACGAGTTTCACGACAGCCGCCGCAACGCGAATGAACCCGCGCTGAGTTGATTGCGCAGAAAATCCACGGCCACGCGCACTTTCGCAGATGCTGACGAACGCGCCGTCGATATGGCCCACACGTCGGCGGGACGCCAGTAGTCTGGCAAAATGCGCATCAGTTCGCCCGACTCGATACCTTCGTCCGTGGCGTTGCTTGGACTCTCCGAATACAGGTCAACCCGGCACACGGTCATTCGGCACTGGGGCGAGTATTGCTCCATCCGCCGATGCCGATGCCGATGCCGATGCTCGTCGAAGGCGACCGTTCTTTCGTACCTATAGGGCAGCGCTACTGCCTGTTTGTGAGGGCGTATCGCCCAGCCATTGCAAGAATCCGCCCACATGCTGCGCCCACAGGTCGGGACGCGTCATGGTGAAATGTCCCGGCGACGACGATGTGCCCTGCTGCACGACGAACCGGCCCTGCTGAAGCGTCGGAACAAGTCTCTCGAGGACCTGTAGCGAGTCGGGATTGAACTCGTCGTCGGAAAAATTCAGGGCGAAGAGTTTTGCCTTGATCCTGGGAAGCGCTGGCTGGGGATCGTAGCTGAATGATGGGCGGCTACAACTTGGGACCGACCGTTACGGCTGCGCAGATTCGAACGGCAGTTCAGGGTCGGCATCGGCCCCAGATGCTACTTCTGACATTGGAAGTAGCACCGAGACTCGCTGTTGGCAGAAGATCAGAGGACCAGCGCAGTCGTCAGCCTGGAAGCCAATGAAACGCCAATCCGATCGCGCCAAGGATTAGGGCCATACCAGCAGAGAACGCGACGATTAGATCGACATAGGTTCGCCAAGCGGGCCTATATAAGTTGACGAGGATTGATTGCCCTAGTTTTCACTCGCCACTGGGAAAACGTCGCCGACGCGACAGGCGTCGCTTATCGTGGCTATGCGACAGACCGTCTCCGGATAGCGAAGGGATTGAGCGGGCGAGTCCAGCACGGCGAGTTCGCCGGCTCGCCGTCCCGACTCTGCTACAAGCATTCCTGTGCTTGCTCAGGTAACGCGCACGAACTCTCCTTCGGCGAAGAACCACGCCGACATCGTCCGTGCCAGCTCGAGCACAACCTCCGCGTCGGTCCGGCCGGAGGACGCGCGCACGTGGAACGAATGATCTGCGTCGTCCACCACATGCAGCGTGGCGCGTGGCCCCAGCGTCTGAACGACCGACCTCAGCAGGTGAAGCTCGGCCAGCTTGTCGCGCGTGCCTTGCAGGAAGAGAATCGGTACCGTGACGTCCGCCAGGTGGTGTGCCCGCTCTACGCCGGGCGCGCCCGCCGGGTGCAGCGGGAACGCGACGAAAGCGAGGCCACGCACGCCCTCGAGCGGGGAGATGGCTTGGGCCTGGGACGTCATGCGGCCGCCGAACGACCTGCCGCCCGCGAAGAGCGGCAGGGCTGGCAGCCTCCGGCGCGCCTCTGCGACGGCTGCCTGCACGGCAGCATGTGCCACGGCCGGCGAGTCCACCCGCTTGGAGCCCCGCTCCATGTACGGAAACTGGTAGCGCAATGTGGCGACATTGGCGGCCGCAAGCGCGTCGGCCAATGACGACATGCCGGTGTGCTGCATGCCCGCCCCGGCGCCGTGCGCGAAGACATACAGGGCTCGCGCGTCCTCCGGCACTCGGAGGAGCGCGGAGACCTTAGTGCCGTCGGGCAGTGCCAGGGAAAGCGATTCTGGGTCGTCCATCGTATTCAGGTCGTGTCGTTGTGGCCTTTGCGCCGATTCTGCATCAATGAGGCATCGGGGATGGAGCGTGCGCCTATCGTGAACGGCGCCGCAGTCGCGATGTGTCGGTTGACGACCGCAAGCCCGACCTGTGGGCCGCAACGTCATCCGCGCTTTGAGACATCTGGGTATCAGCACGCCTGCATCATTGTCAGCAAGCTGTTGCGACACTGCAATCAGCGTTAAAGGAAGTTCACGGCACCCCGCCGAAAAAGATGCTCAGGTGCATCGAGGAGGCGCGTCTCACCGGGATGCTCCAATGAATTCGGCTGTGATCAAAAGCTCAATCCGGAGGCCACCGCATTGCCGCCATTGCGCGATTACGACCGGGTTTTCGGGCGGCGAGCGCGAGGGGGTGAGCACGTCGGAACGCGAACATCTTAAGGCGCTGGAGCGTGAAGTCAAGGAACTGCGCCGCCCCAACGAGATTCTGAAACTGGCGAGTGCGTTTTTCGCCCAGGCGGAGCTCGACCGCCGCCTGAAGTCCTGAAGGCCTTCATCGATCAGCATCGCGACACCTTCGGGGGTCGAGCCGATCTGCAAGGTCTTGCGGATTGCTCCGTCGGGCTACCGGCGCCATGCTGCGCAGCTTCGCGGGCGTCGCGCCGCTGCGCTCGTGCCATACGCGATGAACGCCTGCGGCCCGAGATCCAGCGTATCTGGCAAGCCAACATGCGTGTCTATGGAGCGGATAAAGTCTGGAAGCAGCTGAACCGAGAGCGTATCGCGGTGGCTCGCTGCACGGTCGAACGGCTCATGAAGCAGGTCGCTGTAGCCATGCATGCCCTCGGGAGATCCGGGGACCTTGATCTCGACGATCAGCAGGGTCAGCGCGATTGCGAAGACCGCGTCGCTGATTCCCTCGAAGCGGTCAAGTCCCCGCTCGGCACCGTGCGTTTCCGCGGCGGTAGATTGGTTAAGCCTACGTAGCGTCATGTAAGTCCTTTCGCACGCCGGAGCCGCTCCTCGCGGCACAGCACGCGTAATCTTTGTCGGACAGTCTGACTTACAGTATGACGCTTTTGGCCGAAGCCAATCGGAAGCCCTCTACGCGTGTGCGTCGGACATCTCGCCAGGATCAAGAGTTTGAAAGGCGAGTGGCGTGCGAGCCATCGAACGATGGCGTTCGCATTTCGGTCAATCGTCAAACGGAGGATGAGTAAAGATGCGCCAAGACGACCAACGTCCGTCATAGAACCGGGCCCGGTTACGCGTGCCAGCGTGGTGATTATTGGCCGCCACCGCAACTTACCCAGTGCTTGTCGAGTTGTCCCAGTCCCAACGGGACCATGAGAACAAGGAGGCCGTAAAGTCCTGGTCTCAAGTTAGCGAGCGCCACCGTCAATGGAGCTGCGGCAAATAGCGTCCCGACGGTGTCCTTCGCGAGTCAAAGTGCTTAAGGTCCCTGTCGACCCCCGCTTAACCGTCCTTCCCAGTCCTTCGTCTCGGTCAGGTATGCGTCCATCTCCTGCCAGAACTCATCGGAAGGGTTTTCAAAGAGGCGGGCGAAGGACTCGCTGAATTCATCAGCGGTCTTTGCGCCGAAAACGATCGTGCTTACCGCCGAATGCCGCAGCGGAAAGAGCAGGGCAGCGGTAGCCAGGCAGACGTGATGGCGCTGGCAAATACGTTCCAATTCTTCCGTTTGCAACAGGGCCGGTCGCGTCGCGGGGCGCATGTTGTAGAAGGCGTCGGGACGGGAACCGGTCGCGAGAATCCCCGAATTGAATGGCGACGCCGCGATCCAGGCGATGCCGTTCTCGGCGCAGTGCTGCAGCAATGCGGTGCTGCCGGTGCGAAGCAACGAGTACTCTCCCGCCGGCATGACGACATCGACGCCGGCCAGTTCGGCGAAGTCCAGACAGGCCTGCCAGTCCATGCTGGCGACACCTATCGCGCCAACCACTTTTTCATCCTTGAGTCGCTGTAAGGCGGGAAACGCACCTTCGACGGCCGTCATGAGTTCCTCGCGATACGCCGTTCGGGCAAAACCGGGATCGAGATCGTGAATAAAAACGGCATCGAGACGATCGACCTTCAGCCGCGACAGGCTGCGCTCGACCGATCGCAGCGTCGTATCGTACGTGTAGTCCAGGTAGAAGTCGCTACCACCTGGCAAGGAGCTTGCGCCAGGCTGGCTCAAGTACCTGCCGAGTTTGGTCGATACATACAGCTCGTCTCGCGGATACTCAGCCAGCGCCGCGCCGAGCCGCTGCTCGCTTTCACCGCCAAGATAAGCCGCTGAGGTATCGAAATATCGGACGCCGCTGGCCCACGCGGCATGAATCATGTCTGAGAACGCCTGCTCGCCCGCGGCGTTCGCGAGGCTGCCGGCTCCGACTCCCACCCGAGGAAACCGAACAGTTCCATTCGGCGTTGCAATTCTCGCGTTCATTAATTTCGGCATCCTTTATAAAGTATTCACAGAATGGCATCAATATGGTGGCTGCCGCAAAGACGCTGGCCGCCGAAAATGCGTCGGCGAGCTTACCTGGTATGTTCGTTTGCGGCGATGTAATCGCGGCGCACGCGTTCCGCGGAGGCCTTGAGAACGGCGACGGCCCGCGCGCCGACACGTTCCGAATAACGTACCGACGGAATCGCGACGTTCAGCGATCCAAGCGGAAAGCCCGACGATGACAACACCGGCACGCCCACGCCGACGATGCCCTGCGTGTATTCGTCGATCGAATAGGCGACCCCGGTCTGTCGGATGGTTTCGATCTGTGCGAGGAGCGCCTTCTTTGCTGTGATCGTCTTTGATGTGATGGCTTGCATCTTCACGGTCTTGATGTACTCGCTGCGCATCTGATCCGGAAGAAAGGCGAGAATCACCTTTCCGCCCGACACAGCATAAAGCGGCGCAAGATCGCCGAGTCGCAGATGCGACACCAGCCGTTGCGGGCTGGTCACCGTCGCGGCGACTTCCACCTGGTCGCCCTTGAGCTGATTGAGCGCGCAGGACTCCAGCGTCTGTTGTGTAATCTCTGCCAGCACCGGTTGCGCGCAGCTGACGAGCGAACGGCTATGGGTGGACTGCTGGGAAAGCCGGATCAGCGCTTCGCCAAGGCGATAACCCTTGGTGACAGGGACGAATTCGACAAAGCCACGAGCCGTAAGGTTCTTGAGCAGCTTGGTCAGCGAACTCTTCGGTATGTCCAGCGCTTCCGCGATTTCCGCATGGGACATCTCGCGTCCCCATCGCGCGAGCAACTCGATCACGTCGAGCACCCGATCCGCCGACTTCACCACTCCATTCGATTCGTCTTCCAACAGCATATCCAGCTCCTGTTTACCTATGGAAACACCTTGGCGTCATGATACTGGACCAGCGAGGAACGTCCGCATCCGCGCTTGGATGTGTCTCGCCTGTTCGTCGAACGGCAGGCCACGTAGCGCGAGCGTCGGCGCCTCGACAGCGAGCGGAAGATCAGACCGCAGTTTCCACAGCAGTTCGCGCAGCGGTAATTCACCATCTCCGGGTAGCAGCCGGGCCGTTCTCGCTTCTTTTCTCCGCGCTTCGAGAGACTGCGGTGCGGCGCTCGGTGCATCGCAAATCTGGATGTATTCGATCAGCGCCGGGTCGATCGCATCGATCTGCTCGCACGTTGCGCCCGAACGGAAGAATTGCAGTGCGTCAATCAGTATCCGCGCGTTCGGCTGTCCGCTGGATCGCACGAGCTCGAGCGCGTCGGCCGGCGTGCTGACCGCGCAGTACGTGATCGCTTCGAGTCCGACCGAAAGGCCGAAACCGTCCGCCGCCTCGCAGAGACGGCCGAAGTTGTCCCGCAGGCGATCGCGTTCGGTGTCGTTGCCGACGCAGAGCACGTGCCGCGCACCGAGCGTACGACCCGCTTCGAGTGCGGGCAGTAGTGACGCGACATCCGTCTGCGGGCTCAGCCAGATGGCTTCGATATCCAGTAGCCTGACGCCGGTTGCGTCGAGTCGCGCGTGTAGCTCGCGGATGAGTGCGGGATTGTTCGCGACGTCCACGATCGCATCCGTAGCGGTAGGGGCGATCAGCCGCAAGCCGCAATACTCGAATCCCGCAGCGGCTGCCGCATCGACGAGTTGCAGCGGATGCGCGTCGAGGATGGTCAGATGATGCAGCGATAGTTCATGCATGAGAACGCGTCCGTAACATTAAAAATGGCTCGAGGCGCACAGCGATCACTTCCGAGGCGGAAGCACGAAATCATAGGCAAGCAGGGCGGTCGGGACTTCGACGCGGTGACCGGCCGGACTCAGGCCCGGTGCGAGCGGCGCCAGCGGCTCGATCAGTGCGTCCTTCACGCCGAACACGACGTCGGAATCCAGGTAGACGTCGCCGCTCACGAACACATGCGTAACGAGCGTCTGGAAGCCGGGAGCACTGACGCGAAAGTGCACGTGAGCCGGGCGGTACGGATGCCGCCCCTGCGCATCGAGCATGCGGCCAACCGGGCCGTCGTTCGGAACCGGATAGGCCGCAGGCACGATCGACCGATACCAGAACGAGCCGTCCGGATCGGTCAGGAAGCGCGCGCGCATGTGTAGCTCCGCCTTGCCCGCCGTCTTCTGCACGTCATAGAAGCCATGGCTGTCCGCGTGCCACGTCTCTACCCGTGCGCCCGCGATCGGATCTCCGCGCAGATCGCGTACGGTGCCTTCTACCAGCAGAGGGTCTCCCGGCTCGCCATCCGCGATTGAAGCGCCCAGCGGCAGCGTAGCCGCTTCTTCGACATAGAACGGACCGAGCACCGTGGTTTGCGTCGCGTCGCCCGGATAGCGATGATTGATCGCGTCCACGAGCATCGATACACCGAGCGTGTCGGACAACAGAATGAACTCCTGCCGGGTGTCGGTGCACATCTGCCCAGTCTGCGTAAGAAAGCGAATCGCAGCGGCCCATTCGTTTTCGGTTGGCTCGATCTCCTTCACGAACGCATGCAGGTGACGAACCAGTGCGTCGCTGATTTTGTGCACGCGTTCGCTCTTGCTTCCCGCGAGACGCTCGATGACCGCTGCGGTGATGTTGTCTTCGTTGAAATTGCGCATCGCGTTTTCCTCACAGCGAATCGGGTTGTGGTGCTGCGCCGCGCCATGCCCGTTCCAGCATTGCCCTGATCGAGTCATGGTCCGGCGCGCGCGGATTCGCATAGGTTTCTCGCAGCACCAATTCGGCCGCACGCCCGATGCCTTCGTGCGGCATGCCGATCTCGGCAAGAGACTGGGGAACGCGCAGCCTGGTGCCGAGCGCGTGCAGTCCGGTCCATGCGTCATCGGTGTCGAGCGCGCATGCGATGCGGCGCATTGCATGCGGCGCCGCGCCAGCCTGGTAGGCGACGATGTGCGCAAGCATGATCGCATGCGTGTCGGCATGCGGCAGATCGAAAGTGCCGCCCAGTACGTGACACACCTTATGATGCAGCGCCATGCCGACGGAGCCGAGGCAGGTTCCGCACAACCACGCGCCGTACTGGGCGCGGCTGCGCGCGTCACGACTGGCGGGATTGGCGAGGATCTCGGGCAGCGCGGTGGCGAGGGCCGCGATACCTTGTTCAGCCATGATCGACGTGACCGGATTGGCGTCTACGGCATAGAGCGCTTCCACCGCGTGAGCCATCGCGTTCAGACCGCTCGACGCCGACAAGCGCACGGGCAGCGTCAGGGTGAGTTCGACATCGTAGATCACGGCTTCCGGCAACACGTCGAGCGTACGACGCGTACGTTTCTCGCCGTCCTGCGTTTCGCCGATGATCGGCGTGACTTCAGAGCCGGCGTACGTAGTGGGCAGCGCGATTTGCGGCAGGCCGGTGCGCAGCGCAAGCGCTTTCGCGAGGCCGATCGCCGAGCCGCCGCCAACAGCGATCAGGGAGTCGGCGCCAGTCCCTTGGGCGACGGCGAGCGCACGCGATGTCACGTTCCACGGCGTGTGCATCGCGGCCTCGGAGAAGACATGCACCTGTGCCTCGGAGAACAACGACGCGATGGCGTCGGCCAAGTCCTTCTGTTCCGGCGTGGAGATGATCAATGGACGCGTGCAGCCCAGTTGCCGGGCGACTTCAGGCGTTTCCCGACGCCTGCCCGCACCGAACAGTACGCGTGCCGGCAGCGCGTGGTAATCGAAGCGCATCGGCGAGACGTCCTCCATCACAGCGCTCCGTTCTGCAGATACTGGCGGCCGCGCGCATAGAGCGCTTCGACCTCCGGGCCGGTCAGCGTCGGCATGTCGCGTTTGACCTTGTAGCCGATGCGGGTCTGCATATACGCGAGATGCCGGTAGCCAGCGGGAAACTCGCGCAGCAGCGCCCCATCGAGAACGGGACGGGCGTCCGGCTCGACCGGATCAAGACGATCCTTTTCATAGATGGGCTGACGAAGCAACAGCAGCCATCGGTCTTCGACCTTCTCGAAGAAGTCATAGAAGCGGCCGGTGCACACGACGTCGCATAACGTGCCTTCGACTTCTCCACGCTGCGAAATGGTCATCTTGGTCTGAGCGATGGCACGCGAGCCGCTCACTTCGATCGACGTGCCGCCCAGAAAGTGCAGGATGCTCACGCCATTCGCCCAACCGGCCTTCGTCACTTCGATGAACTCGCGACCGCTTCCCTGAAACCACGTCGCCATCATACGGCCGTCCGGATGCCAGAGTGTCGCGAAACGCTCCCAGTCGCCCGCATCTCGCCACACCGCCCAGTTTTCGATCGTCTCACGGATCGTCAATCGATCAATCATCGCCTGCTCCATCTGTCGGTCCTCGATGTTCACACATAGGAATGAGTTTCCATGGTGGTGCTTAAGAGCACGCCAGGTCAAGCGGTTTTTGTCGCAAACCGGGACATTCCCTAGTTTGTTTCCCTATGTGAATGAATGTCGACATCACCGTTGACGGGCCGGATCCGTGTTTCTAGCATGGGAACCAGGTTATGGACAGGAACAAAGGAAATGGAAATGCAACCGGTAAAGCAACGAAGATTCGAAACACGCACGGCCATCGTGACGGGCGCCGCGCGTGGCATCGGGCGCGGCATCGCAGAGCGTCTTGCGGACGAAGGCTGCCGCGTCGCCTGTTGGGATATCGATTGTTCACCGCTCGTAGCAGGCGGTCACTCGCCCGCGGCACTCGTGCAGGCCGTCGATCTTGCCGACGCGCGTTCCGTCGACGCAGCGTTCGCCGCCACGCTCGCGTCGTTCGGTCATGTAGACATACTCGTGAACAACGCCGGCATCAATGGACCGGTCATGCCTATCGAGGACTACCCGCTCGACGCATGGAACCGCGTTCTCGCCGTCGATCTGAACAGCGTCTTCCACACCTGTCGCCTCGCCGTACCACACATGCGCGAACGCGGGGCGGGACGCATCGTCAACGTGGCGTCGATCGTCGGCAAGGAAGGACATCCGAACATTTGCGCCTATGCCGCGGCGAAGGCGGGTGTCATCGGTCTGACGAAATCGATCGCGCGCGAGCTGGCCGGCACGGGCATCACGGTCAACGGCATCGCGCCTGCGATCACCGAAACGGATCTTTTCCGGGAGATGACGGAGGAGCACATCGAGACCAGCAAGGCACGCATTCCGATGGGGCGGTTTTTGACCGTTCCGGAAATCGCCGCCATGGTGGCGTGGATCGCGAGCGACGAATGCAGCTTCACGACCGGTTTCACCTTCGACCTGTCAGGCGGCCGTGCGACGTATTGAGCCCGCAACCCAACGCGAGCTTTGTTCCCGATCACCGACAAGACACATGCAGGAGACGAAATGGCACTGACGCATCAGCAGAGCAGCAATCAGGCACGAACCGCCACCGCGAGCGCGTGGATCGGCTCGGCGCTGGAGTACTACGACTATTTCATTTACGCCCAAGCCGCCGCGCTGGTTTTTCCCCAACTCTTCTTTCCCTCCGGAGACAGCCGCGTTGCGATCGCCGCGTCGCTCGCGACTTATGGCGTCGGCTATCTTGCACGACCAGTCGGCGCATTCGTGCTCGGCCGTCGTGGCGATACACATGGACGCAAGAACCTGCTTCTCACGTGCATGTTCATGATGGGGTTGTCGACACTCGCTGTGGGTCTTCTGCCGACATTCGCGCAAGCGGGCTTCGTAGCGCCGATCCTGCTCGTGATCTTGCGGCTCATCCAGGGTTTCGCGGTCGCCGGGGAGATCTCCGGTTCCAGTTCCCTCGTGCTGGAGCATGCGCCGCTCGGCCGTCGCGGCTACTTCGCCAGTTACGCGATGCAGGGCGTGACCGCCGGACAGGTGTTCGCTGCGGCCATCTTCATGCCGCTCGCCTACTATCTGCCCGAGAAGGAATTCCTGACATGGGGTTGGCGCGTACCGTTCCTGCTGAGTGTGCTCGTGCTCGTAGCCGGTTATGTAATTCGGCGCAAAGTGTCGGAGACACCGGCTTTCGTCGATGAAGCGCAACATCGGCGGATTCCCGCGTCGCCCGTCAAGGAAGCGTTACGCGATGGCTGGCGAGATATCGTGCGCATCGCCGCAATCGCGTTGATTGCGATCATCCTCGCGGTGACTTCGATCTTCGGCGCGGCCTATGCGGTGCAGCCCGCTTACGGTATCGGTCTTTCGAAAGGCTTTTTTCTCTGGATTCCACTGCTCGCCAATCTGACCGCGATGTTCTTCATTCCCTTCGCAGGCAGTCTGTCCGATCGATGGGGACGCCGGCCGCTCATCATATTCGGCGCGCTTGCATCGGGCCTGCTGTCGTATGGGTATCTCTATGCGATCAGTCTGCACAACGCCATGCTGGCGATCGGCATCGCGATCGTAATGTGGGGCGTGGTGTATCAGTGCTTCAACGCGGTATATCCGAGCTTCATGCCTGAACTGTTCCCGACGCGTATCCGGGTTACCGCCATGGCGATCGGCCAGAACATCGGCACGGCCATCACCGCGATCTTGCCGGCGTTCATCGCAGCTGCCGTCCCGCCGGGCACGCAGCACATTCCGTTGATCGTCGGGACGATCACGCTGATCGTCTGCGGTGTCGGCGCACTGGGTGCATGGACGGCGCGCGAAACCTACCGGCTGCCCGTCAGCGCGCTCGGCCAGCGAGATGCATCGCCGATCAGTCAGGAGGAGTACGACAGCCTGCGTGCGGACATTCGCAGGAAGAAAACTGCGTCCAATGTTCCCGTATGAGGGCGATCTCTGTGTACCGCGGTCCGCGTCAGGTGACGGGCGGTACCGCACCTTCGAGCAAGGTCTTGACGAGCCGCGCGCGACGCTTTTCGAGGTCCGCGATCTGACGTTCGATAGCTTCGAGCCTTACCCGCTGGACCTCGGTGATCTGGTCGCATGAGCGGGCGCCTTCGCTCAGAAGCATGCAATCCGGAAAGCCGCGAATATCGTCGATGGTGAAACCGGTCGCGATCATGCGCTGAATCTGCTTGACCTGCGTTACTGCCTTCTCGGGGAACATGCGATAGCCATTGCTCGCGCGTACCGAGGCGAGCAGACCATGTTCGTCGTAATGCCGGAGCGATCGCACGCTCGCGCCGGTGAGTTGCGAGAGTTGTCCGATCGTCAGCAGTTCCTGAGAAGACGTGTTTTTCGTGAAAAGCAAGGTAGCACAATTCGCTTGACTCTCACATCGGTGTAAGGGTTGAGACTAGGCGCACTGACACGCTCTCAGGAAAGACAATGAGCTTACGAACGTTCCTCCACTTTTTGACTTCCGCGTTCTCTGCGGCGACGCTGTTCGCGTGCGCACCCGACACAAGCGCGCGGCCGGCAAGCTATACGGTTACATCGACGGATGGGGTGAAGCTGGCGGTTCAGGAAAGCGGCAATCCGAATGGCCCTCCCATCATTCTGGTGCACGGACTACTCGGCAGCCGCCTGAACTGGGACGCGCAGGTGCAGAGTCCCGAATTGCGCCAATACCGGATCATTACGTACGATCTGCGCGGTCATGGTCTGTCGGATAAGCCATCCGGCCCGGAGCCGTATCATGACGGAAACCGTTGGGGGGACGACCTCGCAGCCGTGATACAGGGCTCACACGCGCGCAAGCCCGTCGTGGTCGGCTGGTCGCTGGGCGGCGTGGTGATATCGAACTACCTCGCCAAGTATGGCGATCGCGCGATCGCGGGCGCCGTGTACGTCGACGGCGTGGTCGAACTCGCCCCGGGTCAGATCGTCGATCACCCCGAGGTTTATCGAGACATGAATTCGCCCGATCTGAAGACGCATCTCGACGGTGAACGCACGTTCGTCGGCCTTTGTTTCAACCATCGGCCTGACGCCGATACATTCGACCGGCTGCTCGCGAACGCCGCGATGGCCTCGTGGGACATGCAAAAGGAAGTGCCGACGATGACGGTCTTCGCTGCGGAGGGGCTCGGCAAGGCGCGCGTATCGCTGCTCTTCATCTACGGCGGCCATGACGCGCTGGTCGACAGGCGTGCGACGCTGGCTCGCGCGGCCGTGCTGAATCCACGCATCGTCAGCAAGGAGTACGCGGACTCGGGTCACGCGCCGTTCATCGAGGAACCCGAGCGTTTCAATCGCGATCTGGCCGAGTTCGTCAGGTCGGTGTCGCAACAATGAAGTCGCGTCTTACGAGAAGGTGACCACGGTGCATGAACTTGCGCAAGACTTCTTTCCGGGCTTCGCGAAGCTCGACGTCGAAGCGGGCGATGTCTCGTTTCGCGGCAGGATTGGCGGAAGCGGATCGCCGGTTTTGCTGTTGCACGGCTACCCGCAGACTCACGTTGCGTGGCGATTGATTGCGCCGACGCTTGCGAGGTCGCACACCGTCATCGTGCCGGATCTGCCGGGGTACGGCGACAGCCGGACTTGCAACGATCAGCCGCGATGGACCAAACGTCGCGTAGCCAGCGCGCTCGTCGCGCTGATGGACCGACTCGGGCACGAGCGCTTCGCAGTGGTCGGGCATGATCGCGGCGCTCGGGCCGGATACCGGCTTGCGCTCGACCATCCTCGACGCGTTGCCGCGTATGCCTCGCTGACGGTGATACCGACGCTCGATGCATTCGCAGGTATCGACAAGACGTTCGCGTTGAACGCCTGGCACTGGTTCTTCATGGCGCAGCCGGGCGATCTGCCGGAGCGGATGCTTGCGGCTGATCCAGACGCTTATCTCGACGCCGCACTGGCGAAGATGGCGGGCGGTCTCGAGCGGATCGATCCTTTGGCACTCGCCGCCTATCGAAGCGCGTTCAGGAATCCGCACGTGCGCCACGCCATGTGCGAAGACTATCGCGCCGCTGCTTCCGAGGACCTGGAGCACGATGCAAGCGATTCAGCTGCGGGCCGAAGACTCGCCTGTCCGGTCCTGGTTCTGTGGAGCGAGAGCGAACAGAAGGGGAGAAGGATCCTGCCCCTTGACGTGTGGTCCCGATGGGCAACGAACGTGACGGGCAAGGGATTGCCCGGCGGCCATCTGTTGCCTGAGGATGCCCCGAATGAGGTCTTGATGTCCCTTGAGGATTTTTTGGTCGGACAGGTTTAGCGTTGGCTTTAGCTCCAACAGTGTAAATAAGGAGGCCGGTCAGAGAACGGCCGAGAAGGGTCGTGAGGGTGAGTTCACCGTGCAGGTTGCGGCCGTTCGACCCAGCGACGCCGCCGACGTCAGCAATTCGTCGGACTGCTGTCGTAGGAGTCGGCCAGTTCCAAGGCCCGCAAAGGCCGACTTGGGGCAAGGAGACCGCACGGACGGTCACGACGAAAAAGATAGAGGAAGACAATGTAACTCCCTTCAACTCAATGGGAGTCTGTCATGGGAGGCAATCTAAGCCGTGAGCCCTGGAACAAAGGCAAGTTGGTTGGTCAAAAGCCGCCGCTGAAGCCGAAAGACGTCTGGGCAATCCGGATTACCTTCATAACGCGCACGGGTTAATGATCTAGCGCTATTCAATCTTGCGATCGACAGCAAGCTGCGCGGGTGCGACTTGGTTCAACCTGCATGTTCGCGACGTGACGCATGACAATCAGATATTGCCCCGCGCGATGATAGTGCGGCGCAAGACTAAACGGCCCGTGCAGTTCGAGTTTACAGGGCCCGCTCGCCCTGCGGTCGCTGCATGGATTGAAAAAGCTAAGTTGAGGTCCGAGGAGTACCTTTTCCCAAGCCGCTTTTCTCGGTCGCCGCATATCTCAGCGCGACAGTACGCTCGGAAGGTCGCCCCTTATCCGACCGCTTACGGCGCACACTCGATCCGTCGGACGAAGGCGACTTTGATTTGCAAGCGGAAGAAGAACCTCAGAGCGGTTCAATTTCTGCTTGGACATAGCAAGCTCGAAAGCACCGTTCGATACCTCGGCATAGAGGTCGACGACGCGCTCGAGATTCCCCGAGCAAACATAAATCTAAAAAGTCGCGGCCGTTGGACCGGCTGTTTGTCGCTGCGGCCGCTTTCGCGTTTGGTGCACCGCTCCGTGCGGCCAATCTCCGACGTCCGGCGCCGTCGGTTCATATTCGAGTGACTGTTGATCTCCCTTCTTTGGCCGTTCCTTCAGGCTCGATAGCAATGGCGACATTCTGCTTACCACGTGGACTCATATCAGCTATCACATGGCGTTGTTGTGGCTTCCCATAGGTGCCGGCACGGTTAAAGCGGTCTATCGCTATAAGCGGCTGCACCCGGCAACAGATCATTAAAGGCCCTCGCCCTGCGAAACCCGCAGCGCTATCGGTCTACAAAATCGCAAACGTTCTGCCCTAAGTCGGACATGGTTGATCGCATGCTATTTGGCTGCGTTGCGTCGGTCCAGCCGACCGCGCGGGAGCCAGTCGGCCACAATCGGTGTCATTGGACAGTCACTGGCGAATCGCTGACAATTGAGCGACCCTGCAACGATGACCTACGGCTGCCGGAAGCGATATGCGCCCCAACTTTCTAGTCTCCGACCGCACCGCCCAGTATCGAACAATCGCGCTGATCCTGATATCAATGTTCTGTTTCGCTGTCGTCGATGCGCTAGGCAAGGCAGTGGCGCTTGGTTATCCAGCGAACGAAGTAACGTTTTTTCGCATGCTGTTTGGCATCGTGCCTGCGGTCGTTGTCGGCCTTAAAGGCGGAGGGTTATTCGCCCGCGTTAAGAAGGTTGACTTTCGCGGACAGACGACGCGTGCGGTCACGCTTCTCGGGGCTTCCGGCCTATTCTTCGCGGGCTTGCCGTACCTGCCATTAAGCGAGGCCGTGGCGATTGTCTACTCGGAGGCGATATTCGTCGTTGTCTTCGCCCCGTTGCTCCTCGGGGAGCGCTTGTTTGCGCGGAATGCGGTCGCCGCGTGCGTAGGCTTTGTCGGCGTGCTTCTAGTCGTCCGGCCTCAAGGTAGCTTGTCGAATCTCATTGGCCCATGTTTGCTCCTTACGAGTGCGTTGTGCGGTGCTCTTTCTATGATTCAAATTCGCAAGCTCAAGGTTGACGACGACTCAAGCATCACAGTGCTTTTCTTCACGGCTTTCGGCACCGTGGTTACGAGTGTTTCTCTGGTCTTTGCGTGGAGGACGCCGACACTGAAGGACCTGCTGATCATGGCGTTGTTGGCTCTATTCGCCACGACAGGCCAGCTACTTTTTACGGTCGCGGTACGGCGCGAAAGTGCTGCGAAGCTAGCCCCCTACACCTATACAAGCATCATTTGGGCAACGTTATTTGGATTTCTCGTGTGGGGCGAAACGTTAGGCTTCGTTTCAGTCCTGGGAATATTGACCATCGTCGGGAGCTCAATCGCTGTTGCGGTTCGGGAAGAGCCGCCGGAAGGCCCAGCGGTCTAGTGACGGACGGCCGAGTCCACGAGCAAAAGCGTTGGCCGGTCGATGATTTGGCTAACTGGGACAGCCGTTTTTCACTTACCTGGCACAGTTTTCACTTTCCGTGGCACGCGACATCTTTTGTCGGGTGACACCACCAGTGAGAAAGTGCATCGTTGAAGTTAAAGCGCTTTTCAGAAAGGGCGGCACCGAGCGGCCGGCAGGTGCCACGGAAAGTGCAAATTTCCCGCGCACTGCCGCAGTAAGTGAAAAATCCTCGGTGTTCCATCGACGCGCCCGGAGTAGACGGAGCATTTGCGTCACAAGTTGCCTGATAAATCCCGGTTGTAATCCGGCGAATGCCTTTGCGCGCGGGGAAACACTGCGAAACGTCAGCGTGCCGCTGGCCAGATCGCGTTCGAAGACAGCGATGTCACCCCGGAACTCGCTGAGCACGTATAGATGGCGCCCGGAAGGCAGGCGCAAAATGACGCGGACCGAAGCCGCGATCCAGGTCCACCATGTCGACTTCTTTTCGACGTTTGCGTGAGCTTGCCCGTGTGCCGGTCAATTGCAAATGTGAGCAGGGGAGCGCCGGGAGCCAACGCGTACCTGCGACGAAAGGCGACTGATCCGCAGAAAGCGCTAAAGGCATGACACGGTCCGCCGCAGGATAGCGATCTAGCGGTGTCAGGCTTCGGGTCCGGCCGTCGAGTCTGAATACGCCTATGTCTCCATCGTCGGCGTACGAAACGAAAGCGAAGTAGTTCATCTCGCTTTTGCGGAGTATCGGGTCCGACGTCTGATTACATGTTGAACCAAATAGTACGAAACAGCTCCTCACTGCATCAAGCTCCCTAGTATTTTCCCTTACCGCCAAGCCTGGTTTTCACGCAGATTGTCCTGCGCAATGTCAGTATTGCGTTCATTGCATTGCCAATATGTGCGCGGAATCGTATCGTCGTGTCCATTCAAGGAGACATTGATGAAGATCGCATTTCTGGGCGCAGGCGCGCTGGGCTGCGCCATCGGCGCTGCGCTGACCGAAGGGGGGCACGAGACGTGGCTCGTCGACAGGTTCGCCGCGCACGTCGAGGCCATGTCCCGCGACGGCCTGCAGGTCGACGACGAGCGCGGCACGCGCCGCGTCAAGGTGCGCGCGACGATGAATCCCGCCGCCGTCGGGCCGGTGGACCTCGTGATCGTCCTGGTCAAATCCTTCCACACCGATTCGGCGATGCGCGGCGCGCTCGACCTCGTCGGCCCCGAGACGCTTGTGCTCTCCCTTCAGAACGGCCTCGGTCACGAGGATCTGCTCAGCGAGATCGTCGGACGCGAGCGAGTGCTCGCGGGGAAGACCTATGTCGGTGGAGTGTTGCGCGCACCCGGCCACATCCAGTCCGGCGTTACCGGAAAGATCACAATCATCGGCGAGCTCGACGGCCGCGTGACCCCCCGCGCGCAAGCGGTGGCGGATGCGTTCAACAGTGCGGGTCTCTCGACCCTGGTCAGCGACAACATCCTCGGCACGATGTGGGACAAGCTGCTGATTAACGTCGCCACCGGTGCGATTACTGGCATCACCCGTCTGACATATGGGCAGCTTTACAGCGATCCCGTGCTGAAGGCGACGTCGCTCGCTGCCGTTGAAGAAGCGATGACGGCTGCAAAAGCGGCCGGCATTACGCTGTCCATTACGAATGCCGAAGACGCCTGGAACATGGCCGCCGAAGGACTGCCGGCCGGGTTCAAAACCTCGATGCTGCAAAGCCTGGAAAATTCCTCCGTCACCGAAATCGACTTCATCAACGGTGCGGTCGTGCGATGGGGCGAGCGGCTGGGCGTGCCGACGCCGGTGAACTCGACGCTCGTTGCGTGCATAAAAGGCATTGAGCGTGGCATGACTGAGCGCAAGAGAGAGGGGGCCGCGGCATGAGCGTACCTAAAGCTTATCTCGAACACGTGGCGATCTGGGTGAAGGACATCCACTGGCACATCCGCTTCTTCGAACAAGTGCTCGGCATGACCATGCGCGAAGTGGACGGCCCGCGCGAAGAGCCGCGTCAGTACTGGACACTCGGCGGGCTCCAATTCATCAGCGATCCTCTCCACGAGGGCCCTGAAGGCCGGCTCGCGCATCTCGGCGTGATGTGTGAGGACCTCGAAGGCGCGCTCGCCGCCGCGCAGCCCTTCGGCGTCACTGAAATGTCGCAGGGCCGCAACTGGCTGCGTCTGCCCGACGGACTCGCCGTCGAACTCATTCAGGCAAAACCCGCCGCATGCGTTGCGCAGGCGCTGTCGATCAATCCACGCGCGGAGGCGTGAGCATGAGCACCACCACCGAAAAATACTGGGACGATGCGCAGGAAGGCGACGAATGCGTCAGCCCGACCTACACGGTCACGAAGGAACGCATCCTCGCTTACGCCGATCTCACGGGCGACCACACGCCGGTGCATGTGGATGAAGAATACGCCAATGCGAGCCATTTCGGGTCGATCGTCGCGCATGGTCTATTCGGCCTGTCCATTGCCGATGGGCTCAAGACACAGAGCGACTATCGCTTCCTGCCGGGCATGTCGCTCGGCTGGACGTGGGACTTCGTGCTGCCCATCAAGGTCAACGACGTGCTGCATGTGAAGTTTCGCGTGACGTCGATGCGGGCGAGCAAGAGCCGCCCGGGCTGGGGCATCGTAGTGTTGCCATCCGAACTGATCAACCAGAGCGGCGAAGTCGTTCAACGCGGCGAGCATCGTCTGATGATCCCGCGCCGTCCGGGAGCCTACTGATGCAAGCCCGTCCTCTCGAAGGCATTCGCGTCGTCGACTATAGCCACTTCCTGGCCGGTCCCTATGTCGGACGCTGCCTCGCCGCGCTCGGCGCCGAAGTCATCAAGGTCGAGCGTCCCGGCAGCGGTGATGCAGGCCGCCAGCACGCGACGATTCTCGACGACCAGCAAAGCGCCTACTTCCTCCAGTTGAACATGGGCAAGCGCGGCGTGAGCGTCAATATGAAAGAGCCGCGAGGTAAGGCTTTCATGGAGCGCCTTTGCGATTCGGCGGATGTTTTCATTGAGAACTATCGCCCCGGAGCGCTGGACAAGCTCGGCCTCGGCTATGGGGCGTTGTCCGAACGCAATCCCGGTCTCGTCTATTGCTCCATCTCGGCCTATGGGCATACAGGTCCGGACGCGCATCGCGCAGGCTTTGGGCTGATCGCGGAAGCGAAGAGCGGCATCATGCAGATGATCGGCAACCCCGGCGAACCGCCACCGCTCATGCGCATTTCGCTCGGCGACATGTACACCGGCATCCACGCGGTCGCCGCGATCAACGCTGCGTTGCTGGGCCGCGTAAAGAGCGGACGCGGCCAGCATATCGACATGGCGCTGTACGACACGCTGTTCTCGATGCACGAATACGCCGTCCAGTGCTACACGATGCAGGGCGTGGTCCCCGAACAGACCGGCCATGACATGCCGACATCAACTTTATACGGCGTGTTCCGGGCAAGCGATGGGGATCTGGTCATCGCCGCGCAGGTCGATGATTCGTGGAAGCGGTTCGCGACGGCCGTCGAGCAAAACGGCGGCCCCGCGGGCTTCGCCACTGATGCGCGCTTGCATAGCCTAAACGGGCGCAATGCGAACCGCGAGGCCATTCTCTCGGTTGTGAAGCCATGGGTCGCTGCGCGTAACGTCGCCGATGTGCTCGCGCTGCTCGACAGCGTCGATGTGCCATGCGCCAAGGTACAACGCATCGACGAGGTCGTGGCCGATCCGCAGATCGTCGCGCGTGGCATGGTGATCGAACAGGAGCATCCGCGCCTGGGCACGCTGCGTCTGCCGAACCTGCCATTTCGCTTCTCGGACTGCGATACGTCGATTCGCGATGTTGGCCCGGATCTCGGGCAGCACAACGAGGAAGTCGCCCGATCGCTGGGCTTCAGCGCGGCCGAAATCGATTCGATGCAGACCGATGGCGTGCTGTTCTCGAAGCGGAGCGCGTGATGGGCGATCGTTATGCGGTCATCGGCAATCCGATCGGGCACACGAAGTCGCCCTTGATCCACGGCTTCTTCGCGCAAGAGACCGGTCAGGATATGAGCTATAAGGCCATCGAAGGGCCTGTGGAACCTGCCAGCGGCTTCTCTGACAGCGTCAGAAGTTTCATTGCTGCGGGCGGCCGCGGCATGAACGTGACCGCACCCTTCAAACTCGAAGCATTTGCAATGTCCGATGAGCGCAGCGAAAGAGCCGAGCTCTCAGGTGCGGTCAACGCGATGAAGTTCGAGAACGGCCGCATCATCGCGGAGAACTTCGATGGCGTCGGCCTCGTGCGCGACATCGAAGTCAATCTGCATCAGCCGATGGCCGGCAAGCGCGTGCTGATCCTCGGCGCGGGCGGCGCCGCGCGCGGCGCGCTGCTGCCGTTCGTCGCGGCACGGCCCGCCGAACTCGTCGTAACAAACCGGCACGTGGACAAGGCGCGGGCACTTGTGGAACAGGTCGCCAGACCGCTCACTGCTGCCGGATCGCTCATTGCATGCGGGTATGCGGATCTGGAGGCTATGGGGCGCTTCGACCTGGTTATCAACGCGACATCGGCGAGCCTGACAGGGCAACTGCCGCCGGTGCCACCTAGTGTCTTCAGCGCCAGCGGAAGCGCCTATGAACTCGCTTACGGGAAGGGACTCACGCCTTTCTTGCGGCTCGCGCGCAATGCAGGTGTGCAAGGTATCGCTGACGGCGTGGGCATGCTGGTCGAGCAGGCGGCGGAGGCGTTTGCATGGTGGCGGGGCATTCGTCCGGAAACGCGCACCCTTATCGACCGTCTGACTGTTCCGCTCGATTGACCCGAAGAGGACATCTTGCATGCAAGCCGAGCCATATCGTTTCTGCAGGTACGAAGTCGACGGGCCGCTTCTTACATTGACGATCGACCGGCCCGAGGTTCTGAACTCGCTTCACCCCGATGCGCACCGCGAACTTGCCGACGCCTTCGACCGGTATGCGGCAGATCCCGCGTTGCGCGTGGCCATCGTCACCGGTGCGGGCGAGCGCGCCTTCTGTGTCGGCACGGACTTGAAGGCACTCGATGCTACCGGCGACCACACCAAGCCATCGACAGGCTTTGCAGGCATCACGCATCGCTTCGACTTGTGGAAGCCGTTGATCGCCGCAGTCAACGGCCTGTGTCTCGGCGGCGGCATGGAAATTCTCGCCGCGTGCGATCTCGCCGTTGCCGCCGCTCATGCGCAGTTCGGCCTTCCCGAGCCACGTGTCGGTCTGGCAGCGCTTGGCGGCGGCCTCCTGCAGCGCCTGCCAAGACAGGTCGGCATGAAGGATGCCATGGCGCTGGTGCTCACCGCCAGACGCATTCCGGCGGAGGAGGCGCGTCGCATCGGCCTGATCAACGAGATTGTGCCGGCAGCCGAACTGATGAGCCGGGCACGTGCGCTCGCCGACGACATTCTGGCCTGTGCGCCGCTCGCTATTCAGGCATCGAAGCAGGTGATGCTGAGAAGCCTCGCACAGGCGGACCTCGCATCGACGATGCACGAGGATTATCCGCTCGCGCAGCGCATGCTCGCGAGCGACGACGCGCGCGAGGGTCCCAAGGCGTTCGCCGAAAAGCGTCCGCCGAAGTGGACCGGCCAATAGCCGGGCGAACGCATCCATCCCTCGATCGGACCGCTCGAAGAAGCGGCCTGACATCTACCGGAGACGCAATTGACGCCGCAAGAACACACACTGAACGGCGACGCCGCCGTTCGGGCCCAGGATACCGATGACAAGCAGATGGCGAACCGCGCAGCGCTGAGCAGCATCGCGGGTTCTGCGCTCGAATGGCTGGATTTCGCCGCTTACGGAGCCATTGCAGCAACGGTCCTGCCACAGCTCTTCTTTTCCGCAACCGACACGACCACGGCCACGCTCGCCGCCTTTGCGACTTTCTCGGTGGGATTTGTCGCTCGGCCGCTGGGCGGTCTGATCTGCGGCGCGCTGGGCGATCGCGTCGGCCGCCGCAACATGCTCGTGTTTACGTTCCTGCTGATGGGCGTTTGCTCGTTCCTGATCGGCGTGCTGCCCACTTATGCGTCGATTGGCGTGTACGCTCCTGTGGCGCTCGTCGTACTGCGCTTCATGCAGGGCTTTGCGCTCGGGGGCGAGGTCACAGGCAGCCAGTTGCTCACGATGGAGCACGCGCCGAAGAACCGCCGCGGCTTTTACAGTTCCTTCATCGCGATGGGCTCGCCGCTCGCCCAAGTATTGGCGAATGCGGTTCTTTTCGGCGTCGCCGCGATCGTCACGAACGAACAGTTCCTGAGATTTGGCTGGCGTATTCCGTTTCTCTTCAGCTTCCTGCTGGTAGCGATTGGCCTGTTCATCCGCATGCGGATCTCGGAGACACCCGCGTTCGAAGCGCAGATGAAGCAGAAGCGTTCTGGTCGCGTGCAGTCAACCGCCGGTTTCGGCAAGCATGGCGGCACGATACTGCGTCTTATGATGGTGTGGGCCGCCGTGTCTATCGCGTACTTCATCGCGACGGTATTTATCCTCTCCTATGTGACAGGGAAACTCGGTATATCGAAGCAGACTGCGTTTGCAATTCTGATCGTCGCGCATCTTTGCTCGATGGTCGCGATGGGCTTCGGCGGCGCGCTTTGCGACCGCATCGGACGGCGACGCGCCATGCTGCTCGGCTCACGATCGATGCTTGTCGCGTTCATCGTGTTCTTCCCGCTGATCCTCAGCGGGCATGTTCTGCTGATTGGCCTGGCCATCGTGTTTCTGCTGTGCGCAGCGCAATTTCACGCCGGTGTACAGCCCGCCTATTTCGCCGAAGCGTTTCCCACGGAGTTCCGTTATCGCGGTTCCGCCGTGGCGTATAACCTCGCGGTCGTGATCGGCAGCAGCGCGCCGTTCGCCGCGACTCTGATCCAGGCGCACACAGCAGGCGCCACCTGGCCGATCGTCGCGCTCGGCATTGTGTTCAATCTGATCTCGATGTGGGCGATCCATGCCGGCCCGGAAAGTCACGGAGAGTGACATGACAAAGACGCGCATTGCTGTCGCAGGCGCCGGTTATATCGGCCTCGAACATATTGGATACCGTCGCCATCAACCTTCGTTTCGCAAACGGCGCCCTCGGCACGTTTCTTCTCTCCGACACGGCCGCCAGCGCGCGCAGCTGGGAACAGACGTCGCAGGAAAACAAGGCCTATCCGTCATACGCCGATGAAGACTGCTATGCGATTGCCGGTACGTTCGGCTCGCTTTCAATTCCGACGATGCGCCTCAAGACATACGGACGGGCCGAGGACCGGTCCTGGTGGAAGCCCTTCGATGTCGGCGTGGCCGAACTGACCCGAGACGACCCGCTTGAACATCAGATGGAACACTTCGGCAGAGTCGTGCGCGGCGAAGCGAAACCTATCGTCACTGCACGCGATGGTCTTCAGAATCTGCGCATCACCGAAGCGATCGTCAAAGCCGCGAAAACAGGCGCAGTTGTCGAGGCGGCATCGTTGGATTGAACATTAATCGACTGCAATCCACATTGGATGGAAGAATGAAAACGTTTCTTATGCTGCACGGCGTCAACCACAACATGTTTGGCAAGCGAGATCCCGTTCAGTACGGCACGGCTACGCTCGCCGACATTGATGCAAAATTGCAGGCGCTCGGAACTGAACTTGGCGTAAAGGTCGAAAGCTATCAGACCAACAGCGAGGGCGACATGTGCGAACGCATCCATCAGGCGTTTACCGATAAAGTCGATGGCGTGCTCATCAATGCGGGTGCATGGACGCACTACAGTTACGGCATCCGCGACGCACTCGCCATTCTGACCGTGCCCGTCGTGGAGATTCATATGTCGAACATCCACGCACGTGAGGCTTTCCGTCATCATTCGGTGTTCGCGGAAATCGTCAAGGGGCAGATTTGCGGGTTCGGTATAGAAAGCTATTCCCTCGGTCTGCGGGCGGCGGTGGCGGCGGCGGCCTGACAGCGTAGGCCGTCGGGTGCGGGTCGAATACGGAGACGGCGCTGATCATCGGCAACGAACAGGACGTCACGCGCGCACTGCTCGACGATCTGGCGCATGCGCCCGACGCGCGCTTCCGGGAAATCATGTCGGTGGTGGTCCGTCATCTGCACGATCTGGCGCGGGGAAGTTCGGCTCACCGAAGCCGAGTTCCATCAGGCTTGCGCCGTCGTGGCGAACTCGGGCAACTCAGCAAGTTCGGCGTGACGCATGCGCTCGTCGGTCGCTACCTGCTGCACGAAACCGGCGCCGCGCCCGCGACGGATATCGACGGTCCGTGGCATTCACTCGATCATCACGTCGTGATCGAGCCCGGCGAAGCGCGTCTGCCGGCACCGCCGATTACCGGAAAGGCGGCCGGCTGACTAAAGGAGTTGGATCATGCCTATCGCATTGATCAAGATTTTCGAAGGACGTAGCATCGAGAAGAAACGCAAGCTGATCGAGAGCGTATCGCTTGCCATGTCAGAAAGTCTGGATATCCCATAGACGCCGTTCGCGTCGTCGCCGAAGAGGTCCCGCCGGAGCTTTGGGGCCGTGGCGGGCGGACTGTCGCCGATCAGATCGCCGCGGGATCGGCCGCGCCGCCGAAGTCCTGAGCCCTCTCGCGGGCGAAGCCTCATGCGGCAGCCCACGCGCGGCGCAGGAACGCCGTGCTTTCGCGCATTCCGATCACGGGATCGCCCTTGATAGCGCACTCGCTGCTGAGCAAACCGGTGTAGCCACCTGCCTTCGCCGCGTCGTCCTCAATGCGCAGCGGCACGAGTTGACCCTCGATATAGTCAAGCCCCGCCTGCTGCATGAGCGGCGCCTGGTGACGAGGCCCACACCAGCCGAAACGGGGTGTGATCATGGTCGAAGATGGGTCAGCTTAGCGTGGCGAGCGAGCGCAGGACGTCGGGCGTCGTCGTCGGGAAGCCGAAGAATTCGAGGTAGGCAGGGATCTGTTCGAACAACATGTCCGAGCCGACCTGAAAGCGGCAGCCACGCCCCTGTACGGCCTTAAGAAACGCGGTCATCTCCGTTTTCATCACCCCTCGCCGACGAAAGTCACGGGTCAAATGCGTTCGACGTCGACAGGAAAGCGGATCGCCTTCGCTCATACCCATGCATGTACAACAAAACCAGCGACGGGCACCGCGTTTGAGGTGCCCGCTCAACGCGTCAGCGGGTCTGCATCGCCGCCTTTGCGAGTCGCACCTCGTCTAGCGCCTCTTCGCGCAACTGGTCGTACTGCTCTTTTGGAATGGGCACCGCATCCTTCTTGCCAAGATCGCTGAGACGCACGCGATAGGTCTCCCGTGCGCTCCATGCGGCCAGCGCCGAGATGACCGTGACGCCGAGTGTGATGGAGCCGATCAGCATAGGAACGTTATGCGATCCAGGGGGAGCAACGGCCGCGAAAAGCGCGGGAAGCAGGGCCGTGATGGTGGTGCCGATGTTCTGCGCGATTGCCATAGCGGACACGCGAAAGCGTGTTGGGAACAGCTCCGGATAGTAACCCGGGAAGATCGCGTTATAGCCCTGGTAGACCACGCCCCACATCAGGATCGACATGACGAAGGCGACCGGAAGATTGTGGATGCTGATCGCGTAAAGATACGCGTAAGACAGCAAGCCAGATGCAAGGGCACCGAAAATGATCGGAACGCGGCGTCCAATGCGATCGGAGAGATTTCCGACGAATGGGATGACGAGTACCGCTACGATGTTCCCCACCACCGGGATCCACAGATACACACTTGCATGGAAGTTGATTCCGTAGGAAGGCTGCACGGCATATGCGGCACCGAAGATCGTCGTGACGACCGGGATCACGTTCATGAAAGCCATACACACGACACGAAGCATGTCGGGCCAGCTGTACTTGAATGCTTCGAGAACCGGCGCACGAGCAACTTGGCCGCTGGCATCTTCCTTCGTGAATGCAGCCGTCTCATCGACTTCACGACGAATAACGAAGCCGGCAATCAGAACGCCCGCACTCAGCAGAAATGGAATGCGCCAGCCCCACGCGACAAACGCGTCCTCAGGCATGTAGTAAGCGAGCGGCAGGAAAACGGCGGCCGCGAGAATCTGGCCGGCTTGCACACCCTGCAGCGTGAAGCTCGCAAAGTAGCCGCGCCGACCGAATGGTGCCTGCTCCATGATCATCGAACTGGCGCCGGAGATTTCACCTGCCACCGCGAAGCCTTGAACGAGCCGCAAAATCACCAGGAGCGCCGGCGCAAGGACGCCCACCGATTGATAGGTCGGCAACAGGCCGACGGCCATCGTGGAAACGCCCATGAGAAACATGCAGATCAGCAGCACAGTCTTGCGACCGTGCGTGTCGCCCCAGTGCCCCAGGACGAAAGCGCCGATGGGGCGTGCCACGTAGCCCACCCCGTACGTCGCGAGCGAGGCGACGATTGCAATCTTGGGATCACCTTTAGGGAAAAAGATCTGAGGAAAAATCAGTGCGGCAGCCTGCGCGTAAATGAAGAAATCGTAGTACTCCAAGGCGGACCCGATCCATCCGCTGGCTCTCGCCTTGCGTGCCTGCTTTCGGGCTCGCTCATCCATGAGCCCGTCGTTCACCCCGCCTTGACGTGGCAGTCCTTGTTCCATGAACGTCTCCTGATTCGACTTAACTGGAGCAGCATCGTCGGCTGCGTCTCTGGTGACATGGTCTGGCGGTTGCAACGCGTTCGACCACTCAAATCCAAAATCAAGATACGCAGTTGCTTTCGCCCTTGCAATGCAATGATTACAATAGGGACATTGCGTCGAACAATGACCACCGTGACTACCTCTGAGTTGCCTGATCTCAAGTTGCTTCAGCTTTTCGATTTGCTGTACGACGTTCGCAGCGTCACCCGCGCAGCCGAGCAGTTGGGACAGGCTCAGCCAACAGTCAGCATCTGGCTTGCGCGCCTGCGCGATCATCTACAGGATCCGCTGTTTGTCCGCACGCCAGGCGGCATGACGCCTACGCCGCAGGCGGACGCGCTGATCGGGCCATGTCGGGAAATCCTGGAGTCGTTGCGTCGGTTTTCCGCGTGGGATTTTTCGTTCGATCCGATGACAGCGAAGCGGCGGTTTCGCATTTGCATGACCGATGCGAGTCACATCACGCTGCTTCCGCGAATGCTTGCGCACGTACGTGCACAAGCGCCGGGCATCCGGCTGGAGGCCGCGCGAATTGACGGCAACACGGAACGCGCGCTCGAATCGGGCGAAGCCGATCTGGCAATCGGGTATGTCCCGTGGCTCGGAAGCGGTATGTTTCAACAACAGCTCTACATGCAGGACTGGGTCTGCCTGGTCAATCCGAGCCATCCACGTATACGTGCAAGATTGACTCTCAAACAGTATCGCAGCGAGGGGCACGTCATCATTGCCGCAGGAACGGGCACGCAACTGTTAGAGCAGGCCCTTCTGCGCGAGGACATTGAGCGTGATGTTGTGCTTGAGCTTCCTGGGATGCTCGGGCTTGGATCGATCGTCAAGTCCACCGACCTCATTGCCACCTTGCCGCGCAACATTGGTGAAACGCTGGCGAGGGTGAACGACTTAACCGCCCATACGTGTCCGTTTCCGGTTGATAAGTTCGCAGTGCGCCAGCATTGGCACGCGAAATACCATCACGAGGCGGGTAATCGCTGGCTGCGCTCGGTCGTGGCCGATCTATTTCTGAGCATGAATTAGGCTTTGAACGCAACGGTTCGGTCGAAGAGCAATTCGGTTTAGGAAAGAGGTTCGCTAGCGCGGTGCCGTCGTCGCGCCACGCAGCCGAAAGAGAACCACACTTTCAACCGCGCACCAATTTTTGCGAGCTCCTGTGGGCATCCCCGTAGGCTCGTGTGCGAAAGCATCGACATGGGGCGGTACTTCTTTCGGCCGGGGTTCGGCGGTCAGATCACCTCACACAAAGCGGCAGCCCGCAGCCTGGGGCTGTACCGGCAAAGGGGCGTGGGGCGTGCATTAGTCAACCCGCGTGTTCTGCGTAGGACGGAACTACGCGGAGCATGCTAGAGAAATGGGTGGCAACCCGGACAAAGAGCCGCCGTTCTTTTTTCAGAAACCTGCGGACGCCGGGATTGACGCTACAGGTGTTGTGCCGTACCCACCGCTCACGTCGGATTTTCAGTTCGATATCGAGATGGTGACTGCGATCGGAAAAGAGGGGTTCGAGATAAGGACAGAGCAGGCACTTACACATGTATGGGGCTATGCAGTCGGCGTCGATTTGACGCGCCGAGACCTTCAGGCGCAAGCCAAGGCACAACGCCGGCCGTGGGACTGGGCGAAAGGGTTTGATGCGTCCGCTCCGGTTACGCAGCTTCGCCCTGTGAGTCAAATCGGTCACCCAACGACCGGTCGGATCTGGCTCGCCGTCAATGGTGAGGTTAAGCAAGAGAGCGATCTAAGCGAAATGGTCTGGCCGGTCGCTGACATCGTGAGGTACGTTTCGCAGTCGGTAGCTTTGAAACCGGGCGACATCATATTCTCGGGCACTCCCGCTGGTGTCGGTCCGCTGCATCCCGGTGATGTTGTTCGGGCGGTGTTGAGGGGATAGCTGGGTTCGAGTTCCGCGTGGGGCCGAAGTCGGCGGGCGCAGCGGCGACGGGGGCCAGCAAATGATGAAAACTCTCCGCGTTTTTTCGCTGGCCGCCTGCACGAGCATGTCGATAGCGGCTCAAGCAGGCACCTTGCCAAGCCTTGCCGTTTGCAACTTGTGACGAAGAGGTCTGGAAACTCGCCTGCTTGTAAGGTCCCGCGTACTGGACTACTGCCGGCCTTCTCCGACTATCTCCCTTTGCCGCGTCGCCAGCCGCCGGGCCACAAGGCGCCGTGGAAATCGAATTGCAATCGACAAGTACATCAGAAGCCGCCGATCGGGCTGCGGCGGATGCTCCACATGAGGCGTCGCGCCGGGAAGGGGAGCGCCCGACTGTCGGCAGTCGGCTACCCGACGTTGGATCGGAGTATTAGGCTCACCGGGCAGCGCACGTGGTCGATCACGCATGCGAATGGGGCCAGCACGCGTATCGTTCGATACGTTTGCGCATCGGCATTTCGCCCGCTGGTGAGCTGGGATATCTGTGTCGAGCGACAAGGCCGTTGACAGCGTTCCGTTGTAGAACGACCCGTGAACGCCTTCCGAGGGCTTAATGACAGCCGTTGGCCATGTGGTAGCCGGCTCCCGGTCTGCCGCCGGCTGGTATCTGGCTGTAGTCGGCGGGCGGATTCAACCGGTCGATGCAACACCTAGAATCTGCGTGAGCAGCGGAGGTGTTGCATATCAAGCAGCGACCGAGAATTTATTACTCCGAGATCCAGAAAGCGCTGATGTGGGACCGAAGGCGATTCCTTTCACGGTGAGCATCGGCGTGGCGACACGCGAGGCCGGTGAGCGCGACGTGAATGCGCTCATGCGGCGCGCGGACCGGCGTTGTATCACGCGAAGGCGGCGGGGCGTAATCGTGTCGAGGTTAGATGAACGCGGTGACGTAGTCTCATGCTGGAAACCGTGGCTGTGTCGGGTAGAAGCCGGGCCTGCAAGAAGCGCGAGTCCGCGCTTAATCCGTGAACAACGCCTTGCGGATGATCGCGTGCACGCCCCAGTTGCCATCGACGACTTGCGTGACGCCGAAGTCCACCGCCACCGACATCAGCGAGATGGCTTCGTCTTCGGTGAGTCCCTTGGTGGACATCAGAAACCGCCGCGTCTTGATGAAGGCATCGCGCATGGCCTGATCCAGCGTGGACTTCTGATAGACCTCGCTTTGCGCGCTGGTGCCGAATTCGGCCAGATAGTCGGGATGGCTGAAGCCGTGCAGCACCCATTCATCGGCGGTTTCGACAAGCGGATAGGTGAGGTCCGCGAACGACTGCGAGGCAAGCGTGGACTTCTTGTGCAGGATCAGTTCGAAGTCGCCGGTGAGCGAGCATTCGATGGCCGTGCCGCACAACTCGGAATCTCCTTGCGACGCGTGCGGGTCACCGATTGACAAGAGCGCGCCGGCCACGCCGACCGGCAGAAACACGCTTGCGCCCGGGCCCACGCGCCAGTTGTCGAGATTGCCGCCGAAGGCCGAAGGCGGAATCGAATCGATCAGACCGTTCTGCTGCGGCGCCACGCCGATCACGCCGAAGTGCGGTCGCACGGGAATGGTCACGTTCCTCAGCACGTCGTGATTCTCGACCACGCTCGCGTGGTCCACCGGCACGCCGGGATAATCGATGATCGGATGCAGCACGCCGAAGGGATCGCGCTGCGGCGTCCAGCGATAGTTGTAGACGGCGCGCGCATAGGCGCTGTCGTCGCGCGCTTCGTCCGTGTGGATCTCGTAGATGGTTACGACTTCGCGCGGCTTCGGTTCGGTGAGCAGCTCGCGATAATGAAAGCCCCACCACGCCGCAACGTTGCTGCCGAACGCGCGGCCGTGGAACTTCGGATTCGTGCAGCGGCGAGGATGAATATCGACGATGCGCACTTCGAGCACATCGCCCGGTTCCGCGCCCGTCACCGCAATCGGCCCGGTGCAGATATGCACGCCGAAGCCTTCGCCCGCGCCGCGTCCATAGATGGAGGCGTTCATCGGGCCCGCGCCGCGACGGTCGACGTTCTTGCGTTCGGGTGTCCAGTGGAACACGCTCTCCGCGCCGGGATCGCCCGCGATCATGCGGTCCCAGTCATCCGACGCATGCTGCGTGAGCGCTTCGACCGTCACCGTATCGCCGCTCGCGACTTCGAGCACGGGCTTGAGATCGTGGCTGAAATAGCCCCAGTGCACCGTGTTCGCCGTTGCCCGCAGCAAATGATGCCGCGGCCTGCCGCCCGTCCGCGCGGGCCGCGCTTGCACGGCATCGCTTTCTTCGCGCACGGCGACGAGCGTGTCGCCCGTCTCTTCACTGCGCGCTTGCGCGACCAGACTCGCGGCGTTCACCGGCAGCCCGCGCGATAGCGAATGCACGAGATGGCGCGCGAGTTCCAGGTTCGCTTCGTGCCGGAACGTGCGGGGCGATGCGCCATAACGCTCGCGGAACACGCGGCTGAAGTGCGCCGGATCGTTGAAGCCCCAGCGAAAGCAGATGTCGGATATGGAGACTTTCTCCGAGAGCGGATCGGCCAGTTCCGCGCGGCAGCGTTCGAGGCGGCGCGAGCGCACATAAGTCGAGAAACTCTGTCCGGCGAGTTCGAACAGCTTCTGCACGTAACGCGGCGACACGCGTTCGTCTTTGGCGAGCGAGGTCACGCTCAGGGCTGAATCGGCGAGATGCGTTTCGATAAAGCGGCACAGGCGCGCGAACAACGCCGACTGCGGCGGCGTCAGCCCGTTGAACGAACCTTTGCGTTCCTGTCCGGCAAGACAGGCCACGAGCATTTCGGCGAGCGCGAGTTCGGTGGGACGCAACTCCTGCGCGCTCAGCGTTTCGAGGCTTTCCACGACCGAACGCAGAAAGCCCGAGAAGATGTGGCCGATGCCCGTCGCGCCCGGCAGCAACGCCACGCGCAACGAGAGCGGCGAGATGACACGCGCGTTGATGGCGCTCTTAGGCGCCCGCACGATGAACGCGCGAAAGCGTCCCGCGAAAACCAGTGACGCGCTCTGTCCCGGCGCTGCATACACGATGTCATGCGGGCTCACTCGCTCGCGCAGACCATCGGCGATGAGCGTGGCGTCGCCATCGATCAGCAGCACGAGCATGAGACTGTCCGCATGATCCGCGCTCATCTGCAGCGTCTGCGCGGCCGAGGCGATGGTCGTGAATTCGATCCCGCCCGCCGACAGGCGCGAGGTCAGCGTGCCGTGCAGACCGCGTTCGCCGCCTTCGATCTTGCTGCGCCATCCGAGACGTGCGAGCGCCGCGTTCCATTCATGACGGCGTTCGAACTCGGGATACGACTCGGTGGTGAAGCGCGACAGGTTCAACGAAAACTCCACGATAGGCGAAGCAGGAAAAGCATTCCAAAAGCAACCTTCACGCCATCGCGCTGCTTACGGCGCCGGGTGCGTCGCGTATCAAAGACAGTGCATACATGCGCCATCGCGGCGCACGCCTGCACTTGCGCGCATCACGCGACGCGCTGCGTCATGCGTTCTTGGATGAGCGTGCACGCCAATACCAGCAGTTGTGCGCAGCCAGTCAAGTTCGCGAGATTTCGGTCGCCTACGCTCTGGGCATCGCAAGTCAATCGTCGTCAGCCGTCAGGAGCGTATCGATGCAAAGGAATCTCGTGGGCCGGTTATCTCGCGCAGGATTTGGCGCGCTGTGCGCGGTGTTGTTCGCCTTCGCGGGACAGGCGCACGCCGCCGCGCCCGCAGAATGCAGCGCGTTGCAGGCGAAGTACCCGCAGTTCAAGGGCAAGACACTCACCAATGCGATCAACCCACATACGCCGGGCTATGAAGCGCTCGACCCGAACGATCCGAGCAAGTACATCGGCTTCGATATCGATCTGGGCGAGTTGATCGCGCAATGCCTCGGCTTCACGATTGCCTACAAGCCCGTGACCTTCGCCGCGCTGCTCACGACCTTGCAGAGCGGTCAGGCCGATATCGTTATCTCCGATATCTACGCGACCGAGGAGCGCGCCAAGGCCGCGGACTTCATCACGTACTCGAAGGTGTTCGACGGCGTACTCGTCGCCAAGGGCAATCCGAAGAAGATCACCGGCATCAACACGTCGATGTGCGGCACGACCGCCGCCGAAAACACGGGCTATGTGGAAGTGCCGCTGATTCAGGCGCTGGCGCCGCAATGCAAGGCGGCCGGCAAGCCCGAAGCCACCGTGCAGCTTTACGACAACAACGCCAACTGCATCCAGGCCATTCTCGCGGGCCGCGCCGATACGTACATCAACGACGTGAACACGGTCGACCAGGCGGTGAAGGCGTATCCGGACAAGCTGGAGAAAGCGACCGCCGTGACCTTGCCGTACTTCGTGGGCATCGGCGTGCCGAAGGACAAGCCCGATTTCCGCGATGCCGTGATGGCCGCGCTCGTCGCCATTCAGAAGAGCGGCGCGCAGTCCGGGCTACTCAAGAAGTGGAGCCTCGGCGTCGAGAATCTCGCGACGCCGCAACTCGTCGTTGCGAAGTAAGCGCGGAAGCATCGGCTATGGACCTGTTCCTTCACTATCTCGGCCTGCCTTATCTGCTCGACGGCATCCGCTTCACGATCGCCGTCACCTTGCTCGGACTCGCGGGCGGGCTCGTGCTGGGACTCGTCCTTGCCGCCATGCAACTGAGCCGAATCGGACCGCTCGCGGCCATCGCGCGCGGCTATACGGTGATTTTTCGCGGCACGCCGCTGATTCTGCAACTCGTGTTCGCCTACGACGCCCTGCCGCATATCGGCATCAAGCTGAGCGCCATCGGCGCGGCGGGCCTCGCGCTCGCCGCGAACGAAGCGCCTTTCATCGCGGAGATATTCCGCTCGGGCGTGCTCGGCGTGGATCGCGGACAGACGCTCGCGGGGCAGGCGCTCGGCATGACGCCTTCCGTGTTGATGCGCCGGATCATCGCGCCGCAGGCCCTTCGCTCGATGATTCCCGCGCTCGGCAACGAAACCGTCAGCGCGTTGAAGAACTCTTCGCTGGCTTCGGTTATCTCTGTGGGTGAGCTGACCTTGCGCAGCACGCAGCTTGCATCGTCGACGTTCGACTTCTTTTCGATCTTCTTTGCGTCGGGTCTCTTGTATTTGTGTCTGACGGGCGCGATTGCCGCTATTCAGCTGATGATCGAACGCGCGCTCGATCTGGACCGCGCCAGCACGCGCGGCGGCTTCTGGGGACGACGCCGGAGCGCGCCTGTACCGACGCCCGCAGGCCCGACCGATCTGCCACCTGTCTTCGTCCCGGCGCCCGTCACACCCGGCGACCGCGCACGCCGTTACGACGCGCTGTCTCGTAACAGTACCGCCGTGCAGATAAACGGCGTACACAAGCATTACGGCGAGCAGCCGGTGCTCAATGGCTTCGATCTAAACATCCGCTCCGGCGAAGTCGTCGCGTTGCTCGGACCGAGCGGCTCGGGCAAGAGCACGCTGCTTCGCTGCATCAATCATCTGGAACAGTGGGAACAAGGCGAGATACGCGTGGGCGGACGTCGTCTCGGCTTTCGCGATGACGGGCGGCGCATGAATCCGCGCGAGCTTGCGAAGGAGCGCGCGAGTCTTGGCGTCGCCATGGTGTTCCAGCAGTTCAATCTTTTCGGCCATCTGACGGCGCGCGAGAACATTGCATTGCCGCTCGTCTGGGTGCATGGCGCGACGCTCGCCGATGCCAACCGACGCGCGGATGCCCTGCTCGAACGCGTGGGCCTCGCGCATCGCGCCGATGCTCTGCCGCGTCATCTGTCCGGCGGCCAGCAACAACGCGTGGCGATTGCGCGTGCGCTGGCGCCGAATCCGCGCGTGCTGCTTCTCGACGAGCCGACTTCCGCGCTCGATCCTGAACTCGTGGGCGAAGTGCTCGAAGTGATCCGCCGCCTCGCGCTCGACGATGGCCTGACGATGATCATTTCGACGCATCAGTTGCGCTTCGCCGATGAAGTGGCCGACCGCGTCGTGTTCCTGAGCGGCGGGACCGTCGTGGAGGACGGATCCGCGCATCAGGTTTTGACGCAGCCGCATCATCCGTTGACGGCGCGCTTTCTCAACGTGATGGGCGCGGGCAGCACGCTCGAAACCGTGCACTGAATCACATCGATAAGACACCCACTTGCCAAGGACGATTCAATGAAGCATTACACGCTGCCCGTTTCATCATCCACCGTGCATTGGGGATACTTCAGCAAACGGGTAGAACCGCGCCTCACGCTCAAGTCGGGCGACCGCGCCACCATCGAAACGCTGACGCATCACGCCAACGACGACCACGAGCGCATGATCGCGGGCGATCCGGGCGCGCAAAGCGTGTTCGAATGGACGCGCGAGCACAAGGCCGTTTCGCGGCGCGGCGCGGGTCCGACCGAAGGACCGTTCCGCCTGGGCGCTGGCGAAGGCGTGGGCGTGCATCTGCTGACCGGTCCGGTGGCAATCGAAGGCGCCGAACCTGGCGACGTGCTCGAAGTGCGCATCCTCGATGTCAGGCCGCGGCCCAGTTGCAGCGCGTGTCATGCAGGCAAGTGCTTCGGCTCGAACGTGGCCGCGTCGTGGGGCTTTCAGTATCACGATCTGATCGAGGAGCCGAAGCCGCGCGAAGTGGTGACCATCTTCGAACTCGATACTTCCGGCGAACCGTATGCGCGCGCGGTCTACAACTATGTGTGGACGCCGCAGACCGACCCGGATGGCATCGTGCATGCGACTATCGATTATCCCGGCGTGCAGGTGGATCACCGGCTCGTGACGAAGCGCGAAAACATCTTGCCGGATATCCGCGTGCCGGCGCGACTGCATTTCGGCACCATGGGCGTCGCGCCCGCCGAAGCGGACTATGTCAGTTCCATTCCGCCGAGCTACACGGGCGGCAACATCGATGACTGGCGCATCGGCCGGGGCGCGACCATGTATTACCCGGTGGCGGTCGAGGGCGCGCTCTTCTCCGTGGGCGACCCGCACGCCGCGCAGGGCGACAGCGAGCTAGGCGGCACGGCGATCGAAACATCCTTGACGGGGGACTTCGAATTCATCCTGCATAAGAAAGCGGACCTCGAAGGCACGCTGCTCGAAGGGCTCACGCATCCGCTGCTCGAGACAGATCAGCAATGGTCGGTGTATGGCTTCACGTTCCCCAACTATCTGGCCGAACTCGGGACTAGCGCGCAGGTAGAAGTGGCGCAGCATGCGAGCCTCGACAAAGCCATGCGCGACGCCTTTCGCAAGCTACGCCGCTTCCTGATGACGGTGCATGGTTTGAGCGAAGACGAAGCCATTGCGCTGATGTCGGTAGCGGCGGACTTCGGCGTGACGCAGGTGGTCGACGCGAACTGGGGCGTACATGGTTCGATCCGCAAGGACGTGTTTGCGAACTACAAGAAGAGTTGATCTTCGTCAGGTTGAGATCGAACGGATAAAGCGTTGATCGGCGCGATTCAGGACCTCCGATACCTCCCCTGTCAATCCGGCGACTTGATTGGTCGAGTCAAGCACGCACTGGATGCCTTGGCGCTGAACGCGCAACCACCTGCGCGGCGTCACGTCGTTGCCGCATCGCTTGCATAACTGAGACGAGCGGCCTGTCCATCTATCCATAACGTTCACGAATCTCTCACGAAGGGACTGGCTGGTCGCGTCCGCTCGTGTCGGCGGGCGAGAAGAGGGCATCGCCTGCACTTCGGCGATGCGCGTCGCGCACCAATCTGTTTCGTCGCCTTAACTGCGCTTTTGTCCGTCCGTGTCACTTTGGAAGACAACGGACATGCGGTCAGGCACGCCGCGCCAAGTATCGCCCGATTGCGGCCACGCGCGGGAAACCGGAACGGAAGCCGCTAAAGGGTAGGCGTTCCTAATCGACGCACGCGAAGGATGCCCTCATGCGACCCGCCAAAGTGCCTGCCACCGTCATTACCGGTTTCCTTGGAGCCGGCAAGACGACACTCGTGAATCATCTGCTCGAATCCACGCGGCCGATGCAGATCGGCATCGTCGTGAACGAATTCGGCGAAGTCGGTATCGACGGCCAGTTGATCGTCGCCGATGAACGCGCCGTGATCGAGATCAACAACGGCTGCGTCTGCTGCACGGTCCGCACCGATCTCGTCGCCAGCGTGCGCGACATGTTGATGCGCTTCGGCGATCGCCTGGAGCGGCTCATCATCGAAACGTCGGGCCTCGCCGATCCCGCGCCGGTGCTACAGACCTTTCTCGCCGATCCCGACCTGCGCGAGCGCGTGGAACTGGAATCGGTCGTCGCCGTGGTCGATGCGATGCACGCGCGGGCCCAGCTTCATGACGATATCGCGCGGGAGCAAGTGGTGTTCGCGGACCGCATCGTCGTCAACAAGACCGATCTCGTTTCGTCCGATGCCGTCGATGCGCTCGTCGCCGGGATTCGCCGGCTCAATCCGACTGCACGCATCGAGTACGCGCAGCGTTCCAGGATCGACGCGCATGCGCTTTTCGGCACGCGGAGCTTTTCGGTCGACAACCTGCTTGCCATCGAGCCGAAACTGCTCGACGAAGACAGCCACGATCACGAACACGACGACAGCATTGCATCGTGCGCGATCGTGGTGCCCGGTGGCATCGATGCGACGCGTTTCAACCGGTGGATCAATCAGCTCGTGCAAACGCAAGGCACACAGCTTCTTCGCATGAAAGGCGTGCTCAACATGCACGACGAACCGCGACGCCTGCATTTTCATAGCGTGCATATGTTGCTCGACACCACGTTCGGCCGTGCGTGGATGCGCGACGAAACACGAGAGAGCCGTTTCGTGATGATTGGCCGCAACATCGACGCCGCGCGAATGCGCGATGGACTTCTGAGTTGCATGAACTGAAGCCTTCATTCATTTCTTCTTCAAGGAGCTACGCATGAAAAAGCCAGAGGCATACACGGTGAGCATCGGCGTATTGGCGGTCGTCGATACATGGCTCACCGGCACGATCTTTCCGGTTCCCGTCTGGGTGACGTTCATCGCCTGGGCGTCGTTCTTCGTGCTCGGCGGCGGGCGCGCGGGCTTCGTCAAGAGCGTGGCGTCGAATCTCACGGGACTCGTGATCGCTTCGCTTACCTTGCTCTGCATTGCGACGACGAGCGGCGGCGCGATCGCGGTGGCGGTGCTGGTTGGCATCGGCAGCGCGGCGATGGTTCAGGCATCCAAGATCAAATTGCTCGACGTCTTGCCTGCGATCGTCTGGGGCTTCGCCTCGACCGTCGGCACGATGGTGGCCACAGGCAAGGCGATCACGACGGCGGGCATCGGCAATCCGGCGCTGATCGCGGCCGCCGCGCTCGTTACCGGCGCAGTCTTCGGCTTCGTCTCGGAAGTCGTCGGCGAAGCCCTGCAATTCAGACGCGAGCATCGGCTCGGATGAGACCGTTCCTATTCAAGCGGAGCACAACGTGAAGCTACAACATCATCTTGGCGGCATCGAAAATCTGGGGCCGGTCAGCACTGAAAAGCGCGTATTCGTCGAGCCATGGGAAAAGCGCATCTTCGGCATTCATACGGTCATGATGGCGGAGAGTGCGCATCTGTCGGACGCGCCGCATCGCTATCCGGTCGATACGCTGCCCACCGCCTTCAAAAGCAACTGGACCTGGGCCTCGCTGCGCACCGGCGCCGAAGACATGCAGCCGTTCGAGTACTTCAAATATCGCTACTACGAGAAATGGCTCGGCGGCATCACTCAGTTCTTCGTCGATCAGGGGTATGTGTCGGCGGAGGAACTCGCAGAGAAAACCGCCCACTACAGCGCGCACCCGGACGCGCCTTTACCCGATCGCCCCAATGCCGAACTCGCCGCGCAGATTGACGCCTATCTGCAGAACGGCGACTCGGGCTATCACGCGCTCGACGGCGCGGCGCGCTTTCGAGCTGGCGATGTCGTGCGTATTGCCGATCCCGAAGCGGTGGACCACACGCGCTTGCCGGGGTATCTGCGCAACAAGACCGGCGTGGTGGATCTCGTCTATCCCGGCGCGTTCTCCTATTTCGTCTCGACGGGCGCGGACGGTATCGGCGCGCCGATGCCTGTATATCGCGTTGCCTTCGACGCCGCGTCGATCTGGGGCGCCGGCAAAAGCGAGCCGAACACGACCATTTACGCCGACCTGTACGAAGCCTACGTGCAGGCAGCCGAATGAACTCGAATACAAGCCAACCACGAGCGAACCCATGAGCCAACTCTTCGAATTTTCCGACGACCGCGAAGCATCGAGCGCCGCCAAAGTGCGTGCGCTGGAAGCCTTGCTGATCGAAAAAGGCGTGATTGCCACCGACTCCGTCGATGTCGTGCTCAAACACTTCGAGACGATGGCCGGCCCGTTCAACGGCGCGAAGATCGTCGCGCGCGCATGGGTCGATCCGCAATACGCGAGGCGTCTCGTCGAGGACACGCCGAAGGCGATTGCCGAACTCTCGCTTCCACTCGGCATGACGGGCGCGGAAGGCGAGCATATGGCCGCGGTCGCGAACGATGCGAACGTGCATAACCTGATCATCTGCACGCTGTGTTCGTGTTATCCGTGGCCGGTGCTCGGCTTGCCGCCGTATTGGTACAAGGACCCGGTATTTCGCGCGCGCGGCGTGCGCGAACCGCGCGCCGTCTTGCAGGAATTCGGCGTACAGGTGCCCGCCACGAAGGAGGTGAAGGTGTGGGACAGCAGCGCGCAGATTCGCTGGTTCGTGGTGCCCGAGCGCCCCGCAAACACGGAGCATCTGAGTGAGGAAGAACTCGCCGCGCTCGTTACGCCCGAGTCGATGATGGGCGTTGCACTCGTCGAAGCGCCCGCAGCCTGAGGAGCGTGTCATGTTCACGCGTTTCGAAGAATACGCTGCCGCGTCGATGCTCGGCGCACCGGATTCGCCGCCGCGTCTCGACGGCAAGCTGCTGTTCACCAATCGCTGGGAGCGCGATGTGTTCGGCCTCGCGCTCTCGCTATCGAAGGCGGGATGTTTCGAGTGGGAGGACTTTCGCCAGAGCCTGATCGCGTCCATCGCGAAGTGGGAAGCAATCGAATGCGCGAATCAGCCGCGCTGGGACTACTACGAACGTTTTCTCGAAGCGCTGCTGAACGTGGTCGAGACGAGCGGCGTGCTGTCGCGCCGAGAGATCGAAGCTATCGTCGCGGCGCGCAGCCGCTGACATTTTTCTGACTCTTCCGGAGGTACTTCATGAATCAAGCTGTCCTGCATTCCACTGACACGTTCGAACCGATTCCGCTGCGCGAACTGCTGCCGTGGATGATCTTTGGCGGATTGCTGATGCTGCTGGCGCTGTATTTCGTCGGCGCGGAGCAGGGTGCTACCGCGATCTTTCAGGGCACCGCCATTCACGAGTTCGTGCATGACGGACGCCATCTGTTGGGCTTCCCCTGCCACTGACGAGGAGACGACGATGGTCGGCAAACTGTTGATGCGCGGCATGCTCGTGGGCCTCATCGCGGGACTGCTGGCGTTCTGCTTCGCGCGAGTGGCGGGCGAGCCGCAGGTCGAACGCGCGATCGCTTTCGAGGCCCATGAAGCACACGAGCACGCTCACGCAGGAGATGCGCCCGAGCCTGAAATCGTCAGTCGTGAAACGCAAGCCGGCGTGGGCTTGCTGACCGGCGTACTCGCGTACGGCGCTGCATTCGGTGGCCTCTTTGCGTTGTGCTTTGCCTATGCGTGGGGACGCGCGGGAAGCATGGGCGCGCGGCCGCTTGCGGCATGCCTTGCGCTCGCGGCTTTCGCCGCCTTGGTGGTGCTGCCGGCGCTGAAATACCCGCCGAATCCGCCTTCGGTGGGCGCCCCGGAAACCATCGGCATTCGCACCGCGCTTTATTTTTTCTGCATGGGGATTTCCGTCGCCATTACACTGCTGTCGATAGCTTTGCGCCAAGCGCTGTCGCGCAAATGGGGCGATGCCGACGCGACGCTCGCCGGTCTGCTGGCTTTCGCGATCATGACTGCTGCGATGCTCGCGCTGTTGCCGGCTATCGACGAAGTGCCCGCCGAGTTTCCCGCCACGTTGCTGTGGCAGTTCCGGGTGGCGTCGATCGGCATGCAGGCGATTATCTGGACGGTCATCGGCGCGGCATTCGGTGTGGCGGCAGAACGCATGGCGCTGCCCGGCGCAGCGCGCGCGCGTCGAGGCATGCCCATGAACAAGCCTGTTCTCAGAGGATCCGGATATCCGCGATGAAACGCATCAAGGTCGGAATGCTCGTCTTTCCTGGATTTCAACTGCTCGACATCGCCGGGCCGAAGGATGCGTTCGCCGAAGTCAAGGTGCTGAGCGGAGGCGAGTGCGAGTACGAAATGATGATGGTCGGCACGACGCGCGGCACGGTCCAATCGTCGAGCGGCCTGACGACCGTGCCGGATCGTACGATCTTCGATCCCTGCCCGGAGTTCGACACCATCATCGTGCCGGGCGGGCTCGGCATCTTCGACGCCTTCGACGATCCGGCGCTGAGCAACTGGCTGCGCGCGCAGCATCGGCAGTGCCGCCGCGTGTCCGCTATCTGCAACGGGTTGTTCGCCCTCGGCTCGGCGGGGCTGCTCGACAACAAACTGGTGACGACTCACTGGATGGACGTGCCCCGGCTCGCCAGCACTTTTCCGAAGGCGCGCATCGAGCCGGATCATATCTTCGTTCGCGACGGCAGCATCTACACGACGGCCGGTGTCACGGCGGGCATCGACCTGTCGCTCGCGATGATCGAAGACGACTTCGGTCGGCAAATGGCGCTCGATGTCGCCAAGTATCTGATCGTCTATCTGCGGCGCTCGGGCGGGCAGTCCCAGTTCAGTCCGCTGCTGGAAACGCAGGCTTCGCCGGGTTCGCAGACTATCGAGGTCCAGCAATTCATGCTGGATAACCTGCATGTGGATCATACGGTAGCGTCGCTCGCCGAACGCGTGCATATGAGCGCGCGCAATCTCTCGCGTATCTTCGCAAAGGATTGCGGCATCACGCCGATGACTTATCTCGCCAATGCGCGCATCGATGCCGCGCGGCGCTACCTGGAAGCCACGGACTTGCCGCTGAGAGTCATCGCACACCGATGCGGCTTCGAGGACACCGACAAATTTCGCCGTACGTTCCTGCGCCGTCTGCAGATTAGTCCGGTCGATTATCGCAACCGGTTCAGATCGAGGAACAAGCAAGAGTCGCTTAGTGCGGTTTGATGTGTCTCGCCATGCCGGGATGATGCGCTGAGATTGACTTTTCTGGCACTAAACGCGTGCATGGCCATGCACTTCTTCGGGGCTAATCGGCGCATTAAAACTTTAATTAAAGGTTAATTTTGGCGAGCCGTAAGAGGCGTAATAGATAGGTGGGCGAACGCGATCGCCGGCGGCCATTCGCTGCCCTGCGAGCGCCCGCCTGCATGACTTTTCTCGCACGCTTGCAAACGTCTCGCCCATGAAACGGAATCCTTTCTTCAAGCTGCTCGCGCGTTTGCGCGTGGGGCACAAGTTGCTGCTCATCTACCTGCTTGATCTGAGCGCGGTGATCTACATCAGCGGGATTCTGATTCACGAAAAGTATCTGGCGATTGATTTTTCAAACAAGGAGATTGTCGGCAACGCGTATGTTCACGAGGTGGAACATAGCATCACGTCCATCGCAATGGCGGGCGCGGGCAAACCGCCGACGGCGGCGCAACTCGATGCAGAGGTCGACAGGCTCGTTCGTGCCGAGCAGCAATACGGCGCGCAGATGGGAAGCGCAGAGCCCAGCAACGCGCTGCGGACCGCTCTGCAGACGATGGCGCACGAGCGTGAACTCAGGATCGCGTCGACGGACCAGGCGCTGACCGCCTCCCGCGATTTGATAACGCGCATCGGTAATCAGTCGAACCTGATTCTCGACCCGGATCTCGACAGCTACTACGCGATGTCGCTCTCGATCTTGCGTTATCCCGCACTGCTGACCGCGGTGAACAGCATCGGCCGCCATCTGCACAACGGCGTTCACGCGCGCTCGCGAGAGGAAGTGCGTTCGCGCTATCTGGTCCTCGAAGGGCAACTCGACGGCGTCATGCAGGGTTTGCGGTCGGACTACGCCGAGGCGGGGGCGGCCAATCGTCAATTCGAGCGCACGCTCACCCCGTCGTTCGATCGTATGCGCACTGCCGTCGAGGCATTCAGGCATGCGGCGCGGGTGGTGGTGGACGACAACGTGGCGCCGGATGCAGCGGTGCTGATGATCGTCGACAGCGCGCAGCAAGCGCTGGTTCAAAGCGTAGACGACCTCTGGCGCGATACCGGCGAGCAGCTCGACGGCCTGCTGCATGCGCGCGTGCACGCCCTGTTTTCGCGCATGTGGCTGCATTTGGGGACGGCGCTTTTCCTGCTGTGCGCCATCCTTACGCTAGTTTATTGCGTCGCGCAGCAGATTTCGTCGCCGCTACGCAAACTCGCGCGCGTAATGGATGTGGTGCGCCGTACCGGCGATCACACGAAGCGCGCCGACTGGGACAGTCAGGACGAGATCGGCCAACTCGTGCGCGGCTTCAACGAAATGCTTGCGCAGCTGGACCGCGAACGCGTCGTGCAGAAGGAATTGGCGGCGACCGCCCGCGCGTCAGCCGCGCAATCAGCGCTCGTGGAAGCCACGCCCGTGCCGATGGTAGTCACCGCTATTCCCGGCCACGAGGTATTGCACGCCAATGCTCCAGGACTCTTCTGGCTCAATGGAAGCAGCACCGACCCGTGGGCTCAGGGCCTCGACTCCGCCACCCGCGCGCGCTTTTTTCAGCAACTTTCCGACCGCGAAGCCATCGACGAATTCGAAGTTCACTGGAAAGCCACCTCTCAGCCGAGCTGGGCGATGCTGTCTGCGCGCCGTCTCGACTTCCAGGGACGCGACGCCATTCTCACCGCCTTCACGCCGATCAATCAGATCAAGCTCATGGAGCAGCGGCTGGAACTGTGGGGCAAGGTATTCGAGGCATCGTCCGAGGCGATCGTCATCCTGAACGCCGAGGCGCATCTGCTCACCGCGAATCCTTCGTTCTTTCGCGCAACTGGCTATCGGATGGACGACGTGGCGGGCAAGCCGCCGGCCTTCATCGACACGCAGACGCAGGACGACGAAAACGGCCCGCTGGGTAACCTCCTGCAACGCGTCGGGCGCAGCAGTACGTGGCACGGGGAGGCGCAAATAAGCCGCCGCGAGGGCGGTGACTATCCGGCGTGGCTCATGATCAGCGCAGTACACGACAAGCGCGGCACCGTATCGCATTACATCTGCACGCTTATCGACATCACGGACCGCAAGAAGAGCGAAGCGCGCATTCAGTTTCTCGCGCAGCACGACGTGCTCACCGAACTGCCCAACCGTGCACTCTTTGCCGCGAAACTCGGGGTCGCCATTGCAGCAGCGCAGCGAACGCGGCAGCGCGTCGCGGTGCTGTTCATCGATCTCGACCGTTTCAAGAACATCAACGATTCGCTCGGGCATCACATCGGTGACGGCTTGTTGCGGTCCGTGTCGCGACGCCTGCTCAATGCGGTCGGCACCCACGACACCGTGAGCCGCCTGGGCGGAGACGAGTTCACGGTACTGCTCAACGGAGTCGGTCACGCGAGCGAAGTGGCGCGCAGCATCGCACAGCGGCTACTCCCGCTGCTTCGCGAAGCGCATGAAGTGAGCGGGTTGACACTGCAGGTTGCAAGCAGCATCGGCGTCGCACTGTACCCGGATGATGGCGAAGACATCGATACATTGATGCAGAACGCCGACGCCGCGATGTATCAGGCCAAGTCTGCCGGACGAAATCAGGTCAAGTTTTTCGCGGCCGACATGGCCGAACAGGCGCGTCATCGGCTCGCGCTGGAAACGGGTTTGCGCACGGCTATTGATCTCAGCGAGTTGCGGCTCGAGTGGCAGCCGTGCCTCGAAGCGCGGTCCGGTGCGCTCGCGAGCGTCGAAGGACTGCTGCGCTGGAAGAGCGCGGTACTGGGTGAAATCGGTCCGGCGGTGTTTATCCCGGTGGCGGAGGACACGCGCCTCATCGTTTCCATTGGCGCGTGGGTGATCGAGGAAGCATGCCGACAGCTCGCCGCCTGGCGCGACGAAGAGGGCCTCGAAATACGCGCGTCTGTCAACATTTCGGCGATCCAGCTACGCGAGCCGGAACTCGTTGCGGCGCTTGGCAAGAGTCTGCTCGCGCATGGCGTACCGCCGCATTGCTTGGAACTCGAAATCACCGAGACGGTTCTCATGGATGGCGCCGAACACTACGCGCAAGCCATTCACGCCATTCGCGGGCTAGGCGTCAAGCTCTCGCTCGACGACTTTGGCACCGGCTACTCGAGTCTCAGCTATCTGAACCGGTTTCCGCTCGACCGTCTGAAGATCGACCGCGCGTTCGTGCGAGACATGCTCGACGCGTCCGCTGATCTTGCCATCGTCAAGGCGATCGTCGATCTTGGGCATGAGCTTGGTTTGCGCGTGGTGGCCGAAGGTGTGGAAACCGGCCATCAAGCGCAGGTATTGCGCAAGATCGGCTGCGATGAGTTGCAGGGCTTCCTGTTCGCACCGGCGATCCCAGCCGAAGAACTAGTGTCCCGAGTTGAAAATTCATTGAATGATGGCGATTGCGTACTAGAGTGTCTGTATGTCACTTGATGCGAGGC
>FCOD02000037.1 GCA_001544655.2 Caballeronia turbans
CTCAGGAAATTCGGCAAGATGCGCACATCAACAAACCCAAAACCGATCGCTATTGACAGGCGGAGTCATATCAGCCGAATGGACGAGTGTTCACGCCATTCGATGCCCGGCACACTGCGCGAGCGAACGGCAGGAATTCAGGCTTGGGAGGGAATAAATGCGGAAAGGATCAGCGCTTGCGCGAGCTCGATTTCTTCGGCGCGGCGCGCCGGAATTCTTCGAGCACGTCTTCGAATTCGGAGACGTCCTCGAAACGCTTGTAGACGGAAGCGAAACGCACGTAGGCGATGGTATCGAGCTGTCGCAACTCGTTCATGACGAGTTCGCCGAGGCGTTCGCTCTGCACTTCACGCTCGCCGCTGCCGAGCAACTGATACTCGATGCGGGACGCGGCGGCGTCGATCGCATCGGCGGCGACCGGGCGCTTTCTCAGCGCAAGCTGCATGCTCGCGACGATCTTGCGACGGTCGAACTCTGTGCGGCTGCCGTCCTTCTTGACGACGGTCGGCAGCGCCAGTTCGACGCGCTCATATGTAGTGAAGCGCTTGTCGCATGCGGGACAGCGCCTTCGCCGCCGAATGGCGGCGCCATCCTCCGACACGCGAGAATCCACGACCTGTGTATCTTCGTGTCGGCAGAATGGGCAGCGCATCGGCGTTGGGCTCGCGAATTAACGGTAGACCGGGAAACGCTTGGTCAGATCGGCCACCTGCGCACGCACGCGCTCGATCGTCGCCTGGTCTTCCGGATTGTCGAGCACGTCGGCGATCAGGTTGCCGACGATCTCAGCTTCCTTCGTGCCGAACCCGCGCGTGGTCATCGCGGGCGAGCCGAGGCGCACGCCGCTCGTGACGAACGGCTTTTCCGGATCGTTCGGAATGGCGTTCTTGTTGACTGTGATGTGCGCGGCGCCGAGCGCGGCTTCCGCAGCCTTGCCGGTGATCTTCTTCGCCCGCAGATCGACGAGCATCACGTGGCTTTCCGTGCGGCCCGACACGATGCGCAAGCCGCGCTTCACGAGCGTTTCCGCAAGCACGCGCGCGTTGTCGATCACGGCCTGCTGATACGTCTTGAACTCCGGCGACAGCGCTTCCTTGAACGCGACGGCCTTCGCGGCGATCACGTGCATGAGCGGGCCGCCCTGGATGCCCGGGAAGATCGCAGAGTTGATCTGCTTCTCGAATTCGGCCTTCATCAGGATCACGCCGCCGCGCGGGCCGCGCAGGCTCTTGTGCGTGGTGGTGGTGACGAAATCTGCGTGCGGCACCGGGTTCGGATACACGCCCGCTGCGACGAGACCCGCGTAGTGCGCCATGTCGACCATGAAGTAAGCGCCGACGCTCTTCGCGATCTTCGACAGACGCTCGAAGTCGATGCGCAACGCGAACGCCGACGCGCCCGCGACGATCAGCTTCGGCTTGTGCTCCTTGGCGAGCGCTTCGGTCTTCTCGTAGTCGATGTCTTCGGCCGCGTTCAGACCGTAGCTCACGACGTTGAACCACTTGCCCGACATGTTGACCGGCGAGCCGTGCGTCAGGTGACCGCCTTCGGCGAGGCTCATGCCCATGATCGTGTCGCCCGGCTTGAGCACGGCGAAGAACACGCCCTGATTGGCTTGAGAGCCGGAGTTCGGCTGCACGTTCGCCGCTTCGGCCCCGAAGAGCTGCTTCACGCGGTCGATCGCGAGCTGCTCGACGATGTCGACATACTCGCAGCCACCGTAGTAGCGCTTACCGGGATAGCCTTCGGCGTATTTATTCGTGAGTTGCGAGCCCTGTGCGGCCATCACGGCCGGGCTCGTGTAGTTTTCCGACGCGATCAGCTCGATGTGATCTTCCTGGCGACGGTTTTCCTGCTCGATCGCCTTGAGCAATTCGGGATCGACATTGGCGAGGGTACTTTCGGCTCTGTCAAACATACGTTTTCCGTGAGATCAAAACAGGTTGACCGGATCGCGCGTACGCCACGTTTGAAGCAGACGCAAAAGGCGCTGGAAACCGATGGAGTCCAGGCGCGACGGATAGAGGATGAATCCGGTTTCGCGGAACGGACAGCCACCGGCAACGCAGCGACGGCGTGCGGATCTCAGCTGCCCAGGCGAACGGCAAAACGACGCTCCGCGCTTCCTGGTGGGTCGCTCCACCTTGAATCCGAAGATTCTATCGCCAGTCACGCGGGGTTTGAGCGTTGTAGTGTAATGGGCGGGCATGCTTTAGGCAACCGGCTTCCCGACCATTTCCCGGCACGAATCGACCCGTTTAAAGCACGATCGTTCGCGTGCGCAGTTGCTTGCCGCGCCGCATCAATGGAAGTACCCTTTGCGCCGTCGACGGACGCGCTCCCGGCGCGTTTCGGCTTTATCCATCTCATCCCGTTCGGAGCCCGCTCATGATCGTTTTTGTCACCGGCGCGTCTGCCGGATTTGGCGCCGCCATTGCGCGCACTTTCGTGAAAGGCGGCCATCGCGTGATCGCCGCCGCGCGCCGCAAGGAGCGGCTCGTCGCGCTGTCGAACGAGCTCGGCGACGCGCTCCTGCCGGTCGAGCTCGACGTGCGCGACGAAACCGCGGTGCGCAACGCCGTCGCGTCGCTGCCGGAAACGTTCGCCCAGATCGATGTGCTCGTGAATAACGCCGGTCTCGCGCTCGGTCTCGAGCCCGCGCAACGCGCGAATCTCGACGACTGGAAGAACATGATCGACACGAACTGCACAGGCCTCGTGACCGTCACGCACGCGATCCTCCCGGGCATGATCGAGAGGAATCGCGGCCATGTGTTCAATATCGGATCGGTGGCGGGCACGTATCCGTACATCGGCGGCAATGTGTATGGCGCGTCGAAGGCGTTCGTGCGGCAGTTCAGCCTGAATCTCCGTTCGGACGTCGCCGGCACGGCGCTGCGCGTGACCGACATCGAACCGGGGCTGGTCGGCGGCACTGAATTTTCCAACGTGCGCTTCAAGGGCGACGACAGCAAGGCCGCGACCGTCTACAAGGACGTGCAGGCGCTCACACCCGAGGACATCGCCGATGCGATCTACTGGATCGCGACGCGCCCGGCGCACGTCAATATCAACGCAATCGAGATGATGCCGATCGCCCAAACCTTCGCACCGTTGCAAATTCACCGCGGCTGATTCGGGGATTTGCCTAAGGATTTGGCAGTCGTGCTTCCGGTTCCGGTAAAATGCCGCCGATGAATATTTGTCAAAAAGCAAGCCGGAGCGTGCTCGAGCGCCTCCGCGCGTGCGGAGCGGCGCAAAGGTGAGTGATCCGTTGACTTTCGAATGGCCGGTTCGGGTGTATTACGAGGACACCGACGCCGGCGGCATCGTCTTCTACGCGAACTACCTGAAGTTCTTCGAGCGGGCGCGCACCGAATGGCTGCGCGCGTGCGGCATCGACCAGCAGCGCCTCGCGGATTCGAACGGCATTGTGTTCGTCGTGAGACGCACGTCTGTCGATTATTCGTCGCCGGCGCGTCTGGACGACGTCATTCGCGTCGTGAGCCGCATCGAGCGGCTCGGCCGTGCGTCGGTGGATTTTCGTCAGGAAGCGTGGCGCGATGGCGTTCTGCTCGCGAGCGGCGACATTCGCATAGCGTCGGTGAATCGCGCGTCGGTTCGTCCAACCGCCATTCCCGATGCCGTGCTCGACGGATTGAAACGCGGCCCGCACGCCACGCTCGTCACCGCGTCATGAGGCGCGAACCCGGATCGAGCCTGAACGATGAACTCATCGCATCCCGAAGCGAACCAAGGGCATCGGGAACAGAGGAAGCACTAACGACCACGAGCCTGCCACGGCGCGGCTTTCGTTTGATTCACATCCTTTTCACGAAAGCATGACGCTTTGACCGGACGCCCCTTTCGGGACGTAACAGCGGACCTTTATGAACAATACACAAGACCTGTCGATCATTTCTCTCGTCATTCACGCGAGCCTGCTCGCGCAGGCCGTGATGGCGCTGCTGCTGCTCCTCTCGCTGCTGTCGTGGACCTTCATTTTCCGCAAGTGGTTTGCCATTCGGCGCGCGCGCGCGCAAACCGAGCGTTTCGAGCGCGATTTCTGGTCGGGCGGCGACTTGCAGGCGCTCTATCAGAGCGCGGCGAACAACCGTCACACCATCGGCGCGCTCGAGCGTATCTTCGAATCCGGCATGCGCGAATTCCTGAAGGGCAAGGAGCGCCGCATCACCGATCCCGGCGCGATCCTCGACGGCTCCCGCCGCGCGATGCGCGCCGCCTTCCAGCGCGAAATGGACGTGCTCGAGGCGAATCTCGCGTTTCTCGCTTCGGTCGGCTCGGTGAGTCCGTATATCGGTCTCTTCGGCACCGTCTGGGGCATCATGAACTCCTTCCGCGGACTCGCCAACGTGCAGCAGGCGACGCTCGCGAACGTGGCGCCGGGCATCGCCGAGGCGCTCGTCGCAACCGCGATCGGCCTCTTCGCCGCGATCCCGGCCGTGGTCGCATACAACCGTTACGCGCACGATATCGATCGCCTGGCGATCCGTTTCGAGACCTTCATCGAAGAGTTCTCCAACATCCTGCAGCGTCAGGCGCACTAAGCAAGGAGTCGCGATGGCAGGCCCCATTCGTTCCAGCATGCGCGGCAGTTCGCGCCGCGCAATGTCCGACATCAACGTCGTGCCGTATATCGACGTGATGCTCGTGCTGCTCGTCATCTTCATGGTGACGGCGCCGCTCGTTTCGCCGTCCATCATCAATTTGCCGACCGTCGGCAACGCGCAACCGCAAGAGCAGCAGCCGCCGCTCGTCATCAACATCAAGGCGGACGGCAGCATGAACGTCCGGTACAAGGAAGACGGCGGCGCGACGCAGGAGCAGAAGATGACGAAGGAAGAGCTGAATACCTTCGTGCTCAATCGTCAGGAGTCGCATCCGGATCAGCCCGTCGTGATCGCGGCGGACAAGACCGTGAAGTATGAAGTCGTGATGAACGTGATGTCCGATATGAAGGCGCGCGGCGTGAAGCGCGTCGGATTGCTCGTCAAATCGCAATGACCCTTTTGCACAGGCAGACACGCGCATCGTCCGCGCGACCGATTCGCCCGCCGCGCGAGCGTGGCACGGGCAAGGCGTTCGCGCTCGCGGCGTTGATGCACCTGCTGCTCGGCTGGCTGCTGTACCACGGCATCAACTGGCAGAACAACACGCCCGCGGGCTCGGAAGCGGAGATCTGGACAGAGATTCCGGATACGTCCACACCGACGCCCCGCCCCGCCCCGCCACCGCCTGCGCCAGTGAAGGTGCAGCCCGCGCCGCCGCCCGCGAAGGACGAGGACGCGGACATCGCGTTGCAGGAGAAGAAGCGCAAGCAGCAGGAAGCGGCCGCGCGTGAGGCGCAGCTCGCGGAGCAGCGCCGTCAACAGGAGCAGGCGCGTCAGGAAGCGGAAGAAAAGCGTCAGCAGCAACTCGCTGCGCAAGCCGCCGCCCAGAAGGCGATGCAGGACAAACAGAAGCAGATCGAGCAGCAGCGTCAGGCCGAACTGCAAAAGCAGCAACAGAAGGCGCAGCAGGACAAGCAGCGCCAGCAACAGCAGGCCGAAGCGCAGAAGCAGGAACAGCTCAAGGAGCAGAAGGAACAGCAGCAGGAAGCCAAGGCGAAGGCCGATGCCCAAGCGAAGGCCAAGGCTGAAGCCGACGCGAAAGCGAAGGCGGCGGCGCAGGCGAAAGCCAAGGCCGATGCGGAATCGAAGGCCAAGCTCGACGCCGAGCGCAAGGCTCGCCTCTCGCAACTGCAAGGTCAGTTGGGCGGCGGTACGGCGGGCAGCGGCGAAGGGCTCGCCAAGAGCGGCACGGGCAAGGGCGCGGGCGGCAATGCAACCTCGCCGGGATACGCCGAGAAGGTGCAGCGCCGCGTGCGGCCGAACATCCATTGGGGCGGCGAAACCGCCGGGCTTGAAACGGTTGTTTCAGTCCGCTGCTCACCGACGGGCACACTGCTATCCGCATCCATCACCCGTTCGAGCGGCAACGAGCAATGGGACGCGGCGGCGTTGCGTGCAGTACAGAATTCCGACCCCATGCCCGTCGATATCGACGGCAAGGCGCCCGGCTCATTCACGATCACGCTGCGCCCGGCCGGAGGCTGATCCAGTGCTCGCGCGATCGACATGAGAGCCGCTTTGGGTGGGAACGAATTGTGCGAGCGCGGGTCTGTTCTGCAGTCCGCGGACACTTGAAAACGCTTTTATCTGGAACCTATACAGCATGAGTTTGATGACGAAGCTTGGCCTGAAAACGCTGGTCGCATCCTGCCTGATCGCAGCCGGCACCGCCGCACACGCCCAGTTGAACGTACTCGTGACCGGCGTCGGTTCGACCCAGTTTCCGATCGCGACAGCCAATTTCGCCAATGAAGCGAGTTCGCCCCAGCAGGTCAGCGCGATCATTCGCCAGGATCTGCAGAGAAGCGGCAAGTTCACGAATATCGACGCGGGCGGCACGCCGGTGTCGGAGACCGATTCGGTCGATCTCGGCGCCTGGAAGGCAAAAGGCGCAGATGCGTTCGTGTCGGGCAGCGTGAACAAGCTGCCGAACGGCCAGTACGAAGTGCGCTTCCGTCTCTACGACACCGTCAAGCAGCAGAATCTGGGCGGCCTGTCGCTCGTCAGCGCCGAAAGCGGCCTGCGCATGAGCGCGCACAAGATCGCGGACTACATCTATGCGAAGCTGCTCGGCGGCCGCGGCGTGTTCGCGACGCGTCTGTCCTATGTGATTCAGACGGGCGGCCGTTATCAATTGCAGATTTCGGATTCGGACGGACAGGACGCGAAGATCGCGCTTTCCAGCCCGGAGCCGATCATCTCGCCGGCGTGGTCGCCGGACGGCACGAAGGTGGCATACGTGTCGTTCGAAAAGAAGAAGCCGGTGGTGTACATCCACGACCTGCCGACGGGACGTCGCGTGGTCGTGTCGAATCAGAAGGGCAACAACAGTGCCCCGGCGTGGTCGCCCGATGGCCGCAAGCTCGCGGTCGCGCTCTCGCGCACCGGCAACACGCAGATTTTCGAAGTCAACGCAGACGGCTCCGGCCTGCGCCGTCTGACACAAGGCAGTTCCATCGACACCGAGCCGTACTACTCTCCTGATGGCAACTCGATTTATTTCACGAGCGATCGCGGCGGCCAACCGCAGATCTACAAGATGCCGGCGGCAGGTGAAAGCGCCGGCGCGGCCCAGCGGGTCACGTTTGCAGGCGCGTACAACACGAGCCCGCGCGTGAGCCCGGACGGCAAGCAACTCGCGTACATTTCGCGCACTGGCGGCGGCTTCAAGCTGTATCTGCAGGACCTCGCGTCCGGCACGGCGACGGGGCTGACCGACACGACGCATGACGAATCGCCGAGCTTCGCGGCGAATGGTCAGTACATCCTCTACGCCACCCAAGTGAACGGACGTGGCGTGTTGGCAGCCGTTTCGACCGACGGTCGTACGCGGCAAGTCTTGTCCGTACAGGGCGGTGTGGTGCGCGAGCCGTCCTGGGGTCCGTTCATGCAATAAGTCCAGCAATAACGTTTCACAAACAACGTTCAGCTACAACACAAGGAGAGGTACCATGATGTCGAAACTTCGTATCGGCCTGGCAGTTGCGATGGTCGGCGCATTGGCGGCGTGTCACTCGGGCGTGAAGCTCGATGAAGGCCAGAACAAAGGTGCAGTCGGCACGCAGCCGAACCCGACGGACGTAAAGCAGGTCAACATCGACCCGCTGAACGACCCGAACAGCCCGCTCGCGAAGCGCAGCATCTATTTCGACTTCGACAGCTATGCCGTGAAGGACGACTATCAGCCGCTGCTGCAACAACACTCGTCGTATCTGAAGAGCCATCCGGAGCGTCACGTCCTGATCCAGGGCAACACCGACGAACGCGGCACGAGCGAGTACAACCTGGCGCTCGGCCAGAAGCGTGCGGAAGCCGTGCGTCGCGCAATGTCGCTGATGGGCGTCGCCGATTCGCAGATGGAAGCCGTGAGCCTCGGCAAGGAAAAGCCGACGGCGACGGGTCACGACGAATCGTCGTGGGCACAGAACCGCCGTGCGGACCTCGTGTACCAGCAGTAATCAACTTAACGTAACCAGTCACGGGTGAGTCGCCCTATGTTGTATCGCTTTCCCTTGCTGCGCATGGCCGCAGCCGCGTGCGTACTCGGTTCGACGATGCTGAGCGTGCCCGCGCACGCCGGCGTCTTCGACGACAACGAAGCGCGTAAAGCCGTGCTCGACCTGCGCACGAAAACTGACAGCCTGTCCAGTCAGTTGCAGGCGGCACAGCGCACGATCCTCGATCAATCGAACCGTATCGACCAGCTCAATCAGCAGGTCGCGACGCTTCGCGGCCAGAACGAGGATCTGGCCAACCAGGTCGGAACCCTGCAGAAGCAGCAGAAGGACTATTACGCCGATCTCGACACGCGCTTGAAGAAGTTCGAGCCGCAGCAGGAGACGATCGACGGCATGACCGGTTCTGTGCAGCCTGGCGAGACGGAAGCGTTCAACGCAGCGTCGACTCAATTCCGTAACGGTGACTACAAGAATGCCGCGGCGTCCTTCAAGGCATTCGTGGCGAAGTATCCGCAGAGCCCGTATCAGCCCACTGCCCGTTACTGGCTCGGCAATGCGCTCTACGCTCAGCGCGACTACAAGGGATCGACGGCGATCTGGCAGGATCTGGTGAAGAGCTACCCGACGCATCCGCGAGCGCCCGAGGCATTGCTCGCAATCGCGAACAACCAGATCGAGCAAGGTCAGAAGGCGGCTGCCAAGCAGACGCTTCAGCAGATCATCTCGCAGTACGCCGGTACGGAAGTCGCGCAGACCGCGCAAAGCAAGATGTCGCAGGTGAAGTAAGCGAAGCGTCATCGTTTCGCGCCTCTCGAGGAGAATGCCCGCGCGCAACGAAGCCGCGGGCGTTTTTCTTTCGAGAATCAGGCTCTTCTTCGATGAACCGGGTTGACGGTTCTCCGAATTTGAGATTATAATTTTGCCTCTTTCGGGTCGTTAGCTCAGCTGGTAGAGCAGCGGACTTTTAATCCGTTGGTCACAGGTTCGAATCCCGTACGGCCTACCAAGTATCAGGTGAGAAGCCCAGTCATTGCGACTGGGCTTTTTGCTTTGCACGCCCGATTCGTCTCTACGGCCATCGAGACACAAATTGTCTCAACCCTTCCTATAATCGGAGTCATTCCCGCCACGTTCCAGCGCCATGACCTCCAGCCTCGATGAAGCCATTCTCCGCGTGCTGCCCACTGAACGGGACGCAACCGCCTGGCTCTCGACGCCCGAAATCCGCAGGCGTCTCGAAGAGCGCGGCCATCGCGTCGGGTACACGAAGAAGGTGCAGCGCCATCTGACCGCGCTGGAAGCCGATGCGCGTGTCGTGTCGATGCTCAACGGCCGCGAACTGCTCTGGCAGCGCAAGCCGTGGCTGCACGGGTTGCAGGAAGGCGTCAGCGGGCTGATGAGCGCGTCGGAAGCGGTGGCGTTTCACATCCTTCAGCGCTTCGCGGGCAACAAGCTGCCGAACGCCGTGACGCGCGACATCGATCCGCTCTTCAAGGCTGCCGAATCGCGGCTGTCGCAGGAAAAGGCGGACAGCCGCATTTATCGCGCGTGGGCGGACAAGATCGATTCCGTCGATGGCGCCTTCACGCTGATTCGCCCGAAGCTGCGTCCGGAGATCTTTCAGGCTGTCGCGACCGCTACGTTCTTCGAGCGTGAACTGCTCGTGCAATATCGCCCGGCGTACAAGGCGGAGCAACAGCCCGAACAAGGCAACGATCCGAAGACGAAGACACTCTGGCCGCTTGCGCTCGTCGAATCGGCCGGCGTGATGTACATGGTCGCGCAAGACCCGAATCGCGCGCCGCGTCCGGAGAAAGGCGAAACGGAATGGACGCGCGCGCTCTACCGGCTCGATCGCATCCGCTCGGTGGCGGAGTCCGGCGAATCCTTCACGTACCCCGAAGACTTCAAGCTGCGCAAATACATCGAGACGCAGCAGGTGTTCGACTTCCTGCCCGAGCCGCCGGTGCTGCTCGAACTCGCCTTCGAAGGCAACGCGGGTAATCAGTTGCGCGAATCGCCGATGTCGAAGGATCAGCACATCGATGCCCTTCCCGATGGCCGCATGAAAGTCACGGGCACCGTGACGCCGAGTCTCAAGCTGCGCTGGTGGCTGCGCGCGCTGGGCGCGGGCGTCGAGATTCTCGCGCCGCAAGGTCTGCGCGATGAATTCGCGGAAGACTATCGCAAGCTCGCGAGCCGCTATGTTCAGGCAGACCCGCAATGAACGACGCCGCGCACTTCGAGCAGGCAAGTGAATGGATTCGTCATGCCGACGGCCTGCTGATCACCGCGGGCGCGGGCATGGGCGTCGACTCCGGGCTGCCGGATTTTCGCGGTCCTGAAGGCTTCTGGCGCGCGTACCCGGCGTTGCGGCATCACGGCTTTTCGTTCGAGGAGATGGCAAATCCCGAAGGCTTCGTGCGGCATCCGCGGCTCGCGTGGGGCTTTTATGGGCACCGACTCGCGCTGTATCGCGCGACCGCGCCGCATGACGGCTTCCATGTGCTGAAGCGCTGGGCCGCGCGCATGCCGCACGGCGCGTTCGTCTTTACGAGCAACGTCGATGGCCAGTTCCAGCGCGCGGGCTTCGCGCCCGAGCGCGTGGCCGAGTGTCACGGCGCGATCGATTCGCTGCAATGCATCGACGCTTGCACGAACGACATCTGGTCCGCCGAGGGCTTCGATCCGATCGTCGACGAGGCGCGCTGCGAGCTCGTCAACGACATGCCGCGCTGCCGGCATTGCCGCGCGCTCGCGCGTCCGAACATCCTCATGTTCGGCGACTGGAACTGGATCGACACGCACACCGCGCAACAGGAGCAAAGGCTGGCCGCCTGGCTCCACGGCGTGACGAGCCTCGTGGTCGTCGAGCTTGGCGCGGGGCGCGCGCTGCCGACGGTCCGGCGCTTCAGCGAGCGCAACGGACCGCGCGTGATCCGCATCAATCCACGCGAGCACGCGATTGCGCCGGGCTTGGGCGTAGGCATCGCCGGCGGCGCGCGCGAGACGCTGATGCGGCTCGACCGCATTCTTCAGCCCATATAACGCACGTTGACCTGCGGCCCGAACACGTCGCGCACGATATCGACCAGATGGTCGTGATGGCTCAGGAAGATCACCTGCGTGCGTTTGGCGATCTGCGCGAGCACGCGCAGGCCGGCACGCGCGCGGCCATCGTCGAAATTGATGAAGAGATCGTCGGCGACGAACGGCAACGCCGACGCCTTCTCGCCATGTTCTTCCAGCGCCGCGAGCCGCAGCGCGAGATAGAGCTGATCGCGCGTGCCTTCGCTCATCCCGGCGATGTCGACGTGTTCGCCGCTCGCGCGGATCGCGGACAGCGCCATCGGCTGTCGATCGTAGTCGACGACGAGCCGCGAGAACATGCCAAGCGTGAGCTCCGAGAAGATCGTGCTCGCGCGTGAGAGCATCGGGCCCTGACGGCGCTCGCGATAGCGGTCGATCGCCCACTTGAGCAGCGTCGAAGCCGTCTCGACCTTCACGAAGCGTTCGGCGGCATCGGCCATCGCGGCGAGCGCTTCCTGGCGCTTCGCTTCGGCGCGCGCCGCATTCGCTTCGCCTGCAATGGCGTCGAGTTCCCGGCGTGCGGCATCGAGCGCGGTTGCGGTGTCGGTCGCGATTTTCACGGACTCGGTGAGCGCCGCGCCGATACGCGACAGCTCCGCCTGCACGTTCGGCATGTCCGCGCCCTCCACTTCCGCGACGAGTTCGTCGAGCGACAGGCCATCGCCGCCCTTGATGAGCGCGGCGCGCGCGTCGTCCACATCGGCGATCAGCTCGCGCTTTTTCTGCGACTGAACGATCAACGCCTGGAGCACGTCGGGCGTATCGACGCCGGCGAGATCGTAGAGCGGACGCAGCATGGCCTTCGCTGCTTCCACGTCGGCGCGGGCGTGGCTCACCTGTTCGCTCGCCGACGCATGCTCCTTCTTCAAGCGCTTCAGTTCGGCGTGTGCGGCAGACGCGCGATCGAGGCGTGCCGACAGCTCCGTCGCGATCGCGTTCGCATCGAATGTTGCGAGCGATTCGTCGAGTTCGCGCGCGAGTTGCGATGCCTCGGCGTCGAGTGCGGCGAGTTCGGCGCGCTTGGCGTCGATCTGTCCGCTGCGGATGGTTTCGATCTGCGTCAACTGCTCGCCGATCCTCTTCACGATCTCGATGGCCGCTTCGGCCGCCGCCTGCGAATCCGCCACATTCGCGAAACCCGCTTTCGCGATCGCCTCCGACCACTCGCGTTGCCAGCGCTCGAATGCCTCGCGAGCCGCTTTCGCAGCGCCTTGCCGCGCGATGCGCTCGGCGTGCGTTTCGTCGAGTTGCGTCGAGAGATGACGCCGCTTCATCGCGGCCTCGTCGATCGCGCCGATGTGCGTCTCCGCCACGTCGCACAACATGTCGAGATCGGCGCGCGCGTCGGTCTGTGCGCCCGCTTCCGCGAGATGTCGCGCGAGTTCGTCGCGCCGCGCGTCGGAATCGGCGGATTCGCGCGCGAGTTCTTCGGTGCGCGCATCGAGCGCCTGCGCCGCCGCCAGCGCCTTGTCGCGCGATGCGATCCATGACGGCGCTTCGTCGAGCGACATGTCCGCGATATGCGATTGCGCGGCGAGCGCGCGCCACGCGTCGTCGAATGTCGTCAGCGCCGATTCGGCTTCGCGCGCGCTCTGTTCGCGCCGCGCGAGCGTCGATTCTTCGCTCGCGACACGGCGCTTCAATGCCGCAAGCTGCGTCGCGTAACCGACAGAGCCGAGCTGACGATCGGCCAAGCCATCCGCAGAATGCATCGCAGTTTCGAAGCCGGATGCGGCGTCATCGAGCGCCAAGTCGCCGGACTTGATCGCATGCCACGCCGCATCGCGCGACGCGCGTGCTTCGCGCACCTGATCGCCCGTCACGACATCGTGTGTTTCGACCAGATCGTCGAGCTCGGTGCGGGTGACGTGGAGCGTGTCCTGCCCTTCCTTCGCGCGATCGGCCGCGAGCGTCAGCCGCGCGACCAGATCCTGCCGTTCCGCGCGCAGTGCGGCGAGGCGCTCGGCTGTCGGGAGCGACAGCGCCTTCAATTCGTCGATGGAGCGTGACCATCGGCCGAGCGACGCCATGTTCGCGTCGAGCAGTTGCTTCGCGTCGCGCTTCGCGTCTTCGAGGCGCTTCATCGCCGCGCTCTTGTCGCGATATTTCTGCGCCGCGCGCAACGCGGCACGCAGACCCGGCGACACATCGCCGGCCGCGATCGCCGCCAGCTTCGATTTCAGCGTATCGATCTGCGCCGCGCATTCCTCGGCTGACTGTTCAGCGTTGCGCGCGGCGAGTTCGAGTTCGCCGCGCTCCAGCATCAGACTCGTGACCGTTTGCAGCGCGAGCGCGCCCGGCATTGCGCGGCGCGTGCCCGCCTCGTCTTGCGGCCACCCGAGTTGCGTGCCGTCCCGTGCGACTTGCTTCAGGCGCATCGCGACTTCCTGTTCGAGCCGCGCGATTTCGCTCGCGTGATTCGCGCAGCGCTGTCCCGTGGCGTCGAGGGCACGAATGCGCCCCTGCGCGGCGAGAAGCGCATGATCGATATGGACCGCGCCCAGATCCGCCTGCAACTGTTCGGCTTTTTTCGCGTATACGTCGAGCGCGCTCTGCGCGGCCGCATGCCGCTTCAGCGCGCTTTGCAACGTCGCTTCGGCGTTCGCGGGCAGATCGACGACATCGCCCAGTTCGCGCAATTCCGCTGCCTTCTCGCGCCACACGTTCATATACGGTGCAACGCGCCTCACCCGTTCGAGCTTGCCGCGCTGTGCTTCGAGTTCCGCGCGGCGCGCGTCCTGCTCGCGGCGCCTTTCTTCCGCTTCTTCGACGGCGTCATGCGCGCGCGTCCACTTCGCGGTGCGCACGCTGGCCAGTTTCAGTTCGTCGGTGGCTTCGTCGTATTGCTTACGGTGGATGTTGTACGCACAGCCTGACTTGCGCTTCGCCCACAGGCCGTCGGCTTCTTCCGCGAGACGCTGGCGCACGTCGCCCAGGCTTGCGATACCCGCCGCAGACTGAAACAGAACCTGCCCGACATCGCTCGATGCATCGAGAATGGCGTCGCCACCGCGCCGAAGCGCCTCGTGATTCAGACAGTACATCTGCTCGAAGAAGCCCTTGTCGGCCGCGCCGAGAAACGCTGCCAAAGCGTCGGCGGGCAGCGCGTCGCCGTTCGGCGCATTCAGCGACGACTTGCGGCTCTTCGTGCGATGAAACGCGAACGTCTCGCCGCTCGTTTCGATCGACGCACCGAGCCGCAGATCGCTTTGCGGATGCACGAACGCGAGCGGCGAGCTGTGCGGCATGCCGAAGAGCAGCTCGGAAATGGCGTTCTTGATGGTCGATTTGCCGGCCTCGTTCGGACCGACGACGAAGTGGAAATCAAGTTCCACCGCCGGAAACTCGACGGCGTGATCGGTGAACTTGCCGTAGCGGATGAGTTCGAGCTTGCCGATGCGCATGGCTTACTCCGCGTCCGACAACTGCGCGATCAGCCCCGAGCGCACTTCGCCGACGAGCCTCGCGAGTTCGCCGTTGCGCACGTGCTCAAGTTCGGGCACCGACTTATGCAATTCGCTCGGCGCTTGCGCGGCCAGCGCGATGAGCCGTTCCTTAAGCATGCTCAAAAACTCAGGGTCCGATTCGGCTTCGATCAGAAGGCCGTGAAGATCGGCGAGCGCATCGGTGCGGCCGGTTGCCGGTTCGCTGCGCGCGAGCGGCTCGGTCGCGATCTTCACTTTTTCGAGCCACAGTCGGTCGTGGCTGATCGCCGCGATCTGCGCGAGCACTTCCACGCGCAGTTGCGTCTCCAGTCCGAACAGTTCGCCGTGCGCCTGTGTCGCGCCGGTGATCGTTACGCGCACCGCGTGCGGCACCGACGACACGGAAGACTCGACGAGCGCTTCGAGCTCACGCCCGACAGCCAGCGCGACTTCATCGAGCGTGCTTGCCTGCGATACGTCCACCGTCACGGATTCCCAACGCAGCACGTCGATGAAAAGCCGCTCGACGCTCACCTCCTCCGTATCCGACACCGTGACGATCACCGCGCCGCGCCTGCCCGTCTCGCGGATATTGCGCCCTTGCAGATTGCCCGGAAAAACGATGGTCGATGCGTCCTGCCACATCGCGTAATCGTGCACGTGACCGAGCGCCCAGTAGTGATATTCCTTCGCGTGCAGTTCGGCGACGGAGCACGGCGCGTAGCTCGCGTGCATCGAGCCGCCCTCGAGCGCCGTATGCAGCACGCCGATATTGAAATACCCCGCGACAGGCGACGGATACGCGGTGACGAGATTCGTCGTGACCGCCTTTTCCTTGAAGCTGTGACCGTGCAACGCGACCTTCAGATCGTCGATGCGAAACGTCTGCGGCTTTCTCGTCGAGAACGTGTGGACGTTGTCGGGCAATCGGAGTTGACTCGTCATCTCGCTCTCGGCGTCGTGATTGCCGAAGAGCACGTAGACCGGAATGCCCGCGCGACGCAGCCGGCCCATTTCGCGGCAAAAGAAGATGCCCGTGTTGTGATCGCGCCAGGTGCCGTCGTAGAGATCGCCTGCGATCACCATGAAATCGACCTGTTCGTCGATCGCCGCCGACACGAGCTTCGAGAAGGCCTCGCGCGTGGCGTTGCGCAGCATGTCCGCGGGTGCGTCCGCGTAGGCGGAAAGGCCGTGCAACGGGCTGTCGAGATGGATGTCCGCCGCGTGAATAAAGCGCATGCTGTCTTCCCTTGAAGGATGTCTTTTCTGTCCCGCACCGATGGGGACGACGATCGTAGCAGCCGATCCGGACACATCGCGTCCCGATCGACGTTGCGTGTTCGGGACGCCGAATGTCCCTTCCCGCTCGCAGAATCGGCCGCTCGGATTCAACGCGACACGAGGATAACGATGAACGAAACACTCGAGCGGCACGCCACGATCACGAGCCCTTACACGCTCAGGAATGTCGATGCCGCGATCGGGCATCTGGAGCGCGTGCTGTCGGCGGAAGGTGCGAATTCGCTGTTCGGCCAGACCTACTGGCGCACGCGCGTGCAACAGGTGAGCGCGACGCGCGGCTTGCAACGCGAACAGCGCGCGCGACTTGAACAGCTGATGAAATTGCTGACGGATGGCGGCTGCGTTCAGACCTTCGAGCGCTGAACCGCCTGCGCCAGCGCGACGAATTCCGCCACCGGCACTTCTTCGGCGCGGCGCGTGAGATCGAAGCCGAGGGCGTCGAAATCGATCGTGTCGCGATACGCGCCCAAGTTGTTTCGCAGCACCTTGCGGCGTTGCGCGAACGCGGCCTTCACGACGTCGCTCAATACGGTTTCGTCGACCTCGGGCAACTCGTGCGGTGCGAAAGGAATCATGCGCACGATCGCGGAATTCACCTTCGGCGGCGGATTGAACGACTGGGGCGGCACGTCGAGAAGCTTGTCCATCACGTAGCGGTATTGCAGCATCACCGAGAGACGCCCGTAATCCTTGCTCGCGGGCTCGGCGATCATGCGGTCCACCACTTCGTCCTGCAACATGAAGTGCTGGTCGATCACGTTGTGCGCAAACGTCGTCAGGTGAAACAGCAGCGGACTGGAAATGTTGTACGGCAGATTGCCGACGATGCGCAGCGTCGGCTTTTCGTTGTCCTCGCCTTCGAGCGCGAGCGACGCGAAATCGAAATCGAGCGCATCGGCGGAATGCACGACGAGCCTTTCGCCGAAACGCTTTTCCAGACGGCCGATCAGATCGCGATCCAGTTCGACCGCATGCAGCGGCGACTCGGGCGTGGCGAGCCGCGCGATCAGCGGCTCGGTGAGCGCCGCGAGGCCCGGCCCGATCTCCACCATGCGCTCGCCGCGTTTCGGCGCGATCACATCGACGATGGAATCGATCACGCCCTGATCGACTAGGAAGTTTTGCCCGAAGCGCTTGCGCGCGAAATGGCCTTGATGTTTGGTCGACATACTCGTTTGAAGGAAGCGGCGCGCGGCGCCGGATCACGCCGCGCGCGTGTGACGCTTGTGACGCGCCATCGTGACGGCGGCGTCGATCGCGGCGATCATGCTGCCCGGATCGGCGCGGCCGGTGCCCGCGAGATCGAGCGCGGTGCCGTGATCCACCGACGTGCGGATGATCGGCAAGCCGAGCGTCACGTTGATGCCCTCGCCGAACGTCGCGTACTTCAGCACCGGCAAGCCTTGATCGTGGAACATCGCGAGCACGCAATCGGCGTCTTGCAGATAGCGCGGCTGGAACAGCGTGTCGGCGGGATACGGTCCGGGCGCGTCGATGCCGAGCGTGCGCGCGCGTTCGAGCGCAGGCGTGATGACGTCGATTTCCTCGCGGCCCAGATAACCGTTCTCGCCCGCGTGCGGATTGAGACCGGTGACGAGAATGCGCGGCGCGGACAAACCGAAATGCGCGCGCAGATCGTGATCGATGATCGTGAGCGTCTCGACGAGGCCATCGATGGTCAGCGCCGCGGACACATCCTTCAGCGGCAAATGCGTGGTCGCGAGCGCGACGCGCAACGGACGCTCGCTCGACCCCGCCAGCATCATCACGACGCGCGGCGTGTTCGTGCGCTCGGCGAGGTATTCGGTATGGCCGGTGAAGGGAACGCCGGCATCGTTGATGGTGCTCTTTTGCAGCGGCGCGGTGACGATGGCATCGAACCGGCCGGAAACAGCGCCGTCGATGGCGGCATCGAGCAGACCCAGCACATAGCGCCCGTTCGCCGCATTCAGCTTGCCCGGTTCGGCGGGCACGGCGAGCGCGTGATGCTCGATCTCGACCGCGCCGTGCGACTCTTGCCAGCCCGCGCCGGCGCGCGCTTCGAGCAGCGCACGGTCGCCGAACACCGTGAAGTGCGCCGACGGCCAGCGCTCGCGCGCCTGCCTGAGTGCCGCCGCCGTCAGTTCCGGGCCGACGCCCGCCGGCTCGCCAGTCGTAATGGCGATGGCGAGCGGTCGGGCGTCGGAGGTGCTCATGCTGTTACTGCTGCTGGGCAGCGATGCCCTTGTATTGCACGTACGCGGTGTCGCGCAGTTCGCGCAGCCAGTCGGAGTACGCCTGCTCGGCTTTGCGCTGGCCGATCGCCTGACGCGCGATGTCGAGCTGCTGCGACGCCGATCCTTCCGCTTCGCGGCGACCGAGCACCTGAATCAGGTGATAGCCGTACTCGCTGCGCACCGGATCGCTGACCGCGCCGTCCTGGAGATTGTTCATCGCCCGCTCGAACTCCGGCACCGTCTCGCCCGGGCTGATCCAGCCGAGATCGCCGCCTTGCGACGCCGAGCCGTCCTGCGAATACGTACGCGCGAAGTTGGCGAAATCGCCGCCCGACGCGACTTGCTGCTTGATGTCGAGCAGCTTCTGGCGCGCGGCTTGTTCGGACATGCCGTCTGACACGCGCAGCAGGATGTGGCGCACGTGCGTCTGCACGAGCTTGGGCGCATCGGCGGCGGTGCCTTGGCTCGCGCGGCGATCCACCAGCTTGATGATCTCGAAGCCGCCGTCGGTGCGCAAAAGCGTGGGGACGACCTGGCCCGGACGCAACGTCGAAACCGCGTTCACGATACCCACCGGCAACGTGCCGGGCGTACGGAAACCGAGGTCGCCGCCCTTGCTGGCGTCGGTGTCCTGCGAATTCTGCTTGGCGAGTTTGGCGAAATCCTCGCCGCCTTGCGCCTGCTTGAGCACGGCGTCGGCCTGAGCCTGGACCTTCGCGACTTCGCTGTCAGGCGCATCCGACGGCAGCTTGAACATGATGTGCTGAAGGCGCAGATCACTCGTATTGCGCGCGCCCGGACCGCGCTGACTGGCGATGTAGTTCGCCACTTCGCCGTCGGACACGGTGATTTTGCTATCGACTTCCTTCTCACGCAGCTTCGAGAGCGTCAACTCCGTGCGCGCGTCGCGCGTGAAGGTGGACCAGGGCACGCCCTGCGCTTCGATTCGCGCGCGGTACACGTCGAGCGTCATCTGATTTTGCTGCGCGAGACGCGCGAGCGTGCGGTTGACGGTGGCGTCGTCGATGACGATGCCGTCTTCCTTCGCCTTCTGGAGCTGAATGCGCTCGAGCACCATCTGATCGAGCACTTGCCGCTGCATCTGGTCCGCGGGCGGCACCGGCGCGTTCTGCTGCTGAAGACGCTTGGCGATGAGCGCCGTGCGCTCTTCCAGCTCGCGCCGGGTGATGACGCCGTCGTTCACCACCGCGACGACGGAATCGGCGACCTGCGTATTGCGATTCGACAACGCCTGCGCACCGGCCGGCGAACTCAGGATCAGCGCGCCGGTCAGCACGCCCGCTGCGATTGCCATCGATCGAAACATATTCACGTTTGCCACAGATACTCCATCAAATACGGGCTTCGCCCGTTCGTGTCCTGCCTGTACATGCTGCTCATGCTGCTCTGCCTGTCGCTGAATGCCGCGGGAACGCCCGGTCAGGCTTTACTCGTAATCGCTGTACCGGGAGAGCGGCGGCGCTGCCGGCGGCGGCGGCTGATAACCCTGGACGCTCGCGCGGAACGCGCTCACGAGGCCGTTGTCGACGTTCGACAAGCCCTTGAACGTCAATTGCGCGAGCACGCGCGTGCCCGACGAAGGCTGGCCCTGCGTGTTCACGCCGTTGGCATAGCGCTGCATGCCGAAGCCGAACGCCCAGCAGTCGGCATCGTACTGGAAGCCCAGAAGCCCGTCGACGAGACGATGGCTCGCGAGATCGTAATTTACGCGGCCGACGGCGTAGAGGCGATTCGTGAGCGGCCACTCAGCCGACAACAGGATCTGGTTGATCGGCTCGTTCACCAGCGTGGTCTGGTTGGAACGCGTGTAGCGGTAGCCGATGTTGATTACCTTGCGCTCCGCCGGACTGAACGCAAAACCGATGCTCGAGCGCACGAGCTGGTTGTTGTCCACATTATATTGGAACGCGGTTTCCGAGGCGAAACCAGCGCCCAGCTTGATGGCCGCGCCCGCGATCAGGTCCGAGTGCTTCGCCTGGTCGGGCAATTGGCCCGGCGTGATGGTGACGCGCTGGCTCTGGAAATAGTACTGTTGCGCGATGACGAAACGCGCGCGCTCGTCGCCCGTCGCCGGATTGATGAAGCGCGTCGTCAGGCCGGCCGTAATGCGGTTCGCATCCGCGATCCGGTCGTTGCCGACGAAGGTGTTCGGCGTGTAGATCTCGGCCAGGCCGAAGTCGGCTTCGGCGGTATCGAAAATCGGCGCGAAGTCCTGATTGTGATACGGCGTGTAGACGTAGTAGAGCCGCGGTTCCAGCGTCTGGATGTAATCCTGGCCGAAGAGCCGCACCGAGCGGTCGAACACGAGCCCCGTATCGAAGCTGAGGGTCGGAATCGACTCGGTGAAATTCTTGGGCTGCCCCGCCACCGGCGGCGACGAGCCCGCAACCTGGGTCGTCGCGATGTGGCTCAGATCGTACGACGCGAAGTGCCATTGCACCTTCGGCGTGACGAAATAGCCCGGCGCATTGATCCCGTAACTCAGGTACGGGTTGAAGTACAGGCGGTTGCCGTCGGTGGCGCCATCGGTCGTGATCGTGAAGCGCGTCGTGTCCAGTTCCGCGCCGTAGTCGAAGCCGCCGACGTTGTACTTGTTGTACTGAACGTTCACCTGCGGCTCGCGCGCATAGGGCGGAACCGACGGCTGCAGCGTCTGCCAGCGCTGTTCGCGCGCGAGGACGGACCACGGGCCGTTGTTATACGTGAGCCCCGCTTCCTGCTGATACAGGAGCTGCGTGCCGTTCAGGAACTGATTCGACGCGTTGCCCAGGTCTTCCGGATATTGATCGTCCGAAACCTTGTTGTAATTGACGTAGCCGCCGAAGCCGTTGCCGAAGTTCTGGCGATGCTGCCAGAAGATCGCGTAACGATTCGTGTGCGTCACCCGGTCGTTCGGCAGATAGTCGCCGGTAAACGAGCCCGAGTAGGTCGGCGACAGGTAGCGGTAGGTCGCTTCGCCCAGCACGCCGCGCTTCGTCATGATGCGCGGCGTGACAGTCAGATCGCGATTCGGCGCGATATTGAAATAGTACGGAATCGTCGCTTCGAAGCCGGTCGTCGAACTGAGCGAGAAGGTCGGCGGCAACAGGCCGCTGCGACGGTCGCCCGTGAGCGGAAACGACAGCCACGGGCTCCCGAAAACCGGCACGCCCTGAAAGAACAGCACGCCGTTGTGTGCAATGCCCTCTTCGGCGCCGGTGTCGAAATCGAACGACGTACCCTTGATGTACCAGGCCGGATCAGATTCGCACTGACAGGCGGTATAGGTGCCGTGATCGATGCGCGCGCGCTCGTCGTCGATCATGTCGACGCGCTCGGCGCTGCCCGAGCCGCCCGTCAGGTTGAAGTGATATTTCGGGTTCGTCATGAACCCTTCGTTGGCCTCGACCTTCAGATGCGCTTCCGGGCCGACGAACGACACGCCGTTGTTGATCAGCCTGACATTGCCGAAAGCATCGGCCATGTCCGTATCCTGATCGTAATGCAGCGCGTCGCCCTTGATGACCGTCACCGTGCGCCGGATCTCCGCCGAGCCCTTCGCCGCCATGTCTTCGTCGGTGGTGCCGGTCGCCTTGTCGCTCAGCAGGAACGTCGAAGGCTGCTGGCCGCTCTGCAGCGGACGCTCTTCGAGTTGCGGTGCGAGACGCAGACTGCCGGGGCCGTCGAGCGGCTGAGGATACGCGGCGTCGCCCACGAGCTGGGCATGTGCAAGAGCCGGCATCAGGCCTGGAACGGACAGAAGCGCGACGACGAGCCGCCGCCTGCGTGGCTGAGCGTCGCCTTGGATTTTCGATACGGGAAACTGTCGTGGCGGCATGTATGGGTGGCGGTTCGATCCCGTTCGCGTCCCACGCGCCCGATGCCGCCGGGCAGGCGGCCGCGCCCTTTCCGCAGTCACGAACTTGACGGTCCGTTGCAAAGCAGGGACGACACTCGATCGAACGGTGACGCTCACAGTCGTCGGGGGCCTGGCGCCAGGCGTGAAACGGATCGCTTAAAAAAGTCGTGGGGTATTATATGGCAAGATGTTTGACCCCTCGAATTTATGACGCACATTCCCTCCGACGCCCGTCTGAATCAGCTTCGCTCGTGGCTTGAAAGTTTCGCCGGACCGTACCGGCTGAACATCGCGAGTCTCGCTCCCGCCTCCGCCGACGCCAGCTTTCGCCGATATTTCCGGCTGGAGAGCGATTCGGAGCATGGCAAGACGCTCATCGCCGTCGATGCGCCGCCGCCCGAAAAATGCCGCGAGTTCGTGCAGGTCGCCGGGCTGCTCGAAGCGGCGAACGTGCATGTGCCGAAAATTCTCGAAGCCGATTTCGATGCCGGCTTCATGCTCGTGACCGATCTCGGCACGACGACTTACATTTCCGTTCTCGACGAAAAAAACGCGCGGCCGATGATGCGCGCCGCGATCGACACGGTGATCCGCTTCCAGCAGACCGCGCGCGAAGGCGTGCTGCCTTCGTTCGACGAGGCGTTCCTGCGCCGCGAGATGGAACTGATGCCTGAATGGTTCATCGGCCGACATCTAGGCCGCGAAGTCACCGCGGACGAACGCAAGACGCTCGACAATACTTTCACGCTGCTCGTGCAGAGCGCGCTCGCGCAGCCGCAGACCTTCATGCTGCGCGATTTCATGCCGCGCAATCTGATGGTGTGCGAGCCGAACCCGGGCGTGCTGGACTTTCAGGACGCAGTCTACGGGCCGATCACGTACGACATGGCGTCGTTGATGCGCGATGCGTTCATCAGCTGGGAAGAGGCGTTTCAGCTCGATTGCGTCGCCTATTACTGGGAGCGCGCGAAGAAGGCCGGACTGCCCGTCGATGCCGATTTCGGCGAGTTTTATCGCCAGCTCGAATGGATGGGCCTGCAGCGGCACATCAAGGTGCTCGGCCTGTTCGCGCGTATCCATTACCGCGACGGCAAGCCGCAATATCTCGCCGACCTGCCGCGCTTCATCGGCTACGCGCGCAAGGTCGCGGAGCGCTACGCGCCGTTGTGGCCGTTCGCGCGTCTGCTCGATTCGCTGGAAGGCCGCGCGATCGAAGTCGGTTACACCTTCTGAGCTCACGATGACGCACGCTTTGAAAACGGCGATGATCTTCGCCGCCGGCCGTGGCGAACGCATGCGCCCGCTCACCGATACGTGTCCGAAGCCCTTGCTCGAAGTCGGCGGCAAGCCGCTCATCGTGTGGCAGATCGAGCGCCTCGCGGCGGCGGGCGTCGAGGTGATCGTCATCAATCATGCATGGCTCGGCGAGCAGATCGAAGCCGCGCTCGGGTATGGCTCGCGCTGGGGCGTCGAGCTGCGGTATTCGCCCGAGACCGAGGCGCTGGAGACGGCAGGCGGCATCGCACAGGCACGGCATCTGATCGGGGACGGCGTGTTCATCGCGGTGAGCGGCGACGTGTTCTGCGACTTCGACTATGCGAGCTTGCGCGATCACGCCGAAGTGCTGAAGGCGCGCGAGGAACCCGGCATGCATCTCGTGATGGTGCGGAACCCGCCGTTTCATCCCAACGGCGATTTCGCTCTGCGCGACGGCGTGCTCGCACTCGACGGCGAGCCGCGGTACACCTTCGGCAACATCGGCCTGTATGACACGCGCATGTTCCGCGATCTCGCGCCCGGCACGCGCCGCGCGCTGACGCCGTACTACCGCGAAACGATCTCGGCCGGACGCGCGAGCGGCGAACGCTACGACGGCCGCTGGGAAAACGTCGGCACGCCCGCGCAAATTCGCGCACTCGACGACGAACTGCGGGCCCGGTGACCGGCAGGCGCGTCGGGGATTGGGACGCATCCGATGGTAAAATGCGCGGTTCTCCCGTCTTTTCCTTCCGGCCGCGCCCGCAATCATGTCCGATACCCGTCCCGATACCCTCTTCGCGCTCACCGCGCTCTCGCCGCTCGACGGCCGCTATGCCGCCAAGACAGAAGCCCTGCGCGAATGGCTCTCCGAAGCCGCGTTCATGCGGCATCGCGTGACGGTCGAGATTCACTGGCTGATCGCGCTGTCGCGCGCCGGTTTCACTGAAGTGCCGCGCTTTTCCGAGGCGTCCGAGCAATTCCTGCTCAGCCTCACTGAACGTTTCACGGCGCACGACGCAGCGCGCATCAAGGACATCGAGCGCGTCACGAATCACGACGTGAAGGCCGTCGAATATTGGCTCAAGGAGTCGGTCAAGGGTCAGCCGGAACTGGAGCGCGCGAGCGAGTTCATCCACTTCGCATGCACGTCCGAAGACATCAACAACACGTCGCACGGTCTGATGCTTGCCGGCGCACGCGAACACGTGATCCTGCCGGCACTGCGCTCGGTGTACGAACGCCTCGTGAAGCTCGCACACGCGCACGCGGAACAGCCGATGCTCTCACGCACGCACGGTCAGCCGGCCAGCCCGACCACGCTCGGCAAGGAAATCGCCAACGTTGCGGCGCGTCTTTCGCGCGCGATCCAGCGCATCGAGAAGGTCGAACTGCTCGGCAAGATGAACGGCGCGGTCGGCAATTTCAACGCGCATCTGTCGGCGTATCCGGAATTCGATTGGGAAGCGTTCTCGAAGGATGTCGTCGAAAATCGGCTGAAGCTCACGTTCAATCCGTACACGATTCAGATCGAGCCGCACGACTACATGGCCGAGTTGTTCGACGCGGTGGCACGCGCTAATACAATCCTGCTCGACCTCGATCGCGATGTGTGGGGCTACATCTCGCTCGGCTATTTCAAGCAAAAGACGAAGGCGGGCGAAATCGGTTCGTCGACGATGCCGCATAAAGTCAATCCGATCGACTTCGAGAATTCGGAAGGTAATCTTGGCCTCGCGAATGCCACGCTGCGCCATCTCGCCGACAAACTGCCGGTCTCGCGCTGGCAGCGCGACCTGACGGATTCGACCGTGCTGCGCAATATCGGCGTCGCGTTCGGCTATTCGCTGCTCGCTTACGACGCGCTGATCCGCGGCCTCGACAAGCTGGAAATCAACGCGGCGCGCCTGAACGAAGATCTCGACAACACGTGGGAAGTGCTCGCCGAGCCGGTGCAGACGGTGATGCGCCGTTACGGCATCGAAAATCCGTACGAGCAACTGAAGGAACTCACGCGCGGCAAGGGCATCACGCGCGAGGCGCTGCAGACGTTCATCGCGGGTCTGGCGATTCCCGCCGACGCGAAGAAACTGCTGCTCGAGATGACGCCGGGTTCGTACATCGGCAAGGCGGTGGAGTTGGCAAAGCGGATTGCTTGAATCCAGGCCTGGATCCAGAAGTAAAAAAGCCCCGGAAACTTCCGGGGCTTTTTTTGTCATTTACGCGTCTTCAATTTTTCAAGCACGTTATCGACGATCTGCTCGGGCGTCAGCTCGATGCTTTCCGTGATCGCCTCCTCTTCGCCCGGTTCTTCCAGCGTGTCCAGCTGGCTCTGCAACAACGACGGATCGAAGAAGTGTCCAGTGCGCGAGCCCAGACGCTCGCGAAGCACTTCCATCGTGCCGTGCAGATAGACGAAGCACACGTCGCGGTCGCCGTCGCGCAGGATGTCGCGATACGAGCGTTTCAGCGACGAGCACGTAAAGACCGCCGTCTCGCCGGCGCGCTGCTTTTCCTCGATCGCGGCACGAATGGTCTTCAGCCACGGCCAGCGGTCCTCGTCGGTCAGAGGAATGCCTTTGTGCATCTTCTCCTTGTTCGCGGCGCTGTGGAACGCGTCGCCGTCGGTGAAGGTGCAGTGCAGCCGCTCCGCCAGCATTTCGCCGATCAGTGACTTGCCGGCGCCCGACACGCCCATCGCGATCAGAATCATCGAAGTCTCCTTACACGACCGTCGCAAGCGCGAAGGTCAAACCGAGTCCCATCAAGGAAATGATGGTTTCGAGCAGCGACCAGGTCTTGAACGTTTGTCCGACCGTCATCCCGAAATACTCTTTGATCAGCCAGAAGCCGCCATCGTTCACATGCGAGAAGATCAGCGAGCCCGAGCCGGTGGCGAGCACCAGCAATTCGGGGCTCGTATGCCCACCCGCCGCGGCCGCGATCGGCGCGACGATGCCGCACGCAGTCGTCATCGCGACCGTTGCCGAGCCTGTCGCAAGACGAATCAGCGCAGCGACGAACCAGCCGAGCAAGAGCGGCGACAGGCTTGCCTGCGATGCCGTCGCGACGATTTGCTGGGAGATGCCGCTGTCGCGCAGAACCTGGCCGAAACCGCCACCGGCGCCGACGATCAGCGTAATGCCCGCGATCGGCGCAAGACATTCGCCGCAGAACTTCTGAATCTGGTCGCGGTTGAAGCCCTGCTTGGCGCCGAAGGTCCAAAAGCTGACCAGCACGGCGATCAGAAGCGCCATATCCGACTGGCCGATAAAGCGCAGCAAATCGTTCGGCAACGTCTTCGGCGCGAAGACCAGATCTGCCCAGCTTCCGATCAGCATCAGAATGACCGGCAGCAAGATGGTGAACAGCGTGATGCCGAAGCTCGGCAGATCGCGGTTTTTCTCGGTGTCACCATGCTTTTGAGTGAACTGGTCGGCGAGCGCGTTGGCATCCGGCAGCTTGATGTACTTGTGGATCATTAGCGCGAACAACGGACCCGCGACGATCGCCGTCGGCACGCCGACGAGCAGTCCGTAAGCTATCGTCTTGCCGATATCCGCGTGATAGGCCTGCACAGCAAGCAGCGCAGCCGGGTGCGGCGGAATCAGACCGTGCACGACCGAGAGGCCCGCGACCATGGGCAGGCCGATCAGCAGCAGCGATTTGCCAGTGCGTCTCGCGACGTTGAACGCGATCGGAATCAGCAGCACGAAGCCCACTTCGAAGAACACCGGCAAGCCGACGATGATCGCAACGACCATCATCGCCCAGTGGATGTTCTTTTCGCCGAACAGATTGATCAGCGTATTGGCGATGCGCTCGGCGCCGCCCGATTCGGCCATCATCTTGCCGAGCATCGTGCCAAGACCGACGACGACGGCAATGTGGCCGAGCGTGTTGCCGTTGCCGGTTTCGAACGACTTCACGATTTTGTCCATCGGCATGCCGACCGCAAGGGCCAGCAATACCGACACGATCATGAGAACGAGGAACGGGTAAACCTTGTAGCGGGCGATCATCAGGATCAGAACCGCGATTGCGATCACCGCGTAGAGCAGCAACATGCTCCCGTGGACGGCTGGCATAACGCCTCCTTGATTTTGTTGAGGTTTGCGCTATGTATGCGTTTGCCGTCGCTGCACTGCACACAGGGGCAATGTCCGGCAAGCGCACACAGGGCGCTGGGCACCGGAATTTTACTTGTAAGCGACGGGTTTGGCCGGGGAATTGCTGTTGAGGGAAACGTGAATAAGCCGCACGTTTTGCACGCTCGAAGCGCAGGCTAATTCAAACGCAAAAAAGCGACGTTCGATTGAGCCGCCCGTCACCACGTAGGGCGACTTCACGCGCGGCGAGCGCATCAGCACCGTAACGAGATATAGACAACATCCAGGTTTGCCTGATTGAACAGATTCACTGCGCCGATGACGCGCTGCGCGCGGCCGCGGTAATCGCTTCGATCCAGGCATGCGCAAGCCGCCGTACAAGCAGGGGATGTGGAGTAAGGTCGCGCACGGAACGCACAAACAAAAAAAAGCGCGCACGACCGTTCACACGGTCGCGACGTTCCCTTTGATGCAAAGCTTATTTATGCGGCGCCAGCTCGCTCGCGGCACGTGCGAGACGCGTGACTTCTTCCCAATTCTGCGCGGCAAGCGCAGCCTTCGGCGTCAGCCAGGAACCGCCAACGCACACCACATTCGGCTGCGCCAGAAAATTGGACGCCGTTTCAGCCGTGATGCCGCCCGTCGGACAGAACTTCAGATTTGGGAACGGTCCATAGAACGCCTGCAGCATTGGAATGCCGCCCGCCTGTTGCGCCGGGAAAAACTTGACGATCTCGTAGCCCAGCTCCATCGCGGCGATGATGTCGCTCGGCGTCATGACACCCGGCAGCAGCGGCAACCCTGCGTCCTGCGCGGCCTTGTGCATGTCTTTCGTGAGACCCGGCGACACGCCGAATTGCGCGCCCGCCTTTTTCGCTTGCGCGCAATGCTCGGGCTTCGTGATGGTGCCGACCCCGACGACGATATCGTCCGCCAATTGGCTGGCGCGCTCGATCGCGCCGATGCCCGCCGCCGTACGCAACGTGATCTCGAGCACTTTCACACCGCCCGCGTGCAGCGCGCGCGACACATGTTCACCTTGTTCCACAGAATCGAACGCAAGCACCGGAATCACCGGTCCCAGACGCACGATTTCGCTCACCGTTTTCATTGATGCAACTCCTGGTTTATGTGCGGCGCCATCTTGCCGACCGCAAGTTCTCGGGAAGTTCGGGCCGTTCGCCCGTCGTTACGATGTTCAATGATGCGTCGCGTGCGCCTTGTTCAGCGCCGATGCCGCGGCGCGCGCGTTGTCGTGAAGCGCATTTCTCTCATGCGACGACACCGCGTCTTTCGCCTGCCCGTCATGCGCGGCGTCCGCGCCAATCAGCGCGCCGAACACGGATGCGCCCTCTTCCGCCGGCAACGCCGCGCTACGGAATACGCCGAACAGTTCGCGTCCGAATCCTGCTTCGTTATCCGCCTGATACAGCGGCGCCTGGACTTCCCGCGAGGCCCACTCGTTCGCGTCGATCTCGATGTCCAGCACGCCAGCAGGCGCGTCGATCACGAGCGTGTCGCCGGTGCGCACCTTGCCGAGCGGACCCTGCAGCAGCGCTTCCGGTGAGACGTGAATGACCGCCGGCACCTTGCCCGATGCGCCCGACATGCGCCCGTCCGTAACCAGCGCGACATGGAAGCCTTGATCCTGCAACACGCCGAGCAACGGCGTCAAACGATGCAACTCGGGCATGCCGTTCGCCCGCGCCCCCTGAAAGCGCACCACGGCGACGAAATCGCGCTTCAACTCGCCTTTGTCGAACGCTTCCTGCACTTCCTCTTGCGAATTGAACACGATGGCCGGCGCCTTCACGACACGATGCTCCGGCGCGACCGCTGAAATCTTGATGACGCCGCGCCCGAGCTTGCCCTGCATCAGGCGCAGACCGCCGTCCGGCTGGAACGGCTCGCCGATGCCGCGCAGCACCCTGGTGTCGTGACTTTCCTGCGCGCCGTCGACCCAATGCAGCTTGCCGTCGATGAGCTTCGGCTCCTTCGTATAGTGCGAAAGTCCCTTGCCCGCGACCGTCTGCACGTCCTCATGCAGCAGTCCGCCTTCGAGCAGATTGCGCACGAGGAACGCGACGCCGCCCGCCGCGTGGAAGTGATTCACGTCGGCCTTGCCGTTCGGATAGATCTTCGCGAGCAGCGGCACTACTTGCGACAACTCGTCGAAATCGTTCCAGTCGATCACGATGCCCGCCGCCCGCGCGATCGCCACGAGATGCAGCGTGTGATTGGTCGAGCCGCCCGTTGCCAGCAGCGCGACGATGCCGTTCACGATTGCCTTTTCGTCGACGACATGGCCGATCGGCGTGTAATTGCCCCGCTCGAGCGTGATATCGAGCACGCGACGCGCGGCTTCCGCCGTGAGCGCGTCGCGCAGAGGCGTGTGCGGATGCACGAACGCCGCGCTCGGCAGATGCAAGCCCATCACTTCCATTAGCATCTGGTTGCTGTTGGCCGTGCCATAGAACGTGCAGGTGCCGTGGCCGTGATACGCCGCCGACTCCGCTTCCAGCAACGCGGCGCGGTCGCATTTGCCAGTGGCGAATTCCTGCCGCACCTTGGCCTTATCGTCGTTGGTGAGACCGCTCGTCATCGGGCCGGCGGGCACGAAAATGGTCGGCAAATGACCGAACTGCAAGGCGCCGATTGCAAGTCCCGGCACGATCTTGTCGCAGACGCCGAGGCACAGTGCCGCGTCGAACATGTTGTGCGTGAGCGCGACGGCCGTGCTCATCGCGATGACTTCCCGCGAAAAGAGCGACAGTTCCATGCCGGCGTTGCCTTGCGTAATGCCGTCACACATGGCGGGCACGCCGCCCGCGAATTGCGCAATGCCGCCGTGCTCGCGCGCGGCCTGCTTGATGATGTCCGGGAAGCTCTTGTAGGGCGCGTGCGCGGAAAGCATCTCGTTATAAGACGAGACGATGCCGATGTTCGGCTGGCGAATTGACTTGATCGCAATCTTCTCCTCACCTTCGAGGCCGGCGAAACCGTGCGCCAGGTTCGCGCAGGACAGCGCGCCACGCGCCGGGAACAGGCCGTGTGCGGCGTCGATGCGCGCAAGGTACGCCGCGCGCGTCGGCTTGCTGCGCTCGATGATGCGATCGGTGACTTTTTTGAGTTGCGAATGCAGGGAAACCATCGAAGCTCCTTCGTCTCACTCCCGGCGCGCCCGCCGTTGAGGTTGGATTGATCATTGCGGGAGCGGCGTTTGGACTTGTCGTGTAGCCGCGTTTCAAAATACTAGTAGAAAAACTACATCAAGACAATGACAAAATAGCTCAGACTTTCGTCTGCAAACGAGCCACGCGCCTTCCCGTTCAATGCCTCAGGGATTTCCCCGACATTCGACTCCGCATTTATGTAGTATTTGTACAAGCTCCTAATCGGCTATAGTCCCAAGCAATTTTCAGCATAGGCGAGATTTCCGATGTTGCTGTCCCAAGTCGAAGCAAAGCGCGAGCAACTGCGGCCATCCGAGCGCAAGTTGGCCGACTACGTGCTCGAAGCGCCGCGCGAGGTGCTCGATCTGTCGATGACCGACTTCGCGAAGCGCGCCGGTGTCAGCCAGCCGACCATCGCACGGTTTTGCCAGGCGCTCGGCTTTTCGGGCTTCCGGGAGTTCAAGATCCGCCTCGCACAAAGCGTAGCAGCGGACGTTCCCACGGTTTATCGCGACGTGCGCACGGACGAACCGCCCGCGGGCGTCGCCGCCAAGGTGCTCGACCGGACCATCGGCGCGCTGATCGGCGTGCGCAATACGCTGTCTTCAGACAGCGTCGCGGCGGCCATCGCGATTCTCGCCGCAGCGCGTCGTATCGAGTTCTACGGCGCGGGAGGATCGGGCATTGCCGCGCTCGATATGCAGCACAAATTTTTTCGATTAGGCGTACCGTCTGTCGCATACTCCGACCCGCATACGTACACCACTTCCGCAGCGCTGCTCGGCGCGGGCGATGTCGTCGTCGCGATTTCCAACACCGGGCGCACGAGAGACATTCTCGACGCGTGCAAATCGGCGTTAAACGGCGGCGCCAAGGTCATTGCGATCACGCATGGCCATTCGCCGCTCGCGCGCATGGCCACGGTCGGATTGTTCGCGAACGTCAACGAAGACACCGACATTTTTTCGCCAATGACATCGCGCGTGTCACATCTCGCGATCGGCGACATCCTTGCGGTCGGACTGGCGCTGGCTCGCGGGCCAGCGCTTGCGGACAAGCTTGCTCAAGCGAAGGACGTGCTCGAAGGGCGGCGGGTGGGCACGTAGGCAGCGAAGGCTGCGTCGCCCTCCAAAGAGCGGCGAACGTTCGCCTACGCTGTTTATCACTCACTCCCTCACCGGAGCACCCATGAGCAGTTCCTTTTCCGTCGAGCATTTCGAATCCTGCGTCTACGGCGAGAAGCCGGATGAAGCCATTGCGCAGCTTCCGAACTCCACGCGTTGCTCACCGAAAGACCATTCGTCGACCTGCTGACTTTAATGGCGCCTTCGGATGCATGTCCACGTCCCGGCATAAACCGGTCGCTCGACAGTTTCGCGAGTCGCACGGCGACAGCCATCATTGCGCTCGTCGGGCACACCAGGTTCACTCTCACCGATGAGCGGTTCTCGCAACTGGCGGGCTCCCGTTCGCTAATCCAGCATTTGCTCGGCGCCGCGGTTCAGAAGAACGCCGATTATGTCGCCCGCCGGTTCCTTCCCGTCATTGCAGAAGATGGAACGGTTCAATTGCCGGTTCGGATTCGACAAGACGGCTCAGGATTCCATGCAACGCGGAATCGCGCCTGCCGCTGGATTATTTTGCGTGCATTCGCGCGGATGCCGTGCCCGCGCTGAATCTTGCCATTGCGAACGCCGGTGAAATATCTTCCGGCAGTGCCGACGCGCATCGCAATCGCGAAGCGCTCCCCGACTGGCTCGACAAGGCGCTTGGCGATCAGAGCGATCTCCCCGACATCGAAACAAGTCAATTGTTCGCGTTGTACATGCATTGCACCCATGCCGAAATGGAGCATCGGCACGCGATCAAACGAAGCATCAACAAACTCGTGCGCAGGACGCTCGCGAGCACGGTAGTGACCGATCCAAACCCGGAGCTGACCGCTCAACGACGCGCTGGACGCCCACGCTCCCTCACGCTCGTCACATGCTCCTGAGCCCGTTCCCCTTCGGCAATACGAACGGTATCGTGGATGCGTTCACGGTCGGGTTGCCGGGCATCTGCAAGACCGGTCGGGAGGTGTTCGAGCGGATCGACGGCGCCATGTTCATGCGCGCCTATATGCCCGGCTGGATGGTCGCGGATACGGCCGAGGAATACGTCGAAGCGGCGGTCAGGCTCGCGAACAATCACGAAGAACGAGAATCGCTGCGCAGCTACATGCTCGAAAAGAACGTGGTGCAGCGATTCTTCGAAGGGCGTCCGGAAGTCTTCGGCGAAATGGTGCTCGATCTGGTGAACAAGCAAAAAGCCGGGCACGCGTCCGTCAGAACGGCTTGATCACCACGAGCAAGGTCGCGCCGAGCAGCCCAAGCACCGGCAGTTCGTTGAACATTCGATACCACTTGTCCGAGCGCCTGTTTTCGCCGCGTTGAAACGTGTGCAGCAGGCGCCCGCAATACGCGTGATAGGCGATGAGCAGAACGACGATCGTCAGCTTCGCGTGCAGCCAGCCCTGTCCCGCGCCGATCCCGACGACGAGCCACAGCCACAGCCCGCACGCGAGCGCCGGCACCGCGATGAACGTCATGAACCGAAACAGCTTGCGCGCCATCAGCAACAGACGCGCGCTCGCGGCGGGATCCGTTTCCATCGCGAGGTTCACGAAAATGCGCGGCAGATAGAAAAGCCCCGCGAACCACGAAGCGACCAGCACGATATGCAGCGATTTGATCCAGAGCATCGTTCTTCTTGTTCGAGCCTGCTTATTGACGGACTTCGCCGCGGCCGAGCACCACGTACTTGAGCGATGTCAGCCCTTCGAGCCCGACAGGACCGCGCGCATGCAGCTTGTCGTTCGAAATGCCGATTTCCGCGCCGAGGCCGAATTCGAAGCCATCGGCGAAGCGTGTGGACGCGTTCACCATCACGCTCGCCGAATCCACTTCGCGCAGGAAACGCATCGCGCGGTCGTGATCTTCGGTGACGATCGCGTCGGTGTGATGCGAGCCGTAGGTGTTGATGTGGTCGATGGCTTCATCGAGCCCGTCGACGATCTTGATCGCCAGCACCGGCGCGAGATATTCCGTGCTCCAGTCTTCGTCGGTCGCATCGACGAGGCCGCCCATCTTCGCCGCTTCGAGCACGGCGCGCGCTTGCCCGTCCACGCGCAGTTCGACTTCTTTCGCCTGATACGCGCGCGCGAGTTGCGGCAAGGCCTGCTGAGCGATGCCGCGCGCGACGAGCAGCGTTTCCATCGTGTTGCAGGTGCCGTAACGATGTGTCTTCGCGTTGTCGCAAATGACTGCCGCCTTGTCGAGATCCGCGCGATCGTCCACATACACATGGCAGATGCCGTCGAGGTGCTTGATCATCGGCACGCGCGATTCTTCCATCAACCGCGCAATCAGGCTCTTGCCGCCGCGCGGCACGATCACGTCGACGAATTCGGTCATCGTGATGAGCTTGCCGACCGCCGCGCGATCCGCCGTTTCGACGACCTGCACCGCGTCCTGCGGCAAGCCCGCTGCTTCCAGCCCGACGCCAATCAGCTTCGCGAGCGCCGTGTTGCATTCGAGCGCCTCGGAGCCGCCGCGCAAAATGGTGGCGTTGCCGGACTTGAGGCACAGCGCGGCGGCGTCGATCGTGACGTTCGGCCGCGACTCGTAGATGATGCCGATCACGCCGAGCGGCACGCGCATCTGGCCGACCTGGATGCCGCTCGGACGAAACTTCAGCCCGCTGATTTCGCCGATCGGATCGGCCAGCGCGGCGACCTGGCGCAAGCCTTCGACCATCGTATTGATCGCCTTGTCGGAAAGCGTCAGGCGGTCGATGAACGCCGCATCGTAGCCCTTCTCCCGCGCCCGCACGAGGTCGCGCGCGTTCGCTTCCTTGAGCGCATCGCGCTCGCGTTCGATGGCGTCCGCCACGGCGTTGAGCGCCGCATTTTTCGCCGCCGTCGACGCCCGCGCCATTGCGCGCGACGCCGTGCGGGCGCGGCGGCCGAGGTCGGTCATGTATTGATCGATGTTCATCGTGGGTCTCTTCCGTGATCCGCTTTCTCGAGCGCTTCCAAGGCCGAAGCGTCAGTGCCTTCATTCTAAGCCGTTGCACAAATTGCAACAGCGTGTGACCGATGCGTCCTAGCGGCGCGGTCGTGGCGCTGGCGTAGCCTGCGCCGGCGTGCCGCCGTGCGCGACCGCCATCGCGAGTTCGAACATGCCGGCCCACGGATCTGGCGGTGGCTCGCTGCCGCGCGCTCCCGTGCCTCCGGAAAGCCCTTTCACCTGCCGATCCAGCCGCGCCGCGAGCGACAGCGCCTTTTCCAGCGCGTCGTCCGTCACGCGCGAGAGCGCCGGGCCGATGAGCCTTTCGCGCGGCCCCCAGACGCGGTTCTCGCGCATGAGCGTGGCGAGCGGCTTGCCCGCCGCGACGCCGCGCTTGATGCGCAACAGCGTGCGCACTTCCTCGACGAGCGCCCAGAGCACGAGCACGGCGGCTTCGCCTTCGCCCTTCAGTCCGTCGAGCATGCGCGCGAGACGGCCGACATCGCCCGTCAGCATCGCTTCGTTGAGCTTGAACACGTCGTAGCGCGCGACGTTCAGCACAGCGTCGTGGATCTGCTCGAACGTGAGCACGCCCTCGGGATAGAGCAGCCCGAGCTTCTGGATTTCCTGATGCGCGGCGAGCAGATTGCCTTCCACCCGTTCCGCGATGAACGACAGCGCGCGCCGCCCTTCCTCGCCGGGTGCGACGCGCTGCCCTTGCTGCGCGAGCCGCTGGCCGACCCACATCGGCAATTGCGCGCGTTCGACCGGATCGATCTTCAGCGCGACGCCCGCGCCGAGCAACGCTGTGAACCAGCCCGACTTCTGCGTCGCGCTGTCGAGGCGCGGCAGCGTAACGAGCGTCACGACGTCGGGATTATCGGCGCCGGCGATCGCCTTCAGCGCTTCCGCGCCTTCCTTGCCGGGCTTGCCGGTCGGAATGCGCAGTTCGATCAGTTGACGGTCGCCGAAGAGCGACATCGACTGGGTTGCGCCGATGAGCGCGCTCCAGTCGAAACCGCGCTCGACAGTGAATACCGTGCGGTCGGTGAAGCCGCCCGCGCGCGCGGTGGCCCGGATGCGGTCGCACGCTTCCTGGGCGAGCAGATGCTCGTCGCCGTACACGACGTACAGCCCCTTCAGGCCTTTCGCGAGGTGCGCTTCGAGCGCGTCGAGCTTCAGTTGCATGATGCTGGCGAGCGTCCGCGTTTCAGAGCGGCGGCACCGGCAGCGGCGCGCGCGGCGCGACGCCCGGTGTCTGCTCGCCCGGCGCCGGATGCAGCGAACGCACTGTCGCGAGACGACGGGTCAACTGGTCCACGGCGTCGTTGCGCATGTCGTTGTAAAGCAGCGTGGATTCCTGGCTTTTCGCAAGCGTGTATTGATCGCTATAGGTCATCGAACGATTCAATATGATTGCGCTCGGCGGAATCAGCAGCGTGCCATCCGCGCCCATCAGCGAATAGTTCACGTTGTAGACAAGCTCGTATTCCTGCACAACACCCTGCGCATTCAAGCTCAGCGTGCGCAACCCCTGACCCTCGGACAAATTGAGCGTCGCGTCGGGCTTCTCGTAAGGCTTGACGATCACCGTGTCGCTGCCACCCTGAACCATGCGCTCGAGGCGCGCGACCATCTGCGGCGTGCCGCCTGTGATCGCGAGCCGCTTGAACGCATAGTCCTGCTGGCCGCGCAGTTGGAAGCCGCATGCAGACAGCGCGGCCGCGCCGCCCACGAGCACGAGGAACGAACGCCTGCTTACGCCTTTCTCGACGGCTTTCCGGGTCACATCGACTCCCTTGGTTTTGCGCATCAGACGACCACGTTGACGAGACGCCCCGGCACCACGATCACCTTCTTCGGCGCGCGGCCTTCCGAGAACTTCGCGAACATTTCGTGCGCGATCGCGGCCTTTTCGATGGCTTCACGCGATGCATCCTTCGCGACCGTCAACGCGCCGCGCACCTTGCCGTTCACTTGCAGCACGAGCTCGATTTCGGATTGCTCGAGCGCGGCTTCGTCGACCTTCGGCCAGGGCGCATCGAGCAGCGGGCCGAATTCCTTCTCGTAGCCGAGCTCCGACCACAACTGGAACGTGACGTGCGGCACGACCGGATACAGCACGCGCAAGAGCACGCCGAAGGTTTCGTTCAGCACGCCGACGCCCGCGTTCTTCGCGCCTTCGACCGCGTTGAGCATTTTCATCGCCGCGGAAACCACCGTGTTGTACTGCAGGCGGCCGTAGTCGAAATCGGCCTGCTTGAGCACGGTGTAGATTTCACGGCGCAGCGTTTTGTCCGCGTCGCGGAGCGTCGATGCGTCGAGCTTCGCGTGCTGGCGCAGCGCCTCGGCGTTGTCGTGAGCGAAATGCCACACGCGGCGCAGGAAGCGGCTCGCGCCTTCCACGCCCGCGCCCGACCATTCGAGCGACTGCTCCGGCGGCGCCGCGAACATCACGAAGAGGCGCGCGGTGTCCGCGCCGTACTGATCGATCAGCGTCTGCGGATCGACGCCGTTGTTCTTCGACTTCGACATCTTCTCGACGCCGCCGAGCACGACCGGCTGACCGTCAGCGTTCAGCGTCGCGCCGGTCGGACGGCCCTTGTCATCGTGTTCGACGGTGACTTCGAGCGGGTTGTACCAGGTCTTCTTGCCGGCCGCGTCTTCGCGATAGAACGTCTCGTTCAGCACCATGCCCTGCGTGAGCAGGTTCTTCGCGGGCTCGCCGAACTTGATGAGGCCCATGTCGCGCATGACCTTCGTCCAGAAACGCGAATACAGCAGGTGAAGAATCGCGTGCTCGATGCCGCCGATGTACTGGTCCATCGGCATCCAGTAGTCGGTGCGCTCGTCGACCATCGTCTGAGCGTCCGGCGCGCTGTAGCGCGAGAAGTACCAGGACGAATCGACGAAGGTGTCCATCGTGTCGGTTTCACGCTTCGCCGCCGCGCCGCACTTCGGGCACGTGCAGTTCAGGAAGGCTTCCGACTTCGCGAGCGGATTGCCCGAGCCGTCCGGCACGAGGTCTTCCGGCAGCACGACGGGCAGATCTTTTTCCGGCACCGGCACGTCGCCGCAGCTCGGACAGTGGATGATCGGAATCGGCGTGCCCCAGTAGCGCTGGCGCGAGATGCCCCAGTCGCGCAGACGCCAGGTGATCTGCTTGTCGCCGAGGTCCTTCGCCTTGAGGTCGGCGGCGATCGCGTCGATCGCTTCCTCGGTCGTCATGCCGTCGTACTTGCCGCTGTTGATGAGACGGCCCGCGGTCTTGTCGCCGTACCACTCTTGCCATGCGTCGGTCGAATAGGTCTTGCCAGCGACTTCGATCACCTGATTGATGGGCAGGCCGTACTTCTTCGCAAACGCGAAATCGCGTTCATCATGCCCGGGCACACCCATCACCGCGCCTTCGCCGTAGGACATCAGCACGTAATTGCCGATCCACACTTCGACCTGCGCGCCCGTCAACGGATGCGTGACGAAGAAGCCAGTGGGCACGCCCTTCTTTTCCATCGTGGCGACATCGGCTTCCGCGACGCCGCCGCGCTTGCATTCGTCGATGAACGCCTGCAAGTCCGCATTGTCGCGCGCGAGGCGCGTGGCGAGCGGGTGCTCCGCCGCGACTGCCGCGAAGGTGACGCCCATGATGGTGTCGGCGCGCGTGGTGAAGACGCGCAGCAGCTTCGCTTCGCCGTCGATTTCATACGGGAAGCCGAAATTCACGCCGAAGCTCTTGCCGATCCAGTTCTGCTGCATGATCTTGACGCGCTCGGGCCAGCCGAGGCCGTCGAGATCGTCGAGCAGTTGATCCGCGTAATCGGTGATGCGCAGGTAGTACATCGGGATTTCGCGCTTTTCGACGAGCGCGCCCGAGCGCCAGCCGCGCCCGTCGATGACCTGCTCGTTCGCGAGCACGGTCTGATCGACCGGATCCCAGTTCACCGTGCCGGTCTTCTTGTACGCGATGCCCTTTTCCAGCATCTTCAGGAACAGCCACTGATTCCACTTGTAGTAATCCGGCGAGCACGTGGCGACTTCGCGCGACCAGTCGATGGCGAGGCCCATCGACTGCATTTGCTTCTTCATGTACGCGATGTTCTCGTACGTCCACTTCGCCGGCGGCACGTTGTTCGCCATCGCCGCGTTCTCGGCGGGCATGCCGAACGCGTCCCAGCCCATCGGCATTAATGTGTTGTGACCGTTCATGCGCAGATAACGGTACATCACGTCGTTGATGGTGTAGTTGCGCACGTGCCCCATGTGCAGCTTGCCCGACGGATACGGCAGCATCGAGACGCAATAGAACTTGGGCTTGGCCGACGTCTCGGTCGTCCGGTAGACGTCGTTCGCGCGCCAGTTGCTCTGCGCGGCGGATTCGACGTCGGCGGGTACGTATTTATCGTGCATGGTGTGGTTGGCTTTCGGCAAATGCTGGGAACGGACTTTGAACCAGCCGCTACCGATATGAGCGACGAGTCCAGGCGCTGCGGCATCGCTGACACGGCGCGGCGTCGGAATTCGGGCCTGCTGGCTTCTGCAAGGCCCGCCGAACGGGGAAATGGCGATTATACCGTTCGATGCGCGGCAACTCGCGCGCTTATCTCGCGGGCGCCGGTGCCTGCGGCCGCCCCGGCTGCGTGACGAAGCCGATGCGTTCCAGCCCCGCCTGCTGCGCCGCGCCCATCACCTGCGCGATGACGTCGTAGCGCGTCGCACTCGAGGCCCGCAAATGCAGTTCGGGTTTCTGCGCCGCCTTGCCTGCATCGGCGAACCGCGCGCGCATCTGCTCGAAACTGACCGGCGTGTCGTTCCAGAAGAGCTTGCCGGCGTCGTCGATGGAAAGCGTGATGGTTTGCGGCGTCTCGCGCGCGGGCTGCGACGCGACTTTCGGCAGATCCAGCCGGATCGCGTGCGTGAAAAGCGGCGCCGTGATGATGAAGATGACCAGCAAGACGAGCATGACGTCGATGAGCGGCGTCATGTTGATGTCCGACATGGGCGCGCCGTTGGATTTCTTGTCGAGTCCGCCGAAGGCCATCGCCGCGCGCTCCTATTCGGTCGGACCGCAGACGAAGGCGTGCAGATCGTGCGCGAAGCCGTCGAGCTCCTCGGAAATCTGCCGCACGTAGCGGCCGAGCACGTTGTACGCGAGCACGGCGGGAATCGCGACGACCAGCCCGAACGCCGTCATGATGAGCGCTTCGCCGACCGGCCCGGCGACGTTTTCGATCATCGCCTGCCCGCTCGACGCGATGCTGACCAGCGCGTGATAAATGCCCCACACGGTGCCGAGCAGGCCGACGAACGGTGCCGTGCTGCCCACCGATGCGAGCAGAACCTGGCCGAATTCGAGTCGGCGTTGGGAGCGGAGCAACGCATGACGCAGCGCGCGCAGGACGCGTTCACTGCGCTCCACGCGGGCGAGCAGCGCGCCCGGCATTTCAGCTTCGGATGCACGCCACGCTGCTTCGGCGAGCGGCAGAAACACGCGCTCGCGATCGACGCGCTGCAATGCGCCGATCCCGTCTTTCAGACTCGGTGCCTGCCAGAAGTGTTGCAGCGCACGCGGCCCCTGCCATTTGGCACGCGCGAGAATCCACGCCTTCACGAGCAGGAAGCACCAGCTCGCGAGCGACATCGCGAGCAGCAAGCCCGCGACCGCGTGCGTCACGGCATCGCCGGATTGCAGATAGTGGATAACGCCCGTTGCCGCCATTGTCACGAAGATGAATCAGCGCAGGCCGAGAACGTCCTGCATGTCGAAGAAGCCCTTTTCGTGCCCTTGCAGAAAGTGCGCGGCGCGCAGCGCGCCTTGCGCATAGGACAGACGGCTCGCCGACTTGTGTGTGATCTCGACGCGCTCGCCGATGCCCGCGAAGAGCACCGTGTGATCGCCGACGATATCGCCGCCGCGAATCGCGGAAAAGCCGATGGTCGACGGATCGCGCTCGCCCGTCACGCCTTCGCGCGCGTACACGGCACAGTCCTTCAGATCGCGGCCGAGCGCGTGGGCGATCACCTCGCCCATCGCGAGCGCGGTGCCCGACGGCGCGTCGACCTTGTGCCGGTGATGCGCCTCGATGACTTCGATGTCGTAACCCTGCGCGAAATGCTTCGCGGCGAATTCGAGCAGCTTCAGCGTGACGTTCACGCCCACACTCATGTTCGGCGCGAACACGACGCCGATCTTCTCGCCCGCCTGCTTGAGCCGCGCCTTCCGCTCGTCCGAGAAACCCGTCGTGCCGACGATCATCTTCACGCTGTGGCGCAGCGCGGCTTCAAGGTGCGCCATCGTGCCTTCGGGGCGCGTGAAGTCGATCAGGTAGTCAGCGTCGGCGAACACGCGCTCGATGTCATCGGTCAGTAGAACGCCCGTGGTTTTGCCGAGGAATGCGCCCGCGTCCTGCCCGAGCTGCGGCACGCCGGGCCGGTCGAGCGCGCCGACGAGTTGCGCGTCCGGATCGTTGAGAACGGTTTCGATCAGCATCCGGCCCATGCGGCCCGATGCGCCGGCGATGGCGATCTTCATGGCAGTCTCGTGTTGAACCGCGCGCAAGACGCGCGATGGATGATGCGGATTGGCGATGCGGCTGAAGCGGCGCCGCGTCGAAACGCGTGGCGCGGCTTCGGCTCCGAATGGCTGAACTGCTTACTGGCTTTGCTGCGGCAGATAGAACTGCGCCTGGCTGCCCGCGTTGGCCGGCGTCGGCGACGAGCCCGCCGGGCCTACCGCGCTGCTGTCCGGAATGTTGATCGTCTGCGGCCGGCGTTGCAATTGAATCTGCGAGTTGCTGCCGCTCTGGCCGCTCGAACCGGGCGCGCCGCCTGCCGTCTGCGGCACGTTCACGCGCACCGACGACTGCGTGCGGCCCGTCGGCGTGTCGACCTGCGCCGTGGCGCGGTTGGCGGCCTGTGCGGCCTGCTGATTGGCGTCGCCCGCGAATGCGGCTGCGGTATTCGGCTGCGTGGACGGCTCGCCGGACGGCGCGGTCACCGCTGCCGTCGACGCCACCGGCGCCGACGCCGCTGCCGTCGCGACTGGCTTCGCGACCTTGACGCCCTTGTCGCCGTCGATTTCCGCGAGCAGTTCGAGGTTGGAAGGCAGGTTCTCGCCGCCCGACCAGCTCACGACGCGATCGCTCGCGAAGTTCACGACGAAGTCCCGCTGCTGCACGATGGACGCGGACCCGCGTTTGAAATAGAACACATAGTCCCAGCGATCGGCGTGGAACATGTCGGTCAGAAGCGGCGTGCCCAGGAGCTGCTTCACCTGATCACGCGACATGCCGACCTGCATCTGATTCGCTGCTTCCTGCGAAACGAAATTGCCTTGCACGACCGTGATCCGATACGGTGTGATGCTTTGCGCGATCTTCTGCGTGACGCTGTCGTACGCCGAGCAGCCGGCGAGCAATGCGGCCAAGGTTGCTGCGATCACGGTTCCCCGCATGCGACGGCTCTCCCTGCAAGTCGATAAAAATTTGGAAAACATTTCACCTTTCACGCGAGGCGCTCCGAGGTCGCGCTCTTTTCGTCCAATTCGCCTTGCGTCCGCTCGGGATGTCGGGAATCGGAAAAACGCATTACTATGAGAACCTTGAATTGTACTCTAGGGATGCCTAGCCATGACCAATCCCGCCGATCTCAAAAATATCGGGCTCAAGGCGACCCTGCCCCGCCTCAAGATTCTCGAAATTTTTCAGCATAGTCCGGTGCGCCATCTGACCGCCGAAGACGTGTATCGAAGCCTGCTCAACGAAGAGCTCGATATCGGTCTCGCAACGGTTTATCGCGTGCTCACGCAGTTCGAGCAAGCCGGCCTGTTGTCGCGGAGCAATTTCGAATCGGGCAAGGCCGTCTTCGAGCTGAACGAGGGATCGCACCACGATCACCTCGTGTGCATCGACTGCGGTCGCGTGGAAGAGTTCTTCGATGCGGAGATCGAACGCCGTCAGCAATCGATCGCGAAGGATCGCGGCTTCAAGCTCCACGAGCATGCGCTCGCGCTGTACGGCGCGTGCACGAAGGAAAACTGCCCCCATCGCAAGCATTGAGGTGACGCGCCGGCCAGCGGCGCGTAGATGAAAAAACCGCCGCCCATCGGCTCGATGGGCGGCGGTTTCGTTTCGCCTGTACGTTTCGTGGTTTTGCGTCTGATCGATTCGCATTTGCGTTTGCGTTCGAAACGACCGCCTCAAGCCGCGCGCGCTTCGCGTTCGATCAGCGTGTATCGCTCCGGCAATTCGATCTCGTCGCAATTCGGAAGATCGCCGCCCCGATCCACGACGATGAAATCCGCCACCTTGTCGAGCACGATCAGCGGGTGATGCCAGACGCCGCGCGCGTAGTTCACGCCTTGCGAGCCGCGCACATGGAACGCGCGCATCCGGTCGGGATCGAACTCGCCGGCGGGCGCGACGACCACGAGATAGCGCACGTCCGCGAGCGGCACGAACGCCTGGCTGCCGAGCGGATGCCGCTCCATCATCGAGATCACGACCGGCTGCGCGCGCGGCTGGCCGCGAAACACGTTGATGAGCGGCCGTCCGCCGCTCTCGAAGCCGACCTCCACGTTCGCGAGGTCGTGAAAGCGCTCGGTCGTGCCCGCGTTGATCGGAAAATGGCGCGCGCCTTCGAGTTCGATCACATCGCCGAACGGGGCGAAGGCCTCGCGCGTGAGAGGCTCCAGGGTCAGCGTCTTCATTCGATTTCACCGAAGATTCGCAGACGCGACACGCCGCCGTCCGGACAGATGTTGAAGCGCACGTGCGTCACGGGACCGAGCGCGGCGATCTCTTTTTCGAAGCGATGCACGCTGTCCATCGACAGCTTTTGTTCGTCGAGCAGCACGGGCCAGAACATCGCCTGCGTGACGAGCGATTCGTCCGTGCCGCCTTCCACGCGCGCCGCCTGCAGCGAACAGCGGTCCGGATAGTTGCCCTTGAAGTGCGCGGTATCGACTTCGATCGCGCGAATCACGCCGGGATTCGCCAACGCGACGATCGCCCAGTCGTTGCCCGGCTCACGGCGCCGGCGCGTTTCCCAGCCATCGCCCATGTTCGCGCCGCGTCCCGGCATCAGCATTTGCGACGCGGGACCGAAGTGCTGATTGTTCGCCGCGACGAGATACGCGCCGTTTTCGATCGCCGCGAGATCGAGCAGCGTCCCGCGTTCGACGCGCGAGAAATCCGCCTTCGGCTGCCCGTACACGCGCAACCGCGCGATGCCGCCATCGGGATAGATGTTCACGTGCAGATGCGTGTAGGCGCGCGTGTCGCCGATCTCCAGATAGTGATGACGATTACCCTGCAGCGTCGTCGACGGAACGATCTCGCGCCAGTCGCCGTTTTCCTGCGGATTTCCGTTTTCGCTGTAGCACGCTTCGATCGACGCCGCAGGCGGGAAATTGCCGGTGAAATGGCTCGTGTCGATATCGATGCCGTGAATCACGCCCGCGCGCGCGAGCTTGACGATGCAGTAGTCGTAGCCCGTCGTGCGCTTGCGGCGGGTCTCCCAGCCGTCCATCCACTTGCCGTGCTCGTCGTACTTGCCGGGGATGAACACCGCCGGCTGCGGCTCCAGCATGCGCTCCTTCGGCGCGAAGAATTCGTCGGTGGCGAAGAGCGCCTGCGCACCGAGCCGCGGGTCCGCGAGATTCATGTAGCGGCGGGCGAAAGCGGGAGCGTCTGCGTCGAGAATCGGGTTGGCCATTTCAGTTTCCTTCAGTTGCGGTGAGTCACAATGCGTGTGCGTTTTCATGTCCGTGACCGTGCGCAGGTTCCGGCGCGGCGGGCACGAAGCGGTATTCGGCATCCTGGTCGAGCACGCGTTTCGCGCGCGCCCGGTCGATGTCCTTCTCCCACACGGCGACGACCACCGTCGCCACGCAATTGCCGATCAGGTTCGTCAACGCCCGTGCTATGCCGACGAACCAGTCGACCGGCAGAATCAGCACGAGGCCGAGCACGGGAATCGCGGGAATGGCGGAGAGCGTCGCGGCGAGGATCACGATGGCCGAGCCGGGAATGCCGTGCGCGCCCTTCGACGTCACGAGCGACACGAGCACGACGACGATCAGGTCATGCAGGGACAACGGCGTGTTGGTCGCCTGGGCGATGAAGATCACCGCGAGCGTGAGATAGATCGAGAAGCCATCGAGGTTGAACGAGTAGCCGGTCGGGATCACGAGACCGACGGTCGAATCCTTCACGCCCATCCATTCGAGCTTGCGCATGATCTGCGGCAGCACGGCATCGGAGGAAGCAGTGCCGAGCACGATCGACAGTTCTTCACGCAGATAGCGCACGAGCTTGAAGATCGAGAAACCCGCGAGACGCATCACCACCCCCAGCACGACGAACACGAACAGGAAGCAGCTCGCGTAAAACACGATCACGAGCAGACCCAGTTGCTTGAGCGAGGCGACGCCGTACTGACCGGTCGTGAACGCGATCGCGCCGAGCACGCCGAGCGGCGCGAGCTTGATGATGAACGCCATGATGCGGAAGAACACGTTCGACAACTCGTCGATGAACACCGTCACGCGCTGCGCCTTCTCGCCGAGCATCGAGAGCGCCGCGCCGAACAGGATCGCGAACACGAGCACTTGCAGGATGTCGCCTTTGGCGAACGCATCGACCGCGGTGTCGGGAATGATCTTGAGCAGGAAGCCCGCGGTGTCCTTCAGGCTCTTCGCGTGCTCCGTGTAGGTGGAGAGCGACGCGGCGTTGAGCGTGTGAAGGTCGATATTCATGCCGACGCCCGGGCGCGTCACCCACGCGAGAATCGCACCGATCACGAGCGCGAGCGTCGTCATGATCTCGAAGTAGATGACCGCCTTCAGCCCGACGCGCCCGACCTTCTTCAGATCACCCGCGCTCGCCATGCCGCTCACGACGACGCAAAACACGATCGGCCCGATCACCATCTTGATGAGCTTGAGAAAGCCGTCGCCCAACGGACGCAACGACTGGCCGAACTGCGGAAACAACGCGCCCACCACGATGCCGATGACCAGCGCGATCATCACCCTGCCGAACAGCGAATTCAAAAATCTCGACACGACCGTCTCCTCGTGTAATGTCTCGGGATCAGAGCAACTGTTCCGACTGGTCGGACCAGTGCCGTGATGGGGAATATTAGAAAGCCGATATAGCCCCGTCAAGGAAGCATTGATAGCGGTTTACCCTTTCCTGGCCAGGCACGAAACCGCGAGCGGAACAACCGTTCACACGCCCGCACGGCACGCGCATACAATGGCGGTCAGACCGGCCAATACTGTTTTCTTCCTATGAAAAACGTCCCGCATACCGTGACCGACGCCGCAATCGCGACCATCCGTGAGCGCATCGAATCCAGCGTGTACCCGGTCGGGAGTCTGTTGCCGGCGCAACGGCAACTGTCGGAGGAACTGTCGATCAGCCGGGCGTCGCTGCGCGAGGCGCTCTCGACGCTCGAAGCACTCGGCATGCTGCACATCCGCCCGGGCAAGGGTGTGTATGTCAGCAGCGCGCAGGCGAGCACCGCGCATCCGTGGCGCTTCGCGGATCAGGCATCGCTGCCTGACACGTATCAGATGCGCTTCGCGCTGGAGGGATTCGTCGCGAGGCTCGCGGCGCATTCGATCGGCGATTCCGACATCGACTGGCTCGACGACAATCTCGATTCACTGCACGCCGCGTTGACGGAGTCGGCGCTCGAGGAAGCCGCGCAACTTGATTTCGCGTTCCACATGCGCATCGTGAGTCTCGCGGGGAACGCTGCGATCGAATCGATCCTGCGCGGCAGCGCCGACATCATGAAGGAGAGCCAGCGCCTGCCGTTTTATCGGCGTGAGCTGGTACTGTCGACGTATCACGAGCATGCGGTAATCATCGAAGCGTTGAAGGCACGCGACGGAGAGAAGGCCGGCCGCGCGATCGAAGGACACATCGTCAATGCGGCGCAGCGCGCGGGCGTGCATTTTCCGGTGCCGAACAGATAAAGCACGGCACTTCTCGACGTGTTCGCAGTCTCAGCAAGGGCCGTGCGTGATGGAGGTTTCTATCCGCTTGCGCTGCCCTGCAATTAGCGAACATCAAGAGGAGCAGCATCGATGGACATGCAACAACTCGTTTCAGAATTTCTGTCTTCGGAGCACGGCGCGCAAGCCACGCAAGCGCTGACCGATCAAGGCTTCAGTCCCGAAGATAGCCAGCAAATGCTCAGCACCGCTGCGGAAACCGCGCACGCACACGCCGAAGAACAGAATCAGGGCTTGCTGGGTGATCATCCTGGCAAGAGCTTTTTCGCCGCGTTCGCGGCAGGGCTCGTGCGGGGCGACGGCTTTCTGAAATCGATGGAAGAAGGTGGCGAAGGCATCCTGACGGGGCGCGTCGCCGAATCGATCGCGGCGCGCATGGGAATCGATCCCGCCACGGCATCGACAGTTGCCGCTGCGGCGACGCCTTACGTCGTCTCGTTCCTGCGAGAAAAGCTCGCGTAACCGAGATAGGCCGAAGCACCAAAAACAAAGCCGCTCCGAAGAGCGGCTTTGTCGTTTCAGCAAGCCGAAACTTACTTGGCGTTCGCGAGCGCCACAGCCGTATCCAGCATGCGGTTCGAGAAACCCCACTCGTTGTCGTACCAGCTCGACACCTTCACGAGACGGCCGGAGACCTTCGTGAGCGTGGCATCGAACGTCGACGAGGCCGGGTTGTGGTTGAAGTCGATCGAGACCAGCGGCGCGTCGTTGTAGCCGAGGATGCCCTTCAGCTCGCCTTGCGACGCTTCCTTCATGATCTTGTTGACTTCCTCGACCGTCGTGTCGCGTGCGGCGATGAACGACAGATCGACCACCGATACGTTGATCGTCGGGACGCGGATCGCGTAGCCGTCCAGCTTGCCGTTCAGTTCCGGCAGAACGAGGCCGACAGCCGAAGCAGCGCCCGTCTTCGTCGGGATCTGGCTGTGCGTCGCCGAGCGCGCGCGGCGCAGGTCTTCGTGATACACGTCCGTCAGAACCTGATCGTTCGTGTAGGCGTGGATCGTGGTCATCAGACCGTTCACCAGACCGATCTTGTCGTTCAGCGGCTTGACGAGCGGTGCCAGGCAGTTCGTCGTGCACGATGCGTTCGAGATGACCGTGTCGGAAGCCTTCAGCACGTTGTGGTTCACGCCGTACACGACGGTCGCGTCCACGTCTTTGCCGCCCGGCGCCGAGATGATGACCTTCTTCGCGCCGCCCTTGATGTGCGCGCTCGCCTTTTCCTTCGTCGTGAAGAAGCCCGTGCACTCCATCACCACGTCGACCTTCAGCTCGCCCCACGGCAGTTCGGCCGGGTTGCGGTTCGCCAGCACGCGGATCTTGTCGCCGTTGACGACGAGGTAGTCGCCGTCCACCGACACTTCGCCCGGGAACTTGCCGTGCGCGGTGTCGTATTGCGTCAGGTGCGCATTGGTCTTGGCATCGCCGAGGTCGTTAATGGCGACGATCTCGATGTCATGCTTCTTGCCGTTCTCATAGAGGGCGCGCAGCGTGTTGCGGCCGATCCGGCCGTAGCCGTTGATTGCAACGCGAATCGTCATGGTCTATCTCCTTGGCTTAAAAAAACCTTGCTTCGCTGACGTCAGTGCTTACGCGGCGAGAACGGCCTTCGCCGTCTTGACCACGTTCTCCACCGTGAAGCCGAAATGCTTGAACAGCGCGCCCGCCGGGGCCGACTCGCCGAACGTGTCGATGCCGACCACGCCGCCTTCGAGGCCCACGTATTTGCGCCAGAAATCCGTCACGCCCGCCTCGATCGCCACGCGCGCCACGCCCTTCGGCAGCACGCGCTCGCGGTACTCGGCGTCCTGCTTGTCGAAGACGTTCGTGCAGGGCATCGACACGACACGCGCGCCGATGCCGTCCTTCGCCAGCGCCTCGACCGCTTCCATCGCGAGCTGCACTTCCGAGCCGGTCGCGATGAGGATGATCTTGCGCGCGGGGATATCGTCGTTCCAGTCGCGCAGCACGTAGCCGCCCTTCGCGATGTTGGCGATCTGAATGTCGTTGCGCGTCGAGAATTGCAGGTTCTGGCGGCTGAAGATCAGCGTCGACGGACCGTGGTGCGCGATCGCGTGCGTCCACGCGACGGCCGTTTCGACCGTATCGGCCGGGCGCCACGTCTGCAGATTCGGGATCAGGCGCAGGCTGGACACGTGCTCGACCGACTGGTGTGTCGGGCCGTCTTCACCGAGGCCGATGGAATCGTGCGTGAACACGAAGATCGAGCGCGATTTCATCAGCGCGGCGACGCGCAGCGCGTTGCGGCTGTAGTCCGAGAACGTCAGGAACGTGCCGCCGAACGGACGATAGCCGCCATGCAGCGCGATCCCGTTGATGGCCGCGCTCATGCCGAATTCGCGCACGCCGTAATTGATGTGGTTGCCCCACTGGATGCCCGAGGGATTCGCGTTTTCCGCATCTCCTGCCGCACGCACCGCCTTGGAAGCCTTCCAGTTGGTGAGATTCGAGCCGGTCAGGTCGGCCGAACCGCCGAGCAGTTCCGGCAGCGCCGCCGCGAGACCTTCGATGGTCTGCTGCGATGCCTTGCGAGTCGCGACGGTTTCGGCTTTCTGGTTCGCGTCCTCGATGATCTTTGCGGCAGCTTCCGCCCAGTTCGCGGGCAACTCACCGCTCATGCGACGTGCGAATTCGGCGGCCGCGCTGGCGTATTTCGCCTTGTACGCGTCGAACGCCTTGTTCCATTCGGTTTCGGCGTGCGTGCCTTGTTCCTTCGCGTCCCACGCTGCGTACACTTCCTGCGGAATCTCGAACGGACCGTAGTTCCAGCCGATGGCCGCGCGCGTCGCCGCGATTTCCTTGTCGCCGAGCGGCGCGCCGTGCGCATCGTGGCCGCCCGCCTTCGTCGGCGCGCCCTTCCCGATGACCGTGCGGCAGCAGATCAACGTCGGCTTGTCCGACTTCTTCGCGGCGGCGATGGCGGCATCGACCGCATCGACGTTGTGGCCGTCCACCGCGCGGATCACGTTCCAGCCGTATGCCTCGAAGCGCTTCGGCGTGTCGTCGTGGAACCAGTGCTCGACGTGGCCGTCGATCGAAATGCCGTTGTCGTCGTACAGCGCGATCAGCTTGTTCAGCTTCAACGTGCCCGCGAGCGAGCAGGCTTCGTGCGAGATGCCTTCCATCAGGCAGCCGTCGCCGAGGAACACGTACGTGTAGTGATCGACGATCTTCGCATCTGCCTTGTTGAACTCGGCGGCGAGCAGCGCCTCGGCAAGCGCCATGCCGACCGCATTGCCGACGCCCTGCCCCAGCGGGCCGGTGGTCGTCTCGACGCCCGGCGTCATGCCGACTTCCGGATGGCCCGGCGTCTTCGAATGCAACTGGCGGAAGTTCTTCAGTTCGGCGAGCGGCAGGTCGTAGCCGGTGAGGTGCAGGAGCGAGTACAGCAGCATCGAACCGTGGCCGTTCGACAGAACGAAACGGTCGCGATCGAACCAGTGCGGGTTCGTCGGGTTGTGCTTCAGATGGCGCGACCACAGCGCGACGCCAATTTCTGCCATGCCCATGGGCATGCCGGGGTGACCGGAGTTGGCTTGTTGAACGGCGTCCATGGCGAGCGCGCGGATTGCGTTGGCCATGAGGGCGGACTGGCTGGAGGTCGGGATCGTCATGTCGAGTCTGGGGCAGGTCCTGAAATGATCCGCGGTGCTTCTCTGGCAGTACTTCTCACTCGAGCCGGACCCGCGGGACACAACGTTTTCAGGACCGGAACGACGAGAAACGACGAGGATCGGGAGGCCGTCATTCTAACAGACCGGTCCGATTGACACGCGCCTGTAAGGAGCGCGTCCGGTGCGGCCAGGCGTCCCGGCGCGCGGGCATGTTCCGTGCAAATCACCGTCGGCGAATCGGGGGAACCGCACCGCGCCGCGTGCGTCGCAAGCGATACAACCGTGTCACGACGACGCGACAACGCGTGACATTACACGGTAACGCGCGCCGCCAACGGACGTTCATCCGGCGAAATCCGTCCGGCGCGCCATGTTCGTTCATTCTCTGCCGGTCCATTCGTAGTACGGCTTCGTGGCAAAATGCTTCCCATTGTGCAGCAGCAAAGGCTTCAAGGAGTGCTTTCGATGACCGACCCACGCCCCGCCGACGTGCCCTGGCTGATTCCGTATCTCACCGTGCGCGACGCGCGCGTAAGCACCGCGTTCTATGAGAAGGCGCTCGGCTTCGGGGTGCGCGACAGCGTGAACGATGACGGCACGATCATCCATGTCGAGATGACGTATCGCGGACAGTTGATCGTGATGTTCGCGCCAGAAGGCGCATACGGATCGCAGGCGCGCACGCCGAAGAGCGCGGGACTGATGGCGCCGCAGTCGTTCTATCTTTATGTCGATGACGTCGACGCCACTTTTCAGCACGCGCTCGCCGTCGGCGCGAAGCCGCTCATCGAGCCGCAAGACCAGTTCTGGGGTGACCGCTTCGCGCAGATCGAAGACCCGGACGGCTATCGCTGGGCGATCGCGCGGCATCTGCGCTGAAGCGGCGCGTCGCCGGCGAGCATCATCACTATCCGCGGACAGCAACGTTCGCGATCGAGCATTCATGCCACGTTTTCATGTCGACGGTCCGCTTTTCGTGGGCCGAACCCTCCTCCTTCCGGATGACGTCGTGCGTCACGTGCACGTGCTGCGTCTGCAAACGGGCGACGCGGTTACCCTTTTCGACGGCCGCGGCGGCGAATATCGCGGCGAACTCGTCGATATCGCGAAGCGCGCGGTGACGGCGCGCATCGACGAATACAGCGATCGCGAGGCCGAGCCGCCTTATCGCGTGACGCTCGCACAGGGTGTCGCGGGCGGAGACAAGATGGACTGGCTCATTGAGAAGGCGGTGGAACTGGGCGTGGCGGGCATCGCGCCGATCACCACGGAGCGCGGCGTCGTGCGTCTCGCCGGCGAGCGTGCGCTCAAGCGGCAGGCGCACTGGCAGGCGCTCACGCGCGCGGCGTGTGAGCAGTGCGGGCGCAACCGCGTGCCCGACGTCGCGCCGCCGCGCGATCTTCACGCCTGGCTCGCCGATCTGCCCGCCGCCACCGATGGCGAACTGCGCCTGCTGCTCTCGCCGCGCGCCGAAGTAAGCTTCGCAGCGCTGCCGGTCGATGCACCGCGCGAACCAGTCACGTTGCTGATCGGGCCGGAAGCGGGTTTTTCGCCCGGCGAAGAAAGCGCCATCATCGAGGCGGGATTCTCGGCGCTCGAGCTCGGCCCGCGCGTGCTGCGCACGGAAACGGCGGGCATCGCGGTGCTCGCGGCGCTGGCCGCGCGTTGGGGCGGCTGGTGATCCGCCCGCCACACAAATGAAAACAGCCCGATGGACGCCTGGCTGCATCCATCGGGCTGTTGCTTATCTTGACCGGCGCTCGCGCCAGTCGTGCTGAATCAGACGAACGAATAGAACACGCGGAACGCCACTTTCCTTTCCGCCCAGAATTCCGCCGCGTCGCGGAACACGTCGAGCAGCACTTCCCGGCCTTCCTTGTCGAACTTCTGCGCAATCGGCAGTTGTTCGAGCACGATCACGAAACCCGGTTGCGAGCCCGCCTTGTGGACGAGATCGGTGAGCGAATCGTAGAGCGCGTCGTAATTTTTGCCAAAGTGCTTCGGAAACAGAAACGACGTCGCGATGGTCTCGAGCACTTCCTGCTTGCTCTGCGCCTGGCCCAGATAGGCATAGAGAAAATGCTGGCCGAGGCGGTTCGCCTCATCCGCGAGATCCTGCACGCGAAAAGCGCGAATCGACTGAACGATATTCGGCCGCACCGTGGCGAACAGCGCTTTCGGATCCTCTTGCGGATGGCCCTCCTCAGGCCTCGTCTCGTCGTCGGGTCTGTTGTCGTGTTCTGTCATGCGTAGCCGCAATACTCGCTGGAACAGGTTGCCATCGCCGGTGGCGAAAAGATCACTCGCGACGCTGTGGTCGTGCGCGTAGATGTTGTCGCTCATGCCGTAAATCCCGTAGTTAATCCGCAATCCGTTTGAAAGTAGCGTAGTGGTCGTCCGTGTAATAGCAGTCGCCGACCTGCTTCTTCGGACCACCGCACACGATCCGGCGCGCGCCGCGATCCCGCGCGCGAGGCGTGGGAACGGTGTATTCGTGGTAGTAGCCGCGTGGATGCCGCGGAAGCACACGCTCGCGATTGCCGAACACGACGCCGTCCTTCTCGTAAGGGAATGGGCCACCCGTTTCGATCAGCCGCAGGGTTGCGACGGCCTGCCTGGGCAACTGCGCAATGTGGACGGTGGCCAGTCCGTCGCGCTCTTGCCCGCCGGTCGCGTCCGGCTGCCGTACTTGCGCCTCCCGGACCGGCTCTGCTCGCGAGGCCGGCGCCGGACTCACCGAAGCAACCGGTTCCTGACCGCCGCCTCGAGGTTCGTCCTTGCCGCATGCGCCCAGAAGGACGCTCAAGGCGACGAAAAAGGAAATACCTCGCGCGCGTGTCACCAACCGACTGCCCTCGCGTTGCACCACAATCCGGCGACCATGAAAGATGTAAGGGTATCGCTAATGACAGGGCGAAGCAACGTTGGCCCGAAAATCGGAAATTTTTTCTCGGTTTGGCGAAGACTGGTCAGTTCTGAGCGATTCGTCGTCGCATGATTAGCCCAAATCTGAGAGATTTTTATCGCGGACGAGATAATAATTTGCTCGTGGGATCTTGAAGCCCCTGGATGAGCCGCCTCACTCGTCGCCAGCTTCACGGCATCGCGCTCCGCCGACGATCCCGCGTTTTGCGGGTTAAAGCAGATACCCTCTTTTGCTTTTTCTCCAGCGTGCCGTGCTCGCACGGCACGCTTTTTTCTACCCGGAAAAAAAAGCGGCGGGCAAGCCCGCCGCTTTTATCTCATGCCATAGCCGCGATCAGCGCGCCGCCGACGCGTCCGCCACCAGCAACGCCGTCATATTGACGATACGCCGCACCGTCGCCGACGACGTCAGCACGTGAACCGGCTTCGCGGCGCCGAGCAGAATCGGCCCGATGGCGATGCCGCTGCCCGCCGCCGTCTTCAGCAGGTTGT
>FCOD02000045.1 GCA_001544655.2 Caballeronia turbans
CCAAGAAAGACGCTAGATTACGAGACACCAGCTGAACGATTCCATCAAGCTATTGCATCGACCGGTTGAATCCGCCCCAGGAAGCGGCCATTCAATTCAAGATGGTGAACGTTGCTTGATCGGCCTTAGCGGACGTTTGTCTGACGCGGGCACAGCGGCCGCTGCAGGACGATGAGCGGCCGAACGATAGGAGGACTGGTTGATGTCACCTCCGTCGCTTGCAGTAGGCGGTCATCAACTCAAAACCCAATTCGGAGTCAACCGCTTCCAATGCGGAAGTCTAGTCGATAATTGACCATCGCTTCCTGAATGCCAACAAGGTAAAGCGTTAGACACTGGTGAAATTCAACGATGCGCCGCTCCACAGATCGTGACTCCGGTTCCTGCAGCCTTTTCGCGCTCGGCCTGCTGCGACAGGGCCCCCGACTCTCCGCCAGCGGGTCGAGTCGAACGGAGGGAAGCCGGCTATATGATTATCAGAGCCCCGGTGCGCACCAGTTCGTCCCAATCGCCGACTTCCGCACTACGCACCCCATCAGGATGTCGTGCGGCCCCGGTGTCGGAAGCGGCAGATCGTTCATCAGCACCATCTCTTCGCAACAGGCCCTGATGGCATAGCCGCGCATCGTGGCTGGAGAGCTTGCGGTGTCGCTCATGGCTAGTCTCCTGTGATAGCGCTGTCGCGCGGACGGTCGTGACGCTGGGGCGGGACGTTCAGGTATCTGAGACTGAGGAAAGCATAACAAATCACCGCAGCGGTAAGACCAAGCAGGATGTAACTGGTTCTGGGCAATAGCAGGGCAAACCCGATCAACACGAATACGATCAGGGTGTTGACGACCAGTTGGCGCCGCAACTCGGGACGCTCCATGAAATAGCCGTACTGCTTGCCAATGAAAAAGCAGACCGCGCCGATGACCGACAGTACTCGGAAATCGGATACCACTATGTCGTCCAGGATCGCGTGCCGGATCATGCTGGCCAGGATCGACAGGCCGATGAAAACGAAAAAATGCGAGTACAGGACCGAATGGCCGGTCGCGAGCTTCTGTTTGGACAGCAGGTGAAAACTGTCAAAGTAGACCCACCAGATGCTCGATATCGTCACGAAGCCGGTGGCGGCGGTCATCAGCCTCTCCACACTCCAGCTGATATTGGCCAGTCCCGTCGACAGGCTGATAACGGACTCTCCCAGCATGATGAGCGTGAGCAGACCCACGCGCTCGATCAGGTGTTCGGTATGCGCTGGGATGCCTTGGAGACGACGCGGCAAAAAAAAGATGAACACAATCAGATCGAACAGTATTCCAAGGTAAAACACGACATAACGCTGTGGCGCCGGGAACAGGATCGAAGCGAGGCTGATGGTGGTGCCAGCGACGATTACCCAGCCAACTGCCGTTGTGACTGCCTCGCTTTCCTCATGCCGGTATTTGGACACGAAATACATCATGGCGACGATGTATTTCGAACAAGCGTAGCAGACGATGATAACGTCAAAGCTGGCCAGGAATCGTTGGTCGATCAAGCCTGAGATGATAATCAGCAGGAACATGATGAACAGGGTTGCCACCCGATGCTTCCGGTCATCGGCATCGAACCGATTGGCATACATCGTGTGGCTGGCCCAAATCCACCACAAAGGTATGAAAATCAGGACGTATTGCCAGAACTGGAGTGGGTCAAGATGACCATCGTGCGTGTGGCTCAAGATATGCGTTACGTCACCGATCGCTACCACAAAAATCAGGTCGAAGAACAACTCGAGCCAGGTGGCGCGGCGATTGGGTTCGAAATATTTTGTGTTGTGCATATCGCCTCATTGTCGTGCTTGCGCCGGGGGCACGTCCGCGGGTTGTGTCGCGATAAGAATGGCAGGACGAGGCGGCTCACGATTATCTGGGATTGGTTACATAATGATCGAATAGTGAGCGCTGGTGGCTCGTAAGCACGCCGGTATCTGTCATGATACTTCCTCACGGTTTGTCCATTGGATTGCGGATGCGGGAGATCTGCATGTCCGGTTCGCTAAGCGGGATGTGGAGACGGGGTTAAGGCGACGGTTACTCGGGCACCGCCAGACGAAGGGGGCGGCAACAGACAAACCGAACCTGCCGCTAGCGCGCCACATCTCGACTCTACCGAAACTGTGAGTTGGCGAATGCAGGAAACGACCCTCTGCTGCGCGACGCTGTTAATGGCGGCAACCCGACACATCGCCGACGTCCAAGGAAGCCTCGTCGAAGGTCCGCAAAGGCCAAGAACTTGCCGGCCGAGACGGCTGCTCGAATGGCTGTTCCACTTTGGAAGCAGCCGTAGCGCGGGCGTCGGGTCGAAGGGCAGATGTGGGCCGTAAGTGTGACTTCGCTGATGCACGGGTACCGTCCTGCCGGTCCACGTCGCCAACGCCGTCAGCTCGCCAAACTGCCAACGTTAAACGCGACTTGCGCATGCCACGCTTACCTGGGAATTTTCTTCGTATCCGAGAAATCTATGTGTGGCGTGAGGATAAAGCCGTTGCCTTACGGACGAAGCATGTATCGCGGCCCCATCAGCCGCCTAGCATAAAAAGTAGGTTTCGGCTTCTTTTGCGAGCGGCCATCCATTCGATTGAGTGCGCATGCTCGCGAGTTGCTCGCGCGCGCGGGCGAGGGCATCGAGAAAAGCGCGCAATGTCTGCGTCATCGGCCGGTCGTCGAGGCGGCGCCGCTCGATCGCGCGTGCGATGTTGCGGCGGATCAGCGCCGTCTGAGCGTCGATATAGCCGATGCAATGCCGCGCAAGCACCGGCGACATTGCGCCAATGAAGAGCAACGCGGGCACGAGCGAAATGGTCCGGTATCCGTTCTCGGGAACCTGAGCCAGCGCGCGGCGCGGATCGGCAGCGAAGTCGCGCCGTAGTGCATCGGCGATCGTGCGGCCGCACCACTCGCGCTCCGTTGCAAGCGCGCGACGCCTGCGTTCCACCGCCGCTTTCGCGTCGTTGGCGACGATACCGCCGTTCGCGACCAGTGCCGGCTCGCGCCGCTCGCCCGGCTCGATGCATTGCGCACCGAGCCAGCCCTCGCCGAACGAGCGCTGCGCCAGAACGACATGTTGCAGACGGTCTGGCACGAGCGGGTCGAGCGGCACGGCGATGCACTGATCCGGTTTGCCATCGGCATGCAGGCGGCAAAGGCCGTCGTCCGCGAGTGCGGTACAACGGCCGGACGAAGCGTAGTCGATGGCCTGTGTCGTCACGCTGATGGAATCGCCATGCGCCCCGATTGAGAAGGTGTGTAGCCGGGCGAGCGCGTCACAAGCGCTCGCGTGCTCATCGCTCAGAAGGGTTTCATATGGGCCAGTGCGCACACGCTGGCCCGCCCGCACGGGCGGTGCCCGGCTGATCGCAATGGCGCCGATGAACACATCGCGATAGCGGAACAATTCGCGTAACGACAACGCGGGCGGGCTATTGCAGCACTTGCCGCACGCCGTGCATTCGAACGAAAACGCATGTGGAAACGGGCTCACCATGGTCGGCGCACCGAATCCTGATAGCGCGCGAGGATGAAGCGGGCGACGTCGCCGGAGTGATAGGCGCGCACGAGTTGCGCGACCCACGGCGCGTTCGCTTCGCCCGAACGCACCGTGAGCACGTGTTGCCAGGGCGAGCGGGCATCCTCGATGCCGATGCTGTCGCGTCCGGGCATCAGGCCGGCGTGCGCGGCGTCGTCGGCATTCATTGCGACGAAGCTCGCCGTATCGAGCATCGCGTACAGCCGGGCGCGTGGCACACGACGGATGAGCAGGCCGTAGCGGTTACTCGTGATATCCGCGACAGTGGGCGAAAGTCCCGCACTGTCCTTCAGCGTGACGAACGCATAGTTCTGCAGCAAGATCAGCGCACGCGCCATGCCGGGCGCATCGTCGGGTATGGCGATGGTCGCGCCGCGTGTGAGTTGGGCGAGCGATGCGAGCTTGCGCGAGTAGAACGCCATCGGCAATGTCACTGTCGCGGCGACACTTCGAATCGCATAGCCGTCGCGCCTGCGCCGCGCGTCGAGGCTTGCTTCGTCCTCGAAGCTGGCCGCGTCGATCGAGCCCCCCGCCAACGCGGCGTCGATGTGCGATGGGTTCTCGAAGACGACGATATCGAGTCGCAGCCCTTGCTTCGCGGCGACGTCGCGCACCTGCGACATGATCTGGGATTCTTCGCCCGCCGTCACGCCGATACGAACAGCGCGCGGCGCCGCATCGACGAACGTGCAGCAGACGGCCACGAGCGCGCCGAGGAGAGTTCGACTCAAACGAATCACTCATCCCTCGATACGGTGCGAAAGCCGATATGCGAGGCGGGCAGATCCGCTTCCTGCTGCTCGCGCGACGACGCCCGATAACGCACGCAGTAGTCACGCGAGCACAGAAACGAGCCGCCCTTGATGACCATCGCCGTATCGTGCCGGCGCGTGGCGGGGGCGACGGCCGCGGTGTCTCCGTTCGAATGTGGCTGGCGCGCTCCCGTGTACGGATCGCGGGTCCACTCCCAGGCATTGCCGATCATGTCGTAGAGCCTGAAATCGTTGGCCGCATAGCAGCCGACTGGCGAGAGACCCGCGTGACCGTCCTCGGCCGAATCGAGCACGGGAAAGACGCCTTGCCAGTAATTCGCCGATGGCTTGCCGTGCGTATCGCGCGGGGCGGCGTCCAGTTCAGCGCCTTCGTGACCGGCCTTGCCCGCGTATTCCCACTCGGCTTCCGTCGGCAGGTCACGTCCGAGCCAGTGCGCGTAGGCGAGCGCGTCGGCGAGCGTGACCATCGTGACGGGCTCATTTTCGTGGCTCTTCCACGTGCTCGAGGGACCTTGCGGATGCTTCCATGACGCACCCTTCACCCACGACCACCACGCGAGATCGCGTGCGTTCATTTCCTCACGCGTGGGCACGTGAAAGACGACCGCGCCGCCCTGGCGCTCGGCTTCAGTCACATAGCCGGTGGCCTCGACGAAGGTGGCGAACTGCGCATTCGTGACATCGGTCTGGTCGATCCAGAAGCCTCCGACTTTCGTTCTTCCGTCGCCGGCGGGACGCTCGTCCTCGTAACCGAGCTTGCTGCCGAACACGAACTCGCCGCCGCTGAGATGCACCATGCCCGCGTGCGAATCGTCACGCCAGTGCGCGGGCAGGCCAGTGTAACGCTCGCATTGCTGCTCGGAGCCGAGCGGTGCAAGCGCGCGTGTCAGATTGCGCGGATCGAAGCCGCGATCGGAGTCGACAGCGAGCGCGGCGCCGAAGCCTCCCGCGAAGAGTATGCCGATAACGAGCGCCGCGCCGCCGATGGTCTGCCAGTGTCGTTTCATGTCGCGCTCAGTAATAGCCGCGCGGACGTAGCGGCTCGACGCCTCCGACCGTGCTCATATAGGTGTTCCACTGCTGCACGAGACTGTCGATGATCGACGGATTCTGCGTCGCCACGTCGTTGTTCTCGCCGCGGTCGGCCTGCAAGTCGAAGAGCTGCCAGTGTCCATCGACGGGACCGCTCGGCGGTTCGGTCCACAGCGCCTTCCAGCGGCCGTCGGAGCTGCGCAGATAGCCGCGCCCGTAGGCCTCGTCGCCGAATGCGGCGGTGTGTACTTCGCCCGACGCATCGCCATTGAGCAACGGCAACAGCGATTGACCCGTCACCGGATACACATATCGGTTGTTGTAGACGACCTTGCCCTTGTTCGAATCGACGCCCGTCAACGTGTTGACGAGCGGCGGTGCAGCTTGCGTCGGCGGATCGATCTTCGCGATCGCGAGGAAGGTCGCCGTGTTGTCGGTGACGTGCGTGAATGCACGCAGCGTGGGCAGTTGCGCAGCCTGACCGGGCAGATGCACGATGAGCGGCGTCGACACACCGCCTTCGCCCGCGTAGCCTTTGGTGAGACGGAACGGCGTAGCGCTTACTTCGGCCCAGCGCAGGCCATATTGCAGGCGCTGTGCGTTCTGCTTGCCGTTGTCGGTGCCGAGCGTCGGGTAGATCGCGTCCGTCGCGTTCGCGGTGTCGGTTGCGGTCGGGTCGGCGCCAGAATCGATCGGCCAGCCTTCCGCTCCGTTGTCCGACTGGAACATGATGAATGTGTTGTCGTATTCACCGATGTCCTTCAGATGCTGGATCAACAGCCCGATGTTGTGATCGAGGTTCTCGACCATGCCCGCGTAGATTTCCATATAGCGCGCCTGCGCTTTCTTCTCCGCGGTGGACAGACTGTTCCAGGACTTGTCGACGGTTCCCGGGCCATAGTCGCCGTAACCTTGCGCTGCGCTATGCACGGCGCTGACGTACTTCGCGTTCGCGGCGCCGTTGTTCGCCGTCGCGGGCGATTGAGTCAGTGTTTCCGGAGCACCCCGGTAGGGCGTGAAGTCGGCCGGAATGATGCCGAGCGCTTTTTGTCGCGCGATGCGCGCACTTCGGATCGCATCGTAGCCGGCGTCATACTTGCCCGCGTAGTTGTGCAGATAAGGCTCCGGCACCTGCAGCGGCCAGTGTGGCGACGTGTACGCGGCGTACGCGAAGAACGGTTTGCCGTCGCCCTTGTTCGAATCGATGTAGGCAATGAGCTTTTGCGTGTAGAAGTCGGTCGAATAGAACACGGCCGGACTGCCGCCCGTGCCGCCCGGCTGACCGGGCTGTCCCGGTTGCACGTATTGCCCGTCCTCGGTGTAATTCTTCGAGCCTGCGGGTTCATGCGCAAAGTGATTCGTCGCCGCGCCGCCGAGCAGCGCGTAGCTGCGCTCGAAGCCCCACTGATCCGGCGTCTGTCCGCCGCCCGTCGCGCTGCCGACGATGCCCGAGCCGATATGCCATTTGCCCGCCATGTAGGTGTGGTATCCGCCGTCTTTGAGCAGTTGCGCCACCGACAGCGCGCGATCGTTCAAGTAGCCTTCGTAACCAGGCAGACCCTTGCGCTCGTCGGTGGGCACGCCCATCGTCCCTTCGCCGACGAGATGATGATCCGTGCCCGAAATCAGCATCGCTCGCGTGATGGCGCAGACGGTGCCGGTGTGATGATTCGTCAGGATGCGGCCCGACTGCACCAGCGCATCGAGGTTGGGCGTATTGATCTCACCGCCGAAGGCATGAATGTCCGAGTAGCCGAGATCGTCGGCCATGATGTAGAGGATGTTGGGACGCTTGGCGGCGGAGGCGACAGGCGTTGTGACGGGCGCGCCGTCGTCGGAAGAACCGCACGAGGCAAGCGTAAACAGACTGCCTATGGCAAGCGCGACTGCGGCGCGACGGAGCGCAATCGAACGGGACGAGATCATTGTCGTTATGGTAGGCCGTTGGAATGGAGCGGCGATGTTAGCAACGCGGCCCGGTGCGCCAAAGATCGATTTCTGCTTTGCTCCGCAGCGTGAACGATTTGTGTCGGTGCACGTCGCTCGTTGCCCGCCCTCGTGAATACAACGAAGGGCTATGTGAGTGCTGATCCTCGACTGTCATCGCGCGCTGCAAGAAGTACCGCCGCGCTATCCGGATCATCACTACGGTGTTCATGGGGAGCCTGCACAGCACTAGGCGCGGCCGTGGCTTCAGCTCGATCGCCGGATGGCTCGGCGCGCTCTTGAGTGTGATGCCGCTGCCTGACAAGCGTGGACCCTACCGTGATTCCGGTCGAAGATATGGTGAGCAAGATAAAAGTGGCGGTTGAAACTCGCAGCCACAGCGATTTCCAGATCGTTGCGCGCACCTTGCGCCCCAGCAGAAAATTGGATTCTCCCTAACCATTTATCCAGCGTCGGGCTTCTTAACCGTCGCAAAGGCGCTTGAAGATGTCTACGGGCAGATTCTCGCGCCGAAGTACGGAAGCCGCCGACGACGGGATGTATCCGTTCTCAGAGATGTGTGAGTTGATCGGGTTCCCTGCAGTGTGGGCGTTCGATCGCGCGCACGCCGACGAGGGCGCGACACGGCTCAATTTTCATCGTGCTCGTTTTAGGCCGCCGCTGTTCCCCTCGACGTTTGCACTATGCGCCTCCGCGGCCGACTAATTGCCCAACAGGGATTCAGCCGAACGGCCGTTGCAAATTGGCGGCCGTCGGTGGTTTCAAGTTCGGACCGTCTTGCATCATTCCTACCCGACTGATGTGTGACCTAGGAAATCGGCTCGAGGTGAACGAGCACTCCGCCTTGTTGAGCGGAAGCGTAGGCCGCGTCCATGACTTGCATCATCAGCTCCGCGTCGCGCAACGATGCGATCGGCTTTGCGCCGGTTTGGCTCTCGGCGAGCACCCGCTTGACGAACAAGGGGTAGTAGATATCAGTCTCGAGCTGGAGTCGGCGGCTTCGCGTACCTGCCGAAAGCTGATTCCGGTCGCGGAACTCGATTCTGTCCGGGCCAGACTTCGCGTACATACGGTCCGAAGAAAAAGTGAAGGAAAATTCGCGCTGCTCGTCGGCGGTACTGGGAAAGCTGTATCCCGTCTCGATAAGGCCGATCACGCCATCTTCGGTCTGCATGGTCACAAGCGAATAGTCTTCTACGGCGCCTCGATGCGTTCTTGCGTTCATGACGGCCGAGACACGGGCAACCTCCTTGCCTGTGAGCAGCCGGAAAAAATCGATGAAGTGTGTCGCCAGGTTGATAGTGGATCCACCGCCGGAATAAACGGGGTTGACTGCCCAACCGGAGCCTGATGCTTCGTATCGACTCGGCGGTCCAGCAACGAAACGAAATGACATGTAGTTAAAGTCGGATGGTATGCGTCCCTCCGCTTCTCCAAGTGACCCGAGCAACTCGCTCATTCGGAAGATTAGCGGCACCGCGCAATAAAGATTCGCTTCTTCGGTCAGCGTGCGAAGCCGGGTGACTTGAGACATGTTGACGCCGCACGGCTTTTCTAACGCAAACGGAATGTTCCGCGCAATTACGGCCTCGGCAAGCGCAGGCATCTCGGAGTGCCGCCCGAACACGAAAGCGAAATCGACCTTCTCGCGCTCAAGTAACTCGTAGGCCGACGAGTAAAGCTTGCATCCGAAGCGTGCAGCGATCGCTTCGCCCTTCGCTTGCTGCGCATCGGAGACGGCAACCACCTCGATCCCGGGCGCTTCGAGCGCATCAAGATACAGCGGGACATGCCAGTGGCTCACCTCCAACAAGGCAACTTTCATACATGTTCTCCTTCGTAGATTCCGCCCGTTCTTGATTGAAGGGGTAACAACTGACTTAATTCGGCCGCTTTTCGCGACTGGGGCCGTGCGTGGCTGCTACGCTGCTCACGTCGCGCCGACGTCCACCCCGGCTCGGCCTTCAGGGCGGTAATCGAACCCGAGAAAGCGCAGTGCGTATAACGCCTGTCCTTGATGCATTGGACCGCCGTCCTGGGTACGGCATCCACGTGCCTGCGCGGCTCGGAGCAGCGGCGTCGGCTCGGCCGCATTAATGATGTCTACCACGATAGTGCCCGGTGCGAGCCGCTCCGGATCAACTGGCATGGCGTCGCTTGCTTTCATGCCGAGCGGCGTCGCATTGATCACGACCTCGAAACCATCCGGATCGGATGGCCCTGAATGCACAGCACGACCCGTTTCGGCGGCGACAGACGCCGCAAGATCCCTGGCACGGTGCTCGTCGACATCGGAGATCGTCAGCTTGCTAGCGCCTGCGTAAGCGACGGCAAATGCGATCGCTCTACCCGCGCCTCCTGCGCCGACGAGAAGCACCGACTTATTCGCCGGATGGTTGCCTTCCCACTGCATCCCAAGAACGCAGCCGATGCCATCGGATATCGCGCCGACCCAGCGACCATCCGGTTCGCAGCGGATGACGTTGAGCGCGCCGACCTCGCGAGCAGTCGAATCCAGCTCGTCGACAAATGCGAGCATCCGTTGTTTATGAGGCATCGTGACCAGCATGCCGGACAGATTGCCCATCGCTCGTGCTCCGCTAACGAAGGCCGAGAGGTTATCTGCCTTGACCCAGAAAGGAACGCAAGCCGCATCGGCGCGCTGTTCGAGAAACAGCCGGTTCAACAGTTGTGGCGACTTCGCGGAACTCAGCGGGTCGCCTACCAAACCGTAGAGGCGCGTTGTACCTGAGATATGTGATTGCATTTCGGTTTGATGTTCGATCTAGGACGAAGGTCAATTCGTGCACATTCGAACCGGCATACGGCGCCGAAGTGCACCTTTGCAGTGATGTCGAGCCTGCGTTGCGCCCACGCGCTGATTACGGCGAGCAGGCGGCTGGCGGCTGCTTAAGACCGCACCTTACTGGCAAACTCGGGTTCAGCGGCATCCTTGCTAGCCGAGGTTATGGCTTCGCTGCGTAGACGCTCATATTCGGCCTTCGGTACGGGAATCGCGTTGCGGTCGCCCAGATCGGCGAGGCGGATGCGGTAGGTTTCCCGGGTAGTGAACGCCGCAAACGCTGCGACCAGGCAGATGCCGAACGTGAGAAAGCCGATCTTCAACGGGATGTTGGAGGACCCGGGGGGCGCGACCGCGACGAAAAGCGACGGCAGCAAGGCACACAAAGTCGTCCCGACGTTTTGTCCAATCGCCATGCCGGTGACACGCACGCGCGTGCGGAACAGTTCGGGGAAGAGACTCGGGAACACGCCGTTGAAGCCTTGGTAAGCGACGCCCCACATGAGCATGGAAAAGACCAGTGAGAGCCAGATACTGTGGATGCTGATGGCGTACAGGTAGCCGAAAGCAAGGACCCCGGAGCTCAAGACGCCGACCAGAACCGGGGGCCTGCGACCAATCTTGTCCGAGAGGTTGCCAACGAGGGGGATCAATATTACGGAGCAAAGGTTGCCAAGCACCGGCACCCACAGAAAAACGGCGGCAGGAAAGCCAATGCCATACGCCGGCTGGACTGCATAGGTAGCACCGAACACGGTCGCTAGAAGCGCGGTGACCGCGGCAAGTGCCATGCCGACAACGCGCAAGACATCGCCCCAACTCTCGCGCAGGACCTCGATGACCGGAGAGGGAGGAACCTCTCCGTGTGCCTGTTCTTCAGAAAACGCGGGGGTTTCATCGACCTCGCGCCGAATGATGTAGCCCGCGATGATCACGACGACGCTCAGCAGAAACGGAATGCGCCAACCCCAGGAAGCAAACTGATCCTTCGGCATGAAGTGGGCGAGCGGTAAGAAGACGCCTGCCGCGAGGAGTTGCCCTGCCTGCACCCCTTGAAGGGTAAAGCTTGCGAAGTAGCCACGCCGTCCGAACGGCGCATGTTCGAGAATCATGGAGCTGGCGCCGGACATCTCTCCGGCGACTGCGAATCCTTGAATGAGCCGCAGGATGACGAGCAGCACTGGCGCCCAGATGCCGATCTGCTGATAGGTGGGCAAGAGGCCAACACACATCGTTGCGACGCCCATTAAGAGCATGCAGAAGATCAAGACCGTCTTGCGTCCGTGGCGGTCGCCGATGTGCCCGAGCACCATTGCCCCTATGGGTCGTGCGACATAGCCGACGCCAAAGGTCGCCAGGGAAGCGACGATGCCTACCGTTGGATTGTTTGAGGGAAAGAACAGCTGCGGGAACAGCAATGACGCCGCAGTCGCGTAGATGAAAAAGTCGTAGTACTCGAGCGCCGAGCCGATCCAGCCACTAGCGGCTGCGATCTTCGACTGGCGCTTGCCGTGAGGCTTAGCCGGTGCCTTTGCGTTCATGCCTGTCTCCATGGGTGATTGACTTTCCGGTGTTGCTGGTCTATTGTTGTAACACCGTTCCAATAGGAAGGATGTTACGCAAATCATGAGAGTTGTCAAGGGAGCAGTTGACCGGTCGCTGCAAGCGATCGAGTTGCTCGCACGTGAGGCGCGCTGGATGCGAATGTCCGACATCGCCGCCGAGCTCGAGTTGGAGAAGGGCCCCGCCCATCGAGTGCTTGCGCAGTTGTGCGAGCAGGGCTGGGCTGAACAGGATGAACACACATCCCAATACCGTCTGACTCTGAAGTTGTCCCTGCTCGGTCAGCGGTATTTGCATGGGCTTGGCCTGCCGGGCCTGGTGCAGCCGATCCTCGATGAGGTGGCCGCGCAATGCCGAGAATTGGTTCGCCTGACCGTAGTCAGCGAAGGGACGCTCGCGTGGCTGGCGTCCTCCCAAGGCGCGGCACCGGGCCTCATGTATTCGCCGTCAATGGATAGCCCGATTACCTTGCATACAACGGCGAACGGCAAGGTGTGGCTGGCGTCGATGCCAAACGACCGGGCGGTCGAATATGCATTGCGCGGGGGACTCGGAAAAGCAGCCACCCGCGCCTCTGGCCCTAAGGCGATCACCGGCGTCGAGCAGTTGATTCCGGAGTTGGAACTGACTCGGCAGCGCGGCTATGGGCTTGTTGTAGAAGAAGCCGAGCCTGGCGTTGCCGCGTTGGCGGTGCCCGTGCAGTCGTTGACCGACGGTACGGTGGTCGGCACGATGAGCATTGCTGGACCCGTAATGCGCGTTCAGCCCGAGCGTTATGACGACTTCTACACGTTGTTGAAAGAAGCGGCTTCGAAGCTAGGTGCGGTATGGCCGCGCCGGAGCGTTGAGGCTAACGTAAGTGAGGCGGCTTGAAGATGACAGCCCCAGCACAGGCCGCCGAGGCAATCGCCAGTCCGCGCGAACAGGCAGCACGCCTTCTTGTGACAGCGCGCCAAAAAGGCGCGCTCGTCGAGAGACTGCCCGTCGAGCTACAGCCTGCGAATGTGGACGACGGTTTCGCGATCCAGCAAGAGGTCAGCCGACAACTAGGGCGGCGGACTGGCGCATGGAAATGCGCGCTTCCGCGCCCGGGCAAAGTCATCGCCGCTCCGATCTACGACGCTGATATTCATCGAGGCCTTGCATGTCGCATGCGCGGGTCTCCGCGTGGCTCTGTAAGGGCAGAACCAGAACTGGCCTGCCTACTGGACCGCGATCTGCCGCCACGGCGTGAAGCCTATGGCGAAGCCGAAGTGCTCGACGCTCTTGGGGACACGCACGTCGCGCTCGAACTGCTGGGCAGCCGCTATGCGCATCCCGAAGAGCTGACGTTCCCTGAACTACTGGCAGACGGGCTGTTTAACGCGGGCCTGGTTCTCGGACCCCGCGTTAGGCTCCTCGATGGCGCCACGCCGGCTGATCTCCCCGCGGAATTCAACGTCAGTCTGAGCGGAGTCGGGGAAGAAGCGGTCACCTTGGCGGGACGCCACCCCGATCGGGGCGTGCTCGCGCCGATCGTATGGCTCGCCAATTTCCTTCGCGTCCGCGGCCTCGGACTGTACGCAGGCCAAGCCGTAATCACCGGGTCTTACGCGGGCGTTCTGGAATTGCCAGTCGGTCGCGAGCTGCGTATCGGCTTCGGCGAGCTCGGCACATTACCACTTACTTTACTGTTTTGAGAGGAGTACTAGATGCGTCTCGTCCGTTTCGGCCCGCCTGGTCAAGAGCACCCCGGTATCATCGATTCGAGCGGCGCGATCCGCGATCTTACCGGCATCGTGAACGACATTGACGGAACGACCGTCTCACCAGTCGGCCTTGCAAAGCTGAGCGAACTGGATCTGAGTCGTTTACCTGTCGTTAAGGCAGGGACGCGTCTCGGCGCTTGCGTCGGCAATGTCCGTAATCTCGTGTGCATTGGTCTGAACTACTCCGATCATGCTGCTGAAACCGACACGCCGATACCGCTCGAGCCTGTGGTGTTCAACAAGCACACGGGCTCCATCAGCGGCCCCAACGACCCGGTCGTCTTGCCCTCAGACGCACAAAAGCTGGATTGGGAGGTGGAGCTCGGCGTGGTGATCGGCAAACCCGCGTGGCAAATCGACGAAGCCGACGCGCTGGAGCACGTGGCGGGCTACTGCCTCGCGAATGATGTTTCCGAACGCGCCTATCAGCTCGAACGCGAAGGCCAGTGGACCAAGGGTAAGAGCGGATTTTCGTTCGCTCCGCTTGGTCCGTGGCTCGTGACGCGCGACGAAGTTCCCGATCCGCAGGCGCTCGACCTGTGGCTCGACGTGAACGGTACGCGCCGTCAGACCGGCAACACGCGCACGATGATTTTCAACGTCGCGCATATCGTGGCGTATCTCAGCCGCTTCATGCCTTTGATGGCTGGCGACGTGGTCATTACGGGCACGCCTCCCGGCGTAGGCCTCGGTCAGAAGCCGCCAGTCTTTCTCAAACCCGGCGACACCATGACGCTCGGCGGCAGCGGACTCGGCGCGCAGACCCAAAAGGTCGTGCAGTACGCAGAGTCTCTTGGCGCGGCCTGGGGCCGCGGCGAATATCCATCGGCACTGTAAGACGATTCTATTTTTAAAAAGGGAGGAGATATGAGCCTTGCTGGAACGGGCGTCGTCGCAATCTGGCATGACCTGCTGCCGGAAGCGAAAGATGATTTTTACGAGTGGCACAACCGCGAGCACATGCCCGAACGAGCGGGCATCCCTGGGTTCAGGCGCGGTCGGCGCTTCATAGCAATGGATGCAGGTCCGGAGTACTTCAATCTGTACGAGGCCGACACCGTCGAGGTGCTCGGCGCGCAAGACTACCTTTCTCGGCTGAATACGCCGACGCCGTGGACCAAGCAGGTCGTCGCCTCTTTCCGGAGCGTCGCACGCTCGATCTGTCACGTCGCCTATTCGGACGGCGTTGGGCAGGGTGCCTATCTCATGACGGTGCGCTTCGACGTGCCTTCGGATGCCCGGGCAGAGGTCGTGAAGGGTTTGCGTCAGCGCGTGCTGCCGCCGCTCGTGGATCTGCCAGGTATCACGGGCGTGCACCTGTGCCTTGCTGACGAAGCGGTCAGCAAGGTGGAAACGGCGGAGAAGAAGGCGCGCTCAGAAGGCACGCAGGTACCCACGTGGATCGTGTTAGTCGAAGGGTGCCGGGCGGACTATGCGCGTTCAGCCGTGGACCGCTTCGTTTCGGGACTGGCGGCATTGCCCCGGCCCGGCGCAACAACGCCGGACACGACGCTTTATCAACTCGAGTACACGCGCTGCAAAACACCCTGGAGCGCTGGCTAAGCGGTTAAACGTCGTCTGTCAACCGCTTCACGGCGCGTCTCGCGAGCCCCATGTGGCTAGGCGCGACCCGCTGTTACCGTGAGAAACGTAGGAGTAGTGCCATGTCGTTGAATATTGCCGACACGTCCGCCCGATCCGCCGCGTCGATGTCGGCTCGTGTCATACGGCTCAATCCTGCCGACGATGTCGTTATCGCACTCGAACAGCTTGTGTCCGGTACGGTGATTGACAAGGAAGCGGTGACAGTCTCAGGACTGATCCCGCCCGGGCACAAAGTGGCGACACGGGACATCGGGCAGGGTGAGGCGGTGCACCGCTATGGCCAGGTAATCGGCTTTGCCAGTCAGCCGATTCGCGCGGGGCAGCATGTACACACCCACAACCTCGCTATGGGCGACTTTGCGCGGGACTACGCGTTCGGTCAGGCCGCGCGTCAGACTGTACGCTCGAACGAGCCCGCAACATTTCAAGGCATTGTGCGCGCAGACGGCCGAGTTGCCACACGCAACTACATCGGGATCCTTACCTCGGTAAATTGCTCGGCCACGGTTGCGCGAGCCATTGCTGATCATTTTCGCCGCGACATTCATCCAGAGGAACTAGCCGCGTTCCCGAATGTTGATGGCGTCGTGGCGCTCACACACGGTTCCGGTTGCGCAATCGATTCGGAGGGCGACGGTCTTGCGATTTTGCAGCGCACGCTCGGCGGCTATGCATGCCATCCGAACTTCGCAAGCGTGCTGGTCGTGGGTCTCGGTTGTGAAACGAATCAAATCCCGCGACTTCTGGAGACGCAGGGACTCCGAGAACACGACCGCTTGCGAACGTTCACGATTCAAGACAGCGGTGGGACCACCTTGACGATCGCGAAGGGAATAGAACTGGTTCGGCGCATGTTGCCAGAAGCAAACAACGTAAGGCGAGAGTCGGTCAGTGCAAGTCATCTCACAGTCGGTCTCCAATGCGGAGGGTCCGACGGGTATTCGGGCATTACCGCCAATCCGGTGCTCGGCGCTGCCGTCGATCTGCTGGTGCAACACGGCGGCACCGCGATTCTCTCGGAGACGCCCGAAATCTATGGCGCGGAGCACTTACTGACGCGCCGCGCCGAAACGCCCGAGGTGGGCCGGAAGCTGATTGATCGCATCAAGTGGTGGGAAGCCTATGCGCATCGGCAAGGGGCGCAGATCAACAACAATCCGTCTGCGGGCAACAAGGCAGGTGGCTTGACGACCGTTCTTGAAAAATCGCTGGGAGGCATCGCGAAAGCCGGTTCCACCAATTTGACCGAAGTGTACGAGTACGCCCAGCCGATCACGGCGCGTGGCCTTGTTTTTATGGACACGCCGGGCTACGACCCAGTGTCGGCAACGGGCCAGGTAGCAGGCGGTGCGAACCTGATCTGCTTCACCACGGGGCGTGGTTCAGCTTACGGCTGCGCGCCCACGCCGTCGGTCAAGCTCGCGACCAACACGGCTCTGTGGCAACGACAGTCCGATGATATAGACCTGAACTGCGGAGAAGTGTTGGAAGGACGAGCGACGATCGAGCAACTGGGTCGAGTCCTTTTCGAATTGCTGCTAGATGTCGCCTCGGGGACCCGTTCTCGCAGTGAGCGGCACGGCTATGGACAGAACGAATTCGTACCTTGGCAGATTAGTGCAATCATGTGAGCGCGCATCAACATCAATTGACAATCTTGATTCTGCTAACCAGGTAGCGGTCTTCGCCGCAGGCCTTTCCTAGGCAGGCGCGTCTATGCGAGGGAGCGCAGTTGGAGGGCGGCTATGCATCGGACATCCGCCGCTCGACACTCGCCGGATCGAAGGTCTGCTTGGGGTCGAGGCTGTATAAAAACGCGTTGGTTGCCTATAGTTAGTCAACGGGTCTTTCGACGGTGGCCCATGAAGCGATTTATTGAAGGCGCGGCGCGAGATCAAGTTGCACTGCTACCTGAGTGTCCCGACGATTACGTCGATGCCGATAACGCCGTACGGAGCTTGACCTGATAGGTCTTGGCTTCGAGCGAGCCTCGCCCTCGTTGGTGGGCAGACCGGCATATCATCCGTCGACCTTGCTCAAGCTTTACATCTACGGGTACTTGAATCGAATTCAATCGAGTCGCCGCCTTGAGCGGGATGCGCGACGGAATCTCGAACTGATCTGGTTGACAGGCCGGCTGGCGCCTGACTTCAAGACCATCGCGGACTTTCGGAAGGACAACGGCGTTGCGATCTGCAAAGTCTGTCGCGAGTCGTGTTGCTTTGCCGCCGGTTGAAGCTATTCGCAGACGCGACCGTTGCTATCGACGGCAGCAAATTTAGGGCGGTCAACAACCGTGACAAGAACTTTGCCGGCCGCAAGCTTCCGGCTCGCATGGAGCAACTGGAACAAAGCATTGCCCGCTATAAGGATGAGCTGGACCGGGCCGATCGAGAGCCGGCGAGCCTGCCGGTGAACGAATCGTAGCTCCGGAACTTCGCGCCATCCGCCGTCGATACAGCCGTGTCATTCTTTGGTATATGACCCCCGCTGATCGATGAGTGGCAACTCGGCGTAGGGCGCGCCAATTTACTAATTGGGGGTTTGCACCGTCGGAGACGCTTGGCAAACGCCCTGCCTTATTGATACTAGGTGGCCAATACGCCTCCCGGACAGCCTAAGACGACTGCGAAGTCCAATGAGTGCGCGCTCGAGGTCACGACAGTTCGCGGCCTTCGTCGGTCTCACGTCGCAAAGCTGTATTTACAACGGTGTTATCGCTTTGCGGTCTCCGGGTCGCGCAGCGCCGTGCGATCCCAGCCGCCTCCTAGCGCCTTGAGCAGTTGAACGCTAGCATTCAGTCGGCGCGCGTCGATCGTCTCGCCGTTGCGCTGGTTTTCGAGCGCGATGGTCTGCGCGCTGGCGACCTCCAGATAGTCAACTGCCCCCGCGTGATAGCGGTTCGTCGCGAGCCTCAGTGAGAGCTCGGCGGCGGCCGTCGCTCGCTGCTGGCTCTGCGCCTCCTGCGCCAGTGTGTTCAGCGTGTTGAGGCTGTCCTCGACTTCCTGAAAGGCCGTGAGTACCGTCTGCCGGTAATCGGCGACGGCTCCTTCGTATTGAGCGTTCGCCTTGGCGAGCGTGGCCTCGCGGCGGCCGCCGTCGAATAGCGTGCCCGTCAGTTGAGACCCGAGCGACCAGAACAGACTCGATGCTGTGAGCCACGGCGCGAAAAATGTACTCTCCAGTCCCGCCGATGCCGTAAGCGTGAGATCGGGATAAAAGGCCGCACGTTCAACACCAATCTGCGCATTGGCGGCCGCGACCCGGCGCTCTGCCGCGGCTATGTCGGGGCGGCGTTCAAGCAGTTCGGATGGCACTCCTGCCGGAATGTCCGGGAGTGTGATCGACCACGTCTTGGACGGAAGAGTGAACGAAGACGCCGGCACGCCGCACAGCGTCGCGATGGCGTCCTGCATGTGCGTGCGCCTCACGTCGATGTCGCTGTCCTGCGTGCGGGCGCTTTCGAGTTGAGTTTGCGCCTGCGCGACGGCGGAGGCATCGACGGCGCCATCGTCAAGCTGCTGCTGGAGGATGCCCAGCGAGGACCCGTAGGCGGTCACAGTGTCGTTGAGCAACTGCTTCTGACGATCGAGCGAACGTAACTCGAAGTAATCGGCGGCGAGTTCGCTCGTGACCGATAGCCGCACGGCTTCGAGATCAGCCTGGCCTGCCTGCGAGCTGGCGCTGGCCTGCGCGGTGGCGTCCTTCACCCGGCCGAAGAGATCGGGCTCCCAGCTGGTGACAAGCCCCGCCGAATAGTCGGGAATGGTCTTTCCCGCGAGAGCCCGATGCTGAAGATTCTGCGACGTGCGAAAGCGCTCCTGTGAAACGCCTGCGCTCACCGTCGGTGCGTAGCCCGCACGCTGATAAGCTACGATCGCGCGTGCTGCCTCCAATTGCGCGACTGCCTTCTTCACGGTTTCGTTCGAAACATCGACCCGCTCTTCAAGCTGGTCGAGCTCGCGGTCACCGAATACGGTCCACCAGGGGCCGCGCGGCGTACTATCGCCGGGTGACGCGACCGTCCACCCGGCCGACGGCTGGGCGGCTGAATAGTGCGCGGGAACGTCGACAGCAGGCGCACTGTAGCGTGGCAGTGTAGAGCAGGCGCCTAAGGTGCCTGCGAGGCACACGGCAAGCACCGCGCGGAAGGGCGCCGCAGAGAGATCGAGCATGATGTGTGTCCACTTACGTTTTGCTGTTCGTACGAAGGGCTTCGCCGTCGCGAATCGAATCGCCTGGGTTGTCTATCACGCGATCGGCCGGCTGGAGTCCCGTCGCGATCTCGACATAGACTCCGAAGTCACGTCCGATGGTGACCTGCTTCAGCTTTGCCTTGCCGTCGCTGCCCAGTACCGCGACGGTCACGCCAGCGGGCCGGAACAGGAGCGCGCTCGCCGGAAGCTGGAGTCCGGGCGAGGAGTTCGGAAGCGAGAGATGAAGCTCCGCGTAGGCGCCCGGCATCAGCGCACCATCCCGGTTGTCGATATCGGCCTCGACGTGCAACGTGCGGCTCACAGGATCGATCGCGCCTGCGCTGCGCGCGATGGTCGCCGTGAAACGGCGCCCCGGATATTGCTGCGACGTGAGATAGACCGCAGCGCCCGGCTGCACGCTTGCCGCATCGTCCTGAGGCACATCGGCGAAGACGCGCAGGCGGTCCGTCTGCTCGATATGCATCAACTCTCCGCGCATGCCTGCCAGGCCCGGCGCGCCGCCCGCCGTCACGAGCGAGCCGATGTCAATGTTGCGCACGGTGATCACGCCATCGAATGGCGCGGTCACTTTCTGGTACGACACCATCTCCTGAAGCTGCGTGACATCCGCCTGCTTCGACTGCAACGCGGCGCGCTTCGCGTCGCTGTCGCTGGTCTTCGCATCGGCGTCCTGCTGCGAGACGGATTGCGTCTGAAGCATCGTCTGCCAGCGCGAGGCCGTGCTGCTCGCGAAGCGATAGTCGGCTTCTGCCATCGCAGCATCGGCGCGGGCTTGCTGAAGATGCGCGTCGAGCTCGGGCGTCTCAATGCTCGCAAGGAGCTGTCCGGCCTTCACGTGCGTGCCGATGTCCGCGTACCACTGCCGCACATAGCCGCTTGTGCGTGCATAGATCGAAGCATCGGCCCAGGGCATCACGGATGCGGGCAGAAGCAGTTCCTGCGTCGCGGGCGCCTGCTTCGGCGAGATCGTCGAGACGATCGGCTCGCGCTGCTCGTCAATCTGATGTGTCTGCGCGGCGCGCGCATGCAGCCGGGGCATGATGCCGGCGACGAGCATGATCGCGACGAGTCCGGCGATCGCGGCAGGGATCGGGCGCAGCCGCGTGGGAGTGGGCGATTCCATTCGAGGTCCTCATTCGATGCTTGGGGGGAGTTCGGCAGATCCGGGCCGGTTCGTGCGACGCTTCGCCAGCCAGCCGTGCACCATGCCGAACACCACCGGCACGAATATGAGCGTGGACAGGGTGCCGATGGCGAGGCCGCCAATCACTGCGCGGCCGAGCGGCGCGTTCTGTTCGCCGCCGTCGCCGAGGCCGAGTGCCATCGGCATCATGCCGATCAACATGGCGAGCGCGGTCATCAGCACGGGGCGGAATCGGTTGAAGCCGGCATCGAGCGCGGCGGCGAGCGGTGGCGCGCCGCCGAGCAGTGCGTCGCGCGCGGTATTGATGACGAGAATGCTGTTTGCCGTCGCAATGCCGATGCACAGGATTGCGCCGGTAAGCGCGGGCACGGAGAGCGTCGTCTGCGTGACGAAGAGCATCCAGGCGATGCCCGCCATCGAACCCGGCAGGCCGCTGATGATAATGAGCGGATCGATCCACGACTGAAAATTCACGACCATCAGCAGATAGACGAGGGCAATGGCAAATACGAGCCCGAGGCCCAGGCCACTGAACGATTCGCTCATCGACTGCACCTGACCGCGAATCACGATAGACGAGCCGGGCGGCAGGTGCGCGCGCTCGGCGTCGACGAGCTTGGTCACGTCCGCGGCGACGCCGCCGAGATCGCGATACTGCGTCGACGCGAAGATATCCAGCACGGGCTGCACGTTGTAGTGTGAGACTACGGCCTCCTGCTCGCTGCGCGAGGTGGTGCCGAGCGTGCCGAGTTGATTCTGCGGATTGAGCGACACGTTCTTGGTCGTAACCGGGATGTTCGCGAGCGATTGCAAGGAATGAATGTCCCATTGCGGCACTTCCGCCATCAGCGGATAACTCACGCCGTTCTTCGGATCAAGCCAAAAGTTTGGCGTCGTCTGCGAGCTGCCGCTTAACGCGATCAGCAGGTTCTGTGCGACGTCGCGCTGTGTGAGCCCCGCCTGCATGGCCTTCGTTCGATCGACGTTCACGTTGATGGTCGGTTCGTCGCCAGGTTGCTGAATGCGCGCATCGACGAGACCCCGCACGCCGCGCATTTCATCGAGCAGACGATTCGCGACCGCGCGGTTCTCATCGAGCCTGTTGCCGACGATCTGCACGTCGATCGGCGCGGGCAGGCCGAAATTGAGAATCTGGCTGACGATATCCGCGGGCAGGAAAGCGAAGCTCACACCGGGAAACGAAGCATTCAGCACATTTCGCAGCTTCGAGACGTACAGCTCGGTCGGCTGGTGTTTCGGCGCGAGCGTGATAAGGATGTCAGCGTCTTCGGGGCCGATCGGGTCCGACGAATCGTATGTCAGGTTGATGCCGCTCACCGGCACGCCGATGTTGTCGAGCACTGCGGCCTGTTCGTTCGCGGGAATTAAGCTGCGGATTTTCGCTTCTACCTCATCGGTGATGCGCGCTGTCTCTTCGATGCGCGTTCCGGTTGGCGCGCGCAGATGCAGGCGAATCTCGCCGGTATCGACGGACGGGAAGAAGTCGCGTCCTTCGAATGGCACCAGCACGAGAGATGCGAGGCACAGCGCGATCCAGAGCGGCACGAAGCGGCGTCGGTTGTCGATGGCCCGTTGCAGCACGTCTCGATAGCGTGCGCGTAAAGCTTCAAAGCGATTTTCGAACGCCGACTGGAAGCGCGTCAGTGCACCGCCGATGCCACGCACCGCCTTGCTCGTTTTCGATGGCGCGCGCATCAGATACATCGCCAGCGTCGGAATGAGCGTGCGCGAAAAGAAGTACGACGCGCACATCGCGAAGATCACGGCTTCGGCGAGCGGCACGAAGAGATAGCGCGCGACGCCCGAAAGCAGGAACATCGGCACGAAGACGATGCAGATTGAAAGCGTCGAGACGAAGGTCGGCACTGCGATCTCGCCGGACCCATTAAGGATCGCGCCGTGCAGCGGCTCACCGTTCTCAAGATGATGCGTGATGTTCTCGATTGCCACGGTCGCATCGTCGACGAGAATGCCGACCGCGAGCGCAAGCCCGCCGAGCGTCATGATGTTGAGCGTCTGACCGAGCGCACTTAGCGCGATCAGCGATGTAAGCACCGCGAGCGGAATCGACACCGCGATGATGAGCGTCGCGCGCCAGCTCCCGAGGAACAGCAGGATCATCACGGCGGTGAGGCAGGCCGCGATCAGTGCCTCCCGCACGACTCCCGAGATCGCGGACTTCACGAATACGGACTGATCGGAGAGCGGCGTGATCTTGAGCGCCTTGGGGAGGCCGGCTGCGATTTTGGGAAGCATGGCCTTGACCTGACCGATGATCGTCAGCGTCGATGCGCTGCCGGTCTTCTCGACCTGAAGCAGCGCCGCGCGCTTGCCGTCGGACCGCACGATGTTGGTCTGAGGTGCGAAGCCGTCTATCACATGCGCGACGTCGCGCACATAGATGACGTCGCCCTTCGCGGTCTTGATCGGCAGGTCGTTCAATGCCGCGACGGTCTGCGTGCTGCCGTTCATCTCGACGTTGTATTCGCGCGTGCCGATCTTCGCGGTCCCGCCCGGCAGTATCAGATTCTGCGCGTTGACCGCATTGACCACGTCGACGGGCGCAAGGCCTTTCGCCTGCAGCTTTGCCGGATCCAGCTCGACCATGATCTGACGGATCTTGCCGCCGTAAGGCAAGGGCACGGCGGCGCCCTGAACCGTTGCGAGTTGAGTGCGGATGAAGCTGTTGCCGAGATCGTAAAGCGTCTGTTCGGGCAGCGTCTTGCTGGAAAGACCGAGCTGCAGCACCGGAACGGTCGAAGCGTTGTACGTGATGATGTTCGGCGGTAGCGTGCCCGGCGGCAGCACGCGAAGAATCGATGCCGAATTGGACGCCGCCTGCGCAATGGCGCGATTGATATCCGCGCCCGGATGAAAAAAGATCTTCACGACAGAAACGCCGTTGAGCGCTTGCGATTCGATGTGCTCGATATCGTCCACATCGGTGGTCAGCGCGCGCTCGTAGTTCGATGTGATGCGCTTGGCCATGTCTTCCGCCGAGAAGCCGTTGTACGACCAGACGATGCTGACGACCGGAATGTCGATGTTCGGAAAGATGTCGGTGGGCGTGCGCAGGATCGCGAGCGGCCCCAAAATGAAGAGGAGCACCGCGAGAACGATGAACGTATAGGGCCGTCGCAGGGCCAGTTTGACAATCCACATGGTGCTGGTCCGTTTGAAAGGTGGGCGAGCGGTAGACGCGCGATTGCAGCAAAGTCCAGCGCAGTTTTGCCGTTGGTCCGATGCATCCTTTCCGAATGAAGGCGCCCGGGGAGCGCATCGGGCGACGCGCGAACTTAGCTCGCATGGCGAGAGGCGGCCCTTTCGGCGCACCTCCTCCGAATGGACTCACGATACGATCTTGGAACGCTCTGCGCCATCAGACTTGCATTCGGCGTTCTCATCTCTCCGTATAGGGTCGGAAAGGCAGTACAGGCGCAGATCTGGAGCGTTTGAACCTCCACCTATGCCACGTCCCGCTGCACTGATTTGAGTGCTGAGCCAATCTGGGGGATCCCACGCAGACGTTAGCCAGAAATGAATTCCGTCAGCCCATTGCACGTAGTTTCGCCGCGACCAGGGTCTGTATTGACCGACTTCTCCCTGACTGGGAAAGGGTAGAGTGAATGCTCACCTCTGCGTAAATGCGTCGACAATCAAGGTCCGACGCGCGAGTTGAGGTTCGTCTCGACTGTTCGCGACGTTCGTGACTGAAAGTGAGAGCGCCCGACGAGACAGGGAAGCGCTGCGCGCGTAGTTGGTCACGAGCTGGGTCGCTTCAGCGCTATACCTTAATATGCTTTCGCGGACGGCTTCGCCCGCGTAAGCTCGTCCTCATCGGAGCGGGACCACTACGAGTGCCGCCAATCACACACACCGTCGAGGAAAACGTCCTTGTTATCGCCATCCAGAGTTTCAGTGATCGATGACGACGAGTCTGTCCGCGTCGCCTCCTCAAGCCTCTTGCGCTCGCTGGGCTGGGAGGTCAGCCTCTATCCGTCGGCGGAATCGTTTCTCAGCGGTGACTCGCTCGAAGGCCTTGCGTGCATCGTCACCGATCTTCACATGCCCGGCATGTCCGGCCTGCAACTTCAACGACGGGTGCGCGAGTTAAAGCCGGGCTTGCCACTGATTTTTATTACAGCATTCGCTTCGGACGACGCCCGGCGTCAGGCGCTCGACGCAGGCGCCGTGTGTTTTCTCAGTAAGCCTGTCGATGGATACGCGGTCGCCGATTGCCTACAACGCATTGGACGAAACCTTCTGTAAGATTGGTATGCGCGACGCGATCCTGCGGATTCGCATCTTCGCAGTCCGAAATGCTTGATGTAAGCTCTCCACCACGTACATCTTTCACGAACTCCCAATGAATATAGGGCTTGTCTGGTCGCTTTTGGTTTCAGTTGGTCGGCATCAGAGTGGGAATGATTGGAGCATACCAACGCGCTCAGGTGCGATCAGTCGTGACACGAACATCGTGCCTATGTACGCCGCAGCGAGCCGTTCCGGAGGCTTAGCGATTTAAGCCAACGACAGGCCCGCTACCGGAGAATTCTTAAACGGAATCACAGGCGCTCGCGTTATGTTCTCCGTCGCCTCGCTCTCAGCCTTTGGCGGCTGCCGCGCGATCAGCAACTCGTCACACGCAGCGCGCATGTCGGCGAATCCGGTCGGGGGCCGGGCGGCACGGCACGCGGACAGCTGTGTTTATGCGTGCCGAGCGAGCAAGAAACGAAAGATCGGCGTGCCACCCCCCGACAGCCTGATGGTCTCGCTCAAAACGATCGCGCGCGCGTCTGAACACGATCGTTCTCGGCATTCAGTCATCGAGCGTGGCGATCGCCGAAGCGGCCAGCGAGATCGCGCAAGGCACCGTCGATCTGTCGAAGCGCACGGAGTCGCAGGCCGCATCGCTCGAAGAAACGAAGAGACGGCGGCGAGCATGGAAGAACTCGCGAGCACCGTCGCGAAGAATGCCGACAACGCCGCCGAGGGCACGCACGCGGCGACGAAAGCATTCGGCGACGCGACTCAGGGCGGCGACACGGTCAATAATGTGGTGGCGACCATGCGGAGCATCGCGCAGGCTTTGTCGCACATGGCCGACATCATCGGCGTGATCGAAGGCATCGCGTTTCAGACCAATATCCTCGCGCTCAATGCGGCCGTCGAGGCCGGCGCCATCACCGCTGATACGTCGCGGACCAGCTTGACTGTGAGAGCAGCAGCTTCGTCGCGATGTTCGGGCGCTCAATCGGTGAGACGCCGCAGCGTCTGTTCAGGTGCGGTCGACGGACGTTCGATGCGCGAGCGCGCGAGCGCGCGATACGCGAGCGACGCGCCCGCCATGGCCAGCGCCGTCGGGATCAGGAAGTCGTGATTGAAGCGCGTGAACTCGATCATCAGCACGAGCGCCGTCAGCGGCATCTGCATGGCCGGGCCGAGGAACGCCGCCGCGCCGATCACCGCGAACGCGCCGAGCGGCGTGCCGGGCCAGATGCCGTTCCACACGCTGCCAAGGACCACGCCGAGCAACGCGCCGTTGGTCAGGCTCGGCGTGAGCAGGCCGCCTTGCGCGCCCGCGCGCAGCGAACTGACTTCGATTGTCACCTTCAGGATCAGCAGCACGCCGGCGAGCGCGAAGCCGAGCGAATCGTCGAACGAAAGACCGGCGGGGCCTCGGCCATTGCCCGCGAGTTGCGGGAAATAGATGACGAGCACGCCGATCAGCGCGAAGTTCAGGACCGCCAGCGCAGGCAGCGCATTGCCGCGCGGCGCGTGCTTGCGCGCGGCGCCCGCGAGCGTCATGAAGCACCACGCGGCCACGCCGAACACCGGTCCCATGACGATCGCCCAGACGATCATCTGTGCATCGAGCGCAAAGGCGGGCAGATGGTACTGATGTCCGTCGCCGAGCCCGATCCACGCGACGATCGCGCCGATTGCGGAGGTGGTGAAGGCCGCCGCGACGATGACGCCATCGAACGTGCAGAGCAGCACTTCGAGCACGAAGACCGCGCCGCCGAGCGGCACGTTATAGACGGCGGCGAGTCCTGCGCCCGCGCCGCACGCAACCATGATGCGCGACTGCGCGGGCGTGAGCCTCGCGTAGTGCGCGAGCCAGCCTGCCCACAGCGAGCCGATTTCGCGCGGCGCGACTTCCCGGCCGAGCGGCGAGCCCATCGCCACGGTGACGATCTGCAGGAGCGCATGCGCGATCGTGCTACCGGGCGGCATGCGCGGATCGTCGGAATCGACGGCCTGGCGGATGCTGACGAGCGGTTTGCCGAAGCGATGCACACACCACCAGCCGACGCCCGCGATCACGCCGCACAGCGTCAGCACGATGAAACGGCGCAGCGGCGACGCGGCCGAGATGCCGACGAGAAAGCTTTCGCCGCCAGTGAGCGCATCGAGGCTGTAGCCGAACGCGACGTGCTGGATTTCGTGCAGCAGCAACGCGAGCAGCATGCCGCCGAGCCCCGCACCCAGCCCGACGAGCGTGGTGACGACGATGAGCTTCACGGTCGGTGTCGATGACGGCATCGCGCTGACCTCGCAGAAAAAGGCGTAGGGTAGCGCGGCTGAATTTCGCGCGCCTCGCCGGATGCATCGATTATAGATATGCACGGCTTTATTTCGATGCCCGAAATCTTCTTGGGAAATGCGCAAACGCCCACTATCCTCGGGACAATAAGGTATCGAAAAATATCCGGGAGGCAGCGTGAGTCTGGTGATTTCCGGCCGCATCGTTCCGCTTGCGCGAACGTCCGAGAAGAGTACGTTTGCCGGCAAGGTGTGGATCGGCGACGACGGGCGCATCGAGCGCGTCACGCGCGGCAACGCAGCCGGTCCGCGCAGCGGCTTCGACAAAGCGGCCGTCGTCGATGTGGGCGATGATCTCGTGCTGCCCGGTTTCGTCGATCTTCACAGCCATCTCGCCTACGCGACGCTGCCGCTCTGGACCCAGCCCGGCCGCACGACACCGTTCCTGCATCACGACTCGTGGCCGTCCGCCAGCACCTATGCAAGCGACATCACCTGGCCCGCTTACGCGCTTCTCACCGCCGCTCCCGAAGCGTCGCTCGCCTACGCCGAAGTGCGCGCGCTCATCGGCGGCACGACGAGCATTCAGGGCTCGCCGCCGAAGAACCGGCCGCTCGACGGCTGGATGGTGCGCAACGTCGAGGATGAGACCTTCGGCGGAACCATCTCGTCGAACCGCGTGCTAGCCTCCACATTGACGGTCAAGCCCGAAGTCCTCGCGAAACGATCCGCGCAGATGAAAGCGGGCGCGGGCTTCATCTATCACTGCGCCGAAGGGCAGGTGAGCTCCATCGCCGCCAACGAGTATCAGAGCGCGCGCAAGTGCGGCTGCCTGCAGAAGGATTTCGTCGCCATTCACACGAATGCGCTCAATCCCGGCGATTACGATGCATGGACCGATCCCGGCACGGTCGTCTGGTCGCCGTTCTCGAACCTCTGGCTCTATGGCAGCACGACCAGCGTGCCGTCCGCGCTGGCGAGAAAGATCCGCGTGTGCGTCGGGTCCGACTGGGGGCCATCGGGCACGCGCAATGTGCTCGGTGAAATCAAGGTCGCCGCGCTGGTGAGCAAACGCGAGCGATGGAACCTCACGCCCTTCGATCTCGTGCGCATGATCACCTGCGAACCCGGCGACGCGATCGCCGGTCCCTGGAACGTGCAGGCCGGACGCCTTGAGCTGAATGCGCTCGGCGATGTGGTCGTCATCGCGGCCAAGGCTTCCGCCGATCCGTTCGCGACCGTGCTCGCCGCCACCGAGAATGACGTGCAACTGGTGGTCATCGGCGCACGCGCGCGCTACGGGAATGCGAAGCTCATGAAGGCCGCGAAGGCCACGTTTCCGTCCGAACTGAAAATCGCCGGAACGAAGCGCGTCCTGTCGATGACGAAACTCGACAATGCTTCCGAGCCGTGGAGTTTCGCGCAAGTGCTGACGCGCCTGGAACAGGTCCGCGCCGATCCGAAAAAGGAAATCGATGCCGCCGGTAATGCGGCGGCGGCAGCGCGCATGGCGGGCGAAGCGCCTCGTCTGCGGCTCGCGCTCGACATGCCGCTCGGCAAGCTGCCTATCGGCGGGCTGCCGAAGAATCTCGGCGAGATCGTCGTGCCGCCGATCCAGCCGCTCGCACACGACGCGGCCTTCTTCGCCTCGCTCGTCGGACGCGGCTTCCACGGCGGCCTGCTCGATGGCCTCGAAAAGTTCTATGCGTGACATCGCGAGCGAATCATGGCCACGAGAACATCATCGTTATTGAAGGCGCAGATGGGCGTGCTGCTCGCCGAGCGCGCGGGTCTCGTGAAGACGACTCACGCGCGGCGTCCGGCAGCATCCGGCGATCAGCTCGATGCCGCCGATCGCGAAGTCATCGTCGATGCGCTTCTGACGGTCATCGCCGGGGCGTACTGTCATCTGCATCAGAAGCGCGCGGGTTACGCCAACGATCCCGTGCAGGCGCTAGAACTGCTGCGCACGCACGCCGCCGACATGAGCGAAGCCGAGTTCCATATGATCGTGACGGGAATCGTCGTCGATCTGCGCGATGCGCACACGCTCTATGCCGGCCCGGCGTCGCTCGCCGGCGCGGTCGCGCAACTGCCCTTTCTGGTCGAACAGTTCGGCTCGACGGACGAGCCTTCGTTTCTCGTCACGAAAGTCGGGCACAGCAAGCTCATCAAGGACCCCTCGTTCAAGCCGGGCGTGCTGCTCGATACCTGGAACGGCATACCGTTCGAGCGCGCCGTCGCGATCCATGCCGATCGCGAAACGGGCGGACGCCCCGATGCGCGGCTCGCGCGCGCGCTCGAATCGCTGACGTTCCGCTCGCTGCAATACGGTCCGCCGCCCGACGAGATGTGGGTCGACATCGGTTTTCGCGATGGTCCGGCGAGGGCGCGGCGCGAAGTGCGCATACCGTGGCGCATCGTCTGGCCGGGCCGCCCCGCGACCGGCGTGCGGCCCGGCGCGCATACCGCGCGGCGCGTCGCGGTGAATCCGGCGGCGGAACAGGTCCGGCGCGCGAAAAAGCTGATGTTCTCGGGCAAGGAATGGAACGCCGAGCATCTGCGCGCGGTGATGGCGCGCGACGCCGGCTGGATCAAGACCCGCTTTCCCGACGCGCTTTCCGCGCGCACGTTCCCGAGCAAAGTGCTCGGCGATGTCGCCTATCTACGCATCTGGAGCTTCGATGTCGAAGATCACGAAGCCTTCGTTGATGAGGTCACGCGCCTCGTCGGACAGTTGCCCGACACGGGCCTCATCGTCGATGTGCGCGGCAATCCTGGCGGCCTGATCTGGGCGGCGGAGCGCCTTTTGCAACTCTTCACGCCGAACAAGGTGCAGCCGACGCGCTTCAGCCTCGTTGCCACGCCCTTGACGCGCGCGATGGCGAAGAGCGCGTTCAACCGCATGGAGCTCGAACCGTGGATCGCGTCGCTCGAATCGGCGATCTCGACCGGCGAGGGATACTCGCAGGCGCTGCCGATCACCGATCCGTCCTGGTGCGATGACGTCGGTCAGCGTTATGGCGGGCCGGTCGTGTGCGTCGCCGATGCCAACACGTACTCGTCCGGCGACCTCTTCTGCGCGGGCTTCGTGGACAACGAAATCGGGCCGCTCGTGTGCGTGGGCCAGGCGACCGGCGCGGGCGGCGCGAACGTGTGGACGAGCCATGACCTGACCGATGCACTGGACGGAACGGACTTCGCACTGCCGCGACTGCCCGACGGCGTGAGCTTCACGATGGCATTTCGCCGCGCGGTGCGTGCCGGCGATGCGGCCGGCGTGCCGATCGAAGACCTCGGCATCGCCGGCATTCCGTATGCGATGACCCGGCGCGACGTGCTCGACGGCAACGCCGATCTCATCGACTGGTGCGCGCGGTTTCTGGCGGGCGCACCGTATTCGAGCCTTCGCGTGACGCTCGGCAAGTCGGAACTCACGGTGACGACGGCCGGGCTCGACGAGCTTGAACTTTATGTGGACGGCAGGCCGCTCGATGCGGCGCGAGTGATCGGGGATGGGGTTTTAAAGCTGCCGCGTCCCGCGGCCGGGGAGCGGCTCGAAGTGGTGTGCCGCAAGGCGGGAGCGGTGGTTCAGCGTCGCCGGGTTGCGCTGGCGTGAGGGGTGGATGTGTCGCAGCGCGGGTTGCAATTTGACGCAATCACGCTTGCGCCCAGATTTCACTTGCTGACAGTGATCCATTGCGCACCGTCCAGTGGGCGCAGATAACGGGAGTCCAGTCGAAAGCAGCGGACACTGTTGTCCTCGCGGCAGGCGCCTGGAGCGCGTTGTTCTGCCAGCATCATGACATCGACCTGCCCGCCATCAACGTGATCGGAACGGCGCTGCGGACCGCTGAGGCGCCCGGCGTCATCGAAGGCTGTTTCTCTGGGCCTAACTTCGCACTGAGGCGAAGGTTGGACGGCGGCTATACGATCGCGGTCCCCGGCTATGGGCGCGTGGAACTCTATCCGAAGCCTGATGCCGTTCTGGACAGCAGCGTGTTCGATGACACGCCGATTACTGTGAGGCATCCCGGGCAGGATTAGGGCACGCTGGCCAAGTCTCTCTGATGTGTCAGCGCTAGCTACGTGGCCTGTTGACTGTCTCACGTCCGACGGTGACGACACTTTTGCTCAGTTGGTTACTGTGGCAAAGTCTTCGCATAATCTCGCAAGTCTTTGTGGTCGCGCAGTATCTGCCGGTACAAGCCCTGAAACGCTAACCAGGCAACATAGTCCGACGCCAGATGTCGGCGTGTCGCGCGTGCTTCCTCGGCGCTGAGGGGAGCGAGCGCGCCGGCTGCCTCGGCGAGCAACTGAACTTGTGCGCATCGCTCCATCGAAATAAAGCGGTACACTGCGGAATCCACACTGGTCCCCACCGTAAGAAAGCCGTGGTTCAGCAAAATCGCGGCCTTGCAAGTGCCCATCGTCCGCGCAATGCGCGCACCCTCGTCAGCGGCGAGGACGACAATATCTCCGCGGAAGACAACGTGGTTCTCAAAGAACAAACAAGCTTCCTGATTGATCGGCGCGAGCAACCGTTCACGTGCCGCAAATGCGCGTCCGTAAGTTGTGTGGGTGTGCACAGCCGCCATTGCCGAATGATTCACACGATGTAGGCCGCAGTGGATCGCGACCGCCGCCGCATTGACGGGGCCAGTACCATGATGCACAACACCCGCGTCGTCGATGCATATGAGGTCGTCCGGATGAATCGTGGAAAAGTGCTGCGCGTACTGGTTGACCCAGTACCGGTCGTGATGCTCGGGATCGCGCACCGTCACATGCCCAGCGATCCCCTCCGTCAGTCCAAAGCGCGAGAGCAAACGGAAGGCCGCCGCGAGCTTAAGCTTGCGATGGCTGCGTTCGTCCTCCAGGCCGGCAAACTCACGGGGCACTGGAAGCGGGCCACCGATCGGAGTAGGGATTTGGTGGTCGTTCGAGTCAGCCAGGCACATACGGCACCTTCGGAAATGAAAGTAATGGGAAAGAATCTGTAGCCCTCAGGATTCTCATTGTGTCGCGCCAGTACTCGGGCCGTCCATGGCGATTTGCTCACTGTCGTGTGAGCTTTCGTCAAGCGGGGTGCCGGACGGCCCGCGACACAAGGCTCGGCAGGAGGTCATGCCAAAGCGTCACAGGAGAGATACTTTTCGTGAATTGTCACGGAAATTCGGCCGGTGCTAAATGCACGTGACGCTAGCACTGGACACCTGATATGCAGACCCCAGACTTCAAGAGCACCTTGCCGCCACAATTGATGAAGCGCATTGTGTGGCGCCTCGCGCCGCTGATGGTGCTAATGTACGTCGCCAATCAACTCGACCGAGCCAACGTCGGCTATGCGGCGTTGACGATGAACGCCGAACTCGGGTTGACGGTCGCGCAATACGGGCTTTCTGCGAGCCTTTTCTTTCTCGGCTATATCCTGTGCGAGGTGCCGAGCAACCTGTGCATGCATCGCTACGGGGCGCGTCGCTGGATGACGCGCATACTCGTGAGTTGGGGGCTGCTCTCCTCGCTCACGAGCTTCGTGCCGAACGCTCAATGGCTCTATGTTGCGCGCTTTATGCTCGGCGCGTTCGAAGCGGGACTGTATCCCGGCATGGTCTACTACCTCACACTGTGGATGCCCTCGCGCAACCGTGTCTGGATGATGTCGCTCTTCACGATGTCGATTCCGCTTACCGGGATGATCGGCGCGCCGGTCTCCACCTGGATCATGGATCACGCAAACGTCTTTGGCGTAACCGGCTGGCGCGCGATGATCCTTCTCGAAGGCTTGCCGGCCATCATCCTCGGTGTGATCGCATGGTTCTACCTGCCCGATGGCCCGCACGACTGGCGTGGTCTGTCTGACGAAGATCGCCACACTATTCGCACGACGCTCGCACACGAAGAACAAGCCGCGGCGGTCGCCATTCAGCCGGGGAACGCGCGGAGCGCGCTAACGAACTTCAAGGTGTGGGGACTAGGAATTGTTTACTTCGGTATAAACTCGGGCATCATTGGGCTGCTCTATTTCTTGCCGCAAGTAGTCAAGACCTTCAAGGGAGGCTCGCAACTCTCACTAACGCAGATTGGCCTCATCACGTCTGCGCCGTTTGCGGTAGCAGTGGTGAGCGTGATCGTTTGGGGGCGCATCGTAAGTCACAAGCGTATTCACGCGCTGTACGTCGCAGGGCCGATGATGCTTTCGGCCATGACGCTCGCGAGCGCACTATATCTGTCGTCACCGCTGGCAACGGTCGCGGTGCTCGCGATTGGCACCTCTGCGTGCTTCTGCAGCATCAGCACTTTCTGGCAATTGCCAAGTCGTATCCTTACCGACCGAGCGGCGGCGGCCGGCATCGCACTCATCACGAGCATCGGCGTGTCGTCCGGTTTTATGATGCCGTACTTCATCGGCTGGGTGCGCGATACGACCGGCACATTCCAGCTCGCATTCATAGCAATCGCCGTGGCGATGACGGTCGGCTCCGCGCTAGCGATCGCACTCGACCCCGAACGACGCCGCGTGCCGTCCGCAGGCATGGCGCTAAAATGAGCGGAATTTCCATGGAGATCCGCCCGTGTCATTGCGTCGAGGAATTCCCAGCCTGACGGCATTGCAGGCGTTCGAGGCGTCGGCGCGTCATCAGAGCTTTTCGAAAGCCGCCGCCGAGTTGCAACAGACGCACGGCGCCATCTGCAAAAAAGTCAACGAACTTGAAGCGAGTCTCGGCGTAGAGTTGTTCCGGCGCGTAAGCCAAAGGCTGGTGCTCACCGATGCCGGCGCCGACTATGCCCATCGCATACGGGTGAATCTTGAACAGATTCGCCGAGACACCCGGCATCTGGTCGCGAACCGGGAGCGTTCGACGCTGCGCGTCGCGGTCGGCGTGACCTTCGGCGCTCAATGGCTCGTGCCGCGGCTGCCGGGATTTCATTGCGCACATCCGAACATTCAGGTGCGGCTGACGGGCCGTGATCAACCGACCTACTTTCAGGATCTGAACTTTGACGCGGCGATTCACTTCGAGCAATCGCCGTTGCCTGGACTCGCGAGCAAGGTGCTGCTAGCCGACGATAGAGTGTGGATGGTAGCGTCGCCTTCCCTTACGGAGCACTATGCCGATTGCGATATCGCTTCCATGCCGTGGATCCACACGCGCGATTTGCCTGCTGCATGGATGACGTGGAGTGAAACGGTCGCACCGGAAAGGGCTGAACATGCGCGCGATGGTAGCGATCATTTCTTCGACTTCTTTATCATGGCTATCCGCGCGGCGGTCGCGGGACTTGGGGTCGCACTCCTGCCACGCGTTCTGATCGAACAGGAACTTGCTTCCGGCCAACTGATCCGAATCGGCGGATATGCCGCGATTAATGCGCAGAAGACCTATCTCATGTTTCCAGAACAGAGGCGCGACTGTGCACCGTTCGCTACCTTCGCATCGTGGCTGGAAGATGAGATGCTGCGATACCGCGTGATACTTGCATGTAGCGAAGAGAACGGGCGTTTGCGAACTCCCCCCGCTTGACGCTTGGGCTACATGCGATGGTGTTCGATAGGCCGTACTCGACCAGAAAGCGGACGCTCAGGGGCTGCGAGGCGAACGTCGCTTACGGGTCGCGTGCTGCCTGTCGTGCCAAGCCGGGAGCTGTCTGGAGGCGGCTCAATGCATCTACGCAGTCGCCGGGAGATATTCGCCTGCGCGTCCTCGACCACCCGTATAATCCGGCATGACTCCACCCATCTTCCACGTAGAAAGCTTACGGCCGCCGGCAACAGCTTCTCGATTCATCGGTTTGTTGGTCTCGCATACCTTAGCGGGCCATTCACGATCCACGCGCGTGGAATGCACGTTTCACGAACCGCGGGCGACGATCGTATGAAAATGCCCAAACGGCTTGCGCCGCTTCTCGAAGAAGGATTTATCGACGAAGTCATCGGCCAGTTGATGAGCGGCAAGGAGGCGACAGTCTATGTCGTGCGCTGCGGCGAATCGACGCGTTGCGCCAAGGTCTACAAGGACGCGAAGCAACGCAGTTTTCGGCAAGCAGCGTCGTATCGGGACGGTCGCAAGGTCAAGAACAGCCGGCAGTTGCGGGCGATGGAAAAAGGTACGCGCTACGGCCGTCAGATGCAGGAAGCGTCATGGCAGAACGCTGAAGTGGACGCGCTGTTCCGGCTCGCCAACGCAGGTGTGCGCGTGCCGCAACCCTATATTTGTACCGACGGCGTGTTGCTGATGGAGTTGGTGATCGACGAGGTGGGTGACGTCGCACCACGGCTCAACGACGTCGAGCTGACCGAAGCCCGCGCCCTCGAACTGCACGCGTTGCTGCTGAACCAGGTTGTCCGCATGCTCTGCGAGGGCGTAATTCACGGCGACCTGTCGGAATACAACATCCTCCTGGCAGCAGACGGGCCGGTGATCATTGATCTGCCGCAGGCCGTCGACGCATCCGGAAACAACGAAGCTGCCTCCATGCTCAAGCGAGACGTCGACAACCTGGCCGCGTACTTCGGACGGTTTGCACCGCAAATACTCACCGCGAGTTATGGGACGGAGATCTGGGCGCTTTTCGAGGCAGGGCGGCTGCATGTCGAGGCCGAACTGACCGGTCGCATCGAAGCCGACACGCGTCCTGTGGACCTCGACGGCGTTCTGCAGGAACTCGAAGCGACACGTCTTGAGGAAGATGCGCGAGTGCGGCGGCAGGAGGAACTGAGCGCAGGCCGGTAACCGTACTTGATGTCCCCGAAGATCGCCCGAAAGTGAAGGTCTTCGAGGACGTCGCCGCTCGTTAAGGTTTATTCGATGCCTGCCATCGGCCGCAGAAATGTGCGTGCCGCCGCGCATGTCGGCAGGCGTCGAATAAGCCCGATGGAGGAAACCGCGGAGTGCCCCACTGCGGTTGGAGGGTTCGCGGCTATGGCGATTGATAGACCGGAATGGTCAGTGGTGCCGGATGCGGCACGCTCAGGCGGGGTGCCGGAGGGACGCTGACGCCGTAGCGAAGTGGTTTAGTCGTGCATTCGCGATGATGAGGCGGCCGGGCAAAGCGCTTCGCGTAGCGACACGCGCAGGCTTCCATCCTTGGGCCGCGTTGCCGCGGAGCCAACGTTCGACAGGCAGGTCGAGGAACCGTGGGGTTCATGTCGGATCCCGGCGCATTGGCGGTGCGCGGATCGGGGCGCTGCGCGCGAGGATTTCGATGACGACCATCGGTGCGCCGCAGTGCCGACAGATGAAGACGGGGCGGGTTTCGATGATGGCGTCGTCCGGCGACGGGCTGATCTCGGGTTCGACGTGCAGCAGTTCGCGCACCTTTGCGAGATTGGCGCGGCGCACCGGGTTGGCGAGCAGCCCGAAGTGGCGGATCCGATGGAAACCACCGGGCAGCACATGGAGCAGGAAGCGGCGCATGAATTCGCCGGTTTCGAGGGTCATGGTCTTGTAGCGGGTGCGTCCCTTCGCACGGTAGTCCTTCCAGCGGAACGTCACGCCACGCTCATCGACGGCGACCAGGCGCTGGTTGGAGATGGCGACGCGGTGCGTGTAGCGTGAGAGGTACTCGAGCACCGCCTTCGGTCCGGCGAACGGGCGCTTGGCGTAGACCACCCATTCGCAAGTACGTAGGGGCGCAAGTCATCGGGCAAAGGTGGCGGGGTCGGCGAGCCCGGTGTACTCGCCGAAGAACTGCAGGTCGCCACGGTGGTGAACCGACTGGAGTGCCTCGAGGAAGCGGCGTCGGAACAGGCGTGAGAGGACGCGCACGGGCAGGAAGTAGCCGGGCCGGCAGGCGATCCAGCGTTCACCGTCAGGCGACAGCCCGCCACCGGGGACGATGCCGTGCACATGCGGGTGATGCGTGAGCGCCGATCCCCAAGTGTGCAGTACGAGCGTGGCGCCGATCTGGGCGCCGAGATGCCTGGGATCCTCGGCGATCGTGCGCAGCGTGTCGGCGGCGATGTCGAACAGCAGCCCGTAGATGACCCGCTTGTTGTACCAGGCGATCGCGCTGATTTGCGCGGGCAGCGTGAAGACGACGTGGAAGTACTCGACGGGTAGCAGATCGGCCTGACGCGCCTCTAGCCAGCGGTGTGCGGCGCTGGCCTGGCACTTCGGGCAATGCCGGTCTCGGCACGAGTTGAAGGACACCTCGGTCCTTGTGCAGCCTGAACAGCGCAGCACATGTCCGCCCAGTGCCGCCGTGCGGCACCGTTCGATGGCCGACATGACCTTCAGCTGCCCCAGGCTCAAGTGTGTCGTGGCTCGCCACGCTGGCCCGTGGCTGCGGAAGATGTCCGCAACCTCCAGCATGAGGCGTTACAGCCCGCGGGTCTACTCTGAGGGCAGACGGTCCAGCGGACTGGTGACCTCGTGCAGCAGGTCGGTGGCCACCTGGACGTAGAGCGCGGTGTTCTCGAGCTTTGCATGGCCGAGCAGCACCTGGATCACGCGGATATCCACCTTCTGTTCGAGGAGATGTGTCGCAAAGCTATGGCGTAGCGTGTGCATGGACACACGTTTGTCGATGTTCGCAGTCTCGGCGGCGGCATGAATGGCACGGTTCAACTGTCGCGTGCTTAACTGATCGAGCGGATCGAGTCCGGGAAACAGCCACCCACCATCGAGCATCTTGCCCTGCGCACGGGCCACGCGCCACCACACACGCAGACGTTCGAGCAGCACCGGCGAGAGCATCGCGTAGCGGTCACGGCGGCCCTTGCCCTGCTCGATACGCAGTGTCATGCGCTCGCTGTCGACGTCGGTGACCTTCAGCGCCACCACTTCGCTGGCGCGTAGCCCCGCGCCGTACGCGACCGACAGCGCGGTTTGGTGCTTCAGGTTACCGGCGGCCTCGATGAGCCGCCGCACTTCGTCGGGGCTGAGCACGACGGGCAATATGCGGGGCACGCGCACCGGTTGCATCCTGACCATCAGCTCGGGCCGGTCGAGCGTGACTTTGAAGAAGAACTTCAGGCCGGTGATCGCGTGGTTCAGCGACACGGCCGATGTGCCGTGGTCGACCAGATAGAGCTGGTAGCGGCGCAGGTCCTCGACGGTGGCCGTGTCAGGCGAGCGCCCGAGAAAACGGGCGAACTCACGCACGATGTGCAGGTAGATGTCCTGCGTCTTGGGGGCAAGCTGGCGCATGCGCATATCGTCGATCATGCGCTGGCGCAGTGGGCTGGCGTTTGTCGGTAAGGAGGTCATGATTCGGCTCCTGTTGAAGAACGAGGCGGATTGCCTCATTCGCCAACATAAAGCCGGGTGACCGGCCTCTCCCTGACCACCAGCGTCGGACCGTAGCCCCTACCGCGCGAGCGGTTTAGTCCCTCGGCCATAAGCAGACATCTACTCTCGACAAACTGCGGTCATTCAAACGTCAGCAACTGCTTCAAAGCCGACGGATGGGATTGCCGATCGTACAAGCGAACGACACAGCGCAGAAAGCATAAAGGCGTGGCCGTCGTTAGACGCCACGCCCGGGCCATGGTGGCGAAGGAGTTCGGAGCGGAGGTTGCTAAGCGCGGTTGCTTCTGGCCAGCGAAACTAAATTGATTTGACAGGGCGGTATCGGGGCCGGTACCACGCGACCTACAGGGGCTACGGCATTTTTGGCAATAGGCGGCATATGCACTTCGGGTTATCGCCGACAGCAGTGCAGTGCACTATTCAGAGGCCTGTATGTGCAGGTCTTTTGAGGGGTCGAGGCCCAGCCTCGACCCTCGGTATGGCTGAAATTCAGCGCAAGTTAAGCCACGTCGGACGCCGCAGTGTCCGCCACGAGAAGCGCCGTCATGTTGACGATCCGCCGCACCGTCGCCGACGACGTCAGCAGGTGAACCGGCTTCGCGGCGCCGAGCAGAATCGGCCCGATGGCGATGCCGCTGCCCGCCGCCGTCTTCAGCAGGTTGT
>FCOD02000036.1 GCA_001544655.2 Caballeronia turbans
CGGCTCTTTAACCAACACTTCGTCATTCCTGAGCGACCAAAAACTTGATTCAACGAACTTCTAACTCAGCACACTAGGTGCCGCCCTTTCGGGCGTCGGCTATTCGCTCGTCTACCCCGGGCTAGGCGTTGAAGCAGTTCGCACGATAGCGCCCAACAATCGCGGCATGGCGATGGGTCTCTATACGGCCTTTCTAGATGTGGCGATGGCTCTGGGCAGCCCCTTCCTTGGATGGGTCGGCGGACACGCCGGCCTGCGTTCAGTGTTCCTGGCCAGCGCCGTGATAGTTGGCTGCGCCGCGGCCGTGGCCATTCATCTTCAACGTCGACATCACGTAATTGCATGATTGGACGTCGCAGACTGTCGCTAACAACTTTCGCATCAGATGGTTACCCTTAAACATTGCCTAGGTTTCGCCACAATGAATGCGCAATTCGTTGAAGCGCTTTACATTCATGACCGTGTCTGATTAAAGTGGCGAAGCACCGCTTGTGTCATGACCCCGCCTCATGAGTCTGGGGCGCGGAGCAGCAGGTTCGCGCACGAAGAATTCGGTGCGCGAGTTGAAATTCGACTACAGCGGGCGCCTGGCGCAATGGCACGTGAAAACTTCAACGACATCCTCGTCTTTCTCGCAGTCGCGCGGGAGCGCAGCTTTACACGTGCTGCCGCGAAGCTTGGCGTCTCCCAATCCGCACTGAGCCATACGATTCGTGATCTTGAATCGCGGCTGGGCATTCGCTTGCTCACCCGGACGACACGCAGTGTGTCGATGACCGAAGCCGGAGAGGACCTCTTTCGAACCGCCGCACCGCGGGTCGAGGAAATCGATGCCAAACTGTTGGCCTTGTCAGAGTCAAGGGAAAGACCTGCAGGCATCGTTCGCATCACCGCCACTGATCATGCGATCGACGCCATCGTTTGGCCGAAGGTGCGCCGGGTGCTGCGCGACTATCCGGAAATACAGGTGGAAATGACAGTCGACTATGGGCTCGTCGACATCGTGGAGGACCGATACGACATGGGCATACGGTTTGGCGATCAGGTTGCCAAAGATATGATCGCCGTGCGCATCAGCGCGGACATTCGTATGTCCATCGTCGGCTCGCCTGCGTATTTCGAACGCCGGCACTTGCCACGCTCGCCAGAAGACCTGCTCAAGCACGACTGCATCGCGCTGCGCCTGACGACGACCAAAGGTCTTTATGCCTGGGAACTTCAGAAAGGAAAGCGTTCGGTTCAAACCCGCGTGAGTGGACAGACCATTTTCAACTCGCAACCGCAAATGATCCGGGCCGCGATCGACGGCTACGGTTTGGCGTTTGTTCCCGAGGACGCCGTGCTACCGCACATCCAGAGCGGTGAATTGCGGCCGGTGATGCGCGACTGGTGCCCGGCGTTTCCGGGCCTTCACGCCTATTACCCGAGCCGACGTCAGAGTTCAAAAGCATTCTCTGTCGTCTTGGAAGCGTTGAAACAGCCGCTGTAAAGTCGGGCTACTGGCTTGGGGCTAGCTAAGCTTGCCCCGCAACGCGTGACCCCGCCCTACCTACGTTTTCGCATCGAACGCGCGATGCGACCGCCGCCAGCACCGCACCGGCGAGAAGCAGCCCGGCTGAGAGACCAAACGTCGCGCGATATCCGCTGCTGTCGTAAAGCAGGCCGCCGAGCGTCGCGCCGAGCGTGATAGCAAGCTGGATAACCGCCACCATCAGGCCCCCGCCGGCTTCTGCATCGCCGGGGAGCGTTTCAGATAGCCACGTGAACCAACCGACGGGTGCTGAGGTAGCGATCAAACCCCATGCGGCCAGCAATACCGCGGTCGTCGCAACCGATTCGCCAAAAAACATTAGCGCGACGGCAATGCCGCTCATAAGCAAGGGAATCGTGATCAACACGCCATGCAGATTCCGTTTGATTATCGAGCCGACGAAAACTGTGCCGCCCAACCCTGCGGCGCCGATCACGAGCAGCATGAAAGACAGAATTGACACGTCCACCTTCGTCACCGTCTCAAGAAAGGGACGCAAGTAGGTGAACAGCGAGAATTGCCCCATAAACAACAGAGCGACAGCGCCGACCCCGCATAAGACCTGACGGTCGCTGATTATTTGAAGTACGCCGCGCCTAGTCTGCGCTTGGCGCTGCGCGGGTAGTTTCGGTAAGGTGAGCGCTTGCCAGATAAGCGCAATGGCGGCAAGCGGCACGACACAGAAAAAGGCACCTCGCCATCCAATGATCGAGCCAAGGAAACTTCCGGCGGGCGCGGCGACTGCCGTCGCGAGCGCACTGCCGCCCTGTACTACTGCGATCGCACGCGGCACGAAAGCCTCGGGTGCAATGCGCATCATCACGGCGGTGGACATCGACCAGCATCCGCCTATGGAGACACCGAGGAGTGCGCGCCCGAGCATCAAGACAGTGTAAGTGGGCGCCACGGACACGAGAATGCCCGAGGCTACCATCAGCGCCGTCAGCGTGAGAATCACCTTCTTTCGGTCAAGACGCCGCGTCAACGATGACACAGAAAGGCTCGTCAGAACCGCAAAAAATCCCGACACAGAAATCGCCTGCCCCGCCTGCCCTTCGCTTAGGGAAAGCTCATGTGCGATGGGCGTCAGAAGGCTGACGGGCAAGAACTCTGATGCGACGAGGGCGAAGGCACAGAGCGACATGGAAAGCACAGCGCCCCATACCTGTTTGTTCGATAGGGTGGATCGGGTCATTGTAAAGAAAATTAATGCTTAGATGCGGTGAGAGCGGCGCCTTTGCGAAGCAAAAGGCTCGACCAAGGCGCTAATTTACAGCAGGCTGTCAATGGGATTAATCCCCGAAGACTCATCGGGCTTATGAATACGGATCATGAATCGGCCGGCTTAGCGCCCTTATAGTTGGAGGATTGAGCACGCTCGCCGCCGTGCGCGCGTTTCCAGGAGCGAAATACATGAACGTTAGTAGCCAGCACGTTGACGACGACGGCGTCGCCGCAAATTGCAACGCCGCGGAAGACAATCTGAACATCACTCGGCGAAGTCTTCTAAAACTCGCAGGAATGGGCGCTGCCACAATCGCCAGCGGTTCGCTGTCGATTTCCAGCATGTCCGCCGAAGCACCCCCGGCGAGTGCCGCCACCGTAGTATCGGCATCGAAGGTCATGCTGCATGTAAACGGCGTGCCGCGCGAACTGTCGCTGGACACCCGCACGACGTTGCTCGATGCGCTGCGTGAACATTTGCATCTGACCGGCACCAAGAAGGGCTGCGATCATGGGCAATGCGGCGCCTGCACCGTGATCGTCGACGGACGGCGCATCAACTCGTGTTTGACACTTGCAGTGATGCATCAGGGCAGCCACGTCGTCACCATTGAAGGCCTCGGCACACCGGCGAACCTGCATCCCATGCAGGCGGCGTTCGTCAAGCACGACGGCTTTCAGTGCGGCTACTGTACGCCCGGGCAGATCTGCTCCGCCGTCGCGGTGCTCGATGAGATCAAGGCCGGTGTCCCCAGCCACGTCAGTACGGACCTGCTGGCTCCGCCTCGTCCGACCAACATGGAAATGCGCGAACGCATGAGCGGCAACATCTGTCGCTGCGGGGCCTACTCCAACATCGCCGAGGCGATGACCGAAGTCGCGGGAGGCCAGGCATGAAACCGTTTACCTACGAGCGCCCATCGACGCCCGCCGCCGCCGCAACTGCCGCCCAGCAGACACCGGGTGCGAAGTTCGTCGCCGGAGGCACGAATCTGCTCGATCTGATGAAGCTGCAGATCGAGACGCCGGTTCATCTCATCGATATCAATGGGCTTGGCTTCGATCGAATCGAGACCACGCCAGACGATGGGCTGCAAGTTGGCGCGCTCGTGCGCAACACGGATCTCGCGGCGAATGAGACTGTGCGGCGCGACTATCCCTTGCTTTCCCGGGCATTACTTGCCGGTGCGTCGGGTCAACTCAGGAACAAGGCGACGACCGCGGGCAACTTGCTTCAACGCACGCGCTGCCCCTACTTCTACGACACCAACCTCCCGTGCAATAAGCGCGCGCCCGGTAGCGGCTGTCCGGCGCTACAAGGAAGCAGCCGGTCCTTGGCCGTGATCGGTGGCAGTGATGCCTGTATCGCCACCTATCCAGGCGACATGGCCGTTGCATTGCGAGCGTTTGACGCGACCATCAACACCGTTCGCGCGGATGGCACGGAGAGAAACATACCCATCGCCGATTTCTACCGCCTTCCAGGCAAGACGCCGCATCTGGAGAACGCGCTGGAACCCGCAGAGCTGATCACGAGTGTCACGCTGCCCAAGCCCATTGGCGGCACGCACATCTATCACAAGGTTCGTGACCGGGCGTCGTATGCATTTGCGCTGGTATCGGTCGCCGCGATCGTGCGCAAAGATGGCACGGGCCGCGTTGCGCTCGGCGGCGTGGCGCCGATGCCCTGGCGCATCGAAGCGGCTGAAGCAGAACTTCCGAATGGCGCGCGCGCTGTGATGTCGCGTCTCATGGCCGATGCCAAGCCGACACGCGAGAACGCGTACAAGGTAACGCTGGCAGAGCGCACGCTCGATGCGGTACTGACCGAAGCGAAGGAGGTGAGCCAATGAAGTTCGATACCCCCGCCACCGATAATCCGATCGACCGCCTAAAACACATCGGTCATGCGACGGACCGCATCGACGGACGTCACAAGGTGACCGGCACCGCGACCTATGCATACGAATGGCACGACTCAACCCGCGATCCTGCCTATGGTTTCGTTGTGGGCGCCGCCATCGCGCGCGGACGCATCAAGTCGATGAACCTCGCAGCCGCGAAAGCGGCGCCTGGGGTGGTTGCAATCGTCACGGCCGAAAGCGCCGGTACTTTAACAAAGGGTGACTTCAACACGGTCAAGCTGCTAGGTGGGCCGCAAATCGATCACTATCACCAGGCGATCGCATTGGTCGTGGCCAACACCTTCGAACAGGCTCGCGACGCGGCCCAGAAGATACGTATCGACTATGTCGCCGAGGGCGGAAGCTACGATCTCGCCGCAGCGAAAGACACGGCTGGCATGGCTGGGAGCGGTTACTGGGGCGAACCGGCGACGCGCACGGGCGATTTCGATACCGCGTTCTCCGTGGCTCCAATGCGCCTTGATGCGACTTACACCACGCCCGATCAGAGCCACGCGATGATGGAACCGCACGCGTCTATCGCGGTATGGACCGGCGACAAATTGACGCTGTGGACTTCGAACCAGATGATTGCGTGGGGAGCAGGGGACGTCGCCAAGACACTCGGCATTCCCCGCAAGAACGTGCGCCTCATTTCGCCTTATATCGGCGGAGGATTTGGCGGCAAGCTCTTCGTGCGCAGCGACGCGCTGCTGGCCGCGCTTGGCGCAAAGGCCGTGGGGCGCCCCGTGAAGGTCGCGCTCACGCGCCCGCTCATGTTTAACAATACGACACATCGACCGGCGACCATCCAGCGCATCCGCATCGGTGCAGACAAGAGCGGAAAAATCACGGCTATAGCGCATGAAAGCTGGTCCGGTGACCAACCAAATGGGCAACCCGAGACCGCCGTCGGCCAGACGCGCCTCATTTATGCGGGGGCGAATCGCATGACGGCGATGCGTCTTGCTACCCTGCATTTACCTGAGGGCAACGCGATGCGCGCACCCGGCGAAGCGCCGGGCCTGATGGCCCTTGAAGTCGCGATGGATGAGCTGGCGGAACAACTCAAGGTCGACCCGATCGAGTTCCGCAATATCAACGATACCCAGGTCGATCCGGAACAGCCCGAACGGCCCTTCTCGCAGCGTCAACTCATCGAGTGCTTCCGGGTGGGCGCCCAAAAGTTTGGCTGGGAGAAGCGTAACGCCCGCCCAGGGCAAGTACGCGACGGCCGCTGGCTGGTTGGCATGGGCACCGCCTCGGCGTTCAGAAACAATATTTCGATGAAGTCCGGTGCACGAGTAAGGCTTGATCGTCGAGGGTTCGTGACGGTTGAAACCGACATGACCGACATCGGCACCGGGACGTACACGATCATTGCGCAGACGGCGGCTGAGATGATGGGACTGCCGCTTGACAAGATTTCTGTACGCCTCGGCGACTCGACGTTTCCCGTTTCTTCCGGCTCGGGCGGCCAGTGGGGCGCGAACAGCTCAACGGCGGGTGTCTATGCTGCCTGCATGAAGCTCCGTGAAGCAGTTGCTACCAGGCTTGAAATGCACGGTACGGATGTCGTCTTCGCGGACGAGCGCGTGCGTTCGGACGGGCGCAATGTGCGGCTTGCCGAAGCAGCATCTTCCGGCGAAATCGTCGTCGAAGGCACCATGGAATACGGCGATCTCGCAAAGCGTTTTCAACAATCGACCTTCGGTGCGCACTTCGTCGAAGTCGGCGTTGATGCGGCCACCGCCGAGATTCGCGTGCGTCGCATGCTCGCCGTTTGTGCAGCGGGCAGAATTCTGAATCCCAAGGCCGCCAGAAGTCAGGTTATCGGTGCGATGACGATGGGGGTAGGCGCAGCGCTCATGGAAGACCTCGTGGTGGACAAACGCTACGGCATGTTCATCAATCACGATTTAGCTGCTTATGAGGTGCCGGTCCATGCCGACATTCCGCATCAGAAAGTGGTGTTCCTTGACGAAGCAGACCCGACCTCCTCGCCTATGAAGGCGAAAGGCGTGGGTGAACTCGGCATTTGCGGCGTGGGCGCAGCGATCGCCAATGCGCTTTACAACGCTACCGGTGTACGCGTGCGCGATTATCCGATCACGCTCGATAAAATTCTGATGGGAATCGCATGAGTACGTCGCGCAGCGCGAGACGACCGATCGCCGCGATCTGTTGTTTGTTGTGTTCCACGCTGCCGGCGGTGTCTAGCTCGGCATCAGCGCAACCATCAAGCCGTCCGCCCGCCGTCCCGTCGAAGGTCCGACCTCAGGAGCGAGTCATGAAAATATCGATCAAGTTCGATGGCCAAACGATCATCGCAGATCTGAAGGACAATCCGAGCAGCCGCGACCTTGTCGCACAATTGCCTTTGACGCTCAACTTCGAGGACTATCACGCCACCGAGAAGATTGCCTATCCCCCGCGAAAGCTAGCGACGCAAGACGCACCGGACGGCTTTGATCCGTCCGAAGGCACCGTCGCCTACTACGCGCCGTGGGGCAATCTTGCGCTGTTTTACAAGGACTTTGGCTACTCGAAATCGCTCGTCAATCTGGGAAACATTGTGTCGGGGCTAGATGCGCTTCGAAAGGCGGCGTCGTTCAACGCCACCGTCGAGCGAGTAATCGATTGAGGAATTGAGGCAACGTTCTTTGTCGGTAAACCGACTTTTTGGGAGAGAAACTTGCAACTTAAACGCGCTGGATCACAGCCGTCGATGAAAGGACCAGAGGAATGGTTCACAGGCACGGTGCGGATCGATCCGCTTAATGCTCCTCCCCCGCCGGCCCGGGTATCATGCGCGAGTGTGACCTTCGAGCCCGGCGCGCGTACCGCTTGGCATACGCACCCGCTCGGTCAGACACTCCTGGTGACAGCCGGATGCGGCTGGACGCAATGCGAAGGCGAGCCGCGTGTCGAAATTCGTGCGGGCGATGTCATCTGGTGCCCGCCCGGCCACAAGCACTGGCATGGCGCGACATCGACGACCGCGATGACCCATATCGCCATCCAGGAAGCGCTTGACGGAAAGAACGTCGATTGGCTTGACAAGGTGACGGACGAGCAGTATCTCGGCGGCGGCGAAGCGCAATGAAAGGCCTCCCGAAAGCCATCGTTGTCTCCGCCTTCGCGTGGGTTTCGCTGGCCGCATCAGCGAGTGACGTTGATCCCGCGGGCGTGACGGTTTCACATAGCGGATCGAAACCCTCTGTACAGGGCATAGCGCAGCGCTTCATGGGGCAAGTTCGCATCGACCCGCTCTTTCAGTCGAACGCGCCCTCTCGCCTGTCAGGCGGCATGGTTACATTCGAGCCGGGCTCTCGCACTGCTTGGCATACGCATCCGCTAGGGCAGACCCTCATCGTTACGTCTGGGAGAGGCTGAGTTCAGCAATGGGGGCAGGAACGCCAGCAAATCGTCGCTGGCGACGTTGTGTCGATTTCTGCTGGCGTCAAACACTGGCACGGCGCGACGTCGACCACGGTGTAACGCATGTAGCGCTTCAAGAGGCACTCGATGACAAGAATGTCAACTGGTTCGAACAGGTCACTGAGGAGCAATACCGTCAGCCCTGACCGCTGCTGCCGGCTCCTGCCGTTAATCGCGGCAGTGAGCGCCTCCATCCTCGTCTGTGCCTGCGCGCCTATGAAAAGGACTGACAAGATGCAACAACCTCCGTCCCTTGCGGACTTGAAATCAGTATCTCCGGCCTTCGAGCGATACACGACTGAGACCCTGCTTAACGGTCTTTGGAAGCGGCCGCATCTCTCCCCGCGTGACCGCAGCATCGTCACTCTTTCAGTAATGATCGCTCGTGGCCAGACTGTTGAAATGCCATTCCAGCTCAGGCTCGCGCTGGACAACGGCGTAAAGCCGACCGAGATCTCGGAAATGATCGCGCATCTCGCGTTCTATTCAGGATGGGCCAACGCCACCGCCGCATCAAGCGCAGTGAAGGAAATCTTTGATGAGCGCGGCATCCGGGCTAATGACGTTGATCCTGCCGACGCGACGTTGCTACCGATAAACGAATCCGCTGAGAGCCAGCGCGCGCAGATGGTCCAGGAGAACTTCGGTGCAGTTGCGCCAGGAGTCGTTCAGTACACGACCGACGCGCTCTTTCGTGACCTCTGGCTACGACCGGGGCTGGCGCCGCGCGATCGAAGCCTGGTCACGGTAAGCGCACTTGTGGCCAATGGTCAGGTCGCTCAAATCCCGTACCACCTGAACCGCGCGATGGACAACGGCTTGAGGAAAGATGAAGCGTCCGAGATACTAACCCAGTTGGCCTTTTACGCGGGATGGCCGAACGTGTTCTCGGCGATGCCTGTGTTCAAGGAAGTGTTCTCGAAACGCGCAGCATAAAGCAACAAAACCAGTAATCGTGCGAAGTAAAGAAGATACACTGAGCGTCGAGGGCTCCGGACCAAGCCCTTTCTGTACGCGGTCCATGCGTTAGACAGAAGGAATGCACGCCGTCTGACCGCCATCGACCGAGACAATGGCGCCCGTCATAAAACTGGCGTCATCGGTCAACAGAAAGGCGGCGACCGCTGCAATTTCCTCGGGCTGACCTTCGCGACCTATCGCGTGAGCGGCCCGGATACGCTTGGCCTTCTCCGGATCGTCGAACATGTAGGCCGTGAAAGGCGTGCGTATCATGCCAGGCGCGATGGCGTTTACTCGAATTCCATAAGGCCCAAGCTCTGCGCCCATCGTGCGCGTAATGCCGGAGACCGCGAACTTTGAAGCCACGTAGGGCAGCCGGTTCGGCACACCCATGATTCCCGCTCCAGACGAAATGTTCACGATGGCGCGTGACGTGTTGTCATGTTGAACCGCGCGGGCAAACGCCTGGCACATGAGGAAAGTGCCGTCGAGGTTCACCGACATCACGTTCTTCCAGTTCTCAGACTCGCAATCCAGCACGTTGCCCACACCCTTGATGCCAGCGCAATTGATCAGACCGTGCAAGTTCCCGAGCTTTTGTTGCGCCCCAGCGATGAACTGCCGCACCTGTTCTGCATCCGACACGTCGAGCTTTGCGGCGAAGATGCGAGCGTCGTCGTGCAACTCGGTGACGAGCTTGTCGATTCCGACCTGATCCTGATCCGCCAGCGCCACCGACGCGCCCTCTTCCCACAACCGGCGCACGCACGCCGCTCCAATACCGCTGGCAGCGCCCGTCACGACCACCGCCTTTCCTTCGAATCGCTTCATGCTGCTGTGTCTCCCTGTTGATGTATGAGCCTGCGATTAGACGACTGCGTTGAACAACAGCGTCGAATCCTCTAGCGACTCGAGGTTGCGCACGAGGTTGATCGCTTGCTCGATTCGCTCTGTCGCAAGCGGCCTCGCCACAACCGAAGCGCAATCGCGAAATTTAGTGGCGAGCGCGTCCCATGACATGGGTGCTTCAGGGCTTCCCGGCACGTTGTCGCCGACCCGTACCAAGCGACGCCCATCGCGGGTCACGATTTCCATGCGACCGTCCGGAATTTTTACCTTCCAGTCGAGGCTGCTGTCTTCTACCGGAACGACCTTCTGAGAGATTGCAAGCACCTCCGAATCGCGCAACGCTGCTGCGCTGAAATCAGCGATACGGATTTGTCCGCGCGCCGCTGCAAGCGCGACGCAGAATGGAAGGCTGAACTTCGCGTCCACGAGGGTCGCGGGCGCGCGTCGCTGCTCCAGCGGATAACACATGCGTTGATGGAAATCTCCGACGAAGACCTTGATCTGCTCGATATCGCTCGCCTTCAGTTGATGCTCTTTCATCAAATCGATGGTGGCGTGAATGTATGTGTGCACGTTCCCGACGGCCGGCCACGCTTTGTACAACATCGAGGCCCCGAGATACGCCTTGCCCAGACCGTCGACCATCTTTTCCCGGTCGTACTTTCCGCCGAAGTAGACGTTGAAGATGCCTGCCTTTCCCTCGAACAGTTCCGCGATTCCCGTAATGCCCTTCTGTGCGAGCAGCACCGACATCACCGCCCCCTGTGCCGTGAACCCGGCGTACATTCCGCGCAGATCGCTGCCGATGCCAAAGATGACCTGCATCGTCCCGCTCGACTGCATGCTCGCAATGCCGAGCGTATGCGCAATCTGCTCGCGACTCAGCCCCTGGACATAGGCCGCCGCCGAAGCAGCCGAGAATGCGCCGACGACAGACGAGAGATTCCAGTCCTGTCGCCATTGAACGTTGCAGCGCAGACGCACGAACAGGTCTTGTCCCAGCGCAACGCTTGTGATGAGATCTCGCCCGGAGACCCGTCCTTTGCGCTCGGCGAGTGCAAGCACAGCCGGAACGACGGAGCTGTCGGGATGCGCGCCCCAGGGCGTCTGATCGTCGAAATCGAGGCAGTGCGCCATGACGCCGTTAGCAAACGCGGCCGACTGCGCCGGCGCTTTACCACCGAACCCGAGAACGGAAGCTTCCGGTCGCCCGCCTGCATCCAGGATAACGTCGGCGACGCCGCGTACCGCAGGCTCCATGCCACTGCCGGCGAGCGTGACACCGATGATGTCGAGAATGGACTTCTTGGCCGCTTCGACGGCTTCTTGCGACAGGTCTTCGAACCGGGTATCTGCAACGTGGTTGGAGAAGACATGGCAAAGATCGCCGACAGGCTGGATAGATTGCGAATCAGCGTGTTCAGAAGGGTTATGCTCGTTCATGTGATGGTCTCTCGGTTCCGCAAACTGGCTGAGCATCAGTCTGATAGGAGATACACCGATGAACAAGCAATGAATCGTGAGGTATTCTTAAGAAACAGTTAATAATGCGATGCATCGCGCGGTTCATGTCCCTTCCTCGATTCACGCCACGACAACTCTCGGCGTTCGTGACCGTAGCCGATGTCAGGAGCTTCTCCAAAGCCGGAGAGCGTCTTAATCTGTCTGCATCCGCCGTCAGTCAGCTCGTCGGCGAACTGGAGTCCTCGATTGGCTTCCGGCTTTTCGATCGCACGACTCGCAGCGTTTCCTTGTCTCCCGCTGGCCGCGAGTTTCATCGCTCGGCTCGAAGCGTGCTCGCGCATATGGATCTCGCGCAGGCAGCGGCGGACGACATTCGTAATCGTGCAGCCGGCATTGTTCGTGTGGCCGCGCCGCTTATTCTGGCGAGCACGATTCTGCCAGCAGCGGTCAAGGCTTACGCAGGGTCCCAACCCAAGGTGCTCGTGCGTATACGGGACACGTCAGTAGAGAATCTAGTCGATAGCGTCAGGAGCGCCGCAGTCGACCTAGCCGTCGGACCGGATCAGTCTGTAAGCGATAGTGTCGCGCGGCTCGATCTCTTCAAGAGCGCGTGGGTAGTGTGGTTCGCAGCCGGGCATCCGTTGGCAGAACGCGAGGAGATTTCATGGGCTGAATTGAGGCACTATCCGCTGGTCGTCGCCGGGCGAGACTATGAGCGCACCATCTTGCTCACGCACGGCGAATACGATGCGAATGATCGCATTACGCCGGTCGAGATCGTCGAGAACATTAGCACGGCTTTCGGCATGGCAGCCGAAGGACTCGGGCTTGTGATCGCGCCCGCTTACGTCGGCCTGCTCGGGCGGCGCTTCGGCCTCGTAATGCGCCAGATCGTTCAGCCTGAAGTCATGCGTCAGGTCTGCCTTTACCACTCCTCGACTCGCGATGCGTCTCCCGCCGCCGAGGGCTTCCGTGAACATTTGATTGCGTGGCTCGCGGGAAAGGATCACCTTGGCTTGTGAAAGCGTTGTCCATGTTCGTGCTACAAGGGACTATCCACAATGATCGACTTCCCTATCATCGACTCGCATATCCATTTGCTCGACCGGAAGCGCTTCGGCTATTCGTGGTCGGGCGGTTCGTCGTGGGCGACCGGCGCCGCGAAGCTCGACCGCGACTGGACGGCCGACGATCTGGCGAGCGCTTCGAAGCCCCATCACGTTGAAGGTTTTGTCTTTGTCGAAGCCGATGTAGACATGCCGTTCTATCTCGATGAAGCCGAATGGATCGCCTCCGCGTCCGTCGATGACGGGCGCATCATGGGGTGCATCGCCTGCCTGCCGATGGAAAGGGGCTTGTCCATGGAGCCGGAGATGGCGCGTCTGTCGGATTTGCACGCGGTTCGCGGCATACGCCGTCTTATTCAGAACATGCCGGACTCGACGGTCATCTTGCAGCGCGACTTTCTCGAAGCCGTCAACCTATTGCCGAAGTACGATCTTTCCTTCGATATCTGCATCGACCCGCATCAGTTCGAGCATACGATCGAGATGGTGAGCAGATGCCCATCTGTGTCGTTCGTCCTGGACCACATGGGCAAGCCCGAGGTGAAGGAGAATCGGCTCGCTCGGTGGCGCGAGGGTTTGAGGGAGCTATCGTCGCTGCCCAACGTCGCCTGCAAACTCTCCGGTTTATTAACGCAGGCCGATCATGCGACATGGAGCGAGGACCAGGTGCTGCCCCTCATTGATCACGCGATCGACCGCTTCGGCGTGGATCGGGTGCTTTTCGGCGGAGACTGGCCTGTGCTGGAACTCGCGGCAAGCTACGGGCAATGGGTTGATATCGTCGACCGCGCCACGCAGCACCTGTCGCACGCTGACCGGCGCAAGATCTTTCGCAATAACGCGATCAAGACTTATCGTCTCGATCAACCGTCCTAACCTTATCTCAGGTCATGTGCGACGCGCGAAGCGCCCTCGCTCGGCGTCGTACTGGCAGCGGTACGCAGACTCACGCCTCTTGTTTCCGGCACGAACTGAACCAGGATGAGACAAGCTACGGCAACCAACGTCACGTAATAAGCCGGCGCGAGCGGTGAACCGAAGGCCTGAACCAACAGTGTTCCGATAAAAGGCGTCGTTCCGCCGAAGACCGCCACTGCGGCCTGATAAGAGATCGCGTGGCCGGTGGCCCGAAAGGCAGTCGGAAAGAATTCGGGCGCGGCAACGAAGCACGCACCTCCATATAGCCCAACCCCGACTACCAGCAAAAGCTGACCGGCAAGCGCGCCCGTGACGGTCCCGCTCGCGGCAAGGTACACGCCCGGATAAGCCGCGAACGCGAGCCACGCGGCGCCGAAGGACAGAATACGCTTGCGCCCGAGCCGGTCGCTCAATACGCCGCCGAGCGGAATCATGAACGACAGGACGACGATGGCCACCGCGTTCGTGATGAGCGCCGATGTCGGGTCGAGCTTCGCCACCCGAACCAGGAACGTGTACATGAATCCCAGCAGCAAGTAGGATCCGACGGTCTGTATCGGCTGAATCATCGCCACGTTCAGCATGCCCCTGAGGCCGCCCTCGCGAATCGCGGTGCGAAGAGGATGCTTCGAACCCGATCGGCGTGTCGCCTGTTTGTACTCGTCCGGTTCATCGAGATTGCGCCGCAGCCAGAAGCCGACGATGCCGATCAGCCCGCCCGCAAGAAACGGAACACGCCAGACCCAATCGGCATACGCGCTTGCACCGGCGGCGAACTGAAGGCCGATCAAGAGTCCTGCCACCAACGCATTTGGCAGATGCGAGAAGATCAAGGTCAGGCCGATCCAGCCGCCTCTGCGGTCGTCTGGCGCCGATTCGAGAATGAAGCTGGTCGTGCCCGTCGTCTCACCACCGAGCGCAAGCCCCTGAGCAATGCGGCAAAAGACCAGCAGCGCGGGCGCTGCAATGCCGATACTCGCGTACGTCGGCAAGAGCCCGATCACGGCGGTGCCGAGCGCCATCAACCAGACGGTCATCGCCATGACCCTTACCCGCCCTACCTTGTCGGCCAAGACGCCGAACAAGAGCCCGCCGAGCGGCCGCGCGAAGAACGCAACGGCGTAGACGGCGAACGTACTGAGTAACGCTGCGGTGCGATCGCTGCCGGGAAAGAAATGAGCCGACAGAATAGGAACGGAGAATCCGAACACCGCGAAGTCATAGATCTCGCCGAAGTTGCCGATTGAACCGGCCGAGAGGGTCCGGATCGAGCTTTGCTTGGTCACCTTTCTTCTCCACATGCGCTCGTAACAAAAACGCACTCAACATTGGTTTCTGCTAGATCATTCGGCTGAGACGGAGGATGTCGGGTAGGCCGAAATCGCGCACGTCAGGTCGGGCGATGCCGCGAGAAAGCGCGACGTTCACCGCGATCTCGTAAGCCACCGACCGTTCACGCAAGAGCGCGGTCAGCCCTTGCGAAATGATCTTCCGATCGGCAACCGTCAGCGCTTCGGAGCCGGTGCAACGATCAGTCACGATCAGGGGCTCCTGACCCAACGTGCAATCCGCAACGTGTGCAGACATGGCTTAGCGCTTACGACGTCGCGTACCGCCGACCGTATAGATGGCCGCTGCCGTCACGACCACCGTTCCTTCGATGACGCCCTGATAGTTCGCGCCCAAGTTCAGGATGTTGAATCCGTTCGTCAAGGTGAACAGCAGCAGCGCGCCCGCAAGCGTTTTAATGACGGAGCCTGCGCCGCCAAACAGTGACGTGCCGCCGAGAATCGCCGAAGCGATGACAGTCAGTTCCGCGCCTTGCATCGCCGTCGGATTGACCGCCCCCAGACGGCTGCCGAACAGGATTCCGCCAAAGCCGGCCGCCGCACTACAGAGAATGAAGCCCGCCATCTTGTACCGCTTCACATTGATCCCCGATAAACGCGCCGCTTCGGGATTGCCGCCTACTGCATAGACCCGCCGGCCCACGTTCGTCAAACTCAGAACGAACCAGACGATCAACGTAAAAATAGCCATATACACGACGGGCTTCGGCATCGCAAGCGACATCCCGCCGGCCGCGACGAGAGCGAGGCAGCAGACTCCGCCTGCCAGCATTCCGAGGGACGTCACCGAGACAGTGCGCGACTCGCGGCGCGCACGGACCACGAAATAGCATCCCGCCAACAGCAGGGCCGCGCCGATGACGATGAGCGGAATGGCTATCGGCAGTCGGCCGGACTCGAAGAGTCGCATCGCCTGCAACGCGTCGGGCGTGTCCACGGATAGCGAGCGGCCATCGGTATAGATCTGGACCACCCCACGAATCGCAGTCAATGTGCCCAGCGTTACGATGAACGCGTTGATACCGAGATACTGGACGATCGCGCCATTCAACAGGCCAGCCAAGACCGAGACCAGCATCGCGATGAGCGCAGCGGGCCAGAACCCGACGGTATCCGCGAGCCCCACGACCACCGCGGCCGAAAGCGCCGCCACCGAAGCGACTGAAAGATCGAAGTTGCCCGTGATCAAAATCACCGTCATCGCAACGGCGATGATCGCAACCAGTGACGACTGGTAGAGCACGTTGGAAATATTGGCCACGCTGAGGTAACTGGGCCTGCCGGTATAGACTGTGACCGCGGAGATCACCAGCACCAGCAAGATGAGGGCGTAGTAGACGCCCATCTCGCGCAGACCCAATAAGCGTCGCCAGTCCGTCGCCTGCGCCTGCATCGTCGCGGTCACGCCGTCCGTTGGGCCGCCCGAAGAACCGTCGCCGCCGTGGGACGGACCGGAATGGGTTGAAGTCGTCAGATTCATCATTACTCGCTCTTTCAAGATTGCGCGGCTGCACGTGGCGCGCTCGCCGAGTTCGCACTCGTGCCGCCTGCCAGCAGAACCAGTTCGTGCTCGGACGTTTCGTGGCCCAGGCGCTCGGCGATGCAGCGTCCATCACGCATGACTAGGATTCGGCTGGCCACAGCCAGAATTTCCTCGAACTCCGACGATACGACGATCACCGCCTTTCCCGCAGCCGCCAGTTCTCGCACGAGCAACAGAATGTCGGTCTTCGCGCCGATGTCGATTCCGGCGGTCGGCTCGTCCAGCAGGAACACCTTCACATCGCTGAACAGCCACTTTGCGATGGTCACTTTTTGCGCATTCCCGCCGCTGAGCTCGGTCACGAGAATGTCCGGCGAGTTCGCCTTGATCGACAAACGCCGGATGGCCTCCGCGCCTCGCTGCTGCTCTTGCGTTCTGTCCGGCAACCAGCGCCCCCGTGATACGCCATCGAGCGCGGGAAGCGTCGTATTGCGCCAGATTTCGAAGCCGGGCACGAGGCCCTGCGCCATGCGGTCTTCCGGCACGAGCGCCAGACCCGCCTTCACCGCGGCCGCCGTCGACTGGGCGAGCGCACGGCCTTCAAGTAGCACTTCTCCCGTGGCGTCCGGGTCCGCGCCGAAGATCGCATGGAGCAATTCGCTGCGACCCGAGCCCAAGAGCCCGGCTACGCCTACGACCTCACCCGCCTTGAGGGACAAGGAGACCGGTTCGAGCTTGTGGGGCGACGCGAGATTCTTCAGTTCCAACAGCACGGGGGCTGCCGCATCGACAGGCCGCGGCGTCGCCCGTTCGAGTGCGACGATTTGGCGGCCGACGATGGCTTCCGCAATACGCGATTCGTCGAGATCACACGTCTTCGCATCCACGACCGCCTGACCATCGCGCAGAATCGTCACACGGTCCGTGAGCGCGATCACTTCATCGAGAAAATGCGAGACGAACACGATCGCCTTGTTTTCGACGCTGGAAAGGTGCCGCACGATGCGATAAACCACCTCGCGTTCACTCGCGGCAAGCGAAGCGGTCGGCTCGTCCATTACGATCATTTCGGCGCCCGTGCCAAGCGCCTGCAGGATCGCGACCATCTGACGTTGCCCGATGGACAAATCGCTCACGAGACCGTCCGGGTCGAGCCAGTATCCGACGCGCGCGCACAACTCCGAGAACCGCTGCCGTATCTTCGTATTTCGTCGCCACCGGCCTTCCTCTCCCAGGAACACGTTCTCGAGCACCGAGAGCGTCGGTACCAACGGAATGTGCTGATGGATGGTCGCAATGCCCATGTCATTCGCCGCTTTCGGACTTGAATATTCAACGGCAGCGCCCTTCCAAACGATTTGTCCGCCCGTGGCCGGAAGTGAGCCGGAGAGAATCTTGATGAGCGTCGATTTGCCAGCGCCATTCGCGCCGAGCAACCCATGCACCGTACCGCGTGACACTTCCAGATTGACTCCGCGAAGCGCGGTCAGCCCGTTCGGGAATGTCTTCGTGACGCCCTCAAGCTGCAACAGCGGGACTTCGTTTGCCATTTTGTCTTTCTCCTACGACATCGGTTGTCGTCGCTCGTGCTTACCACTCGGGCACGCATTGCGCGAGGCTCGCCTTGGTAACCTGAGGCGTGTCGACATCGACGAACTGTGCCTTCGGCGCGCTGGGGTTCGTCACCGCTGCGTACAGCGCCTTGAACGCGAGCTGCCCCATCTTTCCGGGCTGGATGCAGACGGTTCCATCGACGTCGCCGACCTTGATCGCGTTGATGCCAAGACGTGATCCACCGCGCCCGATCAGCTTTGCGTGCGAGCCTGCTGAGCGTACGGCGCGGGCGCAGCCAATCACCATGTCATCGGCCTGATTGAAGAACAGATCGATGTCCGGGTGCGCGGTCAGCATGTTCTGGCAGACCGACTCACCTTTCTCAGGCGTCCAGTCCGTAGGCTGCGAGGCGACGATGCGATACTTGACGCCCGCCTTGTCGAGTGCCTCCTTGAAGCCCTGAGTCGTCTGCCATACGGTCGGATACCCGGGCGCGCCCTCGACGATCGCGATATTCGCCGTGCGCCCCTTGGGGAGCAGCGTCGCTGCAATCTGCCCGGCGTTGTATCCGGCATGCACTTCGTCGCTCGCGACCAGCGCGGTCAGCTTCGGATAGACATCCTTCACAGGATGCTTCTGGGGATCGCCGACCTGCGTCGCCACAGCCACGATCGGTATGTTGTGGGACGCAGCCCGATCGACCCAGGCCTGCGCGACGACAGCGTCGATCGGCAGAACGGCGATGCCATCGACCTTTTGCGCGATGAGGTCATCCACCGAATTCCCCTGGCGCTCGACACTCGTTTTCGCATCGAGGACGATCGTCTTGACGCCTGCCGCCTTCGCCGCCGCCTCGAAGCCTTTTGCGGCCGCAACGTTGAACGGGTACTGCATGCCCGCGGCAACGTAGCCGAGCGTGATGTCCTTCGCCAGCGCGACGTCTGCCATGAACGCCAACGCGCTCGCCAGGCAAATCACGCCCACCTTCCTGAAATGACTCTTCATGAGTGTCTCCGTCGATTTGTTTTGTTGTCTTGCTGCTTTCGTTACTTGGACCGCGTTGAGGGCGGCGCTTACCACTGAGGCACGCAACTGGATACGTTCGCTTTAGTGACGCCGGGCGTCGGGATTTCGATGAACTTGCCCTTCGGTGCGCCTGGATTCGTCACAGCGGCGTAAAGCGCCTTGAACGCCTGCTGGCCCATCTGCTCCGGCTGGACGCAGACAGTGCCATCCACCTCACCCGCTTTGATCGCCGTGATGCCCAGGCGCGAGCCGCCCCAGCCGACGAGCTTTGCATTGGAACCGGCCGCGCGTACAGCGCGTGCGCAGCCAACGACCATGTCATCCGCCTGGTTATAGAAGAGATCGACATCGGGATGAGCGGTCAGGATGTTCTGACAGACGGCTTCGCCCTTCTCGGCGGTCCAGTCGGTCGGCTGGGACGCAACCACGCGATACTTCACTCCAGCCTTGTCCAACGCATCTTTGAAGCCTTTCGTGCGCTGCCAGACTTGCGGATAACCCGGCGCGCCTTCCACGATCGCGATGTTGGCGACGCGTCCCTTCGACAACAACTTCGCCGCAATCTCCCCGGCGTTATAGCCCGTATGTACCTCGTCGCTCGCCACCAGCGCGGCGAGCTTCGGATAGACGTCGTGGATCGAGCGCTTCTGCGGATCGCCCAGTTCAGTCGCCACCGAGACGAGCGGAATGTCGTGCGCCGCGACGCGGTCCGCCCAGCCTTGGGCGACAACGCCATCAAGCGGCAGAAAAGCGATGCCGTCGACTTTCTGCGAAATCAGGTCGTCGATTGCGTTGCCTTGCTTCTCGACGCTCGTCTTGGGGTCGAGGATGATGGCCTTGGCGCCCGCTGCCTTGGCCGCATCTTCAAAGCCCTTCGCGACAGCGACATTGAACGGATACTGCAATCCCGCAGCGACGTACCCAACCGTGATTTGCTTTGCGCTTGCCGCACCGGCGGCCAGCAACAGGCTCGCCGCGCCTGCGCTCAGAAGACGCCTCTGAAACGTGCCCATCGTTTGTCTCCAATATGTTTGTTTTGGTCCAACGTCTGCGCTCGTTTCTGAACGGGTCTTCTTGTATTGAGCTTTTCTTAGATGCGTACTGTCTTTTGCAGCACTGTTTTCGTGACCATGTAGGCGTCGAGCGTTGATGGACCGCCCTCTCGCCCGATGCCGCTGTCCTTGACACCACCAAAGGGCGTATCGGCGTCCGGCGTGCCGAAATGGTTGATGGAGAGGACGCCACACTCCAGCTCGCGGCCGATGCGCTCGGCGTCCTCCAACGAGTTGGTGAAGGCATACGCGGCCAGTCCGACCGACAGGCTGTTCGCCAGCGCAATGGCCTCGCCCAGATTGTCAACGCGCACGCACGCGGCGAGCGGGCCGAAGGGTTCAATCGTCATTGCGTCGGCATCGTTCGGAACATCGGCCAGAACGGTCGGGGCGAAAAAGTAACCGCGTTCGCCAATCCGTTCGCCTCCCGCAGCCACGCGCGCACCGCGCTGCCGGGCGTCCGCCACCAGCGATTGCATGGCCGCCAGCCGCCGTGCGCTCGCCACCGGCCCCATCTGCGCGGTCTCGCTGAAGCCGTCGCCGACGCGGACATCGTTCACTGCACCCGCAAAGGCGGCAACAAAATCGTCATACACGCTGCGATGAACGATGAACCGCGATGGCGACGCACAAATTTGTCCGCTCGCGTTCGTCTTGCCGCGCGCGGCGAGTCGTCCGACTGCCGCGCCATTTACACCCTCGCAGACGAGGACCGGAGCGTGACCGCCCAGCTCCATCAAGACCGGCTTCATGGCCGCCGCGGCCAGCTGCGTGAGGTGCTTGCCGACCTGCACCGAGCCCGTGAACGTAACCAGCCGAATGACCGGCGAAGCAATGAGCACCGACGATATTTCCGCCGGATTGCCAAACACGAGATTCAGCACGCCGGGCGGCAGGCCCGCGTCTTCGAACGCCTTCACCACGAGACATGCCGTAGCGGGCGTTTCCTCGGCGGCCTTCAGAATGACCGAGCATCCCGCTGACAATGCTGCGCTGACCTTGCGGGCCGCCGAACTGATCGGCACGTTCCACGGCGTGAAGGCCGCCACCGGTCCGATCGGCTGTCGCAGGACGAACTTTTGCATCTGTGACTCGCCTGGCACAACTAACCCGTAGTCGCGCAAAGACTGCGCAGCATTCCATTCGAAGAAGTTCATCGAACGGTCGGCTTCCGCGTAGGCATCGGAGTAAAGCTTGCCGTTCTCCAGCGTGATCGTCGTGGCGATGAGGTCGAGTCGCTCGCGCATCAAAGCCGCTGCTTTCTGGATGACCTTGACGCGCTCCTGGGGCGGTGTGTCGCGCCAGATGCGGAATCCCCGTGCGGCTGCATCCAGAGCGCGCGAGAGGTCGTCGCCGGTCGCCTTCGGCACCCGTCCGAGCACTTCTTCCGTGGCCGGGTTTCTTACTTCGACGACTGTCTCCCGGTCGTAGATCCACTCGCCATCGATGAACAGACCGACTCGCGGATACTGTGTTCGCACCTTGCTTTGATCACTTTGAAGACTTGCGGTTGACATCGAATGAATTCCTTTTGCTGAACCGGTTCAGACCGCGGATACCCTCTCTCTCTCGAATTTCCCGAGGAGATGAAGCGTCCTTCGCGATCATGTCTGCTGCCTTAACGCCGATCATGATGGACGGCGCGTTGGTGTTGCCCGACGTGAGATGCGGCATGATCGATGCATCCACCACGCGCAAGCGCTCGACCCCTCTCACGCGCAGGCGTTCGTCGACGACCGCGAGGCGGTCGCGGCCCATCTTGCAGGTACCCGCCTGATGGTGTGCGGAGTTGCCGGTCGCCGCCATCCAATGAAAAATCTGTTCGTCAGTCTGAACCATCGGACCGGGAATCTCTTCTTCAACGACGCGCGATGCAACTGGCTCCGTCGACATGATTCGACGAATCATCTTCACACCCGCGATCATCGCCCTGTTGTCGTCTTCATTACTCAAGAAGTTGGGCTTGAACACGGCAGGATCGTCCGGCTTCGACGAGCGCAAGGTCACGGTTCCGGTGGCCCGCGGACGCAGTAGATACACCGACACGCCCATGCCCGGCTGGCGATCCACTTCGCACTCGCCGCCTGGATGGTAGGTAAAGGTCATCGGCCTGAAGCTAATTTGCAAATCCGCGTACGGTTCTTCTGGCCGGCTCTTCAGGAAGGCACCGACCTGCGACGATCCGAGCGCTAGATAGCCCTTACGCGTCAGCAGATAGCGCGCGCCTTCCAGATACTTCCTGATGCCACCCAGTTCGAGGTTGTATGAACTGTCCGGCGTCGAGCGATAGCTTCCATGCACATAGAAGTGGTCTTGCAGATTGAGGCCCACTCCGGGTAGGTTCACGAGCGTTCTGATGCCGTGTCGTTGCAACTCCTCATCCGGCCCGATGCCGGACAGCATGAGTATCTGCGGCGAATTCAGGGACCCGGCCGAGACAATGACTTCCTTCGCCGCATTGAACGTTCTACGCTCTCCCTTAATGACGACTTCGACACCCGTCGCTACATTGCCTTTCAGCACGATACGTTGCACCGCAGCCTCGGTCAGCACCGTCAGATTGCGCCGGTGACGCACGGGTTCGATGAATGCCGTGTAGGCCGAATACCGCCGTCCTTCGCGAATGGTGTGCTGCATGAAGCCGACGCCGTCATGCACCGCACCGTTGAGGTCCTCGGTGCGAGGAACGCCCAACCGCTCCGTGGCTTCGATGAAATCGTGTGAGCTGCGGACCTTCGTCACGGGATCGCTCACCCACAGCGGTCCCCCTGTGCCGCGATATTCGTTCGCGCCGCGCTGGTTGTGCTCCATCTGTTTGAAGTACGGCAGGAGATCGTCGTAGCCCCACCCCGGGTTACCCAGGTCGCGCCAACTGTCAAAGTCATTGCGGTGTCCGCGGATAAAGATCATCCCGTTGATGGAACTCGAGCCGCCCAGCGTCTTACCGCGCGGCCAGTACATCTTTCGGTTCCGGAGCGCCGGCATTGGATCGGTGTAGTAATTCCAGTTGAGCTCTTTATGGAAGTACAGCTTCGCCATGCCGGCTGGTGTGTTCACCCAGAACCTGTCGGCAGGAGGACCGGCTTCCAGAAGCAAGACCTTGTTCTCAGGGTTGTCGCTCAGGCCGCGTGCAAGTGCGCAACCCGCCGACCCTGCTCCGATGGTGATGTAGTCGTAGATTTCCATGCCGTCCAACAACTGGGTTCAGGGGTGTGCTGCTGTTTGATGAAGGTTATTTCCCAGTCGACGGTTAGGTCTAGTTGGTTTTTCTGGCGTTGAGGGTAAGCATCGCTAAACCAATCCTCGTGCTGGTTAGAGACCGTCCGCAAACGCCCGTCGCAGCGCCTTCGCCCGTCAGCATTAGGGCGGCAAGTTTTTGGATGCCTGCGCCGCATAAGGGAAACACCTAGTTCGCGATCTCATCGAGCGGCCCGCGGGAAGTCGCGACTCGCCTGGATGTATCCCGAGGGCGCTTTTGTTCGCCGATGCTCACGTATATCCTCGCCTTTCCTTTTTCCATATCACAGGAGAACACCATGTCCGAGGTATCCGCGATTGCCATCTCTTTTGCAAAGCCTGGGTGCGAGGAGAAGTTGGCCGACGCGCTCGAAGACTTGCTCGCGCCCGTTCACGAAGAAGAGGGCGTGCTTCAGTACGAGATGTACCGCGATATGCAGGAGCCGCGCTGCTTCGTCTTTATCGAACGATGGGAAAGCCTGGAGACTTTCAACGCGCATTGCATCTCGCCGCACGTCAAGGCTTACCTGCAGAAGACGGAAGGCTGGGTCGAGAGCAATAAGATTCACGTGCTCAAGCAAGGTAAGTAACTGGTTCAACAGCGGCCTTCAGCCTTGCTTACCGTCGAGCGAACAAAATCGAACTGGACCTGACAGGCAACGAGGCAATAACCTGCGTTGGAAGGAGACACCTCACCGCGTCATTTCCATTAAAAGAGCATATCCATGAAAGAGCATCAGGCGACGCTCGTGGCCGATGGCTTCGTCTTCCTGGAGGCGCCACGCTGGTTCGACAACCGGCTTTGGGTGTCGGACGTTTTCGATTCCAAGCTTTATATCGTCGCCGAAGACGGTACCCGCAGCGTCGTCTGTGAGGTGCCGGGACGCCCGGCAGGCATCGGCTTCCTGTCAGACATGACGCCCATTGTCGTGTCATGCGCCCAGAGGAAGCTGATGAGGGTGTCGAACGGCGCCCTTTCGGTTTATGCGGACCTGAGCGATATAGCGACTGGAGACCTCAACGATCTCGTGGTCGATGAAGCCGGCCGCGTGTATGTCGGCAACTTCGGCTACGACTTGTTCGGCGGGGCGCCCATACAACTGACCGATATGCATGCCGTCGAGCCTGACGGCTCCATTCGCGTCGCAGCCGAGGGACTGGAATTTCCCAACGGCGCCGTGATCAAGGACGGCGGACGCACGCTCGTGGTCGCCGAGACCTGGTGCGGCAAGCTCACCGCGTATGACAGAGCGAATGACGGCACGTTATCGAACAGGCGAGTCTTCGCGGACCTCAAGGGCAGGCAGCCCGATGGAATCTGTGCCGACAAGCACGGCGCCATCTGGGCGGGTTGCTATAACACCGGCGAGTTCGTTCGTGTACTCGAAGGCGGCGAAATCACGGACCGCATACGGTTCGAGGGCAACGCCGTGTCGTGCACGCTAGGCGGCAGAGACGGAAAAACGCTCTATTGCTGCGTGTACCTTGGAACGGATCAACAACTGCAAGCGCGACAGCCGCGCAGCGCCATCTTTAAAACGGAGCTATGAAGCAATGACGACGCATCGCAAGTGGAACTATGAGGGGAAAGTGGCTTTCGTGACCGGCGCGGCGAACGGCATCGGACAGGCAACGGCCCTGGCTTTCGCCCAGGAAGGCGCGGATGTCGTCGTGGTCGATCTCTCGGAAGAAGCCGCACAGGCAACTGTGCGGATGGTCGAAGCGGAAGGCGTCCGCGCGCTCGCCGTGAAATGCGATGTCTCAAAGCCCGACAACGTGCAGGCCGCGCTTGCGGCAACCATCGATAAATTCGACCGGCTCGACTTCGCATTCAATAACGCAGGCATCGAGCAAGCGCTCGCCTACACGGCCGACATTCCCGACGAAGCCTTCGAACGCAATCTGCGTGTGAATCTCGGCGGCGTCTTCTACTGCATGAAGTACCAGATTCCGATCATGCTCAAGAACGGCGGCGGTTCCATTGTCAACACGTCGTCTGGCGCGGGCGTGGTGGGCATCCGCGGCCAGGCTGCTTACTGTGCGGCCAAGCACGGCGTCATCGGTCTCACGAAGTCGGCAGCGCTCGAGTATGGGAAAGATGGCGTACGCATCAACGCGGTGTGTCCGGGCATCATCGATACCCCGATGATCGGCCGCTTCACGCAAGGCACCGAAGAGAACCGCAAGCGGATGATCGCCCAAGAGCCGATTGGCCGCCTGGGTCGTCCGGAGGAGATCGCCAACACCGTCCTCTGGCTGTGTTCCGATGTAGCGGGGTTCGCCATTGGTCATGCAGTCGTGGTCGACGGCGGACAGACAGCGGGCCTCTGATCGACGAATCGACGGCGACCTTCGACGGTTAGCGAAGCCATGGAGACAGGTGCGTGAAGACATATCAGCTGTGGATCGACGGGAAGCCCGAAGATCCCGCGAAGGGCCAGTGGATCGACACGGTGGATCCCTACACCGGCGAGCCGTGGGCCAAGATTCCTCGCGGGACCGCTGGAGATTCCGCGCGCGCCGTAGAAGCCGCCAAGCGCGCGCTGGACGACGGTCCGTGGAGCCGGATGACCGCAACCGAGCGCGGCAAGGTGATGCGGCGCATCGGCGACCTGATCGTCCAGCACGCCGGGCAACTCGCCGCGACAGAGACGCGGGACAACGGCAAAGTCTTCACGGAGATGCAAGGTCAGCTCAAGACCATTCCCGAATACTGGTACTACTACGGTGGGCTTGCGGACAAGATTGAAGGCGCCGTCATGCCTGTCGAGAAGGCTGACGTCTTTGCTTTCACTACGCATGAGCCAGTGGGCGTCGTCGCCGCCCTGACCGCGTGGAATTCGCCGCTGCAGTTCCTGTCGTTGAAGTGCGCTCCTGCGTTGGCCGCCGGCTGCACGGTCGTTGTCAAGCCTTCGGAATTTGCGTCAGCGAGTTCGCTCGAATTTGCAGCGCTCACCAAAGAAGCCGGACTGCCCGACGGAGTCTTCAATGTCGTCACGGGCTACGGCAACGAAGTAGGCGCTGCGCTCGTCGAGCACGACGACGTCGCAAAGATCAGCTTCACCGGCTCGGATATCACAGGCAAGCGGATCTACGAGACCGCGGCCGGAGGCATGAAGCGCGTCTCGATGGAGCTCGGGGGAAAGTCGCCGAATATTGTTTTCGAGGATGCCGACCTTGATGCTGCAGCAGTCGGCGTCGTCTCGGGCATCTTTGGCGCGGCCGGTCAGATGTGCATCGCCGGCTCACGGCTCCTAGTGCAGAATTCGATCAAGGAAAGTTTCACCGAACGTCTGCTCGCTCTCGCCCGCGGTGTGAGGCTCGGCGACCCGATGCAGCCGGAGACGAATGTCGGGCCCGTCGCAACGCCTCCTCAATATGCGAAGGTGCTCGACTACATCGAAATTGCAAGACGCGACGGCGCTCGTTGCATTCTCGGCGGCAAGCCCGCTTCCGGCCCAGGGCTAACGGGCGGCCAGTTCGTCGAGCCGACCATCTTTACGGACGTCACCAACGACATGCGCATTGCGCAAGAGGAAGTCTTCGGTCCCGTGCTGTCCATCATCGGGTTCGATGACGAGCAACATGCCGTGACGTTGGCAAACAGCGTGATTTATGGCCTGGTCGCGGGCGTCTGGACCGGGAACATCGGCCGCGCGATGCGCATGACCAGGGCCCTGAAAGCCGGCACCGTCTGGGTCAATACATACCGAGCCTACAGTTTCATGATGCCGTTTGGCGGCATGAAGATGTCGGGCATCGGTCGCGAGAACGGAATCGAAGCGGTTCATGAGTTCCTCGAAACCAAGAGCGTCTTCCTGTCTACCTCCGACAAGCCGCCAGCGAATCCATTCGTCCAGCGGTAAGACCCACTTACCACCACGCCGAGAAAATGCGACTCGACGCAGGGCCTGCCCAGGCGCACCATAACCTTGCGCCGTGTTGTTTGCGCGGCCGTCGGCCGAGTACATCGTCGGCATTAAAAATCAGGAGGAGATAAATGCGCATCGGGTATATCGGACTAGGCGCCATGGGTGGGGCGCTCGCGCGTCATCTGATCGACAAGTTTCCGTTGAACGTGTTCGATCTGAACGAGAAGGCGGTGACTGCTTTCGTCGAACTGGGCGCGACAGCGGCGGCAACGCCCGCGGAACTCGCGCGTAACAGCGATGTCGTGCTGCTGTGCTTACCCAGAAGCTCGGACGTCCAGGCGGTGCTCTTCGGCGCGAACGGTGTTGCCGAGGGACTGGCTCCGGGGAAGATCGTCATTGATCAAACCAGTGGCGTGCCGGCTGAAACCGCAGGGTTCGCTCGTCAGCTCGAAGAGATGGACGTCGTGCTATTCGACGCGCCCGTCTCCGGTGCAATGGCCACTGCCATTGCCGGAACCATTTCGATCATCGCTTCGGGTCCGCACGACGCGTTCCAGAAGACGCTGCCGGTACTGCAAGCAATCAGCCCTAACGTCTTTCATTGCGGCGAACGCGTCGGTAACGGCCAAACCATGAAGACCGTGAACAACATGATGAACGTTAGTTGCCGCCTGGCGACGCTCGAAGTCGTGGCGATGGGACGAAAGTTCGGCCTTCCCCTTGAACTCATGACCGAGTCGATCAACGCTACGACGGCTCGTAACTACACCTCGCAGGGCATGCTGCCCGCCATTGCGGAGGGACGTCAGTCCACCAAGTTCTGGCTTGCGCTGCAAGTGAAAGACATTCACCAGGCCATCGGTTTGGCGGCAGAACAGAAAGTACCCATGCCTATAGGCGGCGCTGCGCGCTCGCTTTTGCAGATCGGCTTGAATGCGCTGGGCAAGGACGCGCAACTCGAACAAATGATCGGCGTCATCGAGTCAATGGCCGACACCAAGTTTGTTGGTACGCCGATAAATGTCGTGAACCAGGAGGCAAAGTGACTACGATTGGAGTAGCGGGAAGCGGTGATATGGCCGCGTTTGTCGCACGGGCGTTGGCCAAGGCTCACTCGGTTCGCATCTTCGATACAGACCATGGCTCCCTGCGATGCGACGGCGCGAAACAAGCAGATAGCGTTATAGGTTTGGCCAAGGGCGCAGACGTCATAGTACTTTGCAATGCCGAAGATGCGCGTGAGGCGCTGCTTCGCAACACGGACTGGCTCAAGGGCAGCTCCATCGTCATCGACATGGGGCAAGGTGACCCTGACCATAGCCGGTCGGTTTCGAAGGACTTGAGTAACCTCGGCATCACGCTTGTCGATGCCCCTCTTCACACGGAAAACACCGAAGCGATTGCGCAAGCATCGGCCATCTTTTTTGGCGGCTCGGCCGCCGTCCTCGATTCCGTGCGACCCATCCTCGAAGCGATATGCCCGAAGGTCATCCACTGCGGCGACGCGGGGAGCGGCCACGCCATGCGTCTGGTGGTCGCCGCGATTGCCGCATGCAACCGCCTCATCACCTATGAGTGCGCGGCCATGGGTGCCAGAAACGGACTGACGATTGCAGATATGGCCACGGTGTTGAACAAAAGCTCGGGCTACAACAGCGCCTCCGCGCGCGTGCTTCCGGCTCTCGCCGCGAACGGGCGAACCGCTGATGCAACGGTGGGCGACTGCGCAAACGACCTGAGGAAAGCGTCGGCGTTGGGCATGCGTTACGGGGCACCGATGCTTCTCGCAACCATGGTCCGTTCCACGCTGGATGCGGCGTCCAACCGCCTCGGCGAATCGGCGACTATCGACGCGTTGGCGAAGATCTGGGAGATCGATGCGGGTTTGCCGGCATCGGGCTCGGATTAATGCCCCAATAGACTCTGCGGGCGGCGGTTTGCGCAACCCACTTAACAACCAATACGGGCATCGGATTCCCGAGGGAGCGAAGCAATGGCGCAGGCACTGCTCGGCTGCATCGCCGACGATTTCACCGGTGCGACCGATCTCGCCAATATGCTGGTGCGCGGCGGCATGCGCACAGTTCAGACTATCGGCGTACCGGATACAGACGTCAGCATCGAAGCGGATGCGCTCGTCGTCGCACTAAAGTCGCGCACGGTTCCTCGCAAACAAGCCGTGCGGCAATCGCTCGACGCACTGGAGTGGTTGCGTGCGCAAGGCTGCCGGCAGTTCTTCTTCAAGTATTGCTCTACGTTCGATTCGACCAATCGAGGCAACATCGGCCCCGTCGCGGATGCGTTGCTTGACGCGCTGAAGGGCGACTTCACTATCGCTTGTCCGGCGTTTCCAGAAAACGGCCGGACCGTCTTTCGTGGCAATCTTTTCGTCGGCGACGTGTTGCTGAACGAATCGGGCATGGAGAATCATCCACTCACGCCAATGTCCGACTCCAACCTCGTGCGGGTGTTGCAGCGGCAGACCAAGTCCAAAGTCGACCTCATTCGATACGACATCATCTCGAAAGGCCCGGAGGCCGTCCGGGCGCGCATCGAAGAATTGAAAGAGGACGGCGTGCGGATCGCCATTGCCGACGCGCTTTCGGACGCCGATCTGTACACAATGGGCCGCGCATGCCGCGATCTACCTTTGGTCACTGGCGGCTCTGGAATCGCGCTCGGATTGCCGCAGAACTTCCATTCGGCGGATCTGCTCGTATACACAGGTGATGCCGCCGAGCTTCCTTGCATCGATGGCGGGTCGGTCGTGCTTGCCGGCAGCGCTTCCAAGGCGACTAATGCGCAGGTGGCCGAGTGGCGCGCATCCAGGCCTAGCTTTCGTATCGATGCGATTGCGCTGTCTCGCGGCGAACCGATGGTCGAGCGTGCTGTTGAATTCGCGCGCAGCCATGAAGAGACAGTATTGATCTATGCCACGACGTCGCCGGACGAGGTCAAGCTCGTGCAGAAGGAAGTGGGCGTCGAGAAGGCGGGGCATTTAGTCGAAGCTGCGCTCGCTTCTATCGCGTGCAAACTCCGGGACGCTGGCGTACGGAAGTTCGTTGTCGCAGGCGGGGAGACTTCGGGTGCCGTGGTTCAAGCGCTCGGTGTCCGCTCCCTGCGTATCGGGCCGCAAATCGATCCGGGTGTACCTGCGACGCAATCGATCAGTGCCAGGCCACTAGGGCTGGCTCTTAAGTCGGGCAATTTCGGAACGGTGAATTTCTTCTCCAAAGCATTGGAGGCATTGAACGGCGCGCAAGTGGCCGCGTAAAGAAGATGCACTTGTTGTCGCGGGAACGCTTTCCGTTATCGCTTGCAAACAGACGCTCCATGATGCTTGATCATCCTCGCATCATGGAGCGCTTTTAGCATCTAGCGAGACGCACCACTCGTCAGTCGAAGCCGATCATGGCCTTGGTCTCGAGATATTCCTCAAGCCCGAAGACACCCATCTCCCGTCCATTACCGGAACGCTTATATCCGCCCATCGGCGCCTCAGTGTTGCTCGCCGCACCATTGAGAAACACGCGCCCCGCTTGAAGTTGGCGACCGACAGAAACACCTCGTTCCCGGTTCGATGAGAACACGTAAGCGCCTAAACCGTACGGCGTTCCATTTGCGATATCAATGGCTTCTTCCTCCGTGCGATAAGGAATGACGGCAAGCACCGGACCGAAGATCTCTTCCTGGGCGATGCGCATCTGGGGCGTCACGTTGGAGAATATCGTCGGCCTCACGAAGTAACCACGCTCAAGTCCATCGGGACGACCTACGCCGCCAACGCGAAGCGTGGCGCCCTCTTCGGTGCCGATTCTGATGTAGTCCTGTACTCGTTCGAACTGCAGCTTGTTGACGACGGGCCCCATGGTCACCTGCGGGTCGAGCGGGTTCCCCACTTTTACTGCCTTCCCTTCTTCCTGAAGCAATGCCAGCAGTTCTTCCTCTTGGCTTGCGTGAACCAGGATGCGCGTCGGCGCATGGCACGATTGGCCGGAATTCGAAAATGCGCGGGCGACGTTCCATTTGGCCGCGGCGCGCAAGTCCGCATCATCGAGGATCACGTTCGCCGATTTTCCTCCCAGCTCCTGAGCAACGCGCTTGACGGAGGGCGCAGCCGCTTCCGCGATCAGGACACCGGCTCGGGTCGACCCGGTGAACGACACCATGTCGATGTCCATGTGCTTGCTGATAGCATTGCCTACGATGGGGCCGTCGCCAAGCACGAGGTTGAAGACGCCCTTCGGGACGCCCGCCTCGTGAAGCACTTCCGTGAGGTGGATGGCACTCAACGGCGTGAATTCACTTGGCTTGAGAACCACCGTGCAGCCGACAGCGAGCGCATATGCGAGCTTGGTGGCGAGAAGCTGAAGAGGCCAGTTCCACGCGGTGATCAGACCGCATACCCCAATCGGTTCGCGACGAACCGTGTTGGGCCCCAGGCGATACTCGAACTCGTATTCCCGAAGCGTTGCAAGTGCCTGCTTGAAAGAGCCGAGCGCCGCCGGCACATGAATCTTTTGCGAAATCGGTGTACCCAGTTCGAGCGTGACGACCTCTGCGAGCTCGTGCTCGCGGCGAACGAAGCAGTCGATGATGGTCTCGAGCAGTTCGATGCGTTCGCTCTTCGAAGTCTTGCTGAACGAAGTGAAGGCAGCGCGCGCGGCCTTCACCGCCAGATCGACGTCTTGCGCGCCGGCCAGCGTGACGCTTGCGACCGGTTCCTCAGTAGCAGGGTTCACCAGGGTCCATTCGTTACGGCTAAGCGGCGAAACCCACTCTCCATTGATATAGCACTTCTCGTACGATCGCATATACATCTCCAGTTTGATTTGGTCAGCCCCGTCTCGCTTGGGCGTTGCCTTGTAAAGCGTGTGTTTCCCGTGGTTCGGGTCCGTCTACCAGGCGCGCTATTCGCGCCTAAGCGCCGAGATTCATGGCGGGCCGCCTGCGCTCTGGCGGAAAGACACACCAGCTCCCGTCGGCATGGCGAAAGAAGATGAACGCTAGCGGGCAGTCGTTCGCTGGCCCTTCAACACGTACGAATCTGTATTGATCGTTGCGACCGTGAATGAACTGCGTGACGCGAATTCCATTCGCTGCTCCAATCCACTTTTCGACAAGCGTGCGTAACGATGTTCTCGAAAGGCTCACTGCTTTCTCCTACTCTACATGCGGCCCCGAAGCGCCTGCCTATTTGCCGCGTCTAAAGCGACGATGATAGAAGTTTGAAATCGCACAGACGTTGGGTCAAGTCAGCTATTATGGTGTCGTGGTAAGCCGCGCTAACCGACAACGAAAATCATGAGACAAGGCGGAGATAACGCGCCCGCCGGTTGAAGCTCTGCTAACCGGCTGCAGTTGAAGGAGACACAATAAAGATGGAACTTCGGCATCTTCGCTATTTCATTGCGGCCGCAGAAGAAGAGCACTTTGGGCGAGCCGCCGTGCGATTGCACATCACCCGACCCGCCGTCTCGCAGATCATCGCCGACCTGGAGGGGGAACTCGGAACCCCACTGTTCGAGCGGCTGGCGCACACGGTGAAGCTCACCGCGGCTGGGCGCACGCTGTTGCCCCATCTCGTGCGGGTCATGGACGACCTCAATGAAGCGATAGTCCTGACCAAGCGTGTTGGACATGGCATGACAGGGACGCTGCGCATTGGATACGGATCGCTAACGCTGATGCATTCCATGTTCCGTGCCGCAGTCAAGCAGTTCCGCGAGACCTATCCGGAAATCAGCCTGTCGCTGGTTGAACTCTCTACCTCGCTACAACCCAAGGCTCTTGCAGAGGGGAAGATTGATGCCGGCTTCATGCACCTGGGCCCCAGCCCGCATCCGGGCAAGCGCCGTACTGAGATCAACATCGAGCGCGAAGGCATCGTTCTCGATTCCTTGTGCATTCAGACAGGCCACCTGGGCGTCGCGGTTTCAAACGACCATCGGTTAGCGCGCAGGAAGTCGCTTACGCTCGCCGATCTCGCCGACGAAGGGTTCGTAGTCGATCCAAAATCCAGCAGTAGTCTGAGCTATGGACAGTTGTACGCGTTCTGTCAGGCAGCCGGGTTCGAGCCGAACATCGTTCAGGAGGTCAGCACGATTGCCTCGCAGCTCAACCTTATTTCCGTGGGCATGGGCATTGGATTGGCGGTCATGGGCAAGAACTTCATGTATCCGAGCGACCTGACGATCATCCCGCTGACGAACCTGGACTATTCGACCCGCTTTATCTTCGGATGGGTACGCCGGCAGAACGATCCGATTCTGGACAAGATGATCGAGATCGTGAAGAACCTGTCGAAGTAGACGGGTTGGTGTTTTTGGGAGAGACACAACTGGGGCCGTCAATCGCCCCCAGCGCGCAGGCCCCTCAACGCTCGAACACCTCCGGATTGACCATGTTGGACAGCAACGTACCGTTCAGCGCGCCGACAAGGTTCTCGGCAGCGTTCTTGTTCATTGCGCGTCGCGTCTCCTGTGTGGCGGATCCGATATGCGGCAACGTCACGACGTTGTTCATCTTCAGAAGCGGCGACTCGGCCCGGAGCGGCTCTTCTAGATAGACATCGAGTCCTGCGCCCGCAATGGTGCCCTCTTTGAGCGCTTCGACCAGCGCTGCTTCGTCGACGATTTCGCCGCGCGACGCGTTGATAAGGAATGCGCTGCGCTTCATCGCCTTCAGTTGCGGCGTACTGATCAGATTGCGGGTCTCCGCGGTCAAGGGCGGTTGCAGCAAAACGAAGTCGGACGCGCTGAGCAATTCGTCCAGTTCCACCTTCCTGGCCCCGTACTCGCGTCCAGCACGCTCGTTGACGCCGCGGTCCACGTACAGAACGTTCATCTGGAAGCCCAAGGCAGCGCGCCGGGCGACCGAGGTTCCAATACGACCCAGCCCAACGATGCCGAGCGTCTTGTGATGGACATCCACGCCAAACTTGTCCTCACCAATTTTCTTGGTCCACTTTCCAGCTTTTACGAAGGCATCGAGTTCGGCGAGGCGTCGGGCCGTGAGGAGGACCAGCGAAAACGCAGTGTCGGCGGTCGACTCGGTAAGGACGTCCGGTGTGTTCGTCAGCAAGATCCCGCGTTGATTCAGATAGTCAATATCGAACGCATCGAAGCCTACCGACACCGTTGATAGCACCCTGAGACGCTTGGCGTCCGCGAGGGTCTCGGCATTCATCTTCACGCCGGTTCCAATCGCGCCGTCAGCATCCTTGAGCGCGTCGATGAGCGCGCCCGGCTGCTTCGGATCAACGATTGTGACCTCCGCGTGAGACCGCAGGTAGACAATCGTTTCGTCGGGCAGCGGCTTATACACTACGATTTTGTTCATTCGCAAGATCCTTGAGGGATAGCAGTCAGAGGTCGCGCATCATCGCGGCTTTTGCGCTCGCTCCGCTCACCAGAAACGAGATGTCGGTACCAGTCGAGACGTATCGTGCGCCCATTTCCACGAACTGCGCGACGAGTTTCGGATGAGCATTGAGGCCGCCGACACCAAGGTGCTTGCCGTGCTTTCGACATGCGGCAATGCCCTTCGTGTAAGCATCGCGCACGCTCTCATGCTCGAACTGACCCGCAATGCCAAGCGATGCGCACAAGTCGTTAGTCCCGATGAAGAGCAGGTCCACGCCTTCGATTGCGGCAATCTCGTCAATCGCGTCGAGCGCTTCCTTGGTTTCGATCATGATGACGACCATCGTCGCGTCGTTGACCGCCTCACCGACTTCGGAAGTCGGAAACGAGCGAAAGCCCATGTGCGGCAGCACGCCGCCATGAGAGCGCTCGCCCAGCGGCGGAAACTTGGCCGCACGAACGACCTGCCGCGCCTGCTCAGCGGTCTCGACATGCGGCGCAATGACGCCGAGCGCGCCACCGTCGAGAATGCGCGCGATCACATCCGACGCGAGATTCGGCAGGCGAACGAATGGCGCGATACCTGCGTTCAGCGCCGAGATACAGATTTGGCTCGTCGTTTCCATCGAGAGCGCGCTGTGCTCTAGGTCAATGTAAAACGTATCGAAACCCGCCGTTTTGGCAATCGTTACGATTTCGGCCGTTCTGACCAGTCGAACGGTCATGGAGAGCGCCACTTCATCGCGCGCCAGCTTCTCCTTGACGACATTTCTAACGAGTTCCCGCGCGGTTACTTTCATGTTGTCTCCTCGAGTACACAAGAAGCGCTCACGCGCTTCCCGTTTAGCGCACGCTGGCGAGTGCTCGCTTGAGCGCTGCGACACCGCTTTGCGGGCTGGATAGTACAGGGATGTGCACGCCCTGCAGCTGCGGAACAAGCCGTGCCATTGAAGCCTGCGCCAGCACGACCACGTCGACCTGCTCGGTCAGAGCCGAGATCGTGCCCTTCACAATTTCGTCATGTTTGGCGGCGTCGCCGCTAAGCAGCGCCTCGAACGCGCCTTCCGCGATGCGCTCCGTCACGTCAATCGTGCGGCCCACTTCGGCGGCCTTTTTCTCGATCAGCCGCACGGTCGGTTCGAGCGTCGTTGAAACAGTTGCGACGACGCCAATTCGGCGGCCAATCGAGCTCGCTTCCTCGGCCATCGCCTCATCGATTTTGACGATCGGCGTTGTAACGAAGTTGCGGACGTAGTCAACTGCTTCGCCAACCGAGGAGCATGCGTTCAAAATAATGTCGGCATGCATCGCTTGTGCATTGGACATGTATGAGTTGATCCGACTTGCGACTTCGGGCGTCAGATGCCCGGCAGTTCGTACATCGGCAAGCAAGCTGTCGTCAATGATATTGATGACGCGCGCCTCAGGAATTTGCTCGCTGATTTGCTCCTTGATTGGCTGAACTGTAACCGGCCCGGTGTGAATTACGGCAATCGTAGTCATAGCCTAAGAGGGTTCCGTATAAGAGCGGCGTTAGACGAGATGCATTGTTCGATGCAGTCGCGTCAGAATGTTGGCAACACGATACGGAAAAATTCCGTTTCCTCTATCGCCCTGAGTGGCACCGGACCTTCGTTGGCGTCGAACTCAAACGCCGAGTGAAGACCGTACTCTTTTCCTTCAAAGCTGACCTTGCCCTTACTCAGGAAGAGCAACTCGATGGACGGTTGCAGCCCTGCGGCAAACGACGCCCCGGCTTCAACCTTGACAAAACCGATTCGTGTATTGCGTTCGGTAAACGAGCCGAGCCATTTCGTAAAGACGCCTTGCGTCGGTTCTGGGATCCACGCATAGTTCGCCGGGTTCATCAGTACAAGATCGTTGTATCGCGGCTGGGCATATTCCAGCTTGCGACCCATCACTTGTTCGAAGCAGGCCTCAAATCCGTCCTGATTATGCTTCTTGCCCGACTCGTCATACCAAGTGTAAATACCGTCTTTGAATTCGCCTTTGGTTTTAAGCAGCTGATTCGCTGCCTCACGCTCCTCTACACTGGCGAAGCCGTATCCTTGGGCGCCACCAAACTGGCAGACCATCATTTCCAAGCCTTCCGGACGGTCTTGCGGCCCGTAGTACACGCTTTCAGGGAAGTACCCAACCCAACCTTCCGGCATGCTTTTGCCCTGTCCGTATGGGAAGCTGCCTTTGATTACATAGCGAATCTGATCGAAGTTGTGGCGGTGACTTGGCGCTGTCCAGCCGCCGGCACCTGTCCGGCCCACATTAATCAAATAGTTGTTCGGGGAGCCGGGCTTACCTTGCAACAAGAACTTTTGCTCAAGGACCCCCTCCCGCATGTTGCTTCCGATCCTGCCGAAGTCTGTCGACGAAGCTTCTGAAACTCGCATTTAATCCTCCTTACGGGTTATTACATGCCCGCGTTTAATTGCGGATGCGCCCGACGGCGCAAAGTCCAATTAACTGGAACATCCATTAGGACTCCTGAGTCGGATGCCCATTTCCTTTTCGCTGGCGGATATCCACCGCTATGCGCTGTTCATTCCATGCGCTAAGACTTCCATGCTAGGGCTCGAAGTACGTCGGTAGCGTCATCGACAGTTTCGAGCTGTCGGATCAATCGCTCAGCCGTTTCGATACCCGCATCCGGCGGAGCCACGGCCGCAACGGATGCGCAACTTGCAAACTTCTGGGAGAGCTGCTTCCAGGTAAGCGGTGCTTCAGGGCTGCCAGGGACCTTGCTTCCGAGCCGCTCGAACACCTGCCCGTCTTTCGTCGCAATCTCGATTCGCCCGTCAGGCAGCTTGAACGTCCAGTTCTGGCTCGGGTCCTGCACCGGCGTCACCTTGGACGCCATCGCGAGCACATCGGGATCTTTCAGCGCTTTCTCAGTGAAATCGGCTATGTCCATTTTTCCCTTGCTCGCCGCAATGCCCACGATGAACGGCAAGCTCATCTTTGCATCGACGAGCGTAGCCGGCGCGCGGCGGACGTCGAGCGGTGTGCACATGGTGTACGTGAAATCGCCGACATACGTCCGAATCGTCTCGATGTCTTTCGGCGCAAGCTGCTTCTCCTTCATCAGCTCGATGACAGCGTGAATATAGGTATGGGAATTTCCGACTGCGGGCCATGCCTTATAGAGCGTCGTACTTCCGAGAAACTGCTCGCCTAACCCGTCAAGCATTTTCTCGCGATCGTACTTCCCGCCGAAATAAACCTTGAATATCCCGGCTTTTCCTTCGAACAACGTGTCGATGCCCGTAATGCCCTTTTGCGCGAGCAAGGCGGCAATGACGACCCCCTTCGCAGTGAATCCGGCGTACAGGCCACGCAAGTCACTGCCGGTTGCGAAGATCACTTCCATCGTCCCGCACGACTGCTGGCTCGCAATGCCCAGCGCATGTGCGGTCTGCCTGGCGGACAATCCAAGCACGTGGGCCGCGGACGCCGTTGCGGAGAATGCGCCGACCATCGACGACAGGTTCCAATTCTGATTCCAGCCGACATTGCAACGCAAGCGGGCGAAAAGATCCTGCCCGATGGCGACGGCGGTGATGATCTTCTTCCCAGACACGCCGCCCGTGCGTTCGGCCAATGCAAAAACAGACGGTACGATCGAGCTCGCTGCGTGCGCGCCCCACGGTGTCTGATCGTCGAAGTCCAGGCAGTGCGCCATCGAGCCGTTAGCAAATGCTGCCGACATTGCCGGCAGCTTGCCGCCGAAACCGAGGACCGTGCTCTCTGCGGTCCCGCCGCTTTGTTCGAGCAGTTCTACCAGCGCTTTGACCGCAGGCTCCATCCCGCTCGCAGCCAACGTCACGCCCAGCGTGTCGAGTACCGTCTTCTTCGCGGCTTCGATTGCTTCGTCGGGCAGGTCTTCGTAGCGTGTATTCGCTGCGAAGTCGGCAAAGTGATGGCAGAGGTCCAGTTCGTCATTCATGAATAAGTAGCTCAGTAAATCACGGCTTATATCGTCGTTTGATTTTGCGCGTCGAACTTTCTTAAGTACAGTTCGTTTTCCTCGACAGCGTGGTAAGTTTCGCTGACTACAGTGCGCATCACGAAAACGACGCGTACTTAACGTTCTGGAACGCACGAAGCCCTTCGATGCCGCCTTCCGAATACATTCCGCTCTCTTTGTGACCGCCGAACGGCGTTTCCGGATACGTGACGCGCCAGCCATTACAGATGACGTTGCCTGCTTCGAGGTCGTTGACCGCGCGGTGAAGCGTTTCGAATTCTCGCGCGTGCACATAAGCGCCGAGGCCGTAAGGCAGTCGATTCGCTAAGGCTATTGCCTCATCGTACGTATCAAACGGCGTCAACGCCGCAATCGGTCCGAAGGGCTCGGCGTTCGAGAGCTTTGCTTCGATGGTTGCGTCCGCGACGATAGTGGGTTCGTAGAAGAAGCCCGGTCGCTCGATCCTCTTTCCTCCGGTCGTAACTCTCAACTCGCGTTGCTTCGCGTCGGCGATCAGATCCTCAATCGCTTTCAGACGTCTTTCGCTTTTCAATGGCCCCATCTGGGTCGAGGAATCAAAGCCACAGCCCACGATGATCTGTTTCGCCTCGGCGGTCATAGCGTCGACGACGTCTGCATAGATCGAGCGTTGCACGTAGAAGCGAGTCGGGGCGAAACATACCTGTCCCGAATTTGCGAACTTGGCGGCGACCGCTCGTTTGGCAAAGGTACGCACGTCAATACCCTCGAAAGCCAACACGGGTCCGTGGCCGCCCAATTCCATGATCGGGCGCTTCATGTGCGTGACAGCTTGCTGCGACAGCAGCTTGCCGATAGCGGTCGAACCGGTGAACGTAATTGCTCGCGTTACAGGACTTTCGAGCAACTTGGTGGACATCATCACGGGATCACCAGCGAGCACCGACAGGACACCGGCAGGAAATCCGCATTCGTACACGATCTGGCCTAGCGCGAACGCGCACGCCGGCACTTCTTCGGATGCACGCAGCAGGATCGAACAGCCCGCACCGATGGCACCTGACATTTTTCGCGAAGGTGTTACCAGCGGTCCATTCCAGGTGACGAAAGCGGCGACCGGACCCACAGGTTCAACAAGCGCCATCTGGCGGGCGTTTAACTCTCTAGATGGAATGACGCGTCCATATGCGCGCCTACCCTCTTCGGCCGCCCACTCCCACATCCCCGCTGCGACTTCTACCTCTCCGAGCGCCTCACTCCATGGCTTGCCAAGCTCCAGGACCAACAGTTCGGCGAGCGCGTCTGCTCGCTCGCGCATACGATCTGCAACACGCCGCATAAGCTTGCTGCGCTCGAAGGCAGACGTGTTACGCCAGATATCGAACCCTTTGCTCGCCGCGACCAGCGCTTCATCGACGTCGGCTTCGGTAGCCATCGGCATAGCGCCCAGAATCGAACCAGTCGTGGGGTCGATGACGTTCATCGACGCCTGAGTGCTTTCATATCGCATCTCGCCTGCGATAAGCTGGCCCAACCTTGGATACCGTTTGGCCGCTTCTTCTCTGGTCCTGTTCATTTGTTTCCTTCTGTCCATGTTCCCGTCGAGCGACTTGCACTACGACCACCGCTACTACATCAGGAACACGCCCTTACCACCGCTTTGACGGTTAAAGGCTTGATAAGCTTCGTCGGCTTGCTCCAAGCGCCAACGATCGGTAAACAATGCGTCGAGATTGAGGCCTCGATCAACGACGAAGTCGGCGCATGCCCGCTGTCCCTGGACCGACATGGTCCAGGACGTCAGAATGCGAACCTGGGTGCGCAGATACTTTGCCAGCGACAGACTGAATTCAGAGCCGATTCCGACCAGACACACGGTGCCCCAGGGGCTTACTGAGTCGAGCGCGTCGCGATTGGCCGCAGCAGCGCCCGAAGTTTCCAACGCAACGCTTGCGCCTCTATCATTGGTGAGCTCCCGGATCGCCTCGGCAACTGGAACTTCGAGGGGATTGATCACCGCATCGGCGCCGAACTCTTTTGCTGTTCTGCGACGACTTTCATCAATATCAAGTGCGATGACCCGAGCGCCTTGGGCCTTGGCAAGCATCGTTGCAGACAGGCCCACAGGCCCTTGTCCAAACACGGCAACGGTGTCTCGGCCGGTTAGGCCGATGCGCTCAAACGCGCCCCAAGCTGTTCCCGTGCCGCAGGAGATGGCGGCGCCTGCCTCGAAGCTGAGCCGTTCATCCAACGGCACTAGCGTATCGGCCGAGACTTTCATATAGGGAGCGTGCGCCCCATGAGCGTCAGTTCCATACACCGTTATCGGCGCAGTTCGGCACATTTGGGGCCATCCGGACCGGCAGTCCGGACAGCCCATGCAGCCGGCGTAGTGATGCACCATCACACGCGCACCAACGCGTGCATGAGGGCCTACCGCACCCTGACCGACTGCCACGACTACTCCACAGGGCTCATGACCGGCAATGACTGCCGGAACTTCTCCCGCCGGTCGCCGATACCAGTGAAGGTCGCTTCCGCACATCCCCGAAGCCTTGATTTCAAGAACGACCTCGCCGACGCCCGGGGTTGGATCCGCAAAGGTTGCAAGTTCGAGAGTTGAGTCACCGCGAAACACAATACCGCGCATGTCCGATTTTCCTCTTCTGGGTTGAGCTGTCGATTGCGGAAGACAGGTCACACCGTATTCACGAGTAAGCGTGTGAGCGCCCGCGTAGGGCAGCTCAATCCTTGACCGGATGTCTTGCTTATTGTCGAGACGCGGTGGACGCGAGCGTGCCGTCCGCCTCAGACATCTCCTCAGGCTCCAATGCCTCGAGGGATTGTTGGTTGGTCTCGATACCAGCCAACATGATCAAAATCGCGATGAAAATATATGCTCCGGATATGGCGAAAACGACACCGGTAATTCCGAAGCGGTTAAACAACTCGAGGACGATGAAAGGCGAACCAATCAAACCAAGCCGTCCAAACATTTGCGCCACTCCGCCCCCACGGAATCGATATTCCGTCGGGAACATTTCCGGCGTCATACCTAGACCCAGCGTCAGGAAGATTGCGACGGACGATACAAGCAGGAAGCCGCACAAGATAATCGTGGTTGCGGACGTGAGGAACGGGTAAATCGCTCCCAGACACGCGCACACAGCAGCAAACACCATGATGGCAGTACGTCGTCCCATCTTGTCCGAAACGTACGAAAGGAACAGCGGCCCAGCGATCCATCCGCCCATCATTGCAGCGGTGAAGCCCAGCGAGTGGGTAACGCTCATACCTTGCTTGACGAAGAATGTAGGCATCCACCCGGTGAGGCTATACGACCCGAACAGACAGATAACGTTCACTACGATTGCAAGCAAGGTACGCCGGATGACCGTCCTCGAGAAAAGCGTGGAAAGCGGTACCCAATGCGCCTCTTTGGCAGGCGCTGTTGTTTGCGTAGCAGAGGGTAGCGGCGTCGCAACGCCCGCATCTTTTTCGATGGCCCGCATAACCTCTTCCGCTTCAGCATGGCGCCCCACCCGTTCCAACCACCGGGGCGATTCGGGAAGGTGACGACGCATCCACCAAACCCAAAGCGTCCCGACACCGCCGATCACGAACATTGGGCGCCAACCGATCCACGGAATAATGAATGTCGCGACGACCGCCGTCACGAAAACTCCGGATCCTCCAATCAGGGCGAGTTTTCCCAGGTACCGTCCACGATGCGACGGCGGAACAAATTCGATGATGAGGCCATATCCCATGACGTACTCAGCGCCCATCCCGATGCCCATAATGAAGCGAGCAGCGATGAGCCACGGCATTGATGGGGCGAGCGCCGACACAAGCGCCATTCCACCGAAAATCGCAAGGTTGAACTGGTAAGCAAAGCGACGCCCGAACTTGTCGCTCAACCAACCTGCAAGTGCTGCTCCAACTGTCAGGCCGACGAACGTTGACGACATGAAGACGGAATTCAGCTGCAACGTTGACCAGCCGCTCTTGAGCATTGCAGCAAGGACGGAACTCGAAAGCGTATTATCGAATGAGTCGAAGAACATACCCAATCCGATTAGCCATAAGACGCGCGTATGGAAAGGCCCGATCGGAAGGCGATCAAGCCGCGCACCTGCATTTACCCTATTGCTCATCCGAAGTCTCCTAATAAACCGCCGCTCTAGTCTTCTTCCTAGAAGCTCGTCACGACGCCGCGCGAGAGCGTGTTCTGCACTCGCCGGTGTGGTGAGCGCCCACGCACCGCGAGTACGGCTGCTTGCCGATTGCTGCTATTGATGCGCAGGTCAGGAACGAATAAAACTTCACCTTCTGCTGGCGAACGAGAGTGCCTTGGTACAAGCTTATCGCAGCACTGACCCCCTTTAGCCTCTCGCTTGTGAGGAGCTACCGCCTCGAGGCTTGACTGTTGTTCGGAAAGACGTCCCGATGGACAGCAGGTTGCGCCGCACGCGTCACCATTGCGGTGGACTGGCTTATCGAAGGTTGTCTCCCTGCTTATTCGGCCGGTAGCCATCTTGTAAGGCTAGTTTGCTGTGTGAGCTCCGCTGCGTACAGTTGATTATTCTTCTTTTTGCGTAAGCTAAGCTAACCGAGGCGCCCCCCTTCAGATTGCCAGTGTTTGATGAAACGGGACCGGTACGGGAGCAAGTACCGGTTTATCCGGGGTTCTGCGGTCGGTCTGGCCGTCCTTGTCCTTTGCCGATCGCATCTCCAATCGCTGCCGCGCTAACGGGCAAAACGCAACATGTGCTGCTTGCGAGCGCCTTCCCGAAGGCGTCGATTTCTCCTGACCGTAAAAAATAGAGAAACTCGCGACGTCGCATCGAGAGTAGACAGACATAAAAACACGACATCTGTATTTAGCCGGCGGTACGACATTTCAAAATAGCCGGGACATGCGTGTGTCGAGGCTTTTTTGAAATGTCGAACACGACATTCTCATGTTGCTCCTACATGCGTGCGTGCGACACGACGGCCTTATGTCAACCGGGGTCGAATTGGACCATCGCTTACCTTGCTGCAGCACGGTCTAGTACACCTCGACATGGTGCTTTCCCGTTTCCCTGCCGCGCGACGTGTCTCCCAAGCCGCGGCGCCGGTCTTGCCGACGGTTCAAGACGGGCACGTGGCGAAGCTCCGTTAAACTGCTTACGCGGCGGCTCGAAAAAGTTTGCTTTGTCGCTGCGGTCGTTGGCTTGTATCAACTAGCGAGAACGCAATGTCTGATGACAAAAAGAACCGCGGACCGGATGACAGAAGCCGAATCAACGTCAATGAAGATTACGAACTGCGCTATTGGAGCGGCAAGATTGGCTGTACCCATGACGAGCTGAAAGCCGCTGTGAAGAAAGTGGGCGTGATGGCGGCCGATGTTGAGGCCTATCTGAAAAAGAGCAAGTAAGACAAGGCCATGTAGGGTTGTTCGGCCCTGCATGGTCGCACCGATTCGTGTTCCGGCATCGCGCCGACCGCGCCACGCTAGCGACAGGGCAGGTTCGTGGCCGACCGATGCCGCCGGTCGATCCACAGAACGACTTAACGCTCGGCGTTTTGCCAGCCCGTTGAGTCATCGACACGATCGCTCGGACCGTTCTCGATGAAATCGTCTTCGAAGCTCTGGCCGATCAATTATCGTAGTTCGCTTGCTCGCTACTGACGATGGGTCGGAACATTTGGATCAACGCGTTGCCATCTTGAAGATAGGCGACGACTACACGAGCAGTGCGCAGCGAAACCGATTCGCGGACGGGCGGCGCCGTACTTCCATCATGCAATTCGAATGCGAAACGATGGACCTTTTCATGCCCTTCCGGCAGTCCGGTATGGCCCCAAATTGTTGCTCTCATGCACGTACAAAAGGAATTTTTCGAGGAGAGGTCGTATGCTTTTCCAGCTACGTCCCCGTGAACTGAAGCTTGGCCGCGAAGACGTGAGAAAGCCTGCTTCGAACAGCGCTCGGTTGACTTCGATCGGATGCCTACGCGCGTGCGCAGAAGCCTTCAACCTGCTTCCACTTCAACCCGATCTGGATGGAGGCCGCAGTCGATCGCCTGTTGCTCGACATCTTCGGCTGACTCACAGCCGGCTATCGCGCCAAGTTCTTCGTCGCCGGCAAACAGCTTTCCGGACCATTGCCCGTTCGGCGCGCGGTAGATGCGCAATATGATCGTGTCGTCTGCCATGGCCGTCTCCCAGGAATTTTTTGCAGGATACACGCGCGCGCTGGCACGCGTCAGTAGCGCCGCGTGGCGCAGGCATACGCTATGTGCGCTTGTGATGCGGACGGGGCGTCAGAGCCCTGTCGCGTGAGCATCAGGCGCGTTCGCATCGTCCGATCGAGCTTGAGGGCGTCAAGACAACCCCGGTCGCGATTTTCACCAGTGAAAATCCCCTCCTCCGCACTCGCCCAAAAGCCTCACCGTTTATAACGGGAGTCGTCACGGGTGCTGTCTTCTCGGAGGGCGCCTCTTCCTCTTCGGCCCTGACCCGTCAAAGGCATGCCCTATAAGCACGGTCAGACACCGAATGGGAAATGCCGCCTGCCGATCTGGGGCGTCCGCGACAGGCACATCCGTTGCGCTGGATGAAAAGCGCTGCAGGCGCTCCTTTTACGTTCATAGGAGGAACGGATGCGAGAGGACGAGAATACCGGCGCGATTCCAACGCCCGATTCACTCAGCGAAGTGCGCGTCGCGGCAGTCCAGGAAAACATTGCGGCCGGAATCGAGACGGTGGAAACGGGTTGTCGTCCATGAAGAAGAGCATCCTGTCTCGCTGCAACTCCGTAGTCAGAAGGTCGACGTTCAGCGCATACCCATCAACCGGCCGGTCGAAGAGAAAGAGGAGCCACGGCGCAAAGGCGATACCCTCGTCATCCCAATCTACGAGTATGTCCCAGTGGTCCGGATGCAGCTCACCTTGAAGGAAGAGGTGCGCGTCAGGACCACCGAAGCGCAAGAAGACGTGACGTCTCGCGTGCTGACAAACTCAGAAGAACTCGTCGTTGAGCGTCGCGACGGCCCGAACGGTCCATGGAAAAAAGACCGATCATTCGACTGAATTGACTAGAGGAAAAGCGGAACATTTGTTGCAACACTGCCAGACACTCAGACACATTGGTCCTTTAACTTGTTCGGAGAACTTGAAATGGCACAAACGATAATCGGCGTATTCGACACGTTCGAAGCGGCGGAGCGCGCTCAAACGCGACTTGAGTCGGAAGGCATCGCTCGCGCGCAGATGGAAATTCATCGCGCGACTACCGGGGACATCTCGGCGACGGGCGGTGATCCGACGGGCCGGTCTGTCACTAGTGAGGTTGCGGACGACGGACGTCACGATGTGCCCATAAGCGGCATTGAACACTTCTTCAAAAGACTGTTCGGCGGCGACGACGAACCTGAGGAGATCGGCCACTATCACGAAGCAGTTCGTCGAGGGGGCGCATTACTTTCCGTGGAGGTCAACGACGAAGCATCTGTGGAACGGGTACGGGACGCACTGTATGCATCAGGCGCGGTCGACATCGACTCGCGCGTCGCGCAGTGGCGCAGTAGCGGATATACGGGCTACGACCGCAACGCACCCACCTACACCGCAGACGAAATCGCGGCAGAACGTAAAGCTTTTCCGGTCGTCCAGGAAACGCTGGAGGTCGGCAAGCGCGAAGTGCACACGGGCGGCGTTCGCGTATATTCCCGCGTGACCGAAACGCCGGTCAGTGAATCAGTCAATCTGCGTGAAGAACGCGCAACCATTGAGCGCAGAGCCGTGGACCGTCCGGCGACCGCAGCTGATCTCAAGGAAGGCTCCGTCGAAATTCGCGAAACACAAGAGCAGCCCGTGGTTGCCAAAACCGCGCGTGTCGTTGAAGAGGTGGTGGTGGGCAAGGAAGCGTCAACCAGGACGGAGACCGTCAACGATACGGTACGTGGCACCGAGGTAGACGTCGAAAGAACGGAGGGTACCGATGGAGGTCCCCGCCGTCATCCCGGTTAATAAGCCGCCGCTTTAAAACCGGTAGGTGGGGATGAGCGCGAAACGGCCGCGCCCGTCCCCTTTGTTTCTCGTCTACATCAGCTCTCGCGTTTGGAGGAAGCCATGGCGAAGACGGTCCACGAACCGGTCGACTCCCTGATCACGGAGAAGGCCGACACAACCTATGAATTTCCGACCAGCGCAAACCACGGCGCGTCGAGTGGAGACACTCAGCCGCCCGCGACCGCTGGGGACGGCAATCAACGCGAAGCTTCACAGTCTGGAAACAGCCAGTCATCAGGCGACGACGCGCGCGCAAACATGAAAAACAAGCTCTCGGACGTACAAGATACTGCCGTTGAAAAGTACAGACTTGCGACGGAGACGACTGACGATTTTGTGCATGACAACCCTTGGAAGGCGATTACCATCGCTGCACTTGGAGGCGTGATCATTGGCATGCTGGTTTCGCGGTAGACAGATGCGAACTGCTGCCTAGACCATCGTCGAGCGACGTATCGCCCGCCATGGCTGCAGAGCGCCGCTGACGGTCTGGCGGACGGGCCCGACACGGGCCGGCACACGAGTCCGCCAGCATGACTGCTGAGCATGCGCGCCGCGGGTCTGCCGGGCGTTATAACACGAACCGTTTGCTCTTCTGTCCGCGCTGCGCGATATGCTGTGGATGGACGCGGTCAACACTCAATGGCCCCTCCCGCCGGACCACGTCGGGGAGGGACTGGAGCTTCACTGTTTTATTTTGCCGGTCGCCTTTCCATTTCCGTCCGTCCCCGAAGCGCCATCCGGCGACATGCCCTTTTCACGTTGCTGCATCAGTGTGGGGCCGCCTGGGGTGCTTGCCCCGCTAGAAGCGCTGTCGGCCGCTTGATTCGTCGCGGCGCCGTTCTGAGTCGTTGGTGACGGCGCCTTCTGCGTGGTTTGCGCGAACGCGCTCGTGCCGGTCGCTACAAGGAGGACGCTTAATAAAGCTGAGATGCGATTCATGGCTGTCTCCGGAGCCTTTCACGGCTTCCCTCATTCTTGAACCAGATAGATTACGGCGCGACGGAACCCGGGTCACGGTCACGATCCGCCGCCCCACTGGCTGCGTCTTTCGCATCCTCTTCTGCGTTGCCGACTTGTTTTCTTGCCTCGCCGCCAATTTGCTGAGCGTCGCCCTTCGCCTCCTGCGCGGGATCGTCCGTCATCTTGCCGACACCCTCGTTGATCTTCTCCTTCACCTTCTCTCCGACGCCTTTCACCTGATCTTCATTCATGGCCGCGCTCCTGATGCGCCTGCGGATCGCAAGCGCATATAGCGACGCAAAAAAGATGCCTTGAAATAAGGGCCGTCTATAGTGAGACGAGGAGGCGAGAAATGTGGCAATCGTTCGAGATCATGCTGGAACGCCAGTCCGGCGGCTGGGTCTTGGCAGCCTTTCTATCAAACGCGGAAGATGGCACAGCTATCATGGTCGGACAGTCTTCGGAAGCTTTTGCTACCGAAGAAACGGCGCGTCTTAACGCAGAGCGCTCGTTGCACGACCTCTACGACAAGCCTATAGCGGACGAGCGACAAGCCTAGGGGCATGGCCGTTGCTCTATTCGCACCATGACACATTCAAAGACTGTCATGGTCGCGACGCCTGGATTATGGACCGATCGCCTGTTTGACCGCGTGTTGCCGCCGGTCGTCGTGCTCATTGTCGACGACGATACGGCCGGCGCGCAGGCGTTGGCTGCGGTTGTTGTGGTTGAAGGTTTTCGGGCGACGGTCGTTGAGAGTGGCCCCGACGCCTTCCGAATGCCGCTGGCGACAACGCCTCACGTCGTGATTCTCGATATGGAGATGCCCGCGTGCGATGGGTTCGCGGTGGCTTCAGCCATGCGAGGCTCCAGCCGCTTCGCGAACACGCCGATTATCGCCTACACCTCGCTGGCGGAAGCGGATGTGGAGGAACGTGGCAAGCAGGCGCAAATCGATGCTTTCTGCCGCAAAGGCATTTCGATCCAGCCGCTGCTCGATCTCATCGAACATGTCGCACCCGTCTAACTTCCGAGCGCGTCAATGGCTCATCCACTGCAGCGCGCGCTGGGCCGCCTCGGTTGACCGAAAGCTTCGACGGTCGTCACGCATCGCTTGCTGCGGTTCGGTGCCTTCCTTCGATCCCGAACCGGTCGCTGAAAGCACGTCGGTCGGAGGAGTCTGGTTATCTTCGTAGGGACCGGTCGAGCGAAGCGACACCGGGCGGCAACCACGTTGCGCCGGACACAGTTTCGCGTGAAAAGAAAAACCCGCTCGATTGAGCGGGTTGAATCCATATCGGTGGACATGGAGGAGACAGGGTTAGTATAAACCCTTATCGCCGGAGTGCAAGGCCATCCAGGATTGGCAACCGATCCGCCCTCCTCGTTCGCCTGGCCCCGGGCGCAAGGCTTGCGCCTCTGGCGACAGGAGGTGCCGCCATGAAAGCGACAGCGTTCTTGGAACAAGCCAAACGGGAAGCGCAACTCATCGATGCGCTTTTGGTTGCGCGCTATGCGCTCGTCATCCATGACGGCATGACGCTGTTGGGCGACGACGAACCACCCACGCGGTGGCGAGCCAGTTTCAAGGCCGAGCTTCGGCGCATTGACGCGGCTCTTGAGATGACGGGCATCGACACGCAGCGACCGCTTCGCCCGCCGATGATCGGGAACGACGCAGGGTACGATGGCGACGGCTTGCCGCCGGACGCGGACGACGAATGACATGGGGCGATGGAATGGTTCGCGCGCGACGACGCGCGTACGCCCTCTCGAGACTGCGCCAGGCGAAATGCCGGCCCTCATCGAGCCACAACTGGCCACATTGGTGGAGCGACACCCTGCGAAGGGAGATTGGTCCTACGAGATCAAGTTCGACGGCTACCGAATGCTCGCTCGCATCGAGTTGGGCAACGTCAAGCTGATCACCCGCAACGGACACGATTGGACAGAGCGCATGCCTCGGCTGCGAGACGCATTGGCGGGCCTGCCCGTCGGCAGCGCATGGATTGACGGCGAGGCGGTCGTGCTGGACGCCAGTGGCAAGCCCGACTTCAATGCGCTGCAGAACGCGTTCGACCGGCGCAGTACGGCAGACATCGTCCTGTATGTCTTTGATCTTTTGTGGCTCAACGACACTGACATCCGCGAGCAGCCGCTCCGGTCGCGCCGGGCCCTGCTTCACGAGTTGATTCAGAGCGTTGCGAGCCCTCTCCTTCGCTATTCCGACGATTTCGCCGAGGACCCGACCTCGCTCGTCGCATCGGCCTGCAAGATGAAACTCGAAGGCATCATCGGCAAGCGCGCCGATGCGCCGTACCGCTCGGGACGTTCAAACGACTGGATCAAGCTCAAATGCAATCTCAGGCAAGAGTTCGTGATTGGTGGCTTCTCGCGTGTGAAGGGCGCCAAGACGGGCGTGCGCTCGTTGTTGCTGGGCGTCTACGAACAAGACGGCACGCTCAGGTATGCGGGCCATGTTGCGCCTCATCTGACGCCCTCCCGCAGTGCCGCGTTCAACAAGCGCGCTCAAGCCTTGTTTCAGCCTCAGCCCACCTTCTACAACGCGCCTGAACCCGAGCGCGATCGCGAGTTCCATTGGCTCGCGCCGGACATTGCGGCGGAGGTGTCCTTCCTGGAGTGGACGCCCAATGGAGAAATCCGGCATCCCGTGTTTCATGCCCTGCGCGAAGACAAGACTGCGCGGGCGGTCACGGAAGAAAAGGTCGTCGACGATCCACAAGCAGGACATGTCGGCTCGACACGGGAACGACCCGGTCCCCGCGGCACGGTCATGGTGGGCGACATCAAGATCAGCAACCCACAGCGCGTGATGGATCAGGCCTCAGGCCGCATCAAGCTCGACATCGTGCGCTACTACGACGCGATCGCGGAGTGGGCGCTGCCCTACCTGCACGCCCGGCCGCTTGCGCTCGTACGTGCGCCTGACGGGATTGCGGGTGAACTGTTCTTTCAGAAGCACTCCGAGCGTGCGCGCATTCCCGGCGTGGAAGAGTTGCCCGTAAGCGTCTATCCGGGACACAAACCGCTGCTGGTTGCTAACACCGCAGACGCACTGGTCGGGCTCGCTCAGATGAGCGTCGTCGAGATCCACTCATGGAACGGCGTGGCGCCCGATCTGGAACACCCCGACCGTGTCATCTTTGACCTCGATCCCGATCCCGCGTTGCCTTGGTCCGCAATGTTGGAAGCCGCATCACTCGTCAAGGTCGTGCTCGACGAACTGGGTCTACGCTCCTTTGCGAAGACGAGCGGCGGCAAGGGATTTCACATCGTCGTGCCGCTCACCCGCCGGCAGGGATGGGAGGAGGTCAAGCTTTTCTCACAAGCGGTCGCACAGCACATGACACGCGTCGTGCCGCAGCGATTTTCAGCCGTCCTGGGCCCGAAAAATCGAGTCGGCAAGATCTTCATCGACTATCTGCGCAATGGACGAAGCGCCAGTACGGTGGCCGCGTTTTCGGTGCGCGCCCGCCCGGGCATGGCGGTATCGATGCCGATATCGTGGGATGATTTGACGGAGGTAAAAAGCGGCGACCAATGGACGATGGCGCAAGCCATCCACCGACAACGCACGCTTGCAGCGGACCCATGGGAAGGCAACTGGCGCACGCGGCAAGGAATCACTGCCGCGATGCGACGGGCGGTCGGCATGAAGCGCTAGACAGGTAGCATTTCATGCCGGTGGAGTAGACAATCAGACCTTAGCCATGTCACTTACGCGCCTCGGTGCCCTTCAGTTCATCGTGCTTGTGTGAGTGCGTCGCCGCATATTGAGTTCGAAGTGGGCGCCCTTGCCGCTTCTCGTCGGAGGAAAATGTTCGCCCTCCACACACGTGACTTCGAACGTATCCTTGCCATCGTCATGAACGACGGAATAGATGCCGGACACCTTGACTATCTCACCGGGCTTATACGAATTGTCGCCTGCCATCGTTGCACCTCCTCAGTAAAGCACAAAAACCGTTGAGCAAGGCGCGTTCCGAGTGGCTTTCGGCAGGCGGCTGCCGCTGCCCACGATTATGCGGCGAGTCGATGCTCGTAGTAGGGCCGGTCTCGGTCCTCGAGAATCGCATCGAGTGCGGCGAGGTCGGACGCCTGCGGATTCAACCAGGCGTCGACGTTCTCACGTTTGATCGGGACGATGCAGCGATCGTGGCCTGCGGCTTCCACCTCGGCAGGCGGCTCGTCTGTGATGGCGGCAAACGAGAGGAGCTCCGGCTGACCGGGAGCCGTCCACTTCGACCAGAGACACGCGACCATCAACAGCTGACCGTTGTTGGGCCGAAACTCCAGGACGACATTTTCACCAGGCGCCTGTGGTCCGTCATGCGTCTCGAACAATGTGTTCTCGCACTTCGCGCGCGCGACATTCTCATAGAAGACGTCAACGAGCATCAGCCCATGTGTGTAGCCAAAACACGGCTTCCAGAACTTGTCCAGGCTATCGCGCCGCGCGTTGTACGTGCCGGGGTACTTAACATCGTAGTGCGCGGGCTTCCCCGCGATGCGACATTGATAGCGCATCGGCTTGACGACATACTGCCCGTCTTCGACCACCAGCACGGGGGCGTAGTAGCCGGGGAAAATGCGGGAGTCCCGCGGCTCTTGTTCAGTTCGACCAAAGTCAGCTGCATGATTCCGATCAGCAGCACCGCGAGCGCCAGCAGACCCGCGCCCGGAATACCCATGACAATGAACGCGACACCTATGAGCAGCATCTGGATGAACGCGATCCCGACCACGCCTTGAGCGACCGCGCGAATGGTGGCCGTGCAGAGATCCGCGATCTGCGCGCCATTGTCTAGAGAGCGTCAAGCAGCGCGGCCGGTCGTGTTGCCTCACGGAATGATGTTACTCCCGGCTAGTTGTCACCGACGAATCGCGTTGTGGTGAAGGCTGGCGCTGCGTAGCAGTGTCAGCCTTCACCACTTCGGCGTCGGCGCCGCTGAGTATCCGGGTCACCAACTCCCTCGCTCGGTCCGATCGCCACACTTTCACCCGGCGCTGCAGGGTGCGTAGTTGCGCGCCGGAATACAGCGTGGGAGCCATCGCGGTGAGGCGCTCGTATAGCTGCTTTGCGGTAATGCCGGGTTCGGTTTCGAGCCACTCCAGTATCTTCGGCCAGGTATGTTCGAACGGATCTTCGCGAGTGCGCCAGTCATGTGGGACGCGCGCTTTGCGGTGATGTGTCGGTCGAATCTCGCCGGCTTGCCACGCTGTCCCGAGACTGGACAGGAAATCGGAGAGTGGAACCTCAGTTGCTGTCTTCGTCGACGCTGGCGGCCCGCTAGCAGCGCTGCTTTGTGCAACGCGTTGTTGTGCTTCGCGAATTCGATGCAGCAGATCCAATGGATCGAGCCTACGAAACCGCGCGCGAAGACTACGTTTGGTCGCCTCGGGAATAGATGGGGATCGCAAGACGCGCTCAAGCGGCGTCAACGGAGCTTCATAGCGCTTCGTCACCTTGGCGCCGTGACGAGTCTTCGATTTCAGTTTGAATGATGGCTGGAAGAAGTTGATGTACAGCCGTGACACTTGATAGAGAGAAGCAAGCGTTTCTGTGGCTTCAAGACCTCGCAGCCTGCCGTAGCCCACAAGGCGGCGGACGATGGCGCCATTCTTTTGCTCAACCCACGCTTGATCATTCTTCTTATAGGCACGCGAGCGCGTCAGCTCGATACCCGTTGCCTTGCAGAAGTCGAAGACAGCCGCGTTCATGAAGGCGCTATCGTTATCGCAGTCCAGACCACGCAACGGAAACGGTAAGGCAGCGCTCACCTGCTCGACGTGCTCAAGAACGAACGCGCCGCTGCGAACCGGCATAGCGAGGCACTCGGTCCAACCCGTTGCGATATCCGTCATCACGAAGCTGTGTACAAAGTCGCCGTCGATCTTGGTCCCACCGCAATGCTCAACGAAATCCACCTCGAGATAACCGGGTAGCGGGTCGTTCCAGTCAGTGAAGGTCCTGACCGGCACCGCGCGGCGAATCGCATTGCCGATTCCGCCAGCCCGCCGGCGCTGGCCGCTGAAGGCTTGCTCGCGCACATCCCGCAGCAGCCGATCAATGGTCGCGGCGCTGATCTGCTTGAGCCGCTGACGCAGGTCCTTCGGCAGCGACAGATGACCATGCCGTGTCATCGAGTCGATCAGCGTCGGGATGAGCGCCTTCAGGCGTTTGCCGCAAATCCGGTCAGCAGCCTCCCATAGCGTAATCAGCGCGGCACGAACGTCATCGTCATAGCGGCGCTGCGGGCCCGGCTTCGCCTTCGGCGGCTGCGGCTCTCGGCATAGCACCCGGATTGCGTGCTTACGATGATAGCCCGTCAATTGAACGAACTCGTCCAGGATCTGGCGCTTGTCGTTCCGGTCGGAGCGGCGGTACCGCTCTCCAACTGCCTCAGTCAACTCCCGTCTCGTTGTCATGCTGAGCCGCCTCGTCATAAGTCGCCCCCGCCAGCCGTCTGACAGGTAGCAAAATACTTGAGGCAACGAGCCTAGTGTCTTGAGTTAAAAATTCGTTGCCTTATTTGCGTGATGTACTAACCTGGATTGCAGGGTTCGCAAATAAGC
>FCOD02000067.1 GCA_001544655.2 Caballeronia turbans
CGGTAACGGCGGCGGCGGTAACGGCGGCGGCGGTAACGGCGGCGGCGGTAACGGCGGCGGCGGTAACGGTGGCGGCGGCCATGGTGGTGGCGGTAACGGTGGCGGCGGCCATGGTGGCAACGGCAGCGGCGGCAACGGCAACGGCAGCGGCGGCAACGGCAGCGGCGGCAACGGCAATGGCGGCAACGGCGGCGGCGGCCATGGCGGCGGCGGTCACGGCGGTGGCGGCAACGGTGGCGGCGGCCACGGCGGCCGTTAATCAAGCAGTGCAAGGAAGAACCGATGCCCTTCGCCGGGCATCGGTTTTTTTTCATCGATCAGCGAGACGGACCGTTACCCGCATCCGGACCACGATGAGCAGGATCATCACGACGCGCGCGGACTATCCCCTCCTCACGCGCGAGAAAGGACCCCGCCATGCACGCTCGTATCCTCGACCTGAACGGCCGCGTCGCCCTGGTGACCGGCGGCTCACGCGGCATTGGCCGCGCGATTTCGCTCGCCCTTGCGTCTTGCGGCGCGTCCGTAGCGGTCAACTATCGCCAGCGCGATAACGAAGCCGCCGATGTCATCGCGGAAATCGAACGCATCGGCGGCCGCGCGATCGCGGTACGCGCCGACGTATCGCTCAGCGGCGAGGTCGACGCGATGATCGCCGACGTCGAGCAACGCATCGGCCCTATCGACATACTCGTGAACAACGCCGGCACCGCGACGATGATCGACATCGACGATCTCACCGAGGCTGAATTCGACCGCACGCTCGCCGTCAATCTGAAGTCGGCGTTTCTGTGCACGCAGGCCGTGCTGCGCGGGATGCGCGCGCGGCGCTGGGGCCGCGTCGTCAATCTGTCATCGGCGGCGGCCCGCGGGCCGGGTCTCGTGGGCATCCATTACAACGCATCGAAGGCTGGTCTCGAAGGCCTGACGCGCGGCTATGCAGGCCGGCTCGCGCGCGACGGCATCACCGTCAACGCCGTTGCGCCCGGGCCGATCGACACCGAAATGGCCGGGCCGCTCAAGGCATCGAACGTCGCCCAGAGGCTGCCCGTCGGCCGGCTGGGAGAAGCGAGCGAAGTCGCGGATGTCGTGATGATGGTCATTGGCAATGCATTCATCACCGGGCAGACGATACCCGTCAACGGCGGCGCGAGCTTCATCTGATCGATGAGGACTGAAGGCTCGCGCGATGATGTTCCAGCGGATGGGGGATGCGAACGTCGATCGGCCGCTCCGGATTTGGAACGGTTCACCAAAAAGATCGATCGGCTTCGAACCAAGCGCGCCGCTAGCCCAGCGGCGGGGCGGCTGCGGGCGCACCGCTGTGCGTGACGACTCCCTTGACGCCCGGCGCATTCTCGGCCGCCACGCGAATGGCGTTCGCTTCATCCTCGCTCATGACACGCGTCCACAGATGCACGGTCCCGTTCTCCACGATGATGTTCTCCCGAGGCAGCGCCCAGGGATGGTCCGCCATTGCGGCGAGAACCGCCTCGCGAATCGAGTGATCGCTGATATCGGCATCGACGGGTAGTTCAGGCGCCATCGTCACGAGCGCCCGGATCAGATTCGCGCGGCTCACGACGCCGACGACCTTGCCGTCGCGCATCACAGGCACGCGCTTGATGCGCTTGCGTTCTAGCAACTCGGCAATGTCGGCGACGGGACACGTTTCGGTCACGGTGGCGACATCGGTGCTCATCACATCCCTGACCTTGCGCGCGTGCTCCTTGACGTACTGGCTCGCCAGTTCACGTGTCGATGCCACCAGTTCGAGCCACCACGCGCGCTGCCTGGCGCCGGTCCCGATCTCCGCGCGATGCATCAGATCGCCCTCCGTGACGATGCCGAGCAGCTTGCCGTCCTCGTCGATCACGGGCATCCCGCTGATGCCCGCGAATACCATCGTTCCTGCGGCCTGGCGCACGGACATGTCGGGCGTCGCGGAAACGATCGATGTCGTCATGATGTCGGCAGCTCGCACGTTCATCTCCCCAGGGCAGACAACAGCGTTCTGAATCAGAGCGATGACGCCAGCGGCGCACGCCCATCGTGGTCCGGCGCGTGATGCGATTCCGCATCCGGAGTCTTTTGGAAGATACAACAGATCGGGCTGCAGTTCATGCATTCGGCCAGACCATAAAAAATCTCTAGCGGCGATACACCGCCAAAGACGACCAGACGAATCTCCACTCGTACGAAGTAATTTTTTCTGCCACGGTGAAGCAACGAAAGATTTTTTTACTTTGACAGGATTTACATTCATCTCATAAGACGATAACCTTGCTGCCGTTAGTCAGGTTTTCGGCAACGCTTGCCGATGTTACGCAGAGACCCGATATTTTCGGCAAGTCTGACCGAAACTGCGCAAACGTCACCTAACACCAGACGACGCCGCCTTCGAACTGAGCTCGCTTGTCATTTCGTAAGGCCCAAGCGGGCAATCGCAAACGTTTGCCCGACTCCGCCATCCGGAGCGCTTGCTGTACTGCGCACTGGACCAGCTAAGTGATTCCGTGCCGTTCGGCTTTGCTCCTCAGCGCCTCAATTTTGGCGTCGGGCAGGCGGATTTGGCCTTGGTGCGTAGTTCGGATGCCTAATTAATGCCACCCGAACGCAGCGCGGATAGCGCGATACACACTGTGAACCACTGAGCAGGTCCAGCAGCGTCCCGGATTTTACGAGCCTTACGCTACTCAATTAGCCATGCTAACTGTAATGACGAATCGAAATCACACCTCTGCCCGCACCTACAACTTTTTCTCGGCGCGCAAGGCCGCGGCAATCGCGACAGCGGTTCTCACGAGTGTGCTGCTCGCCGCCTGCGGAGGCGGCGGTGACAGCGCCCTCGACGACGCAACCGCAAAGAGCGCCGCGCCCGAATCGACGGCCAAGGCCGCGACCAGCACGTCCATCTTCTACGGCGCCAACGGCCGGAACACGAACGGTGGCGCGTACGACACGACGCCCGTAGCGACGCAGCTCGCGCAACTGAAGGACATCGGCGCGACGATCTATCGTAACGACGTGTACAGCCTGAGCTCGGCGAAGGTCATCGCGAAGATGGCGCAAACGATGGCAGCCAGCGGCGTGACCGTGTACCCCGTGATCCTGCTCGGCACCGGCTTCAATTCCGAGCAGGACGCGTACAACGCAGCCTACACGCTCGGCCAACAGGTTGCGGGAACATACAAGTACAAGTACTACGAAGTCGGCAACGAACTCGAGGCGCAAGCGCTCAACGGCAACGTCGACGGCACGAGCTGGACGCACTACAGGAACCAGCCTTACGTCCTCGCGCGCGGCGTGATTCGTGGCCTGATCGCGGGCGTCAAGTCGGTGGACGGTTCGGCGAAGATCGTCGTGAACGGCACTTGGCTGCACTACGCCTTCTTCCAGATGCTGATGGACGGCTCGCAGCCTGACGGCACCCGCGGCCACCCGACCGTCAGCTGGGACGTCACCGCGTGGCACTGGTACTCGAACCAGGGCAACATGACGCGCGCATGCGGCGGCACGGGTTGTTACGACATGCTGGGCGTGCTCCATTCGTTCGGCAAGCCGGTGTGGATCAACGAATTCGGCGTGCGTCCGAACTACGGCACCGATCAGCAGATCGCGAATTACATGGCCGGCAATACGATGATGGCGCAGTTCCAGAGCGTTGCATCGAAGTACAACATTCAGTCGATCCAGGCGTTCGAACTCTATGACGACAACGAAGGCGACTTCGGTCTGATGAAGTCGGACGGCCAGACGACGAAGGCCGCTTACTGGGCGTACAAGAACTTCGTGGCCGGCCACCCGATGTAAGTTGCGCGGGGTTCCGTCACCCCGTCGAATAGTTTTCTCGCCTCTTCCGGCATCTCTTCACGAGCGACCCATTGTGGTCGCTCGTGGCGTTTCAGGCCCTGAAATCAGGCACTTTTCCCGACGACGCCGTTCTGCGCTTATCGGCGCGACGATATGACTGGTATTCAGTCGCAGCGCCTTGTCGGCGAATGCGGTCCGCCCTAACCTGCAAGAGAGCCAGCCCTTCCGATAGCTGCGGGTCGGCCATTCCCATGCGATCCATACACCGCCTGGTCTTGCCGTTGCGCAAGACGCAGGCCCTATTGGAGAAGATATGCGCGCCAATCTGCAATCCGTCATCGAACGAGACGAGTCATTCGCCGGCATGCCCCGAAGTACGCCGGTCGCTATCGACGATCGCGTGCGATCCATACTTTATTGCGGTGGAACAGGCGCCGCATCGATCGTGGAAATCGCGAGGCGGCTTGCATCGGCGGGGCGCAAATTCGAGGTGCACAACTTCGTGCAATCGGCCGACCGCGCGGCTCTGCTCGAAGAATTCGACGCGCTGCGCGAGCACGGCAAGGTCTATCATCATTTCGACCTGCCGGATGACCTATCCGCGCAAACGAGCGCCTTCGCCATGAGTCCGACTCACGCAAGCACGCAGATCTACTGCAGCGGGCCGCCCGCTTTCATGGATCGGGTCGAGCGTCAGGCGCGCGACTGGGTGTACGCGGCCAACATTCACAAGATCGGTCTCGACGACCGAGCCGCTTAGTTTGAGAACAGCGCCGGATCGAGACCCAGCGCCTCAGCCAGTTCTCGCGGCGATCGCACGACCTGTGCTTGCGCGGGGAACAGCGCGGCGCCTTCATCGTCGAAAGGCCACGCCAGAACACGCATATGCGCGGCGATTGCGGCACGCGCGCCGGTCGGGCTATCTTCCACGGCGATCACTTCTTCGGGGGCCAGACGTAGCAGCCAGGCTGCGCGCTCGTATGGCTCGGGGCTCGGCTTGCCGTTGCGCACATCGTTGACGCTGATGGTCACGAGCGATGGCTCTTCGATGCCGAGCGCGCGCAGATTCGCTTCGAGCAGCATGCGCGATGCGTTCGACACGATTGCCTGCGTGATGCCCGCGGCTTTCGCGGCGCGATACACGTCGAGCGCGCCGGGGCGCGGCACGAGCGCGGGCGCACCGTCGAGATAGGCGCGTGCGCGAAACGCGGACCAGTCCGCGTAATCCACCGATAAGCCGAAGCGCTCACAACACAGTGCATGCACTTCGCGTCCGGTCTTCCCGAAGATGAGCGGATGCATCTCTTCGCCCGCCTCCACGCCATGACGCGCGAGCGCCGCGATCAGCGTGCGCAAATGAAGCGACTCGCTTTCCGCGAGCGTGCCGTCCATGTCCCACAAAATGGCTTTGATCAAAGCTTGATTCGTCCTTGTCGTTCGGTTGAGTCCGAGTGCGGTAAGGGCGCAGCCTATCACGACGCCATCGGCTCGCGCGTGGCATGCATGAGCTCGTCGAGCAGGCAAAGCCGATCGCGCGACGCTGATGTCGACTGAAGAATCGCTTAGCCGCGCGCGGCGTTCTCAGGCACGCAACTGAACGAAACGGTCGACGTCTGTTCTTCGAGGGAGCGCACGCCGCTCGTCGCTTCGGACTTGATCGCGACGCGCTGCGAGCGTTGCTTGCAGTAATCCACAGCGGCATCCATCGCCGCGTTGCGCGCGGTCACCCACGACATGCGCGTGCCTGTCGCCTTGCCGGTCACCGTGTAAGTGTTGGGTTGCGCACCGGCCGTGACGCCGTTGGTCGTGCCGCATGCGACAAGCAGACAGGCGAGCAAGAGCGCACCGAGCGCGCGCGGCGTCGAGCGCATTGATCTTAAGTAAGAGAACATGCTTGCGGATCGTGAAAATTGAGATACCGCCCGAATGGTACAAGCGCCTGCGATTTTCTTCACAAATCACAGGGCAGGCGCGATGTATTCGAGTCCGGCGCAAGCGGCCACGCGAGCTTTCCTGCGCGCATTTTCACGATCGACCGCGTGTGCGATCGGTTGTTCCCGTTCAAGCCTGAGCGATACGATCCAGCAAGCGCTGCAGGCGCGAATGCTGAGAGGGCGCGAGCCCCGGCGTGGCGATCGCCTGCACGACGCGTCCGCGCCAGTATGTCTTGGAGAAGAGCGAATTCGCGCCTTCGAGGCTCAGCACTTGCTCGAGATGGTCGATCGCCGAATCGAGATGACCGACGCTATAGAGAGGCATGCGTGCGCGGATGTCGTTCATGGCGCGGTCTGTCGGAGAGCGAAGCTTTCGGATGAGGATTTGATTCGATGCGCGACGTCGTGACGAACACGCGCCGCGCAAGGACTGACGTTCTATCGATGCACACGCAGGCGTCAGCTCATGTGCTGGCCGCCGTTGATCGCGATGTTCGAGCCGGTGACGAAGCCGGCGTCGTCGGAGCACAGGAACGCGACGAGCGCGGCGACTTCTTCGGGCTTGCCCAGACGGCCTGCCGGAATCTGCGGAAGAATCTTCGTATCGAGAATCTCCTGCGGGATCGCGGTCACCATCTTGGTCGCGAGATAGCCTGGCGAGATCGTGTTCACGGTGACGCCCTTCTTCGCGACTTCGAGCGCGAGGGACTTCGTGAAGCCGTGCATGCCGGCTTTCGCGGCCGCGTAGTTCGTCTGGCCGATCTGACCTTTCGAGCCGTTCACCGACGAAATATTGATGATGCGGCCAAAGCCGCGCGACACCATTTCTTCGCAGACCGGCTTGGTCATGTTGAAGACCGAGTCGAGATTGGTGCGCAGCACGGCGTCCCAGTTCACCTTTGTCATCTTTTTGAAGGTCGTGTCCTGGGTGATGCCGGCGTTGTTCACGAGGATATCGATCGGGCCGACTTCGGCCTGGATCTTCGCCACGCAGTGCTGGGCGGAATCATAGTCGGCGACGTCCACGCCGTACGCGCGGAAGTTGTAGCCCTGGCGATCCATGCTCGCGAGCCACTCGCCGACCTTTGCGTTGCCCGGCGAATGCGTCACGACGACCGCGTAACCGGCGTCGTGCAGCTTGATGCTGATGGCTTCGCCAAGGCCGCCCATGCCGCCCGTCACCAATGCGATGCGCTTAGTCATTCAGATACTCCTCGTCAATTTCTCTCAGGTTAATGAAGCTCGGAATGGCACCGGCGCTGCGAGCTCGCCTCGACGCTTATAGTGTGTGGATGTCGCGTCGGGCCTCGTGTTCTGCGCCGGTGTACTTGCTTTCGTTACAGACGTTCCACCGCCAGCGCCACACCCATGCCGCCGCCGATGCACAGCGACGCCAGGCCCTTCTTCGCATCGCG
>FCOD02000033.1 GCA_001544655.2 Caballeronia turbans
TGAAAGTAGGTAATCGTCAGGCTCCTCATGCGATAAACAAAAACCCCACCCCGCAAAGGTGGGGTTTTTGCGTTTGGAAGCGCGAAAACGCTGGTAATCCCATCGCAATTTCCTGTCTTATTCTTCGCCCTTGTGCTTCGTAACGAGCCTTCGGCACCTCCAGATGTTTACCCGCCCTCAAAAAAATACTGTATAAATATACAGTAAAACCAAAGACCGCCGAGTGCTCGCACCGTGAGCAGGCCCTTGCATTCGCGCTGGACGGGGAAAACTCATGGGTGCAGCACTTTCATTGCTCGACATCGGGCTGACATCGCATCTGCAGCGTCAGATCTGGCAGGGCAGTCCGATCAACGATCCCGAGTCGAACATCATCTCGAGCGGATTCCGGACGCTTGATCTGGCCTTGCCCGGCGCTGGCTGGATGCCCGGCACAGTCACCGAGTTACTGATCGAAGAGAGCGGCGTGGGCGAAATCAGATTGCTCGCGCGCACGCTTCGAGAACTGACAGGGGGCAAAGATCGCTCCGTCATCTTCATCGCGCCACCGTGGAAGCCCAATCTGGCCGCGCTTCGGGCGATGAAAATCGCGGTCGATAAACTGGTCTGGGTCAAGGCGCCCGAAGATCAGGTGCTCTGGGCCGCAGAGCAGTCGCTGAAGCAGGAAGGCATCGGCGCTGTGCTGATCTGGCTGCCTCAAGTGCGTCCGGAAGCACTGCGGAGGCTGCAAGTCGCCGCTCAGGAAGCGCAGTCGCTGGCGTTCCTGTTCCGCCCGCTCAAAGCGGCGAAGCAATCATCCGCCGCGCCATTGCGCATGGTCTGCAAACCGATACTCCCCGCCAGCGCACAGACGATGAACCGTCGCGAATGGATGCAAGCCGTCATGCTCGAAATCGACATCATCAAGCGGCGTGGCCCACTGTTGGGCAAGCCGCTGCGATTGAGCTTGCCGCTGCAGATGCCTGCTCTGCCCGAACATATTCGTCGTGCGCATCAGGCAAGGAAAGCACGAGAGGTCAAACATGTTGTGGATAGCGGTGACATTGCCGCTTTTATCGCTCGAAGCAGTCAGGCCGCCCTCGATGCCCTCGACATCGGGGAATTCGATCTCGCCTGGAGCAACATCGACGCCGAATGACATTCGCGCCAGCGATATCGATCAGCCATGCTTCGCGCTCGCGGATCACGCGCGCATCCTGATGCCCGATCTCGTCGCGTTTCGGCTCGGCGTGCGGCCCGGCAGCACGCGCTCGCATGCGTTCGCGCTGGCGCCGCAACTGACGCTGCTCGCCATCGACATGCGTGAAGAGCAAAACGCGCTCGAAGCTGTTGCGCTGGCGTTGCTCGCGTTTTCGCCCAAAGTCGTGCTGGCCCATGCGAATACGGTGCTGCTCGAAGTTGGCGCGAGCATGCGGCTCTTCGGCGGCTTGCGCGCATTGCTGTCCAAGGTGACATCGACGGTAAAAGGATGCGGTTTCACCTCGCGCATGGGCTGCGCGCCGACGGCGTGGGGCGCATGGCTGCTGGCTCACGCGCGCACGCGTCGTGTTACGCGGCGCGTACGCATCGTGAAAGAGACGACGCTCGTCCATGTGCTCGATGCGTTGCCCGTATCGCTCATCCCGTCGGCGCATTCGCACGGCAACGTGTTCGAGCAGATCGGCTGCGCAACGCTCGCCGATTTGCGTCGTCTGCCGCGCAAGGGCGTCGCGCGACGGTTCGGTCAGGGCATCCTGCAATGGCTCGCGCAAGCATATGGACAGGCACCCGATCCGCGCGAGGCGTTCTGCGCGCCGGCGTCGTTCGAGGCTCGGCTCGAATTGCAGGCGCGCGTGGAAAGCGCCGAGGCGTTGCTGTTCGCCGCCCGCCGGCTTGTGTTGCAACTCGCCGGCTGGCTGAGCGCGCATCATGCGGCGGTCAGTGAATTTTCGCTCTTGCTCGAGCACGAGTTGGCTGCCCGTCACGCGCCGAAAACGTCGACATTCAAGGTAGCCTGGGCCGTGCCGACGCGCGAAGCCGATCACATCCTCTGGCTGCTGCGCGAGAAACTGAATCAGACGACGCTCGCAGCGCCCGTGATCGAGATGAAGCTTCTTGCCGACAAGGTCAGCGAGCATGCGCCGCCGGCCGAGACCTTGTTTCCGATGCCCGGTTCCGACAGCGAATCGATGGCGCAACTGCTCGAACGTCTGAGCGCGCGGCTCGGCGCCGAGAACGTCGTGCAGCTGGTCGCGCGAGACGATCATCGGCCCGAAGCGGCGATGACAGTCGAAGCTTATAAGCCTGCAAGCGAGACGAAGCCGAAGCGCGGGAAGAAATCGTCAAAGACGCAAGTGGCAAAAGCAGATACGCCGACCGAAACCGAACCCGAGGCGCAAATCGAGGCGCAAACCGAGGCGCAAACCGAATCCGGCGGGCCGCTCGAGCTTCCCGATCGGGCCGTTCCCTCGCAGCCGCGCCCGTCGTGGATACTCGAGACACCGCAAAAGCTGATCTTGCGCAACGAGCGCCCGTTTTACCGACGCCCGCTGAAGCTGATCAGCCGGACCGAGCGCATCGAGGCGGGATGGTGGGACGGCAATGGTGTCCAGCGCGATTACTACGTCGCCGCCGACGATCGCGGCCGCATGTTCTGGCTTTATCGCGAACGTCTCACCGGCAGTTGGTTCCTGCACGGTTTTTTCGGATGATGCCGCCGTGGATGATTTGAACGACATCATCGGCCTCGATGAAGATGACGAAGGCGACGACAAGGCCGCGGTTCTCGGCGCGATGTCGGCCTCGGCGCTGTTGCCCGGTTATGCCGAACTGCATTGCCTGAGCAACTTTTCGTTTCTGCGCGGCGCATCGCATCCGCAGGAACTGGCCGCGGCAGCGCTCGAGCACGGCTATACCGCGCTCGCGATCACGGACGAATGCTCGCTCGCGGGCGTCGTGCGTGCGCATGCCGCGATCAAGGACATCGAAGCGAAGGCGCGCGCCGACGCCGAAGCCGCGCAGCTTGCAGGCGAGCCGCCGCCCAAAAAGCAGGATCTGAAACTGATCATCGGCAGCGAACTGCATCTCACCGATGCCGACGGCGAGCCGTTCTGCACGCTCATCGCGCTTGCGACGAATCGGGCGGGCTACGGCAACCTGTCGGAGCTCATTTCGCACGCGCGCGCTCGTTCGCCCAAGGGCAGTTACAAGATAGGCCCGGAGGACTTCACGGACCCCGCCGCGTCATCCAACGCGGCGGATCTGCGCGGCGATATTGCGCATCTGAAGCACTTGCCGGATTGCATCCTGATTCTCGTGCCGCAGAGATCGGCGACGCTCGCCGATACGCTCGACCGCGCGCACTGGCTGGCCGGCTTTGCCGCGAGGCGTGCGTGGCTCGCGCTTGAGCTCTGGCAGGACGGTAGCGACGACGAGCGTCTTGCTTCCTGTCGTGTGATCGCCGAAGCGAGCGGATTGCCGCTCGTCGCGGCGAGCGGCGCGCTGATGCACGCGCGCTCCCGCAAGCCTTTGCAGGACACGCTGACCGCGATCCGCCTGAACCGGCCTCTTGCCGAATGCGGCTACGCGCTCGAAGCGAACGCGGAGCGACATCTGCGCACGCGGTTGCGCATCGGCGCGCTGTATCCAAAAGAGGCGATCCGGGAAACGCTGAAGGTGGCGGCCCGCTGCACCTTCAATCTCGAGGAACTCAAATACGAATACCCCGAAGAGCTGGTGCCGCCCGGCGAGACGCCCGCGAGCTATCTGCGCAAACGCGTGATCGCGGGCGCGCTGCAACGCTGGCCGAACGGCATGGATGCCGAGACGATCGGTCTCATCGATAAAGAGCTGGCGCTCGTCGCCAGGCTGGAATACGAGAAGTACTTCCTGACTGTCTATGACATCGTCGCCTTTGCGCGCAGCAAGGGCATTTTGTGTCAGGGGCGAGGCTCGGCGGCGAACTCGATCATTTGCTATTGCCTGTTCATCACCGAACTCGATCCGGTCCGGATGGGCTTGCTGATCGAGCGCTTCATCTCGCAAGCGCGCAACGAGCCGCCCGATATCGACGTCGATTTCGAGCACCAGCGGCGCGAGGAAGTCATCCAGTACATCTATCAGAAGTATGGGCGGCATCGCGCGTCGCTGGCGGCGTCGCTCATCACGTATCACACGCGCAGCGCGCTGAAGGATGTCGGCAAGGCGCTCGGGCTCGATGCGTCGCTGATCGAGCGCATCGGGAAGTCGCAGCAGTGGTGGGACGGACCGTCCGCGGTGGCGGGTTATCTCAGGGAAGCGGGCTTCAGCGACGATTCCCACGTCACGAAGCATCTCATCCGTTTGACGCGCGAACTGCGAGGCTTTCCGCGGCATCTGTCGCAGCACGTCGGCGGTTTCGTGATCGCGCGGGAACGCTTGTCGCGGCTCGTGCCGATCGAAAACGCCGCGATGAAAGACCGCTGCGTGATTCAGTGGGACAAGGACGACATCGATCAGCTGAAGCTCCTGAAAGTGGACGTGCTCGCGCTCGGCATGCTGTCGGCGATCCGGCGCGCCCTCGAATTCGTCGCGCTGCGGCGCGGCGTGCCGGGTTTCGGGCTGTCGCATATTCGCCGCGAGGACAAGGCCGTCTACGAGATGTGCTGCCGCGCGGACACCATCGGCGTGTTTCAGATCGAATCGCGCGCACAGCAAAGCATGCTGCCGCGCTTGCGGCCGCAGAAGTACTACGACCTCGTGATCGAAGTGGCGATCGTGCGGCCCGGCCCGATTCAGGGCGGCATGGTGCATCCGTATCTGCGCCGCAAACAGGGACTGGAAGAGGAGGAGTATCCGAAAGAGGAGCTACGGCCGGTGCTCGGCCGCACGCTCGGCGTGCCGATCTTTCAGGAGCAGGTGATGAAGCTCGCGATGGTTGCGGCGGGCTACACGGCGGAACAGGCCGATCAATTGCGCCGGGCGATGGCCGCGTGGCGTCGCGGCAGTCATCTGGAGAAATATCAGGCCGATCTCATGAAGAAGATGCTTGCGCGCGGCTACGAGCACGATTTCGCCGCGCGTGTGTGCAAGCAGATCGAGGGATTCGGCGAATATGGCTTTCCGGAGAGTCACTCGGCGAGCTTCGCGCTGCTTGTTTATTTCAGCGCGTGGATCAAGCGTTACGAGCCCGCCGCGTTTCTGGCCGGTTTGCTGAACAGCCAGCCGCTCGGGTTCTATTCGCCGTCGCAACTCGTGCAGGACGCACGGCGTCACGGCGTGCCGGTGTTCGCGCCCGATGTTTCCCTGAGCGATTGGGAATCGGTGCTGGAAGCGCGGTCCGGTAACGGCGAGCGCGTCGTGTTCGATGCCGGCAAGGAGCGGCGGCGTCAGCAGTTCTATGGCGCGGCCGCGTCGGATCGCGTGTTTCGGAAGACCGTGCGACGAGCGGCGCGCAGCTTTAGAAAGCGCGTCGAGCTGGATGGACGGCAATACGGCGCGAAAGGGCCGGGCGTGCGGATCGGCCTGCAACTGATCAAGGGTCTTCCGCAAGCGGCGGCCGAGCGGATCATGGCAGCGCGCGCGCAGGCGCCCTTCGTCGATGTCGACGATCTCACGCGCCGTGCCGCCTTGTCGCGACGCGAACTCGAAGCGCTCGCGGCGGCCAATGCGCTCGCGAGCATCGCGGGGCATCGGCGTCAGGCGTGGTGGGCGGTCACGGCGCAACAGCGCGCGCCGGAATTGCTGCGAGATGCGCCGATGAGCGAGACGCCGCTCATGCTGCCGGAAGCATCGGAAGGCCGCGAAATCGTCGACGACTACGCGAGTCTCGGACTCACGCTCAATCGTCATCCGCTCGCGCTGTTGCGCGGCAAGCTTGCGCGCCTGCGTTTCAAGACCGCCGCCGAACTCGCGGAAATCAGAAACGGACGCGTCGTGCGGGCGTGCGGCATCGTGACGGTGCGGCAAAGGCCAGGCACGGCGAACGGCACGATCTTCGTGTCGATCGAGGACGAAACCGGTGCGATCAACGTGATCGTCTGGCCGGGCCTCGTCGAGAAACAGCGCAAAGTGCTGCTAGGGGCGTCGCTGCTCGGCGTGCACGGCGTCTGGCAAATGGACGGCGACATGCGTCATCTCGTGGCGCAACGGCTCGAAGACCATAGCGCGCTGCTCGGCCGCCTCGCCGCCCCCAGCCGCGATTTTCACTGATCCGGCATGCCCGGATAGTTCTCGAGCAGTCTGGCAATCGCGCTATCGAACGGCGTACGCCGGCCGATGCCCAGCGCATCCAGCCGGCCGGAATCGAGATGACAGTCGCGCGGGCGCGGCGTCGTGTCAGCAGGCGTGCGTTGCGCGACGAGTTTTGCGTCCACTTTCAATGCCCGCGCGATGCGTTGGGCGATGTCGAACTTCGTCATCGGTTCGTCGCCGGACCATTGCGTGATGCCGGAGATCGTCGCGCCCTTCGCGTGATGTTCGAGCATGCCGCGAATCACCGCGGCGACATCGGGCGTGAAAGTCGGATAGCGCGTCGCCCAGGCGTCCATCGACGCGGGCGGGCTCGCCGGATCGGCTGATTTGACGATGGCGGGCGTGAGGCTCGTCACGGCCGATTCGTTCCAGTCCGTGAACGGACCATAAAGCAGCGGCAGGCGCAGCACGCAGGACGCCGGGTCGCTCGCGAGCAACGCGCGTTCGCCGTCCAGCTTGCTCTGTCCGTAGGCGTTGAGCGGCGCGGGCGCATCGTCGGGAAAATAGGGCGGGGCGGTGCCGTCGAACACGTAATCGGTCGAGATCGACAGGACCCACGCACCGAGCGCGCGCGCTTCGCTCGCGATCACGCTCAACGCATCGACGTTCAGTGCGCGTGCACGCGCCGGATCGTTTTCGCAGATGTCCGGACGCCGTTCCGCCGCCGCGACCACGATTGCATCGGGCGCGAACTCACGAAAGAAGGCGGACACGGCGTCTCGGTCGAGCAGATCGAGTTGCGCGTTCTGTGCGTCGGCGCGGCTGTGGGCCGTGCGCACGATGCGCCATTGTCTCGCGCCGGTCGCGCTTGCCAGTTCGCCGGCGATGGCGCGTCCCAGCAATCCGGACGCGCCGATAAGCGCGACGGTGAAATCCTCGCTCCTTCTCATGCCGACGCGACGCCGACGACGGTATAGCCGGCCTCGTCGATGGCTTCCTTCAGCGCGTCGTTCGACTGCCCGGACTCGACGGCGACCGTGCCGCGCTCCAGATCGACGCGAACCTGCGCCTGCGGATCGATTTCCTGGATCGAGCGCGTGACGGCCGCGACGCAGTGCTGGCAACTCATGCCCTGAACTTCGAACTCGGTCATTGCGATTTCCTCTTTAAAAAGCCTGGATTAACGTCATCGTATACCTTCCCATCATGGGAAGGTGTAGAGTCGGGATGACATTTTTTCAGGAGCGAACATGAACATCGGTGAAGCGGCCCGTGCCTCGGGCGTGACGGCGAAGATGATCCGCTACTACGAGAGTGTCGGCTTGCTGAATCCGGTCGGGCGGACGTCGTCGGGATATCGCGTGTACGGTGATCAGGAGGTGCATGCGCTGCGCTTTGTACGACAGGCGCGCCGGCTTGGCTTTCTCGTCGAAGACATCCGTAAGCTACTTGCTTTATGGCAGGACCGCTCGCGGGCGAGCGCCGAAGTGAAGTCGATCGCACTGGAACATGTCGCGGAACTGGACCGGCGAATCGCCGAATTGACGGAAATGCGCGACACGCTGTCGCACTTGGCGGCCCACTGCCACGGCGATACACGACCGGACTGCCCGATCTTGGACAATCTGTCGCAGTAGACGCACCAATTCGGTGCGTAAATAGGCGCCTGATTTTCAAGACCTGGTAATTGTCCGAAAAATCAGAACCTTAGGCAATAATTTACACTGCACCATTCCGAAACTGAATGCACAGTATTCAAGCATTTCACTACCCGGGCGCGGACGTTCTCCTCTATAATCCGGGTATTCCCTAGTGCGGGTAATCCCTGACCCGAAAATGCCAGGGATCTTTTAAAGACCTTGGAGAACACCATGTTTGCATTTCTGATCGAAAAACTGAGCTTTTGGTTCGAAGCCGCCGAGCAGCGTCGCCGTGAAGCGTACCTTGCTCAATCCACGGACATCGTCCAGCTCGAACAGCGTATCCGATCGCTCGAAACGAACGGCTATAACGCGTAAGCGTTCCGTTCTGGCGTGGAAAAACGCCAACGTGAAAGTTGGAAAGCCCCGCATTGCGGGGCTTTTGCTTTTCTGCTCGATGCGCGTCGCAGAGTTCAATGCTTCGTCGGGTGCTGCTCCACCCACTGCTTCATGAACGCGATTTCCTTTTCCTGCGCGGCGATGATGTCTTTCGCCAGCTTGCGGAGCTTCGCGTCCTTGCCGTACTTCAATTCGACCTTCGCCATTTCCACCGCACCCTGATGATGCGGAATCATGTGCGCGACGAAATCGCGGTCGGCGTCTCCCGTGTACTCGACGCCAGTCATGCCCGACATCATTTTCTGATCGGCGGCCTGGAAGGCGGCGGTCGACGAGACGTCCGTGGGCTTCGGCGCGTGCTGTTCCATGTTCATGCCGGGCATCGCATCGCTCGACGGCGCGGCGGGCTGTGCTATCGCGCATGCGCTAGAGAGGGCGGTGAAGATGGCAAGCGCGATTCGTTTTGATTTCATCGTATCTCCTGTGAAGAGGGCGATTGCGAACTGCATATGAGTCGGAACGCCTAGCCTAAAGCTTGCCACCGGGGTAAGGTAAAGCAGTTTCGTCTACATAAAAGAGCGCGCGATGCCAGGCCACATCAACACGACGAATATTCGCATTCAGGATCGCGTCGCAAGAGCCGCATGGGTTTGCGGCCTGCTCGCCGCAGCGTTGCTCGGCTCGCAATCGACGTTCGCCAAGCCAGGCGGCGAGCCTCTCGTGCTCGATACGCAAACCGGCATCCATAGCGGCGTGAGCGGAACCGTGCTTCAGAGCGGACCGCTCGGCGGTCCCGGCATGGTGCCGATGGCAACATTGCCCGGGCCGCCGCAGGAAGCGGAGCCGCCGATCGTGGTTTCGCCCTACGTCGAGTACTCGACCGGGCAGAGCACTGTGCCCGCGCCGCCCGGGGGAAGCCCCCGCCCACGCGTTCCGCGCACGCCTCGTCCCTGACGATCGCCCGGTTCAGTCCGCGCGATGCTCCAGCTTGAACGACGCGTGCTCGTCCTCGCCGAGCGCGTTGACGAGATAGGGCAGTGCACCCTTCAATTCTTTCGCCAGCGTGTACGGCGGATTGATCACGAACATGCCGCTGCCGAAGAGGCCGAAGCCGTCCGTCGGCGGTTTTTTCACAATCAAGGCGGCATGCAGCCAACCCTTCGGCTGGATGGCCTTCAACTGATCGGCGAAGCGCTGCGACTCGATGCGCGTGACGATCGGATACCAGACCGCGTATGTCCCTGTCGCAAAGCGCTTGATGCTCTCCTCGAGACACGTGAGCGTCCGAGCGTAGTCGCGCTTGTCCTCATATGACGGGTCGATCAGCACGAGCGCGCGGCGCGGCGGTGGCGGCAGGAGCGCCTTGATGCCGTCGAAGCCGTCGCCTTCATAGATCATCGCGCGCCGGCCGGCGTCCCGGAAATTGTGGCGCAGCACGTCGATCTCCGTGCTGTGCAACTCGAAAAGCCGCATGCGATCCTGCTCGCGCATCGTGCGCCAGGCGAGATAGGGCGAGCCGGGATAAAACTGCAGGCCACCGTCGGGATTCAGTGCATTGACTTCATCGACGTAGTCGGCGAGGAGCGGCGGCAGGTCGTCCCGATCCCGAAGTTTCCCGATCCCCGTTTGGAACTCCGCGTTTTTCGTCGCGAAGCCTTCAGTGAGCGAGTAGACGCCGGCGCCGGCGTGCGTGTCGATATACCAATACGATTTGTCCTTCATGCCGAGATGGCGAAGCATCTGAATGACGATTGCGTGTTTCAGCACATCGGCGTGATTGCCCGCATGAAAGGCGTGACGATAACTGAGCATGACAAGAGGCCTGCGCGGGGCGCGAAAAAAACCGGAATGAAAAGGGGCGGGGAAGGGAGCCTATTCTAGCCGACGCCGCCCGGCGCACGAGTCGTGACGCCCCGCTTACGCTGCGGCGCACTGCATCCTTCATGCACAATAGCCGCTCCCGGACATTCATGAACAGTCGACCGAACGGCATAGGCATTCTCATGTTTCGCAGGCGTTTTCCTATGCCGAACGGCCAGCTTGATGGTCGTGCCGATGGATGTTGTCATTCCTGATGTCTTCCACTGGATAGGAGGTTCGCATGTCATCAAACGGAAAGCTCGACGGCAAAACCGCGGTCGTGACGGGCGCAGCGAGCGGCATCGGCCGGGCGATCGCATTCACGCTCGCGGGCGCGGGCGCTGCGGTTGCCATCGCAGACCTGAATCAGGCGGGCGCCGACGCCGTCGCCGCGGAAATTCGCGGCAACGGCGGCAAGGCCATCGGTATCGCGATGGACGTGACGAACGAAGACGCGGTCAATCAGGGCATCGATCGCGTCGCGTCGGAACTCGGCTCGGTGGACATCCTTGTGTCGAATGCGGGCATCCAGATCGTCAATCCGATCGAAAACTACGCATACGCCGACTGGAAGAAGATGATGGCGATTCATGTCGATGGCGCGTTCCTCACCACCAAAGCCGCGCTGAGACACATGTACAAGGACGATCGCGGCGGCGTCGTGATCTACATGGGTTCCGTGCATTCGCACGAGGCGTCGCCGCTCAAGTCGGCGTATGTCACCGCGAAGCACGGCTTGCTCGGCCTCGCGCGCGTGCTCGCCAAGGAGGGCGCGAAGCATAACGTGCGTTCGCACGTCGTCTGTCCGGGCTTCGTGCGCACGCCGCTCGTCGACAAGCAGATTCCCGAGCAGGCGAAGGAACTGAAGATCAGCGAAGAGGAAGTCGTCAAGCGCGTGATGCTGGGCGGCACCGTGGACGGCGTGTTCACCACCGTCGAGGACGTCGCGCAGACCGTGCTCTTTCTGTCCGCGTTCGAAACGGCGGCGCTGACGGGGCAATCGTTCGTCGTGAGCCACGGCTGGTTCATGCAATAAGGGAGACGACGGGCAATGTCGGAAATCGAGAACGAAGACACGCTACGTCGGGGCAATGCCAGGAAAGCAACGAACGATGCCGCGTCCGCATCCGTCGTGGAACGCGCGCCGTCCCGCATCCACTTGCCGCCCTACGAGACGATCGCGCTGATGCTGCAGGGCGGAGGCGCGCTCGGCGCCTATCAGGCGGGCGTCTATCAAGGGCTCCACGAGGCGGATATTCATCCGAACTGGATCGCCGGCATCTCGATCGGCTCGCTCAACACGGCGATCATCGCGGGTAATGCGCCGGAGCATCGCGTGACGCGTCTCCTGGAATTCTGGGAGACGATCTGTCAGCCGGCATACGGTTTTCCTTTGCCAGCCTTCGTCGAGCGCGCGCTTTTCGATTCCGCCGATGAGATTCGCAAGGCGTTCACCGCGATGCAGGCATTCGGCGCGGTCGTCGAAGGGCAGAAGGGTTTTTTCGTTCCGCGCTTTCCGCCGCCGTCGCCGATCGCGTCGAGCTCGCCGCAAACCGCGAGCTACTACGACACGACGCCGCTCAAGGCCACGCTCGAGCGTCTTTGCGATTTCGATCGGATCAACTCCGGCGAGACCCGCGTCTCGGTCGGCGCCGTGAACGTCGCGACCGGCAATTTCGCCTATTTCGACAACACGCAGGTCGAGTTGCGCGCCGAGCATTTCATCGCATCGGGCGCCTTGCCGCCGGGTTTCGCCGCAGTCGAGATCGATGGCCAGTTCTACTGGGACGGCGGCCTCATGTCGAACACGCCGCTCTACGAGATCGCGCAGGCAACGCCGCGGCGCGACACGCTCGCCTTCCAGGTCGATCTGTGGAGCGCGCGCGGGCCGGTGCCGGACAGCATCGTCGATGTCATGGGACGCGTGAAGGACGTGCAGTTTTCGAGCCGCACGCGCCTCGTCACGGATCAGATGCAGCGCTCGCAGCGCTACCGCAATGTCCTGCAGCACGTGCTCGACCTCGTGCCCGAAGAGGTTCGCAAGAATGATGAATGGTGCAGGCTTGCCGCCGAACTGGCGTGCTCGAAGCGCTACAACATCGTTCATCTGATCTACCGGCAAAAGGAATACGAGGGCCATTACAAGGACTACCAGTTCGGCCTCTCGACGATGCGGGAACACTGGGAAAGCGGTCTCGCCGATATGCGCCGCACGCTTGCGCATCGCGACTGGCTCGACATGCCTAACGGCGAATCGCGTTTCATCACACACGACATCCATCGCGACGAGCAATGAATGCGTTCCGCACCGCCCGATTGGGCGGGAAAGTGTGCCACTTTGTATAATCGCGCACGCATTCCGGCGGCTTGCCTCGGCGACGTCGCCGGGCGTCACGACTCTTTCCGGCTTTAGATGAACTCGATCGCGATCTGCTTCGTCTGTCTCGGCAACATCTGCCGCTCGCCCAGCGCCGAAGCGGTGATGCGTGATCTCGTCGAGCGCGCGAAGCTGGCCGGGCGCATCGTCGTCGATTCGGCCGGCACGGGCGACTGGCACATCGGCGAGCCGCCCGACGAGCGCGCCCAGAAGGCCGCGAAGAAGCGCGGCTACGATCTCTCGACACTGCGCGGACGTCAGGTCGCCGCCGCCGATTTCGCGCGTTTCGATCTGTTCATCGTCATGGACGACGCCAACGCCGCCGCCTTGACGGCGATCTGCCCGCCCGAACATCGCGGCAAGATCCGCCTGCTCATGGAGTTCGCCACAGGCGATGACAGCCGCGTCGTCGTCGATCCCTATTTCGGCGGCGAAGATGGTTTCGAAAAAGTGCTCGATCAGTGCGAGAACGCGTGCCAAGGTTTGCTGAACGCCTTGCGTGCCCAATTGAGGGCTTGACGGCCATCGCCCGACGGCCCGCCGTGCGAGTGCGAAAAAACCAATTAAAAAGCTACTTATCTCGTCCGGGATACTTGACTAAAACTGTGGGATATTTATACTTGACGAAAATCATCGAGTATTAGCGGTAGCCCCCAATTATGAGACTCACCACGAAAGGCCGTTTCGCCGTAACGGCGATGATCGACCTGGCGTTGCGCCAGGAGCAGGGCCCGGTGACGCTGGCAGGCATCAGTCAGCGCCAGCGCATCTCGCTTTCATATCTCGAACAGCTCTTCGGCAAGCTGCGGCGGCATGAGATCGTCGAATCGGTTCGCGGACCGGGCGGCGGTTACAACCTTGCGCGCCGTGCGGAGAACGTCACGGTGGCCGACATCATCATCGCGGTCGACGAGCCGATCGACGCCACGCAATGCGGCGGCAAGGGCACGTGTGAAGGCACGAAGCAGCACGACGGCCACTGCATGACGCACGAGCTCTGGGCGACGCTCAACCAGAAGATGGTCGAGTATCTCGATTCCGTCTCGTTGAAGGATCTGGTCGACCAGCAGCGCGCACGCGAAGGTTCGTCGGCGGTCCTGCGCGACCGGCGCGCCGAGTCGGCTGGCGTCGAGGCCGCGCGCGTCGCGCCCAAGGGGCCGAATTCCATTTTCAACCTGGCCGGATGACATTGAACGCTGCGCCGGCACGAGAGCCGGGCGCGCAGATAGAAGCATCACAGCCAAGAGCTTTGACCGATTTCCCGGAGCGACTGATGAACAACGATATTCCCCACCTGCCCATTTACATGGACTACAGCGCGACGACCCCCGTCGATCCGCGCGTGGTGGACAAGATGATCCCGTATCTTCGCGAGCAGTTCGGCAATCCGGCCTCGCGCAGCCACCAGTACGGCTGGGATGCGGAGCGTGCGGTCGAGGAAGCGCGCGAGAACGTCGCGGCGCTCGTCAACTGCGACCCGCGCGAAATCATCTGGACGTCGGGTGCAACGGAATCGGACAACCTCGCGATCAAGGGCGCCGCGCACTTCTACAAGAGCAAGGGCAAGCACATCATCACCGTGAAGACCGAGCACAAGGCCGTGCTCGACACCACGCGTGAGCTGGAGCGAGAAGGTTACGAAGTCACGTATCTCGACGTGAAGGACGACGGTCTCATCGATCTGGACAAGTTCAAGGCGGCGATCCGCCCGGACACGATCCTCGTCTCGGTGATGAGCGTGAACAACGAGATCGGCGTGATTCAGGACATCGAGGCGATCGGCGAGATCACGCGTGAGAAGGGCATCATTTTCCACGTCGATGCGGCGCAGGCCACCGGCAAGATCGAAATCGACCTGCAAAAGCTCAAGGTCGACCTGATGTCGTTCTCGGCGCACAAGACGTACGGCCCGAAGGGCATCGGCGCGCTGTACGTGCGCCGCAAGCCGCGCGTGCGCATCGAGGCGCAGATGCACGGCGGCGGTCACGAGCGCGGCATGCGTTCGGGCACGCTCGCGACGCATCAGATCGTCGGCATGGGCGAGGCGTTTCGCATCGCGCGTGAAGAAATGGCAACGGAAAACGAGCGCATCCGCATGTTGCGCGACCGTCTGCTGAGAGGCCTGAAGGACATGGAAGAGGTGTACGTCAACGGCGACATGGAACGCCGTGTGCCGCACAACCTCAATATCAGCTTCAATTTCGTCGAGGGTGAATCGTTGATCATGGCGGTGAAGGATGTCGCGGTGTCGTCGGGATCGGCGTGCACGTCGGCATCGCTGGAGCCGTCGTATGTGCTGCGTGCGCTCGGTCGCAACGACGAACTCGCGCACAGCTCGATCCGCTTCACGGTCGGCCGCTTCACCACCGAGCAGGATGTCGACTACGTGATCAACCTGCTGAAGACCAAGATCGCAAAGCTGCGCGATCTGTCGCCGCTCTGGGAAATGCACAAGGACGGCATCGACATCTCGACCATCCAGTGGGCCGCGCACTGAGCGACGCGCGTCACCGAATAAAGGAGAGTTTGAATCATGGCTTATAGCGACAAGGTTCTGGACCACTACGAAAACCCGCGTAACGTTGGCTCGTTCTCGAAGGACGACGACACCGTCGGCACCGGCATGGTCGGCGCGCCGGCGTGCGGCGACGTGATGAAGCTGCAGATCCGCGTGGGCGCGGATGGCGTGATCGAGGACGCGAAGTTCAAGACCTACGGCTGCGGCTCGGCGATCGCATCGAGTTCGCTCGTCACCGAATGGGTGAAGGGCAAGACGCTGGATCAGGCACTGACGATCAAGAACACGCAGATCGCCGAGGAACTGGCGCTGCCGCCTGTGAAGATCCACTGCTCGATTCTCGCGGAAGACGCGATCAAGGCAGCGGTTGCCGATTACAAGCAGCGTCATGGCGTCGCGGCGCCCGAAGCGCAGGCAGTGGAAGCGAAACAGCACGCGGCGTAACGACTGAAGCGAGCGCCGCGCATGAGCGCGGCGCCGCGATGAGCCGGCGAAGCACGGTAAAGCGAAGAGAAGCGAAGACTATGGCAATCACGTTGACGGATAAAGCGGCACAGCACGTGCAGAAGTATCTGATGCGGCGCGGCAAGGGCGTCGGCCTGCGGCTGGGCGTGCGCACGACGGGCTGTTCGGGTCTGGCGTACAAGCTCGAATATGTCGATGAACTCGCGCCCGAAGACACCGTGTTCGAGACGGCGGGCGTGAAGATCGTGATCGATCCGAAAAGTCTTCCGTATCTCGACGGCACCGAGCTGGACTTCGCCCGCGAAGGTCTGAACGAAGGCTTCAAGTTCAACAACCCGAACGCGAAGGACGAGTGCGGCTGCGGCGAATCGTTCCGCGTTTGACGCGAATCACGCCGGCGGTATCGGCAAAAGAGGCGGCGCGTGCCGCCTTTTTCATTCGCACACTGAAACCATAGACATAGCATGGCCTCGCTCACCGACAGTCACTTCGATCTCTTCGATCTGCCGCGAACCTTCGCCGTCGATCCGCAGAAGCTCGACGACGCATATCGCACCGTGCAGGCGCAAGTGCATCCGGATCGTTTCGCCGCGGCGGGCGACGCGCAGAAACGTATCGCGATGCAATGGGCCACGCACGCGAACGAGGCCTATCAGACGCTGCGCGATCCCCTCAGGCGCGCGCGCTATATGCTGTCGCAGCGCGGCATCGACGTCGGCGCGGAGAACAACACTGCGATGGAGCCCGCCTTCCTCATGCAGCAGATGGAATGGCGCGAAAATATCGAGGATGCCGCGAACGCGAAGAACATCGGCGCGCTCGAAGCGCTGCTCGACGAATTGCGTGAGGAAGAGCGCGTGCGTTTCACGAAGCTCGAGGCGCTGATCGACAGCGGTTCCGATCAGGCCGCGGGCGAGGCGGTACGGCAGTTGATGTTCATCGAACGCGTGGCTCATGAAATCGGCACGCAAATCGAACGGCTGGAACACGCGTAAGACGAGTCAGCCGCACCCAACCCCATAAGACCAAAGATGGCTTTACTGCAAATCTCAGAACCCGGCATGGCGCCGGCGCCGCATCAACGGCGCGTGGCGGTCGGTATCGATCTCGGCACGACGAACTCGCTCGTCGCGGCCGTGCGCAGCAGCGTGCCCGAAGCGCTGCCGGACGAGGACGGCCATGTGCTGCTGCCGTCGGTCGTGCGCTATCTGGAGAAGGGCGGGCGGCGCATCGGCCGGACCGCGAAGGAAGAAGCCGTCACCGATCCGCACAACACGATCGTATCGGTCAAGCGCTTCATGGGCCGCGGCAAGAGCGAGGTCGAGGGCGCGGAGAACGCGCCGTACGATTTCATCGACGCGCCCGGCATGGTGCAGATCCGCACGATCGACGGCGTGAAGAGCCCGGTCGAAGTATCGGCGGAAATTCTCGCGACGCTGCGGCACCGCGCGGAAGATACGCTCGGCGAGGATATCGTCGGCGCGGTGATCACGGTGCCCGCCTATTTCGACGAAGCCCAGCGGCAGGCGACCAAGGACGCGGCGAAGCTCGCCGGCCTGAACGTGCTGCGGCTCCTGAACGAGCCGACCGCGGCCGCGATCGCCTACGGTCTCGATAACGGCTCCGAAGGCCTCTTCGCCGTCTACGACCTCGGCGGCGGCACCTTCGACCTGTCGATCCTGAAGCTCACGAAAGGCGTCTTCGAAGTGCTCGCGGCGGGCGGCGATTCCGCCCTCGGCGGTGACGATTTCGACCACGCGCTGTATCGCCATGTGCTGGAGCAGGCGGGCGTCACGCTCGATGTGCCGGAGGACGTGCGCCTCATGCTCGATCGCGTGCGCTCGGCCAAGGAAGCGCTCTCGGACGTGCCCGAGACGCGCGTGCAGGCGACGCTGTCCACGGGCGTCGAAATCGACGTCGCCGTGAGCGAAGCGCAATTTGCCGCGCTGGCCGAATCGCTCGTCGCACGCACGCTCGGGCCGACGAAAAAAGCGCTGCGCGACGCGAAGGTCACGCCCAAGGACATCAAGGGCGTCGTGCTGGTCGGCGGCGCGACGCGCATGCCGGTCATCCGCCGCGCGGTCGAGGCGTTCTTCGGCCAGCCGCCGCTCGTCAATCTCGATCCGGATCAGGTCGTCGCGCTCGGCGCCGCGATCCAGGCCGACCTGCTCGCCGGCAACCGCCGGGGCGAAGGCGACGACTGGCTGCTGCTCGACGTGATTCCGCTGTCGCTCGGCGTCGAAACGATGGGCGGCCTCACCGAAAAGATCATCCCGCGCAACTCGACGATTCCCACCGCGCGCGCGCAGGATTTCACGACCTTCAAGGACGGCCAGACCGCGATGGCGATTCACGTCGTCCAGGGCGAGCGCGAGCTCGTGTCCGACTGCCGTTCGCTCGCGCGCTTCGAGCTGCGCGGCATTCCGCCGATGGCGGCCGGCGCCGCGCGCATTCGTGTGACCTATCAGGTGGACGCGGACGGCCTGCTTTCCGTGTTCGCGCGCGAGCAGGCGTCGGGCGTGGAGGCGTCGGTGGTGGTGAAGCCGTCGTACGGTCTTGCCGACGACGAAGTCGCCCGCATGCTCGAAGAGAGCTTCAAGACCGCCGAAACGGACATGCACGCGCGTGCGTTGCGCGAGGCGCAGGTCGAAGCGGAGCGTCTCATCGAAGCGACGCACGCCGCGCTCGAGACCGATGGCGAACTGCTCGACGACGAAGAGCGCGCCGAGATCCTGACGCTCGTGACCGCGCTTGCGGCGCTTGCGAACGGCGATTCGGTCGAGAAGATCGAAGAGGCCACGAAAGCGCTCGCGACCGGCACCGACGAGTTCGCCGCGCGCCGCATGAACAAGAGCATCCGCCGCGCGCTCGCGGGCCGCAAGCTCGACGACGTCTGATCGTCGCGCAGTTATTGAACAAAGAAGCATTTACGGAAAATCAGCCCCATGCCTCAAATCGTTGTGCTGCCTCACGTGGAGCTATGTCCGGACGGCGCGGTGATCGACGCCGACGTGAGCAAGAGCATCTGCGACAACCTGCTGGAACACGGCATCGAGATCGAGCACGCCTGCGAGAAATCGTGCGCGTGCACGACGTGCCACGTCATCATCCGGGAAGGATTCAACGCGCTCGAGCCGTCCGAGGAGGACGAGGACGATCTGCTCGACAAAGCGTGGGGTCTCGAACCGACATCGCGGTTATCATGTCAGGCAATGGTGCCTGCCGACGAGGATCTGGTGATCGAGATCCCGCGGTACTCCATCAATCACGCCAAAGAAAATCACTGACAGGAGGCTCGCCCATGAAGTGGACAGATACTCAGGAGATCGCGATGGCACTCACCGACGCGCATCAGGATATCGATCCCCAATATGTGCGTTTCACTGACCTGCATCGCTGGATTACTGAACTGGACGGTTTCGACGACGATCCGGAAAAATCCAACGAGAAGATTCTGGAGGCGATCCAGGCGGCGTGGATCGAGGACGCGGATTACTGACCCGGTCCTGCCTGCATTTCTCGAAAGGCGGCTCTTGCGAGCCGCCGTTTTTGTTTTCATCCGCGACTTTCCAAACATCCGCAACGCATTTCATGTTTGACAGAACTTGACGTTGCGCGCGTTGTTGCCCCTTCCCCTGCGACTTAAAATCGCCCCCGCTGCGCGTCGGCAACTAATGTCGATGCGCTGAATCACGCGTCCGGAAAGGAATCGCCCGCGTGGCAGTGCTTCGCATTGCAAACAAATTTCACATTGCCGAACTGGCGGCGGGCCACGGTCCCGCTGCGGACGATCCGCTGGCGATCACTTGGGGAGAAGTAAATGGGGAAACTCGGCCTGTCGAGGCGCGGTTTTCTGAAGGCGAGTGCGCTCGCTGGCGTGTCGGTGTTCGTAGCGCCGCTCGGCAGCCGTGCGTTCGCCGCGTTGTTCGAAGAAAAGATTCTGACTCCCGTTCAGTGGGATGCGACGAGCGGCGGCGCGAAGTTTCGCATCGACGGTATTGCGAAGGTGACGGGCGCGAAAGTATTCGCGCGCGATGTCCGCGCCGCGGACATGCCGCATTGGCCGAAAGAGCAATCGCACGCAATGATCCTGCGCACGACGCGCGCCGATTGCATCTATGAAGGTTTCGATCTCTCGATGCTCGACGGCGGCCTCGCGCCCGATCGCATCGTCACGGCGGACGATCTCGCGCGCGACAAGCTCGCGTTCCCCGCCTTCTACGGCGATGACATGCTGCTGCCCGCCGGCAAGACGCCGGCGTATCTCGGGCAGGCGGTCGCGATCCTGATCTATCGCGATTTCGCGCGCTTTCGCTTCGCGAAGGACAAGCTCCAGTTCCGCGAAGGCGTCATCCGTTACGGCGCGACGACCGGCCCGCTCGAGCGCGACCCGTGGGCGGCGTTCCGCTTCCTGCGCGTCGGCGGCAAGACGCCTTACGACGACGATACCTTCTCGAGTCTGAAGGACACGCCGCTCTTCCCGCACATGATGAAGAAGCGCGAGCCGGTCTGGGCGAGCGCCGCCGAGCACGGCAAGCTCGACGAGCAGGGCGTGTTCCATGCGAACGCAATCGCCGAAGCGCTCGATCACCCACCGGCGGAATGGCTCGTCGTCGATCGCGATTACCGCACGCAATCCGTCGACACTGCTGCGCTCGAACCCGACAACGCGAATTGCTGGTACGACGCGGCGACGCAATCGCTGCACATGGTCATCCCGACGCAAGGCCCGCATGAAGTGGCCGAAAGCGCGATCGAGATGACGGCGAAGTCGCATTTTCCGGTGAAGAACCTGTTCCTGCATCCGTGCTATACGGTCGGCTACGGTTCGAAGGACCACTACAACATGCCGTTCTACGGCCTCCTCGCGTCGCTGTACGGCGACGGCCGGCCGGTGCGTCTCGCCAACGACCGCTTCGAGCAGTTCCAGTGCTCGCTCAAGCGGCACGCGTTCGACATGCGCTATCGCATGGCGATCGACCGGAAATCGGGGCTGATTCAGGCGTTCAAGGGCGATTTCGTCGCCAACGGTGGCGGGCGCTGCAACTTCTCGCCGTCGGTCGCGATGGTCGGGGCGACGGCGGCCCAGTCCATCTACTACATCCCGAAGAGCGATCTGACCGCCACCGCGATCGCATCGCGCGCGGTGGACGCCGGCTCGGCGCGCGGCTACGGCACGCTGCAGAGCATGGCGGCGACCGAGATGATGATCGACGACATCGCGCAGACGCTCGACATGGACCCAATCGAGCTGCGCCTGAAGAACGTGATGCGCACCGGCATGAAGAACACGCAGGGCGCGATTCCGGCGGGCGCCGTGCGCGCCGAGGACGTGCTTCGGCGCGCGCAGGCGCATCCGCTCTGGACCGAGCGCAAGAAGCGCAAGACGGAATACGAAGGGACGCACCCAGGCAAGCGCTACGGTGTCGGTTTCGCGTGTACGCAGAAGGACTTCGGCACCGGCGCGGAGAGCGCGTTCGCGAAGATCGAATTCACCGCCGATGGCCGCATCGCGCTGCATCACTCGGGCGCGGAGATCGGCACCGGTGCGTCGACATCGCAGGCGCTCGCCTGCGCGAAATGGCTCGGCAATCCCGCGGCCGACGTTCACATGGCGACGATCGACTGGACGGACCTGCCTGTCGTCACGAGCGGCGATCCGTACATCATGTCGCAGGCCGAGCAGGATCGCCTGAGCGCGAATCCGCGCTGGTCGCCCACGTACATGTCGCCGGCGAGCGCGACGAATTCGGCGTTCTATTTCACGCACGCGACGCGCGAAGCGGCGCGCGTGGTCTTCCGTCACGGCATCTGGCCCGCGGCGCTCGCGATCTGGGGGCAGGGCATCGGCGGCGGTCAGGCGATGTCGTTCGTCGTGCGCATCGAAGACGCGCGCTGGACGGACGGCAAGCTGTCCGCCGACGGACTCGAGCCGATTCCTTTCGAGCAGCTCGCGAAGAAGGCGTACGAGCTTGGGCTCGTCACGGGCGCGGCCGTGCACACGTTCAATCGCTGGCAATGGAGCGAGGCGCAGTTCGACATCGCGGGCGAAGTCGAGCGGCTTCCGATCGACGGCCTTTCGCTGCGCTTCGGCGGCGGTAAGGCTAAAAGCGCGGCGAAAGCCACGGGGAACGGCTACACGGTCCTCGACCGCAAGCGCGTCTTCATCCCGCCCGTGCAACGCAACAACGCGGCGGTCACGTACTACAGCGCGCTTGGCACGCTCGTCGAACTCGCCGTGACCGAATCGAGCGGCGAGGTCGAACTGCTTTCGCATCATTCGATCATGGAGTGCGGCAATCAGATCGCGCCGCAACTCGTGTCGGGCCAGTTGCAGGGCGGCATCGCGATGGGCATCGGGCACGCGCTGCACGAGTATCTGCCGCTCTACGAAGACGGCCCGAGCAACGGCACCTGGAACTTCAACCGCTATCACCTGCCGCTCGCGAGCGATGTCGCCGTGTGGAAGCAAACGGGCGAAGTGCTGCCGCCGCTGTCCGAAACCGATCCGCCGAAGGGCATCGCCGAAGTGGTGATGATTCCGGTGGTCGGCGCCATCGTCAACGCGATCGCGCACGCGATCGGCCATCGCTTCACCGATCTGCCGGTGACGCCGCAAAACATTCAGGAGGTGCTCGCATGACGGCCATCCAATCCGCCGCGGGCGTTGAATCGCGCGCACTCTCGATGACGATCAACGGCGAAAAGGTCGGCCCAATGCAGGTGCCCGCCGGTCTGTCGATGATCGATTTTCTGCACGAGTACGCCGGGCTCACCGGCTCGCGTCTCGGATGCGGTCAGGGCATCTGCCACGCGTGCGTGGTGATCGTCGACCACGCCGACGGAACCAGCGAGGAAGTGCGCACGTGCATCAACGGCGCGCATTTCTTCGACGGCAAGACCGTGCGCACGGTCGAAGGGCACGCCAAGCGCAACGAGCAAGGCGAAGTCGTCGAAATGTCGGCGGTGCAGCAGAAGTTCCTCGAGCACTTCAGCTTCCAGTGCGGCTATTGCACGCCGGGCTTCGTCAACGCGACGACCGTGCTGATCGAAAGGCTCAAGCGCAATCCGATCGCGAAGGAGCAGATCGAAGCGACGATCATGGAGGCGCTGAACGAGCACATCTGCCGCTGCACCGGCTACGTGCGCTACTACGAAGCGGTCAAGGATCTCGTGCTTGCCACGCCCGGACTCGTGAAGGACGCCGCATGATGAGATCGATCCTGACCCGTCTCGTTGCGCCGCTAGCGGCGGCATCCTTCGTGCTCGCCGGTTGCGGCGGTCAGAACGATGTCGCGGCGCCGCCGAAAACCTCGCCCGAGCAGATCGCGCGCGGACGCTATCTCGCGCATGCCGCCGATTGCGCCGCGTGCCACACGGCGCATGGCGGCGCGCCGTTCGCGGGCGGCGTGAAGCTCGAATCGCAATTCGGCACGTTCTACGGCACGAACATCACGCCTGATCCGAAGCACGGCATCGGCATGTGGAGTTCCGATGAATTTTTCCGCGCGCTGCATGACGGCGTGACGGCGAAGCACAAGCTCTATCCCGCGATGCCGTACACGTCGTATCGGCAGATGTCGCGCGAGGACAGCGACGCGACCTACGCGTACCTGATGACGCAAAAGCCCGCGGCGGTGCCGAACATCGATCCCGATCTGAAGTTTCCGTACAACGTGCGCTTCGCCGTGCGCTTCTGGGACATGCTGTTCCTGAAGGACACGCTGCCGGATGCATCGTCGGGACAATCGGCCGACTGGACGCGAGGGCGCTATCTGGCCAACGCACTCGGCCACTGCGCGGAATGTCACACGCCGCGTGGCGCGTTCGGGCAGATGCAGGACGCGAAGACCTTGCAGGGCGGCGGGGTCGGACGCATCGGCGCACCTGACATCACGCCGTCCGCGCTCGCCGCGCGCGGCTGGACGGGCGCGGATCTGCAGGCGTTCTTCGCAACCGGCGTGGCGAAGCAAGGCTCCGCGTTCGGTGAGATGCATCCCGTGGTCTATCTGAGCACGCAGCATCTGAGCTCGGAGGACTTGCGCGCGCTCGCGACCTATCTGCTCGGCGACGCGCCGCCGGAAGCCGCACCGCGCGCCACCGTGAAGATCGACGACACGGCGAAAGTGTCGGCGGGCCGCGGTCTCTACCTCGATTCGTGCGCGGGCTGTCACGGGATCGACGGTCAGGGCAAGCCGCATGTCGCGGTGGGCATGGACGGCAACTCGACCTTGCGCGAGGCCGACCCGCGCAACGTCATCACGTCGATTCTCGATGGCCTCGAGGCGCAGCGCTTTCCGGGCGTGGAGAACATGCAGGCCATGCCGGGTTTCGCCGGAACCTATGGCGATGAGCAGATCGCGCAGCTCACGAACTATCTTCGCGTGACGTGGGGCGGACAGCCCGGCGATGTGACCGCCGACAAGGTCAAGTCGCTGCGCTAACTCCAGACGCTCCAAAAAAAACGAGGCCACGCGATATTGCGTGGCCTCGTTGCATTGGGCGCGCGACGAAGGGATCAGACTCGCGCGCCGCGCTCCGCAAGCTGGCGCTGCAGCGTCGGCCACATTTTGGCGACCGCTTCCTCGCCCGCGAGAATCGACGCGTTGCGCTGGCTGAAATCGCTGCTGCTCATCGCCATGAGATTCGGGCGAATCACCGCGTTCGCGTATTTGTCGAGTTCATAGGCCTTGATGGTCTGGCCCATGATCGTGAAGGTCTGCATCAGCACGTCGAACGAGCTGGACGTGAGCCCGGTTTCCGGCCGCGCCGAGATGTCGACCGCGATCACGAAGTCGGCACCCATCTTGTGCGCGAACGCTGCCGGCACGGGACTCACGAGCCCGCCGTCGACATACTCGCGATCGCCGATCTTCACCGGTTCGAAAATCGACGGCACGCTGCACGACGCCCGCACCGCGATGCCCGTGTTGCCGCGCTGGAAAAGAATCGGCTGACCGCTCTTCAGATCCGTGGCGACGATGCCGAGCGGCTTCGCCATCTTTTCGATCGGACGGTTGTCGAGCGTCTTGTTCAGGTAGTTTTGCAGCGCGACGCCCTGCAGGATGCCGCGCGTGCGAAAGGGCATCGCCCAGTCGCTGATCGAGGCTTCGTCCATGGTCAGCGCGAGCTTGTTGATCGCGATGCCGCTCATCCCCGATGCGTACAGCGCCGCGATCACCGAACCCGCGCTCGTGCCCGCGACGAGATCGACGCGCACGTTGCGCGCTTCCAGCGCCTTGATCACGCCGATATGCGCGAAGCCGCGCGCGGCGCCGCCGCCGAGCGCGAGACCGATGCGCATCGGGCGCTGCGGCTCCGTGTTCGCCGGCGGCGCGACCGGTGTGCCGGAGGCGGTCTCGCCTGACACGCCGCCCTTCGTGGTCGTACAGGCGGCGAGAATGGACGATGCGGCCGCGAGCGAGAACGCGCGCCGCGAAAGACGGGGTGACGATGAATTCAAGGTGTGCTCCGGCGATGCAGCGGGTCCCGGGCGGCCCGTCCGTGCGGGCGTTGCACACGGGCGTTGCGGGAGATCGAAAAAAGCGCGCACATCATAAAACAAAAGGCGCGCGGACCGGCGCAAAGCGGTCGGCGAGTATAATTTCGTCTCATTTTGAGCGGAATCCGAGCGCGAGCGCGCACCGCCATTCATCGAGCAAACAGCAATGACCACCCAAGTCCGTACCCGCTTCGCACCGAGCCCCACCGGCTTCATCCATCTCGGCAACATCCGCTCCGCGCTCTATCCGTGGGCGTTCGCGCGCAAGATGAAGGGCACCTTCGTGCTGCGCATCGAGGACACCGATCTGGAGCGCTCCACCGATGCATCGGTCGATGCGATTCTCGAAGGCATGGCGTGGCTCGGACTCGATTACGATGAAGGCCCGTTCTATCAGATGCAGCGCATGGACCGTTATCGCGAGGTCGTCGCGCAGATGATGGAGAAAGGGCTCGCTTACCACTGCTACATGTCGACGGAAGAACTTGACGCGCTGCGCGAGCGGCAGCGCGCCGCCGGCGAAAAGCCGCGCTACGACGGCACGTGGCGTCCCGAGCCGGGCAAGGTGCTGCCGCCGATTCCGGAGGGCGTCAAGCCGGTCGTGCGCTTTCGCAATCCGCTGACCGGCGCGGTCGCCTGGGACGACGCGGTGAAAGGCCACATTGAAATCTCGAACGAGGAACTCGACGATCTCGTGATCGCGCGTCCCGATGGCACGCCGACCTATAACTTCTGCGTGGTCGTCGACGATCTCGACATGAAAATCACGCACGTCATCCGCGGCGACGATCACGTGAATAACACGCCGCGTCAGATCAACATCCTGCGCGCGCTGGGCGGCGAAGTGCCGGTGTACGCGCACCTCCCGACCGTGCTGAACGAGCAGGGCGAGAAGATGAGCAAGCGCCACGGCGCGATGAGCGTGACGGGCTATCGCGACAACGGCTATTTGCCCGAGGCGGTGGTGAACTATCTCGCGCGCCTCGGCTGGTCGCACGGCGATGCCGAGATTTTCTCGCGTGAGCAGTTCGTCGAATGGTTCGATCTCGAGCATCTCGGCAAGTCGCCGGCTCAGTACGACCACGACAAGCTCAACTGGCTCAACGCGCATTACATCAAGGAAGCGGACAACGCGCGGCTCGCGGAGCTGACCCGGCCGTTCCTGCTGCAGGCGGGCATCGATGCGGCTGCCATCGACGGCGGCGCGCCCCTCGATCAGGCGATCGCGCTCCTGAAGGATCGCGCATCGACGGTGAAAGAGATCGCCGATAACGCCGCAATGTTCTATCGCGAGCCTGCCATCGATCCGGACGCGTTCGCGCAGCACGTCACCGATGCTGTGCGTCCGGCCATCGCAGACTTGCGTGCGGCGCTCGCGGACGTCGAGTGGAGCAAGGAGGCGATCGCGGCGGCGCTCAAGGCGACGCTCACGGCGCACAAGCTCAAGATGCCGCAACTCGCGATGCCGGTGCGCTTGCTGGTCGCGGGCACGACCCATACGCCATCGATCGACGCGGTCCTGATGCTCTTCGGTCGTGAGACCGTGTTGAAGCGTCTGGAGAAGGCGAACGGCTGACGCGCAACGGCGGATGGCTCGCGGCGGCCGCCGCGCGCCATCCATTGCGCGCATCGGCGTCAGGCGAGACAAAAAAGTTTCACTTAAGTCGTCAGAAGGTATTTACAGCTTAAAAAACGCCCTATACAATCTCGTTTCTGTTCTGCAAGGGGGTATAGCTCAGCTGGGAGAGCGCTTGCATGGCATGCAAGAGGTCAGCGGTTCGATCCCGCTTACCTCCACCAAAGAACAGGTGAAGTAACGCGAAGCTGGTTGTCCGAAAACGGAAGTCGCAAAAAATACTTCACAAGCAACGCGAAGTTGTTTAGAATCTCGGTCTTCGCTGATTGGCGGCAGTAAGTGAGTCAATAAGCGGAGCGTGGTAAAGACAGAATCACAAGTTTCTGTCCCCTTCGTCTAGAGGCCTAGGACATCACCCTTTCACGGTGAGTACAGGGGTTCGAATCCCCTAGGGGACGCCAGAACATCGGCGGCTGCTAGTAGAAAGCGCTGCAAGGCTCGCAGGTGACACGGCGGGTCGATGAAGAGAAGTGGAGCGGTAGTTCAGTTGGTTAGAATACCGGCCTGTCACGCCGGGGGTCGCGGGTTCGAGCCCCGTCCGCTCCGCCAACACTTGCGAGCAGGAACACTCCGGCTAATGAGAGCCGGTTTTTTTTCGCCGCAGGCTGCGTAGAAGTTGAAGTCCCCTTCGTCTAGAGGCCTAGGACATCACCCTTTCACGGTGAGTACAGGGGTTCGAATCCCCTAGGGGACGCCAGAACATCGGCGGCTGCTAGTAGAAGCGCTGCAAGATTCGCAGGGTCACGCCGCGAATCGATGAAAAGAAGTGGAGCGGTAGTTCAGTTGGTTAGAATACCGGCCTGTCACGCCGGGGGTCGCGGGTTCGAGTCCCGTCCGCTCCGCCAAATCGTTGTGCGAAAAATCCAGCCTGTCGGCTGGATTTTTTTTGCCTGCTCGCCGGGACGATCCCTCAAGTACGCGTTCGATCCGCACTCGACCGTAATAATGGCCATTGCCAGCCCGCGCGCACTGTCTTAGTGTTTAGGCACTTGTTCTCGTGCCCGTGCGATGCTCGATCCGACCGAAGACCTCTCGCTCTATCAACTGCGCCAGGCGACCATGGCGGACTTCGCCTTCGCCGAAGCGCTCACGCACGACAACATGGTCGGTTATTACCGGCGTCATAACCTCGTGTGGCGCGGCGATCTCTTCCTCTCGAGCTGGCGCGAGTCAGAGAATTTCATCCTGCAGGCGGACGGCATTCCGATCGGCGTCATGCGCGTCACCGAGGAAGACAATTCGCTGCATATTCGCGACGTTCAAATTGCACCGGGTTATCGCGGGCGCGGAGCCGGAACGTTCCTGCTCAACACGGCGCATCGCTGGGCGAGAGCGCGCGGGCTCGCCGAATGTCAGTTGCGCGTGTTCGTCGATAACCCGGCGGCGCGTCTCTACAGTCGTCTCGGCTACCGGCCGGCCGGCTCGCGTCTCGCGCAGCTCGGCGCGATCCGGCACATGGTGCGGCGCGTCTGACGCGGGAGCGTCCGTGTCCTATGCACCGTCGATGTCGCGCGTATCGCGATCATCGCGGCTATCGCGCGCGAAAAATGCGCGCGGGCTCTCGCCAAACGCGCGACGGAACATCGCGGAGAACGCGCTCTGGCTCTGATAGCCCAGTTCGCGCGCAACCAGCGCGAGCGGGCGGCCCTGGCTCAGCAAAGGGATCGCGCGTGCGAGAACGGCCTGCTGGCGCCACTGCGAAAAACTCACCCCAAGCTCGCGTCTGAAGAGCCGCGCGATGGTGCGCGAACTCGCGCCCGCTTCGGACGACCAACGCTCCAGATCCGAATGCGACGGGTCGGCCAGCACGGCGTTGCACAAGGCGCGCAGACGCTTCTCGCTCGGCATCGGCACAGAAAGCGGCAACGGCTGCGAACGGATGATTTCATCGAGTGCGAGCGTGCCGAGCAGCCGCTCGCGCTGACGGGAAATCGCTTCTTCGTCGAGAGCGGCGATGACTTCGCGCAAGAGCGCCGACACTTCGACGACCCGGCAGGCGCCGAGTCCGGCCGGCACGACGCTCGCATCGACATACAGCGTGCGCAGATAGGCATCCTCCACGATCACGACTTCATGCGTGACATTGGGCGGCACCCAGATCGCGCGCGAGGGCGGCACCATCCAGGTGGAATCGGCGGTTGCGACGCGCAGCACGCCGCGCGAGGTGTACGCGACCTGAGCCCAAGGATGCGTATGCAGCGCGATACGCACGCCATAAGGAACCGGCCGCGACCGCACGCGAATCGGATGATCGAGCGTCGGTGAATGCTCAACGGGAATGTCGAGATGCTCGACTTCCTCGCTCGACGTTCTCGATTCGACTAACGTAGCCATGTTCGCTCAGGTTGGAGTGTGATCGGGCGTGCGGAGTCATCAGGGGGCACGCGCCGATGGTAGCCGAAAGCGCTTACCGGAGCGCGCCGCGATTTTGCGCGGCGCATAATGGCCGTCGATCATCTTCCGACGACAGGAGCGGGCTTTTCGATGCAATACGTTTTCGTTTACGGCACGTTGCGCGCTGGCGAGGTCAACGATATCAACCGGGCGGCCGGGCGCAACGGCATCGCCATGCCGGAATGGATCGGCGCCGCGCATGTTCAGGGGCGGCTTTTCGACTTCGGCAGCTATCCGGGGCTTGTGATCGACGAAGAGGGCGCGCCGATTCGCGGCGACGTCTATCGCATCGACGACGCGCTTGTACCTGTGCTCGATGAAATCGAAGAAGTGTATCCGGGCGTCGAAGGGTTATTCCGCTCGCATCGCCTGCATGTGGACGTGAATGTCGAAGGCAGACCGGATCGGATCGATTGCCTGATCTATCCGGTCGCGGCTGCCGCCGTTGCCGGACGGCCGCGCATTGAAAGCGGCGACTGGGTTTCGCACCGCGCTAACCGCGCATGAGCGTTGGCGAATACGACGTGCACATACTCTCGCGCCGCCTTCGCGCCGACGGGTCGACTGAAGGCGGCGCGTGAATGGCCCCGTGCCTGAGGCGCGCCGGGCTTACTGACTCGAGCCAGCCGCCGGCTTGTTAGGCGATTTCTTGTGATGCATCGACTTGTGCGAAGGTGTCTGCGAGCGCATGTTTTGCATGTTGTCTTGCTGCGACTGCAAATTTTGCGCACGCGATTCGATATCGGAAATCTTCGCAGGATCGGTGCTCATGGTCACGCCCTGATCGCCCTGGGCGTAAGCGCCCGATGCGACCGCGCTGAGGGACAACAGAACAGCCAGGGACACTTTCTTCATTGTTACCTCCTAGTAGCAGTTGAACCCGGGAATCGTCTGTCCGATCCGGTGGAATGACGCTTGCATCCGAGCAAAAATCGCTCCCGCCGCATCGCGGGACGTCAGCCGCGAACTTCACGCGCCTAACGTTCAGACAATGTGAATCATAAGCCCGGAATCGGGCAACGGTGTGGCGCGTGTCATCGTCGAACTGTTCCAGAGTCCTTAGCATCCGTCGCGCTGGGTGCGTCGCCGCTAGTAGAGATGCAGCCAGCGATACACATCGAAGCGCGCGAGCCCGACAAGTTCGTGCATGGCGAGTTCACTGTTCGCAAAGCCTCGGATGCGCGGAAACAACGTGACGCGATTGGGCCGCACATCCGACACGTAGGGTACCGGCGCGTAGCCGAACGCCTCGAAGGCACGCAACGCACGCCGCATGTGATACGCAGATGTGACGACGATCAAACGGTTGTCATGTGCGGGGCCCAGGATGTCGGCCACGTTGCGCGCGTTCTGGTAAGTGTTGAGGCTTTGATTCTCGCGCACGAGATCATCCGGCGCGACGCCCTGCGCGAGCACGTAAGGCGCGTAATTGTCCGCTTCGGCCTGCCCGTGGCGTTGCGGGTCGCCGCCGCTCAGGATCACCTTGCAGGACGCGCCGGTCTCGCGGCACTCGCGATACAACATGCCGATCGCGTCGATACGCCGCATCGCATTGAACTGCGGAACAAGTCCCCCTTCGCTGCGGGCCGTTCCGCCGCCCATGAGCACCATCGTCGTCCGGGGAGCGAAGGTCGGCACATCGGTATGACGATAGCCGTGCTGGGCGAGATCGAGCAGCGGAGTCGCGAGCCAGCCGGAGCCGACTGCCCACGCGAGCGCAGCCACGATGATCGCGATCTGAAAGCGGCGGCGCCGCCACAGCGCAAATAATGCAAAAAAAAGCAGCAATAAAGTGAATAGAACCAATTTGATTGGGGTAACGTATTGGTTTGAGGACAATTCGTTCCGTCATCGCGTGCTTTGGAACGCATCGGCGGTTGTCGCAGTAAAGCGCGTGATTAGCGCGCTCTCAACGGGGGCTTGTAATAGAAAGCAGCACCTAACGCAAGCGGCGGCCAAACATTCAGCTGCGAATCGCCATCGCAGACGAGATTCGGCGCGCCGCGTTTAGTCGACGTCGCGAACCGTCTTGCGACCGTCACGAGCGTCGTCATGGCTGCACAGGAAGAAAGAACGAGATGACCACGTATTCCAACGAAGTTGTACTCGAAGCACTTCGCCGAGCGCAGTATCGTCAGGTTCCCTGGGCAAAACGTCCCAACGTTTTCGACCTCCTGCGCGCGCTAGGTTTGCTCGAACTCACCCGGCAGCGCACCGTGGCACCCGCGCCCGGATTTCATGCTCCCGTCGATATCGCGGTCGTCACCGAGCGCGGCAAGCACGAATTCCTGCGCCTTTCACGTGATGAACGCTCGAGCGACTGGGATCTGCGTCGTGCGGAGCCTTACACGTTCGGTGGACAGGAAGCAGTTCTGGAGGCGCGCGTCTAGCCTGCCGGATACGCCGGAAGCGGTGGACAGTCGACGCATGGGTCGAGGGCACGTTGTCGTCGGACAAAAGACCCGGCAATCGACCTGCAGTCGGCGCTCCAGTCAAAAAAGCGCCCGTGCCGCGAACGACACGGGCAGACCGGATATCACTGTTGCCACGCGCTGTTCATGGCATGGGGTGTGACTGACGCGCGCCGAAGTGGTTCCGCGAAGCGCGCATCATTGATGCAGGCGCATTCAGCGATGTTGGACATGCGGATCGCGGTCCGAATCCGGGCGAGGGCGCGCGTTGCTCGCAATGTCGCCGCGCAGATCGCCGCGCGGCGCGGGCGGCGCGGCGTCGCGATTCCGGCTGGCGCTCTGCGACGCGGCCACCGAGGCCTTCGTGCCCACATGGAAATCGGAAGCAGGCGGCGGGGGCTGGGCCTGGCTCATCGCCGCGGTGCTCGTCAGCGCGACAACGGCGCCGTGCACGAGCAGAGTCGATGCCTTCATGATGAAATCCTCGAAGCCTTCGTGGGGCCTGTTCGATCATTCACCAAGCTATGCTGTGTTCCGCAGTGGCGCTGTAAGGAATAGTAAAGAGTTGTTTCGTCGCGACGGCGCGCCGTGCGACCGTCGACACGGGCAGATGCGGTCCATCGATGCCGCTAGTCGAATTCGGAAGAGAGTGGAGATCGCGAAGGCCGTGACCTGCGCGAGAGTCAGAATATCTGCGCGAGGCCGGCGGTTACCGGCCTCGAATTGAAGCAAATCCGATCAGGCCATCTTCGCCGGAGCGCGCCACGATTCCGGGTTCGTCCAGAACGCGCCGCGCAGACGATCGCGACTCGGCGGCGCCGGGGGTTTCGCGGCGCTCGACCCTATGCGTCCGCGCAGCGACACTTCACGGCCGTTGCTGGAAAGACGTTTCACGATCTCGGCGAGCGTACCGTCCGCTTGCCATTCATCGAAGCGGCGGCGGCAGGTCGGCGGGGACGGGTAGCGTCCGGGCAGCTTCGACCAGCCTTCGCCAGTCGACAGCACCCACAAAACCGCGTTCACCACGGCTCGCGCCTCGACGCGCGGACGTCCGCGCCGTTCGCTACGTGCCGGCTCGGCACAAAACAACGCCTCGACCAGCGCCCACTCGTTATCTCTCAAATCGTCGAACAGCACCATATCTCACCTCAGCGAAGCTAACCCCGGTGCGCTGCCCCGCGCCGCGCACTCTGGGCGGAATCCGATAAACGAATGCCTGGGAAGGTCAAAGCGGTGGCGGCGGACAACGTTCAATGACCGCCTGTCGCTCCGACCTCTGTGCGCAAAGAAATGCGAGAACCGTGCCATGCATGTTGCGAAATCCGGGAAACCCGCATGGCAGTAGGCTGACGCGATGCCAGCATGGCCCGTATCAGACCCGAAACAGACTGATTAAGAAATCGGGACAATCACCAATCAAGTGCAATAGGCCCATCCAGCGTGCGTTTCAGTAATTTGCTGCACCGCAGCGTAACGTACGTTCGCGCATGAAATCATACGAACCGCCGTTATACTCGCGCATGAAATCGGCTAATTGATGAGCAATTCGAATGAGTGCGCCATTGAACGTGACGTTGCGGCAACTGCGCGTCTTTATCGAGGTATCGAGGCTGCGCAGCTTCAGCCGCGCGGGTGATGAGATCGGCCTGACGCAGTCGGCGGTCAGCCGTTGCGTGCGCGAACTGGAAGGGGAAATCGGCCTCAAGCTGATCGATCGGACGACGCGTGAGGTGCTCTTGACCGACGTCGGCGCGAACCTCGTCGGCACTGTGTCGCGTCTCCTGGCGGATCTCGACGAGGCGCTGCGTGAAGTGCGCGATCTCGGGGAGCAGCGTCGCGGACGAGTGATCGTCGCGGCGAGCCCGACTGTCGCTTGCCGGCTGATGCCGCGCGTGATCGCTTCGTGCCTGCAGCAATTTCCGCTGATCACGCTGAGTCTGCGCGATGACGTTCAGTCCGATGTCCTGCGAAAGGTCAAGTCCGGCGAAGTCGATTTCGGCGTGGTGATCGGACCATTTTCCTCCGACGATCTGCATGGCGAGCCCGTAATGACCGATTCGTTCTGTCTCGTCGCGCGGCGAGATCATCCGCTCGGACGCGAGACGGCCGTGCCATGGGAGGCGCTCGCGGGCGAGCGGCTCGTCATGCTCGACTACGCGTCCGGGAGCCGGCCGATCATCGACGCCGTGATGCAGGAGCACGGCGTCGAAGCGCAAGTGGTGCAGGAACTCGGCCATTCGGCGACGGTGTTCGGCCTCGTGGAGGCGGGCGTCGGCGTGAGCGTATTGCCGTGGCTGGCATTGCCGCTGCCGGCGGACTCGTCGCTCGTTGCGTTGCCGCTCGAGCCGCGCGCCGAGCGCACCGTGGAACTCGTGCGCCGGCGCGATCGTTCGCTGTCGCCAGCGGCGGAGTCGGTCTGGTCGCTGATCGCATCGCTGCCGCGGCGTGCGGAAGACCTCGTATAAGCCGGTCTGCCGTCTCGAAAACGCGGCGCGCGCGTTAGACTTCATTTTTTTAGACAAGACGACGGGGCGAGCGATGAGTGAGTCGGAAGGAGCGGTGGTCAGCGAACTGAGTCAATTGGCCGGCCTGCACGGGTCCGGTGCGCCGAATGCCCGCGACGCGGTACGTGCGTTGAGGCCGTCGCAGATCCGCGAGGTTGCGAACGCCGGCTTCGGCGTACCCGACGTGCTTCCGTTCTGGTTCGGCGAATCGGACCGCGTGACGCCGCAGTTCATTCGCGACGCCGCGAGCCGCGCGCTCACCGATGGCGCCACCTTCTACACGCACAATCTCGGCATCGCGCCGCTGCGCGAGTCGCTCAGCCGCTACGTGAGCGCGCTGCATGGCGCGACGGCGCCGGCGCATATCGCCGTCACGAGCGCCGGCGTGAATGCGCTGATGCTCGCGGCGCAGCTCGTCGTCGGAGCGGGCGATCGCGTCGTCGCGGTGACGCCGCTCTGGCCGAATCTCGTCGAGATTCCGAAAATTCTCGGCGCGAGTGTCGACACGGTCTCGCTGACCTATGGCGCGCGCGGCTGGACGCTCGATCTCGACCGCCTGCTCGCGGCGCTCACGCCGGACACGCGCATGCTGATGATCAACTCGCCGAACAACCCGACCGGCTGGACGATGACGCGCGAGCAGCAACGCACCGTGCTGGAGCATTGCCGCCGTCACGGCATCTGGATCGTCGCGGACGAAGTCTACGAGCGTCTGTATTACGGCGATGGCGCGCGCGTCGCGCCTTCTTTCCTCGATCTCGCCGCGCGCGACGAGCGCGTGATCGCGGTGAATTCGTTTTCGAAGGCCTGGCTGATGACCGGCTGGCGGCTCGGCTGGCTCGTCGCGCCGACGCAACTGATGGACGATCTCGGCAAGCTCGTGGAATACAACACTTCGTGCGCGCCGTCGTTCGTGCAGCAGGCGGGCATCGTCGCGGTCGAAGAGGGCGAACGCTTCACTCAGGCGCTCGTCGCCGATTTGCGCGCGAGCCGCGATCATCTGGTGAGGGCGCTGAAGACGATCCAAGGCGTCGATGTTCGCGCGCCCGACGGCGCGATGTATCTGTTCTTCTCGCTGCCGGGCGCGTCCAGCAGTCTCGATCTGTGCAAGTCGCTCGTGCGCGAAGCCGGCCTCGGGCTCGCGCCGGGTAGCGCGTTCGGCCCGGAAGGCGAAGGCTTCGTGCGCTGGTGCTACGCGTGCGATCCGGCGCGGCTCGACGCGGGTGTCGAGCGTTTGCAGCGTTTTCTGGCGGCGCGCGCCGTCGCCTGAGTCGTGCCGGCGCACGCCGGTCGGTCAGGACCGGCGTCGAGTGAGTTCGGCCGACGATCAAGCGATCACCTTTACGCCCCGGTTGTTTTTGCGTAATATGGCGCTCAGTCACGCGCTTTCGCCTAGGAAAGCGCCACCTCGTCCGGCTGGGATGGCCCGGCGATTCGCTCACCGATCGCCCTTTACCGCCTCTCCCCGGTGCGTGCTCCCAATCAATATGACCGATTACAATCGGGCGAGCGCGTCTTGAAACTCCGCGTCCAGCTTTATCGTTCGCACCAGTTTGGTGGCGTTCGGTCCTGCGCAAGCCCGATTTTGAATTGAATCATTGACCATACAGGGTTGACCCAAGCTGCATGAATACCCAAGAGGCGAAGATCGTCCTCGAGACTGCCTTGATCTGCGCGCAGGAACCGCTGAGGCTGAATGAATTGCGCAAGCTGTTCGCCGACGACATTTCGGCGGATACCGTTCGCACGTTGCTCGAAGCGCTCAAGGCCGACTGGTCGGGACGCGGCGTCGAGCTGGTAGCGCTTGCCTCGGGCTGGCGTTTTCAGAGCAAGCCTGCCATGCGGGGCTATCTCGACCGGCTGCACCCGGAAAAGCCGCCCAGGTATTCGCGGGCCGTACTCGAAACGCTGGCAATCATTGCGTATCGGCAGCCTGTAACGCGGGGCGATATCGAAGAGATTCGCGGCGTGACGGTGAACACGCAGGTCGTCAAGCAGCTGGAAGACCGTGGCTGGATCGAAGTGATCGGTCATCGCGATGTGCCGGGCCGCCCGGCGCTGTACGCGACGACCAAGCAGTTTCTCGACGACCTCGGCCTGAGCGCGCTCGACGAGCTGCCTGCGCTGGACAATCCGGCGGCGCAACTCGAGGCATCGCTGCTCGCGCAGCATTCCATCGAATTCCCCGACAGCATTGCCGGGGACGCGCAGCCGGCTAGCGCCCAGGCGCACGGCGTGCCGGACGCAATGAATAACGGGGAAGACGATGCGTTCGCGCCGGTCAACGCCGTTGAAGCGATGCAATCGGCTGAAACCGTCGAAACCGAAGTGCCCGGCGGCGATGAGAGCGCAGCCGATGTCTCGGTGAAGCAAGAACAGGCAGAAGAACAGCAGGAAACACTCGGAGCGAAACATTTCGATGCGCGAGATGAGCGCGTCGCATTGCCGCCCGGGATTCACGCGCAGCCGCTGAGCAGCGCGCACGACGCACCCGCGTCGTTGCCGCGTGAAGAGGAACGAGACGCGAGTCCATCGAACGACGCAGAACTGGACGACGACTCCGAAGAACCGAAGGCGCGCCGCGCCTGACGCAAATTGCAAGGCCCCTGATCTCGCAACCCGGCTCTCCATAAAGATCATTTCGAGACGACCAGCCGGACCGATCAGCGGATTTTTAGACGCGCCCGCGACGGGCGCGCTTCGACATTTGAGGTTGTTTTGACACACTCCCACGACAGCGATTCGCCTGAATCCGCGCGCCCGGCGCATGCCGCGGACGCACCCGAGTCGGCCGATGCCGGCGAACGCACGCGCGCCGACCGCGCCGATGAAGGCAGCGAGGGCGAAGATCGTCCGCGTCGCGGACTGCGCCGCGGGCCGCGCAGCCTGATCGCACGGCGTCGCGCTGTCGCGAAGACCAAGGACGCCGAAGGCGCGCCGGATGCCGTGAACGAGACGCCGCCCGATGGCGTCGTCGCCGCACCGGTCCGCACCCCGCGCAGGGACCCAAGCGCAAAGCCGCGCAAGAGCGAAGGGGCCAGCCCGCGCGGTCGCAAGAACGTGCGCGCCGCGACGGATGAGGCCAGTGTCGACGCGGCGGACGAACCGGTCGCGCAGGCCGCCGTGCCCGCACCGCGTGAAGGCGGGCGGCGCAAGAACCCGCCGCAGCAAAAGCGCGGCAAGCGCAACGACTCGGGCCCCGCGACCGTCGAGAGCGCAGCCGCTGCCGCCGTCGACGACGTGTTCGCCTACGTGACTTCCCCGGCTTTCGACGCCGACAACGGTTCGGGCGGCGTGCGTGCACCTATGCTGCGACGCGGCCGCAACGCCCCGCAGCAAAAGCGCGTGCTGGAACCGGACGACGATGCGCCGAAGCTGCACAAGGTGCTCGCCGATGCGGGCATGGGTTCGCGCCGCGACATGGAAGAACTGATCATCGCCGGCCGCGTGTCGGTGAACGGCGAGCCGGCGCATATCGGCCAGCGCATCATGCCGTCCGATCAGGTGCGCATCAACGGCAAGCCGCTCAAGCGCAAGCTCGCGAGCAAGCCGCCGCGCATCCTGCTCTATCACAAGCCGACGGGCGAGATCGTCAGTCACGCGGATCCGGAAGGCCGTCCGTCCGTGTTCGACAAGCTGCCGTCGATGAAAACCGCGAAATGGCTCGCGGTCGGCCGTCTCGACTTCAACACGGAAGGCCTGCTGCTGCTGACGACGTCGGGCGATCTGGCGAACCGCTTCATGCATCCGCGCTACAGCGTCGAGCGTGAATACGCGGTGCGTGTGGTCGGCCAGTTGTCGGAGGCGATGAAGCAGAAGCTGCTGAAGGGCGTCGAACTCGACGACGGTCCGGCCAACTTCCTGCGCATTCAGGACGGCGGCGGCGAAGGCACGAATCATTGGTATCACGTCGCGCTGGCTGAAGGCCGCAATCGCGAAGTGCGCCGCATGTTCGAGGCGGCGGGTCTGATGGTGAGCCGCCTGATCCGTACGCGTCACGGTCCGATCGCGCTTCCGCGAGGCCTGAAGCGCGGCCGCTGGGAGGAACTCGAAGACAATCAGGTGCGCAGCCTGATGGAGTCGGTCGGCCTGAAGCTGCCGACAGCCGAGAAGGGCGGGCGCAATGCGGCGCCGCGCGTGCAACCCGATCCGATGCAGACGTCGATGGGATTCATCACGCGCGAGCCCGCGCTGAGCTCGCACGCGCGCATGACGCAGCAGCAGACGCCGGGACGCGGCGGGCGACGAGGTCAGCCGGGCGGCATGGCAGGCGGCTTCGGGCTCGGCGGCATGGGCGGATTCGGCGGCAACGCGGGCACGGGCAACGCCGGTGGCATGGGCCGTCGCGGCGGGCGCGAAGCGAACGGCAATCGCGTCGGCAACGAGCCGAACGGCAATCGTGGCAACGGCGGCCGGCAGGGTCCGCGCGGCGCTCGTCCGCAAGGCGCGACGCAGGGCATGGGCGGCGCGGGCAAGCGCGCCGCGGGCGCAAATGCGCCGCGTGGCAATCGCCAGGGCGGTGCGCAGCAGGGTTCGGGGCAGGGCAAGGCCGGCGGCAGCGCCAACCGGGGCGGGCGTAACCGCTCGCGCGGTCGCTGACCGCGGTAAAGCGCAAAGAATGCACATATACGTCGCCGCGAATCGGGTGCGATGACTCGCGCCTGCTTCCGGTGACGAAAAACATGTGGCTGACGCTTCGGGATCGCGCAGCCAGATCAACGTGAACTTGGGCTCAACAGGGCTGAAAGAGCGCGTTACGTTTGCGTTTATCCTGAAAAATGGCTAAAATCACAAAGTCGCTGGGCACGTAGTTTTTTCGCTGCCCGGGTGCGACCTCGGTTGAAGAAGATGGGCGTTGCGCCCATTTTTTTTTGGCTTTTCGGTTCGGCATCTCGGGAGCAGGGGTGCGCGCCCGCATGAAGGCGCTCGCCCGCAGGTGTTTTGGCGTGGAGCGCGCGAAACACCTTGGAGTTACTGTGCAACTGACGGAATTGATAGAAACCACGGTCTCGGGCTTAGGCTACGAGCTTGTCGATCTCGAACGTTCGGGAGGCGGCATGTTGCGTGTCTATATCGACCAGCCGGCTGGTATCGCCATCGAAGACTGCGAGAAGGTCACGCGCCAGCTCCAATACTTGCTCGAAGTCGAGAACATCGATTACGACCGGCTCGAAGTATCGTCGCCGGGGCTCGACCGCCCGCTCAAGAAACTGGCGGATTTCGAGCGCTTCGCGGGGAGCGAAGTCTCCATCACGTTGAAAAAGCCGCTGGACGGGCGCAAATCGTTCCGTGGCATCTTGCACGCGCCTGACGGCGAAAAGATCGGATTGGAATTTGAAGGGAAGGACGGCGCTGCGATGCTCGATTTCACGCTCGCGGACCTCGATAAAGCACGTCTCGTCCCCAAGGTTGATTTTAGGAGCCGCAAACAATGAGTCGCGAAGTATTGATGCTGGCGGATGCGCTGGCACGCGAAAAGAACGTCAACAAGGACGTCGTGTACGCAGCGCTGGAAGCTGCGCTTGCTTCCGCAACGAAGAAGCTCTTCGAAGAAGACGTAGATATCCGCGTCGCCATCGACCGTGAGAGCGGCGAGCATGAAACCTTCCGCCGCTGGCGCGTCGTGCCGGACGAGGCCGGCCTGCAAGAGCCGGATCAGGAAATCCTGTTGTTCGAAGCGAAGGAGCAGAAGCCCGACGCGGAGGTGGACGACTTCATCGAGGAGCCGATTCCGTCGATCGAGTTCGGCCGCATCGGCGCGCAGGCCGCCAAGCAGGTCATTCTGCAGAAGGTGCGTGACGCGGAGCGCGAGCAGATCCTGAACGACTTCCTCGAGCGCGGGGAAAAAATTATGACCGGCTCGGTGAAGCGCCTGGACAAGGGCAATTTCATCGTCGAGTCGGGCCGGGTCGAGGCGCTGCTGCGCCGTGATCAGCTGATTCCGAAGGAAAATTTGCGCGTGGGCGACCGCGTGCGCGCATATATCGCGAAGGTGGACCGCACCGCGCGCGGTCCGCAGATCGAGCTCTCGCGCACCGCGCCCGAGTTTCTGATGAAGCTCTTCGAACTGGAAGTACCGGAAATCGAACAGGGGCTGCTGGAGATCAAGGCGGCCGCGCGCGATCCCGGTGTGCGTGCGAAAATCGGGGTGATCGCCTACGACAAGCGCATCGACCCGATCGGCACGTGCGTCGGCATCCGCGGTTCGCGAGTACAGGCCGTGCGCAACGAGCTCGGTGGCGAGAACGTCGACATCGTGCTATGGTCGGAAGACCCCGCGCAGTTCGTTATCGGCGCCCTCGCGCCGGCAGCCGTGCAGTCGATCGTCGTCGATGAAGAAAAACACTCGATGGACGTCGTCGTGGACGAGAACGAGCTCGCCGTCGCCATCGGCCGTGCCGGCCAGAACGTGAGACTCGCGAGCGAACTCACCGGCTGGCAAATCAATATCATGACGCCGGACGAGTCGGCGTTGAAACAGAACGAAGAGCGTGGCAAGTTGCGCGACCTGTTCATGGCGCGTCTGGATGTGGACGAGGAAGTCGCCGACATCCTTATCGACGAAGGCTTTACGAGCCTCGAAGAAATCGCCTACGTGCCGCTCAACGAAATGCTCGAAATCGAAGCCTTCGACGAAGACACCGTGCACGAACTGCGCAACCGCTCACGCGACGCGCTGCTCACGATGGCGATCGCCAACGAAGAGAAAGTGGAAGGCGTCGCGCTCGATCTGAAGAGCCTCGATGGCATGGACAACGAGCTGCTTGCAAAGCTCGCGGAGCACCAGATTCAGACCCGCGACGAACTCGCGGAGCTGGCAGTCGATGAACTGGTCGAAATGACCGGTATGGAAGAGGATGCCGCTAAGGCGTTGATCATGAAAGCACGTGAACACTGGTTCCAGTGAGAAATGACCATGGCGCACTGATATTTGGCGGCCTGTTTGGCCGCGTGACCCCGATCTAACCGCAAGGATCTGTCCTTGCATCAAGAGGAATGAATGGCGAGTAACAACGTAGCCCAATTTGCCGCGGAACTCAAAATGCCTGCGGGCGTCCTGCTCGAGCAGTTGCAGGCGGCTGGCGTCCAGAAAGCGAGCGCGAATGACGACCTGTCCGAAACAGACAAGGCGCGTCTGCTCGATCATTTGCGCAAGTCGCACGGTTCCGCCGACGCCGACAAGCGCAAGATCACTTTGACCCGCCGGCATACGTCGGAAATCAAGCAATCCGACGCAACGGGTAAAGCTCGTACCATTCAGGTCGAGGTGCGCAAGAAGCGTGTTTTCGTGAAGCGTGACGAACCCGGTCTCGAGCAGGCCGAGGCGGCGTCGAATCACGTCGAAGAGCCGGAAGTCGACGAGGCCGAACTGCAGCGTCGCGAGGAAGAAGCGCGCCACGCCGCCGAGCAGCTCGAGCGCGAAGAGCGCGAACTGAAGGAGCAACAGGCGAAGCTCGAACGCGAAGAGGCCGAGCGCCGCGCCCGCGAGGAAGCGGCGGAAGCCGAGCGCAAGAAGCAAGAAGCGGAAGCGGCGCGCCGTGCGGCGGCCGCGGCTCAGGCCGCGGAAATCTCGCGTTCGGCGCAGTCCGCGCGTCAGGAAACGCGCACGCAACCGGCAGTCGAAGCGAAGCCGGAACCGAAGCAGGACGATACCGCTCGACGCGAAGCCGCGGAAAAGGCAGCGGAAGAGAAGGCTGCGAGCGAGCGTGCTGCTCAGCGTGAAGCCGCGAAGAAGGCGGAAGAAGACGCGAAAGCCAAGGCTGAAAAGACGCGTCTGGAGCAGGAAGCCATCGCGAAGCGCCGTGCAGCGGCGGAAGCCGAAGCGCGCGCGATCCGCGAAATGATGAACACCCCGCGCAAGGCGCAGGTGAAGGCGCCGGAACCCGCGCCCGCACCGAAGCCGGTGGAAGCGGCGAAGGCCGCCGAAGCAAAGGGCACGCTGCACAAGCCCGCGAAGCCGGAAGGCGCGCAGGCGGCACGTCCGGCGGCGAAGAAGCCGGCTGCAGGCGGTGCGACGACTCCCGCGTCGACGGCTCCGGCAGGCGCTGGCGACAAGAAGAAGGCCGGCAAGGGCGGCTGGCAGCAAGACGACGCCTCGAAGCGCCGCGGCATGAAGACACGCGGCGATTCGAGCGGCGGCGTCGATCGCGGCTGGCGCGGCGGTCCGAAGGGTCGCGGCAAGCATCAGGACCAGTCGACGTCCTTCCAGGCGCCGACCGAGCCGATCATCCGTGAAGTGCATGTGCCGGAAACCGTCTCCGTGGCCGACCTCGCGCACAAGATGTCGGTGAAGGCTTCGGAAGTCATCAAGGTGATGATGAAGCTCGGCCAGATGGTCACGATCAACCAGGTGCTGGATCAGGAAACGGCGATGATCGTCGTCGAGGAACTGGGCCATCGCGCGGTTGCGGCGAAGCTGGACGATCCGGAAGCGCTGCTCGTCGAAGGCGAAGCCACGGAAGACACGGCAGAGAAGCTGCCGCGTCCGCCGGTCGTCACCGTCATGGGCCACGTAGACCACGGCAAGACCTCGCTGCTGGACTACATCCGTCGCGCGAAAGTGGCGGCGGGCGAAGCGGGCGGCATCACGCAGCATATCGGCGCATATCACGTCGAAACGCCGCGCGGCGTCATCACCTTCCTCGACACGCCGGGTCACGAAGCCTTTACGGCAATGCGTGCGCGCGGCGCGAAAGCGACCGACATCGTCATTCTGGTGGTCGCGGCGGATGACGGCGTGATGCCGCAGACGAAGGAAGCGATCGCCCACGCGAAGGCGGGCGGCGTGCCGATCGTCGTCGCGATCAACAAGATCGACAAGCCGGAAGCCAACCCGGACCGCGTGAAGCAAGAGCTCGTCGCGGAAGGCGTGGTGCCGGAAGAGTACGGCGGCGATTCGCCGTTCATCGAAGTGTCGGCGAAGACTGGCCGCGGCATCGACGACCTGCTGGAAAACGTGTCGCTGCAAGCCGAAGTGCTGGAGCTGACCGCGCCGGTCGAGGCCGCTGCGAAGGGTCTCGTCATCGAAGCCAAGCTCGACAAGGGCAAGGGTCCGGTCGCGACCATTCTGGTGCAGTCGGGCACGCTGAATCGCGGCGATGTGGTTCTCGCGGGCAGCGCCTACGGCCGTGTGCGCGCGATGCTTGACGAAACCGGCAAGCCGACGAAATCGGCCGGTCCGTCGATCCCGGTGGAAATCCAGGGTCTGTCGGAAGTGCCGGCGGCGGGCGAGGAAGTCATCGTGCTGCCGGACGAACGCAAGGCGCGCGAAATCGCGCTGTTCCGTCAAGGCAAGTTCCGCGACGTCAAGCTGGCGAAGCAGCAGGCCGCCAAGCTCGAGAACATGCTCGAACAGATGGGCGAAGGCGAAGTGCAGAACTTGCCGCTTATCGTCAAGGCAGACGTGCAAGGCTCGCAGGAAGCGCTGGTTCAGTCGCTGCAGAAGCTGTCGACCAACGAAGTGCGCGTGCAGATCGTGCACAGCGCGGTCGGCGCGATCAGCGAATCGGACGTCAACCTGGCGACGGCGTCGAAGGCGGTCATCATCGGCTTCAACACGCGGGCGGATGCGCAAGCCCGCAAGCTGGCCGAGTCGAACGGCATCGACATCCGCTACTACAACATCATCTACGACGCAGTGGATGAGGTGAAGGCGGCGATGTCCGGCATGCTTGCGCCGGAGAAGCGCGAGACGGTGACGGGCATGGTCGAGGTGCGTCAGGTCATCCGCGTGCCGAAGGTCGGCCTGATCGCAGGTTGTATGGTGACGGACGGTGTCGTCAAGCGCTCCTCGTCGGTGCGCGTGATCCGCAACAACGTCGTGATCCACACCGGCGAGCTCGATTCGCTCAAGCGCTTCAAGGACGACGTGAAGGAAGTGCGTCAGGGCTTCGAGTGCGGTATGTCGATCAAGAACTTCAGCGACATCGTGGAAGGCGACCAGTTCGAAGTCTTCGAAGTGACGGAAGTGGCTCGCACACTGTAATGCGCTAGCCGCCGAGAAAAGGGCGGGGTGAGCCTGGCGGCTCGCTCCGCCCTTTTTGCTTCAGGCGGCGCGAAAAGAAACACGGAAACGACATCATGGCTAAAAGACGGACATCCACGAACCGCAACGTGCAGATTGCGGACCAGATTCAGCGCGATCTTTCGGAGCTCATGCGCGAGGTCAAAGACCCGCGCGTGGGTCTCGTGACGATTCAGAGCGTCGAGCTCACGCCCGACTACGCCCACGCGAAGGTCTATTTCACGACGCTCACCGGCGATCCGAAACAGACCGAGCAGGGTCTGAATCACGCCGCGGGACATCTTCACAATATGCTGTTCAAGCGCCTGCATATCCACACGGTGCCGACGCTGCATTTCCACTATGACCAGACGATCGAGAAGGCCGTCGAAATGTCGCGCCTGATCGACGAAGCGAACGCTTCGCGTGCGAAGGATGCCGACGACGGTCAGGAAGGCGCCTGAGCGATGAGCGGTTCGAAGAACGAGGCGCGGCCGAAGATTGCGCGCCGCGCGCTGGATGGCGTGCTGTTGCTCGACAAGCCGCTCGGGCTGTCGAGCAACGACGCGCTCATCAAGGCGAAGCGGATTTATCTCGCGAAAAAGGCGGGCCACACGGGCACGCTCGATCCGCTTGCGACGGGCTTGCTGCCGCTGTGCTTCGGCGAAGCGACGAAGTTTTCGCAAGATCTGCTCGATGCCGACAAAGCATATGAAGCGACCATGCGACTGGGGATTCGCACGACGACCGGCGATGCCGAAGGCGAGGCCATCGACACGCGTGACGTTACGTGCGACGAGGCGGCGGTTTCCGAAGCGATGGCGAAGTTTCTCGGCGACATCATGCAGGTCCCGCCGATGTACTCCGCTCTGAAGCGTGACGGCAAGCCGCTTTACGAATACGCGCGTGCGGGTCAGACGGTGGAACGCGCAGGTCGCCAGGTGACGATTCACGCGTTGCGGCTGCTCGCATGCGCATTGCCGCTCGTGACGTTTCGCGTAACGTGCAGCAAGGGCACGTATGTGCGCACGCTGGCGGAAGATATCGGCGAGGCGCTCGGATGCGGCGCGCATCTGACGGCGCTGCGGCGCACGGGCGTCGGCGCGTTGACTCTGGAGCACGCGGTCACGCTGGACGAACTGACCGGCATGAACGAAGCAGAGCGCGATGCACGGCTTCAGCCCGTCGATGCGCTTCTTTCGACCTTTCCCGCGGTCCAGTTGAACGATGAAGCGACGAAGCGCTTCCTGCACGGCCAACGCCTGCGTTTGGCTGACGTCGTCGAAACTCGTCTCGAAGAAGGCCGCGTGCGCGTCTATGCGCAGGGCGGCGGTCGCTTGCTCGGCGTGGCGCGCGCGGGCGAAGGTGTGCTTGCGCCCGAGCGGCTGATCGTTACAGCGCAATGAAAAAGAGCCCGATTGATCGATCAATCGGGCTCTTTTCTTTCTACAGCGACAATTCGGTCAATGCGCCGCCGACGCCGCCGCTGCCGAATCCCCGCCGCCCGAACGCTCGGGCCGTGTGATCCAGATCAGCGCGATCAGCGCGACGAAAATCCCCGCCGAGATATAAAACATGTCGTTCACGCCGAGTTGCGCGGCCTGCTGTGTCGCCATGCTGTTGTACAGGCCGTAGGACTGTTCCTTCGAGAAGCCGAGCGTGCCCATCTGCTGCATCGAGTTTGCGAAGACAGGGTTATACGAGTTGGCCTGCTCGACGAGTTGCGCGTGATGCACGATCGAGCGATGCTCCCACGCCGTCGAAAAGATCGACGTGCCGATGCCGCCGCACATGATCCGCACGAAGTTCGACAAGCCCGACGCCGCAGGAATCCGATGCCCAGGCAAGCCCGACAGCGTGATCGACACGAGCGGAATGAAGAAGCCCGCCATGCCGATGCCTTGAATCACCGTCGGCAACGTGAGCGCCCACGTATCGACGCCGGTCGTATAGCGCGAGCGCATCCAGAAGCACAACGCGAACACGAGAAACGCCGCAGTCGCGATATAGCGCGGATCGGTTCGAGGCAGGAACTTCCCGGTGATCGGTGAAAGCAGGATCGCGAACAGGCCGACTGGCGCCATCACGAGGCCGGCGTTCGTCGCGGTGTAGCCGATATCGGTTTGCAGCCATAGCGGCAGCAGCACCAGGTTGCCGAAATAGAGCCCGTAGCCGATCGACAGCGCGATCGTCCCGCCGGTGAAATTGCGCAGTTCGAACAGCGACAGGTCCACGACCGGATGCTCCGCCGTCAGCTCCCACACGATGAAGAAGGCGAATGAGATCACCGCGATCAGCGCGAGCACGACGATCGTCGTCGAATTGAACCAGTCGAGATCCTTGCCCTTGTCTAGCATGACCTGCAGCGAGCCCACCCAGATTACCAGCAGCGCGAGCCCGACGGTGTCGATCGGCGACTTGCGGATCGCGGAGTCACGATCCCGGAAGATCGCGAACGTGGCGATCGCCGCGGCGATTCCGACCGGAATGTTCACGTAGAAGATCCAGGGCCACGAGATGTTGTCCGAGATCCAGCCGCCGAGCACCGGGCCGGCGACAGGTGCGATGAGCGTGGTCATCGACCACATCGAGAGCGCCATCGGCGCTTTTTCGCGCGGATAACTCGCGAGCAGGAGTGTCTGCGACAGCGGGATCATCGGGCCGGCGACCGCGCCTTGCAGCACGCGCGCGGCAAGCAGAAACGGCAGCGTCGGCGCAAGGCCGCAGAGCCACGACGCGAGCACGAACAGGATGATCGAGCCGAGGAAGAGCCGCACCTGGCCGATGCGCTGCGTGAGCCAGCCCGTGAGCGGCACCGAGATCGCATTGGCGACCGCGAACGACGTGATGACCCACGTGCCCTGATCCGATGACACGCCGAGGTCGCCGGATATCGATGGAATCGAGACGTTCGCGATCGACGTGTCGAGCACGTTCATGAACACCGCGAGCGATACGGCAATCGTCCCGATGACGAGTTTTCCGCCCGACAGCGGGGGATGAACGACGTTTTGCGAAGACATTGGGCGAGTCCGCTTACATCAGCTTGGCGGCCGATGCGGACTTCGTCGCCTTGCCGCGCGCCGACGATGTGCTCTGCGCCGACGAACCCGTGCCCGTGCCCGCATTCTGCTGGATGATGCGCGCGATTTCCTGATCGGCCTGCGCGCCGTAGTTGTCGAACACGTTGGTCTGGTACACCGTGTTCCGCGCGTTGCCGAGCTGGCCGCCTTCCTCGTTCTTGATCGTCACGTCGACGTTCATCGAGAGGCCGATACGCAGCGGATGCTGCTCCAGTTCCTTCGGATCCAGCTCGATACGCACCGGCAGGCGCTGCACGACCTTGATCCAGTTGCCCGTCGCGTTCTGCGCGGGCAGCAGCGAGAACGCCGAGCCCGTGCCGGCCGAGAAGCCGATGACCTTGCCGTGATACACGACGCTCGAACCGTACAGATCGGCAGTCAGTTCCACCGGCTGGCCGATGCGCATGTGCTTAAGTTGGACTTCCTTGAAGTTCGCATCGACCCACACGGCGTTGAGCGGCACGATCGCCATCAGCGGATTGCCCGGCGCGACGCGCTGGCCGACCTGCACCGAACGCTTCGCGACGTAGCCCGTCACCGGCGCCGGCAGCGTGTTGCGCGCGAAGTTGATGTACGAGTCGCGGACCTTGGCGGCGGCCGCAAGCACATTAGGATGCTCGGCGATCGTCGTGTTTGCCGTAAGCGAGCGGTTCGACGCGAGTTCCTGCTCGGCGGCGTCGAGCGCGGCCTGCGTGCTACGGACGGCGTCGCGTGCGTGCGAGATTTCTTCCTGCGACACCGCGCCCGTCTGTGCGACCTGCATGCGGCGCTTCAGATCGTCCTGCGCGCGCGACAGATCCGATCTGCGCAATGCGATCTGCGCTTCGTACTGGTTGTTGTTGACGAAGAACGTGCGGACCTGACGCACCGTCTGCGCGAGATTCGCTTCGGCCTGGTCGAGCGCGACCTTCGAATCGGCCGGATCGAGCGCGACGAGCGGGTCGCCCACTTTCACAGTCTGCGTGTCGTCCGCGTTCACCGAGATCACCGTACCGACGACCTGCGGCGTGATCTGCACGACGTTGCCGTTGACGTACGCATCGTCGGTGGCTTCGTGAAAGCGCGCGACGAGGAAGTAATACAGCCCGTACGCGACAGCGGCGATGACGATGACCAGCACGATCAGCGTCATCAGCCGGCGGCGTTTGCCGTTGTTTTGCTTCGGCGCTGGCGCGGCCGCGGTTTGTTGAGGGTCGCTCATGAAAGACTCCGAATATTCCGTATTGGTCTGATGCGTGTTCTTGTGCGCGGCTTACTTCGATGGCGTGGCCTGATTTGCCGCTTGCGTGTTCGCCTGATTCTGCCCGCTGCCGTCGATCGCGAGATTCGTGCTCGTCGCGTCGAAGCCGCCGCCGAGCGATTTGATCAGCGCGATTTGCAGATCGGTGCGCTTCAGGCGCAGGTTCGTTACGGTCTGCTCGTTGGCGAGACGGTTTTCGTCGGCGTTGAGCACCTGCAACTGCGGCGACAGGCCGGCCTTGTAGCGGATTACCGCGAGCTGATACGCGCTCGTCGCCGCCGCGAGCGCGCGCTGCGCATCCGCCATCTGTTTGTCGAGCGAGCGGATTGCGGAAATGTTGGTCGCGACATCGTTCATCGCATTGATGAGCGTCTGATTGTAGTTCGCGACATTGCCCTCGAAGTCGGCGTAACGGCCCTTCAACTGGGCGCGCAGGGCGCCGGCATCGAAGATCGGCAGATGCACCGCCGGCCCGATCTGGATCTGGCGGCTGCTCGCCTGCAGGAAGCGGCTCCAGCCGAACGCGTCGAAACCGAAGGCCGCCGCAAGGTTGATGTCCGGGAAGAACTCGGCTTTCGCTTCCTTGATGTTGTGCGTCGCGGCTTCTACCTGCCAGCGCGCGGCGACGATATCCGGGCGGCGCGCGATGAGGTCGGCGGGAACGTTGTCCGGCAGCGTCATGTTGACGTTCGGATCGATCACGGGCTTGGCGATCTGCAGACCGCGGTCCGGGCCCTTGCCAAGCAGCGCGGCGAGCTGATAGCGGACGGTTTCGATTTGTCCGTCGAGCTCGGTCATATTGGTCTGGCTCGTCGCGACGTTGCCTTCCGCCGTGCGGCTCTCGACCCTGGTGTCGAGCCCGGCCGCGACCCGTCCGTTCGTGATGCGCCCGACGTCCTGCCGGTTCGCGATCTCGCGCTGGGCGACGTCACGCAGCGCGTAGAGCAGCGCGAGCTGGTTGTACGTACGCGCAACCGATGCCGCCAGCGTCACACGCGCCTGCTGCATGTCCGCTTCGGCGGCCTTCTCCTGCGACACCGCCATGTTCAGCCGCGAGCGATTCTTGCCCCACAGATCGAGTTCCCACGACGCGCTCGCGAGCACGTTGTTCTCGCTGAACCAGGTGCCGCCGTAGGGTGGCGGGAAGAGGGCGTTGGCCGAATACAATTCGCGCGTCCACGAATACGATCCGTTGACCTTCGGATAGAGCGCCGAGCGTGACGTTTCGATATATGACGACGCCTTCGCGATCCGCGACTGCGCCTGCGCGATGGTGGGATTGTCCGCGAGCGCCTCGTCGATCAGTCGCGGCAACTGCGGATCGCCGAACTGCTTCGCCCAATCGAGCGCCGGCCATCGGCCGCCTTGTCCCGGCAGGCTTTGCGTAGCCTCGAAGTTTTCAGGCGCGACAATCTGCTTGTCGCTCGAGATGCCTGCGTAGTTCGCGCAACCGGCAAGCGCGAGCGCGGCTATTGCGGCGACCACGGCGCTATTGACACGGCGCTCGCCGCGCAGCGCGGACAGGGAAAGCTGTTTCATATCTCGTTTCTTGAGATGAGACTTAAAGATGGACGTTGCAATCATTTTGTAGGCTGCCGACGACAAATTTGCTTGTCATCGCAATGACGTACCAGGCTTATCGTTTCCTGCGAGCAACGATGCCACGGAGGGATCACAGGAGTTGGCCAGAATCCGGCGCAGCATGCTCTTCAGGAAGCCCACTTCTTCGGGCGTGAAGCCCGCCAGGAGGTTGTCCAGCACGCGCGTAAAGATGGCGGGAATCTTCTCGGCCGTTGCCTGGCCTTCGTCCGTCAGCGCGAGGCGCACGACGCGCCGGTCTTCCTCGCTGCGTACGCGCGAAAGCAAGTCACGTTTTTCCAGCCGGTCGATGAGGCGCGTCACGGCGCTCGCGTCTATGCCGTATTCACGAGCGATGTCCGCGGCCGTCAGGCACTTGCCGACCGCGAGCATGAAGAGGATGCTCGCCTGTGTGCTCGTGATGCCCAGTTCGGAGGTCGTGTGTTGCGTGACCATGTTCCACATGGTCGAGCGGACCCGGCTGATCAGGTAGCCGACGCTCTCGGCGAGCACGTAATCGCCGATCGCCGCAGATTTCGGAGCGTCGCTCATGGAAAATTTATGCGGTTGCAATAGTTGACTAGGCAGGATTATAGGGGGGCATTTCAGTCGCTGCAAGAAGCTTTTCTGAATCTGCTTAACAATGCAATCCATGCGGGTGCGATGGGGGCTCCTGCCTGGCCGTCTTACGGGTTGCGTCCTATTGCAAGGGAAGGACATCCATGCGTGCTATAATTTACGGTTCTCACCGCGCCGGGCCCGCGTAGTCATGCTTGCATGACGGTTTCAAGGGGGGCTTGCCGAGCCATGAAGTCTCACTGAAGAGACTCGCTCCGACGGCGCACAACCAAGACATCTCTATATGACTCGCGCCCTCCGCAATATCGCCATCATTGCCCACGTCGACCACGGCAAGACCACGCTCGTCGACCAGTTGCTCCGTCAGTCGGGCACGTTCCGGGAAAACCAGCAGGTCGCCGAGCGCGTCATGGACTCGAACGACATCGAAAAGGAACGTGGCATCACGATCCTGGCGAAGAACTGCGCTGTCGAATACGAAGGCACGCACATCAATATCGTCGATACGCCGGGACACGCCGACTTCGGCGGTGAAGTGGAGCGCGTGCTGTCGATGGTCGACTCCGTGCTGCTGCTCGTCGACGCAGTCGAAGGCCCGATGCCGCAAACGCGGTTCGTGACGAAAAAGGCGCTCGCGCTGGGTCTCAAGCCGATCGTCGTCATCAACAAGGTGGACCGTCCGGGCGCGCGTATCGACTGGGTGATCAACCAGACCTTCGATCTGTTCGACAAGCTCGGCGCGACCGAAGAGCAGCTCGACTTCCCGGTGGTGTATGCGTCGGGTCTGAACGGCTACGCCGGCCTCGACCCCGAAGTGCGCGAGGGCACGATGCGCCCGCTCTTCGAAGCCATTCTCGAACACGTGCCGGTGCGTCCGGCCGATCCTGACGGTCCGCTGCAACTGCAGATCACGTCGCTCGACTACAACTCGTACGTCGGACGTATCGGCGTGGGCCGTGTCGCGCGTGGTCGCATTCGTCCTGGCATGCAGGTGGCGGTGCGGTCGGGTCCGGACGGCGCGATCATCAATCGCAAGATCAATCAAGTGCTGTCGTTCCACGGTCTCGAGCGGGTGCAGGTCGAAGAAGCGCAGGCCGGCGATATCGTGCTGATCAACGGTATCGAGGAAATCGGCATCGGCGTGACGATCTGCTCGCCGGATAACCCCGAAGCGCTGCCGATGATCACCGTAGACGAACCGACGCTCACGATGAACTTCCTCGTGAACTCGTCGCCGCTCGCGGGCAAGGAAGGCAAGTTCGTGACGAGCCGCCAGATTCGCGACCGTCTCACCAAGGAACTGAACCATAACGTGGCGCTGCGTGTGAAAGACACGGGCGACGAAACCACGTTCGAAGTGTCGGGCCGTGGCGAACTGCATCTGACGATTCTCGTCGAGAACATGCGCCGTGAAGGCTATGAGCTCGCGGTGTCGCGTCCGCGCGTCGTGCTGCAGGAAATCGATGGCGTGAAGTGCGAGCCGTATGAAAACCTGACGGTCGATATCGAAGACCAGCATCAGGGCGGCGTGATGGAAGAACTCGGCCGCCGCAAGGGCGAAATGCTCGATATGACCTCCGACGGCCGTGGCCGCACGCGTCTCGAGTACAAGATCTCGGCGCGCGGTCTGATCGGCTTTCAGAGCGAGTTCCTGACGCTCACGCGCGGCACCGGTCTGATGAGCCACACGTTCGATTCGTACGCGCCGGTAAAGGAAGGCTCGGTCGGCGAGCGTCGCAACGGCGTGCTGATCTCGCAGGACGATGGCGCCGCCGTGGCGTATGCACTGTGGAAGCTGCAGGATCGCGGCCGCATGTTCGTGTCGCCTGGGGATGCGCTCTATGAAGGTATGATCATCGGCATTCATAGCCGTGACAACGACCTCGTCGTGAACCCGATCAAGGGCAAGCAGTTGACCAACGTGCGCGCGTCGGGCACCGACGAAGCCGTGCGCCTCGTGCCGCCGATCCAGCTGTCGCTGGAGTACGCGGTCGAGTTCATCGACGACGACGAACTCGTTGAAGTCACGCCGCAATCGATCCGCCTGCGCAAGCGTCATCTGAAGGAGCACGAGCGCCGCCGCGCGAGCCGCGAGGCGAACGCCGAGTAAGCTTCAGGCGTCGGTTCGCATTGACAGGGCAAAAGCCGCCTTCGGGCGGCTTTTCCTTTTTCGACGGCGTGCAAGAGTCCCTTGCTTATCTCGTGAAAGCCCGCACATGCTTGTTGCATAAAGGATGACGAGGTCGAGCGCATGCGGCGATCGGTCATATGACGATTGGTTCTGTGCTATGCTTCTCAGATTAGCTGTCGCTTTTTAGGTCCTTCCAAGCAGACTTGATTCGCGCAATCCGCTAAACGGTCAGGCCGTGGCGCGGAAGGTTTCGTAACCCGCACTTCCTCGAGAAACTCGAAGAAAGGTGAGCGTAAAATGATGAAGCAATTCCAGTCGAACTCCTATCTGTTCGGCGGTAATGCTCCGTACGTCGAAGAGTTGTACGAGCAATATCTCGATAATCCCGCGTCAGTGCCCGAGACCTGGCGAGCCTACTTCGACGCGTTGCAGAACGTGCCCGCTTCGGACGGCACGGCTCACAACGACGTGGCCCACGGCCCGATCGTCGAGTCTTTTGCCCAGCGCGCGAAGGCGAATGCCTTTCTGCCGCGTGAAAGCACTGGCGACCTCACCACCGCACGCAAGCAAGTCTACGTTCAATCGCTGATCGGGGCGTATCGCTTCCTCGGCACGCAATGGGCCAACCTCGATCCGCTCAAGCGCCGCGAGCGTCCGGCCATCCCCGAACTCGAACCCGGTTTCTACGACTTCACCGAAGCCGACATGGATCAGGTGTTCAACGCGAACAACCTGTACTTCGGTTTCGAGCAGGCATCGCTGCGTGACATCGTGAAGGCGCTGCGCGATACGTACTGCGGCACGATCGGCGCCGAATTCATGTACATCAGCGATCCGGAACAAAAGCGCTGGTGGAAGGAGAAGCTCGAGTCGATCCGCTCGACGCCGAACTTCTCCAATGAAAAGAAGAAGCACATCCTGAATCGCCTGACGGCGGCCGAAGGCCTCGAGCGTTTCCTTCACACCAAGTACGTCGGTCAGAAGCGCTTCTCGCTGGAAGGCGGCGAGAGCTTCATCGCGTCGATGGACGAAGTCGTGCGCCACGCCGGCAAGAGCGGCGTGCAGGAAATCGTCATCGGCATGGCGCACCGTGGGCGTCTGAACGTGCTGGTCAATACGCTCGGCAAGATGCCGGCGGACCTCTTCGCCGAATTCGAAGGCAAGCACGTCGATGACCTGCCGGCCGGCGATGTGAAGTACCACAAGGGCTTCTCGTCGGACGTGTCGACCGAAGGCGGCCCGGTTCACCTGTCGCTCGCGTTCAATCCGTCGCACCTGGAAATCGTGAATCCGGTGGTCGAAGGTTCGGCCAAGGCGCGTATGGACCGCCGCGGCGACGAAGAAGGTCTGCAAGTGCTGCCGGTGCAAGTGCACGGCGACGCGGCCTTCGCGGGCCAGGGCGTCGTGATGGAAACGCTGAATCTCGCGCAGACGCGCGGCTACGGCACGCACGGCACGCTGCACATCGTCATCAATAACCAGATCGGCTTCACCACGTCGGACCCGCGCGATGCGCGCTCGACGCTGTACTGCTCGGACGTCGTCAAGATGATCGAAGCGCCGGTGCTGCACGTGAACGGCGACGATCCCGAAGCCGTCGTACTCGCCACGCAGCTCGCCATCGACTTCCGCATGAAGTTCCACAAGGACGTGGTCGTCGACATCATCTGCTTCCGCAAGCTCGGCCACAACGAGCAGGACACCCCCGCGGTCACGCAGCCGCTGATGTACAAGACCATCGCGAAGCATCCGGGCACGCGCGCCGTCTACGCGGAAAAGCTCGTGCAGCAAGGCGTGATCACGGCCGACGACGCGGACAAGTACGTCAAGGAATATCGTCAGGCGATGGACGAAGGCCATCACACGATCGATCCTGTGCTCTCGAACTACAAGAGCAAGTACGCGGTCGACTGGGTGCCGTTCCTGAACCGCAAGTGGACGGACGCGGCCGACACCGCCGTGCCGCTCGCCGAACTGAAGCGTCTCGCCGAGCGCATCACGACGATTCCCGAGAACTTCAAGGTTCACCCGCTCGTCGAGCGCGTGATCAACGACCGCCGCGCGATGGGTCTCGGCGAAGCCAAGCTCGACTGGGGCATGGGCGAGCATCTCGCGTTCGCGTCGCTGGTCGCATCGGGCTACGCCGTGCGTCTGACGGGCCAGGACTCGGGCCGCGGCACGTTCACGCACCGTCACGCCGTGCTGCACGATCAGAACCGCGAGCGCTGGAACGACGGCACGTACATTCCGCTGCAGAACATCGCGGAAGGCCAGGCCAAGTTCACGGTGATCGATTCCGTGCTGTCCGAAGAAGCGGTGCTCGGTTTCGAGTACGGCTATTCGACGGCCGAGCCGAACACGTTCGTCGCGTGGGAAGCGCAGTTCGGCGACTTCGTGAACGGCGCGCAAGTCGTGATCGACCAGTTCATCTCGTCGGGCGAAGTGAAGTGGGGCCGCGTCTCCGGTCTCACGATGATGCTGCCGCACGGCTACGAAGGTCAGGGTCCGGAGCACTCGTCGGCGCGTATCGAGCGCTTCCTGCAACTGTGCGCGGATCACAACATGCAAGTAGTCCAGCCGACGACGCCGGCGCAGGTCTTCCATCTGCTGCGCCGTCAGATGATCCGCCTGTTCCGCAAGCCGCTCATCATCTTCACGCCGAAGTCGCTGCTGCGCCACAAGGAAGCCGTGTCGGATCTGGCGGAACTGTCGAAGGGCTCGTTCCAGCCGGTCATCGGCGAAGTGGAAGAAGGGATCGAGGCGAAGAAGGTCAAGCGTGTGATCGTGTGCTCGGGCCGCGTGTACTACGACCTCATCGCGCATCGCCGCGAAGCGAAGAGCAACGATGTCGCCATCGTGCGTATCGAGCAGCTGTATCCGTTCGCGCACAAGCAGTTCGACGCGGAACTCAAGAAATATGAGAATGCGACCGAAGTGGTCTGGGTGCAGGACGAGCCGCAAAACCAGGGCGCCTGGTTCTACGTCGAGCACCATCTGCGCGAAGGCATGCGCGAAGGCATGAAGCTGGCCTACAGCGGCCGTCCGGCTTCGGCTTCGCCGGCGGTCGGCTACTACGCGAAGCACTACGAGCAGCAGAAGGCGCTCGTGGAAGGCGCGTTCGGCCGCCTGAAGGGCGCGCAGGTCATCGCGAAGTAATCAACGCTTGAGAGACCGGGCGCGCGCGCCGCAGCCCGGTCCCGACGCTCGAACACACAGACACGCATTAGGACAATACAGAAATGGCTATCGTAGAAGTCAAGGTTCCCCAGCTTTCCGAGTCGGTCTCGGAAGCGACCATGCTGCAATGGAAGAAGAAGCCGGGCGAAGCTGTCGCCCAGGACGAAATCCTCATCGAAATCGAAACCGACAAGGTCGTGCTCGAAGTGCCCGCGCCGTCCGCTGGCGTGCTCGCGCAAGTGATCAAGCACGACGGCGATATCGTCGCCGCCGACGAAATCATCGCGAAGATCGACACCGAAGCGAAAGCGGGCGAAGCCGTCGCCGCTGCCGGCGACTCCGAAGTGAAACCCGCGCCCGTAGCTGAAGCGGCCGCCGCGACGGCAGCTCCCGCAGTCGCGCAGGCATCGGCGGGTTCGACCGGTGGTGCAGCATCGCCCGCGGCGACGAAGATTCTGGCCGAGAAGGGCGTGTCGGCGGATCAGGTTTCCGGCTCGGGTCGTGACGGCCGCATCACGAAGGGCGACGCGCTCGCCGCTTCGGCGTCCGCACCCGCCGCCAAGGCTGCCGCGCCGGCTCCGGCCGCCGCGCCCGCGCGCGCCGCCAAGCCCTCGCTGCCGCAAGTTTCGGCGCCGGCATCGGCGGATCAATGGCTCAAGGACCGTCCGGAACAGCGCGTGCCGATGTCGCGTCTGCGCGCGCGTATCGCCGAGCGTCTGCTCGAATCGCAGCAAACCAACGCCATCCTGACGACGTTCAACGAAGTCAACATGGCGCCCGTCATGGATCTGCGCAACAAGTACAAGGATCGCTTCGAGAAGGAACACGGCGTGAAGCTCGGCTTCATGTCGTTCTTCGTGAAGGCCGCCGTGCACGCGCTGAAGAAGTTCCCGCTCGTGAACGCTTCGATCGACGGTAACGACATCGTTTATCACGGCTACTTCGACATCGGTATCGCGGTCGGTTCGCCGCGCGGTCTGGTGGTGCCGATCCTGCGTAATGCCGATCAAATGAGCCTCGCCGACATCGAGAAGAAGATCGCCGAATTCGGCCAGAAAGCGAAGGACGGCAAGCTGTCGATCGAAGAAATGACCGGCGGCACGTTCTCCATCTCGAACGGCGGCGTGTTCGGCTCCATGCTGTCGACGCCGATCATCAACCCGCCGCAGTCCGCGATTCTCGGCGTGCATGCCACGAAGGAACGCGCGGTCGTGGAGAACGGCCAGATCGTGATCCGCCCGATGAACTACCTCGCGCTGTCGTACGACCACCGCATCATCGACGGCCGCGAAGCCGTGCTGTCGCTCGTCGCGATGAAGGACGCGCTGGAAGATCCGGCCCGTCTGCTGTTGGACCTGTAAGAACTCAGTGCCTTCGATGCGCGCGATAGGCTCGCGCGCATCGCATGAGGCTGCTCCGCATGAGCGGAGATAGACCAAGGAAAGTCATGTCCAAAGAATTTGATGTCGTCGTGATCGGCGCGGGCCCTGGCGGCTATATCGCGGCGATTCGCGCAGCGCAGCTCGGCAAGACGGTTGCGTGTATCGAGAAGTGGAAGAATCCGGCCGGCGCGCTGAAGCTCGGCGGAACGTGCCTGAACGTGGGCTGCATTCCGTCGAAGGCGCTGCTCGCGTCGTCGGAAGAATTCGAGAATGCGTCGAAGCATCTGGCCGATCACGGCATCAGCGTGTCGGATGTGAAGCTCGATGTGTCGAAGATGCTCGCCCGCAAGGACGGCATCGTCGAGAAGATGACGAAGGGCATCGAGTTCCTGTTCCGCAAGAACAAGATCACGTGGCTCAAGGGCCACGGCAAGTTCACGGGCAAGAACAACGCCGGCGTGCAGATCGAAGTCTCGGGCGAAGGCGCGACGGAAGTCGTTACGGCGAAGAACGTCATCATCGCGACGGGCTCGAAGGCACGTCATCTGCCGAACATTCCGGTGGACAACACGTTGATCGCCGACAACGAAGGCGCGCTCTCGTTCGACTCGGTGCCGAAGAAGCTCGCCGTGATCGGCGCGGGCGTGATCGGTCTGGAACTCGGCTCGGTGTGGCGTCGTCTGGGTGCGGACGTGACCGTGCTCGAAGCGCTGCCGCAATTTCTCGGCGCCGCCGACGAAGCCCTCGCCAAGGAAGCTGCGAAGCAGTTCAAGAAGCAGGGCCTCGACATTCACCTCGGCGTGAAAATCGGCGATGTGAAGACGACGGGCAACGGCGTGTCGATCGCTTACACGGATAACGCGGGCAACGCGCAAACGCTGGAAGCGGACCGCCTGATCGTGTCGATCGGCCGCGTGCCGAACACCGATAACCTCGGTCTGGAAGCGATCGGCCTGAAGGCCAACGAGCGCGGTTTCATCGACGTCGACGATCATTGCGCGACGAGCGTGCCGAACGTGTACGCAATCGGCGACGTCGTGCGCGGCCCGATGCTCGCGCACAAGGCGGAAGACGAGGGCGTGGCGGTGGCGGAGATCATCGATGGTCAGAAGCCGCACATCGACTACAACTGCGTTCCGTGGGTCATCTACACGGAACCGGAAATCGCGTGGGTCGGCAAGACCGAACAGCAGCTCAAGGCCGAAGGCCGCGAGTACAAGACCGGCCAGTTCCCGATGATGGCCAACGGCCGCGCATTGGGCATCGGCAAGGCTGAAGGCTTCGTCAAGATGATCGCGGACGCGAAGACCGACGAAATCCTCGGCGTGCACGTGATCGCCGCCGACGCGTCGGATCTGATCGCGGAAGCGGTCGTCGCGATGGAGTTCAAGGCGGCGTCGGAAGACATCGGCCGTATTTGCCATCCGCATCCGTCGCTGTCGGAAGTGATGCGCGAAGCGGCGCTGGCCGTCGACAAGCGCGCGCTGAACATGTAAGAAGCTCGGCTTCGGGCAGTAAGGCATCGCACACGAAGGCGAGCGGATGAAACCGCTCGCCTTCGTCACTTCATACGGCAGAAGATGAACGTCACCGAATACTACGAAAGCGAACTGCGCACGCGGGGTTATCAATCGGATGAGGCGCAGCTCGCGGCGGTCGCGCGCCTGCAGCGCTGCTACGAGGAGTGGGTCGCCTACAAGGGCCGCCGCTCCAACGCGCTCAAGAAGTTTCTCGTGCGTCCGGACCTGCCGCGCGGTGTCTACCTGTGGGGCGGCGTCGGGCGCGGCAAGAGCTTTTTGATGGACAGCTTCTATGCCGTCGTGCCCGTGCAGCGCAAAACGCGCCTGCATTTTCACGAGTTCATGCGCGAGGTGCATCGCGAGCTGGAAGAGCTGAAAGGGCAGGCCGATCCGCTCGACGAACTCGCGAAACGCATCGCCAAGCGTTTCAGATTGATCTGCTTCGACGAATTCCATGTCTCGGATATCGCCGACGCGATGATTCTCTATCGCCTGCTCGACCGCCTCTTCAAGAACGGCGTGCAGTTCGTGATGACGTCCAATTACCAGCCGGACACGCTGTATCCGGAAGGGCTGCATCGCGATCGTCTTCTGCCTGCGATCGAGCTCATCAAGGAACATCTCGACGTGCTCAACGTCGACGCCGGCACCGACTACCGCAAGCGCACGCTGTCGCAGGTGAAGGCGTATCACACGCCGCTCGGGGCGGCGGCGAGCGAGGCGTTGCGCGCGGACTACGCAAAGCTCGCGGCCGTCCCCGACGAAAGCCCGATCCTGCACATCGAAAAGCGCGAGATCAAGGCGCTGCGCCGTGCCGACGGCGTCGTGTGGTTCGACTTCGCGACGCTCTGCGGCGGGCCGCGCTCGCAGAACGACTATCTGGAACTGTCGAACCGGTTTCATGCGGTGATCTTGTCGGACGTACCGCAGATGACGCCACGCATGGCGTCCGAGGCGCGTCGCTTCACGTGGCTCATCGATGTGTTCTATGACCACAAGGTGAAGCTGCTGATGTCGGCAGCCGTGCCCGCGGAAGAGCTGTACGTGGAAGGGCCCATGGCCAACGAATTCGCGCGCACGGTGTCGCGCATCATCGAGATGCAGTCGAAGGAGTATCTCGAGGCGCCACGGCGCGTCGCGGATATTTCGCTTACCTAATACGAGTATCAAAAATCTGCGATAGGCCAATCGGCATAAGGCTTTGGTGGCTATTTCAAGATTCGGATCACTCCGATTTGCCGGCTTTCGGGTACTCGGTATCGTCGATGCCGGTTATGAGTCAGCAAATTGGAGAAATTACCGTGAAGCCCTACCGCGACATGTCCGACGAAGAATGGCAGATGGTCGCACCGCTGCTTCCCGAACTGCGCCCCCGTCTGGAACTGCGGGGCCGGCCGCTCGCCAACACCCGCGCCGTGCTCAACGGTGTGCTCTGGGTGATGTACAGCGGCGCGTCGTGGTCCACGCTGCCACGCAAGTATCCGTCGTATCAGACGTGCCACCGGCGTTTCAAGACATGGCACGAATCGGGCGTCCTGTTGCGCGTGATGACACAGTTGTTCGGGCCGGCCGGAGAATCGCTTTATGCGTTGATGACATCCCGCATGCGCGTGCCGCCGGAGTTCAAGCTCGAGAGCGCTGAGTTGCCTGTAGTAGTGCAAGCGGACGAGGCGCACCAGCGTCGCGCCGCATGATCGACTCGGGCGCACGCGCGAAATGAACAAAGCCGGTCGCAGACACACCTCTTCGAGCGGCTTTGTGCTTTTTGAAACCTATTGCTGACGCAGCCAGGTCTGCGAACGCCCCAGTAACGACACGCCGATATACCCTCGCACGACGAGCTTCTGCCCGCCGTCTTCCATCTTCATCCTGCACTTGTAGAGCTTGCCGCTCTCGGGGTCGAGAATCTGGCCGCCGTCCCACGCATCGCCGTTCTGCCGCATGCCGGTGATGATCGTCATTCCCTTGACCAACTGATCCTTGCGCTCGTCGGTGCAGGCCGTGCAGCGGCGGTCGGGATGATCGAACTCGCCGATACCGCGCACGACTTTGCCGGACAACTGGCCGCTGCCGTCGTCGACGATCTGGATGATCGCTTTCGGCTTGCCGGTCTGATCGTCGATGGTTTGCCAGGTGCCGACGGGCGTTGCCGCTTGTGCAAAAACGCTCATGGCAAAGATGGCGCAAAGCGCGCCGAGCGTCACCCGCGCGCCGCGCGAGCCGATGGAACGGGTCATGTCGTCTCCTTGTCGTGATCGCCCGAGCATACGAGAAAGCGATCGATCCCGTCTGGGAGGAAACGTTCTAGCGGCGCGCATTCACCACTCAGGCGCCGCCTTTCAGACCCGCTTCGAGTGTCGCGAAAGTGCGCTCGTCGGTGCGATCGAAATGCAGCGGCGTGACCGAGACGCGGCCGGACGCGACCACCGCGGTTTCACTATCGGGCGAATTCGGGCGCGGGCCGCGCTGAAAGCGCAGCCAGTGATATTCGATGCCGCGCGGATCGACGAGCGGCAGCACATCGATGCCTTCCACGAGGCCGACGCCTTGCCGCGTCACGGTGAGCGGACCGGCGGCGGGCGCGTCGCAATCGGGGAAGTTGACGTTCAGGCAGGTGGGCGCATCGTGGGAGATCGCGAGCAACTGGCGGATCACGCCCGGCGCGAGCGCGCGCGCCGTATCCCAGCGCACGTTCTCGCGATCGGTGAACGCCTGGCTGAGCGCGATCGACGGCAGGCCGAGCAGCAGGCCCGTCATGGCGGCGCCCACGGTGCCGGAGAACATCGTCTCCACGCCGAGATTCGCGCCGCGGTTGATGCCGGAGAGCACGAGCGTCGGCGGCGCGTCTTTCATGATATGACGCGCGCCCATGACGACGCAGTCGCCCGGCGTGCCCTGCACGCCGTAGCGCCGCTCGCCCTGGCGCGACACGCGCAATGGCGAATGCAGGCTGATGGAGTGCGACGTGCCGCTCTGATCGTGCTCGGGTGCGATGACCCAGACTTCGTGCGCGAGTTCGGCGGCGACCGCTTCCAGCACGGCGAGGCCGGGCGCGTCGATGCCGTCGTCGTTGGTGATGAGGACACGCTGCACGATGGGTGAGAGGGCGGACATCGCGAATCACTCCTTGGTCGATGATGAAAAGTATCGACCGATTATTACAGAGTTCGCGTGGTCGGGTCCGCGGCCCGACGCCTTACCTGACGCCCAGGCCGCGCAGCACGGCGTTGCCGTCCTCGGTGAGACGCACTTTCGGCGCACCGGTATCGGGCGACACGATCTCGACATAGCCGTATTCCTGCAACGAAGCAACGTCGGGCGTCGCGGCCATCGCGTCGATAGGCGCGTGCAACAGCAACAGCAGTGTGGCGATTTCGTGATGGCTCAGAAGCCTTTTGATGGCTCGCACGGGTGCGGAGGCCGGACGGCGGAGGTTCATGAAAGATGTCCTCAGGTTTGCATGACGATGTGCGGCGCTCCCGGCTACTGCCTGCGCGCGGATCTTGATGTCGATGGAGTGCGGGCAGGTTATCGGCCGACTCTTAGGCGAAACTTAAAAATGGGCGGCGCGCGGTGCGACGCGTTGTTACATTCGATGTCACGAAATCAGCGGGCATTTCATTGGCGTGCCGATCAGAAGCGATAGTCGGGATTCTTCGGGTCGAACGTCAGATCATCGAAGGGTTTGACTTCGATGCGCTCGAACACGACGCTTTCGAAAATATTGCCTTCGTTGTCGTACGACTCCAGCGTGCGGAAAACCGGCCGTTCGAGGTCGAGTCCGAGCACTTCCTTTTTCGCGTAGAAATCGGGCTGTCCCTCGGGGGTTTCATACGTGAGCGCGACGACGCGCAGTCCGTCGACGGTCTTCACCTCGATATTCGCCGGCTTCGTAATCCCCGCTTCGGCGAATCTGCGCCCCTCGTCGATGAAGCGCTGCGTGACCGCTTCGATACCGAGCTCGCGAATCGAATGATTCGACTGCGCACGGGCGAGGGCGCCGTTCACCGACGCCCACATCGGCACGACGCCCAGAAAGCCGCCGAGATGACCGTAGAGCTCGTCGGGGCGCTTGGAATGGTCGTAGATGACTTCCTGGCCCGCATGCGCGCCATCGGGCAGCCATTTCGCGTAGATGCGCAACGGCTCGCGCGTGACGCGCACGAGCATGTGATCCGCGCGCCTCGGCCACTTTCCCTTGATGCGCTCGCGCCGGCGCATCGTGAACTCGCAGGACTGGAACTCGTGCAGGCCTTCCTGCAAGTAGCGCGGCAGCGTGCGCGCGTCGAGCGAGTGAAAGAGGGCGACGAGTTGCGCGTCGTCGAGTTTCGCGAGCGCGCCGCTTTCGGCCGCGTGCGACAGCCATTGCGCCTGCTGCTCAACGCCCAGATCGCCGACGCGCGCGGCGTCCTCCGTCGTGTCGGCGCGCGCGGGCGCGGGCACGAACACGGCCGCGAACGCGATGAAGAAACACAACAGGCCCGCGCACGCGAGCCGCAAGTCCGAAGCCCGGCGGCATCGCGCACGCGGCATGAACATCTCCTAAAAGTCAGTCCTGCGATTTCCGTGCTTGCCATTCGGCGTCGCGCAGTTCGCGCCTGAGCACCTTGCCGATCGTTGTGAGCGGCAGCGCGTCGCGAAACTCGACGTAGGAAGGCACCTTGTAGCCGGTCAGGTGTAAACGGGCGAACTTCAACAGTTCTTCCACCGTGAGCGCGTCGTCGCGACGCACGACGAACGCCTTCACGCGTTCACCCGTCACCGGATCGGGCACACCGACCGCGGCCACCGCGCGCACTTTCGGATGCGCGGCGAGCACTTCCTCGATCTCGTTCGGATACACATTGAAGCCCGACACGATCATCATGTCCTTCTTGCGGTCGATGAGCCGGATGATGCCGCGCGCATCCATCACGCCGATGTCGCCGGTCGCGAGCCAGCCCTCCGCGTCGATCGCTTTCGCCGTATCTTCGGGACGGTTCCAGTAGCCTTTCATCACTTGCGGGCCCTGCACGCAGAGCTCGCCCGGTTCGTCGACGTTCGCCCATGTGCCGTCGTCGCGGCGCATGCGCACGAGTGTCGACGGCACAGGCACGCCGATGGTTCCGTCGAATTCGCTCGCGCCGCGGGCATCGAGCGGCGTCGCGGCGACGAGCGGCGAACACTCCGTGAGGCCGTAGCCTTCGACGAGCGTCTGGCCCGTCATCGCCCGGAAGCGCTCGGCGATCACGCGCTGGGTCGCCATGCCGCCCGCCATCGCGAGCTTGAGCGCGGAGAAGTCGCGCCGGCGGAATGCGTCGTTGTCGATGAGCGCGCTGTAGAGCGTGTTGAGCGCGGTGATCGCCGTGAAGTTTTCGTGACGCAGCGCGCGCATGAGTGCGCCGATGTCGCGCGGATTGACGATCAGCACATTGCGCGCGCCGATCGCGAGAAACGCGAGCGCGTTCACGGTCAGCGAATAGATGTGATAGAGCGGCAGCGGCGTGACGATGATCTCCTCGCCGTCGACGAGCCGTCCGCCCGCCCAGGCGAGCGCCTGCAGCAGATTGGCGATGACATTGCGATGCGTGAGCATCGCGCCCTTCGCGACGCCCGTCGTGCCGCCGGTGTATTGAATGAACGCGATGTCGCCGTGACCGACTCTCACCGGCTCGAACTTCTGCCGCGCGCCGCGCGCGAGCGCCTGCGGCAGGCGGACCGCATCGGGCAGCGCGTAAGCGGGCACCTGCTTTTTCACGTGACGCAGGAACAGATCGATCGCGCGGCCTTTCACATTGAGCCCGCTGCCCAGCAGATCGCCGAGCCCGGTTACGACGATATGCCGCACGCGCGTGCCCGGCTGCGCGTCCTGCACGGTCTTCGCGAATTTCTCGAACACGACCACCGTCTGCGCGCCGCTGTCCTTGAGTTGCTGGCTGAGCTCGCGCACCGTGTAGAGCGGATTCACGTTGACGACGATCGCGCCCGCGATCAGCGTGCCGAAAAGCGCGACGGGATAGACGAGCGTGTTGGGCATCATCAGCGCGACGCGATCGCCGGGCTTCACGCCGATGCTCTGCAGATATGACGCGAATGCGCGCGCCTTCTCGCCGAGCGCGGCGAATGTCAGCTCGGAGCCGAGACTCACGAAGGCGACGCGATCCCGAAAGCGCTCGACGCACTCATCGAAGAAATGCGCAAGCGAGCGATAGCGCGAGGGATCGATTTCGTGCGCGACATCGCGCGGATACGACGCGTACCAGATGCCGTCCGTCGCGTGCGGCTTGGACGCCCCGCGCGGCGCTGTCTGTCCCGGGCTCATGTGGTGTCTCCGTTGGCGCGATCCGTTTTCGTCGAACAGCGCGCCTTATTTTTGCTTCCGCTCCTTACCGCTCCAGTATCGCGACGACGCCCTGGCCGCCCGCCGCGCAGATCGAGATCAGTCCGCGCAACGGCTTGCCGTCGCTGCGTTCGGGCGCTTTCGCCAGCATCTTCGCCAGCGTCCCGACGATGCGCCCGCCCGTCGCCGCGAACGGATGTCCGGTCGCGAGCGACCCGCCGTTCACGTTGAGGCGCGCGCGGTCGATCGGGCCGAGCGGGCCGTTCAGGCCGAGCGCGGTACGGCAGTATTCCTCGTCTTCCCACGCGGCGAGCGTGCACAGCACCTGCGCGGCGAACGCTTCGTGAATCTCGTAGAAGTCGAAGTCCTGCAACGCGAGCCCGGCGCGCGCGAGCATCGACGGAACCGCGTAGGCGGGCGCCATCAGGAGGCCTTCGCGCTTGTCGAAGAAATCGACGGCGGCGGCCGCGCAGAATGTCAGGAACGCCTGCACCGGCAGGCCGCGCTCGGCCGCCCATTGCTCGGACGCGAGCAGCACCGCCGATGCGCCGTCGGTGAGCGGCGTCGAGTTGCCCGCCGTGAGCGTGCCGGCGTCGCGATCGAAGACCGGTTTGAGCTGCGCGAGCTGATCGAGCGTGACATCGGGACGCAGGTTGTTGTCGCGCGCGAGCCCTTTGTACGGCGTCATCAGATCGTTGAAGAAACCGCGCCCATAGGCGGACGCGAGCTTGCGATGGCTTTCCTGCGCGAGCATGTCCTGCGACTCGCGCGAAATCTTCCAGCGCTTGGCCATCAGTTCGGAGTGCTCGCCCATCGAGAGGCCCGTGCGCGGCTCCGCGTTACGCGGCAGGAGCGGGCGAAAGAACATGCCGGGACGCAGTTTCGCGAGCGCACCGACGCGTTGACCCGCCGAGCGTCCGCGATTCGCTTCGAGCAGGATCTTGCGCATGCGCTCGTTCACGGCGATGGGCGCATCCGATGCCGTATCGACGCCGCCCGCGATGCCCACGTCGATCTGCCCGAGCGCGATCTTGTTGGCGACGAGAATCGCCGTTTCGAGGCCGGTGCCGCATGCCTGCTGCACGTCGTAGGCGGGCGTTTCCTTCGCGAGCGTGGTCGAGAGCGCGGCCTCGCGCGTCAGGTTGAAGTCGCGCGAATGCTTGACGACCGCGCCCGCGGCCACTTCGCCGAGACGCATGCCATGCAGGTCGAAGCGATCGACGAGACCTTGCAGCGTAAAGCTCAGCATGTCCTGATTCGACGCGCTCGCGTACGCCGTGTTCGAGCGCGCGAACGGAATCCGATTGCTGCCGATGATCGCAATCCGACGAACCTCGCGCCGAATCTCGCGCCGCGCTTCGCTCATGGCAGCTCCCATTCGAAATGGCCGCGCAGATGCGGCCGGTCGCCCGCAAGATCGCGCACTTCGAACTCACGCGCGGTGGGCGAGGGCGCGGCGGTCCAGAGCGTGGCGTCGCCGGGCAGATACAGCGGCGATTTGAAATCGCCATGCGCGTATCCGGAGGCGAGCGGCTTGATCGGATGCAGCGCCGCGAGCGTGCGCGCGAGCGTCCACATGCCATGCGCGATCGCGCGTGGAAAGCCGAACGCTTTCGCGCTCAGCGTATGCAGATGGATCGGATTGAAGTCGCCCGATGCCTTCGCGTAATCGCGTCCGAGCTGCGGCGGAAGCTGCCAGCGCGCTTCGCGTGCGAGGAGCGGCACGCGCGCATCGGATGCTTCGGCCATTTCGATCGAAGGCGCTGCGCTTTCGCTGCGCACGCCGCGCTTCAGATAGACGCTGTCGCCGTCCCACACGGCCTCGCCGCGCCGGTAGATGCGCGTATGCAGCGTGAACGCCTGACCGTTTTGATGCGGCATCAGCGGACCGCACTCGACTTCGATGCGCAAGCCCTGGCCCGCCGCGAGCGGACGACGCAGCCGCACGCTGTTGGACAGATGCACGACGCCGAGCGCGGACCAGGGAAACGACGGATCGGTGAGCATCATCAGATGCAAGGGGAACGCGAGCACGTGCGGGAACGTGAGCGGCACGCCATGTTCGGGGATGAATCCGCACACGCGCGCGTAGCGGCCGACCTGCTCCGCGTCGAGCCTGACATCGGGGCGCACGAGCCGCAGCGCGGGCAGCTCGGGCGAGCGCGCGCGCCTGAAGAGCGCGGGCAGCGCGCGCCCGTATAGCTTTGCGGGCGGCGGCAAGGTATCGATGACGACGGTGCGGGCGCGCGGCATGGTCGGTGCGTGCATGCAGTCGCCTCCCTACGCGCCGATGAGGCTCTGGCCGCACACGCGCACGACGTTGCCCGTGATGCCCGCGCTGCCCGGACTCGCGAGCCACGCGACGGTCTCGGCGACATCGACGGGCAAGCCGCCTTGTCCCATCGAATTGAGCCGTCTGCCGGCCTCGCGCACGCCGAACGGCATGCGCGCGGTCATGTGCGTTTCGATGAAGCCGGGCGCGACCGCGTTGATCGTGATGCCGCGGCCCCGCAGCGATGGCGCCATCGCGCGCACGCGGCCGATCACGCCCGCCTTCGAGGTCGCGTAATTGGTCTGCCCGCGATTGCCCGCGATGCCGCTGATCGACGAAACAGCAACGATGCGTCCGTGTTCGCGCAACACGTTCCGCGCGAGCAGCGCGTCGTCGATGCGCGCCTGCGCGAGCAGATTGATGTCGATCACGCTATCCCACATGTCCGGGCTCATGCGCGCGATGGTCTTGTCGCGCGTGATGCCCGCGTTGTGCACGACGATATCGATTCCGCCCGACGCGGCAAGCGTCGCGGCGATCTCGCCGGCCGCTTCGGGCGCGGCGATGTCCGCGACGAGCGCTGCATGCGCGCCGCCCGAGGGCGAGCCGTCTTCGATCGAGAGCATGGTCTGATCGAGCGCGTCGCGGGCGGCGTCGACATCGAGCCCGGTGACGATCGCACCGTGTTGCGCGAGCACCGCCGCGATCGACGCGCCGATGCCGCGCGCCGCGCCCGTCACGATCGCGCGCTTGCCCGCGAGCGGTTTCGTCCAGCTTTCGGGCGCGGCGGCGGGTGCGTCGAGGGTCACGACCTGGCCCGACACGTAGGCCGAGCGAGGCGAAAGGAAGAAGCGCAGTGCGGACTCGAGGTCCGCGCCATCGGCCACGCGCAGCAGATTCGACGTGATGCCGTTGCGCGCTTCCTTGCCGAGCGAGCGAGTCATGCCTTCGAGCGCATGCTGCGCGGTGGCGGCGGCAACGCTCGCGCGCGTGGCGGGCGGACGCCCGATCACGACGATGCGTCCGTTCTTCGCGAGCGAGCGCAGCGCGTCGTGGAAGAAGGCGTACAGCGAATGCAGTTGCGCGCTTTCGTCGATGCCGGTCGCATCGAAGATCAGCGCCTCGACGCGATCGCCGGGGGATGCGTCGCGCGCGCGCGGCTCGAAGCGGCCGCTCATCGCGCCGTGGCGCGCGGCGACGGGCAGCCAGCCGGTCGCGCTTTCGTGGGCGATGCCCGTCATGCCGATGGCGGACAGCACGCCCATCAATTCATCGAAGAGCGCGGGCGACGGACCCGCGCCGATAGCGGCCATGCCGCCGAATTCGGCCTGATCCGCGCGATGGCGGCGCAACACCTCGGGACGCGGCAGGCCGAGCGAGCGCGCGATGCTCGTGCCGAAGGGCGAATTGACGAAGTCGAGATAGCGGTCTTTCATCGATTGGCGATCGGTCGTCGGGGCGCGCGCGGCGTGGCCTCGGGCCTGCGTGCTTCAGGCGACGGTTTCGGGCCATTGCCGCTCGAGTGCCGCGCTGCGCTTTTGCAATGCTTCGAGGATACCGAAGTCTGCGGAAAAATCATCGACTTTCACGGCTTCGCGCGCATGAGCCGCCCATTCGGCCAGCAACGCGCGCTCGCTTTCGTCGATGATGCCGGACGCCCAAGCCGTCTGCGCCCATGCTTCGACGTCTTGCGGGCTTTGCGGCAGCGGATCGGTCTGGCCCGCTTTGACGGCATCGCGCACACGCATTTCCAGCGCCGCGACGGCGGGCGTGAGCGCGAGCAGCTTCTCGCCGCGGGCGATCGGATCGGTTTCGACGGTCGAAACGTGCGAGCCCGCGACGAGGCGTTCGCGCGCCGCGCCGGGCGTTTGCATCAGCATCGCGACCTCGTTGCCGAGCGCATCGCTGCCCGGTGCATGCGGCAGGCCGAACGGGAACGCGAGCGCGCGCAGCAGCGCGGCGGCGGCGCGGTTCGGAAAGTTCGCGAGCAAGCCTTCGAACGCGATGCTCGCCTGATCGAGCGCGTCTTCGGCGCCCCAGCGCACGAGCGGCAAGTCGCTCTCGGGACGGCCTTCGTCTTCGAAGCGCTTGAGCGTCGCGGATAGCAGGTACAACTGCGAGAGGATGTCGCCGAGCCGCGCCGACAGACGCTCGCGGCGCTTGAGCTCGCCGCCGAGCGCGAGCATCGACACGTCGGCGAACAACGCGAACGCGCTCGACAGGCGCGTGGCTGCGCGGTAGTAGGGCAGAAGACGCGCATCGGCGCGCGCGGGCTTGCGCATGAGCGCGCTGCCGCCGAAGGCATACACGAGGCTGCGTACCGCGTTGGACGCGAGAAAGCTCGCGTGGCCGAAAAACGCGTCGTCGAAATCGCGCAGCGCCCGGCGCGGATCGGCTTCTCGCGTCGCAGCCATCTCCCTGAGCACGTAGGGATGACAACGGATCGCGCCTTGTCCGAAGATGATGAGGCAGCGCGTCAGGATGTTCGCCCCTTCGACGGTGATCGAGATCGGCATCTGCTGATACGCGCGCGCGAGAAAGTTCGACGGCCCCATGCAGATGCCCTTGCCGGCGACGACGTCCATGCCGTCGTTGATCACCTTGCGCGCCCGTTCCGTGATGTGATACTTCGCGATCGCCGAAATGACCGAAGGTTTCTCGCCGAGATCGACCGCCTGCGCGGACAGGCGGCGCGCCGCGTCCATCACGTACAGGTTGCCGCCCATGCGACCGAGCGCTTCCTGAATGCCCTCGAAGCGGCCGATCGACGTGCGGAACTGCCGGCGCGCGGCGGCGTATGCGCCCGTGCCGCGCACGGCGAGCTTGGCCATGCCGACGTTCGACGAAGGCAGCGAGATCGCACGCCCGGCGGCGAGGCATTCCATCAGCATGCGCCAGCCGTTGCCCACCTGTGCGCGCCCGCCGATGACCCAGTCCATCGGGATGAACACATCCTTGCCCCGGTTCGGGCCGTTCTGGAACACGGCGTTGAGCGGCCAGTGCCGCCGTCCGATGTCGACGCCGGGATGGTTCGTCGGAATGAGCGCGCAGGTGATGCCCGGTGTGGCGTCGTCACCGAGCAGTTGGTCGGGGTCGAGCGCGCGAAAGGCGAGGCCGAGCACGGTCGCGATCGGCCCAAGCGTGATGTAGCGTTTTTCCCAGGTAACGCGAAAGCCGAGCGTCTCGCGGCCCTCGTGGATGCCGCGGCACACGACGCCGACATCCGGGATCGCAGCGGCGTCCGATCCCGCGTAAGGGCTGGTGAGCGCGAAGCACGGAATGTCGTCGCCGCGCGCGAGACGCGGCAGATAGTGGTTCTTCTGTACCTCGGTGCCGTAGTGCAGCAGCAGTTCGGCGGGGCCGAGCGAATTCGGCACCATCACCGATACAGCCGCCGCCGATGAATGCGTCGCGAGCTTCATGATCACCTGCGAGTGCGCGTACGCGGAGAACGCCTTTCCGCCGTAACGCTTCGGAATGATCATGCCGAGAAAGCCCTGTTCCTTGATGTAGGCCCACGCTTGCGGCGACAAGTCCTGCCAGATCGCAGTCGTGTCCCAGTCGTTCGACAACTCGCACAGCCGCGCGCATTCGTTGTCGATGAAGCTTTGCTCCTCCTGCGTCAGCTTCGGCGCGCCGTGTTCGAGCAGGCTGTCCCATCGCGGGCGCCCCGAAAAAAGTTCGGCGTCCCACCAGACGGTGCCGGCTTCTATGGCGTCACGCTCCGTCGACGACATCTCCGGCAGGATCTTGCGAAACGTCGCCAGCACGCGGCGGCTCAAGAATGCGCGGCGCAGCGGTGTGATGGCAAGCATGAGCGCCGGAAGCACGAAGGCAATCGCGAGCAGAGTGACGCCGACTGTGCCCGTCACGCCGATGAGCGGCCCGACGGCCACCCAGAGCGCCAGCCCGACGAGCCAGACGAGAGCGGGCGCCTGGAGAAATGTGAGCGTAACGGCTACCAGGAAGAAGGCGATGACATATAGCGCGAGCATCAAGGTCTCCGGCGTTTTCAGAGAAGAAGCACGCTTCATGCCACGGGGTCGACGTTGGGCGGCGTCGCCGATAAGAACCGGCACCGGTGTCATGAGCCGAACCTGAGTGTTCACTCTAGTCCTGTTCGGATTAGGACGTGTCCACTTCAAAGCCCAATATTCGGGAGCTATTCTTTTGCCTCACATCAAGACCGACAAAAGCGAATGATTCGTTCGAACGACTAAACAATGAGGAGGGAACTTTTCTTGACTCCCCGCCGAAGCGGGAGCGTCAAAGGGCGCTGTGGGCGAATCTTGGGGGATAAGCCACAGCAGGTCACAACGCCGGGCTCTGTTGCGACCACCTGCCACGCGCATGGTGGCCACGGGAGCATATTCATAAATGGAGACGTGGGATCAATTAGTCAGGCTAAACATCGGCGCGATACCTGAAGAACTCGATATTTCAGACTGGGTTCTTATTCTGGGTGACTTGCTTTACATGCTGATGCGCTCCGACGGGGAAGTGAGCTATGTGCACGTCCCGCTGGACATGGAGATGATCATGAGCATACGGGAGTCGAGCGAATGCAAGGGAGGTGGCCTCTATCGGGATATCAGAGGCGAACCGACACAACTGGCGACGTATCTGGCGCTGGTTTTTCTGGACCGCAATGTGCCCGCGTCGGCTATCAGGCGCGAACTCGGAATGGCCGAAGCGACGATGAACTGGCTGCTCGAAGTCTGGCAATGCGTTGCCGGCATCATCGATCGAAACAAGCGATTGCGACTCATTCGTCTGCTGGCGGCCGATGGAAACGGGTAACAGTGGGCGCGCGACGATCTGGCCGGTCGGGGCGCGCGCGTGGTGTCGATCCCGGGTCCGCTAGCGCGGAGCCGGGACCCGTAGGACATGTCGTGAGTGAGTTGGCAGACCCGCTCACGACGATCGCAAAACTACAGAACTCCTCCTGTAGGCAGCAATCACCTGCCCTGAACAAGCAGCAACAGGAGAATAAGTGTTCCTAAACAAATGTGTTTACCCGGTGGAGCTAAAAATCAACTCGCTATTTCGAGAGATCGCGGCGATCGACCAAAGCTACATCTACGACAACAGGCTTTATGTGTTCGGCAACGAAGATGGTGGCTATGCTTATCGCTCCACGTCGCTGGAGGGGGCCGCGCTCGAAATGCTGCACAAGGATATTCGCGTGATCGAAGTATCACCGAGCGCCGCCGCCGGAGGACGGATCGATCCCAAACGGAAATTTCAGGCGCTGGCGCTGTTGCAGCACGGCGCGTCGGTCGCGGCGGTTTCGCGCGGCGTGAACGTGTCGGAGGCGACGGTCTACCGGTATCGAAAGGGACTGCAAGGCGTCGTTGCGCTGCGTCCGCGGAATACGAATTCCCTGTTGCGGATGCTCGCCTTTCCGGCACCTCGCGTTCATGAGCGTGGCACCACGGGATTGCATTCCGAATCGCGCGGTTGAATGCGTCGCCCCCGCGCAATGCGAGGCAGTCTCCGTTGGGCACGGCTATCCCGTGGCGCCTGCTTCGCGCGCGGAGCGCGTCATATCGATGCCTCTGCGCTCGTGGCTGAAGAAAATCAGCGCCGCGATCACCACGGCGACGACGCCCGCGACGATCGCCATCGCCATGCCGTAGTTGTTGCCGTGCGATGCGGCGAGCGACGCCTGCATCGTCGCGTTCACCGCCGCGAGCAAGTTGCCGAGCTGGTACACGAGTCCCGGGAAGGTCGCGCGAATCTCATCGGGCGAGATTTCGTTCAAATGGACCGGAATCACGCCCCACGCGCCTTGCACCGAGATCTGCATGAGGAACGCGCCGATCGCGAGCATGAGAGGCGTCGTCGAGAATGCCCACAGATACAGCACCGGCAACGCGATCAACGCGGCGATGAAAATCGTCACTCGCCGGCCGATCTTCTCAGACAGCGCCCCGAAAAACAGCCCGCCGACGATCGCGCCGACATTCAGCGTGATCGTAATGAGCGACACGGTATGCGGATCGAAATGATGCTGCTCGCGCAGAAAGGTCGGATAAAGATCCTGCGTGCCGTGCGAGAAGAAATTGAACGCGGTCATCAGCACGATCGCGTAGAGCGAGAGCGTCCAGTTTTGCTTGAGCGTGGCGATGAGGCCGGGGCGCGGGCGCTTTTCCATCGCACGCCACGCCGGCGATTCAGGCACGTGCGCACGCACGTACATCACGAGCAGGGCAGGCGCGACGCCGATGAAGAACATCCCGCGCCACCCGACGAACGGGTACACCACGCCGAAAGCGATCGACGCAAGCAAATAGCCGCTCGGATAGCCCGCCTGCAAAAGCCCCGAAACGACGCCGCGTGCGGCGGTCGGCACGGTTTCCATCGTCAGTGCCGATCCGACGCCCCACTCACCGCCCATCGCGATGCCGAAGAGTGCGCGCAGGATGAGCAGCGTCGTGAGATTCGGGGAGAGGCCGGAAAGCAACTCGAGCAGCGAGTAGCACGCGATGTTGATCATCAGCGTAGGGCGGCGGCCGAATTTGTCCGCGAGCCGGCCGAAGAGCAGGGCGCCCAGCGGGCGCATCGCCAGCGTGAGCGTGATCGCGAAGGCGACGTCCGGGATCTTCGTATTGAATTCCGCGGCAATATCCTTCAATACGAAGACCATCAGAAAGAAATCGAATGCGTCGAGGGTCCAGCCCAAATAGGCGGCAATCGTCACGTTTCTTTGTTCGCGCGTCCAGCTCATTGCCAGTTTCTCCGATTCGATAATCGATTGGCGAGGGTTGCTTGTGCGGTTTTAGCAATTAGCGAAACGGCCGCAGGCGCGTGGACTGGGCGTTGCGGGGTTTCGTCCGTGCGAGTGTACGCCGTCGATTAATCGATTGCTTAAGCGAGCGGGCGAATCCGCGTTCGCGCGTGAGCGATATGAATCGGAGAATACGGATTCGATTCAGTTTCAATTCGGTATGGAGAGAGCCGAATCAGAAACGAAAGAAAATCGAATAGAAAATGAAGGCGGGGAAACAAAAAACCCCACGACGATGCGTGGGGCTTTTGCGTGCGATGCGCTTGAATCAGCGTATCGCAAAAGAGGGACCTTGGTGCCCAGGAGAGGACTCGAACCTCCACGGTGTTGCCACCGCTAGGACCTGAACCTAGTGCGTCTACCAATTCCGCCACCTGGGC
>FCOD02000040.1 GCA_001544655.2 Caballeronia turbans
CGGCTCTTTAACCAACACTTCGTCATTCCTGAGCGACCAAAAACTTGATTCAACGAACTTCTAACTCAGCACACTAGTGCTGTGGAACAGGGCGCGGCAAGACGAGGCGCTCGATGCTTCGCCGGCTTGAGGCGATCCCATCGCCACATGCGAGTCCCGACTAGCTATTCAACAAGGCCGGCGCTTCGTAGAACTGTTGAGCATCAGTGTAGAGCGTGCAGCTATGCAGTCGGAGGCCGTCGGCGAGGATATGCGGACTTACGCGCAGGAAAGGTTCGTCGGCTTTTTTCGGCGGGTCACGGGTCTGGTTTCGACAACGGCGCCAGCAGTGATGCACCGATGGCTGTGCCGAGCGCACTCATGATCAGATAGACAATCATCGAAAGGATCACTCCAGCGATGATGGAACCCCACGACAGCCGCGGCAGGCCGTCTTTTGTCGTAAGCAGTCGCATGATGTGTTCTCCGTCAGATCGTTTCGGGCGATGGTGACGTTGCGCAATACGCATGCCGGTTTCCTTGAGGTCGGAAAAACTCATCCCTCGGTCAGGCGCAAAGGGTTGAACCCGCCACGTCTGCGGCTCGGGTCTGCAGTTTCTTCCGGGGCGAAGCGCTAGGGCGCGACTTCCTGCGGCGCGAATTCAACTCTGCGTCTTTTTGGGAAACCCGGCCGCCCGAGCCTATCGGTGGGCTTCTTTTCTGTCTCGGTTTAGTCAACGCGGCCGGCTTCGCATTTCAAGGAATACGGCTATTGGTATCAGTGCTGCTACCTCGCCGCTTGGCGGAAGCCGGCGGCGCAATGACGGTTCGCCTCAGTCAACGGTTGCCGAAGGGCTGGGAAGTCGCGCTGCATATCAGGTGCAGAGCGCAACGGTCAGGGCAACTTCGCGCAGACCGGACCATTGTTTAACTCGCGTAGCCCGGTGCCGTCGAACGCCGCCCTTCAGCGAACGGACGCCAGCAGTTCCGCTGACGTCATCACTGCAGCGTATTTCTGCCGCATGTCGAAGAGATTGGCCTCGTGCGGCTCGAGCGCGCGATCTCCCACACAGTCCGACAGCACCACAGGACGGAATCCGTACTGCATCGCGTCGACGACGCTTGCGCGTACACAGCCGCTGGTCACGCATCCCGCGACGACGAGCGTGGACACGCCCCGCATCGCAAGCCACGCCGCCAGCGATGTCCCGAAGAACGCTGATGGCACGTTCTTGCGCACGACGAGTTCGCTGCGTGCAGGCGCAAGCTGCGGCACGATCGCGCTTGCCGGGGTGTCTTCCTTGAGCGTCAGCATGCCCGGCACCTTGAGCGAGAACACGTTGGCATCGGAATCATCGTCCGCGTAGACGATGCGGCTATGCGCCACCGGCCATTTCATTTCGCGCGCCGCCTTCAGCAGCGGCACGGTGTTCTCGATCGCTTCGGGAATGTTGCCGCCGCCGAACACCGCCGGATCGGCGAAACCGTTCACGAAGTCGATGATCAACAGCCCGATCGGGCCTGTGATTTCCAGCGTTTGCCCGAAGCCCTGACGTGCATAGACGGCGTCGTTCATTGTTCATCCTCCACGGTTTTACCGTCGCGCACGACGTCCACGCCATCGAGCGAGACGGTGCAGCGTCGCAACGGAATGTCGATATGGCAGGCGGTCGTGCGCTTGCCGCCGCCTTCGTTGTTCGGCCCGAGGGAGAACAGAAAATTGCCGTCGAACGCGCGGGCGTCCATGCCCAGTGTCGCTTCACGGTCGTACAGGCCGAGCGTGGACCAATGTGCGCGCTTCTGCAGGCCCCAGCCGATGTGCGAGATCGCGTAGGCCTCGGGGTCATCGAAGGTTTCCATGTATTCGCGCAGCAGGTCGGCGTCGACGCCGCCTTCGATCTCGCGCGCATAACCGGCTTCGACCGTCAGCACGATCGGCTCGGCGCAATAGGTTTTCTGGGGCAAGAGAATGTCGCCGCGATCGATCACGATGCGCCCGTTCGCGCCGCCTTCGTTCGGGAAAGTCAGCGCGAATCCGCTTGGCCAGTGATCCCAGCGGCCGGGTTCATCGACGAAACCGTATTCGGCGATCGCCGGAAACTCGCCCATCGGACAAGTCAGATCCGTACCGGCTTTCGACGTCACGCGCATTTCGCGCGACGCTTCGATCCGCTTCGCCGCAGCGAGAACCCGCGTTCGGTCATTGGGCGTCGGCGTCATGCGGACCAGCACTTCCGGCGGCTCGACAGCGAGCAGAATCTTCGTGCCCGACGCGAGGATGTCGTGCTGTTCGGGCGAGAAAAGCAACGTCATCAGATCGAGCACGAGGTCGCTCGCCTTGAGCGCCGCGATCGCCGCGCGGTTGCCGGTGAGCGGCGTTTCGCCGAGATAGGCGAGGGCGTCGCGGCTCAGCGCCTTCTCGCCGTTGACGGGCGGCAAGTCGAGCCGGTTGACGACCGCGCCCATCGACTGCGTCGCGATCAACGCGCACGCGAGCGTTTGCGGATGCGTCGCCGCGCCGGTCAAAATGGTCACGGTCTGCCGCGGTTCGAGCCGCGAGAGCGTGAGCACCTGCTTCCAGGCTTCGACAAGTTGGTAGTCGCTAATTGGCATGATGATGTGCGATGGTTATTCGAGCGCTGCGCCGAAGAACGAACCGAAGGCCCGATAGAAGCCTTCCTCGTCGTCCCACGGAATCATGTGGCCGGCCTCCGGCACCTTGACGACTTCGACGTGCGGCAGCAAACCGCGAATCTCGTCGATGTCCTCGCTGCGGATCACGTCTCCACGGCCCGCCGCCATCAGCAGCGCGGGCTGCTTCACGTGCCGCATGTCGGCGTGAACGTCGTCGGTATGGAAACCTTCGAAGCTCGTGCGGATGGCGCGTTCGTCGCAGGTATGCAGCCATTCGGCGCGCAGGCGCAGTTGCTCTTCCGTCCACGTCGGGCAAAAGCGGCGCATGCCTTCGACATCGAGCCCATTGCGTGCAAGCGCGATCGAATCCACATACCACGGCAACGCCGACGGATACGCCCGTCGTCCCGGACCCGACACGGGCGGATCGACGAGCGCCAGCCGCGCGAGCGTGCCGCGTTGCGAGCGTGCCGCCGCGCGCAAGGCGATGCGCGCGCCCATCGAGTGCCCGAGCACGCTCGCGCGCCCGAGCCCGATTGCGTCGATGAAAGCGAGCAGGTCGCCGGCTTGCGCGTCGAGGCTGTAATCCAGTTCCGGCGATGCGCTCGACAAGCCGCGGCCCCGCACATCCAGCACATACGTGTCGAAGTGCCTGCCGAGCCGCTCGCCGACGAAACCCCATGTGACCGCGGGACTCGTGATGCCCGGCACGATCACGACCGCATCGCGCTCCATGCGCGGGCCGCTCGCCCCGCCATAGCGCAGATAATGCTGGCGTATGCCGTTCGCGTTGACATTCGCGCCGTACAAAAACGTCGATTGCATCGCTGCGCCCTCGCTCAATAAGCGCCGGAAAGGAGCGCCCCGGCGCCCGGCACGATGGGCCGCAAGTCGAGCTGCCGCAACATCGCATATGTGGTGGCGATGGCGGCGGTCACGACGGGCTTGCCGGTCATCGCTTCGACCATCGGGACGACGGACAGGGACGGCATCTGCACGCAGGCGGACAGGACGATGGCATCCGCGTCGTGGTACTTCAGCGTCTTCACGATGTCCGGCAGATTGCGCGGATCATGGCGCGCGACTTCCAGGTTGTCGGCAATTTCGAGCGCGCGATAGTCGATCACTTCGAAGCCTTCATGCCGGATGTAATCGACCACCAGCTCGGTGAGCGGCTTCATGTACGGCGCGACGACGACCACGCGCTTCGCTTTCATCACCTCGAGCGCATCGACGAGCGCGCCCGCGCTGGTAACGACAGGCGCATCGGCGCCATTCGCGGCGGTGTGCGCCTGCAAGCGTTGCTGCGACGCGCGGTGATAGCCGCGTCCCATCGCCATGATCGCGACGAGGCACGCGTAACCGAGCACGTCGACGCGCGCATCCGACAGTTCGACGGCGCAGCGGTCGGATTCCGCGTCCATCTGCGCGAGTTCTTCCTTGACGACCTTCTTCATCCGCATGCGGCTCGAATGAAACGTGAAGCGCTCCGGCTGGATGCTTTGGCGCGCCGTCAGCATGGCGGGAATTTCGGTTTCCATCGTCGTGTTCGAACTCGGGACGATCTGGCCGATGCGATAAGTCTTTGCGGGCATGTCGAATAACCTCTTGATGTGATCAGGCGGCGGTGAGCGCGCGGGGTGCGAAGCCGGTCGCGTTATACGCATAGACCCAGTTCGCCTGAATGCCCGATGCCTGCGGATTCAGATACGACTTGAACTTGTAGATGAGATCGCGCTTGCGTTGCGCGAACGCGCTCGGCAGGTGATACGTGCGGCCCCGTTCACGCGACTCGAGTTGCACGCGGCTCGTGCGCGGCAGGCGTTCGGCCTCGTAGTCGCGCAATGCATTCGCGATATCGCTACCGTGCGCTTTCAACGAACGCGCCAGCACGTAGCCGTCTTCGATCGCCATCGCCGCGCCTTGCGAGAGAAACGGCAGCATCGGATGCGCGGCATCGCCGAGCAGCGTGACGCTGCCGCGCGACCAGGTTTGCATCGGATCGCGATCGAAGAGGCCCCATTTGAAGACCGAATCGGCGCGCTCGAAAAGGCGGATCAGGTTCGGATGCCAGCCTTCGAACGTCGTGAGCAACTCTTCGCGGCTGCTTGCCGCATTCCATGATTCCTCGACCCACTTTTCCGTCTCCGCGACCGCGACGATGTTGACCGCCTTGCCGCGACGCACGAAGTACGTCACGACGTGCGCGTTCGGCCCGAGCCAGAACGAAGAATCGGGGCTCACGAAGTCGGGCATCTCGTCGAACGGCACGACCGCGCGAAAGCACATGTTGCCGGTGAAGCGCGGCGCCTCCTCGCCGAAGAGCTTGCTGCGGACGATCGACCGCACGCCGTCGGCCCCGACGATCAGATCAGCTTCGAATTCGCTGCCGTCGTCGAACACGGCGACCGCGCCGTCCTTGCCTTGACGAATGTCGACGCAACCGGTCGAAAGACGCGCAGCATCGGCAGGAAGGAGCGAAGTCAGAATGCGATGCAGGTCCGCGCGATGCACGTGATAGAACGGCGCGCCATAGAGAGCAGGGCAGACGGCGGCCAGCGGCGTGCGAAAGTTCTCGCGCGCCGTCTCCCAGTTACGGCCGACGATCGCTTGCGGCACGAAGGCCACGTCGCGCAGCGCGTCGCCGAGGCCGAGCGCCTGCAGCACCTTCACCGCGTTGGGCGTCATCTGAATGCCCGCGCCGACCTCGCCGAATGCGCTCGCGCGCTCGAAAAGCCGCACTTCGATCCCTTGCTGCGCGAGCGCGCCCGTGAGGGCGATGCCGCCGATTCCGCCGCCGATCACGCCGACGCGAAGTGTTCTGCTCATGGTCTCGTCCTTCCTGAAAAGTGAATCCGTGTAGATGCGCGATCAATATTATATGGCCGTATAAATAAATGCAACGGCGGACGTGTGGCGATGTGACTGCTGAAGGAAATTAGGGATAGGCGTTTGAACGACCGTAAAATATGCGGCGACCGCAGCCGCATGCATCGAGCGGCCTTCCATTCAACGCAAGACGGCCCCGCATGACGAAAGACCAGACTACCCACGCTCGCGCACACGGAGATTCGGCCGGACGCAAACGGCTCGGCCGCCCGGCGGGCAACGTGAACCAGCGCGAGAACATCCTCGATGCCGCCGAAGTCGATTTCTCGCAGCGCGGCTACGCGGGCACGTCGCTCAAGGAAGTGGCGGCGTCGTGCGGCGTCACGCAGGCGCTGATCACGTACTACTTCGGCACCAAGCAGCAGCTGTTCGAGCAGGTCTTTTTGCGCCGCGCCACGCTGGTGTCGGAAGAGCGGGTCAATCTTCTGCGCGCACTGGGCGATGGCGGCGCGAAGCCGGACGTGCGTGACATCGTGCGAGCGTTCTTGCAGCCGCTGGTCGCGCTGCGCCAGTCCGATGGCGGCCGCGCATTCATCCGCCTTCAGGCGCGTTTGCATACTGAACCGCCCGAGATCTCCTACAGCCTGCGCAGCACGGCCTATGGCGATTCCACCGATGCCTACGTCGAAGCCCTGCGCACTGCGTTGCCCGGCCTGCCTGAAAAAGACCTTTACTGGCGCGTGACCGCGATGATCGGCGCCTATCTGTACGCTTTCTCGGATACGCACCGGCTCGATATGCTGGCCAAGGGCGCATGCGATCCGTGGGACGCGAACGAGACGCTGGAGCAGTTGACGAGCTTTATCGTCGGCGGCCTGGAGGCGCAGGCGAGCGTGGCGACGAAGCCTGCAAAGACGAGCCGCGCGAAGAAAACGGCGGACGCCCCCGCGAAGAAAACGGTGAAAGCAGCGAAGACCGCCCGGGCCCCGCGGGCGGCCTGAAACACGGTCGATCAGCGGCGCAGGCCGATTTCCATCGATTCGATCACGTGCGTGAGCGTTGCGTGCATCGACGTGAGCGCGGCCTGCGGCAAGTCCGCGCTTGCGGTTTCGCCGATCATGTCGCGCAGCGTCTCCTGAACATCGACGCATGCGCTCTGCGGCAGCGCGGCGGCGATCACGCTGATCGCGGCAGTGAGTCCATGCAATTTGCCCGTCAAGACTTCGAGTTCCTGGCTCATCTCTTACTTCCTGTCGTTGCGTTGATTGAAGCGTGGAAAGCGGACCGCTCGCGATAAGGACGGTCCGCGATGGTCACATTTGCCCGGTCGCCGGATGCGCCTTCAGCTTGACGAAGAGCGCGAGGCCGGCGATCACCGAAGGCACCGCGAGCAGCGCGAACACCGCCGGCAAGCCGAGCTTCCATTGCGCGAACAGCCCGCCGAGCGCGACGCCCGCAATGCCGCCGAAGCGCCCGACGCCGTACATCCACGAGACGCCGGTCGCGCGGCTTTGTGTCGGGTAGAACATGGCGGCGAGGGAGGGCATCGACGATTGCGCGCCGTTCATGGTCGTGCCGGCGAGAAAGATCAGCGCGCTGACGAGGCCGACGCTGCCGATCGCCTGCCCGACCACGAAGATGAACGCCGCAGTCAGCAGGTAACCGAGCATCACGATGACATTCGCGTTCCAGCGATCCATCAGCCAGCCGGACACCACCGTCCCGATGCCGCCGCCGAGCGGGAAGAGCGCGGTCAGCAGCGCGGCGCGTTCGGGCGTGAAGCCCGCTTCGTTCATCAGGAGCGGCATCCAGCTCATCAGCAGATAGAAGATGACGAGGCCCATGAAGTACGTGAGCCACAGCATGATCGTGCCGGTGAGAAAGTCCCTGGAGAGAATCGCGCCGACGGACGTCTTCGCGTGCGTTTGCATGCGTTCGGACAGGCGGAACGACTGGACGCCCGACAGATCGAGCGGCGCGATTTTCGCGAGCGGCGCACCGATTTTTTCCTTGGACGCGCCCTGCTTCACGAGAAAGCGTACGGATTCCGGCACCCAGAACACGACGCCGAGCACGAGGATCAACGGCAGCACGCCACCGACCACGAACAGGCTATGCCAGCCGTACGCCGGAATCAGCCACGACGACATGAAGCCGCCGAGCGCTGCGCCTACCGTGAAGCCGCAATACGTCGTATTGACGATGATCGCGCGCCTGCGCTGCGGCGCGTATTCGGAGACCAGGGTGATGCTGTTCGGAATCGCCGCGCCAAGGCCGATGCCGGTGAGAAAGCGCAGCGTCACGAGCGACTCGATGGAGCCCGCGAACGCGGTGGCGAGACTCATCGCACCGAAGAAGGCCGTCGCGGCGATGAGCACGCTCTTGCGCCCGAAGCGGTCGGCGGCAGGGCCGGAGATGACCGCGCCTGCGGCGAGACCGAAGAGCGCGGCGCTCAGCACGGGCGCGAGCGCAGCCTTCGAGATGCCCCAGCCCCTGACGAGCGCAGGCGCGATATAACCGATGGCCGCGGTGTCCATGCCATCGATCAGTACGATCAGGAAGCACACGCCCATCAAGACCCACTGGAAGCGCGAGAAGCGATGTGCGTCGATGAACGCTTCGACGGGCACGTCCCCGCTCCACGCATCGCCGCGATCGGAAACCGATGGATGCTCCGCCCGCGGCGGAAAGGCCGGGCCGGATTGAAGCTCTGCTTGCGACATGAACAACTCCTCGTTGTCGACGGCTCACACCGTCCATGAATGCCACCAGGCCGGCCAGATGCCGGAACTGCGCGAAGCGGGGGCTCACCGGTTTCGACGCAGTTTATTATATGGATATACAATTAATAAACGCAATCGGGAAAAAAATAAGAGACGGGCGTGAGGTCACGCCACGCCCATCGAAGGCGATCAGGCGCTGGTTGGAGATGGCGACGCGGTGCGTCTGGTGTGAGAGGTGCCCGAGCACCGCTTTGGGTCCGGCGAACGGGCGCTTGGCGTAGACCACCGATTCGCAGGTACGTAGCGGCGCCACCACCGGGCAAAGGTGGCGGGTCTAGCGAGACCGGTACTCGCCGAAGAACTGCAGCTCGCCGTGCCGCTGGGCCACTTCGAGCGCTTCGAGGAAGCGCCGGCTGAGTACGACGGGCAATCCGCGGGGCACGTGCACGGGTGCATACTGACCATCAACTCGGGCCGGTCGAGCGTGACTGTGAAGAAGAACTTCAGGCCGGTGATCGCGTGGTCAGCGACACGGCCGATGTGCCGTGGCCGACCAGATAAAGTCGGTAGCGCCGCAGGTCCTCGACAGTGGCCATGTCAGGTGAGCGCGCCTCTACCGCGCGAGCGGTTTCGTTCAGCGGCGACGAAGAGGCGAAGCAGCAGTGCTCAAGTACGCTTCTTCTGGGCCTTCGGCGGTGCGCCCGATGACGCTCTCACGATTAATTCGGCCTCCAATTCAACGCTTCGGGCGGTACCTGGTTCTGAAAGCTCGGAAAGAATCATCTTTGCAGCATTTGTTCCGATTGCGGCGCTCGGGACACGGACGGTAGTAATCGGTATCGGTAGCTCGGACATAAGCTCAAAATCGTCGAATCCGGCGAGGCTCAGGTCGCCGGGGATCTTGTAGCCTTGATGCATCGCTTCCAGCATTGCGCCCATTGCAAACGAACCGTTGCCGCAAATCACCACGGTCGGCGGCTGCGGCGTGTTCATCACTTTCGAAAAGAGTTGTCGCCCGACGCGCGCGCCCCACACGCCGTCGACCATGTGAGCGGCGGATATTCCCAATCCGTGCTCTGCAAGCGCATCGCGCACCCCTTCACGTCGGGCCTGCGCGCGATCGTTGGTATCGGTGTGCTGCGATAGCATCGCAAAACGGCGATGCCCCAGACCAACAAGATAAGTCGTGAAGTCGAAGAATGCGCGGTAGTTATCTACACCCACGCAAAGCGCGTCGCTGTTTTCTCGATAAACGAATGTGTTGACGAACGGAATCTGACGCTGCGATAGAAGGGGTTGCAGATCTCGATGATGAGCTTCGCCCACCAGTACGACGGCATCGACTCCGCGTTCGAGCATGGTTCTGACTTGTCGATATTCCCGATCGAGGTCGTACTCCGAGCAACCGAGCAGAAGCGTGTATCCAGCCTGTTCGAGTGACTCCTGGAGTGCCTGTATGGCTGAAGCGAAATGCTCATTGGCCAACGTTGGGAAGACTGCCCCGATTGTTCCGGTCCGTTGAGTTGCAAGTGCTCGCGCTGCGGCGTGCGGCACCCAGCCGAGATGATCGATCGCGACCATGATTCGCGAGCGCAACTCGTCCGAGACGACCGTTGGATTGTTCATCACTCTGGAAACGGTCGCCGACGACACGCCGGCAAAGCGAGCGACGTCCCGCAAGGTCACCCCCGAGGTGCGCGAGCGCTTTGCGGCCGCGTGGGGTTCGGCCGCTTCCGCTGATATTAGTTTGCTCTTCGCCATGCGTGGGGATGGTCGGATTCGCGCGAGATCATCGATTATATCAACGCCTTTCCTCGTTACTCCGCCATTAAGCGAAGACTTTTCCCGCCTCGATTCATTGCCTCGGCGATGTTTTCTGACGATGAGCGGCAGTGCACCTTCGATGCAAAGAAATGCTTCTTTCGATCATGTACGTAGTAGACCTATTGATAGCGGGGCCCCTCGATCTGAAGAGACAACGACTCTTGAGATCCGTGAAACATCTGATCGGCCCCCTCGCGACAAACAGAACAGAAATAACAGAAGTGTCGCTAAGCGGTTTGCTCGCCGCTGCTGGGATCCATTCTCGCGACGTCGCGCGGTGACCGCGTCGGGCCCAAAGTAGGTTCAAAGGATCCAGCCGTATTCGACATCCGGGTATACCTGTAGGAAGGACATCGGTCCAATGCTCGCGCGGGTTACACCACGATGCGGGAAACCCCCTACATAGCTTTCATTCAAGATTGAATAGAGTTCAATCAACGAACGTCGTAGTATCTTGGTGTCTTACAGGCACCAGACGCTGATCGGATCGGCGCGCACGAGAATGCTTGAACTATCGCTGCACTTCACTCGCGGAAGGAGACACAGATGTCAATGAAGTTATCGTCGCGGCAGGTCGATGGCCTGCAAGGCGGAAACGGAGGGCAACCCGGAGCGGCCGAACGTCCCAAAGCACGTCCGTCCGCCGGAATGCGCAAAGTCAAGCGGCTCGGCTGGAATCTGCTTCCACCGTTGACCTTCGTGGCCATCATCGCAATCTGGGCGGCGGCGGTGCGCCTCTTCGACATCCCCGCGTACGTCATGCCTGGTCCCGGGCTGGTTTTTTCACGACTCGTCGAGGAATATCCGCAGCTCTGGAGCAATTCGATCGTCACGGTGACGGAAATTGTCTGGGGCTTCGGATTGACGATAGTGACTGCAATCCCGGTAGGGCTCGTCATCGCGCTGTCGCCGCTTGCGAAACAGGTGGTTTATCCGCCGCTCATGTTTCTCCAGCTCGTGCCGAAGATCGCAGTGGCGCCGCTGTTCCTGGTCTGGCTCGGCTTCGGCATCGAGTCGAAGGTGCTGCTCACCGTCCTCATGACCTTCTTCCCTTTGCTGTTGGCCAGCGTCAGCGGCTTTCAGATTCTGGACAATCGTCTGCTCTATCTGACGCAATCCATGGGCGCGAGCTCGTGGCAAACCTTTCGCTATCTGCGCCTTCCCTCAGCGCTGCCGGTCATCTTCTCCGGCATCAAGACGTCCGCCACCATCGCCGCAACGGCTGCGATCGTCGCCGAGTTCGTCGGAGCGAACAAGGGTTTGGGCTACGTGCTGCTCCGAGGGACCAGCACGATGGACATCGGACTGACCTTCGCCGTGATTGCCGTGCTGACCTTTATCGGCATTGCCATCAACTACATCGTCGAATTCGCCGAATGGGCGATGACACCCTGGCAGCGCGATAAAAACTGACGTCGAGAACGAAAGAGCGATTGGCCCGATGTCGCCGTGGCCAACACCAACACCTTTGGAGACTAACAAGATGCTTCGTTTTATCAGCCGCACGCTGGCCGCAAGCGCTGTGTCGTCAGCGTTGGTTTTTGGAGTGAGTGCCACCGCCGTCGCAGCGACGCCTGTCACATTCCAGCTGAATTGGGTCGCAGGGGGCTCGAACGCGGGGTTTGCCGCGGCGCTGACCGAGGGTTACTACAAGGAAGCGGGCCTTGACGTCACGTTGATCGAAGGCAATGGATCGGGCAATACAGCTCAACTCGTGGCCGCGAATCGCGTGCAGTTGGCCTACGCCGATGCCGTCGCGGTGAGTCAGCTCATCGCGAAGGGCGCGCCGATGAAGGTCATCTCGACAGTCTATCAATCCAACCCTAACGAAGTCTCGGCGCTGAAGAAGACGAATATCAACTCGATCAAGGACCTCAAAGGCAAGAAGGTGGGCGTTCCGTCCGGTTCGTCTCAAACGACGATGCTTCCGCTTTTCCTGAAGGCGAACGGGCTGAAGGAATCGGAGGTGAACCTGATCAACATGCCGTTGACGTCCATGGTTCCGACCTTGTTGCAAGGGCAAGTCGACGCGATCCTCGGATCGATCGATTCGTATCAGATTCAGCTGGAAGCGCAAGGCGCGCAGTTGACCAACTTTCGCTTCGCGGACTACGGCGTGCCGACCGTCAGCACGTCGATCTTCGCGAACGAAACCTATCTCAAGGAGAACAGCGAGGTGGTCAAGAAGTTCGTTGCTGCGAGCCTGAAAGGCTGGAGCTTCGCGCTCGATAACCCGGCCAAGGCAATCAAGGATCTGAAGGCGGTCTTCCCGAATCTGTCGGAGAAGACGGCGACAGCAGAGCTTGCGGCCATCACGCCGCTCTTTTGCAGCGGCGGCGCGAAGTACGTAGGTAAAGCGGAAGACGCGCAGTGGGTGAAGACGCAGGATCTCTTGTCGCAGGTCGGTCTGTTGCCCGCGGGTCGCGACCCGAAGTCGTATTACACGAACGATTTCCTTCCGCCGACGTCGGCCATGCGTGCGTGCAAGTGACTAAAGAAGTAACTAAAGGACCGTCATGACTGAACAGCGAAACATGGGACTGCGTTACTCGGACCTCGAAGTCGGATTGAAATTTCGCAGCCCCGGACGAACGATCACGGATGCGGACCTGGTCGGGTTCGCAGGCCTTACAGGCGACTTCTCCGAACTTCATACGAGCGATGTGTACGCGCAAGCCAGCCAGTTCGGCCGCCGCGTCGCGCACGGCATGCTCGGGCTCGCTTACGCGCACGGCCTGATGTGGGCGCGCACGGGCGAGTTGCGCGAAACCGCGATCGCGTTTCTCGGGATCAACGAATGGAAGTTTCTCAACCCCATCTTTGTCGGCGACACGATCTTCGTCAACTACGAGATCAGTGAGCTTCGCGAGAGCAAGTCGCGGCCGACGCAAGCCATCGCGACCTTCGATGTCTCGGTCGTGGATCAGGACAACCGGGTCGTTCAGAAGGGCAAAAAAGCTTTGCTGGTGTCCAAGGTTCCCCTTTCTGCTGTCGCAGCAAGTAATTCGTCCGCCGCGAGCGGCGAGGAGCGGAAGTCATGAGTAATCAGGTTGCAGAACAGCGGGACACTGCGACGAAGTCCGGCGTACCGATCAGTATTCGACGCGTCGCCAAGACCTTCGGCGAAGACAGCGACAAGCCGTTTCAGGCGCTCAAGGAAATCAATATCGACATCCAGCCGGGCGAGTTCGTCTCCATCGTCGGCGCTTCCGGATGCGGCAAGAGCACCTTGATGCTGATGATCGCGGGTCTGCTCAGGCAGAGTCAGGGCGAGATTCTGGTCAACGGCAAGCCGGTGACGAAGCCGATCACCGATGTCGGGATCGCGTTTCAGGATCATTTGCTGCTCGAATTCAGAACGGCGCTCGAAAACGTGATGCTGCAGGCCGACATCCGCGGCCTGCCGAAGAAGAAGATCGAGGCACGTGCAAAGGATCTGTTCGAGCAATTGCGTCTGACGCATGCGATGCAGAAGTATCCGCGGCAGTTGTCGGGCGGTATGCGGCAGCGCGTCTCGCTCGTCAGAACGCTGGTTCACGATCCGTCCGTCCTTTTGATGGATGAACCGTTCGGCGCACTGGATGCATTGACCCGGCTTCAGGTCCGGATGGACCTTGAGGCGCTGTGGCTGCGTCGCCGCCCGACCGTCGTCTTCATCACGCACAGCGTGGAAGAAGCGGTGGGGTTGTCAGACCGCATATTGGTGATGAGCCCGAATCCCGGTGAGGTGGTCGACGAGATTACGGTCCATCTGCCGCGGCCGCGTCCCATTGTGCTGGGCGACGCGCCGGAATTTGCGGCCTACGTCGACCGCATCTATGGGCATTTCGAACGCATGGGCGTGCTGCACGGCATCGAGGTGCCTAAGGCTACATCGGCCGCATCGTAAATCTGGCAAACGACAGGACGACATGAGCACAGCAACGGAACACGTCAGCCGGTTGGTCACGACCGAGGTGAACGGTTTTATCGCCACCGTGGGGATTAGTCATGGGCCGCTGAATCTGGTCACGACCGGTTTGTTGCGCGAGTTGAACGAGGCGTTCTCGGCAGTGTCCGCGATGGCCGATATCCGTTGCGTGATTCTGCATGGAAGTCAGTCGCGCGCCTTTTGCGCGGGCAGCGACATCAAGGAATTCGCGCGCGTTCGCGAACAGGCCAGTGAAAAGAAGATCCTTTTCGAAGACATGGTGCTTCGTCAACTGGCGCGCCTGCCGATGCCGACTATCGCGGCGATCGACGGCGCAGCGCTCGGCGGCGGTCTCGAACTCGCCCTGGCTTGCGATCTGCGCGTGGCGCGACACGGCGTGGCGATGGGCCTGACCGAATCGCGTCTGGGCGGGCTCGCCGGTAGCGGTTCGCTGAGACTCACGCGCCTAGTCGGCCCGGCGCGAGCCAAGCTGATGTTGTTCACAGGCGAAACCATCGATTGCGCGCAGGCGCTGTCGTGGGGTCTGGTCGATCGCGTGACAGATGACGGAACCGCGCTGGATGCCGCGCTCGAACTTGCGGGAACCATCGCCGCGCGAGGGCCGGTGTCGAATCGCCTCGCCAAGGAACTCGTCGATGCCGCGCAAGATTTCCCGCTCGATGCGGGCCTGTCGATGTCGACCGTGGCGCTCCAGAAGATATTCGACAGCAGAGACCTGCATGAAGGTGTGGATGCGTTCTTCTCCAAGCGCCCACCGTCGTTCAAGGGCCATTAAGGCTTAAGCAAAGATCATGAGTGTTACGAACCTGGAAATCGGCATGACCGAAAACGCGCAGGCCGCTGACTCGGCCTTGCTGGGCGACGGCGCAGTTCTCGTCTGGAACGATGTGGTATCCGAAGGCCGCGAGCAGTTTTATGAGTGGCATGACAAGGAGCACATCCCCGAAAGGCTTTCGATTCCTGGCTTCCGACGCGGACGCCGGTATGTCCGCTCGGGTCACTCGCCCGAGTGGCTGACCATGTACGAGGCGGTCGATCTGAACGTGGTGGTGTCGCCGGCTTATCTCGAACGTCTGAACGCGCCGACGCCCGCAACGGTCGATACGTTGCGCTACTTCCGAAACACATCCAGAGCGGTATGCCGAATCGTGCACTCGGTCGGGTCGAGTAGCGGCGGTCATGTGCTCGCATTGCGTCTGGATGTGCCCGCGGCGCGGGCCGAAGCGATGAAGACATATCTCTGCACGGAGGTGTTTCCGCGTGCCGCTGCGTTGACGAGCGTCGTCGCCTGCCATCTCTACATGGCCGATCAATCCGGCAGCCATATCGACACCGCTGAGTCGAGCACGCGTGAGTTCGACGTGCCCGCCTGGGTAGTACTCGTCGAAACCACCACACCGGAAGCGGCCGAAAGCGCCCGTGATCTTCTCGACGCCCGGAAGCTCGAATCGCTCGGTGTGACGGTGCGCCCCGACGGCACAACTTATTCGTTGGAGATCTGCCGGCTGGCACATGCTCCGGCAGACATTTGAACGCTAGACCACTCAAGAGAGACTGCGATGAAACTGGTAAGACACGGGCAACCCGGCGAGGAGCGCCCGGGCATCATTGACGCGCAAGGTCAGATTCGCGACCTCGGCGACCGTTGCAAGGATTTCGATCCCGCGTTTTTTGCGGGCGATGGCCTTCAGCAGTTGAAAGAGATCGACGTGCAGAGCCTTCCGGTCGTCGCAGCCGATACGCGTCTTGGGCCGTGCATCGCGCAACCCGGGACGTTCCTGGCCATCGGCCTGAACTACGTTCAGCATGCCATCGAGACAAACGCGCCGATCCCGACGGATCCCATCATCTTCAGCAAGGCGCCGTCCTGCGTGTCGGGTCCGAACGATCCGGTGCTCCTTCCCAAAGGGTCGACTAAGACCGACTGGGAAGTGGAGCTTGCCTTCGTCGTCGGCAAGCGCGCTCACTATGTCGAGGAGTCCGAGGCGCTCGATTACATCGCGGGCTATTTCATCTGCAACGATGTGTCGGAGCGCGAGTTCCAGCTCGAACGAAGCGGCCAGTGGCAGAAAGGAAAGATGTTTCCCACCTTCGGCCCCATCGGTCCGTGGCTCGTCACGTCCGATGAAATCGCTGACGTGCAGAACCTCGGGCTCTGGCTCGAACTGAACGGCAAGCGCATCCAGAACTCGTCGACCAGCGACATGATTTTTTCGATCGCGAAGATTCTTTCCGAAACGAGTCAGTACGTAGTCTTGCAGCCGGGCGACATCATTACCACCGGCACACCGCCGGGCGTCGGCCTGGGCATGAAGCCGGAGGCTTATCTGAAGCCCGGCGACGTCATGCGGCTCGGCGTGGACGGGCTCGGTGTGCAGGAACAGCGCGTTCTGCGTTGGGGCGAACAGTGATCGACCTTGCGGGCCGCTTCGCAGCAGGCGGCCGCGCACGTCGAGTGACCACGAAAGACTGGGCGGATCATGGAAAGAATAACTGCAGATGAAGCGGCGAAGCTGATCGAGGACGGGGACGCGATCCTCATCAGCGGATCGGGCGGGGGGCATTCGGTGCCGGAGGCGTTGCTTGCAGCCGTGGAGCGGCGCTTTCTCGAAGAACGCAAGCCGCAGGGACTCACGTCCGTGAGCGTAGTGGGCGTGGGAGACCGCGCGGCGCTGGGCGCAAGCCATCTGGCGCACGAGGGCTTGTTGCGTCGTGCGATCACGAGCGCGCTGGTCGACTCGCCCGGACTGGTGCATTTGGCCGCCGAAAACAAGATCGAAGCCTACACGCTTCCTCAAGGCGTCCTCTCGCAGTTGATGCGCGACATGGCCGCCGGGCGCCCCGGGCTCCTGACCAAGACGGGACTCCATACGTTTGTCGATCCGCGCCAGCAAGGTGCGCGACAGAGCCCGTGTACGCCGGAGGACTTCGTCGAAGTCGTCGATCTCGCGGGCGAGGAGTGGCTCTTCTTCAAGCCCGTGCCGGTCAACGTCGCATTCCTTCGCGGGACGACGGCAGATGAAGACGGTAATGTCACGATGGAGGAGGAAGCGGTCCTCGGCGAAATGCTCGCCATGGCGCAGGCGACGCGCCGCGCGGGCGGCATCGTCGTGGTTCAGGTCAAGCGGATGGCCAAGCGCGGAACCTTGCCGGCCAAGCAGGTGAAAATCCCCGGCATTCTGGTGGATTTCGTGGTCGTGGATGCCGAGCAGCGGCAGACCTACGCGACGTACTATGACCCGAGCTACTCCGGCGAACTGCGGATTCCGGTGGAAGGCATCAAGCCTTTGCCGTTCGGCGCCCGTAAAGTCATTGTCAGACGCGCAGCGATGGAGCTTTTCCCGGGCGCGATCTGCAATCTCGGCGCGGGAATTTCGACGGGCCTGTCCACCGTGGCCGCCGAGGAAGGTTTGCTCGACGCGGTTTATCTGACCAACGAACAGGGGATCATCGGCGGCGCACCAATCACCGGAAGGGATTCCGGGGGCGGCCAGAATTTCGCCGCCATGATCGAGCAGCCCGCGCAGTTCGATTTCTACGATGGCGGCGGACTCGACGTCGCGTTCCTTTCGTTCGCAGAGGTCGATGCGCAGGGCAATGTCAACGTGTCCCGATTCGGCGACAAGATCATCGGCGTGGGCGGCTTCATCAATATCAGTGCGAACGCCCGATGCATGGTCTTCAGCGGCACCTTGACCGCAGGAGATCTCGACGTGGGTTGGGAGCAGGGCCGCACGATCATCAGGCAGGAGGGGCGGCATCAGAAATTCGTGCCGAAGCTCGAGCAGATCTGCTACAGCGCGTCGATGGCGCGCGCGAAGGGTCAAACTGCTTTCTTCGTCACCGAACGCGCGGTATTCACGATCGGCGAGCATGGGCTCGAGCTGATCGAGATTGCACCGGGCGTCGATGTGGAACGCGACGTGATTGCGCACATGGGATTCAGACCGGCTGTGTCGAAGGTGCTCAAGGAAATGGACGCGCGAATCTTCAATCCCGCTCTCATGGGGCTTGGCGCGGACGTACATGGCAAGGCAAGGCGCTACCGATCCGAGCGCGTTGCGAAATGGCATAATTCCCGCGCTGGAGGCGCCCAGCGATGAGCGCGCCTACCATCACGGGAAAGACCCGGTTGTTTTGCATCGTCGGGGATCCGATTGTTCAGGTGCGCTCGCCGCAGGTGTACACCGAGCAGTTCGCGGCCGCAGGCATCGACGCCGTTCTGGTTCCGATGCAAGTGCCCGCTGACCGATGTGCGGAGATCATTCCCGCGTTGATGGCTCTGGGCAACCTCGATGGCTTCCTTGTCACGGCGCCCTTGAAAGCGCGCGTGGCGGCATTCGCGGACCGCCTCGGCCCGACGGCCTCCTGCATTGGCGCCGTCAATGCGTTGCGGCGCGAGGCCGACGGTTCCTGGACAGGCGACATGTTCGACGGCGAAGGCTTCGTTCGAGGTCTTCTTGCGAAGGGCGCGCGCGTTCGCGGCCGGCGCGTGCTGCAGTTTGGCGCGGGCGGGGCGGGAAGCGCTATCGCATGCGCGCTCGCAAACGCCGGCGTGCAATCGATTCGGATCGTCAATCTGGACCCGCGGCAGACGCAATCGCTCATTGCGTCGTTGGCGAAGGTGTTTCCCGAGTGCGATGTGCAGACCGCAAGCGACGATCGTAGCGATATCGACATGATCGTGAATGCGTCGCCTGTGGGCATGCGTTCGGGCGACGGCCTGCCGGGCGATCCGGGTGCGGTGACTTCAGACACGTTGATGGGCGATGTCGTCTTGTCCTCGTCGCCGACCGCCTTCATTCAGGCGGCGCTCGATCATGGCTGTCAGTGGGCGGATGGCCGGGATATGCATTCCGGCCAGATCGACGCCATCATGAACTTCTTCGTCGCACGCACGTAGTTTCTTTTTTTGACCGGTAATCTTATGGCTCATATTCCCGCAGAGCGCTGCCTTGACATCATCGAATTGCTCGCGGACGGTGCTGTTACGATGCCGCTCGGTGAGATCGCAACGCGACTGGATCTGCCGAAGAGTGGTGCCCATCGATTGCTCGCGACTCTGGTCGATCTCGGATGGGCCGAACAGGACGCGGAGACCGGTTTTTATCGACTCTCGATGCGGCTCGCCATCCTGGGGCAGCGATTTTTCGTCGCCACAGGCATCCCGGATATCTGCCAGCCGCTGGTCGATCGTCTCGCGGGCCAGTCCCGCGAGTTTGTGCGACTGGCGGTGGTCGACGGGTCCTCGTTGACATGGGTCGCGCACGCGCAGGGCGCAACGGGCGGCCTGCTTTATCAACCCACGCTGGGCAGCAACACCGTGCCGCTGCACGCGACGGCCACGGGCAAGGCATGGCTCGCTACCTTGGCCACCGAGCAAGCGGCGGAGAATGTGCTGCGTGTGGGATTCGGCGATGCCGAGAAGTACGGCCCGAACGTCATCCGTTCGCTGGACGCGCTTCTGCAAGAGATCGAGGCGACGAGGAATCGCGGATACGGTATCGCGCTGAACGAAGGCGAGCCGGGCGTGAGCGCGATAGCGGCGGCCATTCGTCCACCGAGCGGCGGCCCGGCGCTGGGCGTCGTCAGCGTGGCGGGACCGAGCGCGCGCATGACGGAAAGCCGTATCGCCGAGATGGCGCCGTTGGTCATGCAGGCCGCGACGGAACTGGCGTCCTTCTGGCCGCTGCGTACGCGTTCCAGCAAGTTGGCGACCGCGAGCAATATGATCGCTGCGTGAGCTAGCGGAAGCCCACGGGTCTAGGCTAAGAAGCCGCCAATCCGGTCATGCTGCGAACAAGTCAGACACGATGGATGTGAAGCCCGCCATCGATATGAATGGCCTCTCCTGTACTGAACGGAAGACATCCCGTTGCCAGCGACACAACGGCCTTCGCGAGTTCTTCCTCACGCCCGCAACCCCTAAAGGCTTAACGTTTAGGGCTTCAATGGACTTGATCACGCGCCTTACCCGATTTCAATGATCGTCTCGAGACAACTTCCGCTGAAGCGTGAAAGTTGGCGAACCTGTCAGCCATGCGTGCGGGACCATTCGGCAACCCGCTCGGAGCGATAGCGTCGCTCCTTACGTGACATGTCCTCGGCGAGACCCATGAGGCCCGTGCCGAAGAGTCGGACGTCCATTTCCCGCACATCCGAAGCGACGGGCGTCCTGAATGCCATTTGCCCGAAGATATCGCGCTCGAGATCGATGCCCGGCGCAATTTCGACCAGTTCAAGCCCCGCCTCTCCAGCCCGGAACACGGCCCGCTCCGTCACGAACAAAGCGGAGTTTCCGCGTTGTCTGGCGAATGCAGCGCTATAGGAAATTTGCTCGAGCGCGCTCACGAACTTGCGATGCTGACCTTCCCGAATGACAGTCGCGCGGCCATGCGTCCATTGCACTTCCAGACCGCCGGCCGTGAAGGTGCCGCTGAAAATCACGCGTTTCGCGTTTTGACTGATATTGACGAAGCCTCCCACCCCGACGATCTTGTCGCCGAAGCGGCTGATATTGACGTTACCTTGCGCATCCACTTCCGCAAAGGAGAGAAAGGCGAGGTCGAGGCCACCGCCATCGTAGAAATCGAACTGTGACGTCTGCTCGATCATGGCGGCGAAGTTCTGCGCTCCGCCCGAGTCACGGCCCGTGATGGGCGCGCCTCCAATCAGCCCTTGTTCATTCGTCAGCACGACGGCATCGAGCAATCCTTCTTCGGCTGCGACGGTCGACAAGCCCGTCGAGACTCCGGCGCCGAGATTGCAAATAGCGGACGGATACAGTTCCATCGCCGCCCGTCTCACGATTACTTTGCGCGGGCCGAACGCAATGGGCTTGATCTCGGCAACTGGCACGCGCAATTCGCCCGAATAACTCGGATCGTAGTAGGTGGCGTAGGTCTGTCGCTGTTCGGCCTCGACCACGACGAAATCCACCAGAATGCCCGGAATCTTGACGTGTTTGGGCGGCAACGTGCCGCTGCGTGCCATTCTTTTTACCTGCACGACGACCACGCCTCCAGCACGGCGCGTTGCCTGTGCCATGGCGAGCATTTCGCCCAGCACGGCCTCCTGTTCCATGGTGATATTGCCGTCCTCGTCGGCTGTGGTGCCACGGAGAAACGCAACATCGATGGGAAGCGGTTTGAAGCGGAGCCACTCTTCGCCGTCGAGGTGAATGAGTTCGACGAGTTGTTCTTCCGTCCTCGGACTTTGTCGGCCACCTCGCTGGCGAGGATCGATGAAGGTATGCAAGCCCGTTTTCGTGATCAATCCCGGCCGTCCGCCGGCCAGTTCGCGCATAAGCTGCGAGAGGACGCCCTGCGGCAGCGTGTAGGCCTCGATCAGATCGTTTGCAGCCATCTTCAACAGGCCCGGCGAATCGATGAGCGCGCCCGATATGGCGCGCTTGATCAGCCCGACCTGTGCGAGATGATCGGCGCCCAGCGAGATACGGTCTCCGATTCCTACTACGCTGATCGATGTCAGGCCGCGCGGCTGTTGTTCGTTGCGGAACCGCTGTCCGACTGCCGCGAGCAATGCCTCGGGTACGGCATGCCCGGCGCCCGATCCGCTGATCAGGAGAGTGTCGCCCGTACGCACCAGGCTCGCTGCTTCGTCAGGGGTGATTCGTTGCATGGTGTTTCTCGGTTCGGACCAAGGGCGGGCGGACCTGCCCTAAACAATGTAACCGGTCTCATTATGGTCTCACTGTTGATGACGCTCCATCGGGGTAATCTCGGGTTTGGCATTTCTGTAGCGATTTGAGGCCGTAACAGCGCTGGTTTCTTGCCGGCACCGATGTCTTATGGAACAGGTTTCCCGCGCGCGGCTTCGAGGATTGCGTACCAGTCTTCGCGACTCAACCCGATGCGAAGACCCTCAAGCGCCTGCTGCAACGACTCCACGCGTCGGCTACCCACGAGCAGGTAGGGCGCACAGGGGAGCGTGAAGATCCACGCATAGACGATCGAAACCCAGGAGGATGCGTTGTATTTCTCCGCCAATGTAGTCAACTCGCGGCGAAGCAGGAGCGCGAGTTCGTCGGTCTCGGAGAAAAGACGTCCGCCTCCGAGCGCGGACCAGATCATCGGCGACACCGATGCCGATGACAGCCCGGTAAAAACGTCATCGTCCAATGCCTGAAGTTCGAAAGGGGAGAACTCGATCTGGTTGGTCGCGAGCGGGACTTTGGCGCGAAGCGAATCGAACTGTCGCGTCGTAAAATTCGAAACGCCGAACGCGCGAATTTTGCCCTGCCGTATGAGGCTTTCTGCCGCGTCGGCGATCTCGTCGTTGTTCGCCAGATGGTCCGGGCGATGAATGAGAAACAGATCGAGATGATCGGTCTTCAGACGCTGCAAGGAGCGTTCGACTGCTGCTTGCAGATAGGCGCGACTCGTATCGTAGTGTTTGACCCGGACGGCACCCGCAGAGGAACCGCGCGGCCTGATTCCCGCTTTGCTGACGATCTGCATTCTGTCGCGTAACGACGGCGTCTGCGTCAGCGCATCGCCGAAAAGCGCTTCGACTTCGCCGCCGCCATAGATGTCGGCGTGATCGAACGTCGTGACACCCAGCGTCATGCTTTCCTGCACGTAGCGTTTCAGTAGAGCGGCGGACATGTTCCACTCGCGAACGCGCCACAATCCGGCTACAACCTTCGAACAGCCGATAGCGGCCAGTGTGTCCAGGCTTCGCTTCTCGGCAGGTGCGCTTGCCTCTTCATTCATTTGACCCCCTTGTGTGTGCGGTTTCAGGATGAAACCGGATAGGACCTTACTTTAATGTGGCTCATGCAAAGCTGGAAAACGGGCTGTGTAGGGAGATTCCCTACAAGCAGACGCTGTGTATCGTGTCGCGAAATGATACCGGTTACATTCGCCGTCCGGTGTATCAGATATCCTCCGGCTCCATCGGGCCGTGGTATCGAGACACATGAGGCGAAGATTTCCACGCTCGATAGAAAGGTCGGGCAGCTGACGACGGAAATCGACCTTCTTGAAAAATTGCCGCGCCTGCGTTTCGTGAGGGACAGCGAGAGCTCATTGATTATCAGCGGCCCGCGTCCCGTTCCATCAGGGGATGGCTCGCTTCTCGCGGCCTTGCAGCCAATCACAAGCCAGTTGCTCGAGTGATGCGCCAATATGGCCTGCCTGAAGATTTTTGATCAATGTTGACAAGCAAAAATACGGCGCTTTAGACTGGGCCCATTCCTCGAGGCCCGACAAAGATGTCCGCCCGAGGACTCGGCACAGAAGCCCCCTGACGAACCGACGGTTCGTCAGGGGGCTTTTTTTTGTCCGAAATTTCCCCCTTGTTATAGCGCTCATCACTGGAGAACCCGCATGTTGCTGAAGCCGTCGGGCTGGATGCGTCTCGCCCTCACCGCAGGACTTGCAGTGACTTCGCTCGCGTCGAGCGCCGCCGATCCCGTGAAAATCGGCTTGCTCGAGGACGCTTCGGGAAACTTCGCACTGGCAACCATTCCGAAGATCCACGCCACACAACTCGCGGTCGATGAAATCAACGCGAAGGGCGGCATTCTCGGACGTCCGGTGACGCTGATCGCGTACGACACGCAGTCGGACAACACCAAGTTTCAGGAACTCGCGCGGCGCCTCGTCCAGACGGACAAGCCCGATGTCATCTTCGGCGCGTTCTCCAGCGCCTCGCGCGAAGCGATTCGGCCCATCATGGACCGTGCCCATCAGCTTTACTGGTACGACAACCAGTACGAAGGCGGCGTCTGCGATACGAACACTTTCGTCACCGGCGCGGTGCCCGAGCAGCAATTCTCGACACTCATTCCATGGATGATGCAGAAGTACGGCAAGAAGGTGTACACGATCGCAGCCGACTACAACTTCGGGCAGATTTCGGCGGAATGGGTGCGCAATATCGTCAAGGAAAACGGCGGCACGATGGCTGGTGAGGAATTCATTCCGCTGTCCGTGTCGCAGTTCGGCCAGACGATCCAGAACATTCAAAAGGCAAAGCCCGACTTCGTGGTCACGCTGCTGGTCGGCGCGAATCAGGCCTCGTACTACGAGCAACAGGCGTCGGCGCATCTGAACCTTCCGATGGCGAGTTCGGTCAACGTCGGTCAGGCATACGAGCACAAGCGCTTCAAACCGCCCGCGCTCAAGGACATGTACGTGACCGCGAATTACGTCGAAGAAGTGGATTCACCGGCGAGCAACGACTTCAAGAAGCGCTTTCACGCCAAGTTCCCGAACGAGCCGTACATCAACCAGGAAGCGGCGAACGCCTACGACGCCATCTACCTCTACAAGGCGGCCGTGGAAAAGGCGAAGTCGACGAGTCAGGATGCGGTGCGCAAGGCGCTGGAAAGCGGCGACATCTGCACGACGGGCGCGCAGGGCAAGGTCTGCATCGATCCGAAGAGCCACCACGCGAGCCACACGATCTATCTGGTGCACGTGAAGGAAGATCACTCCGTAGACATTCCGAAGGTGTGGGACGACGTCCAGCCGTACTGGCTCGGAAAGGTCGGATGCGATCTGCCGAACAAGCCCGATCACCGTCAGTACACGCCGTCGAATCTTCCCAAGAAGTCCTGATCCGAGGCCGGCGCGCGTTCGACAGACGCAGGGCGCCGGCCTCCTGAACGTGGAGGATGCATGGCCACTCTACCGAATGTCTATTCGCTCGTTTATCAGTTCGGCGACAACTTCGCCTATCTGGTGCTCGCGGCGCTCGGTCTCGCGGTGATCTTTGGCATGATGGGCGTCATCAATCTCGCGCACGGCGAGTTCATCATGTGCGGGGCGTACGTCACCATCATCGCGGCGAAGCGCGGCGTGCCGCTGCCGCTCGCCATGCTGCTCGGCGCGATCGCCGCGGCGCTCGCGGGCGTGATCGTCGAAAGGCTCGTGATCCGTCACCTCTACGACCGGCTGTTCGATTCCGTCGTGGCGACATGGGCGATCAGCCTCATCGTGCAGCAGACGATGCTGCTCGTCGCCGGTCCATCCATCGAAGGCATCGGCACGCCGTTCGGCTCGTTCTCGCTCGGCGATTATTCGTTTTCGACTTATCGCGCCGTGCTGCCGCTCATTGCGCTGGCGATTCTTTTCGGCCTCTATCTGCTGTTCTTCAAGACGAATTACGGCGTCTGCGCACGCGCAACGATCCAGAACGCGAATATCGCGCAATGCCTCGGCCTGCGCACGGACCGGCTCTACACGCTGACCTTCGCGCTCGGCGCAGGGCTCGCGGGTCTCACCGGCGCGCTCTACGCCCCGACGATGACGGCGGTGCCGACGATGGGCAGTAACTTCATCGTGCAGGCTTTCGTTTCGGTGGTGGTCGGCGGCGCGAACGTGATCGCCGGTACGACACCAGCCGCTGGCGTGCTCGCCATCATCCAGACGGGGCTCACGGCGTCTTACGGGCAACTGTTCGGGCAGATCGGCCTGCTGGTGACGGTCATCGTCGTGATCCGGCTGATGCCGCAAGGCCTCGGTAATCTCTTCACCCGCTTGCGCTAGGAGGCAGACGTGAAGCAAACGAAAATGCCATCCATGAGCGCTTGCCCGCGTGCGCTGCAAACCGTGCCGTGGCTCATTGCGCTGTGTCTGCCGCTCGTCGTCGATGCGAACACCAGCGGCAATCTCGCGTACTGCCTGCTATGGGCATTCAGCGCGGTCGGCCTTGCGGCGATGTGGGGCTATGGCGGCATCCTGTCGTTCGGACAGACGGCCTTCTTCGGGCTGTCGGGATATAGCTACGGCATCTTCACGCTGAACTACAACGACACGTGGTTCGAGTCGTGGCTCGGTCTCGGCGCGGGGCTGGCGGTGAGCGTCGCGGTCGCGACGCTGATCGGATACATGATCTTCTATGGCCGCATCAAGGGCGTGTTCATCGGCATCGTCACGCTTTCGGTGACGCTCGTGCTCGAGACCTTCATGTCGCAGACGGCCGGGCCGCAGTGGGCGATCGGCGAGGCGCGGCTCAACGGCTACAACGGCATGGGCGGCATGTCGCCGCTGACGATTCCCTGGCCGGGCGGACCGCTCACGCTGGAGAACGCGAGCTTCTATTACCTCGTGCTGATCCTGCTGATCGCGGTGTACGCCGTCATGCGCAAGCTGCTCGACGGCCCTTTCGGTCTCACGCTCATCGCGATCCGCGAGAACCCGCAACGTGCGGAGATGCTGGGCGTCGATATTCGCCGTCATCAATTGCTCGTGTTCGTGCTCGGTTGCACGCTGGGTGGCGTGTCGGGCGCGCTGTACACCATCTGGGGCGCCTACATCACACCATCGACGATGGGTCTCACGGCCGCCGCGATGCCGGTCATCTGGGTCGCGACGTCGGGCCGCAAGAGCATCGGCGGAACCATTCTCGGCACCGCGTTGCTCGTCTGGCTCTCGCAGAATCTCGCGGTGTACGGCAGCCAGTACGCGTTGATCCTGCTAGGGGCGATCCTGCTGATCGTCGTGCTGGCCGCGCCCGAAGGCCTGCTGCCCTTCGTCACGCGGCAGCTCAAACGTTTCTCCAGCCGCACGAGCGACGGCACCCGCCACGGTGGCGCGTGTCTCAAGCGAGAGGAGGGGAAGTCATGACGACGCTACTCGAAACGCGCGGACTCAAGAAGCACTTCGGCGGCGCGCACGTCATCAACGGTATCGACTTCAGGATCGACGCGGGCGAGATTCGCTGCGTGATCGGGCCGAACGGCGCGGGCAAGAGCACGTTCTTCAAGCTCATCACGGGCGAGCATCGTCCCTCGGAAGGCAGCGTGATGTTTCTTGGCCAGGACATGAGCCATGTGCTCCCGCACGAGCGCATCCGCATGGGCATGAGCATTAAGTTCCAGATTCCCGGCGTGTTCCCGGACCTGAACGTGCGCCAGCATCTGACACTGTCGCTGCATCGCGCAAAGGACGATCGCCCCGAAAGCCTCGACGAATTGCTGCAACGCTTCATGCTGGAAAACGAAGAGCACGTGCTCGCGCGCAATCTGTCACACGGCAAGAAGCAGTGGCTCGAAATCGCGATGGCCGTGTCGCTGCGGCCGAAACTGCTGTTTCTCGATGAACCCGTGGCGGGTATGTCGGTGGAGGAAACGCACGCGACGGGCGAGCTGATCAAGCGTCTGTCGGCGGCCGGTCTTACGATGATGGTGGTCGAGCACGACATGACCTTCGTCAAGCAGATCGCGTCGCGCGTGACGGTCCTGCACGGCGGAAGCCTGCTCGCGGACGGGCCGCTCGAAGACATCCTCGCGCGCGACGATGTCGCGGAAGTCTATCTGGGGAAGAAGAAATGAGCGCGTTGTTCGAGGTGTCAGGCGTGGAAGCGGGATATGGCGGCGGCCGGGTGCTCAACGGCGTATCGGTCGGCATCGGGCGAGGCGAGGTGCTGGCGCTGATCGGGCGCAATGGCGTCGGCAAGACCACGCTGATGCGCGCGCTGATCGGTCTCGTCAAACTCGATGCCGGTGAAATCAGGCTCGACGGCGAAGCGATCGGCCACGAGAAACCGTACGTTCGCGCGCAGAAAGGCATGGGCTACGTGCCGCAAGGCCGCGAGATATTCGGCGCGCTGACGGTCGCCGAAAACCTGCAGGTCGGCGCGCAGGCGAATCGCGCGCAGGCAGCGCAGATGCGCGAGCAGGTCGTCGGCTATTTTCCTATCCTGAAGAAACGCTACACGCAGAAGGCCGGGACCATGAGCGGCGGGGAACAGCAGCAACTCGCCATTGCGCGCGCGCTCATCAGCGCGCCCAAGGTGCTGTTGCTCGATGAACCCTCGGAAGGCATACAGCCGTCGATCGTCGATCTGATCGGCGAGACGCTGCAGCAGATCGCGTGCGAGACGGGCATCGGCGTGGTGCTCGTCGAGCAGGACATGGGCATGGTCGAGCGTATCGCGACACGCTGCTGCGTGATGGACAAGGGCCGTATCGTCGAAACATTGAGCCCCGCGCAACTCGGAGACGAGCAACTGATTCGCCAGTATCTGGCACTGTGACGGAGAGCGGAACATGAAATGGCTTGAAGAATCGATCATGATGAAGCGCGGTGTCGGCGCGGATCGGGAACCGGTGGAGCATCACCTCACCGAAGAGAAGCAGAAGACATATCACTACACCATCGGGCCGTATTCGCAGCCGGTGCTGCACGTGAAGCCCGGGGATCGCGTCGTGGTGGAAACGCGCGATGCCTTCGAAGGCAAGATCAGGGAGGAGACCGACAAGCCCTCTCAGGTGCTCCAGGTGCCGTTTCTCAATCCGCAGAACGGGCCGATCATGATCGAAGGCGCGGAGAAGGGCGATGTGGTCGCGGTGTACATCGAGAAGATGGCGCCGCGCGGCGACGATCCGCACGGCTTCTGCTGCATGATTCCGAACTTCGGCGGACTGACGGGCACCGACTACACCGCGCTGCTCAACGAGCCTTTGCCGGAAGTCGTGCGCAAGATCAGGATCGACGAAGAGAACGTGTACTGGAGCAAGCGCAACACGTTGCCGTATAAGCCGCATATCGGCACGTTGAGTCTTTCGCCGGAAATAGATTCGATCAATTCGCTCACGCCCGACAATCACGGCGGCAACATGGATGTGCCGGACATGGGGCCGGGGAGCATCACGTATCTGCCGGTTCGCTCGCCCGGCGGGCGTCTCTTTATCGGCGATGCGCATGCCTGTCAGGGCGACGGCGAAGTGTGCGGCACGGCAGTGGAGTATCAAAGCACGACGACCGTTCGCGTCGATCTCATCAAAGGATGGAAGATCGACTGGCCGCGGCTCGAAAACGAGGATGCGCTGATGAGCATCGGCAGCGCGCGGCCGCTTGAGGATGCGACGCGCATCGCCTATCGCGAACTCGTGCTATGGATGGCCGCCGAGTATGGCTTCGACAAGTGGGACGCGTACATGATGCTGAGTCAGGTCGGGCGCGTTCGCCTCGGCAATTTTGTCGATCCAAAATACACGGTTGGCGCGATGGTCGCCAAGCACTACCTCAAGTAAAACATCTGTCAGACGAATAGAAGCAGAGACGACCAAAGCGCGGAGGGACCGCTTCGCGCGCATTAGAGAGCGTGTCACGAAATGGCTTTGTCCGACCCCATCAAAGTGGGCCTGCTGTGCTCGACGCGCGGTTCGACCGCGTTGCTGGAGCAGTCTCAGTGGCGCGGCGCCTGCCTCGCTGTCGAGGAAATCAATGCGCGCGGCGGTATCGACGGACGCGAACTCGTCGTCCTTCATTACGATCCCGGCTCCGATCCGGTGTCGTTTCGTGAGCTTGCGGAGCGGCTGATCGTGAAGGACGGCGTCAATACCATCTTCGGCGGCTATACGTCGACCAGTCGCAAGGCGATGCTGCCCGTCGTCGAAAAGCACAACCGTCTGCTGATCTACGCGCAGATGTACGAGGGCTTCGAGTATTCGGACAACATCATCTATAGCGGCGCGTCGCCCAATCAGAATGGTGTGCAGCTCGCGGACTTCATGACCGAGACGTTCGGCGCGCGCGTGTACTTCGTCGGCTCGAGCTATGTCTATCCGTACGAGTGCAATCGTACGATGCAGGAACTGCTGCTTCAGCATCCTGAAGGCGCGATTCTCGGCGAGCGGTATCTGCCGCTCGATGCGACGCGCGATCAGTTCGCGCACGTCATTGCGGACATCAGGCGCAAGTCGCCGGACTGGATCTTCTGCACGGTGATCGGGGAGACCGTGCCGTACCTCTACGATGCCTATGCGCATGCCGGCTTCGATCCGGCCACGATGCCCATCGGCAGTCTCAATACCTCCGAGACCGAAATTCACGCGATGGAACGCGGCATCGCGGCGGGGCATATCACGGCGGCGCCTTATTTCCAGAGCATCGACACCGAAGAGAATCATCGCGCGGTCGCGCATCATCAGTCGCGCTACGGCACGGATACGCCCACGGACATGAACTGGGAGGCTGCGTATTACCAGATGCACATGTTCGCCGAAGCATTCGCGCGCGCAGGCTCGGACGAGCTTGCGACCATCATGCCGCATCTGCTCGGTTCGGAATTCACCGCGCCGCAAGGCCGCGTGCGCATCGATCCCGTGAATCATCACATGGCGCTTTATCCGCGCATCGGCCGGGCGAATGCGCACGGCCAGTTCACCATCCTGCGCGAATCGAAGTTCGCTGTCGGCCCCGATCCGTACATGACGCGTCAGACGCTCGGGGACTGGGTCACGAAGTTGAGCACGCGGGATTACTGACGTGAGCGCGCGCGCGGACAGAGGCCAGCGAAGCCTCACCAGTTCGATCCTCGAGCGCAATGCGCGCGTGGTCGTTTTCCATCCGGATGACGACGACGGGCAAACGCTCGCGAACCATCTGCGGCGCATGGGCTTTCAGGTGGAGCGATGTTGGCCGCCGACGGACACGCTGCCCGAATGCGTCGACCTCGTGTTTCGCGCGCTACTGCCGGAAGAGCGTGCGCCGAAGGGCGAATGGTCCGGACCGGATGCGCCGCCCTTGATCTGCGTGGTGGCCTATGAGAATCCGACGTTCATCGATCAGGCCATCAAGCTCGGCGCCGATGGCATCGTCACCACGCCGATTCGCGCATCGGGATTGCTGTCGACCGTGGTGATGGCGTTGCATCACGCGAAGCGTTCGCGTCAGCACGCGCAGCGCATCGCCAAGCTCGAACAGAAACTGCTCGACAGCCGGCATCTGCAGGAAGCCAAAAACATTCTGATGATCATGCATCGCGTGAGTGAGCGCGATGCATACGACATGCTGCGCGCCCAGGCGATGGAGAAGCGCGTGACCATCGACGACATCTGTCATTCCGTCATTCAGGCGGGCGAAGTGTTGCAGATTGCGCGCGGCATGACATCCGGGGACGGACGCGAGAAAGAGTGAGCGCGCCGTCACGTTTTCTGATCGACACGCACAGGAGCGGCAAACATGGACCTGCAACTGAAAGGCTTGAAGGCGATCGTCACCGGCGGCACCAAGGGCATCGGGCTTGCCATAGCACGAACATTGGCAGCGGAAGGCGCGGATGTGGCTATCTGCGCGCGCGACGAAGCCGCCGTCGAAGCGACCGCGAGCGTGCTCGCCGAACTGAGCGGCGCACGGGCATCGGGCGCGGCCATCGATGTATCGGACGGCGATGCGCTCAAGGCGTGGGTCGCGCGTGTCGGTGCGCAGTGGGGCGGGCTCGACATCATCGTGGCCAACGTGAGTGCGCTTGCGATCGGCAACGACATCGGATCGTGGCGCAAGGAATTCGAGACGGACCTGCTCGGAACGGTCAATCTCGTCGATGCCGCCATGCCGTTTCTCGAGGCGAGCCGGGCCGCTTCGATCGTCGCGATATCCAGCGTGTCGGGACGCGAGATCGACTTCGCGGCGGGGCCGTACGGCGTATTCAAGGCCGCGCTCGTTCACTACATGCAGGGGCTCGCGAATCAACTCGCGTCGAAGGGCATCCGAGCGAATACTGTGTCGCCGGGCAACGTGTATTTCGAGGGCGGCGTATGGGACTGGATCGAACATAACGATGCAGCGCTGTTCGAACGCGCGCTCGCATTGAATCCGACCGGACGCATGGGCCGGCCGCAGGAAATCGCCAACGCGGTGGCGTTTATCGCGAGTCCGGCGGCAAGCTTCGTGAGCGGGGCGAACTTCGTCGTCGATGGTGCGCTCACGCGCGGCGTGCAGCTTTGAGCGGCAATTCAACAGGAGCATCGAATGGAACAGGGCAGTGCAAAGGACATCGATCTGGACGCTCTCACGGTCGACGCCGTGCAGGCGGGTTTTCGGGCGGGCACGTTTACGGCCGAGCAACTGACGCGTGCCTGCTTCGACAGAATCGAGCGCGACAACGTGAAGTACAACGCGCTGATCTTCCTGAACCCGGATGCAATCGACGATGCGCGCAGAATCGACGAACGGCGTGCTGCCGGTGAATCCCTGGGGCCGCTCGCGGGCGTGCCGGTGGTCATCAAGGATCCGATGGACATGGTCGGCTTTCCGACCACGGCGGGATGGGCGAAGCTGTACAGCAAGCGGGGCGGCATCGATCTGATGCCCGAGCGCGATGCGCCGGTCGTTGCGCGCATGCGGCGCGCGGGCGCGATCCTGCTCGGGAAGACGAACGTGCCGATTCTGAGTCACACCGGATCGCATGCGAACGATAGCTGGGCCGGGCCGACCATAAATGTGTCAATGCCCGACCGCGTGCCGGGCGGCAGCAGCGCTGGGACGGCAGCGGCGGTGGCGTCGGGCATGGCGGTGCTCGGACTCGCCGAGGAGACCGGCGGATCGATCCAGAACCCGGCTTCGGCGCAGGATCTCGTCGGCATCAAACCGACCATCGGGCTCGTGCCGAACGCGGGCGTCGTTCCGCTGTCCGGTAATCGCGACGTCGTGGGACCGATTGCGCGTAATGTGCGGGATGCGGCGCTGTGCCTCGACGCGCTTGCCGGCTATTCGAGCGAAGATCCGAAGACGCTCGCCAGCGTCGGCCGTCAACCGGAGAGCGGTTATGCGTCGACGCTGAAGCCGGACGCGTTGAAGGGCAAGCGTATCGGCTTATACGGCCCCGGATGGCGCACGCAGCCGCTTTCGGATGAAGCCGCCGCGCTGTACGAGCGCGTGAAGAATGAGTTGACGCGGCTGGGCGCGGTCCTGATGGACGATCCTTTCTCGGGCTCCGGTTTCGCCGACTTGAGGAAGCCGACGCCGCCGCTGGAGCATTTCGATGCGCGCGGTCTCGAATCCATTCCGTACGATCTCGAGAAGTATCTGCAACGGCTCGGCAAGCATGCGCCGCTCAAGAGCTTCGCGGAATTCGCCGAAGCGACGAGGGACGACGATGCATTCGGCCCCGAAGGCGTGCTTGGCTATCTGCATAGCCTCGCGGATTTCCGCTCGGCGCTGGCCGATCCGTCGCTGCCGCCCGAGATGCCCGAATTCATCGAACTGAAGGCGCGCTATCTGACGATCTTCAATAGGGTGATGAGCACGCATCGGCTCGACGCGCTCGTCTTTCCGCAGATGCGATGCGAGCTTCCGCCGCTTCACGGCAAGGACCTCATCCAGGAGACGACGGTCGGCGAGATCAATATCGCGGGTCTACCGGGCATCGCAGTGCCGGCGGGCTACTATCGGTCGGGCTCCCCGTTCGGGCTGATCTTCGTCGGACGGCAGTGGGATGAGGCCGCGTTGCTCGGCTATGCGTACGCGTATGAGTGCGGCACGGGGCGCCGGAAGGTGCGCAGGGTCGATTGACCGGGTTCCCGGCGGGGGGCGAATGGGTCAAGCCGGTCGAAAGTCCACCGCGACGAAGGCGATCGCTGGCTGCGCGAGGTGGTGATCGACTGTTCGCGGAAACGGCGATGCGAATGCGAAAAGCGAAGTCGTGAGAAAAAGCCGCGATGCATTCGTCACGCCGTCACGCCACCGGCAAGCCATTGCGCCTGCGTAGTTCGCGGATCAACGCGCTGTGATCCAGCTCACCGTCACCATGCTCGACCATGTCGGTGAAGAGGCCGTCGACGAGCCCCAGCACCGGCAGCTCCAGCCCCACGCTGTGCGCGAAACCGAGCGCCGTCTTCGTATCCTTGATCTGATACTTGGCCGGCCCACCCGGCTTGAAATCCTGCGCGATCATGCGTGCCGCGTGCTGACGCAGGATCGTCGAGTCGGCGAATCCGCCGAGGAGCGCCGCGCGGACCTGCGCGGGATCGGCGCCGCCGCGTTCCGCGAGCAGCATCGCTTCGGCGACGGTGGCGATCGTGCTCGCGACCATCATCTGGTTGACGAGCTTCGCGAGCTGGCCCGTGCCCGCCGGGCCGATGCGCGTCGGACGGCCCATCGTCTGCAGCACGGCGCGCACGCGTTCGAATACCTCCGCCTCGCCGCCGGCCATGATCGCGAGCGTGCCGTCCTGCGCGCCTTTCTCGCCGCCAGAAACGGGCGCGTCGAGATAGCCGACGTCACGCGCCGCTGCGGCCTGCGCGTGGCGCTGCGCGGTATCGACAGGAATCGAACTCATCACGATCAGCACGCTGCCCGCACGCATCCTGGCGACGATCCCGTCGTCGCCAAGCAGGAGGTCGTCGCACGCGGCGCCCGAGCTCTGCATGCAGATGACAACGTCCGCATCGCGCGCAGTTTCGCTTGCATGACCGACCACCTCGATGCCCGCCGACACGAGCGGCGCCGCCTTGTCCCGGGTGCGGTTCCACGCCGCGACCCGGTAGCCGGCGCCGGCCACGCGCCGGGCCATCGGCAAGCCCATGATGCCCGTGCCGATGAAACCTACTGCAAGGCTCGCGCGCATCATGCAGGCTCGCGACGGCCGAAGCACACCGGGCGCTCCTTCACGATCAGCGCCGGAAAGCCGGCACGAAACCGATCGAGGTGCGAGGTCTGCAAGTGCGCATCGAACGCGGCGCGATTGTCGTACACCTCGTAGAACATGACGCGCGCCGGCGTTTCTTCGAACTGGACGATGTCGAACTGCCGGCAACCGGGCTCGTCGGCAAGCGAGTGCCGCGCGTCGTCGCGTGCGAGTGCAAGGAAGTCGCGCACACACTCGGCCTTCACTTCGAACTCCGCGACGACGACGAATGCTTCCGTTCGGCTATCCATGCTGGACTCTCCAATCGATGCACATGATGTGCGCACTTCACGCTGCTTTCGCGGGCTTGCCGAGCGCGCTCTGCTCCATCTCGCGACGCAGCGCGACGACATCGAGATCGCGTTCCAGTTCGACGTCCTCGAAGCGCACGATGGTGTCCTTGGCGACCGGGCGCTTGAGTCTGACGTTGTGCGCGAGCCCGATCGGCAGGCCGCCGATGGCGAGGCTCTTCGATGCCGGGATCGCATTGGCCCAGACTGCGTAGCCGCCTTCGCCGTCTAGCGTCTCGCCCGGCTTGAGGTCGCGCTTGGCGGTCGCCACGGCGTCGCCGCGGAATTCCTTGGACGAACCCGTGGCCTCGCCGCGCAAGACGGCCGACAACACGCTCACGCTGGTTTCGAGACCGATCATGTGGAACGGACGCCACATCGAGCCGTACCAGCCGGTCGGATCGACGAGCAGGCCGTACTGCTTGAAGCACGCGCGCGCGTATTCGTTCGGCGCCTTGAACGTGACGAAGACGCCGTAGCGGATGTTGTTGAGCACTTCGCGGCCGTCCGGTTCCTGGCTCGCGGCGATGTCCACGAGACCGCTGCGCGACAAGCGTCCGCCGTCTTGCGCCGGCCGAAAGACGCGCGCCAGATCATGCAGGCCAGCGGGAGGAAAGGCGAGGCCGTTGTCCGGACAGTCGAGGCCGGTTCCGTTCGCGACCGCAGCCATTTCGATCGCGGCCTTCGTGCCATCGGTGAAGGAGTTGTACATCTTCGGGTTGAAGTCGCCCTTGGCCACTTCTTCCTCGGTCCAGCCGAAGAAGCTCCATACCGTGTCCGGCGTCGAATAGCGATAGCGCGGCTCGAAATTCATGCCCTTGCCAGCCGAGATCAGCTCGAAGCCGCACGAGCGCACCCAGTCCACCAGTTCGCAGATGATCGCGGGCTGATCGCCGTATGCCATGCTGTAGACGAGACCGCGCTCGCGAGCGCGGGCGGCGAGCAGCGGGCCGCACATCGCGTCGGCCTCGACGTTGACCATCACCACATGCTTGTTGCCTTCGATTGCGGCCAGTGCGTGACGCACGCCGGCGATCGGATGGCCCGTCGCTTCAATGATGCATTCGATTTCCCCGCAGGCGGCGAGTGCGGCGGCATCGTCGAGGACGCAGGTGGCGCCGGTCTCGACGGCATCGGAGAGGGTGCGTGCGCCGTATTGTTCGGCAGGCCAGCCGACTCGCGCAAGCGATGCGCGCGCCTTGCCGACGTCGAGATCGGCGACGCCTACGACATGCAGCCCTTCGATATGGCGGGCCTGCGACAGCACCATCGAGCCGAACTTGCCGGCGCCGATCAGGCCGACGCGTACGGGGCGTCCGGAAGCGTTGCGTGCCTGGAGCAGACTGGAGAGATTCATTTGCAATCCTTTGTGGTCGAGACTATGGATCGTGGCCGCGAGCGCGGCGCGCGGTGAGTGGCCGGGGAGGCGTGTTCGAAGGCATGACAGCGGTGCGCCTTACTTGCGAGCAAGTGTAGTCAGGGGGTTCAGCCAGAACAATTAACATTTCCGAGGCGATTTGTTAGCCAGGCTTCAACGTCAGCGGGCGGCGGCACGCTACGAAGCGGCTTGCCAGGCGGCACGCTCGGCGCGCAGCCAGTCGAGGAACAGGATCACTTTCTTCTTGTGCAGATGCTCGAACGGACAGACGACCCACTGCGTCGTCAGCCGTATCTCCGGAGGCTCACGCACAGGGCAGATCAACGTGCCGTCGCGCAGTTCGCGCCACATCATGAGCGTGCTTTCGAGGGCAATGCCCATGCCGTCGACGGCGGCATCGATCGCCATATGGCTGCGGTCGAAGAGCACGCGCTGCCCCGGATCGAGCGGTTCTGTGCGCGCCACCGAGAACCAGTGCGGCCACTGGACCTGCGACTTGATCGAATAGATGAGCCGATGGCGCCGCAGTTCGGCGGCATCGAGACTCGACGGTGCGCAGTACGCGGGTGAGCAGACCGGCAGGAACGATTCCTCGGTCAGCGCCTCGACATACAAGCCCGGCCATTGCCCGGTGCCGTGACGAATCTCGATATCGACGGATTCCTGCGCGAAGTCGGTCATTTCATTGGTGCCGTTAAGACGCACTTCGAGATCGGGATGACCGTCGAGGAACGAGCGCAGGCGCGGCAGGAGAAACTTGGTGGACAGCGTTGGCGTCGCGCGCACGGTCAGGAGCGTGACGGAGCGCAACCCGCGTATACGCTGAGTCGCGTCGGCGATGCGGTCGATCTCTTCTGAAATCATCGCGAAGTAGCGCTCGCCTGCTTCGGTCAATGCCACACCACGTCCGACCTTCGTCATCAACGTAGTGCCCAGATGCGTCTCCAGAGACTGGATTTGCTGGCTGACGGCCGATGGTGTGACGTTCAGTTCCGCGGCTGCGCGAGAGATGCTCCCCGAACTCGCAGCCGCATGAAAAACACTGATGGCCCGCAATGGCAGATACATGACTCACCCTTTAGATTGGCTACACCTTTGCGCAAAATAATTGAATTGTCCTTCACCAACAAGCCTCTTATATTTTGCACACGCAGGACCGGCGGCGCCTCGACGAGAGTCGAACAAGTGTCGCGACGTGCCGCGACGCCATACAGACAAAGTGGCGCGTGGACACGCAAGTTCATAAACAGGAGACAGCATCATGAGCACGTCGAACTCGCCGCGCCGCCTCTCGCGACGCGCGGTGTTGAAGGCCGCGGCCGCCCTTCCGCTGGTAACGATATGGACCCGGCCCGCACGCGCCGCAGAGTTCACCTACAAGCTCGCCACCGGGCAATCCCTTAATCAGCCGATCAATGCGCGGCTCAAGGAAGCCATCGACCGCATACGCGAGGCGAGCAGCGGCAGGCTCGAAATCCGCTTCTTCCCCGCATCGCAACTCGGCTCGGACACCGATCTGCTCTCGCAGACGCGCTCGGGCGCCGTCGAGTTCCTCAACATCTCAGGCTCGGTGATGTCGACCGTGATTCCGCTCGCGGCGATCACCAATCTCGGCTTCGCGTTCTCCGACTACGATCAGGTCTGGCGCGGCGTCGATGGCGATCTCGGCAAGATCATTCGCACGCAGATCGACAAGAGCGGGTATGTGTCGGTGTCGAAGGCGGCGGACAACGGCTTCCGGCAGATCACGTCCGCCACGAAACCGATCAAAGCACCCGACGACTTGCGCGGCTACCGCATTCGCGTGCCGGTCTCGCCGATGTTCACGTCGCTCTTCCAGACACTAGGCGCAAACCCTACGTCGATCAACTTCAACGAGCTCTACACCGCGTTGCAGACGCATCTCGTGGACGGCCAGGAAAACGGCCTCGTCACGATTGAGGCGGGCAAGCTTTATGAAGTGCAGAAATACGTGGCTGAGACCAACCACATCTGGGACCCGTTCTGGCTGCTCGGCAATCCGCGCGCATTCAACGCACTGCCCGACGATCTCAAGACGATCGTGAGACGCGAATTCGATCGAGCGAGTGTCGAGCAGCGTGCGGATGTCGCGCGGTTGAACACGTCGCTGAAGTCCCAGCTTTCCAGCAAGGGACTGACGTTCGTTCCCGCGGACAGGGACGCGTTTCGCGCAGCGCTCTCGAAAGCCGGCTTCTATGCGCAATGGCGCGACAAGTTCGGTGCCGGTCCCTGGAGTGCCCTCGAAGCGGTGACGGGGAAAATATCATGAGCGCCGCACACAATCTGGAGGTGCCGGGGCCGTCGTTCGTACGCGACAATCACGGCGAGACCGGCATCGAACGCTGGTTGCGCCGTGGCATCGAAGTGCTCGCCGCAGCCGCGGTCGTCGGCGAGGTTGTGCTGCTGTTCGTCGGCATCGTCGCGCGTGCGGTGTTTCATCAACCGCTCATCTGGTCGGACGAACTCGCGTCCATCCTGTTCCTCTGGCTTGCGATGCTGGGCAGCGCGCTCGCGGTGCAGCGTTCATGTCACATGCGGTTGACCTTTTTCGTATCACACATGACGCCGCGCGCACAGGCGTGGGCCGAGACGCTGGCGGTCACTGCCGCGGCCGCCTTCTTCGCGCTCGTGATGCATCCAGCGTTCGACTATGTGCAGGATCAGGCATTCGTCGAAACGCCGGCGCTCGGCTGGTCGGGCTCGGTGAGAGCGCTGGCGATTCCGTTCGGCTGTGCGGCGGCATTGGTCAGTTGCGGGCTGCGTCTTGCACGGCATGACCGGCGTCATATCGTCGGTGCGCTGGCGCTCATCCTGCTGATCGCGTTCGGCTGCTTTCTCGCCAAGGGGCCCTTGACGCACATGGGGCAGGGCGCGCTACTCGTGTTTTTTGTCGGCGTGCTTGGCGCGGCGGTGATGGCCGGCGTGCCGATCGCCTTCGCGTTCTCGCTCGCGACGAGCGCCTATCTGCTGACCACCACGTCGACGCCGCTCAGCGTCGTGGTCGGACGCATGGATGAGGGCATGAGCACACTGATCCTGCTCGCCGTGCCGATGTTCGTGCTGCTCGGCCAACTCGTGCATGTGACGGGCGTCGCGCGCGTGATGGTCGCGTTTCTCGCTTCGCTGCTCGGTCATGTTCGGGGAGGCATGTCGTATGTGCTACTCGGAGCGATGCTGCTGATCTCGGGCATCTCCGGATCGAAAACAGCCGATATGGCGGCGGTTGCGCCCGTGCTTTTCCCCGAGATGCGCAAGCGCGGGATGAAAGACGGCGAGTTGGTGTCGCTGCTCGCGGCGTCCGGTGCGATGAGCGAAACGATTCCACCGTCGCTCGTGCTGATCGCGATCGCGTCGGTGACGGGCATATCTATCGCGGCGCTCTTCACCGCGGGCATTTTGCCGGCGATCGTACTTGCTTTCGTGCTCGGCGTCGTCGCGTGGTGGCGTGCGGGGCGCGAGGAAGAAACGGCGGAGAGCCGCGCTGGCGCGGTGAGGGCGCCGTGGTCGCAGGTGCGTCGCACGTTCGTAATCGCATTACCAGCGCTACTGCTGCCGTTTCTGATTCGCAGCGCGGTGGTCGAAGGCATCGCGACCGCGACGGAGGTATCGACGATCGGCATCGCCTATTCGCTCGTGATCGGCCTCCTGATCTATCGCGGCGGCCTCAAGTGGAAAGCGATCATGCCGATGCTGCTGCAGACGGCGGCACTATCCGGCGCGATTCTGTTCATCGTCGGGGCGGCGAGCGCGATGGGCTGGGCGTTGACGCAGTCCGGCTTCTCGCACGACCTTGCGAACATGATGACGAGAGTCCCTGGCGGTGCCGCGGGCTTCATGCTGGTATCGATCGCTGCGTTCATCGTGCTTGGCAGCGTGCTGGAGGGCATTCCCGCCATCGTGCTGTTCGGGCCGCTGTTGTTTCCGGTTGCGCATCAGCTCGGGATACACGAAGTGCACTATGCGATGGTCGTCGTGCTCGCAATGGGGCTCGGGGTGTTCGCGCCGCCGTTCGGCTTGTGCTATTACGCAGCGTGCATCATCGGCGAGGTGTCGCCGGAAGCGGGGCTCAGGCGGATCTGGATCTATCTCGGCATGCTGCTTCTTGGACTGATCGCAATTGCCTTTATTCCCTGGATTTCGACGGTTTTCCTTTGAACGGCCTTCGCCATTTTTGCAGGCTATGACCGCACTTGCCAGTCGCGAAGTGCGGTTTCACATGTCGAGAGCAGCGCCCGGTGGTGGGTACGCTGCTCGTCGAGCGTCCAATCGGGTTTCCCTTCCACGCTGCGTACGCTCGAACCCGTACGCTACCGTACCGACTTTGCCCCGGGGCGCGCGCACTGTGGTGTAGACGCTCCGCAGTCCCACTGAAAGGCGCCCGAGACGGCCCCGCGCGGCATGATCGTCGTCGATCGCCTGCATCGGCAGCCTCCCTTCATCACATTTCGCGCCGCCTTGACTTCCATGCGAAGGTGCCTGCCGCCTTCATCGGCTGGTATCTGTTTCTCTGGGGCGTCTTCATGTTCTACATGTGGCTTGCCACGTTCCGCTCGCCGCGCGCGCCGCTCCAGTTCATTTTTCTGGCGTTATGGATCACGTTTTCTCCTGCTCGCCGGTGGCGAATGGACGGGCTCGGTAGCGTTGCGGATGGCGGGCGGATATGGCGGTCTGCTCACTGCCGTGCTCGCGTTCTTTCTGTCGGCCGCCGATGTCATCAACGAAGTATATGAGCGGACCGTGTTTCCGATGGCGAGGCGCGGACGTTCAGCCGGCACGCGGTCATCCTGCAGCGGACGATGGCGGACGATGCCACAAGCTAGTCACGCTACTGATTGTTCAACAACATGTCGAAAGGAGAGTCACCATGGCAACACCTGTTACGCAGATCGCTGATTTCAGCAAGATCCTGGAGAGCTTCAAGTTTCCCGGCGTCGATATGACGTCGTTGCTGGAAGCGCGGCGCAAGGACGTAGAAGCACTCGCGAAGGCCAACACACTCGCGTATGAAGGCATGCAGGCGTTGGTTCGAAAGCAAACAGAGATGCTCAATGCGAGCGCGCAGGCGATTCAGGCCGCAGCGGGCCGGATGAGCGGCGACAATGCAGCGGAGGCGATGGCAAAGCGGGGGGCGTTCATCCAGGAGTCGCTGCAGACGGCGTTCGAAAACATGCGCGAGCTTGCTGAAATGGCACAGAAGTCGCAGACGGAATCGTTAGCGGCGATCAGCAAGCGCGCCGAGCAGACGATGCAGGAGCTCACGGCGCTGTCGTCGAAGCGCACGCAGTAGGGAATAACAAAGGCGCCTTGCCGGTGGCACAGAGCGCCGCGCGAGGCGCGATTTAGACGGCCTTTAGATCGGGCAGCAGACGGTCGAACTCCTGCTTCACGACGCGATAACACTCGCAGACACGTTTTTCGAGCCCCGGCCGGTCGAGCACCTGGATGTGTCCGTGACCGTAGCGAATGAGCCCGGCGTCCTGAAGCTTAAGCGCTGCTTCCGTCACACCGGAACGCCGTACGCCGAGCATGTTGGCAATCAGTTCCTGGGTCATCTTCAGTTCATTGGAGGGCAGGCGGTCCATGCTGAGCAGCAGCCACCGGCACAGTTGTTGGTCGATCGAATGGTGCCTGTTGCAAACGGCGGTCTGTGCCATTTGCGTGATCAGGGCTTGCGTATAGCGCAGTAACAGCCGCTGCACGGGGCCGCCGCGGATGAATTCCTCTTTGAGTATCTGCGCGTCCAGCCGGAAGGCGGCCCCGGCGCTTTGCACGATAGCGCGGCTCGGCGTCGTTTCGCCGCCCATGAACAGTGCGATGCCGATGAGCCCCTCATTACCCACGATCGCAATTTCTGCGGACGCGCCATCCTCCATCACGTAGAGCAGAGACACGATGGATGTCGCAGGGAAATAGACGAAGCGCTGGCGATCGCCCGATTCGTACACGACCTGCCCCAAAGTCATGTCGACCGGAACGAGATGCGGCGCAAGGCGCACCCTTTCTGCTTCTGGCAAAACCGAAAGTAAATGGTTTTCGTCGAGACGTGCGTCGTCAACCATAGCGGGTCCTCAGGTTCGCCAGAATCGCCCCGGACAAAGGGGGCGGCGGACCGCGCGCGAGCGGGCCTCGCGACCGTTTCAGGGAATCGATTAATCGCACCCGCGCGGGGTCACTTCCTGCTCGAAGTATAGTTCTGGCGCGCCGCGCGGATCGACAGGCCGATATCGGCGGGCGGACGAGGCCGTGTTCAAGCGGCCATGCACTACAGCGACGGGGAAGCGCTCGTGATGCTTTATGACATCCTGCCGACGCGCTTCGAGTGCGACGTGTTGAACGGCAGAATTGAAGTCGCGCACCCGACGCCATCGGAAACGCCGTAGAGGCACGCGTTAAAGATCATCGCGTGGCATACATCCGTCGAACACGTCTGCGGCGCGAGACGCCAAGCAGACGCGCGGCAATGAACCAAGCAAAGCTAATATCGTGACATTGCTCGAGCTTCTCGCGGGCCAGCGTCGGGCCAAAGTCGGCGTAGCGTTCCCGGATGAGGTTCACGGCGCGCTGCGCCAGGACGTCGTCCAGCTTGCGATTGCCCGGTCGGCCACGCTTACCCGACGCCACGCCTTGCGGTCCGTGCTCCCGATAGCGCGTCAGCAGGCGCTCGATCTGACGCACCGTCAGACCCAAGCGCTCAGCCGCGCGTCCGGGCTTCAAACCCGTCTCGACGACCGCTTCGATAACCTTCAGTCTGTCCCATTCGCCCATGGTCAAACTCACAGGTGCGTTCGGTGACATGACGGGCTCCCGTCTGAACGGTCAGCCCCCAGCTTGCCACCGGTCAAAAACTCGACATCTGTAAATAGCCAGAACCCGACATTAGGATACAGCCGCTACAACCCAAAAATACGATAATTAGGTTTTTTCGGCGCAGGGCAAGCTGACGCTCAAGCGTCTTCAGTTGGACGCATCCGCGTTATCCGACTGCAATATCTTCGGACATTCGGATCTTGCGTGGGACTTCGGTCAGTTCGTCCGGACGCACCAAGCCGCAGGTCCGCGTGTCGCGGTAAGCGAGGCGCGGAAGCGTAGCGATGTATCCGCGAGGCGAGAACAGTCGTTTTCTGAAGAGTCCCGCGTAACTGGCCCGCACTCTCGTTGGACAAGTCTCGTTACATGCGCACGCTCGGTTGCACTGGCAAGCGTCCAGAGTCTTTATTTTTTTCGTTTCTCTCGCCGCGACGACATCAAAAAAGCTTGGATGTACCCTTTCACCTCATCCTCGTCGATTAGCAATCCCCTCGCATCTTCGACGTTGAACGTCATCTCAAAGCTGATCTTTGTCGGCGTTGCGCGTATCCTCAGAGACATGTCGGAATAGTCCCGTGCCCCCGCCAGTGCATTTAACAGTTCATCCGTAGAGCGACGCTTGGGCCTGTCGTGGAGCGCCCTTGCGTTCCGAATCAGTCTCTCTTCGCCGACCGTCCTCTGGATCCCGATCAGCGTCTCGCCGACCTCTAGCGACATATATGATCCGTCGAACAAGCTGAGGACTATTGATGGAAGCTTTGAGATTGCGATCGCCCTTGCAAGCGTCGACCGGTCCCAACCAGTGATGGTGGCCGCCTCTGCCATGGTTGACCAAAGATTAGAAGCCAAGCCGTCCGCAAACTGGGACGCCCGCTCAATTGGCGAGACGTCCTTCCACTCTGCCCTCCTTCGAACAGGCGGGGGCACCCCTTCTAGCATCGCTACCAACTCTTGCCAGCTTCGGCCATTGGCATCGATCCTCTCAGCCCGCCGTTGCACTTCATCCCTTCCGAACTTGTTTTCGAGCCGTATCAACTCGCGAGCAGTTGCGTCTCTAACCTTCGTCGATGAAAAAAGCGACAGGACTGCTTCCGGCATCGCAATCAGCCGCGCCGCTCGGTTTATGTGTGCACGAGTTACTTTGAGCCCGGCGAGCGCTTTGGCAGCCTGAGTTTGATTCTGCCATGTTCTCCCAAGTCCGCTTTGATAGACGGAGGCAAGCAGGAGCGGATTTTTTCCTAACGATTTTGTAGATAAGTCGACAGTCATTGATTTGTTGATGTGTCGATGCGCGGCGACGAACAACGCGGGTGCGCCAAAGTTCGGACAGCGCGTCGAGGGCGAGTAGACCTCTAGCCCGGAGGCACAACTTTGTATCGTTCAAAGATCGGGCTGACCTCATACACGCAGGATGCGAGAACCTGAGCACACCAGCCTTATCGCAATCTCCATTCAACGAAGCGTCATGGTTAGATTGCATTTCAAAGGTAGGGCGATACTTTACAAGCTATTCATCCCGGGTACGTACGTCTCGGAAGCCATTTGATGAAGGCTCGACGAGTTGCGAAGAGCTGACGTGACTACAAGGATCGGCACGTCCGTGAACAGCGGCGCATAAGTGCTTTTTGTGCCGAATTCCCTTTTTGTTCCTAATCGTAACACTCTCTCGAGGACCCGAGCCGGCTGTAGGTATCGTGACATTTCCTACGGCGCTCGCGGCAGTCCGCAAACATGCGCAGATGCACAAATGTGCCCAAACGCTCCTTCCGTCACAACTTAGTCGGTCCGCCACAGCATAGGGTTCATCTGCGAGCGACCGTAAAAGACGTGCGAAACAGAGCACGACTCCACGGAGATCCCGGTCGCGAGCGGAACGCGATGACGTGGTAGGGTCAAGAAAGCTGGTCGGTATCAGCGTTTGTCGTCGGCCTTACTCATCCTTGGTACAGCTCATACCGGTATGTCACGGCTTAGCATTCGTGATATTTGCTGGTCAACGCTGGTGACCGTAGTGACGCTTCGACCGTCAAAGACATGGCGATTCGCCGGTTCACGAGCGAGCCGGTGCTGTCAGACCGCCTGAAACGTCGCGTATGACCGCCAGCATCAACGCGGTGATAGCTCAAATGATCGGCGCGGCAGCGGGGCAGTTCCGCGACTGGCCACCGGCTGCGGCCAAGAAGGCCGCAAGCGACTCGCCGTTCAATGCAGCGATAGTCGCGGGCGACCCCATGAGCCCGACCAATCCGTTCAACGGCGGCGCCGATCCTTTGACGATGCCGAGCGTCGCACGCATTGGCGTGTTCAACAACCGGGACCAGATCTACCGCGTGCTGGCCGCCCCGCTCAAGTTGACGACGATTGAGCTGGAGAAGGGCGAGAAGCTGATTGCCGACCCCGCGATGTGCGACAGCGTCCAGTGTGAGCAATTGACTCTTCGATCGCAACGAGCAAGCATCGCGTGCCTTGCGCGGAACGCTGGAACGCAGTCGAGTCTGGGAGCGGAATGTAATGCCGTGGCACCGGAACGCTGTGCCGTGGTTACGTCCGCCGAACATCGCCAAATGAGCCTACGAATTATCATGATAATTCCTAGCTTGTCAGCCCCTAAACGATAAACGCTTGTTTCTAAAGATTTTTTCTGTCCAAAACGAGGGTGTAACAAATCCGCACACTTGCGAAAATGTTACACCCCACTCGCAGGATCGCCGAGCGAGCCGTTTGGCTAGTACATACATGGCCTAGGTCTGCAGCGGAAAGCGACATCTTTTCGCGCCTGTTCTCACGGATCGAGAATTATCATGATAATTCCTAGCGAACGCTAACCGACCGCAGCACGGTACCGAACGGCGCACCGTGCAAAGACGCACGAAACAAGCCGTCTTTCCGCCGACAAAAGCACGCGCACGCTGTTTCAATGGTGACCATTCCAAAGGGTTGCCATGCGTCTTCTCAAGAATAAGCGACGGGCCGCGCTGTCCACGGCCCCCGGCTCATACGCCGAAGAAGATCCAAGCAAGGTGATTTTCGAGACGAGCACGAAGCTCAAGCTTGAAGCAAACCGCTGGATGCTGATTTCGTTCGGCCTGGCCTTTATCGCCGCCGGTGCTGTCTGGACGCGCCAACCTCCGCCTTCAGTCACTCGAGTTGTGGGCGTCTCTGCTGACACCGGCGGCCATCCGATCGTGACCGAGCTGGTCGCCTACAAGCCCGACTCGCAAGCTGTGCGCACGACCGTCAAAGACATGGCGATTCGCTGGTTCACGATCGAGCCGGTGCTGTCGGACCGTCTCGAGACTTCGCGCATGACCGCCAACATCAACTCGGTCAAGGCGCAAATGATCGGCGCGGCAGCCGGTCAGTTCCGCGACTGGCTGAAGGCTGACACACCGTTCCAGCAGATCACGGCAAACCCGAAACTGATCCGCGAAGTCGACGTGCGCAACATCGCGTTGCTTGAAGACTCGACGGTACTTGTCGAATTCACGACGACGACGTCGCAGGCTGGCGCCACGGGTAAGCCGGACGTGAAGTCGTACGCACTCACGCTGCGCTATCAAATCGTCGCTCCCACTGCCGAGCAAGCGCTGACGACGAACCCCTTCGGCATCTTCATTCCGTTCTTCCGCCTTGAGCGGACCGCATAAGCATGACCGCAACCACTCTCCATAAACCGCCGGTCATCGGCATGTGCGTTCTCGCTGCATGCGCAGCGTTCCTTGCTCAACCGGCTGCGGCTAAGAAAGCCGTGAGCGATTCTGCATTTAATGCTGCGATGGTCGCGGGCGACCCCATGAGCCCGATCAATCCGTTCAACGGCGGGGCCGATCCTTTGACGATGCCGGGCGACGCGCGCATCGGCGTGTTCCCATACAGCCGCGACCAAATCTACCGCGTGCTGACCGCACCGCTCAAGCTTACGACGATCGAGCTGGAGAAGGGCGAGAAGCTAATTGCTGACCCGGCGATGGGCGACAGCGTCCAGTGGGAAATCGACGACGACAAGATGAACCACGTGTTCATCAAGCCTCACAAGGCCGATCTAGCAGGCCGTTGAAATATCCGTCGTTGGCGCGCTAAGACGCGTTGCGACGGATGCTGAACTCGCGCTTCTGACACGCGCAAAAACCCTTGTGAGCGTTCGATGCTGCTCGTGAGTTCACAAAACCGACGCTATCGATTGCTTCCTTCCCCTCAAGCGGCAAGTGTTCGCATACGCGTCAGGTTATAGCCGACCTGGGTCAGCACGAAGAGCTGGTCTACGCGTTCAAGTCCCCGGCACATCGCTTGTCGAATTCGTCCGACCGTCTTGCCCCATCCAAACACCTGTTCAATCCGTTTACGCTTTTGCTGGCTCACCGCGTAGCCCGGCCAACGTGTAGTTCGCTCATCAATCGCTGAGCCTCCTGAACGTCCTTCGTTTTGGGCCACATGAGGCGTGACGCGATTCGAGCGACAACTGGCTACGAAGCCGGCGGTGTCGTAGTTCTTATCCGCACCGACCGTGATGCCGCTCGGTGCGACACTCGCAGCATCGGCAAGCATCTGCGCCGCGCAGTCTCGCTCGGCGGTGCCGGTCGCCAGCGTCACCTGCGCGTTGACCACCAGTCCGTGTCGGTTATCGGTCAATACATGACCCATATAACAGAGCATCGCTCCCGTTCCCTTGCTTTTCCGGAACAGGCGCGCCTGCTTATCCGTCGTGGATTGATGCGTTTCGTTACTGCGTTTTTGCCCATGCCAGTTGTCATTCGGTGCGGGCGGTTCGTCTGGAGGCGTATCGTCGTCGCTCGGACTCGCCTTGGGCACGAAGCTCTTATGCCCGGCCCACGCCTGAATCAAAGTGCCATCGACGCTGAAGTGCTCGCCAGAGAGATAGCCTCGCTCACGGGCCGTCTCGACCGTCTCGTTAAAGAGCAACACCAGTACATCGTGTTCGAGCAAGCGGTCGCGGTTCTTGCTGAACGTCGAATGGTCCCACACCGTTCCGTCCATCGGCAGACCGACGAACCAGCGGTACAACATGTTGTAGGAAATCTGTTCCATCAGCATCCGTTCGCTGCGAATGGAGTACAACACCTGCAGCAACAGCGCCCGAACCAACTTCTCCGGTGCAATGCTTGGCCGGCCACCTCTCGCGTCTGCCTCGTACATTCGCGAGAACACATCATCCATGCGCTTGAGCGAATCATTGAGCCATGTACGAGTCGGACGCAACGGATGGTCCTTCGGCACGAAATCATCAAGCTTCAACACCGTGAACATCGACTCGGTAAAACCATCGCTGCCGCGCATCCGTTCCATCTCGCTCTCGCTAATGGCTTCAGATTCAACGTTCACCCCTTCACTCAGGATGACCGTTTGACGAGGTATTTCAACGACCTGCTAGTGTCCCGAGTTGAAAATTCATTGAATGATGGCGATTGCGTACTAGAGTGTCTGTATGTCACTTGATGCGAG
>FCOD02000008.1 GCA_001544655.2 Caballeronia turbans
GCCTCGCATCAAGTGACATACAGACACTCTAGTACGCAATCGCCATCATTCAATGAATTTTCAACTCGGGACACTAGACAGCCTGCCAGATTTTGCTTGCACACATGTGAAAGCACTCGAAATGTGACAAAGCCCCGCATCGCAGGGATGCGGGGCTTTGCGTTCAGGCGCGCCTCAGGCCACTGACGCGCGATTCACCGGATGCGGTTCCTTCAGCTTGTTCGCGACGCGCGCCGCCTCGAAGTAGGACGCGTTCGGCGGACGCTTGAGATATTGACCCGCGCCGCGCTCCGCGCGCAGATCGCCGTTCGCCCACGCGAGCGCGCCGCGCGCGAGCGTGTGCGTCGCGACGCCTTGCACCGTCATGCCTTCGAATACGTTGAAGTCCACCTTCTGATGATGCGTCTTCACGGAGATCGTGCGTGTCGCTGCCGGATCCCACACGACGAGATCCGCGTCCGCACCCACCTGCACCGCGCCTTTTCGCGGATAGAGATTGAAGATCTGCGCGGCATTGGTCGACGTCACGCGCACGAACTCGTTCGGCGTGAGACGCCCCATGTTCACACCGTGATGCCACAGCACCGACATGCGATCCTCTACACCGCCGCAGCCGTTGGGAATCCGGGTGAAGTCCTCGCGACCCATCGCCTTCTGCGATGCGCAGAACACGCAGTGATCGGTCGCGGTCGTGTGCAGTTGGCCGGACTGCAAGCCGCGCCACAACGCCTCGCGATGCTCGCTCGTGCGAAACGGGGGGCTCATCACATGCGCGGCGGCGCGCGTCCAGTCGGGATCGCGATATACCGATTCGTCGATCACGAGATGCCCCGGAAGCACTTCGCCGAACACACGCAGTCCGTCGTTGCGCGCCTTGGCGATCACATCGACGGCATCCTTCGCCGAAACGTGCACGATATAGAGCGGCACGCCGAGCACCTGCGCGATGCGGATCGCACGATTCGCCGCCTCGCCCTCCACTTCGGGCGGACGCGACAAGGGATGCGCCTCCGGTCCCTTGAAGCCCTTGGCCAATAGCTGCTTCTGCAACTGAAAGACGAGCTCGCCGTTTTCCGCGTGCACGGTCGGCAGCGCGCCGAGTTCGAGCGAGCGCGTGAAGCTGTTCACGAGCACTTCATCGTCGGCCATGATTGCGTTCTTGTACGCCATGAAGTGCTTGAAGCTCGACACGCCGTGTTCGTGCACGAGCAGCCCCATCTCGCGGTGCACGGACTCGCCCCACCACGTCACCGCGACGTGAAAGCCGTAGTCCGCCGACGCCTTCTCCGCCCAGCCGCGCCATTCCTTGAATGCGTCCATGAGCGGCTGCTTCGGGCTTGGAATCACGAAGTCGATGATGCTCGTCGTGCCGCCCGAGAGCCCCGCCGCGGTGCCGGTGTAGAAGTCGTCGCTGGCGGTCGTGCCCATGAAGGGCAGTTCCATATGCGTATGCGGATCGATGCCGCCGGGCATGACGTATTGGCCGCCGGCATCGACGATACGCGTGTCCGCGGGCATGTCGAGATCGGTGCCGATGGCGAGGATGGTCCCGCCCGCTTGGGGGTCGGCGCATAGCACGTCGGCGCGGTAGGTGCGGTCTGCGTCGATGATCGTGCCGCCGCGAATCAATGTTGGCATTGTGGTGTCCTCCTTGGCTTTGTTTCGTTCGCTTTGCTTTGCTTTGCTTCGCTGTGCTTTGCGTTCGTGAAATCCTGTGTTCGTGTCGGTCTATTTGCTCTGCCCCTGTGCGGGGCGGCAGTCACTTTCTTTGCTGCTGCAAAGAAAGTAACCAAAGAAAGCAGCTTGTTAGGCCCGCGGTCACACGCAGTTTGGCCACGCGTGCCATGTGATCGTGGGCTGCCTAAGTGTCGCCCTCACAAGACTAATCGGCTTGGCTCGCGCACGGTCTGTCGCCTCGCGTCGCATGGCGGAGCGGTTCAGCACCAAATGGCTCCGGCCCGCTTCGCGGCCGACCGGTCAATCGGGTCCGCTCGTGCTTCCTTACTAGCGCCTCTATCTCACTGCATTGGTTATCCGTTGGTTTCCCTTGCAGACCCGGCGGCAGCGCGTAGCGCTGTGCCGGCGCTATTTCGTGCTGCACCAGTCTCCTTAGAGGGCTAGCTCGTCAGACCGTGTGCGATCCACGCCCGGTTGGGCCTTTGAGGGCGACACTTAGGCAGCCCACGATCACATGGCAAGCATGGCCAAACTGCGTGTGACCGCGGGCCTAACAAGCTGCTTTCTTTGGTTACTTTCTTTGCAGCAGCAAAGAAAGTGACTGCCGCCCCGCATAGGGGCAACGCTAATAAACCAATAACAAAACGGGATCCGCCGAAAAACAAAAAATCAAGCACTCAAAACCCCAGCCCTCGGACTACCCCGCAACTTCATCCAAGACCCATAAACGATCGCGGCAAGCACGAGGCCAACGAACCACGCATACGTGTAGAGCGTATTGAAGAACACAGGCACACCTGGAAACGATGCAGGAAACGCCGTATGCAGAAACCCCGGCAGATTCGGCAACACACCGACGAGCAACGCCACCACCGCCGCCACGTTCCATCCACCGCTATACGAATACTCGCCGTCCTCGTCGAAAAGCTCGCGCTGATCGAGCCGCGTGCCGCGAATGAAGAAGTAATCGACCATCAGAATCCCCGCAACCGGCCCGAGCAGCGCCGAATACCCGACGAGCCACGTGAAGATATAGCCCTGCGTAGTCGCAAGAATCTTCCACGGCATCATGACAATGGCGATCGTCGCCGTGATCATGCCGCCCGCGCGATACGAAATGCCCTTCGGCCACAGGCTCGAAAAGTCATACGCGGGTCCAACGAGATTCGCCGCGAGATTGCAGCACATCGTGTCGAGCGTAAGGATGACGAGGGCGATGCCCACGCCTATGCCCGTCATGCGGCTCGTGAGATCGATAGGGTCCCAGATCGCCTTGCCGTAGATCACGACCGTCGCCGACGTGACCACGACGGAGATGACCGAGAGCAACGCCATCGGTACGGGCAAGCCGATCGTCTGCCCGATCATCTGATCGCGTTGCGTGCGCGCGAAGCGCGTGAAGTCGGGAATGTTGAGCGCGAGCGTCGCCCAGAAGCCGACCATCGCGGTGAGACCCGGCCAGAACGTCGCCCAGAAGAGCCCTTCCTTCTTGCCGCCCGCGACGAACTGCGACGGCGACGAAAGCATCGAACCGAGTCCGCCCGCCTTGCTCGTCGCCCACCAGACGAGCGCGACGCACATCACGACCTTGATCGGCGCAGACCAGCTTTCGAGCCAGCGGATCGAATCCGTGCCATGCCAGATGAAGTAGAGCTGCAACGCCCAGAACACGAGAAAGCACGCGAGCTGTCCGACCGAGATGTCGATGAGCGGCAGCGCCGCGCCATGCAAGGCATTGCCCGTGAGGATATTCGCGAGCGTATAGATCGCGCTGCCGCCCAGCCACGTCTGAATGCCGTACCAGCCGCACGCGACGATCGCGCGCAGCATCGCGGGCAGCTTCGCGCCCTGCGTGCCGAACGACGAGCGCACGAGCACCGCATACGGAATGCCGTGCTTCGCGCCCGCATGACCGATCAGCAACATCGGCACGAGCACGATCAGGTTGCCGAGCAGGACCGTCAACACGGCCTGCCACGGCGACATGCCCTGATCGGTGAGACCCGCGGCCAGCATGTACGAAGCGATGTTCATCACCATCCCGACCCACAACGCCGCGAAGTGATACCACTTCCAGGTACGCTGCGCCGGGCCGGTCGGCGCGAGATCGTCGTTATACAGGCTGCTCGTCTCGACGTTATGCGCTGTCTGATTCATCGGATGCACTCCGTTTGACTGTGCGGTTGATCATGAGGGTTCAACGACGACGAGCGCTGCATGATGTTTATGCCGCTTTAGCGGGTTCCTCCGCATCCACGCGAGCGGGATTGTTCGGGTGCGTGGTCCAGTTCGCGTATTCGCCCGCATCGACGCGTTCCATCGTGATGCACTGCTCGACCGGGCACACATGCATGCAGAGATTGCAGCCGACGCATTCCGAATCGACCACTTCGAAATGCCGCTTGCCGTCCTTCTCCTTCAGGATCGCCTGATGCGATGTATCCTCGCACGCGATATGACACAGCCCGCACTGAATGCACTTGTCCTGATCGATACGCGCCTTGATGTCGTACTTGAGATTGAGATACTTCCAGTCCGTGACGTTCGGCACGGCGCGGCCGCGGATGTCATCGAGCGTCGCGTAGCCTTTCTCGTCCATCCAGTTCGAAAGGCCATCGGCGAGATCGGAGACGATACGAAAGCCGTAGTGCATGGCCGCCGTGCACACCTGCACACTGCCTGCGCCCAGCACCATGAATTCCGCCGCATCGCGCCAAGATGAAATGCCGCCGATGCCCGAGATCGGCAGATTCGGCGTCTCTGGATCGCGCGCGATCTCCGCGACCATATTGAGTGCGATCGGCTTCACGGCGGGACCGCAATAACCGCCGTGCGTCCCTTTGCCATCGACGGCCGGCATCGGCGCCATCTGGTCGAGATCGACCGCGACGATCGAGTTGATCGTGTTGATGAGCGACACGCCGTCCGCGCCGCCCTTGAACGCGGCGCGCGAACCCATGCGAATATCGCTGATGTTCGGCGTGAGCTTCACGAGGCACGGCAGCTTCGTGCCTTCCTTCACCCAGCGCGTGACCATTTCGACATACTCGGGCACCTGTCCCACCGCCGCGCCCATGCCGCGCTCGCTCATGCCATGCGGGCAGCCGAAGTTCAGTTCGACCGCATCCGCGCCGGTGTCCTCGACTTGCGTCAAGATCCACTTCCAGTCCTTCTCATTGCACGGGACCATCAGCGAGACGATCAGCGCGCGGTCCGGCCAGTCGCGCTTCACTTGTTCGATCTCGCGCAGGTTCACGTCGAGCGGGCGATCGGTGATCAGTTCGATGTTGTTCAGTCCCGCGATGCGCTGCCCGTTCCATTGCACCGCGCCATAACGCGAGCTCACGTTGACGACGTGCGGATCGAGCCCGAGCGTCTTCCACACCACACCGCCCCAGCCCGCCTCGAAGGCGCGGTTGACGTTGAAGGCCTTGTCCGTCGGCGGCGCGGACGCGAGCCAGAAAGGATTCGGCGATGTAATGCCGGCGATGTTGCAAGTCAGATCGGCCATGTTGAGGCGGCTCCTTATGTTCGTCAGGCGGCTTTGATCGAAGTCAGCTCGAACGACGCGTCGATGGACGCAGCCGCGAGCTTGCCGTCCTGCACGGCCTGCACGGTGAGATCGAGTCCTTCATGCGTCGCGCAATCGCCGCCGGCCCACACTTTCGCGAGCGTCGTCTGTCGATTCTCGTCGGTGACGATGCGCCCGCCGTCGAGCGTCAGCAACGCCCGGTCGATGCCGATGGGCACGAGCGTCTGACCGATCGCCTTCAGCACCATGTCCGCATCGATGACGAAGCGCTCCGCGTCGCGCTCGAACTCGACGCCGGTCACGTGCCCGTCAACGCCGATCAGACGCGTCGGCTTCGCGTGCGTGACGATGCTCACGCCATTGGTCTGCGCGAACTCGCGCTCGGCCCACGTCGCGCTCATGTTCTCGACGCCGCGCCGGTACACCATCGTCACGTTCGTTGCGCCGAGCTTCGCGGCCTGCACGCACGCATCGACGGCCGTGTTGCCGCCGCCGATCACGACGACGCGCCGACCGACCGGCACATTCGCGAGATCGTCGGCCTCGCGCACCTGCTCGATGAAATCGACCGCGTTCATCACGCCGTCGAGCGCTTCGCCTTCGAGCGCCAGTTCGCGCACGCCCGCAAGACCGAAGCCGATGAACACCGCGTCGTATTGCTTGCGCAGCTCCTCCAGCGTGAAGTCACGGCCGAGCGCGTGACCCGCCTTGATCTCGATGCCGCCGATCGAATGCAGCCATTCGATTTCGCGCTGCGCGTAATCCTCGACCGTCTTGTAGGCGGCGATGCCGTATTCGTTCAGGCCGCCGGGTTTCTCGCGCGCATCGAAAATCACCGCGCGATGTCCCGCCAGCGCGAGCCGATATGCACACGCGAGCCCCGCCGGCCCCGCGCCGACGATCGCCACGCGCCTGCCCGTCTCCGGCGCGCGTTTGAAAAGCGGCTCGCCTTTTGCCATTGCCCAGTCCGTCGCATGACGCTGCAATGCGCCGATTTTCACGGGCGCATCGCCCGGATGGTTGCGTACGCAACTACCCTCGCAGAGAATCTCGGTCGGGCACACGCGCGCGCACATGCCGCCGAGCGGATTGGCGGACAGGATATCGACCGCCGCGCCTTTCAGATTGCCGTTGCCGATCTTGCGGATGAAGCTCGGTATGTCGATGCTCGTCGGGCAGGCCTGCACGCACGGCGCGTCGTAGCAGTAGTGGCAGCGGCTCGCGGCGGCAGCCGCGGCGGTGGCGTCGAGCAACGGCGCGACATCCGAGAACTCGCATGCGAGCTGTTCGTGCGTGAGGCGATGGCTCGCGATATCGCCGGTCGTTTTTGTGGTCATGTGCGTTCCATGTGAGGACGTACGAGTGCCCGTCATCCGCGCGCATTGGCCCGGACGACACTGAACGTGAGACGAAGCGCGCTGTTTCTACGAAGCCGGTTCCGACGCGCGCTCGAGCATCGCGTGCAGAAGCACGTTCGCGCCCGCCTCGATCCACTCCTGAGACGCGTCTTCGATTTCGTTATGGCTGATGCCGTCGACGCACGGCACGAACACCATCGATGTGGGCGCGACTTGCGCGAGATAGCACGCATCATGGCCCGCGCCCGACACCATGTCGCGATGCGAATAGCCGAAGCGCTGCGCCGCCGCGCGCACGGACGCGACGCAGGCGGCGTCGAATCTGACGGGCGCGTAATAGAAGATCTGCTCCAGTTCGGTCTGCAAGCCGATCTCTGCGGCGATACGCGCGACACCCTCGCGCAACGCGGCGTCCATGCGCGCGAGCACGGCATCGTCGGGATGACGGAAATCGACGGTGAAGAACACGCGGCCCGGAATCACGTTGCGCGAGTTCGGATGCACCTGCATCATGCCGACCGTCGCGCAGGCGAGCGGCGCGTTGTCGAGGCCGATGCGGTTCACGAGGTCCACGACGCGCGCTGCGCCGAGCAGCGCGTCCTTGCGGCGCGGCATGGGCGTCGGGCCCGCGTGCGCTTCCTGGCCCGTGAGCGTGATCTCGTACCAGCGCTGGCCTTGCGCGTCGGTGACGACGCCGATCGTCTTGTTCTCGGCTTCGAGAATCGGACCTTGCTCGATGTGCAACTCGAACGCCGCGTGCAGCTTGCGGCCGCCGCACGGCAGATCGCCGGCGTACCCGATGCGCTTCAACTCTTCGCCGATCGTCTTGCCGTCGACGTCCTTGCGCGAGAGGCCGTAGTCGAGCGGGAACACGCCCGCGAAGACGCCCGATGCGACCATCGCGGGCGCGAAGCGCGAACCTTCCTCGTTGGTCCAGATGACGACTTCGATCGGATGCTCGGTCTCGATGCCGCGATCGTTGAGCGAGCGGATCACTTCGAGTCCGCCGAGCACACCGTAGATGCCGTCGAAGCGCCCGCCCGTGGGTTGCGAATCCGCATGGGAGCCTGTCATGACCGGCAGCGCCTCGAGGTTGCGCCCGGCGCGACGCATGAACACATTGCCCATCTGATCGATGCTCACCGTGCAACCCGCTTCCTTCGCCCAACTGACGATGAGATCGCGCCCTTCCTTGTCGAGATCGGTGAGCGCGAGCCGGCACACGCCGCCCTTGGGTGTCGCGCCGATCCTGGCCATCGTCATCAGGCTGTCCCAGAGACGTCGACCATTCACCTTGATGGACGTATCGAGACCGGCCTCTCTGATTGCATCCGTTACGACGTTCATTCGCCTCGCTCCTTACGATCGACTTCGTATGTGAGTGACTTCGTTTCGTGCATGCCGGGCGTTTGCGGTGCGATGCCGCACGCGCCCGGTGCACGTTTCTGTTATGCGATGAATGATGCGAACGACACGCTTCTTCAATACTTCGAGCGCTTCTCAAATCCTGTCCGAATGGACAGGTTGTAGCCGATTAAAATAAGCAAATCAACGTCTTTCGTGTGCGGACAAACACGGAGCGAAATGAAGCGATAAGCGTGCCATTGCAATGCAGCATCGGCGGGCACTGGGCGCGGCGGCGTTTTCGACGCGATGCAGCGCCGCGTGCATGAACGGCGCGAATGAGGCACGATGCGGCACACACGACAGAAAAATTCGACGATGAGACACGACGACGCGGCTGACGACATTACCGAGCGCGAGCATGCCGCAACACCTTTGCGGCGACGCAAGGCGCAGATCCGCGAGAGCAACGAAGCGCAGCTTCTGGCGTGCGCCGAAGAAGTGTTCGCCGAGAAAGGACTGGAAGGCGCGAGCACGGCGATGATCGCCGAGCGTGCCGGACTGCCGAAGGCCAACCTGCATTACTACTTCCCGACGAAGCTCGCGCTCTATCGCCGCGTGCTCGAAGATTTGTTCGAAGACTGGCATCGCGCGGCGGACACCTTCGAATGCAGCGACGATCCGGTGGAAGCGATCGGCGGTTATGTGCGCGCGAAGATGGAATTGTCGAGACGTCGGCCGCTCGGCTCGAAGGTGTGGGCGAGCGAGATCATTCACGGCGCGCATCACATGCAGGACATTCTCAACGAGCGGGTGAAGCCGTGGCTCGATACGCGCGTCATCGTGATCGAGAGCTGGATCGCGCGCGGCCTGCTCGCGCCGGTCGAGCCGGACACGTTCATGTTCATGATCTGGGCGATCACGCAGCACTACGCCGACTTCGATGCGCAGATCCGCGCATTGAAGGGCAAGCGGGCACTGACGCGCAAGGCCTTCGATGAGCAGACGGAAGAAGTCGTGCGACTCGTGATCCGCGCATGCGGCGCGGTGTCGCCGCGCGTCGAAGCGAAAGAGGACGCGCAATAAAAAACGCCGGTCGCTCGATAGCGGCCGGCGTTCGACTTGCTGCTTGCTGCTTGCTGCTGTGATGCTTCACTGCGTGACTGCGGTGCTGCCAACTGCGGTACTGCTACTGCATTTCTCGCAAGATATTGCTACTGCCAACGCTTGCTGCACCATCTACCGCTGCTACTGCTCACTGCCACCTGCTTTTCGTCGAGCTCGACTTCGAACTCCGATCAATGACCGAAGTAGACCGAGTTGCGATCCGACATCGACACGTTAGCGCGCGCGACCGGCGCCGCTGCGCCCGATTGCGAAGTACCAGCCGTCGAAGGACCGTAGGCCGAGCTACCGTTTTCGGCGTTCACACGCGCTTGTGCCGCCTGAATGTTTTGCGGATAGTCCACGCGATCGGTCGACGGGTTGTAGCCGGCCTTTTCCAGTTGAACCAGTTCCGCACGCACTTGAGCGCGGGTCACCGGGCCGTTGCTTTGCGCAGACGCGAAAGTCGGAGCGGCCAGAGCGGTGGCGATGACGAGTGCGGGAACGAATGCCTTGATCATGATGAACCTCCAGTAGTCTTGTTTTGAAATCGAAACTGAAATCGGAAGCTTTTTAAGCGGTTTCTGATTTCGTTTCGCTTGAAGACAGTGTAGGAGGTGGTCGTCTTAGGGGAAACCCCAATTTGCACGAAACATAATTGTCGAGTCAGCAACAATCCGTTTCGCGTCACGAATCGCGTCGAGAGCCCTTACGACCATCTAAATAATTGATTTATATCGATATTCAGACGCGCAGGACGGATCGCGGCAACGCATCGCCATTACGATATCGCCAGCCAATCGCCATTCAGATGTCAGCTTCTACGCGGCCGTCGCGTAGGTCATCGCGGAAATCAGGAGTTCGCGCAGCAAAGGTTGGATCGCGGTCGCCTTGGCTTCGTCGTAAGCGAAAGGCGACGATTCCTCCATGTAGCTGATCTGCGTCAGCTCCAGTTGCACTGCGTGAACGCCCTTCTCAGGCTCGCCGTATCGCCGTGTGATATAGCCGCCCTTGAAGCGCCCGTTGGCCACCGTCGAGAAGCGGCCGTCGCGCTCGACGATCCCCGCAAGGTACTCGGCGAGCCCCGGCGCCGCCGACGCGCCGTCCGCCGTGCCGAAGTTGAAATCGGTCAGGCGCCCGTCGAAGAAACGCGGCACGACCGAGCGAATCGAATGCGCTTCCCAAAGGAGCACGCGGCCATGCGACGCCCGCAACGCGTCGAGTTCACTTGCGAGCGCATCGTGATACGGCTGCCAGTACATCGCGCGACGCGCATCGATCTGCTCGCGCGACGGCTCGTGGCCGGGCTTGTATAGCGGCGCCTTGTCGAAGGTATCGACCGGACACAGGCCCGTCGTGTCGCGGCCGGGATAGAGGTTCGCGTCATCGGGCGGACGGTTCAGATCGACGACATATCGCGCGTATTGCGGCGTCAGTATCGATGCGCCCAGTTCGCGCGCGAACGCGTAAAGCCGCTCGAGATGCCAGTCGCAATCCTCGGTGAGTTTCGCGATGGGCGTCATCTCGTCGGCGAGCGCGCAGGGAATGCTCGTGCCCCGGTGCGGAATCGAAATCAGCAGCGGCGCGCCGCCGCGTTCCAGCGTGAAAATCGAAGACTCGTTCATGGATGACCTCAATCGAGCAAGCCGCGCAACGCGGCGCGATAGCGCGCGAGCGCTTCGTCTTCCTGCGCGTGGCGGCGCGCGTCGATCACCTTGCGGCCGGAGACGAAAACATCGCGGATCGGCGTGTCGCCGTGTTCGCAGAAGACCGCGCTCGAAAGCCACGTTTCGGGCGCATGGCCGCCGATGCCCGGATGCGCGTCGTCGAGCACGAGCCAGTCGGCGCGCGATCCCTGCGCGAGCGCGCCGACGGGCCGTCCTGTGGCGTGCGCGCCGCCGTCGAGCGCGGCATCGAAGAGACGATCGGCGGGACGGCTCTGCGTCGGCGACGCAAGCACGTTGCGCTGCTGGCGGCACAGGCGCTGGCCATACTCGAGCAGACGCAGCTCGGAGCGCCAGTCCACGCCCACATGACTATCCGAGCCGACGCCGATGCGTCCGCCGGCATCGAGATAATCGCGCGACGGAAATACGCCGTCGCCGAGATTCGCCTCGGTCGTGAGACACAGGCCCGCGACCGCGCCGCTCAACGCGAGACGCGCGCACTCGTTTGCATCGATATGCGTCGCGTGCACGAGGCACCAGCGCTCGTCGACGTTGAAATGATCGAGCAGCCATTGAACCGGGCGATGCCCCGTCGCCGCCACGCACGCCTCGACTTCGGCGGTCTGCTCCGCCACATGGATATGCACCGGCGCACGGACGAAGCGCGCGTCGAACCCTTCGATCACCGCCGCGAGCGATTCGCCCGACACCGCTCGCAGCGAATGCGGCGCGACGCCGTAACGCCGCGCGCCGTTTTCGGGCCGCGCGCGGGCGAGCGTGTCGATGAGCGCGAGCAGCGTGTCGGGCGTATTGAGAAAGCGGCGCTGATCCTCGCGCGGCGCAGCCTGGTTGAAACCGCCGTGCTCGTACAGCACCGGCAACATCGTGATGCCGATGCCCGCGCGCCCGGCCGCATCGACGACACGCTCGGCGAGTTCTGCGCGATTCGCATAAGGCGCGCCGCCGGGTGCGTGATGCACGTAGTGAAACTCGCACACCGACGTGTAGCCCGCCTTGAGCATCTCGATGTAGAGCCAGTGGGCGATGTCCGCGAGCGACTCCGGGCCGATCCGCGCGGCGAAGCGATACATGAGGTCGCGCCAGCTCCAGAACGTATCGTTGACGCTCGCGCGATATTCGGTGAGGCCGGCCATCGCCCGCTGGAACGCGTGGGAGTGCAGATTCGGCATGCCGGGCACGACCGGCCCTTTCGCCCGCTCGACGCCCGCGGGCGCAGCGCTGTCCGGCTCGACGCGCAGCAACGTGCCGTCGTCGTCCCATTCGAGCAGCACGTCGCGCCGCCAGCCGCCGGCGAGGCGCGCATGATCCGCGAAGAATGCGCTCATCTTCCTGTCTCCCTTTTCATACGACGCGCGGCTGCTCACACATTGTCGATGCCGATGTGCAGCCACGACGTATCGTCCGACGCCTCGCAATGCAGTTCTGCCCCACGATCGAGACACAGCGTATCGCCTGTTTCGAGCGTATGACGCGTGTCTGCGGCGGCCTTGATATCGATCCTTCCAAGCACGCAAAAGATGAAGGTCAGATCGTGGCCGGCATCGAGCGAGCACGACGCGCGCCGGGCATGCACCGTCGCGCGGGCGCGATCGCGGCGCACCATCACGTTGAAATCGCGCGTCGGGCCGTCGATCAGCGTCGCGTGAATCGGCGTTTCGCCGGCAAAGCGCGCGATCGCGAGCGGCGCATCGAGCGTATGCACGCGGCCTTCCGCTTCCGTCAGACGCATGCCCGCGCCATCGAGCAGCACGAGCACGCGATCGACGCCCGCGAAACTCGAGAATGCGCCATCGGACGCCACATCGGCCAGCGACAGACGCCATGCGAACGCATCGAGCGACGCGCCCGGCGGCCCCGCCGCGATCTCGCGCGTCATGCCGCCGCCGTTCTTCCAGCGCGTAGCCGTGAGCGAATCGGCTCGAATGATCATGGCGTTCAGAAGTGCCCCGTGAATTGATAACGATCGCCCGGATGCCAGAGATTCGCGACCGATGCGACCGCGTCACGCGACCACGTGCGCCGATGCAGCAACAGACACGGCTCATGCTCCGCCATCGCGAGCGCGAGCCGGATCTCGGCCGACGGCACCGAGGCCTCGATCCGGTATTCGACGCGCTGCAACGGCGCGGCCGTCATCAGGTACTGGTTCGGCGTGATCGTCGTGAAATCCTGGCGCGCGTATTCCGGCGCGAGCGCGGGATTCACGTAGCGCTCTTCCATCTGAACCGGCTCGTCGTTCTCGAAGTGCAGCACGCGCGAATGAAACACCGGGCTGCCCAGCGCGAGATGCATTTCGTCGGCGAGCGCATCATCGACGATCGATGCGCCCAGATGCAGCACCTGCGCGCGATACACGTGGCCGCGCGCGACGATTTCATCGGAGATGCTGCGAATCTCGACGAGCGTCGACGCGTATTTCGGCTGCGCGACGAAGGTGCCCGCGCCCTGCACCCGCGTCAGCACCTGCTCGGCGGTCAGCTCCCGCACCGCGCGGTTCACGGTCATGCGCGCGACCTTGAACTCGCGTGCGAGCTCGTTCTCGGAGGGCACCAGATCGCCCTCCTTCCATTCGCCGATATGAATGCGCTGGAGAATGTAGTCCTTGATCTCCTGATACGCAGGCGTGCTCATACAGGCTGTTCCGACGCGAACGCGAACGGGCTGTGCTGCGCGATCGCGCCTTCCTGCACGAGCGTCGCGATCGCGGCGATGTCCGGCGCGAAGTAGTGATCGAGGTCGTAATGCGCCACGTGCGCGCGCAGCGTCTTCATCACTTCGAGCAAGGGCGCGCTCGTCCGATGCGGCGCGCGCAGATCGACCCCTTGCGCGGCCGCAAGCAGTTCGATCGCGAGAATGTTCGCCGTGTTGCTCGCGATGTCGCCGAGCTTGCGCGCGGCGAACGTCGCCATGGAAACGTGGTCTTCCTGGTTCGCGGAAGTCGGCAGGGAATCCACCGATGCAGGATGCGCAAGCGTCTTGTTCTCCGATGCGAGCGCGGCAGCCGTCACGTGCGCGATCATGAAGCCCGAGTTGACGCCGCCATCGCGGACGAGGAACGGCGGCAGGCCCGAAAGCGTGGCGTCGATCAGCAACGCGATGCGGCGCTCCGCGAGTGCGCCGATTTCGGCGGCCGCGAGGGCGAGGTTGTCGGCCGCGAACGCCACCGGCTCCGCGTGGAAGTTGCCGCCCGACAGCACTTCGCCGGTGTCGGGGAAGATCAGCGGGTTATCGGAGACGGCATTCGATTCGATCAGGAGGACGTCGGCCGCGTGGCGCATCTGGTCGAGGCACGCGCCCATCACTTGCGGCTGACAGCGCAGGCTGTACGGGTCCTGCACCTTCTCGCAGTCCGCGTGCGACAGATTGATGCCCGAGCCCTTCAACAGGGTGCGGTAGGCCGCCGCCGCCTCCATCTGCCCGCGATGGCCGCGCAGCTCGTGGATGCGCGCATCGAACGGGACGACGGAACCCGCCGCCGCATCGACGGACAGCGCGCCCGCGACGAGTCCGGTACGGAACAGATCCTCGATCGCGAAGAGGTTGTAGAGCGCGAGCGCCGCCGACGCCTGCGTGCCGTTCAGCAGCGCGAGACCTTCCTTCGCCTGCAGCGTGAGCGGCTTGAGGCCCGCGACCGCGAGGCCGTCGAGCGCACTCGCGCGCTCACCGCGAATGGTGACCTCGCCGATGCCGAGCAGGACCGTCGACATATGCGCGAGTGGCGCGAGATCGCCCGATGCGCCGACCGAGCCCTTGATCGGGATGATCGGCAGCACGTCGGCGTTGAAGAGCGTGATGAGCGCGTCGATGACTTCACGGCGGATGCCCGAATGACCGCGCCCGAGACTCGACAGCTTGAGCGCCATCAACAGACGCACAACCGGCCGCGACATCGGCTCGCCGACGCCCACCGCATGAGACAGCACGAGATTTTTCTGCAGCAGCTCCAGCTGATCGGCCGGAATGTGCGTATTGGCGAGCCGCCCGAAGCCCGTATTGATGCCGTAGGCCGGATCGCCCTTCGCGGCGATCGCGGCGACGGCGCGCGCGCTCGCGTCGATGGCATCGAAGCTGGCCGGATCGAGTTGAAGCGGATCCGAGCCGCGCGCGATGCGGCGCAGTTGCGGGAGCGTCAGTTTTCCGGGCGTAAGCGTGATCATGATTCGTCCTGTCTATACAAATTAGACTCAAGTCTAAACGGGCTCGAAGGACGAAACAAGGGGATATCCGGGATATCACTAGGATCATCCCGGCAAGCATGACACGTCTTGTCTATACAGATTTGACGTTACAAGACCTTTTCCATCACGAACTGGACGAAGCGCTGCTCGCGCACGATGACCGCCCGCGCCAGCAGCATCGTGAACCCGCAATACTCGAAGAACGGCCGCGCGGTCACGCTCGAGTAGGTATGCAGCGTTTGCAGACCGGCTTCGTCGGCTTCGGCCTCGATGCGCGCGAGCAGCGACGTCGCCACGCTTTTGCGCTGATGCAGCGGATCGACGAACATCATGTCGATGAGACCGTTCTTTTCGAGATCGGCAAAGCCCGCGAGTTCGCCGTCGACGAGCCCGATCCAGGTCGGGCGGCTCGCGCGGGCGAGTTCCCATTCGTCCCGGTCGGCTTGCGCCCACGCTTCGATCTGCGCCTCGTTGTAATCGGCGGATGCCGTTTCGCGAACGGCGCGTTGAAACAGATCGATCACACCGTCGAGATCGCTCGCACGATACGGTCTGACTTCGATGAGCGGCAGGCCTGGCATTTCTTCACCTTCGTTTACTGTCAATAAAAAAACCGCTGCGGAGGCAGCGAGGGTCTAGCGTTGATAACGCGGGAATCTGTACGGGATTGAATCGGAAACGGGCGCGCGCAAACGTTCTAATCGGAGGAAACCGGATGCGGGAAGTGCGCGGTCGGCGAGTCCTTCAGGAAGCCACTGCCACCGTCGCGATGCCGAGCGCGGTCATCACGAGCGATGCGCAAACGTGGAGCGCGATCTCAGTGAGCGCCCAGCCGAGCCGCCCTTGCTGCAAATGCGCGACCACTTCGGCCGAAAACGTGGAAAACGTGGAGAGCCCGCCCATCAGTCCGGTGATGATGAATAGCCGCCATTCAATCGAGATATCCGGAAAGCGTGCGAAGAAGGCGACCGCCACGCCAATGATGTAGCCCGCGATGACGTTCGCCGCGAACGTGCCGAGCGGCAGATTCGGAAAAATCGCATTCAGGCGCAGGCCGAGGACCCATCTGAGCAGCGATCCCAGGCCGCCGCCGAGCCCCACGGCGATGATCGACAGATACATGACTTGTGTGAGTTCGATTCGAAATTAACTGCGTTATGCCTCGCGAGCGAGCCGGTCGATCAGTGCGCCTCGACTCGTCTCGACGATCCAGCCGACCCTGTGCCGCACATGCGCCACCCACGTGCCGTCGCGCCGTTGTTCCCAGCACCCGGCATCGTGGCCGTCGATGAAAAGCGAGCCGCGCACCACGAGCTGGGGATCGGCGGGGTCGAGCACCTCGTCGTCATTGTGTTCGAGCTTCACCGTGTGCATGAGCGTCGTCTGCAAAAACACGTCAAGACCGGAGCCAGTCTCGCGAATGGCTCCATTCTAACGATACTCGCAGGCCCTGCGTCCAAACGCTCACCGTATCATGAAGGACATTGCCGAAAGGCAGTTGAGTATCCGTACGACATGTTCGACGCAAGGCGCATCGAAAGCGAGCGTCACGGCATCGATGCGCTCGAGTGTCGGCCATTGGCAAAAGAGATCGGCGAACGCGGTCGTCTGCGCGCGCAGTTCGCAGCGATGCCCGGTGATCGCCGCACGCTTGGCATGCACTGAAGACGCCGCTGCTTCGATCGTCTCCCGCGCGGCGAGCCGGATCGCGTCGCATGCCGCGGCGGGCGTTTCGGTCACGCCGCTCGAATAGCCGTGCGCGGTCTTCACGCATAGAAAGCGCGCGCCGGGAAACGCGGGCAGCGTCTGGGCGCCGAACACGTCGTCGCCTGTGAGCAGCGCGACGCACGCGCCGTGTTCCTCGGCGAGCCTGCCGTAAAGGCCCGCCTCGCCGACTTCCTCGCCGTCAAGCGTGACGCGCGCGAACGCGGCGCTGTTGATCGTATGCGCGAGAATGCCGCGGCTTTGCGCGCGCGCGTGATAGCCGATCATGAAGACCACTTCCGGCGATGCCTCCAGTCCCGCCATCATGCCGAACGTGCGCGGCTTGCCGAGCACGAGGCGCGCGCGCGGATCGAGCAGGTCGGGCAACAGGTTGCGAAAGCCGCCGTGCGAATCGTTGATCCACACCTGGGATGCGCCGCCATCGAACGCGCCTTGCGCAGCCGCATTCGCTTCGCGCGTCATCCAGCGGCGCGCCTGCTCGTATTCGGCGTTGCCCGCACGCGTCTGCTCCGGATGAAACACGCCCGCGATGCCTTCGATATCCACCGAGATCAGCACTTTCATGGTCTTGTTCTCAATGCGTCCTTGAGCGATATGCGCCGATGGCCGTCGCGCCCGGCAACCGTCTCCGCGCTGAAGAGCGCATCGAGAATCGCTTGTTCAATGCTGTCGGCCGCGGCCTGAAAGAGAGGATCGAGCCGCGTGTCGCTGACAAGCGGCGGCACCGCGATGAAGTCCGCCTCGTGCGGCACGGTGTAAGCGGTCGTGAAAGCGAGCGCGATGTCGCCGCTGCCATGACCGTACACCGAACCCGTGCGCGCGAGGCCGGCGGCAGAGCGCATCGCGAGGCGGCGCAATCGACGCGCGTCGAGCGGCGCATCGGTTGCGATCAGCATGATGATCGAGCCTTGTTCGGGCTTCACGTTCGCTTCTTTCGTCAGCGTCTTTCCGACGGCATCGCCCCCGATCACGAGTTGCGGCAGACGGCCGAAGTTTGCGAGCACGAGCGCGCCTGTCGTGTACGCGCGCTCGTTGACCCGCACGACGCGCGATGCCGAACCGATACCGCCTTTCAGTTCGAAGCACGACATGCCGCGCCCCGCTCCGACCGCACCGCGTTCGAAATCGACGCTGCACGCATCGAGTGCGCTCATGTAATGCGCTTCGTGAATCGCGAGCGCCTGCATGTCGTTGAGGTAGCCATCGTTGCATTCGAACACGAGCGGATTCACGCTCGGATCCTCGCGCCCGATGCGCGGATTCGCCGCGATCGCCGCGCGAATCTGCGCGTTTGCGATGGTGCCGACGCCGAAGGTATTGGTCAGCGCGACCGGCGTTTCGATCACGCCGAGTTCGTCCAGTTGCACGAGCCCGACGCTCTTGCCGAAGCCATTGATCACGCACGCGGCAGCCGGCACCTTGTCGCGATAGACATCGCCATCGTGCGGTCGGATCACCGTGACGCCCGTTTGCACCGCGCCCTCAGAGAGCGTGCAATGACCGACCGTCACGCCCGCAACGTCGGCGATCGTGCCGCGCGGACCCGCTTCGAGCGAACCGATATGCGTCATGGCCGGTCGAGCTTCGGATCGAGCGCGTCGCGCAGGCCGTCGCCGAGCAGATTGAACGCGAGCACCGTGAAGAAGATCGCGAGGCTCGGAAAGATTGCGACGTGCGGCGCCATCGCCATGTCGGCGCGCGCTTCGTTGAGCATCGCGCCCCACTCGGGCGTAGGCGGCTGCGCGCCGAGTCCGAGGAACGACAGACTCGCCGCGGTGATGATCGATGTGCCGATGCGCATCGTGAAGTACACGACCACCGACGAAATCGTGCCCGGCAGAATATGCCGCGCGAGTATCGTCCAGTCCGATGCGCCGATGCTCTTCGCCGCCTCAATGTATGTGAGATGCTTCAGCGCGAGCGTATTGCCGCGCACGAGCCGCGCGAACGCGGGAATGCTGAAGATCGCGACCGCGCACACCACATTGACCATGCCGTTGCCGAGAATCGCGACGACGCCGATCGCAAGCAGAATGCCCGGAAACGCGAACAGCACGTCCGCAATGCGCATCACGATGCGGTCCCACCAGCCTTCGTAGTAGCCCGCGAGCAGACCGAAGAACGTGCCGATCACCGCACCGAGCACGACGGAGACCAGCCCCGCCGTCAGCGAAATGCGGCTGCCCACGAGTATGCGGCTCAGAATGTCGCGGCCCAATGAATCGACACCGAACCAGTGCGCGGCCGAGGGACCGGCGTTGAGCGCATCGTAATCGAAGTAATTTTCCGGATCGTATGGCGCGATATACGGCGCGATGATCGCGATGACGACCAGCAGCAACACGAACACGGCCGCGACCATCGCGACGTGCTGTTGCCTGAACTTGCGCCAGAACTCCGTCCACGGCGTGCGGATTTCTTGCGGCGCATGCACCGCGCTTTCGGCTGTCACGCTCATCGCGTCCTCACTTGAAACGAATGGTCGGATTGATGATCGCGTACAGCACATCCACGATCAGATTGATGACGATGAATTCCAGCGAGAACAGCAGCACTTCCGCCTGGATCACGGGGTAGTCGCGCATCTCGACCGCATCCACGAGCAGGCGGCCCAGCCCCGGCCAGTTGAACACCTTCTCCACGACGATCGAGCCGCCGAGCAGAAAGCCGAATTGCAGCCCCATCATCGTGACGACGGGGATCATCGCGTTGCGCAGGCAATGCTTCACGATGACCATCGGTTCATGCACACCCTTCGCGCGCGCGGTGCGCACGAAGTCCTCGCCGAGCACCTCGACGAACGAAGCACGCGTGAAGCGCGCCATCACGGCGGCGACGGCGGCCCCGAGCGTGATCGACGGCAGCACATAGCCCTTCCATGTGCCGTCATTGACGATGGGCAGCCATCCGAGCTTCACCGAGAAAATTTCCATCAGCAGCATGCCGAGCGCGAAGGCCGGAAACGATATGCCCGATACCGCGAGCGTCATGCCCAGCCGATCCGGCCAGCGATTGCGCCACACCGCCGACACGATGCCGATGCCCATGCCGAAGATCACTGCCCACACCATGCTCGCGAGCGTGAGCCACAACGTCGGCATGAAGCGCTCGGCGATTTCCGTCGACACGGGCCGCTTGCTGCGCGTAGACATGCCGAAGTCGAAATGCACGACCTTGCCGAAGAAGCTCACGAGCTGTTGCGGCAGCGGCTTGTCGAGGCCGAGATCCGCGCGCACGAGCGCGACCGTCGCTTCGTCGGCTTCTCCGCCCGCGGCGAGCCGTGCGGGATCGCCCGGCAGCATGTGCACGAAGAAGAACACCAGCACCGCGACGATGAAAAGCGTCGGCAGAAGACCTAACAGGCGTTTGGCGATGAAGTTGAGCATCGTTTTGAGTCAGATGCGGCCGGGCGATGGAGCCCGGCCGAAAGCGATTACTTGATCGCGATCTCGTCGAAGCTGAACGAGCCGTCGGGCATCACGTATGCGCCGGAAAGACGCTTGCTGCGCGCATACACGACCTTCTCCGTGACGAGGAAGATCCACGGCGCGTCCGCCCAGATGCGTTTTTGCGCATCGGCATAGAGCTTCGCTTTCTCGCCGCGATCCGTCGTGGCGAGTGCCTTCGAGAGATCGTCGTCGACCTGATCGCTCTTGTAGTACGCGGTATTGAAGAGCTTCGGCGGAAACGACGTGCCCCCGAGCAGCGGCGAGATCGCCCAGTCCGCTTCGCCCGTCGAGGACGACCAGCCGATATAGAGCATGCGAACCGGCGCCGTCTTCGGATCGGGCGCGCTCTCGATGCGCTGCACGCGCTGGCCCGCTTCGAGCGCTTCGACCGTTGCTTTCACGCCGACTTGCGCGAGTTGCTGCTGCACGAACTGGATGATCTTTTGCGCCGTCGTGTGGTTATAACCCGACCACAGTACGGTTTCGAAGCCGTTCGGATAACCCGCTTCCTTCAGCAGCTCGCGCGCTTTCGCGGGATCGTATTTCCACGGCCCGAGCTTCGTCGCATACTCGACGCCCGGCGGCACGACGCCTTCGGCCGGCACGGCATAACCTGCGAACGCAACCTTGACGAGCGCTTCCTTGTTGATCGCGTAGTTCATCGCCTCGCGCACCTTCGGGTTATCGAAGGGCTTTTGCAGCACGTTCATGCTCACGTAGCGCTGAATGATTGACGGCGCCGCGATCAGGTCGACCTTCGGGCTCGCCTTGAGCGTCGCGGCCTGCTCGAAGGGAATCGAGAACGCGAAGTCCGCTTCGCCGGTCTGCATGAGCGCGGCGCGCGTGTTGTTATCGACCACGGGCTTCCAGTCGATCATGTCGATCTTCGGCAAGCCCTTGCGCCAGTAGCCCGCGAACTTCTTCACCTTCAGGTCGTCGGTCTGCTTCCATTCGACGAACTCGAACGGACCCGTGCCGACCGGATGAAACGCGATGTCCTTGCCGTACTTCTGGAGCGCGGTCGGCGAGATCATCACCGCCGACGGATGCGCGAGCACGTTGATGAACGCCGAGAAAGGAATCTTCAGCGTGATCTTCACCGTGTATGGATCGACCACTTCGGTCTTGTCGATCTTGTTGAAGAGGTTGTAGCGCTTGAGCTTGTTGTCCGGGTTCGTCACGCGGTCGAAGACGGCCTTCACCGCGTCCGCGTTGAAATCGGTGCCGTCCTGGAACTTCACATCCTTGCGCAGATGGATCGTGTAGACCTTCGCGTCGGGGCTCGCCTCGTAGCTCGTCGCGAGCACGTTGCGGATCTTCATGTCCTTGTCGAACCCGAAGAGGCCCTCGTAGAAGGACTTCGCCACCGCCTGCGAGAGCGTGTCGTTCGCGTCGTACGGATCCATCGTCGTGAAGGTCGAAGCGACGGCCATCACGGCGGTGCTTTGCGCATGCGACGCGACAGGCGCGAGTGAGGTCAGTGCGGCGAATGCGCTTGCAGCGAGAATCGAGCGCAGTTTGAAAGACGGCATCGTTGGACTCCTTGGCTTGACGTCATGGTGTTATCAATACGCGCCGCCTACGTGATGCTCGGCAACGTAATGGTCTGGTCCTACGGCTACGAGTTTCGCGACGGTCGGCTCGTCGCCGAGCTTGCGGATCGGGCTCGGAATCTCGTCGGCGGCGAGCATGCGTTTCGCATGTCTGCGCGACGGGTCGGCGACCGGCACCGCGCTCATCAGCTTGCGCGTGTACGGATGCCGCGGCGCTTCGAACACGGCGGCGCGCGGTCCTATCTCGACGATCTGCCCGAGATACATCACCGCCACGCGATGACTCACACGTTCCACGACTGCCATGTCGTGCGAGATGAAGAGATACGCCACGCCCAGCTCGCGCTGAAGATCGAGCATCAGATTGACGATCTGCGCGCGCACGGAGACATCGAGCGCGGAGACGGATTCGTCGGCGATCACGACTTTCGGATTCAGCGCGAGCGCTCGTGCGATCGCGATGCGCTGTCTTTGACCGCCCGAGAATTCGTGCGGATACCGCTGCGCCGCTTCGGGCGGCAAGCCGACCTTTTCGAGCAGCCAGTCGACCCGCGCCTGTGCTTCCTTTCCGCTCGCGACGCGATGCACGAGCAACGGCTCCATCACGGAGAAGCCGACTGTCAGACGCGGATTGAGCGAAGCAAACGGGTCCTGAAAGATGAACTGGATATTGCGCCGCAGTGTCTGCAGCGCATGGCCTTCGAGCTTGCTGATGTCGCGTCCGTCGAATTCGATCGAACCGCTCTGGCTTTCGACGAGCCGCAGCAACGAACGTCCCGTCGTCGATTTGCCGCAACCCGATTCGCCGACGAGCGCGAGTGTCTCACCAGGGCGCAGGTCGAAGCTGACGCGCTCGACCGCATGGACCGCCGCCGTCGTGCGGCCGAATAAACCGCTCTTCACCGGAAAGCGCGTGACCAGGTCGCGTACGCGCAGAATCGGCCGGATGGTTTCATCGACGGCAGGCTGCGTTTCCTTCTCGACCGCTTCCGATGGCCGCAACGCGCTTGCATCGTCGGGCGCGATATCCGCCGGCTCGACTCCGAGAATCGGGAATTTCGCGGGGCGATCCGTGCCGTGCATCGCGCCGAGCGTCGGCACGGCGGCGAGCAGCGCCTTCGTGTAGGGATGCGTCGGCGCATGAAACAGCGTATCCGAAGGCGCTTCCTCCACCTTTTCGCCGCGATACATCACGAGCACGCGATCGGCGACCTCCGCGACCACGCCCATGTCGTGCGTGATAAAGATCACGCCCATGTTCATTTCGTCCTGCAGCCCGCGCACGAGTTGCAGGATCTGCGCCTGAATCGTGACGTCGAGCGCAGTGGTCGGCTCATCGGCGATCAGGAGCGCGGGCTTGCACGAAAGCGCCATCGCGATCATCACGCGCTGGCGCATGCCGCCCGACAACTGATGCGGATAGCGCGCGAACACGCGCTTCGATTCGGGAATGCGCACGAGATCGAGCAGACGCAGCGCTTCCGCGCGGGCCTCGGAGCGGCTCTTGCCCTGATGCAGCGCGATGGCTTCCGCGATCTGGTCGCCGACCGTGAATACGGGATTGAGCGATGTCATCGGCTCCTGGAAGATCATCGCGATGTCCGCGCCACGCACGCTGCGCATCGCCGCGGATGACGCCTTCGCGAGGTCCAGCACTTGCCCGTTGCGCCGCCTGAACGCGATGCTGCCCGAGACGATCCGCCCGCCGCCATGCTCGACGAGACGCATCAGCGCGAGCGAAGTGACCGATTTCCCCGAACCCGATTCGCCGACGATCGCGAGCGTTTCGCCGCGATCCACGGAAAACGCGATGTTGCGCACGGCTTCGATCGTGCGCGAGCGCGAACGGAACGAGACCGACAGGTCGCGCACGTCGATCACGCGGGAATCGGGCAAGCTCTCGTTCATCATCGATAGATCGCCGTGACGGGCGCTTCGCCTGCTCGCGCATAGCCGCGATACATGCCTTCCGTGTTGAACGGCAGCACGACGTTGCCCTTCGCGTCGACGGCGACGAGGCCGCCGCGTCCTTCGATGCGCGGCAACTTGTTCATCACGACATCGTGTGCCGCGTCCTCAAGCGACACGCCGCGATATTCCATCTGCGCCGATACGTCGTACGCCGCGAGCATGCGGATGAACATCTCGCCCGTGCCGGTGGTCGAGACGGCGCAAGTCGCGTCGTTCGCGTAACAGCCCGCGCCGATCAGCGGCGCATCGCCGACGCGGCCCGCCTGCTTGTTGGTGATGCCGCCCGTCGATGTCGCGGCCGCCAGATGGCCGTTCGCATCGAGCGCGACGGCGCCGACAGTGCCGAACTTCCTGTCGGGATCGATGGGATCGCTGTCGAACGCGAACTTCGTCATCGCATCGTGATCGAGCATCGTGCCCGACGTGCCGCGCGCCTTGAGCCATTGCTGATAACGCGCTTCCGTGCGGAAGTACGAGGGATCGACGAAGTCGAGCCCTTGCGCCGCGGCGAACGCTTCCGCGCCCGCTGCCGTGAACATCACGTGGTCGCTCACGTCGAGCACGCGGCGCGCGGCGAGCACGGGATTCTTCACGCGCGTCACGCAACTGATCGCGCCGGCTTCGAGCGTCGCGCCGTCCATCACGGATGCATCGAGCTCGTGCGTGCCGGCTGCCGTGAACACCGCGCCGTGGCCCGCGTTGAAGAGCGGGCAGTCTTCGAGCAGACGAACGGCTTCGGTGACGGCGTCGAGCGCGCTGCCGCCGGCGGCGAGAATGCGCTCGCCCGCGCTCAGGATTTCGCCGAGCGCCGCGTGGTAGCGCCCTTCCGTTTCGGCGTTCATGGCGTGGCGCAGGAGCGTGCCTGCCCCGCCGTGAACGGCAATGACTGGTGTTGCGTTCATGTCTCGCGCGGTTCCGTGTGAGTGTGTCGTTTCGCGGCCGTACGGCGCGGCGCGGGGACCGTCGGTGGCGCTTTGACGATCGACGGCGCGACGAGCCACGGCAGCACGAATTCGGTCAATCCCGATGCCGCCTCGACCGAGCGTTTCGCCCGATGCGCGACCGCATCGCAGAGTGCTTCGATGACGGCGAGCACCGCCGTGTCGCAATTCGCCGCGAGCCTGCGCTCGGCCTGAATCGCGAGCAGCACGTCGGCGACCGGCGCGAGCGGCGACGCGGCGCTGTCCGTGAGTGCGATGACGCGCAAGCCGTGATCGCGCGCAAGCCGCGCCAGCGTGATGGTGTCGTCGACATAACGCGGGAACGCGATCGCGATCAGCACATCGCCCCGCGACGCCGTGAAGAGCCTGCGCGCCGCATGCGACGGTCCGCCCATCAGCGCGAGCGACTGGACGTTCGCGCAATACGGCGTGAGTCCGTGCTCCATCAGTCCCGCGAGGAACGCGCTCGCGCCATAGCCGACCACGAAGACGCGCGGCGCGGCGAGGATCATGTCGACGATTGCGCCGGCCTTCGCGCCATCGACGGATGTTTGGGCAAGACGCAGATTCGCTGCCGCCTGCGCGAGCGATGCATCGAAAACTTCGGCGCCGCTCGCCGGCGATTCGAGCGCGGTGCGCAAGCGCTCGACCGGCGCGATGGTCGCCTCGAAGCCGCGCACGAGCGCCTCGCGAAACGCCGGATAGCCCGAGAAACCGAGCGCCCGCGCGAAACGGTTCGCCGTCGCCACCGACGCGCCCACGGCGCCCGCCAGTTCGTCGATGCGCATCGTCGCGGAACGGAACAGGTTCGCCAGCACGAACGCACCCATGCGCCGGTGGATGGGCGTGAGCGTCGGCATGGCCGCTGCGATGCGCGCGGAAATCAGAACGTCGGTGCTCGCCGGTGCACGAACCGATAGTGAACGGGACATGGAATGCGCTGCGGCCTCATGGCAATCAAACGCGATGAAAGTATATTTACTCGAAAAGCCCGCCAAAAAAAATTCATTTTCATCGAACTCGGGTTTTCGATAAGGCGCGCGAGCGTGCCGCGACCGATGCATCGAACGTGCACGATCATGCACAATACGGTGCGCGTCGCGTCGCAAAGGACGCACGATGCGCACGCTTCCCAGTCCTGACCGAACGGTATGAATTTCGACTTCCTTCCCGATCCCCTGCCGCATCTGCTCGCCGCTCATCCGTGGGCGCAACTCGTCGCGGGTCTCGTCGCGCTCGCGCTGATCGCGCTCTTCCTGCAATGGGTGGTCGCGCGCATCGTGCTGTATGTCGCACATCGGCTGCTCGTGCTCGCCGGTCATCAGAAGTGGGACCGCGCGTGCATCAAGCATCGCGCCTATCATCGCCTCTGGTACGCGGTGCCGTTCGCGACCGTCGCGCTCGGCATCGACGACGTGCCGCGCATCGGCCACTGGGCCACGGTCATCGGCCGCGTCGCGCACGGCGGCGCGTGGGTCTGCTTGTTTTTCGCCGCGGGCAGCGCGCTGTCCGCGTGGCAGGACGTCTATGCGGAAAGCAAGGAAGCACAGACGCGCTCGATCAAGGGCTATATCCAGATCGGCAAGCTGGCGCTCGCGCTCGTGTGCGGCGTGCTCGTGCTGTCCATTCTCATCGACCGCTCGCCGCTCTGGATGCTCTCCGGTCTCGGCGCGTTGTCCGCGGTGCTGCTGCTCGTCTTCAAGGACACGCTGCTGTCGCTCGTCGCGAGCACGCAACTGACATCGAACGACATGCTGCGGATCGGCGACTGGATCGAAATGCCGCAAGCCGCCGCCGATGGCTTCGTGAAGGACATCGCGCTGCATACGGTCAAGGTCCAGAACTGGGACAACACCGTGACCACCGTGCCGACGTACAAGCTCTTTTCGGAGAGCTATCGCAACTATCGGCACATGTTCGAATCGGGCGGACGGCGCATCAAGCGTACCTTGCGCATCGACGCGCAATGCGTGCGCTTTCTCACCGAGGAAGAGACCGCACGCCTGAAGCGCTTTCGGCTGCTGCACGATTATCTGGAACAGAAGCAGACCGAGGTCGAGCAGGCGAACCGCAATCTCGGCGAACTCGCGAACGAGCCTGCGAACCGGCGGCGGCTCACGAATATCGGCACGTTTCGCGCGTACGGGCTCGCTTATCTGCAACGCCATCCGGAAATCCGCCAGGACATGGCGATCATGGTCCGCATGATGGAACCGCAATCGGAGGGCATCCCGGTCGAAGTCTATTGTTTCACCGCGACGACCGCGTGGACCCAATACGAGCGCATTCAGGGCGACGTATTCGATCATCTGCTGTCGATCCTGCCGGAAATGGGGCTGCGCCTTTATCAGGCACCCTCCGGCGCCGACATGACCGGTTTCGCGGGCCGTCTGCGCGGCGAAATGCCGGCGCTGTAAATGGCGCGATTCGCGCCGTCAGAAAGGATCAGGCAAGAATCCTCCATTTTTGTGTATTCACGTTGACGCTTCCCGTCCGTACGATCTAACCATCGCCGATGCGCCTTTTTTCCGCCGCTTCATAGCCGCGGTGGATACGCTTTTTTTCGCGCATCGCCATTCAATCGTCATAAAAGGAAAACACAACGTGATCGATCGCGTCCATGCCATGCGTGTCTTCACGCGTGTCGTCGATACGAACAGCTTCACGCGTGCGGCCGAGTCGCTCGGCATGCCGCGCGCGAGTGTTTCGACGACCGTGCAACAACTCGAAGCGCTGGTCGGCGTGCAATTGCTCGCACGTACGACACGGCGCCTGAATCTCACCGTCGATGGCGCCGCTTATTACGAGCGTTGCGCGCAAATCCTCGCCGATATCGACGAGCTCGAATCCGGCTTCGGCGCGGGCGAGGAGCGTCTGCGCGGACGGCTGCGCGTCGAGATGCCGGATACCGTCGCGACCTCGATCGTCGTGCCCGCGCTGCCGGAGTTTCATGCGCGCTATCCGCAGATCGAGCTGTCGATCGGCATCGGCAATCGCAATGTGGATCTCGTCGGCGAAGGTGTCGATTGCAGCGTGCAGCTCGGCGAATTGCCCGATTCGGGTCTGATCGCGCGCCGGCTCGGCGTGCTCGAACAGGTGACGTGCGCAAGTCCGGCGTACCTGGAGAAGCACGGCACGCCGGAAACACTCGACGATCTCGCGCAGCACGTCGCGGTCAATTGCATCTCCGAGAAAAGCGGCCGCCCCGCCGACTTCGATTTCGATGTCGACGGCGCGCCCGTCACCATGAAGATGCGCGGCTTCGTGCAGGTCGCCGACGAGCATGCGTACCTCGCATGCGGCATCGAAGGGCTGGGGATGATCCAGCCGCTGCGCATCGCGGCGCAGCCGTATCTGCGCTCGGGGCAACTGCGCGAATTGCTGCCGCAATGGAAGTCGCCGCCGCTCAAGGTATCGGTGGCGTTTCTGAAAAGCCGTCAGGCAACGCCGCGCGTGTCGGTGTTCGTCGACTGGCTCGCGGCGCTCTTCGAGCGCTCGCAGCAAATCGACGACACGCTGACGAGCCTTTATCGTTCGGCGCAGCGCCGCGGCCCCACCCGCCGGGATCGTCCCGAGGAAGAAACCGCCGGCGCGTGATGCCCGCGCCGCGCTATCTCACGGGCGTGGCCGCATTCGTGCCCACGACCGTGTTCCACTTGCGCACTTCCCAGCGCTCGACCAGCCCGTTCGTCACGTACGGATCGTTTTTTGCGAAGTCTTCCGCGACGGCGGGCGAATTGCTGTGAAACAGCAGCATCGCGCGATCGGCGGGGGCATCGAGCGCACCAGCGAGCACGATGTCTCCCCGCTCGACCGCAGCCCATGCAAGGGCGAGATGCGCGTCGCGAAATTGCGCGCGGCGCTCCAGATAGTCTGAACAGAGATCGTAAATCAACAAATAGTGCATCGCCGCCTCCTTGCGCTGAAACAGTCCCGGATTCATCGAGTTAGTTTGTCCTATTTCCGAGATGAAAACCAAGAGTTCAATCGGAAGTATCTGATCGCCTAACGATAGCGTATCGAAGATCATATGCGGATACCCAGAAGGATTCCGCCATGAACCGCAATCAACCTCCCTGCAACGCGTGCCCCAAGCACGATTGCCGCAGCTGCGCGTGGACGTCGCCGCTCGACGCGTCGTACCGCACGCTCATCCAGTCGCATTCCATACTGTCGTTCGTCGCGCTTGCCGTGAAGGAAGCGCAACCCGCGCCCGCGGAGCCGGGCTCGCTCGGCGCCGCCGCCAGACGCGTCGTCAGATTCTTCTCGGAACTGAGCCTGCGCGCACGTTAAAAAGCACAACGCGAATCGCATTTAAGCACCGTTTTCGTAAAGAAGTTTGCACGGTTCTTTTTAGGATACCTGTGCATATAGAATCCGCTACGTACTTGCGCTTGCGTTAAGCGTTCATGTAGAAAGGAATCTCAGTCGATGAGCATCAATCTGGTCCAGGCGGTCAATGCCGCGATCTCGGAACCCATCGCCGAGCAGTTGTCGCAACAATTCGGCATTCCCGGTCAGATCGTCCGGCAGCTCGTGATACGCATCGCGCCCGGCCTGGTCGCATCGCTGATGGATCGGGCGACGCTCGTACCCGGCTCGCAGTCGGTGTATTCCGTCATCATGCAGTCGGAGACCAACGCCCACATCGCGGATCACTTATCCAAGGTGATCGCGACCACCGGCGGACTCAAGCAGCTCGAAGCCAATGGTCATTCGCTTGCCGCGCTCGCGACGGGCCAGCGCGTCGATGCGCTGACCGACGCTGTTTCGGCCGAAACCGGCGTTCCCACGCAAGCCACGTCGGCGCTCGCGGGCATCGTCGCCGCCGTGCTGTTCGGCATCATGAAGCGCCACTTCCTGCTCGCGCAGTGGGGACTGCCGCAGGTGCCCAAGCTGCTGCGCGATCAGGTCGGCGAAATCAATTCGTCGATGTCGAACGCGGTCGCGACAGCCATCGGCGTCGGTAACACAGAAGGCTTCACGAGTTGCATCACGCCGCGGCTCGATACGGTCGCATCGAGCCTCGAGCCGCGTACGGATGGCGATGTAGCGATGGCCGCGGCAGTTGCACCCGCGCCCGCGCCCGTTATGCAGACCGCTCCGCCCGTGCAAACTGCGCCAGCTTCAAAATCCGCGCCGCCCCCGATGCGCGCACCGGTGCGCAAACCCGCGCCGAAACGCTCGAACAAGTGGATCTGGCTGCTCTTTGCCGTGCTGGCCGCCGTTCTCGCGCTGGTTTATTACCGCGGCTTCACGCATGGCGACAGCGTGGATCTGAGCGCCGCGCCGGCCACGCAGCACGTCACGGACATGTCAATGCCGGCGTCGTCCGCAGCGCTATCGACTACGCCGGTCACCGACACTGCGCCGGTAGCGGCACCTGTGAACACGCCGGTCGCAACCGCGGCAGAGCCGGAAACGGCCTCGGCGCCGAAGGCCGCGCCCGCCTCCTGGAAAGACGCGCAGTTGTTGTTCAGCGTCAACGCGGCAGGCGTGCCGGCGATCGAGGCGACCGTGGGCACGCAAGCAGAGAAGAAGCATCTGGTCGACACGTTGACCGCCCGCTTCGGAAAGGCCTACACGGCGGACGTTTCGGTCATTCCCGAAACCCGCCCGGCAACCTGGCTCTCGCGCCTGAACGACTTCTTCCCGCTCATGGCCGTGCCTGGTGCGGAAGCGAAGGTCAGCGGCTCGAAAGTCGAGTTGAGCGGCACGGCGGCGAACGGGAAGCTCGGCTGGACCGATCGTCTGAAAGGCACGCTCGGCGGCATGTTCCAGGTTGCGGCGTTCGACGTAGACGGCGCCGTCGCCACCGCAACGCAATCCTTTCGCAACGCGATGAAGAGCCTGCTCGCCACTGACACGCCGTGCTCTGGCGACAAGCTGACGCGGGTACTCGACCTTCAGGTTGTCAACTTCGCGCGCTCGAGTGCACAGGTGCCGGAAAGCGCGTACTCCACGCTCGGCGAGACGGCGCAGTTGCTCAAGAGCTGCGCCGCCAAGGGTTCGATCGTGAATCTCGAAATTGCGGGCTATTCGGATGCGCAAGGTGCAGCAGCGGCGAAGCTCGAAGTATCGAAGGAACGCGCTGAGGCTGTCCGGGGCTACCTGGTGCGAAACGGCGTACCGCCGCAATCGCTCACGGCCACGGGCTTTGGCGACGCCAATCCGATTGCCGACAACGATACTGCGAGCGGACGTTTCGCCAATCGACGGATCGAGTTCGTCGTCAGGAAACGCTGAGATCCGATCCGACTCACGGCATCCTTCTCCCGACGCCGTCTCACGAAAGTGAGACGGCGTTTTCCTTTTAGGCATGCGCGATGAGCACAATGGGCGATTCAGTTGGGCTTCGCGAACTCGTTCTCGGCCCATCGCTCGGCGCTCGCCTTGCTGAGTTTGAATGAAGGGGACACGCGCACGTGCGCGAGCTGCGCGCCGTACGCATCGAAGGCTTTGAGATTCGCGTAGGGATCGTCCTCATCGGGAACGATCTCCAGCGTGACGGTAATGTCCTCGCCCCGCAGATCGACGGTGACATTCTTGTTCAGCATTGCATGACGCTGCTGTTCGTGCCGGCGCAAGACTTCCGACGCCGTCTTGACTAATGTTCGAAACGCGTTTGCGTCGAGCGGCTTTGGATTTTTCTTGTCGCGGCCCATCGTCCACGGTCCGACGAGCGCGGGCTCCGTCTCGCCCGCCTGAATCATCTCGACGGCCCAGCCGTCGTCGTCCTCGTTCTTGATCACGCGCGCGGTCCAGCCGTCGTCGCGCCAGAGGCGATCTTCGTGGATCGTATCGTCGTTGGAGGGGAATTCGGAATCGGTCATATCGTAGCAAGGCACGGATTGAGGCAATGCGACGAATTTTACCTTGGGCGATGCACGGGGCATCGTTCGTGCTTCAAGGATTGGCCAGACGGCCAGTGTCTTACCCAAACGCATTGCGCCGTGCTACTTTGAACGTACCGGGACCGTCCGGAATCCATCGGCAACGCAATCAAGAAACTGTAAAACTCTGTCAAGGAGCAACCGCATGTTTGCATTCATCGGCACTTTGATCGTCGGACTCGTCATCGGGCTCATCGCGCGCGCGCTCAAACCGGGCGACGACAACATGGGCTGGATCATGACCATCATCCTCGGCATCGCCGGCTCGCTCATCGCGGGGTACGTGGGCCGGGCGCTCGGCTGGTATCAGCCGGGACAGCCAGCGGGATGGATCGCCTCGGTGCTCGGCGCCATCATCCTGCTCGTCGTCTGGGGAATGATCCGCAAGCGCACGTAACGCCACGCTTCATCGTTTCTTTTCTGGCGCAACGCCTCGTCCCGGCCCGGACGAGGCGTTTTGTTTCATCGCGCGATGCGCTCGAAATCAGTCTCCGCGCCGCCACGCACGACGCGATTTTGCAGCGCGCCGCCGAGCCAATACGAAAGCTCAGCAGGCCTGTCGATCCGCCAGGCGACAAAATCCGCGGCCTTTCCTGCTTCGAGCGAGCCGTGCGTCGATCGCAGTCCGAGCGCGCTCGCCGCATTAATCGTCACGCCGGCGAGCGCTTCTTCCGGCGTCAGGCGAAACAGTGTGCATCCCATGTTGAGCATCATGCGCAACGATAGCGCCGGCGACGTACCGGGATTCAGATCGCTCGCGAGCGCGATCGGCACGCGATGACGCCGCAGCGCGTCGATGGGCGGCACTTGGGTTTCACGCAACATGTAGAACGCGCCCGGCAGGAGCACGGCGACGGTGCCGGACTGCGCCATCGCGATGGCATCGTCCTCCGTCATGTACTCGAGATGATCCGCCGACAGTGCCCGATAGCGCGCCGCAAGCGACGATCCATGCAAGGACGACAACTGCTCGGCATGCAACTTCACGGGCACGCCGAGTTCGTGCGCGCATCGAAACACACGCTCGACTTGCTGCGTCGAAAACGCGATGTGCTCGCAAAATGCATCGACGGCATCGACGAGACCTTCTTCGACGAGCGCCGGCAACATCTCGTCGCAGACATAGGCGATGTAGTCATCCGCGCGGTTCGCGTATTCGGGCGGCAACGCATGCGCGGCGAGGCAGGTCGCGCGCACGGTGAGCGGCAGCGTGTCGCCGAGACGTCGCGCCACGGCGAGCATCTTGCGTTCGCTGGCGAGATCGAGCCCGTAGCCGGATTTCACTTCGAGCGCGGTCACGCCTTCGCGCATCAGACCGACTGCGCGCTTCTTCGCGACTTCGAACAACGCGTCTTCACTGGCTTCGCGCGTCGCGCGCACGGTGCTCGCGATGCCGCCGCCACGCGCCGCGATTTGCGCATAACTCACGCCTTCGAGCCGCTCTTCGAACTCGCCGCTCCGATCGCCGCCGAAAACGAGATGCGTGTGGCAGTCGATCAACCCCGGCGTCACCCACGCGCCTTCGAGATCGACACGCCCGCAGTCGCCGATTTCCGGCGCCGAAGCGGACGGCCCGATCCATTCGATGCGCGCGCCGTCGGTCAGGATCGCCGCGTCTTCGATGATCGAATACTTGCCACCGGCCATCGTCGCGGCGTGGCAGTGGTGCCAGAGGGTTTTCATCGCGTGATCATCGGCAGATCGAGGCCCTGCTCGCGCGCGCATTCAATGGCGATGTCGTAGCCCGCGTCGGCGTGGCGCATGACGCCCGTCGCGGGATCGTTGTGCAGCACGCGCGCGATGCGTGCATCGGCTTCGCGGCTGCCGTCGCACACGATCACGACGCCCGCATGCTGCGAGAAGCCCATGCCGACGCCGCCACCGTGATGAATCGAGACCCACGTCGCACCGCTCGCCGTATTCAGGAGCGCGTTCAGAAGCGGCCAGTCGGACACGGCGTCCGAGCCATCCTGCATCGCTTCGGTTTCGCGGTTCGGACTCGCGACCGAGCCAGAATCGAGATGATCGCGGCCGATCACGACCGGCGCCGACAACTCGCCGTTGCGCACCATCTCGTTGAACGCGAGGCCGAGCTTCGCGCGCTGGCCGAGCCCGACCCAGCAGATGCGCGCCGGCAGGCCCTGAAAGCTGATGCGCTCGCGCGCCATGTCGAGCCACCGATGCAGATGCGCGTCATCGGCGATGAGTTCCTTCACTTTCGCGTCCGTCTTGTAGATATCTTCCGCATCGCCCGAGAGCGCGGCCCAGCGGAAGGGCCCGACGCCGCGGCAAAAAAGCGGACGGATGTAGGCCGGCACGAAGCCCGGAAAATCGAACGCGTTGTCGACGCCCTCTTCCTTGGCCATCTGGCGGATATTGTTGCCGTAATCGAACGTCGGTACGCCCTGTTCGCGGAACGCGAGCATCGCGCGGACGTGCTCGGCCATCGATTGCTTCGCGGCCTTCACCGTGCCCGCCGGATCGCTTTGCGCGCGGTCACGGTATTGCGCCCAGGTCCAGCCTTTCGGCAGATAGCCGTTGAGCGGATCGTGCGCGCTCGTCTGATCGGTAACCATGTCCGGACGCACGCCGCGGCGCACGAGCTCGGGCAGTATGTCCGCCGCGTTCGCGCACAGCGCGATGGAAATCGCGCGGCCTTCGGACGTGTAGCGCTGGATGCGCGCGAGGGCGTCGTCGAGATCGGTCGCCTGTTCATCGACGTAACGCGTCTTCAGACGGAAATCGATGCGGCTTTGCTGACATTCGATGTTCAGCGAACACGCGCCCGCGAGCGTCGCTGCAAGCGGCTGCGCGCCGCCCATGCCGCCGAGACCGGCGGTCAGCACCCAGCGGCCTTTGAGCTCGCCGCCGTAATGCTGGCGTCCGGCTTCGACGAAGGTCTCATAGGTGCCCTGCACGATGCCCTGGCTGCCGATGTAGATCCAGCTGCCGGCGGTCATCTGTCCGTACATCGCGAGGCCCTTCGCGTCGAGCTCGTTGAAGTGCTCCCAATTCGCCCAATGCGGCACCAGGTTGGAATTCGCGATGAGAACACGCGGCGCATTCTCATGCGTCTTGAACACGCCGACCGGCTTGCCCGACTGGACGAGCAGCGTCTCGTCCGCTTCGAGGCGTTTCAACGTCTCGACGATCTTGTCGTAGCACGCCCAGTCGCGCGCCGCCCGCCCGATGCCGCCGTACACCACCAGTTCCTTCGGATTCTCGGCCACTTCGGGGTCGAGATTGTTCATCAGCATGCGCAGCGGCGCTTCGGTCAGCCAGCTCCTGGCGTTGAGTCGGGTGCCGCGCGGCGCGCGGATCTCGGTGTCGCGAAAACGGGAGGATGAAGTCACGAATGCTCCTGCGCATCAAGAAAGAGAGTGTCGATGGGACGCCATCGAATGAGTCTCATGTTCTTGTATATACAACTTAGGTTGTATTAGGGGAATCCCGGAGCTATTCTCGCCGTGTTCGCCTCAGCCTTGTATAGACAATTATCAGGGCACGGGCACGCCGCTGTCGCGCTTCACCTCGCGCAGCGAGAGCATCGATTCGACGGCTGTCACGCCCGGCAAGGTTCGCAGGATGTCGCGCATGAAGACGCCGTATTCGTCGAGATCGCGCGCGATGATCTGGAGCAGATAATCCGCCGTCCCCGAGATGTTGTGACACGACACGATGCGCGGAATCCCCTGAATTTCGCGCTCGAAGCGATCCGACAGCGCGCGATCGTGCACGCTGAAGCGCACCTGCGCGAACGCGACGACGCCCAACTGGAGCGCCTTGCGTGACAGCACCGCGCGATAGCCGTCGATGTAGCCCTCGCTTTCCAGACGCTTGAGCCGGCGCGCGCACGGCGTCTCGCTCAGGCCGACGCGCTCGGCGAGTTTCGCGACAGGCATGCGGCCGTCCTGCTGAAGCGCGGCCAGCATGGCGCGGTCGATACGATCGATTTCGATCATGGAGCTTTCCCCTTCTTATTGATCCGATTCTAGGGGAAAGTCTCGCTTGATGACCATATCGGGAGTAAAAAAGCCAGAAAACGCTCCCTCCGAAGTGGCACGATATCGCCATCGAAACAGGAGCGCATCATGGTCTCGGCACACTTGCTATGGGTTTTCATCGGCGCGCTCGCGGTGGTGTATGCGCTGCCCGGACCGGACATGGCGCTCGTGCTTCAGACGAGCGGCACGCGCGGTTTGAGCCACGGTCTCGCCGTGGCCGGCGGACTCGCCACGGCGCGGGCGACGCATGTGACGCTATCGGCGCTCGGCGTCGCCGCGCTCTTGCGCAGCGCGCCGTGGCTTTACGACGGCGTGCGCATCGCGGGTGGTTTGTATCTCTCTTACGTGGCGATTCAGATTTTCCGATCGCCCGCGTTCGGGCTCGACGCGACGCCCGGTCAGGCGGCCGCATCCACGCTGCGTTCGGCCTACGCGAAGGGCATTCTGAGCAGCATTCTCAATCCGAAGGCGCTGCTGTTCTGCTCCGTGCTGCTGCCGCAATTCGTGCGGCCGCAGAGCGGTCCGGTCTGGTCGCAAGTGCTGGAACTGGGGGTCGTGCTGGTTGCGGTCGGCGTCCTGTTCGACCTCACGCTGGCGGCGGGCGCGGTGCGAATTTCCGGCTGGCTGCGCCGCCATCCGAAAGCGCAGACCGTGCAGCGCTGGACGTTCTCCGCCGCGCTGCTCGCGTTCGCCGCGCGGCTCTCACTGGACTGACCTCAGGCGTCGAGCGGCTTCAGAAAAAGCTCGTGCTTCGGCGCGAAATGCGCATAGAGCGGCAGGATCGCGCCGCCCATTGCGCGGGCGTCGGGGCCGATCTGCCCTTCGACGAGGCGCGGGCGCGTCATGCCTTGCCAGTCGAACGCGGCGAGCGCGTCGTCGGTGCGCCCGATGACCTCGCGCAGCAAGATCCGGTCGATTTCACCGTCGATCACCACGGCTTCGAGATCGAGCAGCGCCGCCGACGCTGCGATGCCCGTCGCGATCGCGGGACACGTCCCGCGCATCCACGCGTCCGATAGCGCGCGCAACGGCGGCGAACATGCGCGCTCGTCGTGCGCGGCGGCGGCCGGCGCGCCCGCCGCGACGAACGCCTTTTCGAGCACATACACCGACGCCTTGTCGAGCAGTTGCCCCGCGCGTCGTCCGTTGCCGTGGCTCATCAGCGGCAACGAGCCGATGGCGCCCGCGTTGCCGCTTGGGCCCGCGTGCAATCGGCCGTCGATCACGAGTCCGCCGCCGATGAATGTGCCGATGAAAACATAGAGGAAGTTGCGCAGCCCGCGTCCCTGGCCCATCACCAGTTCGGCGGCGCACGCGGCCGTCGTGTCCTTGGCGAACTCGACCGGCAGCGCCGTCATCGCTTCGATCCGTTCGCGGATGTCGATGTCGTCCCACGCCGCGAGCACATCGGGCGGCGTGTCGAAGAAGTCGCGCCAGCCGCCCAGCCACAACGGCGCCGCGACGCCGATGCCCGCGATCTTCCGTGCGCCGTCGCCGAGCGCGCCGATCGTGCGCGCGAGCCGCTCTTCCAGCGCGGGAAAGAGCGTATGCGGATCGGGATACGGATAGGCCAGCGTTTCGCGCGCGCGCACGTTGCCGGCGAAGTCCATCGACAGCACGTCGAGACTGCGCCGCCCCACTTTCACGCCGATGGAAAACGCGCCGTCCGCACGCAGGGAGATCGGCACCGACGGCTGACCGATGCGGCCGCGCACGCGCGCGCGCGGCTCTTTGGCGAGCAGGCCGTCCTCGATCAGATGATCGACGATCAGCGAGACCGTCTGCATCGACAGGCGCGTCATGCGCGCGATGTCGGCCTTGGGCAGCGCGCCGTGGAGCCGGATCGCCTGCAGGACGATGCGCTCGTTGAACTGGCGCATGCCGAGCTGATTCGAGCCGACGGAATGCGCCGAGGCTTTGCGCGCGGGCCGCTCAGACATCGGCTCGCGCCTCTCCGGGCAGCCGCGAGCGCCGGACATCGTTCATGTGTTCGTCCCCGTTCGATTAAATCCAGTCTTTTTATTTAGTAAAGACATCCGGGCCGATTTTATCAAGCGCCCGTTCATAGACCGGCCGCGCGATGCAGGCCGATTTTTTTCACGAATTTTTGGTCGGTTATGGTCGGCGAGATGGTCATCCCCGACACACACACGCCCGGCAAAAACATGAGCACACTCGAAGCCCTACACGCGATCGTCAAGGACGAGAACGCGCCGCAGATCATTCGCGATCACATCGTCGATTCGCTGCAGTTCGCGCTGCGCAATCACGCGGGCTATTTCACGCGCAAGGAGATTCAATGGCTCGCGCAATGGGACGACACGCGCATTCCGATTGCGGCGGCAAAGGTATTGAACGAGATGAAGACGGCCTGAGCCGTGCCGGGCTCAGTGCGTCCCTGAGGCACGCGCGTGCCATTCGTAGTCGAACACGTTCGCCTGTGCCGGCTCCGACAGGCCTTCGACGAAACTGATCACTTCCGGATCCTTCACGAAACTCGCGGCCGAGCTCGCCGCGAGAATCGCCGAGCTCTCCTGCGGCCGCGCGATCAGGAAGCCCTGCACGTAATCCACGCCGATCTCCTGCAACGCGCGCAAGGTATCGACGTCCTCGACCCACTCCGCGACGCTGCGCATGCCGAGATTGCGCGCGAGTGCGACGATCGCCTCGACGATCGCAATGTCCGCCGGATGCGCGCACATCGAGCGCACGAACTCGCCGTCGATCTTCAGCGCATCGGCGGATAGCGCCTTCAGATATTTGAACGACGTGTATCCCGCGCCGAAGTCGTCGAGCGCGATCTTGCCGCCCATGTCGTGCACGCGCGCGATGAAGCGCTGCGTGTTCTCCAGATCGTGCAGCGCGACGCTCTCCGTGATCTCGAGACACAGGTAATGCACGATCGACTGATGACGCGCGAAGAGCGCGAAGATGTCCTCCATGAACTGCTCGTCGTTCAGCGAGCCGCCCGACAGGTTCACGCAAATGAACTGCGTGTTGCCGAGCCGGTGCTGATGCGCCTCGATCCAGTCGAGCAGCGTCGAAATGACCCAGCGGTCGATCGCGGCGATATTGCCCGATTCCTCCGCCGCGACGATCACCTTGCCCGCGGGCAGTGTCGCGCCGTCGGGCGCGCGCATGCGCAACAGGACTTCGAAGTTGAGCGATTCGGTCGGCGCGGACAGCGACATGATCGGCTGCATCACGAGGAAAAGCCCCGGCGGAAGGCGATTGCGCCCGAGCGTCTCGACGAGCCTCAGTTCCTCCGCGCGCTCCTCGAATGCCGCCGCGCCCTTGCGATAGGTGACGAGATGCGTGTGCGCGACCTTCTTCGCTTCACGGCACGCGCGATCCGCGTGTGAAAGCGCGTCCTGCACGCGCACGCCCTGCGAGCATTCGACGAGACCGATCGACGCCTTCACCTGGAACGCGCGATTGCCGACCTGGTACGGCGCGTCGGAGAGAATCGAAATGAGCTCGCGGCATTGCGCGATGGCGTCTTCGATCGACGTGTCGTGCATCACGCAGACGAACTCGTCGCCGCCGATACGCCCGACCGGATAGCTGCGCGAGAAGTGCGCCCGTGTGCGCGCCGCGACCTGGCGCAGCACTTCGTCGCCGCTGCGATGGCCGAAGAGATCGTTGACGAGCTTGAAGCGGTCGAGGTCGACATACGCGAGCGCCCACGGGAGCGTCTCTTCGCTCTGCGCGGAAATCGCCTTCTCTACGCCGCGGCGATTCAGCGAGCCCGTCAGCGAATCGTGCTCCGCGAGAAAACGCAGCCGCTCGACGGCCTTCGAACGTTCCGTCGTGTCCTGCAGCGAGCCTTCGATCCATCCGTTCGAGCGGATGGCTTTCAGCAAGTAGCGTCGTTCGCCGGTGCCGCGCTCGGGCGAACCGCCCATTTCGAGTTCGCCGTCGCTGCCCTTCGAGGCCAGCGCCTGCAACGCGCCCCACGCGCCCGCCTCGAAATAGTCGTTCCAATGGCGCGCCTTGTAGTCGCTCTTTTGCAGATCGAGCATCGCGCGCAACGCGGGATTGGCGCGCACGAAGTGACCGTCGGCATCGAGCGTGAAGAGGCCGATCGGCGTGACTTCGTAGGTGTTGCGCAATTCCATCTGCGCCTGACGGCGGAAATCGCGTTCGGCGCGCATCTGCTCGGCGATCGCGAAGGCCGCCATCATGCTCGACGACAGCGCGGCCATCACCGTATTGACGCCGCCGACGAGCACCTTCAGGCCGAAGGCCGCGCCGAGCACTTCGGAGAACGTCGAGAACAGCACGACGCCGAGCGACGCGACATACCAGAGCACGGTGCGCGAGCGCGCCATCCACACGAGCCGCGCGAGGAAAAACAGCAGCACGCAGATGCCGAACCCCGCGATGATCCAGAGCGTCGGAATGAAAAGCGCATACGGCAGTGCGAACGCGGCCGCCAGCAAGACAATGCCGACATACTGGATCACGCGCAGCAGCCAGCGATAGCCGACTACGCGCAACTCGCGCCGGAAAAGCTGCTGGAAGAGCGCGGCCGTCAGCAAGTAATAGGCGGCGAAGGTAAACTGTCGCAACGGCTGCATGAATTCCGACGGCAGCACGCGGCCGAGCCATTGCATGTCCCAGCCCATCGCGTTCGCGCAGAGCCGCAGATTGCCGACGAGCCACACGGCGAAAATCACATACGTCCATTCCTGATTGATGAGCGCCGTGACGAAGACGAACACCGCGAGCGTCAGCAAACCACCGGCGATCAGCCCCGAACTCTCCTGGAAATCGAGCGCCGAACTGCGCAGGCCCTGCCATTCCCACGCGTACGCATTGATCTGCGCAGGACCGGAAAAGGTGCCCCGGCACAGAACGTTCTCCGCCTGTCTGATACGGCCGACCTGTATGAAGAAGCCCGCCTTCACCGTGCGAATCTCGCCGCTCACGCTGTCGCGGTCCGCCTGGCCGAGCGGCGCGAGCGTGCTCGCGTTCCAGCAGGCAAGCGTTTGCGCATGGCGCGATGGCAATTCGACGACCGTCGATGATTCCGCGCTCATGCTAGGCGTTGTGAAGCTGAACCAGATTGGCTTTTCGGACAGACGCGTGCTGTAGCGCGAAACGGGCGCAGCGCCTTGCAGCGCGTCGAGCGCCTCGGCGGGTGTGGTGATGCCGCCGTTATCGGCGACGACACGCAGCGCGAGAGGGACCGCGCCGCGTGTTTCATATTGACGCGGCAGGAAGTAAAGCGTCGCGATCGTACCGAGCAAAATCAGGATCGGCACGGCATAAACGGCGACCGCGTACAGCGCGTCGTCGATCCACGAGCCCGTGCGTCTGAATCTCGATAAGGAAGCTGGAATAACCGACGCCATACCTGGAAAAACCCCCGTTTGCGCGCAGCGAGAAATGCGCCGGCGCAGACAGCGGCGGAGCGCGAAGGATCCCCGCGCACCACCGCTTTTGGCCTACCGGACCGCTCCTTGATCCGGTTATTCGCTTTTACCTTCCTGGATACGATCGTGCCTTTCTCACCTGCCGTAAGCCATCAGCGGAGCTTCAGGGCATCGTACCGGTTCCCAGTCAAAAGATAAATCTACAGAATGCAAATCGATGTCGGGATGATGCGTGTGCACCATGTAATTGAAGAGCGGATGACGGGCTTCTTCCCAGCGCTGGCGCGCAGCGGCGACGTCTTTCGCCAGCACCCGATGCGGCAGGCCGCCGACATGGGACATCGGCAGAAATTCGCCCGCGCCGAAAACATCCTTGAAGAGCATCGCCTCATACTCCCGATCCAGCGGCGTACGCGCCGTAATCACCATGTAATCGATCTCGTGCAATTCGCAGAACATCCAGAGCGCCTTGCACAATGCCACCTTGACCACCCGGCCCACCATCCCGCCCGCGACGCCGAGACGCGTCGCTTCGGCGAGGCGGCTCGTCGCCAGATGCTCGGGCAGACGCACCGACTGCTCGACGGCGAGCGGACCATAGGCATTGGTCTGAATGCGCATGGTGCCGAGCGGTGCGCCGTCCAGCTTGGATTCAGCCAGAAGCACGGCCGTCCCGCGATCGTGATCCGAGGACTCGATCGTCATCTTTTCGGCGAATTCGGGCAGATGCCGCCCATAGGCCGAACGTCTGATGCTCACGGCTTTTTGCAATCCGGCATCGTCACGGACGATACGGATAGTAAACGGCATACGCTCGCTTTTCTGAAGTGCGGGCACGACCGTGAGAGCTGGGCGAACCGCCGGTTCGGATTGGTTAGCGGCGGCGTTCTTGGCAAGGTTCAGACGTTCCATTTGTAAACCCCATTTTTTCTTGGCGATTGGAAAGATGCCGCGTGTTGAGGACGTTTATTGGAGGGTTCCCTACACGGGCAAAACGAGCCTCTCACGAAGTCGAAAAACGGGGTGCGCGCTTGCTACTGTTTCTCAGCAACTTTCAGGCTAAAGCTGTGGAAGAAAGCTTCTAATCGACGAAAAAGCCCATCGCCGGTAGCCGCCGCAAACCATATACGCATATGCCGTGAGCGAATATGCGAGCCCGATGAGGGTGAAAGAACGAGGGCGAGCAGCCACCAATCGACGCGAGAGGCAATCAGGAGAATAGCCTTCGCCGAACCGCCGCGGAGCATCGCGTAAACGCTGGAAAACACTTATAAAAAGGGGTTCGGTAACGTTTGCTTACATTTTTTCTTCGCACAATGTGCGAAATCGGGAAAGCGCAGAGATTGGGATTCGGAAGCCCGAAATGTGAAACGAAAAGCGGGCGTTCTTTTGGAAGAACGCCCGCCCTGTCACGACATAATCATGTCGACTGCGTGAATTCCGCTGAAGCGGATTAAAAATTCAGTCGTCTTCGTCGAGCCACGGGATGTCGACATCGGTTATGAAAGCCACCATCGCGAGCGGACGGCCTTCCTGTCGCCCGATATTGCCGTCGGCGCGTTGCCACTCGCAGCGAAAGATCGTCGCGGGGGTATCGGCAAGCAGCGTGATCGTGCGGATCTCGTCCGGATCGTTTTCTTCGACCGGTCCATCGAGCGACACCAGCAATTGCTGAGGCCACACGCCGTCGGCGGGATCGTAAATCTTGTCGCCATCGTGAATGACGACGTGCGCCTCGACGCCGATGGTCGCCGATGCTTCCACGATCATCTTGCCGAGCGCGCGCAGCACGGCGGTGGCGCGGCCCGAGTTGGCCTGGCGGATCGCGAGATCGCCGCGTGTCAGCGCCTGCTCGAGTTTGGGATTGGTTTTCTGTTGCGCCATATCTCTCTCTAGGGGTTCGTTGCAACTTTCGACGAGTGCGGCCCGGCTTAAGTTGCAGGCGGATCGTAGCACCGCACCAACAAAGATAGGACGCGCGGGCCCCGGCGGCAAACCGCCGACGCATGGACCGATTCGATGCTCAAGTTTGCGCACGACCGGCCGATATTGCGCTCATCCCCACCGAAACGCGTGACTGCCGTGCCGTTCATCGACCTGACTGCTCCCTCGTGCGTTCGTCTGCCGGCGCGCGCTTCCCGTACGCCCTCGCCGGGCGCCGCGCGGCGCCCGGCCTCCACGTCCGCCTGAACGTGCTGACCCGACAGACGGAGGTCGTCGACGGCATCGCGCTGCGCACGCATCTGCAACCGATCTACAGCCTGCCGCATCAACGGGAGGTGGGCTACGAGGCGCTGTTGCGCGGCGAGACGGGCGGCGGCGCGCTCGTCGGACCGTTCGATCTCTTCGGGCGCGCGATCGTGGCGGGCAAGCTGACCGAACTCGACCGCATGAGCCATCTCGCGCATCTGCGCAATGCGGCGGCCATGCTGCCCGCCGCGCAGTGGCTCTTCATCAACATCAACCCGGCGACCTTCACGAAACCGGGCTATGCCGCGCGGCTCGCTTCGGCCACGCGCGAAGCGGGTCTCGCGCCCGAGCGGCTCGTGATCGAAGTGCTGGAGTCGGGCGGCACGGACGTCGAGGACATCTCGCGCGCGACGCGCGCGTTTCGCGCGCAGGGCTTTCTTGTCGCGGTGGACGATTTCGGCGCGGGGCACTCCAACATCGACCGGCTGATCACGCTGCGGCCGGACATCGTGAAGCTCGATCGCAGTCTCGTGCGGGCCAGAAGCGCACACATGCGCGACGCGCTGATGCCGAAGCTCGTCGACCTTCTGCACGAGTCGGGGATGTTCGTGGTCGCCGAAGGCATCGAGACGGGCGAGGATCTGATGCTCGCCGCGCGCTCGAACGTGGATTTCGTGCAGGGCTATCTGTTCGGCATGCCGTCGGCGCAACTCGCCGAACGGGGCGCGGCCACGCCGCTTTTCGAAGACGTGTTCGATGCGCTCGCGCAGATGCGCCGCACCGAGCGCCTCGCGGGCGATCTGCTTCTGTTGCCCTATCGCGCGGGACTCACGCAGGCCGCACGGCGCTTCGCCTCCGGCGCGACGACCGAATCCGCCTGCGCCGATCTGCTCGCGCTGCCCTGCACGCTCAGTTGCTTCTTCCTCGATCAGAACGGACGCGAGTTCCTGCCCGGGCTAGCGGGCGCGGCCGCGATTGCACCGAGCGAGCGCTTCGCGCCGATCGCCGATCCGTCGACCGGACGCTGGGACAATCGCCCGTACTTCGTCGATGCGCACGCGAAACCGCAGCAGGTGGTGACGAGCGCGCCTTATCTCTCCGTGACGGGGACGTCGCTGTGCGTAACGCTTACGGTCGCGATGCAGCGCGCCGGCAAGCCGGTCGTGATCGGCGCGGACCTGGACTGGCGCAGGCTGAGCCAGGCGGCGCCCTCGGTCTTCTGAGCCTCAGGCGGCGGCGCTTTTCACTTGCGCGATCGAACTGGCAAGCGCCGCCGCGCCTGCGCGCAATGCCGCGAGATTGCCCGGCTCGAACGTCCAGTGCCCCGCCGCATTCACGACGGCCAGCTCCGCGCCGGGCCAGCGCGCGGCAAGGTCCACGGCCTGATCGGCCGGGCACACCATGTCGAAGCGTCCATGCACGATCCGGCAAGGCAGATGCGCGATGCGCACGACGAGCGGCAACAGCGGCGCCGGCGGCAGCTCGTTCGCCATGTAGTGACGCTCGAGGAGCGCCATTGAAATGGCGGCGGCGTTGGCTTCCGCGCTCGGGCGCTTCTCTTCCTCGGCGGGTTCCTTCTCCGGCTTGTTGACGACGGACAGCGTCGTCTCGTATTGCGTCCACGCGCGCGCGAGCCGTGTGCCGGCCTCGTCGAAGCGCGCGAGCGGCGCTTCGGTCATCTGCAGGATCTCGTGCGCGTTCGCGGGACGCTTGCCGCACGCGGCCTCGATCGCATCGAGAAACGCGCGATGCGCCTCGGGAAAGACGCGCCGCACGTCCCACAGGAACCAGTCGATGTCCTCGCGCCGCGCGAGAAAAACGCCGCGCAGCAGGAAGCCCGTGCAACGCTGCGGATGCGCAACGCCGTATGCGAGCCCGAGCGTCGTGCCCCACGAGCCGCCGAAAATCGCCCATTGCTCGATCTTCAACGCGACGCGCAGCTTTTCCATGTCGCCGACGAGCGCGTCGATGCCGTTCGCCTCGAGCCTGCCGAACGGCGTGGACTTGCCGCAGCCGCGCTGATCGAAGAACACGACGCGCCACTTGTCCGCTTCGAGCACCTCGGCCCACTTCACGTTCATCGCGCCGCCGGGGCCGCCGTGCACGACAAGCATCACGGGCGCCTCGCGCGGGCCCTGCGCGCGCCAGTAGATCGAATGACCGTCGCCCACGTCGAGCATGCCTTCGTCGAACTGCACCGGCGATTGATTGTCCATTGCGCTTTATCCTTGCTGAATGTGTTTCGTCGGGGTCCATTGTTGCATCGGTTCGATGACACCGGATGACGCGCGATGCCCGTCCGGCGCATTTCGCCCGATACGCTATGCTTGCGGATTCCCGCCGTTCGTCATTCCCGTCATCTCACGAATCCCGATGCGACGCACCTTCGTCAAGTGGCTCTTTGCAACCTATTTGCTCGGCAGCGGCATCGTCTGGTCGATTCTGATCCTGCCATTGTTTCCGTTCGTCGGCCGCAACGGGCGTTACTGGCTCGCGAAGCTCTGGTGCCGCGCGATGGTCGGGATGATGCGCGTCATCACCGGCGTCACGTGCTCGATCGAAGGACTGGAGCATCTGCCCGACGGGCCGTGCATCATCCTGTCGCGACACGAATCGACCTGGGAGACGCTCTCGTTCATGGCGCTCTTTCCCCGGCGCATCAGTTTCGTGTTCAAGCACGAACTCATGAATATTCCGTTCTTCGGCTGGGTGCTGCGCGGCCTCGACATGGTGAGCCTCGACCGCGGATCGATCCGCCAGGCGCACGCCGCCGTGACGCGCGAGTGCGCCGCGCGGCTGAAGAAAGGCGATTCGGTGGTGATCTTTCCGGAAGGCACGCGCGTCGCGCACGATGCGCCGCTCAAGCTCGCATCGGGCGGCGTGCGCCTCGCCTGCGCGACGAAGGTGCCGGTCGTGCCCGTCGTGCATGACGCGGGCAAGGTCTGGCCGGCGAAGGGCTGGCCGGATCGCGGCGGGCATATCCGCGTCATCGTCACGCCTTGTCTGCCGCTCGATTGCGAGATTCCACAGGAGTTGAACCGCCTCGCGCAGTCCCAGATGGATGAGGCGCTGGCGGAATTGCGTTGAACGACGCTCAATACAGAGGCCGCTTCTTCGCGGCGCACAGGCGATTGACAGCGGAAATCAGCGTCTCCATGTCGACGGGCTTGCGCAGATAGCCGTCGTAGCTGACGAAAGCCGGCGGATTCGGATGCCCCGAAATCATCAGAAAGGGAATGTGCGCGAGCGCCGCGTCGTTCTTCATTGTCTGGCAGAGCAGCGCGCCGCCGAGGCCGGGCATCATCCAGTCGGACACGACGATGTCCACCCGCTCTTCCCCGAGTATCGTCAACGCGCCGTTGCCGTCGAACGCGCATAAGACGGTGCAGTCCTCGCCTTGCATGCAGAGGGTCCAGGCTTCGATGGTGGCGGGGTCGTCGTCGACGAGCAGTACGGTCTTCATCTTGCGAACATGTTCGAGTGCGGCGTGTGTGTGCGATGGGGTGTCCACGGCGGAGGCGGCGAACAACCTCGGATGTGACCGCCGCCATCGGCGTTTGTTGCAGTCACTTCGTACTGCCGCTTTCGTCATAGTATTTCTTCCGCGCGAAATCTGCGCGGTAAATGCTGCCTCAGCAACTTGCGCGCCGCCCGGCGTCGCCGGTCATTTGCTCCCGGCGCGCGATCGGCCGGCTTCGCGCAACGCATCGACGAGCGTTTCTTCCACCGGCGTGCGCGCGGCGTCGTTGCGGCGAATCAGGCCGATGGGCTCGTCGGTGCCGGCGAAGGGCATCGGCAACGCGGCGAGCAGCCCGAGTGCGATGTCCTGCTCCACCGCGCCGGCGGGCACGAACCACACCGCGTCGTTGTTCATCGCGAGCGAGCGCCCGAGCGACACCGACAAGGTTTCGACGAGCGCCGTCAGCGCATGCGCGCCGAACGCCGTCAGCACGCTTTCAGCCGATTGACGAATCAACGTGCCGAACGGCGGCACGACGATCACGAAGCGCGCGAGCAAGGCGGGCGTGAGCGGCGTCTCGAGCGTCAGCGGATGCTCGCGGCGCACGACCACGGCGAGCGGCTCGCGATAGATCTGCTCGAAGGACAGCCCGTGCATCGCCTCCGGCTCCGACAGCCGCCCGACGACGAGATCGACGTCGCCCGCCTTGAGCTTCTCCAGGAGGAGCGCGTTGGAATCCGTCCAGACGGACAGCGACACCGCCGGCCACTGTTGCCGGAACGACATCAGCGCGGGCGAGAGCAGCACGGGCGCGACCGTCGGCAAGATGCCGATTGCAATGGACCCGGGCATGTCGCCGCGTTCGCGCAAGAGCATGTCGACGCCCTCCCGCAAGGACGCGACACACGCGCTCGCGTGCGGCGCGAAGAGCCGCCCCTCGCGCGTGGGCACCGCGCCGCGCCGCCCGCGCTCGAAGAGCCGTACGCCTAGAATGGATTCGAGTTCTCCGATTGTCTTGGAGACTGCGGGCTGCGTGATCGACAAGCTGTCGGCGGCGCGCTGCACGCTGCCGAGCTGCGTGACGGCAAGAAAACACTGCAGATGCCGGAACTTGACGCGGGTGTTGGTGAAGTCGGTATCCATGACGATCCGTTATGCAAGATGGCACGAAACATCATTTTCCATAACTTGCGTCGCTCTATAAAGTAGCCGTCAGAAACATCCTATTCAACTTCCACAAATACAGGAGACAGTCGACATGACCTCCCCCATCCTCACACCGCGCGATTGGGAATCCCATCCCGCGTATCTGTCGCCGGGCTACAAGTCGTCGATCCTGCGCAGCCCGGGCTTGCCGCTCATTGCGCTGAAGGAAAATCTGCGCAACCGACGTGTGCCGGTCTACGGTGCTGACGATCTGGGCGTGCTCGACAACGATCTCACCCGCAACGCCGCCAAGAACGGCGAACCGCTCGGCGAGCGCATCATCGTGACGGGGCGGGTGCTCGACGAGGGCGGCCGTCCGGTGCGCAACACGCTCGTGGAAGTGTGGCAGGCGAACGCCGCGGGCCGCTATGTCCACAAGGCCGACCAGCACGACGCGCCGCTCGACCCGAACTTCCTCGGCGCGGGCCGCTGCCTGACCGACGACGAAGGCCGCTATCGCTTCATGACGATCAAGCCGGGTGCGTATCCGTGGGGCAATCACCCGAACGCGTGGCGTCCGCAACACATCCACTTCTCGCTCTTCGGCGAATACTTCGGCTCGCGCCTCGTCACGCAGATGTACTTTCCCGGCGATCCGCTGCTCGACCTCGATCCGATCTACCAGGGCATTCCCGAGCATGCACGCGAGCGTCTCGTCTCTTCCTTCTCGATCGACACGACGCAGGAAAACTACGCGCTCGGCTACGAATTCAACATCGTGCTGCGCGGCCCGGATCAAACGCCGACGGAGTAACCGAACATGACCACGCTGAAACAGACCCCTTCGCAGACCGTCGGACCGTACTTCGCTTACGGCCTGGTTCCCGAGCAATACAACTTCGATCTGAAGAGCCTCTTCACCGCATCGGCGGCGGATCGTGAAGTGCCGGGCGAGCATATCGCCGTCGTCGGCAATGTCTTCGACGCCGAAGGCAAGCCCGTCAACGACGCGCTGATCGAAGTCGCCCAGGCCGATGCGAACGGCCGCTATGTGCAGAACGTGCAGGAAGCGCGCGAATCGGGCTTCCGCGGCTTTGCCCGCGTGGGCACGGGCACGGATCCGAAGCTGCGCTTCATCGTCGATACGGTGAAGCCGGGCGCGACCGCCGATGACTCCGCACCGCATCTCGACGTCATCGTGCTGATGCGCGGCATGCTGCTGCATGCGTACACGCGCATCTACTTCGAGGACGAAACCGAAGCCAATGCGAAGGACGCCGTGCTGCAGAGCGTGCCGGCCGAGCGCCGTCATACGCTGATCGCGAAGCGCGAGGCGGGCGCGTCGGGCAAGCCGGGTTCGTCGGGCACGATCTATCGTTTCGACATCCATCTGCGCGGCCCGAACGAGACCGTATTCTTCGATCTGTAAAGTTTCTCGCAGCAGTTGTTTGAAACGAAAGGCGTCCGGCACTGCGCTATAGTGTCGGACGCCTTTTGTCTTTTATCCGCTTTCTTCCATGTCCGACGCTCCCACGCCCAGCCCGCTCTACGTCAAGCTCCTCGGTGAAACCGCCCAGATCGGATGGTCCGAACTGGAGCGCTTCTTCGCGCAAGGCAAGCTCATCTGGGTGAAGGGCGATCTCGATCTCGTGAGCGTCGCAGAATCCCTCGCCGCCGACGACACGCAACAGGTCGCGCAATGGCTCGCCGCCGGGCTGATCGAGCGCATGCAGGCTGAGACGGCTGCGGATCTCGCCGCGCGCGATCCGCAATTGTGGGCCGTCGTCCTCTCGCCGTGGGTCTGCGTGCAGGAACGCGGCTGATTTCACGGCCTCGAAACGCGCTAGCTCCGGTCGACGACGTAATCCGTCCAGAGCACGACGAGAATCGTCATCAGCGCCGGGCCGATGAACAGCCCGATCAGCCCGAAGGTCTCCGCGCCGCCGAGAATGCCGAACAGCACGAGCAGAAACGGCAACCGCGCCGAACCGCCGATCAGCACGGGCCGCACGAAGTGCTCGGCGACAAACACCACGATCATCCCGAACACGGCGACGCATGCCGCCGCGATCATCGAGCCCTGCGCAAGCAGCCACAGCGCCGAACCGAGAAACACGATCGGCGCGCAAAACGGCAGCATCGCCGCGACGGCCGTCAGCATGCCGAGCAACGTGGCGTGCGGCACGCCCGTCACCGCATAGGCGATGCCGAGCAGCGCGCCCTCGCCCAGCCCGACGACGACGAGACCCACCACCGTGCTGCGCACCGACTCGCCCATGCGCCGCACGATCGCGGCGCCATCCGGGCCGAACGCGCGGCGCGAGCCCGCGAGCAGTTGCTCGCCGAGCTTCGAGCCCGCGAGAAACACGAAGAAAAGTGTCATCAGCATGAAGCCGAAGATGACGACGGCGTGGACCACGCGACCGCCGAAGTGCCGCGTCATCGCGACGACGTTCGCGCCGTGCAGGTTCTTCACGGCGGGCGAAGTTTCGAGCGGGGTGGAGAGATTCTCCTGCCACCAGCGCCCGATCTGCTGCGAACCCATCGGCAGATGTTCGATGAAAGCGGGCATCGGAATGCCGGTGCGCAATACCTCGTGAAACCAGTGGAGCATGTCGTGCGCTTCGTTCGCGGTCTGCGCCGCGACGATGAAGAACGGCACGACGAACAACAGGCCGATTGCCGCCGTCAGCACGACGGCGAGCAGGTTGTGATGCCGCCTGAACATCGGCCGGCGCTCGAGCCAGCCGAACGCGGGCCATAGTGCAATCGCGATCACGCTCGCCCACACGACCGCCGGAATGAAGGTGCGCGCCGTATAGAGCGCGACCAGCACGAGCACCGCATAGAACACCGCCGACGCGGCGCGCTGCATCTTGCGCGTGTGTTCCGATGCGCCCGATGTCGGATCGTTGCGCGGTTGGATCGCCATGAGTGAGTGGTTCCTCTTCGTGATGTGTCGATTGTCGGCAGAACATGAATCGCCCGCCAGCATTGTAATCACGCACGAATCATTCCACTCGATGCGCGCAGTGATGCACTTTATTTACAAAAGGCATGTTTCGCGCTCCCTATAATCAAAACTCGCCATCGACGCAGGAATCTTGCAAATGAAGGACATAGCCTCACGCGCAACGGCTGGCGCATGCTTGTCGCTCGCACTGCTCGCCGGATGTTCCAGCGGCCTCAACCGGTCGAAGGAAGATCAGTTGAACGCGCAAAACGGCATCATCATGTTGCCGGTCAAAGGGGGCGTGGAGATGCGGTTGCCCGAGGCACCGCTCTTCGATAGCGACGAATCGACGATCCGCGCGGGCTATTCGCCGCTGCTCGATCGCGCGGCTCAAGTATTGAAGCGCAGCATGCGCCCCATCTTGATCGAGGGCCATACCGACAACCAGGGCACGCTGGCCTATAACCGTGCGCTTTCCGATGCGCGCGCCCAGGCGGTCGCACAAGCGTTGATCGCGCGCGGCGTACCGGCCGAGCGCATCGCGACGAAAGGCATGGCGTGGCAGCGGCCGATCGCCAGCAACGACACGGCGCAAGGCCGCGCGCTGAACCGCCGTGTGGAGATTCTGGTGCGCGCCGAGAGCGAAGAGACGCTGCTCGGCACGCCCGCGAAGGTCAAGCGCTAGCCGCCTGCTCCACCTCCAGCACGAGCAACTGCGAGCCGTCGGCGACCTGATCGCCGACTTCGAACAGAATCTCGCCGATCTTGCCCGTGGCCGGAGCGACGATCGTATGCTCCATCTTCATCGCTTCCATTACCATCAGCGGCGCGCCCTTCGTCACCGTCGCGCCCGCCTCCACGAGCACCGCGATCACCTTGCCGGGCATCGGCGCCGTGAGACGGCCTTCGTGCTCGGCATCGCCCGCATGGGCCATCAGGTTCTGCCACTCGAACTGGAACGCCGCGCCTTCGTGGAAGACGTGGAAGACGTCGCCGTCGGTGAAGACGTGGCCCTTGATCAGCGCATCGTCGAGCCGGACCGCGAATGACGTCGCGCCGCTGTGCGACCAGTCGAAGCGCGCGCTTTCGTCATCGAACCGCAAATGCTTGTCGCCGTTCTTCGTGAACACGACCTTGAGCGTTTCGTCCGTATCGAGCGCACGCCAGTTCAAATCCTGGCTGTAGCCGCCCGCCATGCGCCAGTGCGACAGCGCATCCCACGGCGACTGGCCATGCGCCTCGCCGCCCTCGCGCGTGAGCAGCGCCGCGCACGCGAGCGCAAGCCCTTTCTTGCGCGAGACGTGAGTAGGCTCGAACAGCGCGTCGTGATGACGCTCGATCAGGCCCGTGTCGAGATCGCCCGCGCTGAACGGCTCGCTCTTCACGATGCGTTGCAGGAACTCCACGTTCGTCGAGAGCCCGACGATCTCGCACTCCGCCAGCGCGCGCGCCATGCGCGCGAGCGCATCGCGGCGGTCGCGGCCATGCACGATCAGCTTCGCGATCATCGGATCGTAGAACGGCGTGATCGCGTCGCCCTGACGCACGCCGCTGTCCACGCGCACGTCGCCGTCGATCGAGAACTCGACCGCGTGCGGCATGCGCACGTGCTTGAGCGTGCCCGTCGACGGCAGGAACCCGCGCGACGGATTTTCCGCGTAGATGCGCGCCTCGATCGCGTGGCCGTGCACCTTCAGCTCGTCCTGCTTCAGCGGCAAGGGCTCGCCCGCCGCCACGCGCAGTTGCCATTCGACGAGATCGAGCCCGGTCACCATCTCCGTCACCGGATGCTCGACCTGCAAGCGCGTGTTCATCTCCATGAAGTAGAACTGGCCGTCCTGCGTCAGGATGAATTCGACCGTGCCCGCGCCGACGTAATTCACCGCGCGCGCCGCCGCGACCGCGGCTTCGCCCATCGCGCGGCGGGTTTCGTCGTGAAGGCCCGGGGCGGGCGCTTCTTCGAGCACCTTTTGATGGCGACGCTGCACGGAACAGTCGCGATCGAAGAGATAAACCGCGTTGCCGTGCTTGTCGGCGAACACCTGGACTTCGACGTGACGCGGGCGCAACAGATACTTCTCGATCAGCACGCGATCGTTGCCGAAGCTCGACGCCGCCTCGCGCTTGCACGATGCGAGCGCCGCCGCGAAGTCCTCGCTCTTCTCGACGACACGCATGCCCTTGCCGCCGCCGCCCGCGCTCGCTTTCAGAAGCACCGGATAGCCGATGCGATCCGCTTCGCGCTGAAGCAGCGAAGGATCCTGATCGTCACCGTGATAGCCGGGCACGAGCGGCACGGAAGCGGACTGCATCAGCGTTTTCGCGGCCGCCTTGGAACCCATCGCGCGGATCGCTTCGACGGGCGGTCCGATAAAGACGAGACCCGCCTTCTCGCACGCATTGGCGAAGTCCTCGTTCTCCGACAGAAAGCCGTAGCCCGGATGAATCGCCTGCGCGCCGGTCTTCTTCGCTGCTTCGACGATGCGCTCGATGCGCAGATAACTCTCCGCCGCGGCCGATCCGCCGACATGCACCGCTTCATCGCAGACATCGACGTGCTTGGCTTTCGCGTCCGCGTCGGAATAGACGGCGACGCTGCCCACGTTCAGGCGCTTTGCCGTCGCCGCGACACGGCACGCGATCTCGCCGCGGTTCGCAATCAGTATTTTGTTGAACATGGCATTACATCCGTGGGTCACATGCGGAACACGCCGAAGCGCGTGTCTTCGATGGGTGCGTTCATCGTCGCCGCCAGGCCGAGGCCCAGCACGTCGCGCGTTTGCGCGGGATCGATCACGCCGTCGTCCCACAGACGCGCGCTCGCGTAGTACGGATGCCCCTGCGCCTCGTACTGATCGCGGATCGGCGCCTTGAACGCTTCTTCTTCCTCCTTCGACCACGTGCCGCCCTTCTTCTCGATGCCGTCGCGCCGCACGGTCGCCAGCACGGAGGCGGCCTGCTCGCCGCCCATCACCGAGATGCGCGCGTTCGGCCACATCCACAGGAAGCGTGGCGAATATGCGCGGCCGCACATGCCGTAGTTGCCCGCGCCGAACGAGCCGCCGATGATCACCGTGAACTTCGGCACCTTCGCCGTGGCCACGGCCGTCACCATCTTCGCGCCGTTGCGCGCGATGCCTTCGTTCTCGTACTTACGGCCGACCATGAAGCCCGTGATGTTCTGCAGGAACACGAGCGGAATCTTGCGTTGCGCGCACAGCTCGATGAAATGCGCGCCCTTCAGGGCGGATTCGCTGAAGAGAATGCCGTTGTTCGCGACGATGCCGACCGGATGGCCCCAGATATGCGCGAAGCCGCAAACGAGCGTGGTGCCGTAGCGCGCCTTGAACTCGTCGAACGCGGAATCGTCGACGATGCGCGCGATCACTTCGCGCACGTCGAAGGGCTTGCGCGTATCGACGGGGATCACGCCATAGACGCTTTGCGGGTCATAGCGCGGCGGCAGCGGTTCTTTCAACGCGAGCGTCGGCGTCTTCACGCGATTCAGATTGCCGACGATGCTGCGCGCGATGCCGAGCGCATGCGCGTCGTTCTGCGCAAGATGATCGGCGACGCCCGAGAGACGCGTATGCACGTCGCCGCCGCCCAGATCTTCGGCGCTGACTTCTTCGCCCGTTGCGGCTTTGACGAGCGGCGGGCCGCCCAGAAAGATCGTGCCTTGATTCTTGACGATGATCGATTCATCGCTCATCGCGGGCACATACGCGCCGCCCGCGGTGCACGAGCCCATCACCACGGCGATCTGCGCGATGCCTTGCGCCGACATGTTCGCCTGGTTGTAGAAGATGCGGCCGAAGTGATCGCGGTCGGGGAAGACGTCGTCCTGATTCGGCAGGTTCGCGCCGCCCGAATCGACGAGATACACGCACGGCAAACGGTTCTGCTCCGCGATTTCCTGCGCGCGCAAATGCTTCTTGACGGTCACGGGATAGTACGTGCCGCCCTTCACGGTCGCGTCGTTGCACACGACGACGCACTCCTGCCCCGCAATGCGCCCGATGCCCGTGATGATGCCCGCGCCCGGGGCGTCGTCGTTGTACATGCCGTATGCCGCGAGTTGCGACAGTTCGAGAAACGGCGTGCCCGGATCGAGCAGTTGCGCGATGCGATCGCGCGGCAGCAGCTTGTTGCGCGACACGTGCCGATCGCGCGCGGCCTGTCCGCCGCCTTCCGCGATCTTCGCGACCTTCTCCTTGAGGTCTGCGACGAGCGCCTCGAGCGCCGCCGCATTCGTGCGGAACTCCTCGCCGCGCGGATTCAGTTTCGATTCGATGATCGTCATGTCGCGCGCCTCAGGCCGTCTCGGCGAACAGTTCGCGGCCGATCAGCATGCGGCGGATCTCGCTCGTACCCGCGCCGATTTCATAGAGCTTCGCATCGCGCCACAGCCGACCGACCGGGTACTCGTTAATGTAGCCATTGCCGCCGAGAACCTGAATGGCTTCGCCGGCCATCCACGTGGCCTTTTCGGCGGTGTAGAGGATGACGCCCGCGCAGTCCTTGCGCACCTGGCGGACGTGGTCCGAGCCGAGCGTATCGAGCTGGCGGCCGACAGCGTAGAGATACGCGCGGCAGGCCTGCAGCGTGGAGTACATGTCCGCGACCTTGCCCTGAATGAGCTGGAATTCGCCGATCGCCTGGCCGAACTGCTTGCGATCGTGGATATACGGTACGACCGCGTCCATGCACGCGAGCATGATGCCGGTCGGACCGCCCGCGAGCACGGCGCGCTCGTAGTCGAGGCCGCTCATCAGCACCTTCGTGCCGCCATTCAGTTGACCGAGGATGTTTTCTTTCGGCACTTCGACGTTCTCGAACACGAGCTCGCCGGTATGCGAGCCACGCATGCCGAGCTTGTCGAGCTTCTGCGCGACGGAAAAACCCTTCATGCCCTTCTCGACGATGAACGCCGTGATGCCGCGCGGACCGGCTTCGATGTCCGTCTTCGCGTACACGACGAGCGTGTCGCAGTCCGGGCCATTGGTGATCCACATCTTCGTGCCGTTGAGCACGTAGTGATCGCCTTTTTCGTCGGCGCGCAGCTTCATGCTGACGACGTCCGAGCCCGCGTTCGGCTCGCTCATCGCAAGCGCGCCGATATGCTCGCCCGACACCAGCTTCGGCAGATACTTCTGCTTTTGCGCTTCCGTGCCGTTGCGATGAATCTGGTTCACGCACAGATTCGAATGCGCGCCGTACGACAATCCGACCGACGCCGACGCCCGCGAAATCTCCTCCATCGCGACCATATGCGCGGTGTAGCCCATGTTCGCGCCGCCGTATTCCTCGGAGACGGTCATGCCGAGCACGCCGAGGTCCCCGAACTTTTTCCAGAGATCCATAGGAAACTGGTCGCTATGGTCGATTTCGCCCGCGCGCGGCGCGATTTCCTTCGCCGCGAAATTGGCGAGCGAGTCGCGCAGCATGTCGATGTCTTCGCCCAACGCGAAATTCAGTCCGGGTACGTTGCTCATGAGTCGTCTCCTCCAGATGCGATGTTTTCGGCGCGCCCTGAATTTGAGTTTCACTCACACAGGGCAGCAAACCACGGAATGAGGCAATTTCACGCTCAAATCGGCTAGCCGTCAATAGGTTTTTGAGCTACGCTCACATTTATTTCGCACGCTCATTTTTCCGGGCCCACGCCAATGTCGACGCAAACTACCGCCACCGGCCGCCGCGCGCCCGCCGGCGTCAAATCGCAGCAGCGCGTGAAGGACATCCTCCAGGCGGGTCGCGACGTGTTCGCCGAGAAAGGCTACGACGCCGCGACGAGCGCCGAGATCGCGCAACGCGCGGGCATCTCGGAAGCGACCGTGTTCAGCTACTTCAGCGGCAAGCGCGAACTATGCGCGCGCGTGATCGCCGATTGGTACGACGAAATCATCAACGCTTTCGAGACCGGCCTGCCGCGCGACGGCTCGGTGCGCCAGCAGTTTGCGTTCATCGTCAGGACGCACATGCGCTTGATGCTCATGAACGGAACAGGGCTGTGCGCGCTCGTGCTGTCCGAAGGCCGCAGCAAGCAGCACGATCTGTCGGACACGCTGACGGAATTGCAGCGCCGCTATACCGCGCCGCTGATGGACGTGCTCGCACGCGGCCAGGCGCTCGGCCATGTACGCAGCGACCTGCCGTTGCGCCTTTTGCGCTCGCTCGTATTCGGCCCGATGGAGCACGTGCTGTGGGATGCGACGCTTGCCAAGCGCCGTCTGAGTCAGACTCAGATCGAGACGACGGCGAACGAACTGGTGGAAGTATTGTGGACGGCGCTACAGCCGCCGAATGCGCAACTGGCGGCGCTCGCGCAGTTCCGGCAAGACGTGGAGGAAGCGTCGCGGCGCTTTGAAACGAGCGCCGCGCGAGAGAAGCCTACTTCCTGATGAAGCGTAACGCGAAGCGCGCGAGCTTCGGCACGGTGGTCGGGCGCAAAAGCCGCGCGTCGTAGCCCCCCATCCGGCGATCGTTTTCAGCGAGACACAGTTCGATCAACGAGCGAACCGATACGTCACCCGCCACCGAATCGCCGACATTCGCAGGAAAGTTCACGTCCTGCGCCGCACCGCTCTTGTCGAAGCCGCGCGCGAGCGAGATGCGGTCGCGGATCAGCGAGAACCAGACGCTCGCGGTCTTCGCCAGGAACCACGGCTTGCGATACCAGGGCAGGCTGCGCCGATACCACGCGACCCAGTTCGCGAAGAACAGAATGTGCCGCGCTTCTTCCTGAATGACCGGCTCGAAAGTTTCGACGAGCGCTTCGGGGAAATATCCCGATTGCCGCGCCGCCTCGAAAAGCCCGAACGCGAAGAAACTGTCGATGCACTCGCTGTAGCCCGTGAGCATCCATGCACGCAGCGCATCGGCGGGCGCGGGATACGGCGGCTCCGGCGCAAGGGCGATGCCGTACGCCTCGACCAGCTTCGAGAGCACGAGCTTGTGCCGCGCTTCTTCGCCGCCGTTCATGCGCAAGGCTTCCCGCAGTTGGGGGTCCGCGACGGTGCCCGCGTAGGTCGCGACGCGAATCGACGCGCGCCCCTCGGTCTGAACGGCGATATCCCAGATCGGCAGCGAAGTCACACGCTTCAGCGCGGCGGGATCGAGCTTCGGCCAGTCGATGACAGCGGGCTTGTACGGATTGTGTGTCGTCAGCAGCATCTCGCAGAACATGCGCTTGTGCAGGTCCGAACCGATCGGAATGGTCCCCATCGACCGGTACGTCCAGTTGCGCATCGCATGATCTGCTTCGAGTGTGTTGAGCGTATCGGACATATTCGAATATTGGCCGCCGATTGGGTACGTTCTGCGGATTTTGGCATACGGGAGGCTGACTCACAGCATCGCGCGCTTTTTGCGCCTAGCGCGAGATTTTCTCCAGCGCGAGATCGCGCGTTGGCGGCCCCATGAAGCCAATCGCCGCCATCACGATCAGCATCGCCGGCGCAATGAACACGAAGACTCCGGTCGTCCCTGATCTTTCCCGCCCGTTCGATACCGCTTCTTCCCGATCATGGGCACGGCGCTCGTCTCGCTGCGATGCTGCTGCTCTCGACGCTCGACCTCGACACGCCGCTCGCCGTCATGAACATCTACATGGCGCTGCTCGGCCTCGGGCTCGGCATGGTGATGCAGGTGCTCGTGCTCGCGGTGCAGAACGTCGTCGAGTTCCGGCTGACGGGCGTGGCGACCTCCAGCGCGACACTGTTCCGCTCGATCGGCGGCTCGGTCGGCGTGGCGGCATTCGGCGCGATCTTTTCAAACAGCTTGCGGTCTCGCCTCGAAACGCTGATTCCGCCGGGCACCGAGCTGCCGCAATCGCTCGGACCGCAGGCGGTCGCGCATCTGCCGGCCGCGTTGCATGACGATTACCTGCACGCGTTCGCGGGCTCGATGCACACGGTCTATCTCGTCGCCGCGTGCATTGCGCTCATCGCTTTCGCGCTATCGTGGTTCCTGAAGGACCATCCGCTCAGGAAGCGCTGATGGAAAAGGAACGCGAAGAAAAGCTCTAAAGCCCTGCTATCCGGGCTTTTACTAGCTCCCGAACTATTTTGGCTTGGTAACCTTCTGCCGATTCTGAGCGGACACGATCCGCGGAATGCCATGCTCCGGCGCTCATCGACGCGCCGGACGCCCGGATACGAGACCTTCCGGGCTGAACTGACCACCTTCTGGAGTTAAAACAGTGAAGAAACTGCTCGCGGCACTGACGATGTCCCTTCTCGCCGCCACGTCGCTCACCGCCGTCACGCCGGCGCTTGCGAAGGACTATTCGACGATTCGTTTCGGCGTCGACGCAAGCTACCCTCCGTTCGAATCGAAGGGTGCCGACGGCAAGCTGGTCGGTTTCGACATCGATCTCGGCAACGAGATTTGCGCGCGCCTGAAAGCGAAGTGCGTGTGGGTCGAGAACGATTTCGACGGCATGATCCCCGCGCTCAAGGCGAAGAAGTTCGACGGCGTGCTCTCGTCGATGTCGATGACGCCGCAACGCGCCGAACAGATCGCCTTCTCGAGCAAGCTCTTCAACACGCCGACGCGCCTCGTCGCGAAAAAGGGCAGCAACATTCTGCCGACGGCTGAAAGCCTGAAGGGCAAGAACGTGGGCGTCGAACAAGGCACGATCCAGGAAACCTACGCCAAGACCTACTGGGCGCCGAAGGGCGTGACGGTCACGCCGTATCAGAACCAGGACCAGGTCTACGCCGACCTGATTTCGGGCCGTCTCGACGCCGCGCTGCAGGACGCCGTGCAGGCCGAAATCGGCTTCCTGAAGACGCCGCGCGGCGCAGGCTATGACTTCGCCGGCAAGAACATCGACGATCCGAAGACGCTCGGCAACGGCGCGGGCATCGGTCTGCGCAAGGAAGACACCGACCTGAAGGCGAAGATCGACAAGGCGATCGCCGACATCATCAAGGACGGCACCTACAAGAAGCTCGAGAAGAAGTACTTCGACTTCGACGTGTACGGCGGCTAAGCCTCACGCTCACGCCGACCGGCTGAGAAACGGGCTCCGCGCTCAAGGGCGCGGAGCCCGTTTTCCTTTTGGAGGCCCGCCGCGCCGATTTCGGCTAAGATCGAACGTCCGGTAGGACGCCGACGGACGGAGACACCGCGGCGCCCGGCAATTCCCAGAGGCAAGACCCGCGCATTCGCGTGCGCGCGACCAACATGCAAACCAGAACTCATCCCCTGATTTCGCCGACGCTCGGCACTTCCCGCACCATCACGAGTTTTCACTACGGCCCCGGTGGCGGCCAGAAGATCTATATCCAGTCCTCGCTGCACGCGGACGAACTGCCCGGCATGCTCGTCGCGTGGCGTCTGCGGCGCCTGCTCGCCGAATTCGAGGCAGCGGGGAAGCTGCGCGGCGAAGTGGTCATCGTGCCGGTGCCGAATCCGATCGGCCTCTCGCAGCATCTGCACGGCACGCTGATGGGCCGCTTCGAGACCAACAGCGGTCACAACTTCAATCGGAATTTCTACGATCTCGCCGCGCTGATCGCGCCGCGGATCGAAGCGCGCCTCGGGAAGGACGCCGGCGCCAACAAGCTCGCGGTGCGCGCCGCGATGAAGGAAGCGCTCGACGAACAGACGCCGCACACCGAGCTCGAATCGCAACGCCTTGCGCTGCAGAAGCTCTCCTTCGACGCCGATGTCGTGCTCGATCTGCACTGCGATCTCGACGCCGCGCTGCATCTCTACACGAACCCGGACATCTGGAACGAAGTCGAGCCGCTCGCCCGCTATCTCGATGCGAAGGCTTCGCTGCTCGCGCTGAATTCGGTCGGCAATCCGTTCGATGAAATCCACAGCTTCTGCTGGTCGGATCTGCGCCAGCGTTACGGCGAGCGTTTCCCGATCGAGAACGGCGGCATCTCGGTGACGGTCGAGCTGCGCAGCCAGCACGATGTCTCCTACGAGCTCGCCGAAAAGGACGCGCGGGCGATCGTCAACTATCTGATCCATCGCGGCGTGATCGATGCGCCCGTGCCGGAGCAGCCGCCGCTCGTGCATCCGGCGACGCCGCTCGCAGGCGCCGAGCCGATCGTCGCGCCGGCGTCCGGCGTACTCGTGTTCCGTGCGGAAGTGGGCGCGTTCATCGAAGCGGGCGCGCCGATCGCCGATATCGTCGATCCGCTCACCGACACCGTCACCACGCTCAAATGCACGACCTCGGGCGTGATGTACGCGCGGCACATCACGCGTTTCGCGACCGCGGGGCTCGAAGTGGCGCGCATCGCGGGCGCGAAGGCTTATCGGACGGGCTCGCTGTTGTCGGCGTAAGCGCTGCTTGCGTCAGAACGGCGCAAGACAGCATTGCGCGGCCACGATCTTCCACCCGCCGCCGATGTCTCCCCACGTTCGCGTGTAGCGCAAGCTGCCCGCGAACGGGGCGCCCGCGAAGGTCCCTGAAAGCGCCACACGCGTCACCGTGACGGCAAAGGCACCGTACACGCGCACGCTCTGTTCTTCGACATCCAGCTTCTCGATACGCTGCATGCCGTAGCGATGCCCATTCAGGTCGTCGGCCTTGGTCCACACCTTGCCGGTCGCATCGACGAAACTCAGGTCGTCGGCCAATAGCGCATCGAGCGCGTCCACGTCCGACGCCACCATCGCCTTCTTCAGGCGCTCCTCCAGTTCGCGGATTCCTTGCTCGTCCATGATTTCGCTCGCGGTGACGGAACCGTGAGCATCGCATCGGACCTGCCGGATGCACAAGCGGCGATGTTTCACCAGCCGTGTTGCACACACGACACACCGCAAGCGGGTTGCAAGCAGTGTCACATTTCTTTCTTCAGCGATCGCTACATTTGCGCCCGTCGCCGCCACGCGCCGTCAGAGCGCGACGCACCGCAGACACCGTCAACAACCACACCGCGAACCAACTCACGGAGCTTGTTTTGAAGAAGAACCTCCTGGCGACCGCCGCGCTCGCCGCATTTGCCGCCCTCGCCGCCACCTCCGCCCACGCGCAAAGCAGCGTGACCCTCTACGGCATCATCGACGCCGGCATCAGCTATGTGAACAACAGCTCCGCGAGCCCGACGCGCGCCGGCGATTCCCTCGTCAAGTACGACGACGGCGTCGCGCAAGGCAGCCGTTGGGGCCTGCGAGGCGCCGAGGATCTCGGCGGCGGCCTGAAGGCCATCTTCACGCTGGAGAATGGCTTCAACAGCGGCACGGGCACGCTCGGTCAGGGCGGCGCGGAATTCGGCCGTCAGGCCTACGTCGGTCTCGCGCAGAACAACGTGGGCTCGCTGACCTTCGGTCGTCAGTACAGCTTCAGCACCGACTACCTCGGCTCGAACTATGCGATCGGCGGCCAGACCGTCGCGGGTAACTACGCGTACCACATGAACGACTTCGACCAGCTGACGTCGAGCCGCATCAACAATGCGGTCAAGTTCTCGAGCGCGAACTTCTACGGCTTCACGTTCGGCGCGATGTACGGCTTCTCGAACACGGCCGGCGCCTTCGCGGGCACGCCCAACACGACGGTCGGGACCACGACGACCCAGGGCTCGTCGCGCGCTTACAGCTTCGGCCTGAACTACAAGGCCGGCCCGCTCGGCATCGGTGCGGCGTACACGGACATTCGTTATCCGACGGCTGCGACGCCGGCATTCAGCTCCACGATCGCCAACATCAACACGACCGGGACGACCAACAACGCGAAGGATCTGCGCACGTTCGGCATCGGCGCTAACTACGCGTTCGGCGCGGCGACGGTTTTCGGCCTGTGGACGAACACGCGCTTCGAGCCGATCGTCGGTTCGAGCTCGCGCCTGAACGCGTTCGACATCGGCGGCAAGTACGCATTCACGTCCGCGATGACGGCCGGTCTCGGCTATACCTACATGGACCTGTACGACAATTTCAAGGGCCACTGGCACCAGATCGACGCGAGCTTCGATTACGCGTTGAGCAAGCGTACCGACGTGTACGCGCTCGCGGTCTATCAAAAGGCGTCGGGGTCGAACAACGGCGTCGAGAATCAGGCGTCGATCGGTTCGTCGTCGTCGAGCTACTTCGGCACGTCGGGACTGGGCGAAAACAACCAGCTCGCGTTCCGCGTCGGCATCCGCCACAAGTTCTAAGCCTCGGCCGCTCGGCCGACATGAATCGGGCCGCGTCGAGCGGCCCGTTTTTTTGCTTCGCGCGATTACTTGCCTTTCTTGCCTGGCCTTGTGATCGTCCATGGCGATGGCCGCGAGCAAGGTCGCCGTCACCGCGCCGAGGCTGAAGCCGCGAAAGCTCTTCTCCCCCGTGGTTCGTTCGGGGCCCTTCCTGGGTCGAAGATCGTCCGGTACGCTGCGACGAACGACGCGCACTTACCTTAATTCGCAATCTTGACTACGCGGAATTTTTATCGATCCATGCTTTCACGATCCCAAAAAGCAAACAGCGGCCGAAGCCGCTGTTCTCACATCGGGACGCAGACTGCCAGGCGTCTTATTCCGCCGTTTCGAGCAACGGATAATCCGTATAGCCCTCGGCACCGGCCGCATAGAACGTCGACGTATCCCAGTCGTTGAGCGCTGCGTCGAGTTCGAAGCGGCGCACGAGATCCGCATTCGCGATGAAGGGCTTGCCCCACGCGACCGCGTCCGCATCGCCGCGAGCGATGATCGCTTCGGCGCTTGCCTTCGAGAAGCCTTCGTTGGCGATATAGACGCCGCCGAACGCCTTCTTCAATTGCGGCCCGAGGCTGTCCGCTGCTTCATGCTCGCGCGCCGCGATGAACGCGATCTTGCGGCGGCCGAGCTCACGCGCGACATGACCGAACGTCGCGGCGCGATCGCTGTCGCCCATCGTGTGGGAATCCGCACGCGGCGCGAGATGCACGCCGACACGATCCGCACCCCACACATCGATACATTGATCGACGACCTCGAGAAGCAGACGAGCGCGATTCTCGATCGAACCGCCGTAAGCGTCGGCACGCTTGTTGGTGCTGTCCTGCAGGAACTGGTCGAGCAGATAGCCGTTCGCGCCATGCACTTCGACGCCGTCGAAGCCCGCGCGCTTCGCGTTCTCCGCACCCTTGCGGAATGCCGCGACGACACCGGCGATTTCATCGAGTTCGAGCGCGCGCGGCGTCACGTACGGACGCTGCGGACGCACGAGACTCACATGCCCGCCGGCCGCGATCGCGCTGGGCGCCACCGGCAGCTCGCCATTCAGGAAGACCGGATCCGAGATACGGCCTACGTGCCACAACTGCAGGAAGATCTTGCCGCCCGCGTCATGTACGGCCTTCGTCACGAGCTTCCAGCCTTCGACTTGTTCGTCGGACCAGATGCCCGGCGTGTCCGCATAGCCGACGCCTTGCGGCGTGACGGAGGTCGCCTCGCTGAGAATGAGACCCGCCGCTGCGCGGTCCGCGTAGTACTGCGCCATCAGCGCGTTGGGCACGCGCTCGACGCCCGCGCGCTGACGCGTGAGCGGCGCCATGATGATGCGGTTCTTGAGCGTGAGTGCGCCGAGCTTGAGCGGATCGAAGAGTGTCGACATGAATTGGTGTCCTAATGAAGTTGAAAGAAGACTTTCACCGTGCGGTAAGCAAAACTCAGAGATTCCGAATGGAATCGCGGAACGCCTGGATGACCGCTTCGTCGCGCTTGAAGAACACCCACTGTCCAACGCGCTTCGTGGTGACGAGTCCGGCTTTTTGCAAGGTCGCGAGATGCGCGGAAACAGTGGACTGCGACATGCCGCAGCGCCCATCGATCTGGCCCGCGCAGACGCCATGCGACAACGGCAGTTCCTGATCAGGGAAATGCTGCTGGGGCTCCTTCAGCCATTCGAGAATCTCGCGGCGAAGGGGGTTGGCGAGGGCCTTGTGAATTGCGTCGATGTCCATTTCGTTGCTCGTGCGTCTGACGATTGGAACGCACAGGTTGTTCGAATCGTCTTGCGGCGAAGTATATATCGTAAATTCACGATATGCAAATCGTGACATGACGAGCGTCGTGCAGAATATTGTCAGAAGTCGCTCCGCGCGTTGTCAGTAACTGCCGCCGCCCGGCACGGTCTGGTACGCTCCCGGGTTTCACCGGCCGTAAGAAACTACGAAACCTTATGGATACTCCTTTCAACGAACGTGGCGTCACGCTCTCGCGCGCCGGCCTGTCGGCGTCGGGTCAGATGATTCCGCTGCGCGATTTGCGCGCCGCGCGCGTCGTGATGATTCCGCGCCAGAAGCCGCTGCCCGTCATCATTGCGCTGCTCGGCCTCGTCGCGCTCGGGGCGGGAATCATCACCGGCTCGGGTGCGGCGCTCGTGCTGGGCGTGATGACCACCGTGGTGGGTTATCTCACGTGGATCACGCAGGACGTGATCTATCAGTTGATAGTCGCGACGCCCGACGGCGAGCGCGAAGTGCTCATCACGAAGGATCAGGAATTCGCGGACAAGGTGGCGGCGCTCGTCGGCGAGGCAGTCGCGAAACACGCGGCAAGCGCGGCGGCCAAGCCGCAAGCGTGATCTTGATACGGCGTTTATACGGCGGCGCACCACTTTAGCCCGGCCTTTAGGCGCGCGACGCTACAGTGCAAGCGTTGCCACTACGAGCCGTCATCGGACGGCTTACATCGATGGACCTCCGCACATCCGATTCAGCCGGCCTTCCCCATACGCTCAGCGGCGGCTCGCCACGCCGCCGCGAAACGCGTCGTTGCGTCGCCTTCGATCTGACCGTTCCGGGACTCGACTCGTCAGCCGCGCGTGAAGTCCTCGCGTATGCATTCGGCGCGCGTGCGCAGGCGTATGTCGTCGAGACGAGCCGTCTTCACGACTGCACGACGCTCCATGTCGAGACCGACAGCGAAGACATCAACGACGTCATCGGCACGCTCACCGCACATTTCCCTCACGCAACGCTCGGCCGCGTGACGCGCGTCACGCGGCACTGAGCGCATCGTCAGGTCACCTGCAGCGGCTCGACGTGCCAGATGTCGCGCGCATATTCCGCGATCGTGCGATCCGACGAGAAGATGCCCATGCCCGCCACATTCTCGATCGCGCTTTTCGTCCAGGCTTCCTTGTCGCGGAACTTCAGATCGACTTCGGTTTGCGTCTTGTCGAAGCTGTCGAAATCGGCGAGCACCATGTAGTGATCGCCCCAATCCACGAGCGTGTGGAAGATGTCGTAGAAACGATGCGGCTCTTCCGGCGAAAAATGCCCGAGGCGGATCTGGTCGAGCGCGAGCTTCAGTTCCGGGTTCTCCTCGTAGATCTGCCGCGGCCGATACCCCGCTGCGCGCAGCGATTCGATCTCATCGGTCGTGTTGCCGAAGATGAAGATGTTCTCGCGCCCGACCGCGTCGCAGATTTCGATGTTCGCGCCATCGAGCGTGCCGATGGTCAGCGCGCCGTTCAACGCGAGCTTCATGTTACCGGTACCCGATGCCTCGGTGCCCGCCATCGAAATCTGTTCGGACAGATCGGCCGCCGGAATGATGAGCTCGGCCACGCTCACCCCGTAGTTCGGAATGAAGCCGACCTTGAGCCGGTCGCCCACGAGGGGGTCCGCGTTGATTCGCTTCGAGACATCGTTGATGAGCTTGATGATGTTCTTCGCCATCTTGTATGCGGATGCCGCCTTGCCCGCGAACATCACGACGCGCGGCGTCCAGTCCTTCTCCGGATTCTCGCGGATGCGGTTGTAGCGCACGATCACGTACAGGATGTTGAGCAGTTGCCGCTTGTACTCGTGAATGCGCTTCACCTGCAAGTCGAACAACGCTTCCGGATTGATGATCGCGTTGGCGTCGCGCTTCGCGCGTTCCACCAGGCGGAGCTTGCTGGCGAACTTCGCGTCGTGGAAGGCCTTGCAGAACTCCGGATCGTCACGCCATTCGCGCAGACGGCCGAGCTCGAAGAGATCGGTGCGCCAGCGCGGCCCCAGCCGCTTGTCGATCAGCGAAGACAGCGACGGACTCGCCTGCGCAAGCCAGCGTCGCGGCGTGACGCCGTTCGTTACGTTGGTAAAGCGCTCGGGATACATGCGCGCAAAGTCGGAGAAGATGTTCTGCACCATCAGTTGCGAGTGCAGCTTCGACACCCCATTCACCTTGTGGCTCGCGACGATCGCGAGATGCGCCATGCGCACGCGCCGCTGACCATACTCGTCGACGAGCGAGATGCGCCGAATCAGATCGACATCGCGTCCGAACTTCTCGGTGACCTGCTTCAGGAACTGCGCGTTGATCTCGAAGATGATCTCCAGATGCCGCGGCAGCAAACGCGCGAGCATCTCGACGTCCCACGTTTCGAGCGCCTCGGGCATCAGCGTGTGGTTCGTGTAAGAGAACATTTGCTGAATGAGCTTCCACGCCTTGTCCCACGGCAGATGATGCCTGTCCACGAGAAGACGCATCAGTTCGGGAATCGCGAGGACCGGGTGCGTGTCGTTCAGATGCACCGCGACCTTTTCCGCGAGCCGCCCGAAGTGCGTGTGCGTGCGCTGATAGCGGCGAATCAGATCCTGCATCGTCGCGGAGACGAAGAAGTACTCCTGACGCAGGCGCAGCTCGCGGCCAGCCTGCGTCGAGTCATCCGGATACAGCAGCCGCGAGACGTGCTCCGACGTGTTCTTCGCCTCCACCGCGCGGCGATAGTCGCCCTGATTGAACGCCGACAGGTCGAACTCATCGGTCGCGCGGGCGGACCACAGGCGCAGCGTATTCGTTGCGGTGGTCGCGAAGCCCGGGATGACCGTATCGTAGGCCATCGCATTCACGTGCTCGGTGTCGATCCAGTCGGTGCGATCGTCGTGCTGCACCGTGCGGCCGCCGAAATGCACGGTGTACACGACTTCGGGCCGCGGAAACTCCCACGGATTGCCCGCGCGCAGCCAGTAATCGGGCATCTCGACCTGATTGCCGTCGACGATCGTCTGGCGGAACATGCCGTATTCGTAACGGATGCCGTAGCCGAAGCCCGGCACGCCGACGGTCGCCATCGAATCGAGAAAGCAGGCCGCGAGACGGCCGAGGCCGCCGTTGCCGAGCGCGGCGTCCGGCTCCAGGTCCTCGAGCGCCGCGAGATCGACGCCGAGCCCGGCCAGCGCATCGCGCACCTCGTCGTAGATGCCGAGCGCGAGCAGCGCATTGCTGAAAGTTCTGCCGATGAGAAACTCCATCGACAGGTAGTAGACGCGTTTCACGTCCTGTTCGTACTGCAGCCGCGTGGTGCGCATCCAGCGTGCGACGAGACGATCGCGCACCGCCAGTTCGGCGGCATGGAGCCAGTCGCGCGGCTGCGCGGTGACCGCATCTTTGCCTACGCCGTACATCAGGCGGTTCGAGATGGAGCGCCTGAGCGCATCGACAGTGCTGTTGAGCTGGTCGAATTCCAGGTCGACGGATGTCATCGGAACCTCCGGTATTTGCGACATATGCAACGACCGCGAAAGCATGACGAGAGTTCACGCCGAGTGCCCCATATTGGCGCGCTGATCCGGTCGAGCGGGTGCGGACGTGCCTGAATGTGCAGGTTACGCCAGTTTTGTTTTTTTTGGTATGACGAGGCGGAAACGGAGGCGAGGCCCGCGAATTGCTTGCAACAACGGCGAACCTGACATGACAAGGCGATTTATTTCGGATTCCAGATGTTTTTTTTGAGCGATCAGCGGCGCGGTGCGCGAGCGGCGATCAGCAGAAGCGCCGCGAGCGATACGGCCAGCAGAATCAGCGAGAGCGCCGACGCAGGCAGATAGTAACCGCGATTGACCTGACCCACGACGACGATCGGCACGGTCGCGAATCCCGGCGGATAGACGGTGAGCGTCGCGCCCAGCTCACCGAGCGAGAGCGCGAAGCCGAGCGCGAGGCTCGCGCGGATCGCGGGCACGAGTTGCGGCAATACCACGCGCACGAGCACCATTCGCGGCGGTGCGCCGAGACTTGCGGCGGCCTCGCGCAAGATCGTGAGCTCGGGACGCAGCGCGGCGGCCGCGCAGCGATAGCAGAACGGCAGCACGAGCGCGAGCTGCACCAGTACGACGATGGCGGCCGATCCGGACAAATCGAGCGGACGCTTGTGATACGCGATCAACACCGCGAGCCCGAGCACGACGCTCGGCACGCCGCTGCCCATCATCGCGACGGCATCGACGAGCGCGCCGAGGCCGCGCCGGTCGCGCCCTTCCAGCGCGAGCGCGAGCCACAAACCGAGCGCCGTGCCGATGAACGCGACGCCCACGCCGACTCCGAGACTCGTGCTCAACGCATCGAGATCGCTCGATGAAAGCCGCGCGAACCAGCGTGTGCTGACGCCATCCGGCAAGATCGTTCCCGACCAGTGCGACGCGACGCTCGACAAGGCAACGACGACCACCGGCAACACGAACAGCCAGAAGCACAGCAGCGCGACGAAGCCCGTGATCGCGAGGCGCAGGCACGCGCCGGGCGTGAATCGCGATGAACCCGAAAGCTGCATGTCAGCGGACTCCTGCGCGCCGGTTGACGCGCCTGTATAGCGCATAGAGCGATAGCGACATCAGCAGCATCACGACCGAGCCCGCGGCCGCGGTGGGAAGATCGAGATCGACGGTTGCCGCGCTGTAGATCGCGATCGGCAAGGTGATCAGATGCGCGCTGCCGAGCACGAGCAGAATGCCGAATTCGTTCAGCGTGAGAAGGAAGCAGAGAATCGTGCCGGCGGCGATGCCCGGCCACGCGAGCGGCAACACGACCTTCGTCGCGACCATCCAGCCACCGGCGCCGAGGCTCCTCGCCGCCTCGACGAGCCGCATGTCGAGCGTCGCATACGATGCAAGCGTCGGGCGCACGACGAACGGCGCATAGAACACGACTTCCGCGAGAATCACGCCGCCGATGCCGAAGAGGAAATCGAGCGGCGTCGCATCGAGCGAAAAGAGCCGCTGCAAGCCGATGCTGACGGACCCTTGCGAACCGTAAAGAAAGATCAGCGTGAACGCGACCAGAAACGACGGAAACGCGACGAACAACTCGAGAAAGCGCGTAAGCAAACGCGCGCCCGCGAACGGTCTGAAGAACAACATCGACGCGATCGCGACGCCGAGCAAAGAAGCGATGCTCGCGCTCGCGAAGAGAATGCCGAGCGTCGTGCCGATCATGCCGCGCGTTTCCGTATTGCCGAAGAACGCGGTGTACGCGTGCAGCGTGAAACCATGCGTGCCGGTCACGCTGAGCATCACGAGTCGCGCGAGCGGATAGACGACGAGCGGCCCGAGCACGAACACGAGTATGAAGAGCAGATGCCATTGCCCTTTGCGCTCGCGGCGTTTCGCGTGCGCGGCATGCGCGGCGAATTGCGCGCAGAGATCTGCGTCCGTGATGCCGCCTTCGTCGCGCACGGCGCTGTCAGGAACGAACAAGGACGACATCGTCAGCCTCGAAGCGAAGGGACACGCGCGTGCCTTTCTCGGGCATGCGTGCATGGCCGCGTTGCGTCGTCACGAGCACGGGTTCGCCCGGCGACGCATCGAGCGCGACCGTAATGGAAAGCGCCGCGCCATACCATTCGACGGACGCGATGGTGCCATGCAACGGACCTTCGCCCAGCGTGACGATCGTGAAGCGCTCGGGACGAATGCACGCGAGGCGCTCGCGCTCGTCGTGCCGCGCATCGCCGACGGGATACACCACGCGCGGCGGCAGCAGATTCGCCGCGCCGAGATAGCGCGCGACGAACGCATCGTTGGGCGCGTCGTATAGTTCGCGCGGCGCGCCGAGTTGCGCGATGCGGCCATCGCGCATCAGGAGCGTGCGATCGGAGAGCACGAGGGCATCGTCCTGATCGTGCGTCACGCAGACGATCGTCAGATTCGGCAAGCGCTCATGCAAGGCCTTCAGTTCGCTGCGCACCGAGGCGCGTAAGTTTGCATCGAGCGCGGAAAGCGGTTCGTCGAGCAGCAGCACATCCGGTTCGATGACGAGCGCGCGCGCCAGCGCAACGCGCTGCTGCATGCCGCCGGAAAGCTGCGCGGGCATGATGTGGCCGGCATCGGAAAGCTGCACGAGCTTGAGTGCATCGGCGACGCGCCTTGCGACCTCGCCCGTCTTCAGCTTGCGTGCGCGCAGCCCGAACGCGACGTTGTCGAACACGGACAGATGTGGAAAGAGCGCATAGCTCTGGAACAGCAGCCCGAGATTGCGCTGATGCGGCGGCGCGTGCGTGAGATCGCGACCCGCGATGGCGAGCGTGCCCGCCAGTGCATCGGCCTTGACGAAGCCCGCGATGAAGCGCAGCAGCGTGGTCTTGCCGCAGCCGCTTCGGCCGAGCACGGTGAGGAATTCGCCGCGACCGATGCGCAGCGAGAGATCGTCGAGCACGGTGCGGGTACCGAAGCGCACCGTCAGACGATCGATGTGCACACCCGGCGTCGCGTGAACGCCGGACACTTCTTTGGGCAGAGCGCTCACTTTACGACTTCGGCTTGACGACTTCGGTCTGCTTGCCCGTATTGCCGATGACCTCGGTCTTCCAGCGCTCGGTCCAGCCGGCCTTCTTCCGCATGACTTCGTTCCAGTCGACGGAAATCAGCTTCACGCCCGAGATCGCCTGCCTGACGGCCTCGCCGTTCTTGCCGGCGAGCGGCACGTCGGTGCGGCCCGGAATGCCGTAAATATCGGGCACTCTCGACTGGACGTCCGACGACATCAGATAGTCGATCAGCTTCTTGCCCGCCGCCTGATTCGGACCGCTCTTGATGAGGCCGATCGCATACGGCAACTGGAAGGTGGTCGGCGCTTCGCCGGCCTTGTGCGACAGGAAGAGCGGCTTGATCGAGAGGCCGCCGTTCGCGGCGTCGTCGAGGTCCATCTGCAGATCGCCGTTGGCGAACGCGATCTCGTTACGCGAGAGCAGCACGTCGAGATAGCCCGTGCCTTTCGTATGGAACTTCGCGCTCTGCTCGAGCGATTTGAGGTAGTCGAACGCCTTGTCCTCGCCCATCAGCGCGGAGGTCAGGATGATGACGGCCATGCCGTCGCCTGCCGTCGCCGGATTGGAATATGCGATCTTGCCCGAGTAGCTCGGATGCAGCAGATCGGCGAAGGTCTTCGGTGCGGCCTTCGTGACTTCCGGATTGATCGCGAACGAAAAGTAGTTGTTGACGAACGTGGCCCATGCGCCGTCCTGCGCCTTGGCGATGGCGGGCACGTTCTTGTAGTTCACGCTCTGATAGGGCTGCAGCAGGCCGCCTTGCTGCGCCTGCTGGATGAACGGCGGCAGCGTGACGAGCACGTCGGCCTTGGGCGAATCCTTCTCGACGGTCGCGCGATTGACCACTTCGCCGCTGCCCGCCGTGACGATGTTGACCTTCACGCCTTCCTTCTTTTCGAATGCGGGAAGCACGTCCTTGTAGAGATTCTCGAGACCATCGGCGGTGTACAGGACGACGGCGTCGGTGGCGTGGGCGGGCATCGCGGCAAACAGGGTGATGGCGGCGAACGCCGGCAGCACGTGGCGCGCGAAGCGGAAATCGCGGGTCATTTATGGTGTCTCTTGTCGGGGTGGTGGATGGGCGGTGGCGACCTTCAACCGCCAAGCATTGCAGAGGTCTGTGACATCGATGTGAACCGGGTTTGGTTGTTTTGCCCGCCCAAAGCAATGCATTCTTTCCGCAGGGTAAGCAATCCACGAGTACCTGTCCGCTAGACTATCTGGCTTCGCACGAAGCTCCGGACAAGGCACGAAGATGTACAAAAAAGGCGTAGTGATCGAAATCCAGTTCCCTCCCGATCGCTTGAACGACGCTGCGGGCGATCCGTACTGGATCGATCTCACCCTCGACGAAGCAAAGCGGTTGCATGCGCAACTATCGCGCCGCTTCGAGGGCGATGCACGCGCGAATCAGCCGCTCGACACCTTCGCAATCGAATGACGCGCCCGCACCGGCGAGTGCACGGTTGAACAAGACGACTGCGGGCATCCGCACCGATACTGCGGCATCTCATCTTGCCGCATGCCTCACATGGTTTCGATCCTCGCCGCTCCCGTCTTCGTGTTTCTCTGGTCGACCGGCTTCATCGTCGCACGGGCGATCACGCCTTACGTCGATCCGAATCTGTATCTGCTCGCGCGCTTCGCCGGCACGACGCTGTTGTTTCTCGTGATCGCCGTCATCACGCGGGCGCCCTGGCCGAAGGGCCGCGACATCGGCCGGCACCTCGTCGCTGGCGCGCTCCTGCAAGGGGTCTATCTCGGCGCGGGCTACTGGGCCGTCGCAGAGGGGCTGGGCGCGGGCGTCATGGCGCTGCTCGGCGCGCTGCAACCGCTCCTGACGGCCGCCGTCGCCGCGCGGCTCTTCGGTGAACGGCTCTCGCCACGCGCATGGGGCGGCCTCGCGCTGGGCCTCGCGGGCGTCGCGCTCGTACTCGCGCCGAAGATCGCGGCGAGCGGCGCGCACGTCCAACATGCAGCAAGCGGGCATGCCTCGCAGTGGATCATCGTGTCGATCGCGCTGCTCTCCGTCGTCGCCATCACCGCGGGCACGCTGTACCAGAAGACCTCCCTCGCACGCGCCGATATCCGCAGCGCCAGCGCGCTGCAGAACGCCGGCGCGGCGATCGTCGCGCTGGTGCTGGTCATGGCGCTCGGGGAGCATCGCTTCATTCCGTCGATGACGACGTGGCTCTCGCTCGCATGGGGCATCGCGATGCTCTCGGGCGTCGCGACGACGCTGCTCGTATGGATGGTCCGGCGCGGCGACGCATCGCGCGCGACCGCCCTGCTCTTTCTCGCGCCGCCACTCGCCGCACTCGAAAGCTTTCTCGCGTTCGGCGAGACGCTCGACGCCGTGCAACTCGCGGGCTTTGGCGTCGCGCTTGCGGGCGTGCTGCTCGCGCGCGCGAGATAGCCGCCTCGGGGTCTTTCTCGCGCGGTTCTATCCGCGCTTGCTCGCGCGCTCGAAACAGGCGCGCGGCTCAATCGACCGTGTTCGCGCCCGCCGGAATGTGCTCGCGCACCGCCTTCCCCGGGCCCGGCGACCACGCCGGCCGCGTTTTCCTTCCCGTATCGACGACAACGAGATAGTGGCCCGCCCAAGGCGTCGTCTTGCGCGTGGCCTTCAGGACCCACATGGACTCGCCTTCGGATGCGCGTGCCTCGTATTGCGCGTCGAGAATGCCGTAATGATCGATGAACGTGTTGAGCGTCGACGGAATGCGCACACACCCCTTCGAATGCCGCATGCCGAGCAGCGGCTCCAGTTTCTCCGGATCGGTGGCGTGCATCTGGAAGCGCATCGGCGACTTGCCGCCCTTGCCCCAGCCGCGCTCGCCCTCGGCCCAGCCGAAATCGTAGATGCGCATGTCGCGCGCGCCGTAGCCGCGGATCTTGAACTCGTTCAGCGTGCCCTCGGCCCGGAAGTCCATGTTGCCTGGCACGTGCTGGAAGACGCCGAGCGGCGTGACGAAGTGATCGTACGTGCCGGGACGGCCCGTCGATACCGGCGACGCGCCGATCATCGACCACGCATCGCCCGCCTTCGCGCGGAAGTAGATGAAGATCGCCTGCACGTTCGCACTGCGATCGACCAGCACGACGAACTCGTTGGCGAGATCGCCGTGGCCGTCATCGTCGAGCGCATGTTGGAGCAAACGGCCATACGCCTGCTGATCCGCGACGGGCACAGTGAGACGCCGGTCGACTTCCTTCGCGAAGTTCTGCCGCATCGCGTATGCGCCCGCCGGCGGTATCCCGGTACGCTGCGCAAGATTGGGTTCGGGCGGCTCCGGGGGCAGCGGCACTTCGGGCGCCTGTGCTTCGGATGCCGCGCTCGCGGCGCTTGCCGCCGATGCCGCCGACGCCGCGCTCGCGGCTGATGCGGCGGCAGCCTCGGAAGCCGCGGAAGCTGTGGGGGCCGGTTGCGCCGGCATCGGCACGGGCATGGCCGGCAGCCCGCGTTCAGGCGCGCTCGCGCCATGCGGGATGCTCGCGCTTTGCGGCATCGGCGGCACGGGCACCGCGGGCGCGACGGGCCGCGCCGTCACACGGCCCTGCCCGACCGTCCCCGATGCGCCCGACGCAGCCTGAGGCTGCGCATGAACCGCTGTCGCCATCGAAAGGAGCGCGCCCGCCGCCGCGCTCATGAAGATCCTTGCGCCGAGCGGCGTCTTGTTCTTTCCTGCCTGATGCATCGATATGAATGATCCGCTTTGCGTTCTGCCGACGAGCGGCGCCTGCGTCAAATCTCGCGCAGACAAAAAAGCCGGTGCGCACGAGGCACCGGCTTCGCCGCTACATAACGTTCGTCAGGGGAAATTCAGCAAAGTTCATTCCGGGCGCCGCGCGCCGTACGGCGCAGCGCAGGCGCTCAATGCAGGCGGATGGACGCATCACCCGATGGCGATGCGCGCGCGCGCAAGGGCTCGTCGAGCAAGCGCTGATGACACAGCTTCTGCGCGATCGCCTCGCCGATGTAAGGCACATCGATCGCGAGCCTGGCGGTCGCGTAGGCGTGAGCGGTGCCTGCGCCGTGGACTTCGATATCGCTCGCATAGCCGCCGAGCTCATGCTCCAGAAAGCGTCGCACGTCGCGCGCGGCGCAGCGTTGCGGAAGATTCCAGACGATCAGGTTCATCGCCTTCACCTCCTTGCGCGCACGCGCACGGGCTGCCGGCGCTGCTTCACGATCATGTGCGCCGCAAGCGTGCCGATGACCAGAAAGGACACTACGTAACGATCATGGCAAGCTCCAGACGAATTTCGAGATAGCTCCATACTAATCCCGTAGACCATTCGCGTGCTGCGACATCGCGTCCTTTTTCAATAAATGTTCTAAATCGGACGGATGCCCCGGATCAATCGTCAGAAGCCGTTGCACGTCATGCTCGAAAGATTCGGATAGCGATTGGGCCAGTCGCCCGCCATCGCGCTCTGCGCACTCTTTAGCGTGATGTCGCCGGTGCAGACGCAGCGCTTCAGATAGACGGCGAGCCGTTCCTTGCGCCGCTGGCCCGCACGCCCTTCCCAGCGGCGCAGATCGAGATTCGCGGGAGAATTGGGCGAGCCGCCGAGCAGCACCGGCATGCGGTGATCGAGCGCATATTCCGACGCGAACGACGCATCGATGCTCCGCTGCTTCAAAAGCCGCTCCTTCTGGTGCATCTGAATCTCGAACGACGGCAGCACGCGGTCCACATAGCCCGGCACGCAGATCGTATCGACGATGGTCGCCTGCGTGACGCGCGCATCGAGCCATTCGGCGCGCTGGGCGCGCGGCGTGCCCGGCATCAACGCGAACATCGCGCAGCAAAACGCCAGCGCCGCACGCGCGCGCCGGCTCCTGCGGCCCGCGCCCGGCTTCGTTTTCTCGGTGAACCGCGTATCCCTTCGACTCATGCCTCTTTGCGCATCCATCGCGGCCACGGATAGCCGCGCGTTTTTTGAGATGATTGAGGTTCAATTAAAACACACGAAACGCACGCTGCACGCGAAGCGTTCGTCACGAGCCTCGAAGCGCGTCATGTCGATGAGCCGGATGCGGACGACGCACAGGCGAGCGGATCGGCGAGCGCCGCATCGAGCGCCCCGGCCGCCGTGACGAATGCCGCGAACGATGCGGCGACAGGCGCATCGTCGTCGCCGTTGCGATCTTCGGCGACCGCGCGTTCGCAATCGCGCTGCAACGCGACGCACGCGCGAATGAACGGCGCCGCCTTGATCACCGCGGCTGCACCCTTCATGCGATGCGCGATATCGCGCAGGCGGGCGTGGTCGCAGGCGTCGAATGCGGCGTGCGCATCGGCGAGGTCCTGTGCGTTGGCGGCTCTCAGCGTGTCGATGAGCGTGCCGGCCTGATCGCCGAAGCCTGCCAGCGCGGCGTGGTCGAACACCGGCGTGTCCGGATCGGGCGCGGCCGTTGGCACTTTCGGCGACGCCGTCGATTCTCGGCCGCGGCGCGTCACCGCAAGTAACGCCTCGCGCAGATCGTCGAGGGCGAGCGGCTTCACGAGGCAGGCGTTCATGCCCGATGCGATCGCGCGCATGGCCGCGTCGGGCTGCGCATTCGCGGTCAGGCCGACGATCGGCACGGCGCGCGGCCTCGACGGGTCTTTGGCTTCGTCGTCCCGGATCGTTCGCGTGAGTTCCTCGCCGCTCATTCGGGGCATCGAGCAATCGGTGACGATCACGTCGAGCGCGCGTGGCTCGGCGCGCCAGCGTGCGAGCGCGCCCTGGCCGTCGACTGCCAGTTGCGCGACACCGCCAAGCAGCCTGATCTGCCGGTCGAGCACGATGCGGTTGGCCGGATGATCGTCGACGACGAGCACGCGCAGGCCCGCGAGCGATGCCTCCATGGCATGCGCCTGTACCGGTCCCGTCTCGACGACGGATGGGACAACGGATGCAACGGCTTGCGCCTGCGGCAAATCGAGCCGCACCGTGAAGCGCGTGCCGCGTCCGGGTGCGCTCGAGAATTCGATCGTGCCGCCCATCATCGTGACGAGCCGCTTGCTGATGGTGAGTCCGAGCCCGGTGCCGCCGACGCTGCGCGCGTGGCCATCGTGCGCCTGCACGAACGGCGTGAACAGCATCGCCTGTTTCTCGGGCGCGATGCCGATGCCCGTGTCGGATACCGCGAGCGTCACCGCGCGCCTGTCGTCGCGGGGCGGGGCGACGCCGTATTCGAGCGTGACCGCGCCGGCATCGGTGAACTTGATCGCGTTCGAGAGCAGGTTGCCGACGATCTGCCGCAGACGCTGGCCATCGGCGAGGACCCAGGCGGGGCCGCCATCGGACAGGCACTTCACGGCGAGCCCGACGCCCTTCGCGCGCGCGACGGGCTCATAGATCGCCGCGACGCCCGCGACCCACGCCTCGATCTCGAGCGGCGCAGGCGCGAGCACGAGGCGTGCGGCCTCGATCTTCGCCACGTCCAGCAAATCGTCGATCAGGCCGAGCAGATCGTGTGCGGCCCGGTGCGCGATCGACAGCGCGCGCTCGGTCGCGGCGCGCTCACCGGGTGCGCGCAGCTCCATTTCGAGCAGCCCGAGCACGGCGTTCATCGGCGTGCGGATTTCGTGGCTCATCGCCGCGAGGAAGGTGGACTTCGCGCGGTTCGCCGTCTCGGCTTCTTCCTTCGCGGCGCGCATTGCATTCTCGGCGGCAATCCGGCGGCCGACCTGCACGCGCAGCGTCAGCGCCCAGCCAGCGAGCACCAGCACGAGCGCGGCGCCCAGCAGCGCGCCGAGCGCGACTTGCGGGCGGCGGCGTTCCCACAGCAGCTCGGGATGCTCGGAGAGGGCCCAGCGTGCGCGGATCGACTCCAGTTGCGGAAGCGGCAAGCTGGCGAGCGCACGATTGATGATGCCGAGCAGGATCGGCTCGTTGGCCGCAACGCTCAGCCTGTACGGGACCGGCTGCGTCGACAGCACACCGCTCACGACGAGCGAACCGCGGTACGGATTGCCCACCCGATAGTTTGCGAAGGTCAGATCGGTGACAGTTGCGTCGGCTTCCCCTCGCGCGACGGCGTGAAGCTGCTCTTCAAGCCGCGCCGTGTAGATGAAACGCGCGTCCGGAGCCTGCTGCCGCACGAGTGTTTGCAGCGGCGCATAGGCCGCGAGCGCGACCCGCTTGCCCGCGAGCGCGGCTGCGTCACGCCGCCGCGGCTGACCCGCCGCCGTCACGATCGCGAAGATGCCCTCGCCGGTCGGCGCCGAGGATACCGTCCCGGCCATGGGCGCATCGCCTATGCCGTAAGGCACGATGGCGGATGTGCCGCTTTTCATGTCGGCCGTCAACTGATCGATCGAATCGCGCATGCGGGCTTCGAAGCGCAGCCCCGTGACGCGTCCGATCGCATTGAGCAGATCGACCGCGACGCCCGCTGGCTGGCCTTGCGAGTCGCGAAACGAGAGGGGCGCGCCTTGCGCGAGCATCGAGAAGTGAACGACGGGATGCGCCTTCACCCACGCGGCTTCCTCTTCGGACAGCTCGATGGGTCTGCGCTGCGCGATCAAGTCCGCGCTCGGATTCCACCGTGCATACTCGAGCAGCAGAAATGCCGGCGGCAGCGCTGCGAGCGCGTCATCGATCCGGTGCCGCAATGAAACGGCTCCGGGCCGGTCCGCCGCGAATGCGAAACGGTAACCGTCTTCGTCGGCAGCGGCGAAGTGGGTGACGGCCACGTTTGGCAACTTGAAATGCCTGAGGACGTAGGCGGCGGCGGTCATGTCGCCGACGAACGCGTCGGCATCGCCGAACGATACGGCCAGCAGCGCGCCGATCAGGTCGGGATAAGCGGCGGGCGTCATCGACGGATACGCGGCCCGCAAGCGCGCCGGCGAGGTTTGCGTGTCGACGTACGCGATCCGATGCGTCGGCGGGCGCGTCTCGATCGGTTCGATGAAGAGCTGCTTGCGCGGCAGATACGGGCGGCTGTAGGCGAGCGCCGCGCCGCTGTCCTCGCCCGTCGCGCCGGTCGCCATGTCGATCTCGCCGCGCTTGAGCGCTGCAATCATTGCGGCGCGGCTCGAATAGAGACGCCATTGCGTATCGGCCTTTAGCGCGCCCGCGACGGCGTTCACGTAGTCGACCGAGATGCCGCGCGGATCGCCCGCACGCGGATACGCCATGTCGAGCGGCGGCACGACGCCTGGTGCCACGCCGACGACGATGCGCTCTTTCGCGGCCGCCGTCGCGGACGCCGCGCATAGCACGCCTGTCATCAGGATGACGAAGAGGATCGCCACGCACGAGCGCCGTCGCGCGCGTGCGGCCCGCGCAACGTCGCTACCTGGCCCTGCATGATCGAACAAGCCGCACCTCCGCAATAATCGGTGCGGTTAGTTTCTCAAAAAGGCCGCGGTGCGTATATCACCGGCCAGTGGCATGGTCGCCCGTACCGTTGCAACCGGCGAAACGCGACGCGCGGGCTTGTTTTGCGAACCTTGCGTCAGGCCGGGACCGATTCAGCCTTTTGCGCGCGCGACCACACGCGATGCATGCTCATCGCTTCGATGAACCGCTTCAGTACCTGTTTCACATCGCTGCCGACGACGACGCCTTCCTCGCCGTTTGGCAGATGAGCGGCTGCGAGCAGATCCTCTCCGTCGCCGAGCGCGCCGATCGCTTTGAGATGCTTGAACGCTTCGAGCACGAAATGACGCGCGTCGCCGGATTCGGACAGCGTCTTCGCGCTCTCCTTGCCGCCCGCGACGATCACGCCGTCGAACATGATCGACGGCATGCCGAGAATGGTCGCGTCGGCCTCGATGCCTGGCGCCGGCGAGCCGAGCGTCGGCGAGATGACTTTCGCGTGCGCGCCTTCGGCCTTGAGCGCGTCCTGCACGGCCTTGATGCTCGCGGCGTCGGCGCCCCGTGCGGCGAGAATCGCGACCTTGCGCGTCTTGACCGAAGGCTTCGCCTTCGCGATGATCGACAAGGCCGGCGACTCCTTCACCGACGACTTGCCGAGCTCGTCGGCGTCGGCGCTCTTCTTCGGCGCGGGTAGCCCGAGATTGGCGGCAACGCGCGCGGCGAGCGTCTCGTCGATATTCGCGAGGATGCCGAGCTGGCGCTCGCGAATGGGCTTGCGCTCGACCTTCGAAAGCTCGAAAGAATAAGCGCCGACGATGTGATCCTTTTCGGGATCGGTCATGCTGTTCCAGAAGAGCGTCGCCTGCGAGTAGTGATCCCGGAACGACGGGCTGCGCACGCGGATCTTCGACCCTTCGACGCGTTCCGTATAAGTCTCGAAGCCGCCGCCCGCCGCGGCCGGCGCGGTTTCCTTCGGCCATCCGCCGTCGATCGAATTCGGCTCGTAGGAGGCCTGCCCCTTGTCGATCGTCTGGCGATGCATCGCGTCGCGCTGACCGTTATGCAGCGGCGCGAGCGGGCGGTTGATCGGAATCTCGTGGAAATTGGGACCGCCGAGTCTGCTGATCTGCGTGTCGGTGTACGAGAAGAGACGCCCTTGCAGCAGCGGATCGTTCGTGAAGTCGATGCCCGGCACGATATGCCCCGGGCAGAAGGCGACCTGCTCCGTCTCGGCGAAGAAGTTGTCCGGATTGCGATTCAACGTGAGCTTGCCGATCATCTTCAGCGGCACGAGTTCCTCGGGGATGATCTTGGTGGGATCGAGCAGATCGAAGTCGAACTTGTGCTCGTCCTCTTCCTCGACGATCTGCACGCCGAGTTCCCACTCGGGATAGTCGCCGTTGTCGATCGCTTCCCATAGATCCCGCCGATGGAAGTCCGAGTCCTTGCCCGCGAGCTTCTGTGCTTCGTCCCACAGCAGCGACGCCGAGCCGATCGTCGGGCGCCAGTGGAACTTCACGAACCGTCCTTTTCCTTGCGCGTTGATGAACCGGAAGGTGTGGATGCCGAAGCCTTCCATCGTGCGCAGACTGCGGGGAATCGCGCGGTCGGACATCGTCCAGAGCACCATGTGCGCGGACTCGGGGACGAGTGAAACGAAATCCCAGAAGGTGTCGTGCGCGGATGCGCCTTGCGGCATTTCGTTATGCGGCTCGGGTTTGACGGCGTGGACGAAGTCGGGGAACTTGATCGCGTCCTGGATGAAGAACACTGGCATGTTGTTGCCGACGAGATCGAAGTTGCCCTCTTCCGTATAGAACTTGACGGCGAAGCCGCGCACGTCGCGCACGGTATCGGCCGAGCCGCGCGAGCCTTGCACGGTTGAGAAACGCACATAGACAGGCGTTTCCTTCAATGGGTCTTGCAGGAACGCGGCCTTGGTGAGTTCGGCCTGCGATTCATACACTTTGAATACGCCATGCGCGGCGGATCCACGGGCATGGACGATGCGTTCTGGAATGCGCTCGTGATCGAAGTGCGTGATTTTTTCACGCATGATGAAGTCTTCGAGCAGCGAGGGGCCGCGCTCGCCGGCGCGCAGCGTGTTCTGGTTATCGGCGACCTTGACGCCCTGGTTCGTCGTCAGGGCCTGGTTCGTGGCGTCGGTGCGGAAGGTTTCGAGGGCTTCGACTTTTTTGTTGGTGTTGCTTTGCGACGGGGTGCGGGCGACGCCGCTCGGGGGCGGCTGTTTGTTTGTTGCCATTTGGGGGACTCCGGGTTTGCGGGTGAGGTTTTGCGCTCAACCGGTCGCAATTGGTGTTCCTGCTTTTAGGTGGTGGGTCCCGGTTTGTTATTGGTCTATTAGCGTTGCCCCTATGCGGGGCGGCAGTCACTTTCTTTGCTGCTGCAAAGAAAGTAACCAAAGAAAGCAGCTCGAGACGCCCGCGGTCACACGCAGTTTGGCCACGCTTGCCAGCCGATCGTGGGCTGCCTAAGTGTCGCCCTCAAAGGTCTGACCGGGCTTGGCTCGCGCACGGTCTGTCGCCTCGCACCGCTTGACTCACTGGCTCAGCGCCAAATGGCTCCGGCCCGCTTCGCGGCCGATGGGTTCATCGGGTTTGCGCGTGCTTCGTCGCTAACGCTTCCATCTCATTGCATGTGCGATAGGTTGGTTTCCCTTGTAGACCCAGCGGCAGCGCGCAGCGCTGTGCCGAAGCTATTTGGTGCTGAACCAGCACGCTCAGGGTACTAGCTTGTCAGACCGTGCGCGAGCCAAGCCGATTAGCCTTGTGAGGGCGACACTTAGGCAGCCCACGATCGCCTGGCAAGCATGGCCAAACTGCGTGTGACCGCGGGCCTAACAAGCTGCTTTCTTTGGTTACTTTCTTTGCAGCAGCAAAGAAAGTGACTGCCGCCCCGCATAGGGGCAACGCTAATAGACCAATAACAAAACGGGATCCGGCGAAAGCAAAAAAAACCCCCGCCGCCCGCGGCAAAAAACAAACCTTTCAACCCACCGGCGATAATGCCCCCAGCTTATCCGCAGTAACTTTCTGCAACGCAATGATCCGCCCCATCGCCGCATGATTGGCGGTCGCGTCGTCATACATCCTGGCAAGATCCGCCTTGAGCTGCGTCCTCGATCCGCCGTCGAGATAAACCATATGCCCCGACGGATAAAACGTCGCCGATAGATTCTGCCGCACGGTCTTGTCGATCAGCGGCATCTGCTGCAAATCGATGATCGTCTGATAGAACGGCGTCACGAAGTCATACATCCCATTCGCGGCAAGCACCTTCAAATCGACATTCAACGCCATCACCGCGGCGAGATCGCCCGCCGTATAGAGAATGATGTTGCCCTTCGAATCCACGCCCTTCTGCGCGCCCGTCGGGTCCGTGTGCTTGAAGTTCCAGTTGAGGAAAGCCTGATCGTTCAGATCGGTGAACGACGACGTCGACGTGAACTTCAAATGCTCGTTCAGATAGCTGTTCCACATCGTCGTATAGACGCCGCTTACCGCCGTCATCGTCGGGTCGTTGCCGCCGGAATTCGGGTCGATCTTGCCCGCGATGCCCGTCGAAATCGCCGTCACGCGCCCGTCGTAGGCACCGAGCGATTCGCCCTTCGCCTTTAGCAGCGTCGTCAAAAACAGCGAGTTGCCGCGGCTGTCGTACGCCGCGATATCGAGACTCCACGCGAGCAGCGTCGCCTTGTCGATGCCCGTGTATTCGGACAGCTTCTCGACCACTTCGTCGTCGGTTTGCGGGAACTTGCGCAGCGCGTTCAGATAATCCGTGCGCGAAAACTCCGCCACCTCTTCCGCAAAATTCAGAAGATTGGTCGGCGTCGGATGCACGCCGAGTTTCTTGTGATACCACGCGTCCGCCGCCGCGGTCGGCAGTGCGCCCACCGGATTGCCCGCCTGCCGGTAATCGAGAATCGACGACTGCAGCGTGACGCCGTTCAGATCGATGCCGTCCTCATGCAGCTTGTACGCGAGCACGCAACTGCGCGCCGTGCCGTACGACTCGCCAAATAGAAACTTCGGCGAATTCCAGCGGTTGTTCTTCGTCAGATAGCGCTTGATGAACTGCGCGATCGACGCCGCATCCTCGTCGACGCCCCAGAAATCGCGGTTCTTGTTCGGCGCGATCGCGGCGGAATAGCCCGTGCCGACAGGATTGATGAAGATCAGGTCGCTTCGATCGAGCAGGCTGTCCGGGTTGTCCTCCATCTGATACGGCGCGGGCGGCGTGAAGCCCGGCATCGCCGTCTTGATGCGGCGCGGCGCGAACGAGCCGAGCAGCACGAATACCGCCGACGAGCCCGGCCCGCCGTTATAGAAGAACGTGAGCGGACGCGCTTCCTCCTTCGCGCCGTCCTTCGTGAACGCGACATAGAACATCTTCGCGGTCGGCTTCGAGCTGCTCGGATCGACCGTCACGAGATGGCCGACCGTCGCGGTATAGGCGATCTTCGCGCCGCCGATCGTCACGCTGTGATGGGTGATCGCCGCATTCTCGTCGGCTTCGGTCGCGGCGATCGCGTCGTCGGGGCCGTTGCCGTATGCAACAGGGTCGAAGTACGGCTGGTCCTTCTTCGCCGTCGTGGTCTTCTTCGGCGCTTTCTTCGCGGCGGCCGCCGTGGCCGGTTCTTCCGCGCTGGAAGGTTTGTCGCTCGCTGCCAGTGGATCGGAGTTCATCGTCGTCGCTCCAGAATCGTCGTCGTGGTTGTTGTTCACTGTCTTACGCCTTGCTGCATCTCGTTTCAACTCTTTGCGGGCTCGAGCGCGGCCGCGATCTTCGCGCCGTCGGGGCTGCCCATGCCGGTGCACGCGTCCCAGCCGGCCGCCGCCGAGAAGCTGCCATTGTTGCCTTGCGTGATATCGCGGAACGCTGCCTTCGCCTTGTAGAGCTTCGGATTGACGAAGCCCGAAGGCGACGCGTTGATCGCGTTGATCCGCGCGATCAACGCAGCCCACAGCGGCGCGACCGCGCTCGTGCCGCCGACGACCGTATCCTCGCCGTCGATCAGCACCTCGTAGCCGGTTTGCGGCGACGCATCGCCCGCCACGTCCGGCACGCCGCGCTTCGCGAGCGTCGTCGCCTTGCCGTTGCGCGTGACCGACAAGCCCGCCTGCCACGCCGGCAATGCGAAAACGCCCGAGACGCCGCCGCCGCCCGCGCCGCCCTGGTCGCCGTCGTTCCACACGACTTCCTTCGCGATGCCCGAACCGGATGCCGCGAGGCTCGTGCCGCCGCAGCCGAGCACATACGGGCTCGACGCGGGGAAGTCGACGTGATCCGTGCCGTCGCCGGCGCCATCGGACGAGCCGCCGTCGCCCGAGGCGGCGCAGACCGTCACGCCGAGCGCCGCCGCGCTCTGCAGCACGTCATTGAACGCGCCGATCGACTGCGAGGACCAGTTCGACTCCGGGCCGCCCCAACTGATCGATATCACGGACGGCTTGTTGGTCGAGTCGTGCAGCGCGCGATTGACGGCATCGACGAAACCCGCGTCGCTGTTCGGCGCGAAGTACACGGCGATGCGCGCGCCCGGCGCGATGGCGCCCGCGATCTCGATATCGAGCGTCACTTCGCCATCGGGTCCGTTGGGGTTGCCCGTGGGCGCGTTCTTCGCGTTGTCGACGCCGACCGCGACGACTTTCGGCGCCTTCACGCCGAGCTTCGAGAAATACGCGGAGAGATCGGCGTCGCGATAACCGCCGCCCAGCTCGATGATCGCGATGCACTGGCCGGCGCCGTCGCCATCGGGGAAATCGTAGAGGCGCGCCAGATCGACCGGCGTGAAAGACGCGGGCGCCGCGCCGCGCGCGGGCTTGAACGGCGGACGGAAACGGAAATGCGGACGCGCCTGCGGCTTGCTGTCGAGGCCGAGGACGGCGGTGACGACATCGTGCATGTCCTCGGGCACCTTGACTGGCCCCGAGCGGCCGCGATATTCGCCGATGTTGTGATGTTGAAAGCGTTCGAGCTTGACGTCGAAAGCATTCTGAAACTGCTCGATGCTGCCCTTCAGCACCACGCTGCGCGTCTCGGTTTCGGCGCGCACGACTGTCAGGCCGTATTGCCTGGCGAAGGCCTTGACCTTCTCGACGTCCTGGTCGGATGCCGTGAAACGTTTGTCGAATTCCTCGCGCGAGACGGCTTGCGCTGGCGCCTCGCCGGCATCGATGCGCGACATCATCTGCTTGAATCCGGCTTCGTCCTTGCGTCGCAGCATCACGATCACTTCGATCTGCTGGGAAGGATCGCAGTCGCCGATGCATGTCGCGCCTTCGGGATGAATCTTGTCGCTGCCGCTGACCGGTTGCTTCATCATGGTATCGATGCTCCTCGCTGGCCATGAAGTTCAAAGGTTCTCGATCCTGCCGCTGCCGCGCTTCCGGCGCTTTCGACAGCGTGCACAGCGCACGCCGCCTATCGTCTTATTTTCCGGGCGCGAATGCAATTGCTCGGACCGTTGACGAGAGCATGCAGTTCCGGCGGGACAAAAGCTGTCCCGGTCTTCAACGGTGTGTCTCTATTGGATTACTGGCGCAAGGGCCAAGTCCGAGGCGTTCCATGAGACGGCGCGCATCGAACGGCGCGCGTACTTTCTGGTCGTTGTCGAAGTAGCAGAAGACGTCGCGTGCGGCGCGCGGGCGCGGTTTCGCCGAGGAAATCACACGCGCGTCGTCGATCTGTCCGCCCGCCGCCCAAGATGCGATGCGGCGCGCCCATTCATCGAGTGCCTCGTCTTTATAACTGCCGCCGTAAAGCGTTTCGCTGCCGTGCAGCCGCAGATACATGAAATCAGCCGTCAGGTCTTCCGCATACGGCCAGCCGGCGACGGAATCCGAGACGACGAGCGCCATGCGATGTTTGCGCAGGAGCCGCACGAACTCATCGGTGCAGAAGCTCGGATGACGAATCTCGATCGCGTGCCGCAATGCGCGCTTTTTCCCTGGCTCGAACCAAGGATTCTTCACACGCGTGTCATGGCCTTGAGCGAGACGCGCGGCGGCGACGGTGTCTGTCGGCAGCAGTTCGAGAAATCGCGCGAAGGCGTCCGGGCGGAATGCGAAGTTCGGCGGAAACTGCCAGAGAAATGGCCCGAGCTTGTCGCCGAGCGCGAGCACGCCGGAGGCGAAGAAGTTCGAGATCGCCGGGATGGCGGTTTCGTCGCGGAAACGCAGCATGTGCGTGAGGTAGCGCGGCCCCTTTACGCTGAAGACGAAGCCGGCGGGCGTCGCGTCATGCCAGGCGCGATAGCTCGCCACGCTTTGCAGCGAATAATGCGATCCGTTGATCTCGACTGTCTGTACCGCGCGCGACGCGAACTCGAGCTCGCGCGCCTGCGCGAGCTTCTTCGGATAGAAGACGCCGCGCCAGCCCGCATAGCGCCAGCCCGAAATGCCGATACGGATGCGTCCCGGCATTTCGCCTCCTAGTGCGCGCGCTCTTCGTCGTACTCCGGACGGACGCCCTGGGGCAGCCACGGCTCGCGATGCTTGCACCACAGCTCGTAGTCCGGTTCGAAGAGCCCGGTTTCGTCGAACGCGCCGAGAGGCAGGTCCACTTCATCGCGCGTCGTGTATTCCATGTAAGCGACCGAGCCGCACACCGGGCAAAAATGCCGGCGGCCGTCCTCGGAACTGCGCCACGTCGAGAGGCTGCCGCTCATCATCACGTCGCCGCGCGCATAAATCGCATAAGCTCCAAAGGCGGAGCCGTGCACCTGCCGGCACGTCATGCAATGGCACATCCCGACGCGCTTCGGCCCGCCCGCCGCGCGAAAGCGGAACGCGCCGCATGCGCACCCGCCTTCATGAACCGTAGCCGCCCGCTCATCATCCTTTTGAACGTTCATCGATATCTCCCGTAAATCCGACGGTTTGTTACGATAACCCTCCACGATCGGAGATGGCATTCATGAGCACATCGAGCACGACCGGCACCACGAGTACCTTGTCCCTGCTGAAGCTGCTTCCCGGCGCCGGAGCGGAATTCGGTCCCGCCGCGTCAGACCTCGTCGCCCACGTGCTGTCGCATGACCGTTTCGATGCGGCCGCGAACGTGAGCGCGCCGCGCGAAACCTTCCGCGGCGTCACCGTCGACGACGCCATGAACGACGAGTACGTGTTTCCGCTCGGGCGCACCGGCCAGTCGATCGTGCTGACGGGCTACCGGATCGCAGCGGGTTTCATCGCCGAACGCGCCGCTGACGAATGGCTCGAACTCGCGCACAGGGAACGTCTCGCAAAAGGCTTGCCCGCCACGCCGCAGGGCAGCGAGCCGCACCTCGCGCCCGATCCCGCCGAAGCCGATCAACTCCTCGAGCGCGCCTACGATTGCGCGCAGCGCATCCTCGATCCGGTCGCGGGCGGGCAGGTGCTCTCGCTCTTCGAGACGCACTATCGCGGCGGGCGGGAATTCCTGCGCCTCACGTGGGAAGGGTTGCCGGAAGATCTCGTGCCCGAGTCGCGCCGCCCGCTCGCGGCGCTTGCAGCCGCGGTGCAAAACGGCGAGCGGCGCGAGAAACGCGACTACGATCCCTACGGCCTCGACGGTGTCGATGATTACGATGTCGACCGGCCTCTCGCGTACCGGGAGAAGATCGGGCCGTTTCTCTTCACGATGACCTATCGCCACGAGTATCCCCAGGTCGATGACGAGCGGCTCGGCACCGCGTTCGCCGTGTTTCACGAAGCGGGCAGCGACATCGTCGCGGCGGCGGTGCGCCTGCAGCTCGTCAAGGTGCCGCCGCTCACGAGCAGCGCCGATCTCGTCTATACGCTCGACACGTACTCGGGCGAGATGCTCTCGCTCGCGCTCGCCGCCACCGAGGCGCTCGGCCCCGAGAAGCTGTGCGAGGTGTTCAATGCGCATCGCGTGATTTACATCAGCCTGTGGGAAGTGCGCAAGCCGTGGCGCGGCGAGGGACTAGGCGTCGCACTGCTGCATCAGGCGCTGGAGCGGCTTCCCCTCGATGTCGATGGCCGGCCCAACGCGCTGTGCGTCGCGCCCGAGCCGTATCAGACCGAGATGCGCCACTTCGAAAAACTCCCCGGCGTCCTGCGCGAGGAGCTGAAGACGCCGGCGAAACGGCTCGTTGCGCATCTGAACAGTTGGCTCGAACGCTCGAAGCTGCCGATCGCCACACATTTCTTCGTGCCGATGGCCAAGCACGCGGGCATCGGCTCGGCGGGCGAGAACGCGCGGCTCATCGACAAGATCATGGAGAGCGAGGCTTAAGCGGCATGCTCGTTATCGTCGACATGCAGGCGCGGCTGCTGCCGCATCTGGATGGCGCCGGGCGGGTGACGGCGCGCGTCGGCACGCTGCTGCGCGCGGCGAATCTGCTGGACGTGCCGGTGGTCGTCACGGAACAGAATCCGCACGGGCTCGGCGGGACGGTGGACGCGCTGCTCGCAGATATTGGGCTGGCAAAGGTGATCGAAAAGCACACCTTCGATGCGACGCTCGCGCCCGCCTTCGTCGATGCACTGCCGCCCGCGCCCGCGACAATGTGGGTCGCCGGCGCGGAGGCGCATGTGTGCGTGCTGCTCACGGTGCTCGGGCTGCTGCGCCTCGGCTATCGCGTGGAATACGTGGCGGATGCGGTCGCGTCCCGCCGCGCGGAAGATCGCGCCGTCGCGCTCGAACGGGCGAGGCAGGACGGCGCGCGGCTCACGACCGTCGAAACGGCGATCTTCGGCTGGCTCGGCAGTTTCAGGCATCCGCGCTTCAGGGACGCGCTCGCGCTCATCAAATGATGCGCGGATCGGTGCTTAATTGCCATCGCGCCACCGGCCCAGCGCATCCGCGACGCGCGCGATCACATCGTCCCATTGGCCGGGTTTGGTCTGCCTGAACAGACGCGCTTTCGGGTACCAGACCGATTCTTCGCCGTCGATCAGCCAGCGCCAGCACGGGTTCGAAGGCAGTAGCATCCACACCGGCTTGCCCAGCGCGCCCGCGAGATGCGCGACCGACGTATCCACGGCGATGACGAGATCGAGCGAGGCGATGATCGCGGCCGTATCGGCGAAGTCCTGGACATCGTCCATCAGGTCGAGCGGCCGAAAATGCGGCGGCAGGGTGTCGAGTTGCGCGCGCGCGACCGGCGCCTTCTGCAGATTGACGAAGCGCACGCCGGACACGCCGAGCAATGGAACGCATGCTTGCGCACTGATCCAGCGGCGGGCGTCGAACACGGACGGCCGCGGCTCGGCCATCGCCGCGAAGCCTATCTTCGGCACCTGCGCGGGCAGCCGGCTGCGCCAGTGTGCGATGCGCTCTTCGTCCGCGGCGATATAGGGGGTGACGTTGGGAACGGTGTCGTACGTGGTTCCGAGCAGCGCCGGCAGGCTCATCAGCAAACACCAGTAGTCATGGTGCGCGAGGCTGTCGATGGCGTCGCCGCCGATGCAGATGTCGACGCCATCGATCGAGCTGAGCAGCGCGGGCGCTAACGGCGATGCGAACGAGAGCGTCGTTAGCCCTTGCGACTTCAGCATCGGCAGATAGCGGCAAAACTGGAAAGTGTCGCCGAATCCCTGTTCATGGAGCACGAGTATCGACTTGCCGGCCAGCGGCTCGCCTTGCCACCGCGGAAAAGGGAAGCTCGGCGGGAACATGGGCCGCTGCCGCTCACTAGTGTCGTAGCGGGATTCCATCAACGGCCAGCCTTCCGCATACGCTCCAACGCGCAGCAGCGCTCCGCCCAGATTGAGCCGGGCTTCCCCCGAATCCGGATCGAGTTCCACGGCGCGCCGAAACGTCGCCAGCATTTCGTCCGCGCGCGCGGGGTCCTCCTTGAGCAGGTTGCCGAGCGCGATGTACGCCGGCAGGTAATCCGGCTGGACCTCGATCGCGCGACGGTATGCCGCTTCAGCCTCGTCGATACGCTCAAACCCGGCAAGGGCCGTGGTTCGATAAATCACCTGGCCCAGGTTGTAATGAGCGCCGCTCAACTCGGGCAATTGATCGGCCAGACGGCGATAGACGTCCTCCAGACCCGCGTCTCGTCCATCCGTTTCAAGTATTTCCGCCAGTCCCTGATATGCACTCGCCAGACGCGGATTCAATTCGATGGCCGCGCGATACGTGCGCTCGGCTTCCTCGCGGCGCTGCAAGGCGGCGAGTGCGCTACCCAAGCCAAAATGCGCGTCGGCCCAGTTCGGGCGGTTGTAGATCGCAAGTCCAAAACATTCCCTCGCTTCTTCGGGGCGCGCCTGCTTCATCAGTAGCTTGCCCAGGCTGTAATGCGCCGACGCGAAGTCCGGCCGCAATTCGAGCGCCCGTCGCAGCGACTGCTCCGCGTCCGCGATCCGCTCCTGCAGCGCCAGCACATTGCCGAGGTTGTAATGCGCTTCGGCGAAATCAGGCTTCAGATCGAGCGAGCGCCGGAACATCGCTTCCGCTTCAGGAAACCGTTTCAGTTGCTCGTAGAGGTTGCCGAGATTGTTGTGGACGCCCGGGTGCTGCGGATGGTCGGCGACCGCGCGCTGCCAGTACGCCTCGGCCAGATCCACGCGATTCATCGCATAAGCGCATCCGGCCGCGAGATTGAGCGCCTCGACATCGGCGTGAGGGCGATCGAGCAGCGGCGACAAAACGGCCAGTGCCTCGCCGTACTGATTCGCCGAATAGTGCTGCATCGCGCGATGATAAGGATCGAGCATGACGGACCTCAGGGATTGAAAGGTGCTTGCGCGCCGCGATATCGCATGTCGGCGATCGCGGCGACGAAAATCATGCAATTTTGAACCGCGCGCGCGCGTGCAGACGTCACAAAGCGTTGCTTACGCCGGATCGTTTAGCGAAACGATCGTCCCGTTTTCGAGCATGGGCGCGCATGAGCGCCGGAATCCCATCCGAGACGCCGCCGCATGGCATCGGACTTGCTGCACCTCACCGGTTGCGGGACGACGAACGTTCGGTTCCCTTACAGTCGACGAGCGATCGCGACCCCGCGCCTCATACGCCTCCCGTGAACTCGAACATCGGCGCTCCGCCCGATCCGTCGCAATCGGTCGCGAGCCAACAAGCCTATAAAGATTCGAGCCGGCGCGGCGTCCTTCCGAACGAGCGAGGAGAACCGATCCCCATGTCCCCAGCCGATACCCATCCCCACGACGCCAGCGACACGGCGCAGAAGCCGTCGCGCCGGCGTTTCCTTCAGTCGGCCGCGGCGGCGGCGGCCGTGAGCGCCGCGCCGCTCGCGCATGCGCAACAGCAAGCCGCGGCGACGCCAGCCGCCGCACCGCCGCCCGCCGCCCTGCCGATGATGCCCGTGAAGCTCACCATCAACGGCCATCCGTATGAATTGCAAGTGGAAGCGCGCACGACGCTGCTCGACGCGCTGCGCGAATACGCGAACCTCACGGGCACGAAAAAAGGCTGCGACCGCGGACAGTGCGGCGCGTGCACGGTGATCGTAGCGGGCCGGCGCATCAACTCGTGCCTTACGCTCGCGGTGATGCACGACGGCGAATCCGTCACGACCATCGAAGGCCTCGCGCCCGATGGCGACACGCTCGCGCCCATTCAGCAGGCGTTCATCGAGAAGGACGCCTTTCAGTGCGGCTACTGCACGCCGGGGCAACTATGCTCGGCGACGGCGCTCATCGACGAATACCGCAAAGGCGACGCGAGCGCCGTCACCGCCGACGTGCGCTTTCGCCCGGCGCAACTCTCCGACGATGAAATCCGCGAGCGCATGAGCGGCAACATCTGCCGCTGCGGCGCGTATCCGAACATCGTCGCGGCGGTGAAAGCCGTCGCGTCGGGCAACGCCTAAGGGAGACGCACATGGACGCGATCTCCTATCAGCGCGCCGCGGACATCGGTTCCGCGCTCTCGGCGGCGGGCCAGCCGGGCACCATGTTCATCGGCGGCGGCACGAATCTGCTCGATCTCATGAAAGGCGGCGTGATGCGGCCGGTGAGACTCGTCGATATCACGCACATCGACGCGCTCGACGGCATCACCGCGCTGCCCGACGGCGGCCTGCGGCTCGGCGCGCTCGTGCGCAACAGCGACGCCGCAAACCACGCCTGGGTGCGCGAGCGCTACCCGCTCTTGTCGCAGGCGCTGCTCTCGGGGGCGTCGGCGCAATTGCGCAACATGGCGACCGTCGGCGGCAATCTGATGCAGCGCACGCGCTGCTCGTACTTCTACGATCCGGGCTTTCCCCAGTGCAACAAGCGCGCGCCCGGCAGCGGGTGCGCGGCCATCGATGGCATGAATCGCATGCACGCGATTCTCGGGGCGAGCCGTCAATGCATCGCGACGAATCCGTCCGACATGAGCGTCGCGCTCGCCGCGCTCGATGCCGTCGTGCGCGTCACCGGCCCGAACGGCGAGCGGACGATTCCGTTCGCGGAATTTCATCGCCTGCCGGGCGACAGGCCCGATCTCGACACCACCTTGCAGGCGGGCGAGCTGATCACGTCCGTCGATCTGCCGCCGCCGCTCTTCGCGGATCACTCGAAATATCTGAAGGTGCGCGACCGCGCGAGCTATGCGTTCGCGCTCGTGTCCGTCGCGGCGGCGTTGCAGATGGACGGCAACACCGTGAAAAGCGCGCGCATCGCGCTCGGCGGCGTCGCGCACAAGCCGTGGCGCGCGAACGCGACCGAACAGGCGCTCGCGGGCAAATCGCTCGACAAATCGACGCTGCAAACCGCCGCCGCACTCGCCGTGCAAGGCGCGGCGCCGCAGCGCGACAACGCGTTCAAGATCGCGCTCGCGCAGCGTGCGATCGTGCGCGCGCTTCAACAGGCAGGAGGTGTCGCATGACGTTCATCGGACAACCGCTCGATCGCACCGACGGCGTGCTCAAGGTCACCGGCCAGGCGCGTTATTCGGCCGACAACAGCGACGCGAAGCTCGCGCATGCGGTGCTCGTGACGAGCACCGTCGCGAGCGGCCGCATCGCTTCGATCGACACGAGCCGCGCGCAATCGATGCCCGGCGTGCTGCTCGTGATGACGTATCAGAACGCGATGCGTCTGCCCAACGGCGGCGTTCCCGACGCGCAGCCGCCCGCCGTGCGCAAGTTGACGCTCCTGCAAACCAACCAGGTGCGTTACAGCAACGAGCCGGTGGCGGTCGTCGTCGCCGATTCGCTGGAGCACGCGCAAGGCGCCGCGCGTTACGTGGACGTGCGCTACGAGGCCGCGATGCCCAATGCCGATTTCGCACGCGCGAAGGCCTCCGCGTATCAGCCGGAAAAGATGATGGGCCGAGCGATCACGACGAAGCGCGGCGACGTCGACGCCGGCTTGCGGCAAGGCCCGACGCGCCTCGACGCCGTCTACACGACGCCTTACGAGCATCACAACCCGATGGAGCCGCACGCGACGGTCGCACGCTGGGACGGCCCGAAACTCACGCTCTACGACGCGACGCAAGGCGTGTCCGGCGCGAAAAGCGCGGTGGCGAAGTTCTTCGGTATCTCCGAGGACGACGTGCGCGTGATCTGTCCGTTCGTCGGCGGCGGCTTCGGCTGCAAGGGTTCGGTGTGGTCGCACGTCGTGCTGGCCGCGATGGCGTCCAAGCAGACGGGCCGGCCCGTCAAGCTCGTGCTCGAGCGTCCGCAGATGTTCGGCATAGTCGGCAACCGTCCGTACACGGAGCAGCGCATCCAGATCAGCGCGCGCGACGACGGCACCATGACCGGCATGCGTCACGACGTCATTTCGACCACATCGACATTCGAGGACTGGACCGAGAGCTCGGCCATCGTCACGCGCATGCTCTACGCGGTGCCGAACCAGTCGACGTCGCACAAGCTCGTGAAGCTCGACATCGGCACGCCGACCTTCATGCGCGCGCCCGGCGAGACGAGCGGCTCGTTCGCGCTCGAAACGGCGATGGACGAGATGGCGTATCAGTTGAAGATGGACCCGCTCGCGTTGCGCCTGAAGAACTACGCGAACATGGAGCCGCAGGAGAAGAAACCCTGGTCGAGCAAGGCGCTGATGGAGTGCTACACGCGCGGCGCTGAGAAGTTCGGCTGGGCGCGGCGCAGCGCGGCGCCGCGCTCGATGCGCGAAGGCAACACGCTCATCGGCTGGGGTGTGGCGACAGCGACATATCCGGCGAACCGCAGCGAGGCATCGGCGGTTGCGCGCATCCTGCCCGACGGCACCGCGATGGTCGCCTCCGGCACACAGGATCTCGGCACCGGCACTTACACGATCATGACGCAGGTCGCCGCCGACGCGCTCGGCTTTCCGCTCGATTACGTGCGCTTCGCGCTCGGCGATTCGTCGCTGCCGAAGGCGCCAGTGTCGGGCGGCTCGCAATCGGCGGCGAGCGTGTCGCCGGCGGTGCGCGCGGCGTCCATAGAGGCGCGCGATCAGCTCATCTCGATGGCGTTGGCGGATCGCGGATCGCCCGTCGCCGGTCTCGCGCGCGAGGACGTGACGGTGTCCAACGGCTGGGTCGTGAGCCTCTCGAATCCGGACAAGCGCGATCCGGCGGCGGCCGTGATCGCGCGCAACGGCGGCCGCGCGATCGAAGCCGTCGCGACGACGCGCCCAGGCGATGAGAAAAAACAGTACTCGTTCCACTCGTTCGGCGCGGTGTTCGCCGAAGTGCATGTCGATGCCGATCTCGGGATCGTTCGCGTGCCGCGCATCGTCGGGGTGTACGACGTCGGCACGCTCTTCAACGAGAAGACCGCGCACAGTCAGTTGATGGGCGGCATCGTGTGGGGCGTCGGCTCGGCGCTTCTCGAGAAAAGCGAGCTGGATGCGCGCTACGGGCGCTACACCAACGCGAATCTCGCGGAGTACCACGTGCCGGTGAACGCGGATATCGGCACGCTGGATATTTCGTTCGTCGGCCAGCCCGATCCGCATATCAATCCGCACGGCGCGCGGGGCATCGGCGAAATCGGGATAACGGGCGTGGCGGGCGCGCTCGGCAACGCGGTGTATCACGCGACGGGCGTGCGCGTGCGCGACCTGCCGATCACACTCGACAAGATATTGCCGCCGACGACGGCCTGACGTGAAACGATGCACGCGGCGGTCATCACGACCGCCGCGTGCTTTTTTTATGCTTGCGACGATCTTCGATGCGCCGCACAATTCCTCTTCGATCCCCACACGAGCAGCCGCGATGACCTATTCGTCGAACGCGACCGGCATCCTGCTGGCAGCGGGTTTCGGCACCCGCTTCGACCCGTCCGGCCGCCACAACAAGCTGCTCGCCACCCTGCCCGACGGCACGCCCGTCGTGTTTCAATCGGCGCGCAGGCTGCTCGCGGTCGCCGCCGAAGTGATCGCGGTAGTGCGGCCCGGCGCGGAAAAGCTCGCCGATGTTTTGAACGAAGCGGGTTGCAATGTCATTTTCAGCATCGATGCCGAGCGCGGCATGGGCGCGGCGCTCGCCGCGGCCGTGCGCGCGACATCGGAATCCGATGGCTGGCTCGTCGCGCTGGGCGACATGCCGTGGATAGAAGCCGCGACGTATGAAGCGGTCGCGCGGGCGCTCGACGCCGGCGCCGGACTCGTCGCGCCGTTTTATCAGGGCACGCGGGGGCATCCGGTGGGATTCGGCATGGCGCATCGCGAGGCGCTCGCCGCGCTCGACGGCGATGCGGGCGCGCGCGGCATCCTTTCGACTCACGCGCCGTTCATCGTCGAGATTGATGATCCGAATGTGCTGCGCGATGTGGATGTGCCGAGCGATCTCGGCCAGGTCTAAAGGCGGTTCGTCCGCGCCAGGTTGATTCGGATCATTAAATAAATGTGCGCGGAGCGGCGAGCGTGGCCGGCCGCGCTCACGCCGCAATCGCCACCGAATCCGCCGAATCGGCGCCGTCCGTCCCGATCGGCAAATAACGCCTGCCGACTTCCAGCAGCGTCGCACCGAATCCTTTCTTCGCCCGAAAATCCGTCCGCGCACTCGTCACCACGCGCGGCGACGCGCTCCATTCGATCTTCGCGCCGATCGCCACCAGCGCCTCGACGAGCGCCACATCCTCGCTCGACTCGAGCGGCGCAAACCCGCCCGCCTGCATGTACGCCTTCGCCGACACGCCCAGGTTCGCGCCATGAATATGCCGATGCCCGTCCGCGTCGGTGTACGTGCGTCCGAAGTGCTCGCGCACCGCGCCGATATGCGGCGACCAGTCGTGCACGCCGATCACGCCGCACACCGCATCCGCGCAGCAGTCGAGCTGGCGCACGAGCCAGTCTTCGGCAACGGTCGTATCGGCGTCGGTGAAGGCGAGCCAGCGCGCGCCCAGCGCGAGCGCCCGCTCGGCGCCATGCGCGCGCGCCACGCCGACGTTGCGCGCCTCGATGCACCACACGTGCGCACCCAGCGCCCGCGCGATGTCGGCGGTTTCGTCGGCGCAACTGTCGGCGACGACGATCACGCACGCCGCCTCGCCGAGCAACTGATGATGATCCGCAGCGCGCCGCGCGGCCGCTACGCACGCGCCGATATGCGCGGCTTCGTTGTGAGCGGGAATGACGATGGCAAGCATTTCGGCTCCGTGTGTAAGTGTGTCCGCAGGCAATCGAACGCCGCGATGGATGAATTTCAGCAATGAGCGTTCCCATGTTTCAGCGCCCGCCACATCGGCGGTCAAAGGGCACGATCGTCGCGAAATAGTTGCCGGAAAGCGCCGCACATCGCTAGAATCACTGTATGGATATACAGTACTTTTCTGATTCCGCTCGCCGATGAAATGCGTCACCATCGACCCGTCGTTTGCTGCCTGGCGTTCCGAGGCGCGCGCGCTCCTCATGGAGGGCGCGCATCCCGCGGACGTGCAGTGGCGCGAAACCGATGCCTCGGCCACGGTGTTCGGCTCCATCGATCCGCCCGCGCCCGGCTCGGTCGATCCGAACGCGAAGAAGCCCGTGAAGGTCGCGCGCGAATTCCTCGCCATGCTCGAAACGGCGGCGTGCTACCGCGCGCCGGACCGCTGGCCGTTTCTCTACAAGGCGTTGTGGCGCTGGACGCAGGGTGATCGCGCGATCGCATCGTCGGATGACGGGGACGGGCATCGGTTGCGCCGGATGATCGAATCGGTCGAGGCCGAGGAGCGTGAGATGCGCAGCAAGCTGCGCTTCCGTCATCGCGATTCCTCGCTCGGGCCGCCCGAGTTCATCAGCTGGTTCGAACCGGTGCACGACCTGCTTGAGCACGCCGCGATGCACTTCGCCACCCGCATGGGCAGCGCCACGTGGATGATCGCCACGCCGCACGGCGCCGCTTTCTGGGACGGCGCGCTGTTGCGCGTGGACCGCACGAGCGAGCCGGAGGAAAAGCCGATGGACTTCGGCGACACCGCCATGAGCGGCGAGGCGGTGAGCGGCGACGCCATCGAGGCGCTCTGGCTCGCGTACTACGAAAGCACGTTCGCGCCTGCGCAGGCGAACGCCGCCGAAATGGCGTCGCATATGCCGGTGCGCTATTGGAAAAGCCCGCCGAACGCGCGCACCGATCCCGCGCTGATCTCCCGCGCCGATCCTTATTCGCGGCGCGACCGCCATCCGCGCAACGTGCCGCCCGAGATGGAAGTGACCATCAACACGGATCTGGAGCCGATCAAGGGCACGCTGCTGACGGAGCCGCCGTCGCTCGACGCGTGCAAGCGCTGCGCGCTCTGGCGCAACGCGACGCAGGCCGTGCCGGGCGTCGGTCCCGCCGATGCGCGCGTGATGCTGGTCGGCGAACAGCCGGGCGATCAGGAAGATCGCGAAGGCAAGCCGTTCGTCGGTGCGGCGGGCGCGCTGCTCGACGAAGTCCTCGCCGAGGCCGCGCTTCCCCGCGCGTCGCTCTATCTGACGAACGCGGTGAAGCACTTCAAATGGGAAGCGCACGGCGAGGAACGCGCGCATCTCGCGCCCGCGCAGCGTGAACGCGAAGCCTGCCGCTACTGGCTCGAGGAAGAACTGAAGCGCATCGCGCCGAAAGTCGTCGTCGCGCTCGGGGCGACGGCGTTAAAGGCGCTCACGGGGCATCGCACGGCGTTGTCCGAGTATCTTGGCAAGACCATCGAGCACAAGGGTCACATCATCGTGCCGACCTATCACCCCTCGTATCTGATGCGCCTGACCGACGACAAAGTGCGCGCGGAAGTTTTCGGGACGATCGTCGAAGCGCTCGTCTTCGCGCAGCAGATCGCGGACGGCACCGCAACCATCCGCACGCCGGTCGGGGACCGGACGCGCTAGATGCAACAGGACGAAACAGGCGCAACAAGACGAAAGCGCCGTCAACGTTCCTGTAAGCCGCGCGTTATACCGGTGTCGCGCCGCTTTGGCGCTCACCGATGGTCCCGACGACAACCTCCATGGCCGCTCTCCCGCTCGAAGAACTCCGCCGTCAAGAATCTAACGTCGCCCTCGTGCCGAAATCGGCCGGGCAACTGCAGACCGAACGCGAGCGCATCATCGCGCGCCTGCAAATCCTGCTGAACGTGACCATCGCCGTGGCGCTCGCGGGCGTGGCGCTCATCGCATGGCTGCCGTTCTCGCCGGTGCCGCACGAATTTCGCTTCGGCGCGCAGGAAGTGCTCGGCGTCGCGGTGTTCGCGTCGTGTCTGTTCATCCTGCACGAGCGCGCCGAACTGGAACTCGGCCTGTACGACTACGAACCCGTCGAGCAGACGACGCAAGGCGAATTGCGCGCGCTGCTGCATCGCGTACCGGAAGGCATGTCCTATCAGGACGCGCTCGCCGCCGACAAGCGCACGTTCGTGACCGGCGAAGTCGAGCGCATCCGCCGCCGCGCCGAAGCGTTCACGCCGAAGACGCTGCCCGCCGACGACGGCAACGCGGAAACCTGAGCACCCCGCGCCGCGCCAAGTCAACGAAAGCAGCACGAAAGCCGCCGCCTCGCCATCCCGAGGCGGCGGTTTTTTTACATCGACGCTGAACGTCGCTCGCCTTGACGAGTGCCGCCGCGCCTCCTTCAATACGTGACAGATGCCGCAACCGACGGTCAAACTGTCACGCTTCAGGACGCAAGCTGTGTCCATCGCGTGGCGCTTGCAGGCTATCCGCGCGACAGGCGCCCCGGGCATGACGGGTGCTTGCCAAATGCGCGGCCGCCGCGATTTTGCGGACATCGAACGAGGCCACGCCACTTGCAGGAGCCAGGATGCGAGCCAATCCCCTTTACACGTTGCGCGACGACCTCGCGAGCGCGCTCGTTCCCGACGCGCCGAGCGTGATCCCATGCGCGGACGCAGTGCCGCCCGCAGCCGATCACGACGACCCCGGCGCCTACGACGAACTCGCCGCGTTCCACGGCATCGAGCGCGAGCGCCTCGTGCTGATTCATCCGGGCAGCCACCACGCCGCGCCCGCGTGGCCCGCGCAGCGTTATGCCGATGTCGCCGACCAGCTCGCCGCCGATGGCTGGCAGATCGCGATCGTCGGCGACGCGCCCGATCCCGAGCGCACCGCCGGCGTGCTCGGCGCGATGCAGACGGCCGCGCTCTTTCTCGCGGGCGCGGTCGCGCCGGCCGCGCTGCCGCGTCTGATCGCCAATGCGCGCCTGCTCGTGTCCGACGACGCCGCCGCGTCCTCGCCCGTCGCCGCGGCCCGCGCGCTGGGCACGGCGCATATCGTCCTCGACGAGCATCCGCGCGACACGAACAGCGACGCGATCGTCGCCCGCGCACGCGCCGCGCTGTCGAACACCGGCGACGCGCATCCGGGAGCGCCGTTCACGCTGCACATGCCGGCGGCGCACGAGTCCGTGTAGCGCCGGTCCACCTTGCGGGGAACATCATGAAATTCGACATGCAGACCAGTCCCGTTCCGGATCCCATCGCGGACCCGAACCGCGATCCGGAAGCCGATCCGCTTACGCCGCCTTCGCCGGGTCATCGTCCGGAAGAGCCGCAGCATCCCGACGCGCCGCCCGACAAGGACCCGATCCGCCGTCTCTGAGCCGACGCTTTCCCTACGGGAATTCCCGCCCTACAACCGCCGCCCTTGCCTGCCGTAAAGCGGGCATGCGGCGGCGCGCGCCGTCGCACCAGACAACGCAAAGAGGCGACGGCGCAACATGAACAGAATGACGTTGAACAAGAAGCTCGGCTCGCTGATCGCCGTGCTGTGGATCGGCCTGATCGCGATCGGGATCATCGGGGCGTGGCAGAACCGGACGTCGATGATCGACGACCGCAAGGAGCAGCTAAAGACCCTCGTCAACGAGGCGCACGCCGTGACGGCGCACTTCGCCGCGCTCGCCGCGAACAAGACGCTCACCGAAGAGGAAGCGAAGAAGCGCGCGCTCGAAGTGGTCGGCGCGATCCGCTACGGCACGGACGGCTATCTGTCCATCAACGATTCGCATCCGACGATGGTGATGCACCCGATCAAGCCCGCCATGAACGGCAAGGATCTTTCGTCCTATGCCGATCCGGCGGGCAATCGCCTGTTCGTCGATATCGTGAAGGCAGGCGATCAGCCGGGCGGCGGCTTCGTCAGCTATCTGTGGCCCAAGCCCGGCAGCGACAAGCCGGTCGGCAAGCTCTCCTACTCGCAGCGCTTCGCTGCGTGGGACTGGTATCTCGTCACCGGCATGTACATGGACGACGTGCAGAGCGCGTTCTGGGCGAGCGCGCTGCGCTGGCTCGGGATCACGGCGTTGCTCGGCGGCATCGCGACGGTCGCGATGCTGATCGTCCTGCGCAGCATCAAACGCAATCTGGGCGGCGAGCTGGAGCTCGCGGTCGACGCCGCGCATCGCATTGCGCGCGGCGATCTGACGAGCACGGTCGATGTTCATCCGAACGACACGACGAGTCTCCTGCACGCGCTCGACACCATGCAGCGCGGTCTCGTCGAGACCGTCTCGCGCGTGCGCAACGGCACGGAGAACATCAACGTGGGCGCATCGGAGATCGCGGCGGGCAATACCGATCTGTCGCAGCGCACCGAGGAGCAGGCCGCGTCGCTCGTGCAGACCGCGTCGAGCATGGACCAGATGACCGCCAACGTGAAGAACAACGCCGAAAGCGCGGCGCAGGCGGCGCGGCTCGCGGAGCAGGCGGCGGATGTGGCGACGCGCGGCAGCGGCGTCGTCGACGACGTGATCGACACGATGACGCGCATTACCGCGAGTTCGCAGCAGATCGGCGACATCATCGGCGTGATCGACGGCATCGCGTTCCAGACGAACATCCTCGCGCTCAATGCGGCCGTCGAAGCGGCGCGCGCGGGCGAACAGGGACGCGGCTTCGCGGTCGTGGCGGCCGAAGTGCGCAGTCTCGCGCAGCGCTCGGCGACGGCGGCCAAGGAGATCAAGGCGCTCATCGAGACATCGACGCAGACGGTGCAGCAAGGCGCGTCGCTCGTGACGAACGCGGGCGCGACGATGACCGAGATCGTGCAATCGGTGCGCCGCGTGAACGAGATTCTCGACGAGATCAGCCACGCGTCGCACGAGCAGAGCGCGGGCATCGAGCAGGTGAACCGTGCGGTCGTCGAGATGGATCAGGTGACGCAGCAGAACGCCGCGCTCGTCGAAGAGGCCGCCGCCGCCGCGCATTCTCTGAAAGATCAGGTGGATGTGCTGCGCGAGGCGATCGGAAGTTTCAGGTTGCCGGCGTAAGGCTTTCGGTCACGCGAGAAATCGTTCGACGAGCCGCGCCCAATACGCCGCGCCGCCCGGCAGGTTCTTGTCGTTGAAGTCGTAGTGCGGGTTGTGGACCATGCAGCCGTCCTCGCCCGCACCGTTGCCGAGGCGCAGGAACGAGCCGGGCCGCTGCTGCAACATGAACGCGAAATCCTCGCTGCCCATCAGCAAATCCGCGTGCGCGACGACGTTTTGCTCGCCGACCAGTTCGCGCGCCACCTGAATCGCGAACTCCGTCTCCGCGTCCGAATTGACGACGACCGGATAGCCTTCCAGATACTTCACCGTCGCGGTCGCGCCGTAGCTCGCGGCCTGCGATTCCACCAGTTCCTTGATGCGGCGCTTGAGCAGTTCGCGCACGTGCGGATCGAACGAGCGCACCGAGAGTTCGAGCGTCGCGCGACTGGGGATGACGTTGTTCACCGTTCCGGCGTGCATCGAGCCGACAGTGACGACGGCAGGCTGCGCCGGATCGACGTTGCGCGCGACGATCGTCTGCAGCGCCATCACGATGCCGGACGCCACGACGACCGGATCGACGCTCAGATGCGGGCGCGCCGCGTGCCCGCCGACGCCGTCGATCACGATCGACACCTGATCGCCCGCCGCCATGAACGGCCCCTTGCGGAACAGGAACGTGCCGGGCTGCGCGCCGGGATGGTTGTGCACGCCGAACACGGCGTCGCAATGAAAGCGTTCGAAGAGCCCTTCTTCGATCATTTTCTGCGCGCCGCTCGGCACGCCGTGCTCTTCCGCCGGCTGAAAATACAGATGCACCGTGCCGCTGAAGCGGCGCGTACGCGCGAGATGGCGAGCGGCGCCGAGCAGCATCGTCGTATGGCCGTCGTGGCCGCAGGCGTGCATCTTGCCGTGCGTCTCGCTCGCGTAGGGCTTGCCCGTCTGCTCGATGATCGGCAGCGCGTCCATGTCGGCGCGCAGGCCGATGCTCTTCGTGCCGTCGCCCGCTTTCAACGTGCCGACGACGCCCGTGCCGCCGACACCGCGCGTCACCTGCCAGCCCCACGCTTCGAGCCGGTCCGCGACGAGCGCCGCGGTGCGCGTCTCCTCGTAGGACAGCTCCGGATGACGGTGGATGTCATGGCGAATCTCGCGCAGCGAAGGCGCGTCGTCGGAGAGATCGGCGATGACGGTGAAGTGTTGGTCGGACGAAGTCGTCATGGAGAAGCCCTTGCTGAGATGAGTCGTGCGGCGCGGCGTGCCGGCCGCGTGATGCGGATACATGGAAAACGGCGCACATGATCCTCCACATGCGGCGCGGTTTCCAGTTCTTCGGGGATTTTTTTTGGTTGAACGAAAGCGAACCGTGAAGTTTCGCCCGGCTTCACTGCACAAAGCGGTCGATCACCCCGGCAAGCTTCCCGAAAGCCGGCGCGATTTCATCGTCCGGCACACACGCATAACCGATCAGCAAACCGGATTCCGCGTCGCGCCGACGCGCGTAGTACCCCGACAACGGCCGCACGACGATGTCCTCGGCGAGCGCCGCGGCGGCGAGCGCGCGATCATCGATCTCCTTCGGCAGCTTCAATACGAGATGCAGCCCGGCATCGCCGCCGGCGATGGCGAGCGTGTTGCCGTAGCGCCCGGCGATCGTCGCGAGCATCGCGTCGCGGCGCTGGCCATAGAGCGCGCGCATCCGCCGGATATGCGAGGTGAAATGTCCCTGCTCGATGAACTCCGCGAGCACCGCCTGCTGCAACAGCTGCCCCTCGCGATACAGCTCGGCGCTCGCGGTCGCGAAGCTGTCCGCGAGCGCTTCCGGCACCACGACATAGCCGATGCGAAGCCCCGGAAACAGCGTCTTGCCGAAGCTGCCGACGTAGATCACCTGCCCCGCCGGATCCATGCCCTGCAGCGACGCGAGCGGCCGGCTGCCGTACCGGAACTCGCTGTCGTAATCGTCCTCGATGATCCAGCAGCGGTGCTGGCGCGCGTATTCGAGCAGCATGCGGCGGCGCGCGAGGCTCATCACCATGCCGAGCGGATATTGATGCGACGGCGTGACGAGCATCAGCTTCGGCGGCGACGCGATATCGGCGGGCGTCGGCGCGATGCCTTCGGCATCGACGGGAATCGCCTTCAGATCGAGGCCGGACACCTGCAACACGCTGCGCACGCCCCAGTAGCACGGATCCTCGGTCCAGATCGTGTCGCCCGAATCCGCGAGCAGGCGCGCGGCGAGGTCGATCGACTGATGGATGCCCGTCGTCACGACGATCTGCTCGGGCGTGCAGCGCACCGAGCGCGAGGTGCGCAGATAGTGAGCGAGCGCGTGGCGCAGCCCCGCGTGGCCGCCGCCGGGCGCATAAGTGAGCAGATCGGGCAGCGGCTTGCGCCAGTATTTCGCGTGCAGCCGGTTCCACACGCGTGACGGAAAGCGCGACACGTCCGGCACGCCCGGCATGAACGCCCCGCCCTGGCGCTTCGACACGCCCGCGCCCGAAATCAGCCGTGCGCCGCGCGTGGAAAGCGTCGATCGGGTATCGGCCGAAGCGGCGGCCGCGGGCGGCGCATCGTCGAAAAGGATCTCGTCGGGCGCGCTGTCCGCGACGAACGTGCCGCGCCCCGTCGCCGACGAGACGTAGCCTTCGAGCGCGAGTTGCTCGTAGACCTGCGTCACGGTATTGCGCCCGACGCCCAACTCCGCCGCGAGCAGCCTCGACGACGGCACTTTCGCGCCCGCCGCGAGCTCGCGCGTCAGGATCGCCTGCTGCAGGAGCCGATGCAATTGCCGGTAGATGGGCTGGCCACTCGTGCGGTCGATGCGCTGCGCCAGCCAGTCGGAGAGCACGCTCGCGCGGAGGGACATCGAATTGGCTCCTATAGATTTATTGAAATGGCTCTGAACTTGAGGGCCAAATCTTACTATAGTCGTCGTTAAGTTCAGTCGGCCGATGCGGCCAACCATCGACATGCGCTCTCGCGCGAAGGAGATTTCCCTGTGAGCACCAACCTCAAGAACGCCGACCTGCACGCCCGCAAGAATGCCGCGACTCCGCGCGGCGTGGGCGTGATGTGCGACTTCTACGCGGCGCGCGCCGAGAACGCGGAATTGTGGGACGTCGAGGGCCGCCGTTTCATCGACTTTGCGGCGGGCATCGCGGTATGCAACACGGGGCATCGCCATCCGAAGATCGTCGAGGCGATCCGCGCGCAACTCGACTGCTTCACGCACACCGCGTATCAGATCGTGCCGTACGAGTCGTATGTGTCGCTCGCCGAGAAAATCAGCGCCCGGGCGCCGGGCTCGCACGCGAAGAAGACGGCGTTTTTCACGACCGGCGCGGAAGCCGTCGAGAACGCGGTGAAGATCGCGCGGGCGGCGACGGGCCGTCCCGGCGTCATCGCCTTTACGGGCGGCTTCCACGGCCGCACGCTGATGGGCATGGCGCTCACCGGCAAGGTCGCGCCGTACAAGATCGGCTTCGGGCCGTTCCCGTCGGACGTCTATCACGCGCCGTTCCCGAATGCGCTGCACGGCGTGTCCGTCGCGGATTCGCTGCGCGCGATCGAGCATCTGTTCAAGGCGGATATCGAGCCGACGCGCGTCGCCGCGATCATCTTCGAGCCGGTGCAGGGTGAAGGCGGTTTCAATGAGGCGCCCTCGGACTTCGTGCGCGGCCTGCGCAAGATCTGCGACGAGCACGGCATCCTGCTGATCGCCGATGAAGTGCAGACCGGCTTCGCGCGCACCGGCAAGCTTTTCGCGATGGAGCACCACGGCGTCGTGCCGGATCTGATGACGATCGCGAAGTCGCTCGCGGGCGGCATGCCGCTGTCGGGCGTCGTCGGGCGCGCCGAGATCATGGATGCGGCCGCGCCCGGCGGTCTCGGCGGCACGTATGCGGGCAATCCGCTGGCGGTGGCGGCGGCGCACGCGGTGCTCGACATCATCGACGATGAAAAGCTCTGCGAGCGCGCGACGGTGCTGGGCGACAAGCTCAAGGCAAAGCTCGAAGCGCTCAAGGGCGATGTGCCGCAAATCGCCGATGTGCGCGGGCCCGGCGCGATGATCGCCGTCGAGTTTTGCAAGCCTGGTTCGCATGACGCGGATGCGGCCTTCGCCAAGCTCGTGCAAACGCGTGCACTGGAGCGCGGTTTGCTGCTGCTCGTGTGTGGCGTCTATTCGAACGTTGTTCGGTTCCTGTTTCCGCTCACCATTCAGGAACAGGTCTTCGATGAAGCTATCGGGATTCTTGAAGAGGTGCTCGTCGAGACGGTTGGTGTTGCCGTTTGATTTCTGATTCTTGATGCGCGAGGCGCGGCTCTTGGTGCCTCGCGTAATGTTTTCGTTTGTTTGCTTGGGATTTCGTGGAATCCGGCAACAACAACAAAAAAAGCCCCAAGAGCCAAACCAGGGACTCACAAAGACATGAACTTGAAAGACCAACTGAAGGATCCGACGCTGCTGCGTCACGCTGCCTACATCGACGGTGAATGGCAGCAAGCCGACGACGGCGAGACCTTCGACGTCATCAACCCGGCGAATGGTGAATCGCTCGGCGCCGTACCGAAGATGGGCGCGAACGAAACGCGCCGCGCCATCGATGCTGCCAACGCCGCATGGCCCGCATGGCGCAAGAAAACCGCAAAAGAACGCGCAATCATCCTGCGCCGCTGGTTCGACCTGATGACCGCCAACGCCGATGATCTCGCGCTGATCCTCACGACCGAGCAAGGCAAGCCGCTCGCCGAGGCAAAGGGCGAGATCGGCTATGCGGCGTCGTTCATCGAATGGTTCGCGGAAGAAGGCAAGCGCGTTGCCGGCGATACCCTCGCGACGCCCGCCGCCGACAAACGCATTGTCGTGACGAAGGAGCCGATCGGCGTGTGCGCCGCGATCACGCCGTGGAATTTCCCCGCCGCGATGATCACGCGCAAGGTTGGCCCGGCGATCGCGGCCGGCTGTCCGATCGTCGTGAAGCCCGCCGAAGCGACACCTTTCTCCGCTTTCGCGATGGCCGTGCTCGCCGAGCGCGCTGGCTTGCCGAAGGGCGTGCTCAACATCCTCACCGGCGACCCGAAGGCGATCGGCGGCGAAATGACGAGCAACCCGATCGTGCGCAAGCTGTCGTTCACCGGCTCGACCGCCGTGGGGCGTCTGCTGATGGCGCAAAGCGCGCCGACAGTCAAGAAGGTGACGCTGGAACTCGGCGGCAACGCACCGTTCATCGTGTTCGACGACGCCGATCTCGACGCCGCCGTGGAAGGCGCGGTTGCATCGAAGTATCGCAACAGCGGCCAGACCTGCGTGTGCACGAACCGCTTCTACGTGCACGAGCGCGTCTACGATGCGTTCGCGCAAAAGCTGGCGGCGGCTGTCGGCAAACTCAAGGTCGGGCTCGGAACCGAAAGCGGCGTGGCGCTCGGTCCGCTCATCAACGAAGCGGCGGTGAAAAAGGTCGAATCGCACATTGAAGATGCAGTGGCGAAAGGCGCGTCGATCGCGTCGGGCGGCAAGCGTCACGCGCTCGGTCACGGATTTTTCGAGCCGACCGTGCTGACCGGCGTCACGCCCGACATGAAAGTCGCGAAAGAGGAAACGTTCGGTCCGCTTGCACCGATCTTCAAATTCTCGTCCGACGATGAAGTCGTGCGCCTCGCCAACGACACCGAGTTCGGTCTCGCGGCGTACTTCTATAGCCGCGACATCGGCCGCATCTGGCGCGTGGCCGAAGCGCTCGAATATGGCATGGTGGGCATCAACACCGGGCTGATTTCGAACGAAGTGGCGCCGTTCGGGGGCGTCAAGCAGTCCGGACTCGGACGCGAAGGCTCGCATTACGGCATCGACGATTACGTCGTCATCAAGTATCTCTGCATGGCAGTCTGATCGCGCGTTTCGCCTCGTGTGATACAAAAAGCCTCGACACATGCGTGCCGAGGCTTTTTGTTTGCGCCGATTCCCGGCGAGTTACTTCGCCGAGGCGACAGGCGTGACCTGCACCGCCGTCGCCGAGACGAACACGGCGTGGATCATGTCGCCCTTCTTGAGTTTCTGCGCCGCGAAGTCCGGCGTGAGATCGAATGTCTCCGTGCGCCACGGGCCGCGCAACGTGATCCTGCGCTTCTTGCTGTCGACGTTCTCGACCGTCGCGAGGACTTCGACCTGACGTGCCGCGTCGAAGCCCGTCACACCGTTCTCGCCCGACGTCGGCTGGTACGCCGTCGTATCGACACGCGCGCGCTCGCCCTTACCCTTCACCTTTTCGGCGCTCACGAGCAACGCGTTCTTGTAGAGCACATCGACCTTGTCGCCGACGTGCAGCTTGTCGAAGTTCGTGACTTCCTTGGTCACCAGCACGGTTGCGTCCCCGCGCGGACCGCGGACCATCAGCGTGCGGTTGGCGGCGTCGATACCGATGATCGTCGCCTCGACGCGTATCGGCTCGGCCACGCTGACGACCTTCTGGGCGGACGTTGCGAGCGGCTCGTTCTGAGCCATGGCAGCGCCCGTCGACGTGATGATTGCCGACGCGCAGAGAATCGATATCGCAAACAGTTTCACGTTCATAGCATGCATCCCTCTTTTAGATTTGTAGTGCAGATTATTCAACTTTATTGACCACTGCCTTAGCGACGGGGCCGCGTTATATATACCGCGCGACACAGTGCGAATCCAACTCATCACACGATATGTTACGAGTCGACCTGCGCCTGACTGGAACTGTCAAAGGCAAGCATGGCGTCGAACCGGTAAAATCGGTCCCTATCCCGCACGGGCGCACGCCCGTCCGCCTGCCGCTTCTTCGATCCCTCCAGGGGTGTTATGCGACGCTCGGCATTCTTTCTCCGCTTCATCGGCATCGGTGTTCTGTTTCATGTCTATGTCGGCATGCGGCTCATCCCGGACGCGCCCGTTGGCCTGCCGCTCAAGGTGCTGGCGGCGGTCCTGCTCGCGGCATCAGTCATCGTCATTCCTCTCGGCATGGCGGCCCGGCAGATCGAGCCGCAGTCGCTCGCGGATCGCCTGGCCTGGCTTGGGCTGACCGCACTGGGGTTTTTCTCGTCGCTGCTTTTATTGACCTTCGCGCGCGACGTGATTCTGTTCTTCGTGCATCTCGTCGACTGGATGCGCGGCGCGCCCGTCGGCTCGCCGGCGTTGGTCGCCTATAGCGCGCTCGCCGTGCCGCTCCTGGCCGTGCTCTTCTCGGCGATCGGCTTCTACAACGCGCGGCGGCGCGCGCCGGTCGTGAGTGTGGACGTGCCCATCGACGATCTGCCGGCCGCGCTCGACGGCTTCACGATCGCGCAGATCAGCGACATTCACGTCGGGCCGACGATCAAGCGTCACTATGTCGAACGCATCGTGGCGGCCGTCAACGGGCTCAAACCGGATCTGATCGCCGTCACGGGCGATGTCGTCGATGGCACCGTGCCGAATCTCGCCGAACACACGCGCCCGCTCGCGGGCCTCAGCGCGCGGCATGGCACGTTTCTCGTGACCGGGAATCACGAGTATTACTCGGGCGCTGACAAGTGGATCGCCGAATTCCGGCGCCTGGGTCTGACCGTGCTGCTCAATCAGCATGTCGTGCTGAATCACGACGGCGCGCAGGCCGTGCTCGCGGGCGTCACGGATTTCAGCGCAGGCAGTTTCGATCCCGCGCATCGCAGCGACCCCGCGAAGGCGATCAGCGGCGCCCCCGCCGATGCCGCCGTGCGCGTGCTGCTCGCGCACCAGCCGCGCAGCGCCGTGGCGGCGGCCGAAGCGGGCTTCACGCTGCAGCTATCGGGACACACGCATGGCGGCCAGTTCCTGCCGTGGAATTTCTTCGTGCGACTGCAGCAACCCTTTGTTGCGGGGCTTGTGAAGTTCAACGGGCTTTGGGTTTATACGAGTCGGGGTACCGGGTATTGGGGACCGCCGAAGCGGCTGGGAGCGCCGTCGGAGATCACGCTTGTTCGGCTTGTGGCTTCGGCGGGTGGGTGATGGGATTGGATAAAACGGTTCTTCGCGCAATGCCGGGGAACGGCGCCTGGCGCCCCAACTCAGCCACGCTACACGTCGCATCGTCAGGGTCTCTTCACGCCGACTAAAGCCTACCCACAACCGCTCTCCGAAAACCCACGAAGAACCAAAAAAAAGACGCGCGACGCTACCGCGCCGCGCGTCCAGCGCTTGGGGAAAGCGCCGCGCCCGAACAGGGGGATGAACGGACGCGCTCGAACCGGCAGGCGGGGCCCCGCCGGCGAGTGACTACAAAGTAAGGGAACACAAAGGCCAAGGCCACAAGACCTTTCCTAAACGCCGGAGCATCGCATCGATATCACCGGTACGAATATTCATCTTGCCTTAGCCGACATCGCCGCTGGCGTCGACGCATAGACGCATTTGTGCGGAGCCGTGCCTTCCCTCGGCCAGTCGGAGCGCGCATCGAAAAACCACTCCGCCCGCTCGCGTCCTTTGCGGATCAACGCATGAATCAGCGCCGGATTGCGATCGAGCTTCGATGCATAGTCGAGCGGCCCGGGATAATCCCTTGCGTCGAGCTGCATCTGCACGACGCGAACTTTGATCGGCTTGTAGCGCTTCTCCAATGATTTGTCGGCTTTCAGCAGTTCGTTTACGCGCGTCGTGAAGTAAAGCTCCTGCCCGAGCGCGAGATTGCCGGAAAGTTCGTTGCGCCGGTCGATGATCTCGTTCGTCGATTCGGGCAACTCGCGACGATATTGCGGATTGATCTGCACGACCCAGATTTCGTCGGGCCGCGTGTCGAGCCCGAGATCGGTGAATTCGCGCACTGGCGGATTGCTGCTGAAGAGGCCGTCCCAGCACATGCGCCCGTCGGCTGCGACGGCGCGATACAGCGGCGGCACCGCGGCCGATGCGACCAGCTGATCCTGATCGAGCCTGTCGCCGGGAAAGATGACGCGATCGCCCGTACGCACATCGGTCGCGCCGACAAGAAGCGTCGGCTGCGCGCGTTGCTTCGGCTCCGTCGGCAGCGACGCGAACGGAAGATGCTTGTCGAGCAGTTCGCGCAGACGCTCCTCGGCGACCGGTGGATAGAGATACGGGCTGATTTCCGCGTTGACGGGCAGGCGCGCATACCAGGTGCCGACCGCATTGGCGACGATGTCCGGCCCCTCGCGCGCCTCCAGATCCTTCCAGAAGCCGGCGAGGCGCCGCCTGGCATCGGGAGGGCCGCCGAGCAGCAGGCCCGCCCACGCGAGCGCGCCGCACATCGCGCCGCCCGACGTTCCCGACAGCGCCACGAGTTCGAAGCGGTTGAGGAACTCGCCGCTCAGCAGCCGGTCAAGGATGCCCGCGGCGAACGCCGCATGGCTGCCGCCGCCCTGACATGCGATCGCTACTTTCGGAATGGCCGCCATCACCGCACCTCGCTTTCGTCCGTCGACATCGGACGTACGCTACAGGATAGGCGACGCGCGCCGCTATGCCAGCGCCGCGAGCACCTGCTGCGTCGAACGAATGCGACCGATGCGCGGGAAGATATAGCGGCAGGTCGATTCGTGCGTATCGGCGTGCAGGTCGCTCATCGCGTCTTCGACGAATACCTGCTGATAGCCGCGCTCGTGCGCGCCGCGTGCAGTCGAATCCACGCCGATGGCCGTCGCGATGCCGCCCAGCACGATCGTGTCGATCCCGCGGCGGCGCAAATGCGAGTCGAGATCCGTGTTGTAGAACGCGCCCCATTGCCGCTTGGTGACGACGATATCGGACGCCTGCACGCCCAGTTCCGCGCTGAGCTCGCTCCAGCCCGCCGGCTCCGGCGCTTCCTGCGCCTGTCCCGCATCGGTGATCGGACGCAGGCCGCCCGGCCCGTTCGGAAACGCCACCTTGACCAGCACGACCGGCGCGCCGAGCGTGCGAAAGCGATCGGCGAGCGCGCGCGCATTGGCAAGTACGCTCGCGGCGTCGTGAGGCTGCACGGGCAAGGCGGCGATGCCCGCCTGCAGATCGATCAGCACGAGCGCGGTCTTCGAGGGGTCGAGCTTGAGTTCAGGAGCGTTCATGGTCGCGAGGAAGGTGGATGAATGCGTGGCCTCAGGCTTCGTCGTTCCGGAATTCGAGCGCCGCGCCGTTGATGCAGTAGCGCAGGCCCGTGGGCTTCGGTCCGTCGTCGAAGACATGGCCGAGATGTCCGCCGCAGCGCCGGCAATGCACCTCGTTGCGCATGTGACCGGTCGCGTCCGCGTGCATCGCGACGGCGCCATCGACAGGTTTCCAGAAGCTCGGCCAGCCGGTGCCGCTGTCGAACTTCGTCGCCGACGAAAACAGTGCGAGCCCGCATCCCGCGCACGCATACGTGCCGTCACGACGCTCCTTGAGCAGCGGGCTCGCGAACGGTGGCTCGGTGCCGCCGCGCCTGAGCACGCGGAATTGCTCCGACGATAGACGGCGGCGCCACTCCGCGCTGCTGTAGTCGATATCGTACGATCGGGCGGGCGCCGAAGTGCCCGCGCCGCCGGAGAATGCAGCGGCCATCACGCCGAGAAGATTGCGCTTCGTGCGTCCCATGATTTTCATCCGATGACCGCCCTCATGCCTGCATTCGCCGGCCGGCGCCGCGCTACGATTTGAGCCGGTATCCCGTCCTGAAGATCCACGCAACGATCGCGATAAATACCGCAAGAAACACCAGCGTCATGCCGAGACTCACGCCGACCTGGACATCGGCGAGCCCGTAAAAGCTCCAGCGAAAGCCGCTGATCAGATAGACGACCGGATTGAACAGCGCAACGGCCTTCCAGAACGGCGGCAGGATGTTGATCGAATAGAAGCTGCCGCCGAGAAACGTGAGCGGCGTGACGATCAGAAGCGGAATGATCTGCAATTTCTCGAAGCCGTCCGCCCAGATGCCGATGATGAACCCAAGCAGGCTGAACGTCACGGATGTGAGCAGCAGGAACACGATCATCCAGACAGGATGATCGATCCTGAGCGGCACGAATAATCGTGCGGTAAGAAGAATGATCAGGCCGAGGATGACGGATTTGGTCGCGGCCGCGCCCACGTAGCTGAGGACGAGCTCGAAGTGCGACACCGGCGCGGACAGCAATTCGTAGATCGTGCCCGTGAACTTCGGGAAATAGATGCCGAAGGACGCATTGGCGATGCTTTGCGTGAGCAGCGACAGCATCACGAGCCCGGGCACGATGAACGCGCCGTAGCTGATGCCGTCCACTTCCGGAATGCGCGAGCCGATGGCCGCTCCGAATACGACGAAATAAAGCGATGTCGAAATGACGGGCGACACGATGCTCTGCATCAGCGTACGCCCGGCGCGCGCCATTTCGAAACGGTAGATCGCGCGAACGGCGTATAGATTCATTTGGCTTCCCTGACGAGACTCACGAAGATGTCTTCGAGCGAGCTTTGCGTCGTTTGCAGATCCTTGAAACGCACGCCGGCTTCGTCGACGTGGCGCAACAGCGCGATGATGCGCCCCGGCTCGTCATGCGCGTCGTACGTGTAAGTGAGCTCGCTGCCGTCCGCCGAGCGCGTGAGACCGTAAGGCTCGAGCGGCGCGGGAATATGCGCGAGCGGCTGCTCGAGCTGCAGCGTGAGCTTCTTCTGCCCGAGCTTGCGCATGAGCTCGCGCTTCTCCTCGACGAGCACGATCTCGCCGCGATTGATGACGCCGATGCGGTCCGCCATCTCCTCCGCTTCCTCGATGTAATGCGTCGTGAGGATGATGGTCACGCCGTTGCGCTGCAGTTCGCGCACGAGGTCCCACATGTCGCGCCGCAGCTCGACATCGACGCCGGCCGTGGGCTCATCGAGAAAGAGAATCTCGGGTTCGTGCGCAAGCGCCTTCGCGATCAGCACGCGCCGCTTCATGCCGCCCGAGAGCGTCATGATCTTGTTGTCTTTCTTCGCCCATAGCGAGAGAGACTTCAGCACCTTCTCGACATACGCAGGATTTTTCGGCCGGCCGAAGAGGCCACGGCTGAACGACACGGTCGCCCAGACGGTCTCGAACGCGTCGGTCGTGAGTTCCTGCGGTACGAGGCCGATCATCGCGCGGGCGGCGCGATAGTCCGTGACGATATCGTGGCCCGCGACGGTGACCTTTCCCTCGCTCGGATTGACGATGCCGCAGACGGTGCTGATGAGCGTCGTCTTGCCCGCCCCGTTCGGGCCGAGCAGTGCAAAAATTTCGCCGCGGCGGATCTCCAGATTCACGTCCCGGAGCGCGCGGAAGCCCGACCCGTAGGTCTTGGACAAGTTGGAAACAGTGATGATGGTTGGCATGGCGTGGACGATATCAGATACCGCGCGATCCGGCTTGGACGAAAGGGGTCGTCCGTTCGGCCGATGTTCGCCGGGCCCGGCACTGCCTACAATGCACTGCTGAATACCGGGAGCCGACATCATGCTGTTCGAACAGATCCAGACCACCTGCCTCAACGACGCGGACCTGCCGTGGGTGCCGTTCACACCGTATAGCGAGCGCGTGCTCGTCAAGTATTTCAAGCTGGATCCGATCCGCGGCGAGGTCATCGCGCTCATGAAGGCGCCGGCGAAAGGCCAGATGCCCCGGCATCGGCATACGGGAACCGTGATCGTCTATACGGTCGAGGGGCGCTGGAAGTACCGCGAGCACGACTGGATCGCGGGGCCGGGGAGCATCGTGTACGAGACAGCGGGGTCGAGTCATACGCCGGAAGCGCTTGCGGGGGATTCGGGCAGCGCGGACATCGTCACGCTCAACATCATCCAGGGCGAACTGCTCTTCGTGAACGACAGCGGCCACGTCCTCGCCGCTGAAAACTGGAAGAGCGGCTGGGAACGTTACGCCGCCTTCTGTCATGCAAACGGCATCGCCCCTAAAGATCTGACGGCTTTCGGGTAACGCCGCAGCCTTTTCCACTGGTTAGAATCGACGCCTGGATGCGCATCGCGCGCTTTCGACCCTTTCCGGTTTGCCGGCCGCTTCCGGCCGGCGCAGATCAAGGAGAAGCAAAAGCATGAAGATTCAGACCGTCGGTATCGTCGGCGCGGGAACCATGGGCAACGGCATCGCGCAGGTCGCGGCCGTCGCGGGCTTCGAGGTCGTGCTGATCGACGTCACCGACGCCGCACTCGCCAAGGGCGTCGCCGCGCTCACGGGCAGCCTCGAGCGGCTCGTGTCGAAGGACAAGCTGGAAGCATCCGCGCGCGATGCAGCGTTAAAGCGCATCGAGACATCGACCGATTACGCGCGCCTCGCCAACGCCGACATCGTGATCGAAGCCGCGACGGAGAACGCCGAGCTCAAGAATCGCATCCTGAAGCAGATCGAAGGGGCTGCACGCGCCGATGCGATCATCGCGTCGAACACGTCGTCGATTTCGATCACCGCGCTCGCCGCGACGCTCGCCGCGCCCGAGCGCTTCATCGGCATGCACTTCTTCAATCCGGTGCCGCTGCTGCAACTCGTCGAAGTGATTCGCGGCGTGCAGACGAGCGATGAAACCGCTGCCGCCGTGCGCGAACTCACCGAAAAACTCGACAAATCGCCGATCGGCGTGCGCAACTCTCCGGGCTTCGTCGTCAACCGCATTCTCGTGCCGATGATCAACGAAGCGTTCTTCGTGCTCTACGAAGGCGTCGCGAGCGCGGAGGAAATCGACGCGGGCATGAAGCTCGGCGCGAATCATCCGATCGGCCCGCTTGCGCTCGCGGATCTGATCGGCCTCGACGTATGCCTCTCGGTGATGGACGTGTTCCTCAAGGACTTCGGCGATTCGAAGTACCGCGCGTGCCCGCTGCTGCGCGAACTCGTCTCGGCGGGGCGTCTCGGCCGCAAGACGAAGCGCGGCGTGTATCAGTACGATTGAGCTGCGTCGAAATCGAGCGCCGGTCCGGCGGGCACGATGCCCGTCGGATTGATCGTCCGATGACTCTCGTAGTAATGCCGCTTGATGTGCTCGAAGTTCACCGTGGCCGCGACGCCCGGCATCCGGTAGATCTCGCGCGCGAACCGCGAGAGATTCGGATAATCCGCGATGCGCCGCAGATTGCACTTGAAGTGGCCGACGTACACCGCGTCGAAGCGCACGAGCGTCGTGAAAAGGCGGATATCTGCTTCGGTGAAACGCTCGCCCGTAAGGTAGCGACGCGTGCTCAGGCGTTCTTCGAGAAAATCGAGCGTCTCGAAAAGCGGCATCACCGCTTCCTCGTACGCGGCTTGCGTCGTCGCGAAGCCCGCCTTGTAGACGCCGTTGTTCACCGTGTCGTAGATGCGGGCGTTGAGCGCGTCGATGTCGTCCTGAAGCTTGCGCGGATAGTAGTCGCCGGGTTTCGCGCCGATGCCGTCGAACGCCGAATTCAGCATCCGGATGATCTCCGACGATTCGTTGCTGACGATCGTCCCGCGCGCCTTGTCCCACAGGATCGGCACGGTCACGCGGCCGCTGTAATGCGGATCGGCCGCCGTGTAGACCTGATGCAGATAGCGCGCGCCGTTGATCGTGTCCGGCACGACGCCCGGACCGTCGTCGAAGGTCCAGCCGTGTTCCAGCATCAGCCAGTTCACGACCGATACGTCGATCATGGCTTCCAGCCCCTTCAGGGCGCGCACGATGAGCGTGCGATGCGCCCACGGGCACGCGAGGCTGACATACAGGTGATAGCGACCGGCTTCAGCCTCGAAACCGCCCTCGCCGCTCGGCCCCGGCGCGCCATCGGCCGTCACCCAGTTGCGAAAGGCAGCGTCCTTGCGCACGAAGCGCCCGCCCGTCGACGCCGTTTCGTACCATTTGTCCTGCCATTTTCCGTCGACGAGAAGTCCCATTTCCGTTCTCCTTGAGCGCCGCTGCGCAAGACGCGCGCCGCGGCATCGCTGCATCTCAGTTCGATGAAGGCGCGTCGATGAAGCGCACGAGTTGCGCGATCGTCGCGTCCGGCGCTTCTTCCATCAGCCAGTGGCCCGCGCCCGGTACGACCACGCCCTGCACGTTGGTCGCGACGAGCTTCGCCTGATCGATCAGGAACGTGCCCGACGCGCGTTCGCCCGTGAGCACGAGCATCGGCATCTGCAGGGGCGTTCGGGCAAAGGCGGCGAAATCGTTCGCGTCCTGCGGGAACGCGTGAAAATACTCGAAGCCCGCGCGCATGCGGCCATTGCGCGCGTACTGGGCCGAATAGTAACGGCGATCCGCCTCGCTCACCGAACGCGCGGGATCGGCGGCGAAGTCGTTCCAGAAGTGCTCGAAGAAGATGCGCTCGCGGCCGCGCACGAGCTTTTCCGGCGTGTCGCCGTAGAAGTTGAAGTGCCATTTGTCGCGCAAGAGCCAGACTTTCTGCCAGTCGCCGACGCCGGGCAGGAACGCGTCCATCAGCACGATGCTGTCCACTTCGTCGGGATATTGCGCCGCGTACGCATACGCGACCATCAGCCCGATGTCGTGCCCGACGAGCTTGACCTTGCGAAACCCGAGCGCCTGGACCATCGCGTGAATGTCTTGCGCGAGCGTTTTCTTGTCGTAGCCGGAAGCCGGCATCGCCGAGCCCCCCGCGCCCGGGAGATCGGGCGCAATCACGACGCGCTCGCCCGCGAGACGCGTCACGAGCGGCTGCCACATGCGGCTCGTCTCCGTGTAGCCGTGCAGCAGCACGACGGGCGTCGCGTCGCCGTGGCCGGCTTGCAGATAGTGAATCCCGACGCCGTTCGCATCGATCGTGCGGGACTGGATCGCGCTCGCGGCGGCGGCCGCCTGAGGCGCACGCGGCGCGTTTGCGGCATGCGCGACCGGCTGCAGGGCGGCGGCGGCGAGAAGCACGCCGGCGGCGCGGCGCATAGTGTGCAGGAAGGCGTTCATCGTTCAGCTCCATCGAAAGTTGGGTTATCCCGATGACGCTCATGTTGATCCGCCGCACCGCTTTTGCCGTACGATCCGGACGATGAACTCGTTCGATGGAGTCGAACATGTTGTCAGAGGAAGAACTCTCGCTGCTCGACGCGATCCGCGAAACCGGCAGCCTTTCGCGCGCGGCGGCGCGTCTCGGCAAGGCGCCGTCCACGGTGTCGCATGCCGCGCGGCAACTGGAAACGCGCTTCGACGCGCTGCTCTTCGACCGGCGCCGCTATCGTCTGGAACTGACGCCCGCCGGCCATCTTCTCGCCGATGAAGCATCGCGTCTCATGCTCGACGTATCGCGCCTCGCGCAGCGCGTGAAGCAGATCGCGAGCGGCTGGGAAGACCGGCTGTGGATCGTCTGCGACGAGATTCTCGAATTCGAAACGCTGCTGCCGGTCGTGCAGGCGTTCGATGCGCTCGATTCCGGCGTCGCGCTGCGCATCACCCATGAAGTGCTGGGCGGCACTTGGGAAGCCTTGCGCGACGGCCGCGCGGATCTGATCATCGGCGCGACCAACGAGCCGCCGGCGATCCCCGGCCTGCGCTGGTTCGAGCTCGGCGTGATGCAATGGGCGTTCGCAGTGTCGCCGCGCCATCCGCTTGCGACGGTGCGCGGGCCGCTCAAGCGCGATCAGATCGCGGCGCATCGGGCGGTCGTCGTCGCGGATTCGTCGCGCTCGGCGGGGCGCGCATACGGGGTGCTCGGCGGCCAGGCCGCGTTCGCCGTGCCGACGATGCGCGCGAAAATTCTCGCGCAGCGGCAAGGGCTCGGCACGGGCTGGGTGCCACGGCATCGCGTGAAAACGCTGCTTGCGCGCGGCGAACTCGTCGAGAAGGAAACCGCCGATCCGCGCGAGCCGAACGTCCTGTACGTCGCATGGCGCGGCGATCACGAAGGGCGCGCGCTGCAATGGTGGACGCAGCAATTGCGGCAGCCGCGCCTCGCTGAGCGTCTCGTCGAAGGGATCGACGCGTTCGCGTAAGACCCGGTTATAACTGCGTTCGATGTCTCGTCGCAACCTGAATCGACGGGACACGTCATGAGAAAAACACACTCGCCGCTGGGCGCGGCGCTTTCGGCCGCCGTGCTCGCGCCGGTCGTCGCGATTCCGCTCGCCGCCCTGCACATCAGCCCTGCCGACGCGCAGGCCATCGTCATCGCGCCCGCCGCGCCGCCGCGCGTCGAACCGCCTCCGCGCGCGGGCTACGCATGTGACCCGGGGCGCTGGCATCGCGGCCTCTGTCTGGGCGACGGGCCACTGGCGGCCGGTCCACGGGGGCTATCGCTGGATGCCGCGTCCATGGGTGCAGCGCGGGCCGACCTGGCGTAGGGCCGAAGGGCATTGGGCATGAGCGCACGCGGCATCACGATCGAACCAGGGTCATCCGAACCAGACGCGTGACGGCTGCCTGATCGCCGTCGCGGGTGGCGGACAGCAGGCGTTCGTTGAGCGTGTAGGCGTCCTGCTGCGCGTAAGCGATCGTGCCCGCCACATCATCGACAGCGAGAGCGCCGGCAAGCGAAGGGTTCTTGTCATCGTTATGTGCGCCTTCGAAAGCGTCATTGCAGATTCGCGATGTAATTCGCCAGGTTCTCGATGTCCGCGTCCGTGAGATTCTTCGACACGCTCGTCATGTTGCCCGCGTCGTTGGTGCGCTTCCTGTCGCGGAAGTCCTGCAACTGCTTCACGATGTACGGATACTGCTGCCCCGCGACGCGCGGAATTTCGTTCTGCCCTGAAAAGCCGCCGAGATGGCACATCGTGCAGCGAATCTCTTCGGACTTCTTCCTGCCCGCCTCGACCTTCACCGGGTCCGCCTTGAAGTCGGTGGCGATCGGCTTTTGCGCGGCGAAGTAATCGGCGAGGTCGTGCATGTCGCCGGGTGTGAGATTCGCGGCCATCGGCGACATGCGCGGATCGCTGCGGCGCCCCGCCTTGAAGTCGCGCAATTGCAGATAGAGATAGCGCGACGTCTGTCCCGCGAGCGAGGGATAGTCGCCCGTCGTCGAGTTGCCTCCGAGCCCGTGACACGACGTGCAGACGGCAGCCTTCGTGGCAGCCGCCCGCGCATCCGCGCGGGACCGCGAAGGCAGCGACAGCAGCAGGCACGCAACGATCCACAACACGTAGACGAGCCAGACCCGCAGACGTTTCGTGCGCGTCGGCATCACGGCAGCGCAAACACGAGCAGGCTATTGCCGCGCTTGAAGCCGAGCAGCGTATTGCCGCCCGCCGCGACCGCGATGTATTGCTTGCCGTTCAGCATATAGGGCACGGCCGGCGCATTGACGCCAGCGCCGCACTGGAACGCCCAGAGCTTGCGTCCGGTGGCGGCGCCGGGCAGCATGCGCGCGCCGGTCGGTGTCGGCAGGGTCCACACGCCTTCCGGCGGAATCATCGCGTCGGAAATGCGATTGTTCGGGCCGCCGCAGAAGGTCGTGACCGGTCCCATCTTGTGCTTGTAATGCCTGAACTCGTTGCCCGTCACCGCGTCGATCGCATAGACGTGGTTGTACGACGGGGTGAGGAACATCACGCCGTTCGAGACGATCGGCGCGGTTTCCATCGACTCCATCACGGCCGTCTGGAAGATGAACGCGGGCTTGTGCTTCGCCACATTCCAGGTATTGATCTGCGTCGCAGGCGCATAGCGCGCTTCGGCATACGATCCGTTCGAATGCCGCCACGAGGCGCTGTCGCCCGCTGCGCCGTCGAGCTGCTGCTGCGAGGCGGATCGCAGCGGACTCGGCACCGGCCATGGGATGTCACGATACCGACAGCACCGCAGGCAACAGTCAGCGCAACGAGCGAGGTGCGGGAAAAACCGGCCATGTCAGTCTCCCAGATCGTTCTTGTGTTGTTCCTCGCGGTGCGCGGCGGAACATAGCCTGCCCTCTTCTGCGCCCGCACCAAAGAATAGGCAATTCAAAAAGGCATTTCCAGATTTCGTGCAAAGACTTCGTTCGACGCGTCACGCATCGACGAAAGGTATTTCAGGGGCAGGCGCACCCCGATTTTTAGTAGTATGGATTGGAGTGCCGTTATGATTGCGCCCGTTACGCGGTAGCGGCTTGCCGGACGCCGGCTTTCGCATGTCGCTTGTTCATCACGCGTTGCGCGCCATGCCCGTAGCCGGGCGCCGCATCGACCATCACTTTTATCCGGACGCACCATGCCAATCCTATCCAACGGGCAACCGAATCCGAATCCCCGCCAGCCGGTGGATATCGCGCGGATCCTGCTCGTCATCACGATCCTGACCGCGCTCACGGTCGGCAGCCTGTACATCTTGCGCCCGTTTCTGCCGGGCCTCATCTGGGCCACGACGATCGTCGTCGCGACCTGGCCGCTCATGCTCGCCGTGCAGCGCCGCTGCGGCAACCGCCGCTGGATTGCGACGACCGTGATGCTGCTGATCCTTCTGATCGTCATCGTGCTGCCGCTCTATGAAGCGATCTCGACACTCGCGTTGCACGGCGGCGAGATCATGGCGGCCATCAAGAGCCTGCCTTCCTACGCGCTGCCGCCGCCGCCGGGCTGGGTGCACGACATTCCGCTCGCGGGCGCGCGCATCGCGAGCGAATGGCAGTCGCTGTCCGATGCGGGCCCGGGCGGCCTGCTCGCGAAACTCGAGCCCTACGTGACGATCGCCGCCCGCTGGATGCTGTCGCATGCCGCGGTCGTCGGCGTGTTCGTGATGCACATGGTCATCACCGTCATCATCTCCGGCATCCTGTACATGAACGGCGAGGCGGCGGGACGATTCGTCACGCGCTTCGCGACGCGCATCGCGGCACAGCGCGGCGCGGAAGCCGTCAAGCTCGCCGGTCTCGCCATCCGCGCGGTGGCGCTCGGCATCGTCGTGACGGCGGTCACGCAGTCGGCGCTAGGCGGCATCGGGCTCGCGGTCGCGGGCGTGCCGGCGGCGGGCATCATCACGGCCATCATGCTGATGCTGTGTCTGGCGCAGATCGGCCCGCTGCTGCCGTTGCTCGGCGGCGTCGCGTTTCTTTTCTGGCACGGCTCGAATATCGCCGCGTCGCTGCTGCTCGTGTGGTCGATCATGATTGCGATGCTCGATAACTTCCTGCGGCCCATTCTCATCAAACGCGGCGTGAATCTTTCGATGATGCTGATTCTTTCCGGCGTGCTCGGCGGCATGTTTGCGTTCGGAATAGTCGGATTATTTATCGGCCCAGTCATTCTCGCGGTGACGTCGACGATTCTGGATGCGTGGATCAATGAACAGCCGCCGCTTGCGCAAGTCGAGGCGATGAGCAATGAAGAAATCGCGAAAGCCCCGTCCACACGGGATCTTGCGGATGCATCGAGAAGACAGACCTGAATGATAAATATATTGGCGCTTTGTTGATTTTGTTCGCGACAATAAGATTCCACTTAAATCGAGAATTCGGACTCTTACGAAAATGAGACCTTCTCCCAGTTAATGCCGTGTTTCTCGATTAATTGGCAAGTTGAATCCGCTACAATGCAATCCATCGTGATTTGCCCTTTGAGGGCGCAGGGGATTGACCATGTCTTTGCGTGACGTGGACGCCATCGATTACATCGGAGTGAATGTTCTTTACGGGCGCGTGTATGTCGGACTCTTTGATGATCTCGACTGGCGCGACGAAAAGGAGCACCTGGATTTGCTCACGAAAAAGATCGACCGCTACATCCGTTACATTCGTTCAGGCAAATTGCTGCTGAACTATCCGAAAGTCCGCGGCTATGAAATCGTGGTCGAATACGTGTCGATGCATCCCATGACGCCGTCCGGGATCGAGTTCTGGAAATCACGCGAACGCCTGCTCGCCGACGCCGGCTATAAGGCGCATATCCGTGGCGTGGATGTACGTCATTCGCTCGGCATCGCGGTCGACAAGCCGGAGCACGTCAATGCCGAGCCGGTCGAGCCGCCCGCGCTGGAAGTGCTCGACGCGGACCCGCACGCGCAAGAACTCGCCGATATCGCCGATATCTCGTATCTCCCGCCGCTGATGCGCAAAGCGCGCCGGCCGCAAGCGCTGCCCATGCTCAGGCGTCTCGTGATGCGCCAGGCGGCCAGTCACTGAGATCGTGCGGGATCAATAAAAAGCGGCGTGGCCCGTCCCTGAGCCCGCCGCTTCCCTTTGGCGCGGATCGCGGATGATTACCGCGCCGCACACGTCACGCACGCATCACTTCACGCCGCTCAATGCCGCTGAAGCGACGGACGGTACCGAAATGCCGTTGGTCTTCGCGTACTGCACCGCTTGCGAGAGCGTCTGCACCAGCGACTGCAACTGTCCGGGCGCGGATTGCGCGATATAGCTCGCAGCCTGCGCGGTCGCCGGATTCGAGCCGGCCTGCAACAGCGACGACATGTTCATCGAATTCGTCACCGAGCCGAGATCCGATTGCAGGCCGGCGTACTGCTTCACGCCCTGCCCGAGCGAGGCGAGACCGTCGCTGAAGCTTTGCTTGCTCGCAGCCGTCGGCGGCGGCGTGGAGCCGCTCGTGAACGCCTGCATCAGCGATTGCGACACGCTCTGCTGCGTGCCGCCGAGTTGCGACAGCACGCTCGTGCTCGGCACGCCGCTTCCGCCCGATGCCCCCGATAACAAGCCCGCCGCCGATTGCGCCTGACTCGCGACGCTCGACATGCCCATCGCCGATGCGAGAGTCGATTGTCCCGAGAGCACTTGCTGGTTCGCGCCGAGATAGCCCTGCACGAGCGAGTTCAACGCGGAGGGCTGCGTCGCGCCGTTCGCGCCTGCCGCCACATCGGCCTTGCCGCTGCCGAAGCCGAACTGCTGGAGATTGAGTTGTGCATACGATGCGGCCGGCGCGATCAACGCGAATGCGATGCCGGCCGACAAGACTGCGATCCGTGACGTACGGTTCGACATGGTCGGTTCCCCTCTTGAATTGTCCGATGGTCGATAAGCCCCGTTCGACCACCGGTCATTTCGCCGGTTCGCCGCAGATACATTTGCTTGCGATTTCCCTCAGACGATCACGCGCCCAGGTCCGCGAGCGGATGCATGTCCCTGCGCCACGGCGATGAGAGAAAGTGCTGCACACGCTCCGCTCGCACCTGCGCGAGTGTCGTCGGCGCGAAACGCGGCCGCTCGTCCTTGTCGATGATGAGCGCGCGCACGCCTTCGATGAAATCGCCGTCGTCGATTGCGCGGTACACGACCCCCAACTCCATGCGAAAGCAATCCGCAAGCGTCATCTGACGGCCGCGCATGAGCGCGTGATACGTCACCTCGAGCATCGTCGGCGAATGGCTTTCGAGCGTGGCGAGCGTCGTGCGCGCCCAGTCCGATTCATCCATCGCCAGCGACGCGACGATGCGCTCCACGCCGCCCGTCGCGCACGCGGTGAAATGGCGCCTGATGTGCACGCGGATATCGTCGAGCGGCGCGTGACGTTCGATGTTCGCGGCCGGCACGAACACGCGCTTCAATTGCGTCATTGCGTCCTGCGTATCGTCCCAGCGCATGTTGTCGAGGCGCTCGACGAAGCCGCGCAGCCATGTCGATGGCACGCATTCGTCGGCGAGCCCGACGCGCTTCGCATCGGCGCCCGATAGACGCGCGCCCGTCAGGCCGACGTAGAGCGCGAGATCGCGCGGCAGCACGCGCAGAAAGTGCGTCGCGCCGACATCGGGCAACAGGCCGATGCGCGTCTCGGGCATCGCCATGCGCGTGCGCTCGGTCGCGATGCGCAGCGCCGCGCCTTGCGCGAGCCCCATGCCGCCGCCCATCACGATGCCGTCCATCAGCGCGATCACGGGCTTCGCAAAACGATGCACCGTGAAATCGAGCCGATATTCGTCGATGAAGAATTTCAGCCACGGCGTGTCGTGATGCGGATCGCTGCGCGCCGCGTGATAGAGCTTGCGCACGTCGCCGCCCGCGCAGAACGCCTTGTCGCCCGCGCCGCGCAGCACGACCGCTGCGATCGACGCGTCCCCCGCGCACTGCGCGAAGCGTTCGGTGAGGCGCGCGATCATGTCGTGCGACAGCGCGTTCAACGCGTGCGGCCGGTCAAGCGTGACGATCGCCACGCGATTGACGATCTCGAAGCCGACTTCCGGCGCGTCATGCAACAGTCCCTGCGTGCTCATGACGCGCCCCACTGCGGCTTGCGCTTTTCGAGAAACGCGGCCACCCCTTCGCGCTGATTCGCGCCGTCGAAAAGATCGACGAAGCGCTCGCGTTCCAGCGCCAATGCAGCGCGGCGCGGTATGCCTTCGCGCGCGGCGTGAATCAGCGGCTTCGAGTACGCGACGGCGTCCGGGCTCATCGACGCGACGCGGGCCGCGATCTTCAGCGCGGCTTCGTATGCGCCGCCGCTCGCGACCACGTCCTCGACGAGACCGATGCGCAGTGCGGTCTGCGCATCCACACGCTCGCCCGTCAGGATGATGCGCTTCGCCCAGCCTTCGCCGACGAGCCACGGCAGCGTCTGCGTGCCGCTTCCGCACGGCAGCAGTCCGACCGACGCTTCGGGCAGCGCCATCTGCGCATGTTCCTCGGCGATGCGGAGATCGCAGGCAAGCGCGCATTCGAGCCCGCCGCCCATCGCGTAGCCGTTGATCGCGGCGATGGTCACCGCGCGCGCGTTCTGCAACGCCTCGAATGCCGCGCCGAAGCGCTGCGCGGCGACGCGCGCGTGAGCCTTGTCGCCATCGGCGAACTGATTGAGGTCAGCGCCCGCGCTGAAGAACTTCGGGCCCGTGCCGGTCACGACGATCGCGCGCACGTGGGCATCGCGGTTGAGGCCGTCGACGGTTTCCTGCAGCGTCGCGAGACCATCGGCCGTGAATGCGTTGGCCGGCGGGCGGGCGAGACGAATCGTGACGGTCGGACCGTCGCGCGTGACTTCGATCATCGTGGGATTCCTTTAGTCGGCTTTGCTGGTCTGACGCAGTTCCGGAAAGTCCTCTTCCCAGAACTCGAACTCGCCGCGCGCGCCATCCTGCGTGCGCGCGATCTCCTGCCTGCGCAGATCGACGCGGCGGATCTTGCCGGAAATCGTCTTCGGCAATTCCGCGAATTCCAGACGCCGGATGCGCTTGTAGGGTGCGAGCCGCTCGCGCGAGAACGCGAACACGCTCTTGGCCAGCTCCGGCCCGATGGAATAGCCGTGCCGCAGCGTGACGAACGCCTTCGGCACCGACAGCCGCAGCGGATCGGGACTCGGCACGACGGCCGCTTCCGCGATCGCCTCGTGCTCGATCAGCACGCTTTCCAGTTCGAACGGGCTCAACCGGTAATCCGACGACTTGAACACGTCGTCCGCGCGGCCGACATAGACGAAGTAGCCATCCGCGCCGCGCGCCGCGACATCCGACGTTCGATAGAAGCCGCCGCGCATCGCGTTCCCGGTGGCTTTCGGATTGTCCGCGTAACCGGTCATCAGGCCGAGCGGCGGCGGATCGAGCACGAGCGCGATCTCGCCTTCCTCCGCCGGATGGCCGTCCGGGTCGAGCAGCGCCACGCGATACCCCGGCAGCGGACGGCCCATCGAGCCCGGCACGAGCCGCTGGCCCGGCGTGTTCGCGATCTGCGCGGTGGTTTCGGTCTGGCCGTAGCCGTCGCGGATCGGCACGCCCCAGGCCGCCTGCACGCGCTCGACGACTTCGGGATTGAGCGGCTCGCCCGCGCCGACGATCTCGCGCAGCTTCACTTCGTACGATGCAAGCGGTTCCTGCACGAGCATGCGCCACACGGTCGGCGGGGCGCAGAGCGTCGTCACTTCGTATCGGACGAGCACATCGAGCGCGCGGGCGGCATCGAAACGGCTGAAGTTGTAGATGAACACGCACGCCTGCGCATTCCAGGGCGCGAAGAAGCAACTCCACGCATGCTTCGCCCAGCCGGGCGAGCTGATGTTCCAGTGCACGTCGCCGGGCTGCAGGCCGATCCAGTACATCGTCGACAGATGGCCGACCGGATAGCTCTGATGCGTATGCGCGACGAGCTTCGGCTTCGACGTCGTGCCCGACGTGAAATACAGCAGATAGGGATCGTTCGCGTTCGTTACGGCATCCGAAACAAATTCCGGCGATGCATCGTAAGCGGTCTCAAACGCAAGCCAGCCCTCTTTCGCGCCGCCCACGGCGATGCGCAATCCGGGCACGCCGATGTCATGGAACTTCGGTGTTTCCGCCGCATCGACGATCACGTGCTGCACGCCGCCGAGCGCGATGCGGTCGCGCAAATCGGCCGGCGCGAGCTGCGTGGTCGCCGGCAGGACGATAGCGCCGAGCTTCATCGCGGCGAGCATCGTGTCCCATAGCTCGACGCGGTTCGGCAGCATCAGCAGGATGCGTTCGCCGCGCTTCACGTTCAGGCCGCGCAAATGATTCGCGACGCGCGCCGAACGCTCGCTCATCTGCGCGAACGAAAGACGCGTCTCGCCGCCGCTTTCGTCGACGATATGCAGCGCGGGCGCATCGTTGCCGCGCGCCATCGGGTCGAAATAGTCGAGCGCCCAGTTGAAGCGATCGAGCGACGGCCATCTGAAGTCGCGATACGCGGTGTCGTAATCGGTGCGATGAGCAAACAGAAAGTCTCGTGCTTCGATGAAAGCGTGGGCGTCGTTCATTGCGTCTCCGGTCCGATGCAAGGCTGTTTTTTTAAGCGCGAGTCAAACGTTGCGTGCGATCACCATCCGCTGCACTTCGCTCGTGCCTTCGTAGATCTGCGTGATGCGCGCATCGCGATAATGACGCTCCACCGGATAATCCTGCAGATAGCCGTATCCGCCGTGGATCTGAATCGCATCGGAACACACGCGCTCGGCCATCTCCGACGCATACAGCTTCGCCTGCGATGCCTCCGACAGGCACGGAACGCCTTCCGTGCGCATGCGCGCCGCGTGATGGATCAGGAGGCGCGCGGCGTTGATCTGCGTCTGCATGTCGGCGAGCATGTTCGCGACCGACTGATGCTCGTGGATCGGCTTGCCGAACTGCACGCGCTCTTTCGCGTAGGCGCGCGACGCATCGAAAGCCGCGCGCGCGATGCCAAGCGCCTGCGCCGCGATGCCGATGCGTCCGCCCTCCAGATTCGACAACGCGATCTTCAGGCCCTCGCCGCGCTTGCCGAGCAGGTTGGCCGCGGGAATCGCGCAATCGTCGAAGGTGATCGGACAGGTATCGGACGCGCGGATGCCGAGCTTGTGCTCCGGCGCGCCGACGTTGAAGCCTGGCGTGTTCGTGGGCACGATGAACGCCGAGATGCCGCGCTTGCCCTGATCGGGATCGGTGACGGCGAAGACGATCGCCACGCCCGCGCGCTTGCCGTTCGTCACGAACTGCTTGCTTCCGGAGATGACCCACTTGCCGTCTTTCTCGAGGGCGCGCACGCGCAGATTGTTCGCCTCCGAGCCGGCCTGCGGCTCCGTCAGGCAAAACGCCCCGATGATCTCGCCGCTCGCCAGCTTCGGCAGCCATTCGGCCTTTTGTGCGTCGGTGCCGTAGGCGAGAATCGGACCGCAGCCGACGGAGTTGTGCACGCTCATCATCGTGGCGCAGGATGCGCAGCCGGCGGCGACCTCTTCCATCGCGAGTGCGTAGGCGGTGTAGTCGCTGAAGGTGCCGCCGAGCTCCGCGGGCACGATCATGCCGAGCAGGCCGAGCTCGCCCAGTTGCCGCACGACGGCATCGGGAATGGCGCCGTCCTTGTCCCACTGCCCCGCATTCGGCGCGAGCACTTCGGTTGCGAACTGGCGAGCGGCGTCGCGGATCATGCGCTGCTCTTCGGTGAGAAATGCGTCGATCATGTTTCGTCTTTCGGTGAATGGGGCTGGGCCGGCGCGGCGGGCTGGATCGATCGGATACACTTTCTGGCCGCCGCCGGGTCGGTCGATGAAGGGCGGATGGGCCGTCTGAGCACGAGTCTAGGCAATCGCCGGACCTTAGCCGATGCCCAAAACGATCACGCTAACTGAGCGCTTTGGCCACCTAGTGAGAACCCCAAGTCCCAAAAAGAAGATCGAGCGCGATTCGATTTCGCCGAGTCTCGTCGAAGCGGCGTTGCGATGCGCCGAGGCGCGCGGCGTCGCGCGCGAGCAATTGCTGGCCGCCGCGGGCATCGCGCCGGCGACGCTCGAATCACCGCGCGCGCGCGTGTCGCCGGTACAGTACGGCAAGCTGTGGAACGCCACCGCCGACGCGCTCGACGACGAGTTCTTCGGCCAGGATGCGCATCCGATGCGGCGCGGCAGCTTCGTGCTGCTGTGCCACGCGGCGCTGTCCTCGCGCGACGGCGCGCACGCGCTCGCACGCATCTCGAACTTCATGCGCATCGTGCTGGATGAGCTGAGGTTCGAGGTCGACATCGACGAAAGGCGGGTGCGCATCTGGCTCGAGGACACCGGCGCGCCCAAGACGATGTTCGCCTACGCGACGGGTTTCATCCTCGTGTACGGGCTGCTGTGCTGGCTGGTCGGGCGGCGCATTCCGGTGCTGGCGGCGCAGATGCGCTGCGCCGAACCCGCCGACAGCGACGAATACCGGCTGATGCTCTGCAACGATCTGCGTTTCGGCGAGACGCGCTCGTTCGTCGATCTGTCGGCCGAATGCGCGGCGCTGCCGGTCGTGCAGACGCCCGCCACGCTCAAGCGCTTCCTGCGCGACGCGCCGGCGAATTTCATCGTGAAATATCGCAATCCGGATTCGCTCGCGGCGCGCGTCAGGACGCGCCTGAAGCAAACCGCGCCGACGGACTGGCCCGAAGCCGAGAGCATCGCGGCGGCGCTCCACATGGCCGAAGCGACGCTGCGGCGCCGCCTGAAGCAGGAAGGCCTCACCTATCAGGCGATCAAGGACGCATTGAGACGCGACCTCGCGATCGCGCGCCTCGCGCACACGCAGGAGACGATTCCGCAAATCGCCGATGCGCTCGGTTTCGCGGAACCGAGCGCGTTCCGGCGCGCGTTCAGGAAGTGGACGGGCGTGCGCCCCGCGGATTACCGCCGCGAAGGCTGACTGCGAGGGCGCATCGGGGCTGCTATATTGGATCGACGATCACTTCGCATCACGGAGCGCACCATGAAGAAAGTCAGCCGGGATGAACGTTCGAAACAGGACCAGCCGAAGCCGGATAACGAAGAGGACTTGCTCGACGAAGCGCTGGAAGAAACCTTTCCCGCGAGCGACCCGATCGCCGTGCACCCCGAGCCGGACACCCCGAGGGACGGCAGGAAGAAATAGTTATTCGCCCCCCTCGGGCTCGTCCGGGCTCGAAAGAAGCACAACGAGCTTCTCGACATGCTGATGTAAGAGCTTCACGTGCTTGTCGATCTGTTCGAGACGTCCGGTCAGGTCGGCCTTCGCCGCCTCGCTCATGCGATCCGACGCGATGAGTTCGTCGACCTTCGGCTGCATCCCTTCGACCTGAAGCAGGCCGAGCTGGCGCTCCAGGCGGCGCAAATCCTGTGAAAGCAGTTCGCGATTCTTGCGAAAAAGCAGATCGCGACGGTTCATCTCGGCCTGTTGCTGGGCGAGATCGGCGACGCGGCGCGTCGCCTCGGTCTGGGAAAGCAGCGGTTCCGGGCCGCGCAGCACGGAGCGCTTCGGCGCGGGATGGGCCGTGCCGCGAAACACGGCCATCGGCGTTTCCTCGTCGATCGCGCGCAGGACGTCCGGCGGCACGTCTTCCAGCGTGCGGCGCTCGTCCATCCAGTGCGGCGGCAGGCCAGTCACGAGCTCGATACCGCGCACGAACTCCTCGTTGAAATCGCGCTGACCGGCGACGATCAGCTTCATGAACGTCGGCGAGAAGCTCATCATGCGCGCGAGGCGCGCAGCGCCTCCCGGCGAGCCGACCAGCACGTTCATATTGGCTCGCCAGACAAGGAACAGCGTTTCGTCGAAATCTTCCATGAACAGGCTCCAGGCAGACCGACGCGTCCGATTGGGCGCATCGGCGTTGCGCGCACCAGATCCGCGCGCATGCATATCCGGTTCCCGAATATCGCTGCGCACCGCGACCGGTGCGCCGTCCACATACCGCATAAAACACCATACTACCGTCGTCGGCAAGCGTGGCGGATAACCGCGCGCCGCTCGATGCCACGCATGCGACACGACGCTGCATTGCCGCCGCGCGCGCCGCCCGAAAGCTTACGGTTCGTTGCGCAGATATCCTTCCTTGCTCGGATCGAGCATGCGCCAGGAGACGATGAGCGAAATCGCGCACATCACCGTGACGTACCAGAAGAACGTCGATTCGCTGCCCGCCGACTTGAGCCACAGCGCGACATATTCCGCCGAGCCGCCGAACACCGCGTTGGCAACCGCATAGGACAGCCCGACGCCCAGCGCGCGCACTTCCGGCGGAAACATTTCCGCCTTGATGAGACCGCTGATCGACGTATAGAAGCTGACGATCGCAAGCGCGATCACGACCAGCACGAACGCCATGACCGGGCTCGCCACCGTCGAGAGCGCGTGCAGCAACGGCACCGTGCCGATGGTCGCGAGCGCGCCGAACCAGAGCATCGATGCGCGACGGCCGATGCGATCCGACAGCGCGCCGAACGCGGGCTGCAGCAGCATATAGACGAACAGCGCGGCGGTCATCACGTTGCTGGCGGTTTTCGCGTGCATGCCCGCCGTGTTGACCAGGTACTTCTGCATGTAGGTCGTGAACGTGTAGAAAATGAGCGAGCCGCCCGCCGTGAAGCCCACGACGGTCATGAAAGCGGCCTTGTGCTGCATGAGACCCGCGAGCGTGCCGGCCTCCTTGCGATGACGCGTTTCGGCGGTCGAGGTTTCGTCGAGCGAGCGTCGCAGGTAGAGCGAAACCAGCGCCGCGCACGCGCCGATGAAGAACGGAATGCGCCAGCCCCACGCCTTCAGCTCTTCCGTCGACAGGAACTGTTGCAGCACCACCAGCACGAGGAGCGCGGCAAGCTGCCCGCCGATCAGCGTCACGTACTGGAACGACGCGAAGAAACCGCGCCGGCCGCGCAGCGCCACTTCACTCATGTAGGTCGCGCTCGTGCCGTATTCGCCGCCCACGGACAAACCCTGGAACAGGCGCGCGATCAGGAGCAGGAACGGCGCCCACGCGCCGATCGACGCGTAAGTCGGCAGAAAGGTGATGACGAGCGAGCCGCCGCACATCATCAGCACGGAGATCATCATCGCGTTGCGGCGACCGTGCTTGTCGGCGATGCGGCCGAAAAGCCAGCCGCCGATCGGACGCATCAGGAAGCCCGCCGCGAACACGCCCGCGGTGTTCAGCAACTGGACCGTCGGGTTGCCGCCCGGGAAGAACGCCGCCGAGAAGTACAGCGCGAGGAACGAGTAGATGTAAAAGTCGAACCACTCGACGAGGTTGCCCGACGAGGCGCCGACGATTGCGAAAACGCGGCGCCGGGTGTCCTCTGCGGTATAAGCGGGAAGGTCGGTCATGTTCTTTCTGATCTCTTGGTCACTGTCTGGATGGCGTGTGCCGGGGCTCGTGTCCCCCGGTCCGGACGCTCTTGGCGGCGTTCGGGCGCAAGTTTATACGACGGTTCGGACGAAAGCGCGCGTTCGTGGCGCGCGAAAGACGGCCGGATGGCGTCAGAAAATTCGCGCAGTCGCGCGGTCGCGCCGCGCCGCGCAATGGCGTCCGTCGCTCGCTCAGGCTTGCCGTAAAAGCATTCGCCGCCCTTGCGGCGGGTTTATGCGGCGCTTTGGATGCGTTCCGCCGATGCCTCGGCCATTCATCCTAGGTGATTACCCTGATCGAAGATTTCGCCAACTAATTATCGATAAAGTCTCGGGATCACGATTCGCATCGACGAGGACCGCATGAACCCGCATCAACCGATTACCCTCGACGCCGCGCTTGCGTCGAAGTTCGCCCAGGTCGCGCTCGGCCATCTGACGCGCGAGTATCCGAACAAGCTCGACCATGTCATGGCGGGCGACGCCGATGTTCAAAGCCCGCGCGCGCTGCATCCGATCTTCTACGGCAGCTTCGATTGGCATTCGTGCGTTCACGGCTACTGGCTGATCGCGCGGCTGTACGACCGCTTTCCCGCGTTGCCGGAGGCGCCGCGCATCCGTGCGGTGATCGACGCGCATTTCACCGATGCCAACGTCGCCGCCGAAGTCGCGTATCTGCAGCGTCCCGCAGCGCGCGGCTTCGAGCGGCCCTACGGCTGGGCGTGGCTGCTCGCGCTCGCAGCGCAGCTCCGCTCGATGCAGTCCGAGGACGGCGCGCGCTGGGCCCGCACGCTTGCCCCGCTCGCCGATGCGTTCGTCGCCCGCTTCGAAGACTTTCTGCCGAAGTCGACGTATCCGCTTCGGGTCGGCACGCACTTCAACATGGCGTTCGCGCTGACGCTCTCGATCGGCTACGCGCGCGCCACGCACGACGCGGGCTTCGAACGCCTGCTCAGCGAGACGGCCTTGCGCTGGTTCGAGAAGGACGAAAGCTGTCAGGCGTGGGAGCCGGCGGGCGACGAATTCCTGTCGCCTTCGCTGATGGAAGCCGTGCTGATGCGCCATGTGCTGCCGGACGAGCGTTTCGTCGGCTGGTTCGACCGGTTTCTGCCGCGCATTGCCGCACGCGAACCGGCGACGCTCTTCGCGCCCGCCACCGTCACCGATCGCAGCGACGGCAAGCTCGCGCACCTCGACGGGCTGAACCTTTCCCGCGCGTGGTGCCAGCGCACGATCGCGCGGGCATTGCCTGCGGGCGACGCGCGCATCGCGGTGCTCGATGCGGCCGCGAGCGAACATCTGGCGGCGGGCATTGCGCATGTGGCGGGCGATTACATGGGCGAGCACTGGCTCGCGACATTCGCGCTGCTGGCGCTGGAGGCCTGATCCGCGTCAGACGCGCGGCTGGAACGCGATCACGCCCATGCCGATGAGTGCGATCGCCCCGCCCGCGACATCCCACGCCGTCGGCCGGATGCGCTCGACGGCCCATAGCCACGCGATCGCCACGCCGATATACACGCCGCCGTAGGCCGCATAGATGCGCCCCGCCGCGGTGTCGTGCAGCGTGAGCAGCCACGCGAACAGCGCGAGCGACAGCGCGCCGGGCACGGCGAGCCACGGCGAGCCGCCCTCCCTGAGCCATCGATACGGAAAATAACAACCGGCGATCTCGGCAATGGCCGTGACGACATAGAGCGCGAATGTTCTCATGACGCGCATTATCGGCGCTGGCGTGAAGTTGCGTGGTCCGCGTCCGCTCCGGACAATGACGCCCTTGTTACGAACCGCCAGCCCGAACACCTTGCAGACGACTCCGCAAAACGATTCGCCCGGAACCACCGCGCTGCCCGTGCACTGGCACAAGCGCGTGTTGATGCTCGCGTTTCCGATCGTCCTCGCCAATTTGACGCAACCGATTCTCGGCGCGGTCGATACGGCCGTCGCCGGGCATTTCGACGGACCGCAGTATCTCGGCGGCGTCGCGCTCGGCGGGCTCGTGTTCAGCTTCGTGTTCTGGGGCTTCGGCTTTCTGCGCATGGGCACGACGGGGCTCGTCGCGCAGGCGTTCGGTGCACACGACGACGACGCCTTGCGCGCGAGCGTGCTGCGCGCCCTGCTGCTCGCGCTCGCGATCGGCGTGGCGGTGCTCGCGCTACAGATGCCGATCATCCGCTACGGACTCGTCGCGCTGGGCGGCAGCGCGGCCGTCCAGGACACCGCGCGCGCGTATTGTCATGCGCGCATCTGGGCCGCGCCGTTCGCGCTCGGCAACTATGTCGTGCTCGGGTATTTGCTCGGCTGCCAGCGCGTGCGGCTCGCGCTCGTCACGCAGATCTTCATCAATCTGGTGAACATCGTCGCGGTGCTGCTGTTCGTGTATCGCTTCGACTGGGGCATCGCGGGCATCGGCGCGGCGACCGCCTTCGCGGATTTCTGCGGCTTCTCGCTCGGCGTCGCGATTCTCTGGCATTTGCGTCCGCGCGATCTCGCGCCGCTCGCGCCCCGTTCACTCTTCGACGGGCACGCGCTCAGGCGGCTGGTTGCGCTCAACCGCGACATCTTCATCCGCACGATCTGTCTGCTCGGCTCGTATGCCTGGTTCGCGCATCTCGGCGCGCGCGAGGGCGATGCGATCCTCGCCGCCAACGCCGTCCTGCTGAACTTCCAGACCTTCATGTCCTTCGGACTCGACGGTTTCGCGCACGCGGCCGAGGCGCTCGTCGGCGCGGCGGCCGGCGCGCGCGACCGTCACGCGTTCCGGCAGGCGGTGAAGATCACGATGCTCTGGTCCGCGATCGGCGCGGCGGGCTTTTCCATCGTCTACTGGATAAGCGGCGAATGGATCATCGGCAAGCTGACCGATCAGGCCGTCGTGCACGCGGCGGCGGCGCGCTATCTGCCGTGGGCGTCGGTTCTGCCGCTCGCATCCGTAGCGGGCTTTCAGCTCGACGGCGTGTTCATCGGCGCAACGCGCACGCACGAACTCATGAAAGCGATGGCAGTCTCGCTCACGGTGTTTCTGCTCGCCGCCTGGGCGCTCGCGGGATCGCTCGGCAATCACGGGTTGTGGCTTGCGCTCACCCTTTTCATGGTGGCGCGCGGCATCACGCTGGCGGTGCAGGTGCCTGCGATCGAGCGCGTGTCGTGCGCGCCCGATCGAAGCTGAACTACTGCGAATTCGGCTTAAGTGCGGCGAGGCCATCCAGCAGCGCCTTGTGGAACGTCGCCGGATCCTGCATCTGCGGCGCGTGGCCCAGCTCGGGAAACTCGACGAGTTTCGCGCCCTCGATGCGCTCCTTCGCCAGCTTCGCAAGATCCGGATAGCGGCCGAGCGTCGGGCGGATTTCCGGCGGCGCGAGATCCTTGCCGATCGCCGTGTTGTCCTTGTCGCCGATGAGCAACAGCGTCGGCGTCTTCAACTGATCGAATTCGTAGACGACCGGCTGCGTGTAGATCATGTCGTAGAGCAGCGCCGAGTTCCACGCGACGATGTCCTTGCCCGGCCCGCGATACATGCCCGCGAGCATCTGCACCCACGGTTCGTAATCGGCGCGCCATTGCCCTGAATAGTACGTGTTCGTCTCGTAACGGCGGATGCCATCGGCGCTCGTTTTGAGCTCGCGCGCGTACCAGTCGTCGATCGATATCGACGGCACGCCTTTCGCCTTCCAGTCTTCGAGTCCGGTCGGATTGACGAGCACGAGCTGCTGCGTCTCGCGCGGATACATGAGCGCATAGCGCACTGCGAGCATGCCGCCCGTCGAATGCGCGATGAGCGTCGCCTTCGATACGCCGAGCGCCGTCAGCAGCGCATGCGTGTTGCGCGCGAGTTGCTGAAAGCTGTACTGATAACGCGCGGGCTTGGTCGACTTGCAAAAGCCGATCTGATCCGGCGCGATGACGCGATAACCCGCATCGGTCAAGGTTTCGATAGTCTGCTTCCAGGTCGCCGAACAGAAATTCTTCCCGTGCAGAAGCACCGCGGTGCGACCGTTCGGATGCAGCGGATGCACGTCCATATAGGCCATGCGCACGACCTGGCGCTGCGACGTGAGCGCGAATTGCGCAACCGGATACGGATAGTCGAAGCCTTGCAGCTCGGGGCCGTAGGCGGGGCCGTCATTGCCGGCTGCTGGCGCGGTGTCCTCGGCATGGGCGTGAAAAGCGCAGGACATCGCGAGCGACAACACGACAGAACGAAGGACGGACGGCTTGCTACGCACTGGATTCATTTTTTCCATTTCGAGATGACGTCGGCCGACGCATTCTAGCGCGCTTGAAAGTTCACGCGCCCACGCGCTGCCCGCCCCGCGCCCTGTCTGCAGCGCTTATACTTGCGGCCCCGATCGTCGTCTGGATCTTTACAAGCATGTCATTCCGTATCAAGGCATTCGCCGCCGCGCTCTTCGCATTCGTCAGTATCGGCGCATCCGCGAGCGACTGCCCGCAGTTCAGTCCCAACGGCCGCGCGCCGGTCGTCGTCAATTCTAAGATGCGCGCGGAGACGCAGGAAGTCTGCTACACCGACTTCGCGCTGCTTCACTCCGGCATCACCAAAGGACCGCTCTGGTCGGCGGAACATCTGACCGCCAACAGTGTCGATCAGGCAAAGAACAACACGCGCACCAATCGCTTCTTCGTCGAAAAGCGCTTGCCGCCCGGTGAGAGCGCGCAGCTTTCCGATTACAAGAAGAGCGGTTACGACCGCGGCCATATGAGCCCCGCGGGCGATCGCGCGAGCAAGCAAGGCATGGCCGAATCGTTTTCGCTTGCGAACATCGTGCCGCAGGATCCCTCGAACAACCGGCGCATCTGGTCGCGCATCGAGGAAGCGGTGCGCAGGCTGACGGAGGAATCGGGCGAAGCGTTCGTCGTCACCGGCCCGCTCTTTTCCGGCCGTCAGTTGCAGACGATCGGCGAATCGCGCGTGTTCGTGCCGACGCAACTGTACAAGGTGGTCTATTTGCCACAGCGGCAGATTGCGTTCGCGGTGGTGGTTGAAAATACGCCGACGGACACGTACACGATGAAAACCGTGCGCGAGCTGGAAGCGATGAGCGGTCTCGCGTTTCCCGGCATACCGGACGGACTGAAGGACAAACGAATTGGAGGGTTGCGAGGTGTTTAAACCATTTGCGAACGATACGGACGTGATGAACATCGCGGGCGACGCGATCAACATCGAAAACGGCGTGAAGCGACTGACGATCAGCGGCGATCTGACGATTGCCCGCGACAAGGCGGGACTTGCCAACGCGCTCGCGCTTCAGAAGGCGCTCGGTGCGATCATCGAAGCATTGCAGAGCGAGGCCTCGCTGCCCGCGAAGTTGCCCGACGAACCGGCCGCGCCGTCAGGCACCGCTGACAACCCGTTTATCTGAAGCGGCGATCGGAGACAGCCGCGCGGAGAAATCGAAGTGATCGAATGCCATGTCGGCCCGAGTCCGCTTGGGCACATCCTGTATCGCGCCGAAGACGACTGCTTGACCGGGCTCTTCTTTCTCGGGCAGAAGCACTTTCCCGCCGGGTTGCCGGAGCCGACGCTGTCCGAGACGCCGCCCGCATCGCGCGTAATCGGCGAGGCGCGCGAGCAGATCGGCGAATACTTCTCTGGCGTGCGCAAGGCGTTTTCGATCCCGTTGACGCTCAACGGCACAGCGTTTCAGCGGCAGGTCTGGGATGCACTGCGGCAGATCCCTTTCGGCGAAGCATGGACCTACGGCGATCTCGCGCGCCGACTGGGCTTGCCCGCGGGCGCATCGCGGGCGGTCGGCGGCGCGAACGGCCGCAATCCGATTGCGATCATCGTGCCGTGTCACCGCGTGATCGGCGGCGACGGAGAATTGACCGGCTACGCCGGCGGCGTGGAACGCAAGCGTCACTTGCTCACGCTGGAGGGCGGCCCGGGTCGCGAGCAACTCGCGCTCTTCTGAACCGGCCGTCCTCGGCGCAAAGATAAGAAAGCCCGCGAACCGAAATGGTTCGCGGGCTTTTTCGTGAGCGACGTACTTCGCCGTTTTACGGCGTGAGCGTGACTTCCACGCGACGATTCTCCGCACGACCGACGCTCGTAGCGTTCGACGCGATCGGGTTCGCCTTACCGAATCCCTTCACCGAGTAATTGTCGGCATGCAGGCCGCGTTCTTTCAGATACGTGAGCACGGCCTGCGCGCGACGCTGGGACAGACTGACGTTATAGGCATTCGGCCCGGTCGAATCCGTATAGCCCTCGACCGTCACGGAGGCGAAGTTCGCACCCTGTGACTCGGCGACGAGCTGATTCAGAATGCCCTTGGCCTTCGGCGTTAGCACGGCGCTATCGAAGGCGAAGTTCGTCTTCTCGTCCAGCAAGATCTTGCGCGGCGCGGGGGCCGCTGCCTTGACGGGAGCCGGCTGCGGCTCGGGCGCCGGCGTGCTGGTCACGGGCGCAACCGGCGCCGCCTGCACCGGCGTCGCGCAATTGAAGATCACGTTGCGGGGATCGTTCGGCGTCTGAGTACCGGCGAGCGTCTGGAGCACATTCAACGGTTGATTGCCGCACATCTTCTGAGCGGCGGCCATACAGGCGCTGCCGTTCTCGAAAACACCGTAGCATTCGGCGCGGTAAGCCTTTTGACCATCCGACGTCTGAATTTGGCTGATATTGAACGCCGGTCCCGTGGTGGACGAGCAACCCGCAAGTGCAGCAGCGGCGATAAGACTAACGGCAAGGGTTTTCGTGAGCAATTTGGTGTACATGCGAGTCAATTTGAAAGCGCGAAGCCGCCGAAAGCGCGCCTCATTTCCAGGCCTGGGCTCATGCCAGAGGCGGCAGGCGGATTCATGGGTCATTCGGATGCGCTCGACTTTCGATGAGCACTCCAAAAGCTGCGGGATTGTAGCCCGACGATTTGCGCGGCTTAAGCGGACAACTCCCAAATTGAAGACGCCTCTCATGCGTATTTCAAAGCGCCTATTTGACCGGCGCGGGGAGATCGCCATCGGACTGCGTTTGCAGTTCCTGCACGCGGGTCTGCCGCGGTTGAAGCTGCGCCTGCGCGGCGGCCCGTCCGGTGCGCAATTCGCGGATCGCGTTCTGCTGCTCCGGCTGACAAGCCGTCGCCTGGCTTTGCGGCGCGCGAGCAATATCGAGATCGGCTTCTAGCCGCTCGGCGCGCTCACACTGCGCGCAGATTTGCCTGTCGGCAGCTTGATACGCTTGATTCCCGCATCGGCGAGTGATCGATGTTTTAGCGAAATCGGAATAAACGGGTTCGGCGCGCCCGTCATTTTGTGTTTTGGTCACGCGCCATATTTTTCTTTTCTGAAGCGCAACGTAATAAGCCCAGCGCTGCATTGCGATTCTTCCGTAACGGCAAAGCACATCACTCGAAAAGAATTGGCGCTGTGAAGCCGCCGATTCCAGACGCCTGAATCGCTTTGAAACGCGCGGATTTAAATCGACGGCTGGCGCCGGGAACCGTCTTGCTGCAATCGCGGCTCGCTCGCGCTGCGCAAGGTTTCGACCGGTTTGAGAATGCGAGAATCGCCCGGTAGGCCTGGCATGCGCGAGAAAATGTCATGGTCTGCGCGGAAGTCGAACGGCGCGGCCGACAGAATGCCCGCGTCGGGCAAAGGCTGGACCGCGTGAACCGGCCCGGCGGCCGCGGCAAAAAGCGCGAAAAAGCTGGCAATGAGCGCGAGAGCGCCCGGGATCGGGTGCGAACGGTGCATGGCAAGGAAAAGGCAATGAGGGCGCGCGAGCGCCGGAATGGAGCAGCCGGAGGAAACACGGCGTCCGTGTACTGCATGGTTCGTTATTTCAACAGTCGCCGCGCCTTCTGCCCATGAGAGAGTTCTCAAAGACTTCTTGCCCGGCGGCAGCCTTTCTCATCCGCCACGGGGATCGGGTGTGAAAAATGCGTGCCGCCGGCGTTCATGTGTGCGCGCACGCGCGGCCGGCGCATGGTTCGAGGACCATAGCGGAAGCGCAAAAAGCGCCCTGGAAACACAAGGCACCGCCCACGGAAGGCAGGGCGGCGGCGATCATCAGCACGGCAGGCGGCCACAGCTTGCCAAGACTCGGCCATAATGCGCCATCGCAAAAATGCCGGATCGCCAAGTAAAAACGAAAATGCCATGAATCAAGACGACAAGCACTCGACCGATCGAACCAGACAGTCCGGCCCCATCGACGGCAACGTCACGACCGGCGTCGTGGGCCTGGACGAGATTCTGGGCGGCGGCCTCGTCGAAGGCGGCCTGTATCTGATCGAAGGGATGGCGGGCGCGGGCAAGACGATCCTCTCGTCGCAAATCGGCTTTCATCGCGTCGCGCAGGGTGACATGGTGCTGTACATCACCCTGATCGCCGAATCGCATACCAAGCTTCTGTCCCATCTGAAGGGACTCTCGTTCTACAACGCCGACGCCATCTCCGACCGGATGCTCTTCGTCTCCGGCTATCACGAACTGATGCGCGACGGCCTGTCCGGTTTTCTCGCGCTGATCGCCTCGACCATCAAGACGAGCCGGCCGCGCTTCATGGTCATCGACGGATTCCGCAGTGCACGCGAATTCAGCTCGACGGAACTCGAACTTTCGCAGTTCATCCACGAACTGTCGGCATTCGTGAGCGCCGCGCGCTGCACGACGCTGATCCTCGCGCCGCTGTCGGGCAACGAGCCGCATCCGGAGCACACGCTCGTCGACGGGCTCATCGAGCTGAACCGCTACAACACCGGCATGCGGCGCGCCCGCGAGATCGAGGTCCACAAGCTGCGCGCCCGCGATCACCTGCTCGGCAAGCACTTCTTCAAGATCACCGAGCACGGCCTCGAGACGTTTCCGCGCATCGAGGCGTCGCCCGCGAACGATCAAGGGCCGCCCGATTTCAAGAGCAGGCTCGGCTTCGCGTTTCCCGATTTCGACCAGATGCTCGGCGGCGGCGTCGTGCGCGGCTCGACGACCACGCTCGTCGGGCCGTCGGGCGTCGGCAAGACGCTCGTGTCGCTCAAGTTCCTGCAGGCCGGCGTGGAGCGCGGCGAGCGCTGCGTCTATTTCGGCCTCTACGAGTCGCCCGAACGGCTGCTGGCGAAAGCGCAGGAGGTCGGCATCGATCTCGTGCCGGCCGTCCAGGACGGACGCCTCGTGATTCACTGGCATCCGGCCGTCGAACTGGCGATCGACGAGCTCGCCGTCGAGTTGATGAACGCGGTCAGAAACGCGAATGCGTCGCGGCTCGTCGTCGACGGTATCGACGGATTTTTCCAGTCCGCGAACCGCACCGAGCGCTTCGGGCTCTTTCTCAACGCGCTCATGCACCGCCTGCGCAACGCGGGCGTGACCACCATCGTCACCGAGGAGATGCCGCTCTACGGCGAGGTGAGGCTGCCCACGACGCTGCGCGCGTCCGCGATGACGGAGAACATCGTGCTCATGCGCTATGTGGAGGCGAATTCCGCGCTGTATCGCATGGTGTCGATCGTCAAGCAGCGCGAAGGCTCGCACGATTCGGCGATTCGCCGTCTCACGATCGACTCGCGCGGCCTGCATATGAGCGAAGGCTTCATCGGCCCGACGGGTCTGCTGTCCGGACACCCGTCGATCGCGCCCGCGCTCTCCGTGTCGGACCCCGGCGCGCGCGCATGAAAAAGATCCTCGTCGTCGACGATGAATTCGACATTCTGACCACGTGGCGGCTCGTGCTCGAAATGGAGGGCTACGAGGTCTCGACCGCGTCCAACGGGCGCATCGCGCTCGACGCGGCGCGCTCGAATCCGCCCGCGCTCGTCATTACCGACTGGATGATGCCGCACATGGACGGCGTCGAGCTGGTCAGGCAACTGGCGGCAAGCGACGGGCTCGCGCGCGTGCCCGTGATTCTGATGAGCGCGGCCGCCAATGCGCCGGCGCTCGAGCATCCGCACGCGCAGTTTCGCCGCAAGCCGTTTTCGATCGACGATCTGATCGACACCGTCCAAAGCCTGATCGGGCCGGCGTGAGCGGACGTAGGCACGCGGCGTGCTGCACTGGTGCGTTCCGGCAAATCCGGACTCAGGAAGAAACCGCTCAACCAAAGGGAGGCACCATGGTGCAGGATCAAGTGGAAGGCGTGGCGCAAAAAGTCGTCGGCAAGGTGCAGGACACGGTCGGCGCACTGACGGGCGACGAAGCGACGCAAGCCGAGGGCAAAGTGCGGCAGGCGTACGGCAACTTGCAGCAGAGCTACGGGCAGACTGTCGACAACGTGCGCCTCGCGGTGGCGAATCAGCCGATTCAGGGCGTGCTGATCGCCGCGGCGGTGGGCTTCATGCTGGGCGCGTTGTGGAACCGCGATCGTTGATGCGCGGATTGCCGTGCGCGTGACACATCGAGACCAGGGCCGGCGCGGGACACTGCGCCGGCCTTGTCGTTCATGGTGCCTCGCGCACGATGCCGACGAGCGCCGCCGACCGCGCGCAGCCGATCGCGATCCCGACAGCCGCCACGGCGAGCGCGCCATGCGTGCCGTCGATCGCCGCCGCAAGGGCGAGGCCGCCCGCGGCCGCTGCGCTCATCAGGCTCGCCGCAGGTGCGCCCGCCGCGCCGCCCATCGCGAGCGACAAATGCGCGCCGATGAGCGCGACCATCGCAATGACCGACACCACGGCGAGCGCGCCCGGTTGCGCGCCGAGCCCATAGGCGAGCGCCGCGCACGCGCCGGCACAGGCGAGATGCAGCGGCTGGAGGATCAGGTTCTCGCGCTTCGTCCGCGCAAAGATCAGATGACCCAGCGCCGCAATCGCGCCGCCCGCCAACACCCCACACGTGCCATTCAGGCCCGGCAGCACCCATGCGACGAAAGCGATCGTGGCGAGCAACGCGTGCGTCGATGCACTGGACGCGCCCCCGTCGAATCGATATCCGGCCAAGCCCGCGAAAGCCGCAAGCAGGAGCGCCGCGGCCAGCGGCGCGATGGCAGCCGGCCCGCCGCTCGCGCAAGCAGCGGCGACGATCACCGCGCCGGCCACCGCCCACGCGCGCAAACGCGCCGCGCCCATGCGCATCGACGAACCCGCCGACAGCGCCGCGAGCACGCAAAGCGCCCCGGCGAGAGCATCGGACATGCGTCGCTCCTTCAGGCGGCCAGCACGTTCGACAGCGTGCCGATGCCCGCGATCGACACATCCACGCGCGCGCCGTCCTTGATCGAGCCGACGCCGATCGACGTGCCGCACGCGATCACATCGCCGGGCACGAGCGTCATGTCTTGCGACAACATGCTCACTTGCTCGGCGGGCGAGAAGATCATGTCGTCGAGAGGATAATTCTGGCGCTCGACGCCTTCGACCGTCGTGACGACGCTCGATGCGCGCCAGTCGAAGCCGTTGCCCGGCGTGACGATCGCGGGCCCGAGACAGGTGAACGTGTCGAAGCCTTTCGAGCGGCACCACTGCGCGAAGTTGGGATCTTCCTGCAACAGCTCGATCGCGGTGACGTCGTTCACGCACGTGAAGCCGAAGATCGCCGCCTGCGCCTCCTCGACCGACGCCCCGCTCACCGTCTTGCCGATCACGATGCCCAGTTCGCCCTCATACGCGATCTTGCCGTGATAGCTCTTCGGCCGGCGGATCGACTCGTTTGGCCCGATCACCGACATCGGCGGCTTGATGAGAAAGAGCGGATGCTGCGGCGGCGCCTTGTCGAGCTTCTGCGACAGCGCGTAGTAGTTGTTCCACAGCGCGATGACCTTGCTTGGCTGGCACGGCGCGAGCAGCGCGAGGTCGGCGGCGGCAAAGGAGATGTCGGTCGGGCGCGGGCGGTCGAACATCGCGCCTTCGTGCTGCACGACGCGGCCCGAGTGCTGATCGAGCGTGCCGAAACCGATGCTGCCGCCCGCATCGCGAAAACGAATCCAGTGTGTCAAGTTTGCCTCCCTTGTGAGGAGCGCGGGCGTACATGGCCCGCGCTCTCGTCCCCTCCTCCTTACATCAGATCAAACCCGCGCCGCGCGCCCACTTGTATTTCGCGCCGAGCACCGCGACGGGCAGTTCCGTCGAGTAGGCGTAAGCAGGCACGCCATGCTCGTAAAGATACTCCGCCGCTTCCTCGACCTGCACGTCGCCCGCCAGCGACGCGACGATCGGCTTCTCGATGCCGAGCGCTTTCATCTCCTCCTTCACTTCAATCACGAGCTTCGCGAAGACCATCGGCGGCGTGATGATCGTGTGCCAGTAGCCGAGGATGATCGAATGGATGCGATCGTCTTCCAGCCCGAGGCGGATCGTGTTCTTGTACGTCGTCGGCGGCTCGCCTCCGGTGATGTCGACGGGATTGCCGGCCGCGCCGAACGGCGGGATGAACTTGCGGAACGCGGCGTCGAGATCGTCGGGCATCGTCATCAGCGACAGGTTGTTGTCGACGCACGCATCCGAGAGGAGCACGCCCGAGCCGCCCGCCCCCGTGATGATGACGACGTTCTCGCCCTTGGGCGTCGGCAGCTTCGGAATGCCGCGCGCGAATTCAAGCAGATCGCGCAGGGAGCGCGCGCGGATCACGCCGCATTGCTGGAACACGTCTTCGTAGATCTTGTCGTTGCCCGCGAGCGCGCCGGTGTGCGAGCTCGCCGCGCGCGCGCCGAGGCTCGTGCGGCCCGCCTTCAGAACCACGACCGGCTTCTTCTTCGACACGCGCTTCGCGGCCTCGGCGAACGCACGTCCATCCTTCAGGTCCTCGCAATGCTGCGCGATGATCTCGGTGTTGTCGTCCTGTTCGAAGAACGTGAGCAGATCGTCTTCATCGACATCGCTCTTGTTGCCGAGGCCCACGATCGCCGACACGCCCATTTTCGCCGAGCGCGAAAAGCCGATGATCGCCATGCCGATGCCGCCCGATTGCGACGACAGCGCGGCCTTGCCTTTCACGTCATATGGCGTGCAGAACGTCGCGCACAGGTTCTTCGGCGTGTAGTAGAAGCCGTAAATGTTCGGGCCCATCATGCGGATGTCGTACTGGCGCGCGATCCTGACGATCTCCTCCTGGCCTTCGTGATTGCCGGTCTCGGCAAAGCCGGAAGGAATCAGCACGGCGCCCGGAATCTGCTTCTCGCCCACTTCGACGAGCGCCTGCGCGACGAACTTCGCCGGAATCGCAAAAACGGCCACATCGATCACGCCGGGCACGTCCTTCACGCTCTTGTAGGCCTTGCGGCCCATGATCTCGTCGGCTTTCGGATGGATCGGATAGATCGTGCCCTGATAGCCGCCGTTGATGAGGTTCTTCATCACCGAATTGCCGATCTTCCCGTCCTCGTTCGACGCGCCGATCACCGCGACCGCATCGGGCTTCATGATGCGGTTCATCTGCTTGACGATCTGCTCCTGCGTCGGCCGGTAGCGCGGCGCCGCCGGCTCGAAGTCCATCACGATGCGCACGTCCGCCGCCACCGCTCCGTTCGGGCTCGCGAAGACCGGGTTCAGGTCCATCTCCGAAATTTGCGGGAAGTCATCGACGAGACGCGACACGCGCTCGATCAGCGTGATGAGCGCCTCGCGATTCACCGGCTCCGAGCCGCGCACGCCGCGCAGCACTTCGGCGGCCTGGATGCCGTCGAGCATCGATGCGGCTTCGTCGCGCGTCACGGGCGCGAGGCGGAAGGTCACGTCTTTCAGCACTTCGACGAGCACGCCGCCGAGACCGAACGCGATCAGCTTGCCGAACGACGGATCGGTCACCGCGCCGATGATCACTTCCTGCCCGGCGCCGACCATCTGCTGGACCTGGACGCCGACGAGCGTCGCGTTCGGGTCGTATTTCTTCGCATTCGAAATGATCGTGTCGAAGCCGGCCCGCACGTCGGCTTCGTTCTTCACGCCGACCAGCACGCCGCCCGCTTCGGTCTTGTGCAGGATTTCGGGCGATACGATCTTCAGCACCACCGGAAAGCCGATGAACGACGCGAGCTTCGCGGCATCGTCCGCAGACTTCGCGACGCCTTCCTGCGGCACCGCGATGCCGTATGCATCGCAGACGAGCTTGCCTTCGGGCGCCGTGAGCGAGGTGCGGCCTTCGGCCTTCACGCGATCGAATACTTCGGCGACGCGGCGCTTCGCGTCGGGTGCGTGCAGCGGCACGACCGGCGCCGCGTGCGTGGATGAGTTGGCTGCTTCGCTGCGTTCCTGGACAACCGTGCTGTTCATGTCGCGTATCTCCGATTTATATGGGCGTGCCGGGTCCGCGCCGCCTTCTCTCGAAGGCGGCGGGAGGCAAAGCAACTGCGTGGATGCGCTCAGATCGCGCCGAGGCTTCTCAGCGTGGCGACCTGGTCAGGCGTGTAGCCGAGCTCGGCCATGACTTCGTCCGTGTGCTCGCCGAGCAGCGGCGAGCGCACGACGTCCGTCGGGCTGTCGGACAATTTGATCGGATTGCCGACCGTGAGGTATTTGCCGCGCACCGGATGATCCACTTCGACCACGGTCCCGGTCTTGCGCAGCGACGGTTCTTCGGCGATCTCCTTCATCGAGAGAATGGGGCCGCACGGGATGTCGTGCTTGTTGAGGATTTCCATCGCCTGGAACTTGGTCTTCGACATCGTCCAGCGCTCGATCTCCGCGAAGATGTCCTTCAGATGCGGCAGCCGCGCGTTCGGCGTCTTGTAGTCCGGATGGTCGATCCATTCCTCCTTGCCGATCACCTTGCAGATTTCACCCCATACCGGCGCCTGCGTGATGAAGTAGATGTACGCGTTCGGATCGGTTTCCCAGCCCTTGCACTTCAGGATCCAGCCGGGCTGGCCGCCGCCCGATGCGTTGCCCGCGCGCGGCACCGCTTCGCCGAACGTGCCGTTCGGGTATTGCGGATACTCCTTCATTACGCCGGTGCGTTCCAGCCGTTGCTGGTCGCGCAGCTTCACGCGGCAGAGGTTGAGCACGCCGTCCTGCATGGCGGCGAGCACTTTCTGGCCGCGTCCGGTCGAGTTGCGCTGATAGAGCGCCGTGACGATGCCGAGCGCGAGATGCAGACCGGTGCCGGAATCGCCGATCTGCGCGCCGGTCACCGTCGGCGGGCCGTCGTCGAAACCGGTCGTCGAGGCCGCGCCGCCTGCGCATTGCGCGACGTTTTCGTAGACCTTGCAGTCCTCGTACGGTCCGGGTCCGAAGCCTTTCACCGACGCGACGATCATCCGCGGATTCAGTTCCTGGATGCGCTCCCACGTGAAGCCCATGCGATCGAGCGCGCCCGGCGCGAAGTTCTCGACGAGCACGTCGCATTTCTTCACGAGCGTCTCGAGCACCTTCTTCCCTTCGGGATTCTTGGTGTCGATGGTGATCGAGCGCTTGTTGTGATTGAGCATCGTGAAGTAGAGGCTGTCGGCGTCGGGGATGTCGCGCAGTTGCTCCCGCGTGATGTCGCCCGCGCCCGCGCGTTCCACCTTGATGACGTCCGCGCCGAACCACGCGAGCAGCTGCGTGCAGGTCGGCCCCGATTGAACGTGCGTGAAATCCAGGATTCGCACGCCGTCCAGCGCCTTGCCAGATGTGTTCACCGTCATGGCTTGTCTCCCAACTCTTTCGTTCGACGTTTATAGGTTCACATTTATTTGTACATCGTCTGCGCCATCGTGCCCGGCGCGTAGACAGTCGGATCGACCCAGATGTTGATGACCGCGCTTTTGCCCGTCTTCGCCACCGATTCGCGCGCCCGCTGCAGCGCGCCTGCGATCTTCGAGGCTTCGCGCACTTCCTCGCCGTAGCCGCCGAGCATTTCGGCGAAGCGGCCGTACGGCACATCCGAAAGCAGATTGCCGACATTGCCGCGCTCTTCGCCGTATTTCGCGAGCTGGCCGTAGCGGATCTGGTTCATCGCGGAGTTGTTGCCGATCACCGCGATATACGGCACACCGAAGCGGTTCGCGGTTTCCATGTCGAAGGACGTCATGGAGAACGCGCCATCGCCGTAGTAACAGAGTACTTCTTTCTCGGGGTTGGCGAGGCCCGCCGCAATCGCGAAACCCGTGCCGACGCCGAGCGAGCCGAGCGCGCCCGGGTCCATCCACTGGCCGGGGCGGCGCGGGCGAACGGCCTGCGCGGAGATCGTCACGACATCGCCGCCGTCGCCGATATAGATCGTGTCGTCGGAGAGGAACTGGTTGATTTCGTGCGCGACGCGGTACGGATGGATCGGGCTCGCATCGGAGGTGAAGAGCGGCATCAGCTTGGCGGTCGCGGTTTCCTCAAGCGCGGCGAGCTCGCGCATCCACGCCTGGCGCGCCTGACGCTTGTCGTTCTTCAGGCGTCCCGTCGACGCTTGCAGGACTGCGCCGAGAATCGCGCCCGGATCGCCGACGAGACCGAGATCGATATCGCGGTTCTTGCCGACCGTGCGGTAATCCATGTCGATCTGCACGAGCTTCAGGTCGCGGCTGATGCGCTTGCCGTAGCCCATGCGGAAGTCGAACGGCGTGCCGACGATCACGATCAGATCCGCCTTCGCGAAAGCCTGCGAGCGCGTGCGGTCGAAGTGATGCGGGTCGCCCGGCGGCAGCAGGCCCCGGCTCGCGCCGTTGAAGTAGCCTGGAACGTCGAGGCCGCGCAGCAAGGCGATCGCTTCTTCGTGGCCGCGCGCCGTCCACACTTGCTGGCCGAAGAGAATCGCGGGACGTTCGGAGTTGACGAGCAGATCCGCGAGCTGCTCGATCGACTGCGGATCGCCGACCGATTTCGTCGACGCGCGATAGCGGCCGGGCTGCGGAATCACGGCCTTCGACACGTCGATTTCACGGTCGAGCACATCGCGCGGAATCTCGAGATACGCCGGGCCGGGCGCGCCGTTGAAGGCTTCGCGCGCGGCCATCGACACCATGTCGGCGACGCGCTCGGTGCTCGGCACGGTGGCGGCGAACTTGGTGATCGGCGCCATCATGTCGACGTGCGGCAGATCCTGCAGCGAACCCATCTTGTGCTGGGTCAGGGCGCCCTGCCCGCCGATATGAAGGATCGGGCTTTCCGAGCGGAACGCCGTGGCGACGGCCGTCACCGCGTTGGTGCAGCCCGGTCCGGCGGTCGTCACGACGCAGCCGAGCTTGCCGGTCTGACGGGCGTAGCCGTCGGCGGCGTGGGCGGCGACCTGCTCGTGGCGCACGTCGATGATGCGGATGCCTTCATCGACGCAACCGTCATAGATATCGATGATGTGGCCGCCGCACAGCGTGAAGATCGTGTCGACGCCTTCGTTCTTCAAAGCACGGGCGACCAGATGGCCGCCCGAAATGACGCCTGCGCCGCGGGTCTTCTGCTTCAGCGTGTCATCGGCGGTGGTGGTGGCTGGAGCGACTTCAGGGCGGCTGCTGACGACTTCGGACATTGTTGTCTCCTCCTCGATGGGGTGGTGTGCGGGGCTCCCGTGACGTCGTCCTGCCGTCCGGTTCCTGTGATATACAATATTCCACACACAGTATTAGTCAACTATAGTCCGATCGGCGAAAACCCTGTGATGCACTGCAAGATCGTCGTGGCGGCCGGTTTGGCGTGCTTTTCGACGTGCTCAACGCTGCAGTGCATCAATCGCTGTATGCCTTCCATGCGCGTTAAGAAGTTGCTGAACACCGGACCGCATGCCTCGATAAAAGTGTTTTGACCGCCGTGAAATCTGATATACAGTATTTCAGCGCGCCCTTGGATACGCGTTTGTGGCCGCGCGCATTCCCATCAGAGGACATCAGGAGACGCAATGAACATCCACGAATATCAGGCGAAGACGCTGCTGCGGAAGTACGGCGTCGCGGTTCCAGCGGGCCGCGTCGCCTTTTCCGCGCAGGAAGCCGCCGACGCGGCGAGCGCGCTCGGCGGGCCGGTCTGGGTCGTGAAATCGCAGATTCACGCGGGCGGCCGCGGCGCGGGACGCTTTTCGAATGATCCGGACGGCAAAGGCGGCGTGCGCGTCGTGAAATCGGTGGACGAGGTACGCGAGAACGCGCAGAAGATGCTCGCATCGGTGCTCGTGACGAAGCAGACCGGGCCGGCGGGCAAGGAAGTGAAGCGTCTCTATATCGAGGAAGGCTGCGATATCGCGCGCGAGCTGTATCTCGGCATGCTGGTCGATCGCGCCACGTCGCGCATCACGATCATGGCGTCGACCGAAGGCGGCATGGAGATCGAGGAAGTGGCGCACCGCACGCCCGAGAAGATCCTCAAGGTCGCGATCGATCCGGCGACCGGGCTTCAACCCTTTCACACGCGCCAGATCGCATTCGGACTCGGCCTGAGCGGCAAGCAGGTCAGCGCGGCATCGAAGTTCATCACGGCGCTGTATCAGGCGTTCGTCGATCTCGACGCGTCCATCGTCGAAGTGAATCCGCTCGTCGTGACCGGTTCCGGCGACGTGATGGCGCTCGACGCCAAAATCAATTTCGACGACAACGCGCTCTATCGCCATCCCGACATCGAAAAGCTGCGCGACGAAGACGAGGAAGATCCCGCCGAAATCGAAGCGGCGAAACACGGGCTGAACTACGTGAAGCTCGACGGCAACATCGGCTGCATGGTGAACGGTGCCGGCCTCGCGATGGCCACGATGGACATCATCAAGCTCTATGGCGGCGAGCCGGCAAACTTTCTCGACGTCGGCGGCGGCGCGACGCAAGAACGCGTGTCCAGCGCGTTCAAGCTGATCCTGCGCGACCCGAAGGTGCAGGGAATCCTCGTCAACATCTTCGGCGGCATCATGCGTTGCGACGTGATCGCGCAAGGCGTGGTCGCGGCGGCGCGCGAAGTCGACCTGCGCGTGCCGCTCGTCGTGCGCCTCGCCGGAACGAATGTCGATGCCGGCCGCGAAATCCTGCGCACGTCCGGTCTCACGATCATCCCCGCCGAAAACCTCGCCGATGCCGCCGACAAGATCGTCAGCGCCGTCGCCGCTGCCCAACACTAACGAGGAAGCCGACATGAGCGTTCTGATCGACAGCAACACCAGAGTCATCTGCCAGGGCTTCACCGGCGCGCAAGGCACGTTTCACTCGGAACAGGCGATCGCGTACGGCACGCGCATGGTCGGCGGCGTGACGCCCGGCAAAGGCGGCACGACGCATCTGGACCTGCCCGTGTTCGACACCGTCGCCGATGCGGTCGCGAAAACCGGCGCCGACGCATCCGTCATCTACGTGCCGCCGCCCTTCGCCGCCGACGCGATCCTCGAAGCCATCGACGCGCAGGTGCCGTTCATCGTCTGCATCACAGAAGGCATTCCGGTGCTCGACATGCTGCGCGTCAAGCGCGCGCTCGCCGGCTCGAACAGCCGGCTCGTCGGGCCGAACTGCCCGGGCGTCATCACGCCGGGGCAATGCAAGATCGGCATCATGCCGGGGCATATTCATCGGCCGGGAAAGATCGGCGTCGTGTCGCGTTCGGGCACGCTTACTTATGAGGCCGTCGCGCAGACGACCGCCGCGGGGCTCGGGCAGACGACCTGCATCGGCATCGGCGGCGATCCGGTGAACGGGACGAACTTCATCGACTGCCTCGCGCTCTTTCTCGAAGACGACGCCACCGAGGGCATCATCATGATCGGGGAGATCGGCGGATCGGCGGAAGAGGAAGCCGCGCAATTCCTGAAGGAGGCGAAGACGAAAAAACCGGTGGTCGGCTTCATCGCCGGGACGACGGCGCCGCCGGGACGCCGCATGGGCCACGCGGGCGCGATCATCTCGGGCGGATCGGGCACGGCGAGCGCGAAGATCGACGCGATGAAATCGGCGGGCATCCACGTCGCGGATTCGCCGGCCGCCCTCGGCGAAACGATGGTCCACGCGATACGTTAGTGGTTCGTCCGTTTCATCGTTCAGTCGACGCGTCGTTGCTTGCGACGACGCCCGGGCAAGCGTTGGCACTATCGGTTCTGTCATTCGGAAAGCAAAAAAGGCTGCGCGGCAAACGCCGCGCAGCCTTTTTCATTATTGAACCTCAAACCGCCATCAATCCAGAAAGTCGCAATTCGCCTCGACGAACGCCGCCAGATCCAGCGAGTGCTGCTTCACGAGCCGCTCGACCAGCTCGGTATCGCGCTTTTCCAGCGCCTCGATGATGCGCATGTGATCGACGATCGAGCGCGACGCCCGGTCGCTCTGCGAGATCGTCATCTTACGGATGGCGCGCACATGCACGAAGATGTTCTTGATCGTATCGAAGATGATTTCCGACTTCGACAGCCGCACGATCGCAGAATGGAAAGCGATATTCGCTTCCGAATACTCGTCGATGTGCTCGGCGGGCGTCGAGTCACGGAAATTGTCGAACATGTGGCGCAAGTGGGCGATTTCCTCGTCCGTTGCGCGCTGCGTCGCGAGCCGCGCCGCCATGCTTTCCAGCGCCGCCCACATATGGATCATCTCGACGATCTCGCGCTTGGTCTTGCGCAAGATGTAGACGCCGCGGCGCGGCACCGTTCGCAGGAACCCTTCCTGCTCGAGCAGCGTCATGGCCTCGCGGATCGGGGTGCGCGAGACGCCGAGCGCCTCGGTCAGCTCTTTCTCGTCGAGACGGATTTCTTCCCGCGAGCGGTAGATGTCCGCCTCGGCGATCGCCTGCCGCAGCTTCGCGTACGCCTGGTCGCGCAGCGAAACCGTGGCATTGATCGGCTCCAGCGAAAGTGTGAGCCCTGACGGACGAACGTCGGGGCGAACTTCCGGCCTGTCTACGGATTGAGTATCAGATGGCATTGATGGCTTGATTTCCCAAGTGCGGACGGCCAGCGTCGACACGCTTGCCCGAACCGCCGTTCTGGTCCTCCGCCGCAAGACCGGCGAATCGACCGTGATCCTGTGCGCGCTGCAGCATGTTCTGCGGCACCGCCGACGCAATCATAAACGTAACACCCATACCCACGGCAACCAGCGCGAATCCGACAACAACCAACAGGGCGATGCTCATCTCAGGCTCCGGTTAAATCACTCAAGAGCCCTCAGTATATGCTGCATCGCAACAGCGATGCAACATATTTTGCATCTTGTATATCAGAAACAACGTTGGTGCCTTTGTCTGCAGTTTAGGCGGCTTTTTGCGATTGCGGGAGCGGCAGCGGCTTCGCCGTGCCCTGGTTCACGCCCTCACGCAGTTTGATCAATGCGAGGACCGCATCAAGCATCGGCGTGCCTACGTGAACCAGCCGGCCGATTTCCTGCACGACCGTCATCAGCGGGTCGATCTCCATCGGGCGTCCGGCCTCGCAATCCATCAGCATCGACGTCTTGTGCGCGCCGACCGCGCCCGCGCCGTTGATGCGCCGCTCCACATCGACGCGGAAGTTCACGCCGATCTTGTCGCCGATGGCCTTCGCCTCCAGCATCATCGCCTTCGAGAGCGCGCGGGTGCCGGGATCGCTCGTCAATACGTCGAGCGTCGCGCCGGTCAGCGCGCTGATCGGGTTGAAACACAGGTTGCCCCAAAGTTTCAGCCAGATTTCGTCGCGGATGTTGTCGCGCATCGGCGCCTCCATGTCCGCCTTGGCCATCATGTCGTGCAGCGCCTGAAGACGCGGCGTGATTTCACCGCTCGGCTCGCCGATCGGAAACTTCTTCCCGTAGTGATGCTCGATGACGCCCGGCTCCGCGATCTCCGCCGCCGGCAGCAGCACGCAGCCGATCGCGCGTTCCGGTCCGAACACGTCCCATTGCCGCCCGCCGGGGTCGACGCTCTGCAACTTCGTGCCTTCCAGCTCGCCGCCGTGCTTGTAGAAGTACCAGTAAGGCAGTCCGTTGACGGCCGTGACGATCGCGGTCTCCGGGCCGAGCAGCGGCGGAATCAGGTCGACGACCCCAGGAATCGAATGCGCCTTGAGCGCGATGATCACGTAATCCTGCGGACCGAGTTCGGCGGGATTGTTCGTGCAGCGCACCTTGACGACATGCTCCTCGCCATCGATCCGCAGCTTGACGCCGTTCGCCTGCATCGCCGCGAGATGCGGTCCGCGGGCGACGAAACTGACGTCCGCACCGGCGCGCGCCAGTTGCGCACCCATATAGCCGCCGATCGCGCCGGCGCCGTACACGCAGATTTTCATGGTTCGTCTCCTGAGGGTTGTAGCCTTATAGCCTTCTGATATACAAGATACTACATTCCGTATTGAGCAAGAACAAGGCGAATCGTGCGCTCGCAAACGAGCGGAAACCCGCATGCGCAAGAGGCGCCGCGGGTGCGGATGAAGAAGGGAAAGCGCCGGTCAGGCGCCGACAGCCTGACCCGAGATGAGAGTATGCGACGAGGACGCGACGATGTGTGACCACACACTGGCCGCGCTCGCGCGCAATGCGCGGCTCTTGCGCCGCACGAGCATGATCGTGCGCGACGCGTTTGGCACGAGCGGGATGAAGCGCGTCTGCGCGCTGTCGCATGCGGCGCGCGCGTGCATCGGCAGAATGCCGACGCCAAGCCCCGCTTCGGCCATGCGCGCGACCGCCGCCGGCTGCGTGAGTTTCTGACGCACCGCGCCGGTCACGCCGTGCAGCGCGAGCGCGGCTTCGATGGCGCGAAGGCTGCCGGTATCGTCATCGAGAAGAAGCAGCGGGGTGCCGCGCAGTTGCTGCCAGTCGATGCGCGCCGCGCCGCTCAACCGATGCGATACACCGACGACCGCCGCGAGGCCGTCGGCGAAAAGCGGTTCGGCGGCGAGCTCGTCGAGATTCTCCGGCGCGGCGACGAGGCCCAGTTCCGCCTCGCCCGAGCGCACGAGTTGCAGCACGGCGTTCTGCGGCCGATCCATCATCACGATCGTGATATCCGGCAAGCGCTCGTGACAGGACGCGAGCATGGCGGGCACGACGCTCGCCGTGAGACCGCAACTGCTCGCGAGATTCACGACACGCGGCTCGCCGCCCTCCTGCGCGCGCGGCCGTAGCGTCGCTTCCAGTTCTTCGACGAGCGGCGCGATGCGCGCGAGCAGCCTGCGTCCGGTGTCGGTGAGCGCGACCTGGCGCGTGGTGCGATCGAAGAGCCGCAGTGCGATTTCGTCTTCGAGTTCTCTGATGCTGCGGCTGACTGCCGATTGCGTGATGCCGAATTCGTCGCCCGCGCGCGTGAAACTGCGATGCCGCGCGAGCGTGACGAACAATCTCAGCTGATGCAGCGATACGCTGAGCGGCGGAGATTGTTCGCGCGTCATGCCTCGACGCCTTACTGAACCGTATTGCGCGAGGCGTCCCAGCCCGTCTGGAACGACGCGTTGATCGACGATTCCGCCGACGTTTCCGCGAGCGTGTTTTCGATCCAGCGCTTGCGCATCGGCGCAAGGACGAACTTCGCGCACAGTCCCGCCGCGATCGACGTCACGGCCGCCGTGATGAACACCGCGTTCCAGGAGCCGATCGACGCGAGCACCGACGCAAGCGGCACCAGCATCGACGCCGTGCCCTTCGCGGTGTACAGCGTGCCCGCGTTGGCGGCGGCGTATTTGCTGCCGAAGGTATCGGCGCAGGTCGCAGGAAAGATCGAGAAGATCTCGCCCCAGCAGAGGAACGTCATCGCCGCGAACAGCATGAAGAGATACGGATTGTGTCCGAACTCCATCAGCCCGAGCAGCGCGACGCCTTCGCCCAGGAAGATGATGAACATCGTGTTCTCGCGGCCGATCTTGTCCGAGATGAAACCGCACAGCGGGCGCGTGAAGCCGTTGCACAGGTTATCGATGGACAGGGTCATCGCGAGCAGCGGCAGCGTCACGCCGAGAAGATTCACCGGCATCTTGGCGAAGCCGTACTCCTTCGCGATCGGCCCGAACTGCGCGGTCGCGATCACGCCGCCCGCCGCGACGAACACGAACATCAGATACAGCACCCAGAAGAGCGGCGAGCGCACCATCTGTCCTGTCGTGTAGTCGATCTTCGTCGACACGATGCGCTTGGCCGGCACGATGCCCTTCGGCGGATTCGGCCGCACGAGCATCAGCGCGAGCACGAAGATACACACGCCCTGCAGAATGCCGAAGAACATGAACGCGTGCTCGTAGCCCGAGCTCTGGATCATGTTGGAGATCGGAATCACGGTGACGGCCGCGCCCGCGCCGAAACCGGCCGCCGTCATGCCCGCCGCGAGACCGCGCTTGTCCGGGAACCACTTGAGCGCCGTGCCGACGCACGTGCCGTACACGCAGCCCGCGCCGATGCCCGCGACCACCGCCCCGATGTAGAGATGGATGAGACTCGTCGCGTGCGCGTCGATGATCCAGCCGAGCGCCGCGCAGATCGAGCCGCCGATGACGACCGGCCGCGGCCCGAACTTGTCGACGAGCCAGCCCTCGACGGGCACGAGCCATGTTTCGGTGACGATGAAGATAGTGAAGGCTGTCTGAATCGCCGCTTGTCCCCAATGGTGTTTCGCATCCATCGGAACGACGAATAGGGTCCATGCGTATTGCAGGTTGGCGACCAGCCCCATGCATATGATGCCGATCACTAGCTGGAACCATCTGTTGTGGTGACGCCCGTGCGATTGCCCGGACACAACCGTGTCTGCGCTTGCCATGTCTGTCTCCGTTATGTGTCATAGCGCTCGTGCGGCGCTTGATGTGCTGCGAGAAACCGGCGCAGTGCGTCGGCGGCGGGCGGTCGGTCAGGGAACGTGCTCGGTCCGGGCGGCGTGGGCGTGAAGCCGCTTGTCGCGCAAGTCGCGCGTATTGAAATGGGCGATCGATTCGCACATCTGGCAAACATCCGCGTCAGGCGATCGAAGATACATTTCGAGCGATTCCCAATAAGGTCCGGATGGTTGATACAGCCTTTGCAGGCTTTGCGTGCTGATCAGTTCTTCTCGTGTTGCCGCGCGGCGCTTGCCGATGCTCGGGGTTTAGCATGGCCGTCCGTGCTCACCGCGACTGTCCGCCTTACAACTATGGGGACGTGAAAGCATCGTGGGGGAGAAAAACGATTAAGGAAAGTTAGAAAAAATTATTGTATAAATTAGATATCGTTAATGGATGAAGGATTGTCGTGCTTCGCAACGCCACCCTGCGTCAATTGAAGATCTTCGAGACCGTTGCACGTCGACTGAGCTTTTCCCGCGCCGCCGAGGAACTGTATCTCACCCAGCCCGCGGTCTCGACGCAGGTGAAACAACTGGAGGAGCACGCCGGTCTGCCGCTCTTCGAGCAACTCGGCAAGAGAATCTACCTCACGCCGGCCGGGAATGAAATGCTCCATTACAGCCGGGCGATCCTCGAACAATTCCGCGAAGCCGACGACGCCATGGCGCGGCTCAAGGGCATTTCGGGTGGAACGCTCAACGTCGCGGTGATCAGCGCGGGCGATTACTTCTTCCCGCGGCTGCTTGCAGCGTTCACGCAGCGTAATACCGATGTCAGGCTCAATCTTGCGGTGCACAATCGCGAAGAACTGCTGCATCAGCTTTCTGACAACCTCACCGACCTCGCCGTGATGGTGCGTCCACCGCGCGATATGGATACGGCCAATGTGTCATTCGCGCCGCATCCGTATGTGATCGTTGCGCCGCCCGATCATCCGCTCGTCGGACGGAGGAACATGCCGCTCGAAGCGCTGGCCGACGAGCCGTTCATCGTCCGTGAGCGCGGTTCGGATACATGGAATTCGATGGAGGAAGGTTTCGCCGGCAGGCTTTCGAACCTGAACGTCGCGATGGAAATCACGAGCACGGAGACGATCAAGCAGGCTGTGATCGCCGGCATGGGTCTGAGCTTTCTATCCGCGCATACGATCAGCATGGAACTGCAGGTCGGGAAGCTGGCGGTGCTCGATATCGAGGGTTTTCCCGTGATGCTCAACTGGTTCGTCGTGCATCGGAACAATAAGCGTCTGCCGCCGGTGGCGCTCGCGTTCAAACAGTTTCTTATCGAGGAAGGCGCTGCGCAGATCGAAGCCATCACCCAGATCGTCGCGAAAACCGGCAAGCCCAACTCATAACGTTCAATGAATAGATAAGCGAAAAAAGTTTAACTGTCGTATATGGATCATGTTTTCTATCCTGCATTCATGCCCCACGGCCATACAGGAGACGATCATGAGCCATGCAACGTACAGCGATGACCGCGAAATTCAGGCGCAGGTCTGCGCATTCAATACCGCTTTCGAAGAACTCGACCTGATGTTCCGTTGGGATGCGCAGACTTATCTCTCGCTCGCATCGGCCGACAGCGACTACGGGAAAATTGCGCAATACATCGAGACCCACTCTCCGCATCTCTTGAAGGCGTATAGCGCGGAGTTTCTCTGCCAGGCGATCGTCGAGCGGAAAAATTCGACCATTGAGGCGTGCCGGCAAAACACGGTTCAGTATGAAGACAGCACGCAACGGGCGCGGCTTTGGAGAGCGCGCGACGAGGCAACGGCGCGCGTCTGAAGGCGCTTCAATATCAATAAAGGCGGCCCGGGAAATCCCGGACCGCCTTTTTGCGCTTTGTGCATTTTTACGCCTCGCCGCGGTTGCCCGCGGCGGCCTCGATCTTACGGCGTCAGCGCAACCCAGACCGCCTTCGGCTCGGTGAAGTTCTCGATGGCGACGTCGCCATGCTCGCGGCCGAAGCCGGAATCGCCGCCGCCGCCCCAAGGCAGGCGCACGTCCGTGAAGCCGTAGGTATTCACCCAGACCGTGCCCGCCTTGAGTTCGGCAGCCAGGCGATGCACGCGGCCGATATCCGCGCTCCACACGCCCGCGGCGAGGCTGTATGCGGTGCCGTTGGCGATGCGCAGCGCGTCGGCTTCGTCGTCGAAGGGGATGACGCTCGCGACCGGACCGAAGATTTCTTCCTGCGAGATACGCATTTCGTGCTCGACCTTCGCGAACACCGTCGGCTCGACGAAATAGCCGCGCTCGCCTGAGCGCCTGCCGCCCGTCACGAGCGATGCGCCCTCCCCTTTGCCGATGTCCACATAGTCCAGCACGCTCTTCATCTGCTTGGCGGAGATGAGCGGGCCCATATTGGTTTCCCGCTTCGACGGATCGCCGAGTTTGATCGTCCGCGCGCGCTCCGCGAGCCGCTCGACGACTTCGTCGTAGACCGCGCGCTGGGCGAGAATCCGCGAGCCGGCGGAGCAGACTTGTCCGGCGTTGAAGAAGATGCCGGAGGCCGCCGCGCGCACGGCGCCATCGAGATTCGCGTCCGCGAAAATCACGTTGGCGGACTTGCCGCCGAGTTCGAGCGTGACACGCTTGAAGTTGCCTGCCGCGCCCTGCAAAATGCCGCGCCCGACCGATGGCGATCCGGTGAACGTCACTTTGTCGACGCCCGGATGCGCGACGAGCGCGTCGCCGACGACCGAGCCTTTACCGGTCACGATATTGAGCACGCCCGGCGGCAAGCCGGCTTCCAGCGCGAGCCGCCCTACCATCAGCGCGGAAAGCGGCGTGATTTCGGCGGGCTTGACGATCAGCGTGCAGCCGCACGCGAGCGCGGGCGCGATTTTCCACATGCCGATCATGAGCGGGAAATTCCACGGCACGATCGCCGCGACGACGCCGACGGGTTCGCGCACGGTGTAAGTCAGCGCGTCGGGGCGCGCAGGCACGACCTGGCCGTTGATCTTGTCGCACCAGCCGGCGTAATACGCGAGCGTATCGATGGCGGCGGGCACGTCCTGGCGCTGCACGCCCGCGATCGGCTTGCCTGCGTCGAGACTTTCGAGCGCCGCGAGTTCTTCCTGATTCTCGCGCAGCAATTCGGCGAGCTTCATCAGGATCCGGCCGCGCTCGGCGGCACGGATCGCGTTCCACGGTTTGAGGGCGGCGCGCGCGGCCTGCACGGCGCGGTCGACATCGGCGGACGTACCCTGTGCCACGCGGGAAATCGGGTTCTCGGTGGCCGGATCGAGGTTCGTCGAGTACTCGCCTCCGCTCGGTGGAACGAATTCGCCGTTGATCAGCAATTCGTAGCGCTTCAGTTCCGTGGTGCTGTCCATGTCTCGCTCCGTGTGTTTTTCCGAATCACTTTATGTTGAAGCAGAAAAACCATCCATGAAAGCAAAACATTTTTATTGTTTATATAGGCCGGAATGTATGGACGGATATAGCGGCGGCCGGTTCGATCCCGGCGCAACGAGTCATCTCCTCGCCTCCTTCGACAGGCGAAGCGATACGAGCGACTCGTCGCATGGCTTCGGACATCGGGCGGCGCTATACTTGCCAGCCTTTCGTTTTTCTCGAGTCTTCAAGCAATACATATGAACGCACTACCTCCCTGCCCCAAGTGCCATTCCGCATTCACTTATGAAGATGCGGGCATGTATATCTGCCCCGAATGCGCGCACGAGTGGTCTGCGCAGACGGACACCGCATTGGAGCCCGCCGCGAAGATTTATCGGGATTGCGCTGGAAACGTCCTTCACGATGGCGACACCGTCACTGTCATCAAGGATCTGAAGCTCAAAGGCGGTGGCGGCGTCGTCAAGATGGGCACGAAAGTCAAAAACATTCGCCTCGTCGATGCCGATCACGACATCGACTGCAAGATCGACGGCTTCGGCGCCATGAGCCTCAAGACGGAATTCGTCAAAAAGGCTTGACGCACGCTTCCTTCACTGTTCGTTTGCATTCCGTATAGATCGAGATTCAACGCGAGACGCGCGCGGGCGGCCGATATCCCGGAATCTGACGCAACGCGCGGTCGCACGCCGCCGAAAGCGCGGCAAGCCGCTCGACGTTCGCGCGCATGTCGAGCTGCGTGCGCGCGATAGTCTCGCGAATCTCTTCAAGCCGGGGCAAGATGCGCTCCGCGATCACGCCGCCCTCGTCCTTTTGTTCGAGACACGCTTGTGCATCCTCGCGTGCTTCGTGCAGTTCCATCACCGAAACCTTGTTCTGCGCGAGAAGACGCGCATAGGTTTGCGCCAGTTCGCCGAGACCCATCGATTGCATTCGCGCGACGAAATCCCGCGTCGATCGATAAGCGAGCTCGCCCGCGTCATAGGCCATGAATTGAGCGTCGAGGATGGAAAGCGAGAGGCGCCCTTCGGGTGTTGCGAATTCGAGCTTGGTCGGCATGATGCGGCGGCAGGTTTTGATGTACCCGAATTCTATAAAGCCGACCGGCATGCGCTTTTCGGACGACGCCGAAAGTCACTGCGAAAGCGCGCAATGCATCGTTGCGGACCAAACGCCGAATATTCAACATCCCGAAACGATGACTTTCCATTGAGCCATATTTCGATATGCACCGCCCGATCGGATTTAATCTAACCGTTACACGAGCCGCATCTCGACCACCACCATTTCCGGCTTGAAAAGATGTATTTCCTGTATCAATAATGGATGCGTCTTTCGCGCTGGCCTTTCCACGATGCCAACCGAGATCCGTCGTGCCCATGGATGAGAACAACGAAATACGCAAGTCCGAAGAGTTGCGCAGCTTTCTGTTTCTGACCGTCGTCATGGTTCCCGTGCTCACGGTCATGATCATTGCCGCCTATGGCTTCATGGTCTGGTTCTACCAGATGCTGATCGGCGGCCCTCCGCATCATTAACGAGCGTCGCGACTATTTCAATCAAATGGATCTCGAGCCCGTCGATAGCAATGATCGTTTCGCCGATAAGACGGATGAGTCTTGCGAATATCACATCGCCGGCGTCGTTGTATACGCACGAATAGAAGCATTGCCGAGCGTCACGCAGGCGCTCACCGCATTACCCGGTGCACAGGTTCACGGATCGAGCACCGACGGCAGGATCGTGCTCACGCTCGAAGCGGACCGTTCGTCCTGTGTCGCCGACCAGTTGCACGCGGCGCAATCGATACCCGATGTGGTAAGCATCGCGCTCGTCTACCAGCATCACGAACACGCCGATTCGCTGAACGAGGATATCGCCGATGAAACTGACTCGTCGCGCGTTCATTAAGCAGACGGCCGCCGCCACGGCCGCCGCGTCCGCGGGCATCACGCTGCCCGGCATGGAGGCCGTCGCCGAGAGCGACGACATCGCGTGGTCCAAGGCGCCGTGCCGGTTCTGCGGCACGGGATGCGGCGTGCTCGTCGGCGTGAAGGGCAATCAGGTGGTCGCGACACAGGCGGACCCGCAAGCCGAGGTCAATCGCGGGCTCAACTGCGTGAAGGGCTACTTCCTCTCGAAGATCATGTACGGCCAGGATCGCCTGACGACACCGCTCATGCGCATGAAGGACGGCAAGTTCGACAAGAACGGCGAGTTCCTGCCCGTCTCCTGGGACGTCGCGTTCAATGTGATGGCCGAGCAGTTCAAGCGCGTGCTGAAGGAAAAAGGGCCGACTGCCATCGGCATGTTCGGCTCGGGGCAATGGACCGTGTGGGAAGGCTATGCGGCCGTCAAGCTCATGAAAGCGGGCTTTCGAAGCAACAACATCGACCCCAACGCGCGGCACTGCATGGCCTCGGCCGTGACGGGCTTCATGCGCACCTTCGGCATGGACGAGCCGATGGGCTGCTACGACGATATCGAGGCAACCGATGCCTTCGTGCTCTGGGGCTCCAACATGGCCGAGATGCATCCGGTGCTATGGACGCGCGTGACGGCGCGGCGGCTGTCGAACCAGAACGTGCGCGTCGTCGCCCTCTCGACATTCGAGCATCGTTCGTTCGATCTCGCCGACGAGACCATCGTCTTCACGCCGCAATCCGATCTCGCGATCATGAATTACATCGCGAACTACATCATCAGGAATGGCAAGGTGAACCGGGCGTTCGTCGACAAGCACACGAATTTCAGGAAGGGCAATACGGATATCGGCTATGGCTTGCGGCCGGACGATCCGCTGCAAAAGGCGGCGAAGAACGCCGGCGACCCGAACGGCTCGCAGCCCATCGGCTTCGAAGAATTCGCGCGGTTCGTCTCGCGCTATGACGCAGCCTATGTGACGAAGCTCTCGGGCGTGCCGAAGAACAAGCTCGACCAGTTGGCGCAGCTATACGCCGATCCGAAGACCAAAGTCGTGTCTTTCTGGACGATGGGCTTCAACCAGCACACGCGCGGCACATGGGCCAACAACATGGTCTACAACCTGCACCTGCTGACGGGCAAGATTTCGACGCCGGGCAACAGCCCGTTCTCGCTCACGGGACAGCCTTCGGCGTGCGGCACGGCGCGTGAAGTCGGCACGTTCTCGCATCGGCTGCCCGCCGACATGGTCGTGACCAACCCGAAGCATCGCGAGGAAGCCGAGCACATCTGGAAGCTGCCGAGCGGAACCATTCCCGACAAGCCGGGCTTTCACGCCGTCCAGCAGAACCGCATGCTGCACGACGGCAAGATCAACGCCTATTGGGTGATGGTCAACAACAACATGCAGGCCGCCGCGAACATCAACAACGAGGCGCTGCCGGGGTATCGCAAGGATTCGAATTTTGTCGTCGTGTCGGAGGTTTATCCGACGGTCACGGCCGTCGCCGCCGATCTGATCCTGCCGTCGGCGATGTGGGTCGAGAAAGAAGGCGCATATGGCAACGCGGAGCGGCGCACGCAGTTCTGGCATCAGCTGGTGCAGGCGCCCGGGGGCGCGCATTCGGATCTCTGGCAACTCGTCGAATTCTCCAAGCGCTTCAAGGTCGAGGAAGTCTGGCCCGCCGAACTGATCGCGAAGAAGCCGGAGTACAAGGGCAAGACGCTCTACGACATCCTTTATCGAAACGGCCAGGTCGACAAGTTTCCCGCATCGCAAGTGGACGCGAAGTATCGCAACAACGAAGCCGCGGCGTTCGGCTTCTACATCCAGAAGGGGCTCTTCGAGGAGTACGCGAGTTTCGGGCGCGGACATGGTCATGATCTCGCGCCGTTCGACATGTATCACCAGGCGCGCGGCATCCGCTGGCCGGTCGTCGACGGCAAGGAAACGCGCTGGCGCTACAAGGAAGGATCCGATCCCTATGTGAAGGCCGGCGCCGACTGGCAGTTCTACGGCAATCCGGACGGCCGCGCGGTGATCTACGCGCTGCCCTACGAGCCGCCCGCCGAATCGCCGGACAAGGAATATCCGTTCTGGCTCGCGACCGGCCGTGTGCTCGAACACTGGCATTCCGGTTCGATGACGCGCCGCGTGCCCGAGCTCTATCGCGCGTTTCCGAACGCCGTGTGCTTCATGCATCCCGATGACGCGAAGGCACTCGGCATCCGGCGCGGCGTGGAAGTGCGCGTGATATCCCGGCGCGGCGAGATGCGCACGCGCGTGGAGACGCGCGGCCGCGACAAGCCGCCGCGCGGGCTCGTGTTCGTGCCGTGGTTCGATGCGAGCCAGCTCATCAACAAGGTGACGCTCGACGCGACCGATCCGATCTCCTTCCAGACCGACTACAAGAAGTGCGCGGTCAGGATCGTGCGGGTCTAGGAGCACGACATGCGCACGCTGATCGCTCTCGTCATCGCATCGCTGCTCGCTCTTGCCGTCATCGCGATCGCGCAGCCCACGGTCCCGAATCTGCCGTTCCACGACTCGCTGCGCGGCCTGACGCCGATCGGCGAAGAGACCCGGGCCCCGCTCATGGCGCCCACCGAAAACAAGGACGTGATACGCGGCCTCAACTACGCGCAGCAGCCGCCGACGATCCCGCACAAGATCGACAACTATCAGCTCGACAAGAACGCGAACCGCTGTCTCGCGTGTCATGCGCGCAGCCGTGTCGAAGAGAGCGGCGCCGTGCCCGTCGCGGTTTCGCATTACATGGACCGCGAGGGCGTGGTGTCCGGGCATCTGTCGCCGCGCCGCTATTTCTGCACGCAGTGCCACGTTCCGCAGGCGGACGCGAAGCCGCTCGTCGGGAATACGTTCGTCGCGATCGAAGACATCAGGCGGCAGCCGGCATCCAAGAACCAGAAACGATGAGCGATCGACATGTGGGCACTGATCAAGCGCTACTGGGTCACCATTCGACGGCCGAGCCTGTACTACAGCCTCGGCTTTCTGACATTGGGCGGCTTCGTCGCGGGCGTGATCTTCTGGGGCGCCTTCAATACGGCGATGGAACTGACCAACACCGAAGTGTTCTGCACCGGCTGTCACGAAATGCGCGACAACACCTTTGCCGAACTCAAGAACACGATCCACTTCAGCAACCGCTCGGGCGTGCATGCCAAGTGCTCCGACTGCCACGTGCCGCACAACTGGACGGACAAGATCGCGCGCAAAATGCAGGCGTCGAAGGAAGTGTGGGCCAAGGTATTCGGCACCGTGAACACGCGCGAGAAATTCCTCGACAAGCGGCTCGAACTCGCCGAGCACGAATGGGCGCGCTTCAAGGCCAACGATTCGCTCGAATGCCGCAACTGCCACTCGTTCCAGTACATGGACTTCACGCGCCAGAGCCCGCGCGCGCAGGAGGCGCATCAGCGTTTCCTCGAGACGGGCGAGAAGACGTGCATCGATTGCCACAAGGGCATCGCGCATGAATTGCCGAACATGACGAAGGCGCAGGAGATCGAGAACCGAAAGAAGCAGTGAGCGCGGCTCAAGGGTCTGGTCACAACGAGAGAGGAAACATCGATGCTCAGCGCCCGGCAACTCGACGTGATGCGCGGCGGCCGCACCATCGTGGCCGGCGCGGATTTTCACGTCGATGCCGGCGCGGCGCTGCTCATCCACGGCGCGAACGGCAGCGGCAAGAGCTCGCTGATCGCCACCCTCGCGGGCTTGCTGCCGCCCGCGGCGGGAAGCGTGTCGTGGCGCGGCGTGGACGTGCGCGAGCATCCTGCGCGCTTTCGCCATGACCTTGCCTGGCTCGGCCATGCCGACGGTTTCAACGGAGAACTGACCGTCGACGAGAATCTTCGTTTCGCCGCGCTGCTCGGCGCGAGCATGGCATACCGGAGCGAGTGCGATGTGCTCGAGCGCGCGGGCGTGCGGCCGCTCCTGCACACGCGCCTCAACCGTCTGTCGCAGGGGCAAAGACGGCGCGTCGCGCTCGCGCGCCTCGTGCTTTCGGCCAGGCGGCTCTGGCTGCTCGACGAACCCACCGACGCCATCGACGAAAGCGGCGCGCGCTGGTTTGCCGAATGCGTCGACGCGCATCTGCATGAAGGCGGCACGCTCGTCGCGACGACGCATCGCCCGTTGCCCGTCGATGCCGCGCGCACGCGGCACCTGCATCTGGAGCGAGGCGCGGCATGATCGGGCTGACGCTTCAGGTCATTCGCCGCGAACTGCGCCTGAACTGGCGCTCCCGCACCGTGACGCTTTCCGTGCTGCTGTTCTTCATCCTGGCGTCGAGCCTGTTTCCGCTCGGCATCGGTTCCGATCCGAAGCTATTGCAGGCGATTGCGCCGGGCGTGCTGTGGGTCACGGCATTGTTCGCGGCCTTGCTGTCGGCGGGCCAGCTCTTCAGCAACGATTTCGCGAGCGGTGCACTCGAGCAGATGCTGCTTTCGCCGCAGCCGCTCGCGGGCATCGTGCTCGGCAAAATCGCCGCGCACTGGCTCACGACGGGTCTCGCGCTCGTCGTGCTCGCGCCGGTCGTCGCGCTCGAATACGGGCTGGACGCACGCACGATTCTCATGCTGATGGTTTCGCTTCTGATCGGCACGCCGCTGCTCTCGCTGATCGGCTCGATGGGCGCGGCGCTCACGCTCGGCGTGCGCGGCGGCAGCGTCGTGCTCGCACTTCTGATCCTGCCGCTTTACGTGCCGGTGCTCGTGTTCGGCGTCGGCGTGGCCGATCCGGCCGCGAGCAGCGCGTGGTCGAACGCGAACGTCTCGCTGCTCGCGGCGGCCCTCTGTCTTGCGCTCTGGCTATGTCCGTGGGCGAGCGCCGCGGCCCTGCGCATCTCGATGGAATAGCGCCCATGAACTGCTTTCGCTATGCGTCCCCGCGCAACTTCGAACGCTTCGCCGCACGCGCGACGCCGTGGTTCGGCATCGCGTGCATCGCGTTGATCGCGGCGGGGCTCGTGATCGGCCTCGTTATCGCGCCCGCCGATGCGCTGCAGCGCGACATCTACCGCATCATGTTCGTGCATGTTCCCGCCGCGTGGATGTCGATGTTCATCTATCTCGTGATGGCCGCATACAGCGCGCTGCATCTCGCGATGAACGCGCGCCTCTCAGCGATGATGGCGCGCGCGCTCGCCCCGACCGGCGCCCTCTTCACCGCGATCGCGCTGATTACCGGCGCGCTGTGGGGCAAGCCGACCTGGGGCACGTGGTGGGTCTGGGACGCGCGGCTCACGTCAGAACTGATCCTCTTCTTCCTGTACGTCGGCTTTCTTGCGCTGCATGCCGCGATCGACGGCACGCGCCGCGCGGACCGCGCGTGCTCGGTGCTCGCGCTGATCGGCGTCGTCAACATTCCGATCATCTATTTTTCCGTGCAGTGGTGGTACACGCTGCACCAGGGGCCATCGCTCGGCTTCGGCAGCGGCGTGTCGATGACCGCATCGATGGCATGGGGCATCGTCGTGATGAGCGCCGGATTCTGGTCGTATGCGATCGCGGTATCGCTCGCGCGCGTGCGCGTCATCATGCGCGCGGCAGATCGCATGCCGGCGGGCGACGAAGCTCCCGCGCGAATCCGGGAGCATGCAGCATGAACATGGTCGAGTCCGTCATCGCGATGCTCGCCGCGAACCCGATCCTCTCGGCCGCGTTCGCGATCACCTTTTCGCTGATGGGCGCGCAAGCGTGGCTCGTGCTCCGCGCGCTGCGCGAACCGGAGTCGCGCCGATGAGGGCGCGGCATCGCCGGTTCGCGTTCATCGCGTTCGGCGTTGCGAGCGCCGGGCTCGCGTGCGCGCTCGTGCTCAATGCGTTTCGCGCCAACGTCATGTTCTTCGTGAGCCCGAGCCAGATCGCCTCGCACGACGCGTCGCGCACGCAGCGCTTCCGGCTCGGCGGGCTCGTCGAGCGCGGCTCGCTCGTGCGCGATGACGGTGGCCGCGCCGTCCGCTTCGTCGTCACGGACGAACGCGCATCGGTGACGGTCACGTACGCGGGCGCGCTGCCCGATCTCTTGCGCGAAGGCAGCGGCGTCGTTGCACAAGGCACGCTCGGCGCCGATGGCCGCTTTCACGCCGACGAAGTCCTCGCGAAGCACGACGAGAAGTACATGCCGCCGCAAGTCGAACGCGCGCTGCGCGAAGTGCGCGCTGCGGCGGACGCGAACCCGGCCACGCGCCGATGATTCCCGAGCTCGGCCACTTCGCGCTGATTCTGGCGATGCTGCTCGCGCTCATCGCGGGCATCGTGCCGATGCTCGGCGCGCGCTTCGGGATCCCGCAATGGATGCGCGTCGCCGCGCCCGCCGCGTGCGGGCAATTCGGCTTCATCGCGATCGCGTTCGGCTGTCTCGCGGCGTCCTTTCTCGGCGATGATTTCTCGGTGATCTACGTCGTCGAGAATTCCAATTCGGCGCTTCCGGCGATCTATCGATTCACCGCCGTCTGGGGCGGCCACGAAGGCTCGCTGCTGCTCTGGACGCTTCTGTTGACGCTCTGGATGACGGCCGTCGCCGCGTTCGGCCGCCGGCTTGCCCAGCCGTTCGCCGCGCGCGTGCTCGGCGTGATGAGCTGGCTCGATGCGGGCTTTCTGCTGTTCATGCTGCTGACGTCGAATCCGTTCACGCGCATCATGCCGCCCGCGATGAACGGCCGCGATCTGAATCCGCTCCTGCAAGACCCGGGCATGGTGATCCATCCGCCCTTGCTGTACATGGGCTACGTCGGATTCTCGGTCGCGTTTGCGTTTGCAATCGCGGCCCTGCTCGACGGCAAGCTCGATGCCGCGTGGGCGCGCGCATCGCGTGCCTGGACCCTCGCCGCATGGATGTTCCTGACGCTCGGCATCATGCTTGGCAGCGGCTGGGCGTATTACGAGCTCGGCTGGGGCGGATGGTGGTTCTGGGACCCGGTCGAGAACGCGTCGTTCATGCCGTGGCTCGTCGGCACCGCGCTGGTTCATTCACTCGCCGCCACCGCGAAGCGCGGCGCATTTCGCGCGTGGAGCGCGCTGCTCGCGATCTGCGCGTTCTCGCTTTCGCTGCTCGGCACTTTCCTCGTGCGCTCCGGCGTCGTGACGTCGGTGCACGGATTCGCGTCCGATCCGGCGCGCGGCGTCTTCATCCTCGCGCTGCTCGCCCTCTTTTCGGGCTGCGGCCTCGCGCTCTTCGCCTGGCGGGCGCCGCGCGCGGCATCGTCGGCGGTGGGCTTCGAGCCGGTGTCCCGCGAAGCGCTGTTGCTGTCGAACAATCTGCTGATGCTGGTCGCCGCCGCTTCGGTGATGCTCGGCACGCTCTATCCGATGATCCTCGACGCACTCGGCCTCGACAAGATTTCCGTCGGCGCGCCGTATTTCGACAGCGTATTCGTCCCGCTGATGGCGCCGGCCGTCTTTCTGATGGGCGTCGCGCCGCTCGCACGCTGGAAGGCCGCCCGCCTGCCAGAGATCGCCGTACGCCTGCGCTGGGCGGCGCTCGTGAGCGTCGCGTCGGCGTTCGTGCCCGGCGTGTCGCGCCCGCTCGTGAGCCTGGGCTTTCTCCTCGCGGCGTGGACGTTCGCCACGATCGCGACGAGCGTGTACCAGCGCATCGTCAGCGCGAGACAGCGGGTGCGGCTCGCGACAGTCGGCATGTGGCTCGCGCATGCGGGCGTCGGCGTGTTCGTCGTCGGCGTGACAATGGTGAAGGGCTTTCCCGTCGAACACGATGCGCGGCTCGCGCCCGGCGAACATATCGATGTCGGCGGCTATCGCTTCCGTCTCGACGATGTACGCGAAAACAACGGCCCGAACTATCGTGCGATGCGCGCGACGATCAGCGTGACGCGCGACGGCCGCGCTATCGCCACGCTCGATCCGGAGAAGCGCGAGTTCCTCGTCTCGAACACGCAGACGACCGAAGCGGCCATCGATCATGGGGTGCTGCGCGACCTCTACGTCGCGCTCGATCAGCCGGCCGGCGGCAACGCGTGGACCGTGCGCATCCAGATCAAGCCGTTCGTGCGCTGGATCTGGGGCGGCTGCATTCTGATGGCGCTCGGCGGCCTGCTCGCCGCGGCGGACCGGCGTTACATGAGACAGCGTGCGCCGCAGTCCCGGCGCGCGCCGGCGCCGGCTGCTGAAACACCGCCGCCCCTCGGCGAAACCGGACGATGAAGCGCTTCCTGATCCCGCTCGCGGTGCTGGCGCTGTTGACCGCGGTGCTGGCGGCCGGCCTGAGACACGATCCGCGCCGCCTGCCTTCGGCCCTGATCGGCAAGCCCGCGCCCGCGTTCGATCTGCCGCGCCTCGATGCGTCCGGCGAGCGGGTGTCGTCGGACGCGCTGCGCGGTCAGGTGTGGATACTGAACGTGTGGGCGTCGTGGTGCGAGGCGTGCCGCGACGAGCATCCGGTCCTGATGAACGTCGCGGCCAGCGGGGCCGTGCCGGTGTACGGCCTGAACTACAAGGACGAGCGCGAGCCCGCGCTGCAGTGGCTCGACACGGCCGGCAATCCGTATGTGGCTTCGCTGGTGGATCGCGACGGGCGCACGGGCATCGACTATGGCGTGTATGGCGTGCCCGAAACGTTCGTGATCGATCGGGCGGGCGTCGTGCGATACCGGCAGGCCGGACCGATTACCCGCGCGTCGCTGGAGCGCGTGATTCTGCCGCTCGTCGGCGTCCTGCGGCAGGAGAACGGCCGTGATTAGACGCATCGCGTCGATTCTCCTCATGCTCGTGTCGTGCGCTCACGCGCAGGAATCGCCCGACGACGAGCGCGCGCGCCGACTCGCCGAGCATTTTCGCTGCGTCGTGTGCCAGAACCAGAGCCTTGCCGATTCGAACGCGAGTCTCGCCGCCGATCTTCGCGCGCGTATTCGCGAACAGGTGGAACACGGCGCGAGCGATGACGAGATCCGGTCCTACATGGTGCGCCGCTATGGCGACTTCATCCTGTACCGGCCGCCTGTGAAGCCCGTCACATGGGCGCTGTGGTTCGGACCGTTCGCGGTGCTCGCGGCCGGCGCGGTCGCGATGGCACGGCATATCCGGCGCGCGCGAAACGCCCGGCGCCAGAGGAGCCCGTCTCCATGATGGCGTTCTGGCTGATCGTTGCCGCGATGATGACGGGCGCGCTCGCGTGCGTCGTGCTGCCACTGCTTTACGCGCACACAGCCGGACGCGGCACGGCGCACGCGGCGCTCGCAGGCTTGCTGATCGCGCTCGTGCCGGCGTCGGCGCTCACGCTGTACATGCGCATCGGCGATCCGACGGCGCTCGCGATAGAGACTGCGCCCCGCGCAACGACGCAGGGACATGCGGACACGCCTGCGTCGATGGAAGCGGCGGTCAGTCTGTTGGCCGCGCGTCTGCAGCGCGATCCGAACGACGCGCAGGGCTGGTCGATGCTCGCGCGTTCCTACATGGTGCTCGACCGCCCGGACGACGCGACCGCGGCGTACCTTCGCGCGGTCGCGCTGAACCCGCGCGACGCGGAACTGCGCGCGGATTACGCCGACGCCTTGGCGAGCGCAAACGACGGCAATCTGAACGACGCGGCGTTGAAGGTCGTCGAGTCCGCCCTCGCCATGGACGCGAATCAGCCGAAAGCGCTGGCGCTGGCCGCGTCGGCCGCGTTCGACCGGCGCGATTACGCGAACGCGATTCAGTTCTGGCAGCGATTGAAGAACGTGCCGGACGTGGCGCCGGAGATTGCGCAGCAGGCGCAAAGGAATATCGACGAAACGCGCGCGCTCGCCACGGTGAAAGGGGCGGCCGTGCAAGTGCGCGTGAGTTTGAGCCCGGGGTTCGAGAAGCGCGTTCGTCCGACCGACACGGTGTTCGTCTACGCGCTCGCCGACGATGGCTCGCGCATGCCGCTCGCGGTACAGCGCCTGAAGGCGGGTCAGTTGCCCGCTACCGTGCGTCTCGACGATTCGATGTCGATGACGCCGGGCCGCCGTCTCTCGGATTTCTCGCGCGTCAGCGTCGATGCGCGCGTGTCGGCATCGGGACAGGCGCGGCCGGCGCCGGGCGACATGACGGGGTCGAGCGGAGTTGTGTCTTCGAACGGGGCAGGTGTTATCGAGTTGAGGATCGGTGATGTCGTGCGTTGAGTGCGTTTGTGCTTAGCGGGACAAGCCACCTTTGTTTATTCGCGCCAGGCACTTTTTCGCAAGCTCCATTCCGCCGTCAAAAAGGCGCGTCCTCGAATTCCATGAGCGGATAAACGGTCTGGCTCCCGTCGATGCTCAGCACCAGCCGCACCGCGTGGTGGAAGCTCGCATAGCGCCCCACGAACCGGCCAAGCACATCGCCGAAGAGCATCGCGTCGCCATGCCCGTCGAAGGCGGTCGTGTCGAGCCCCACATGAACACGAATCTCGAACCGCATATGCCCTTTCCCTACCGTCTGATGCTCGGTCAAGCGGACATCGTCGATGGCATCAATGCGTCGCTCGATGCCATCGCCGGGTAACCAATCGTAGAGTTCCAGGGCAGCGCGAAACGCCGACGCGCCAGCCATCCCGATCATGTTCAATTCGTTCGCGGCGCCCGCCGCAAAATGCCCCAGCACGCGCCAGTCGTATTCAGGGTGATGGCGTGGCGGATACAGCGGCAGGGTCGGCGCGGTCAGATTGCGCACCGACGCGATCCCGGTGAAGCCCGACACTGTCTGGGTGATCGTCGCCTCGGCGAGCGCCATGCGCGGCAGGCGGCCGTTGTTCGCGAGCGCGCGCACGGTCAGGTGCCGGTCCGGTGGCGGACGATTCTTATCGTGCCGCGCCTCGCGTCGAAAGCCTTCCCATAGCTGGCCCGCGAGCGTCAGCCAGAGCTCGCGCCCCGTCACGCCGAAGCGCTTCGAGCTATGGAAATACCGTTCCGGCTTCTCATAGCGCAGCGTCCAGCCGCGATGCCGGAAACTCGTGAACGCCTGATAGGCATGGCGCGCGCTGTCTTCCGGGTCGGCTGCAGTCACCGCAAGCACGTCATACGGCTCGATGTGATCGTCCACGCCCGGCTGCACGAGAACGCGATGTTCGCGATCATGCCAGTCTGTGGGACGCAGCGGCAGCGCATCCACTTCGAACAGGTTGATCACAGGCGTGCAGAAAAGACGGAAGCTCTCGCGGCTTACCGAATAATCACCCGGCACACGCCCGTCCAGTTCGATCTCGAAGGTCATGTGCGACTCGCCCGCCGGCAGCACCGAGGCGTCGAAGCCGCACAGATCGACGAAGTGGAATTTTTGAGGGAACACGAAATATTCCAGCAGCGTCTGTTCGCGGTCGAGCATGCGGTCGCGTTCCGGCTCCGTGACCGGCCAAAGCCGCGTGGACGGACCGAAGCCCGCCGCTTCGAAGCGCACGCCATCGAGCGGCTGCAACTCGCCGTTGCGCACCGAAGGCAGGCGCAGACCGATCGAGGCGACCTGGCGCGTCAGCGCCGCATAAAGCGCGGCTGCAGCGGGCCGCGCGCCGTGCAGATACAGACGAATGCGCGACAGATCCGTCGCCTCGCGCTGCTCGCCCAGCCACAGCCGGAACGTGAGGCGAATGGCGGTACGTCCGCCATCGCGCACCGCAACGTCGGCATCCTCGACCGAGAGCGGCAGCAGTTGCACTGCCTGCGTCGTCCGATAAAGACACTGCACCCGATCGGGACCGACAGGCGCCGAGCGCACCACGGCACCTGCCGGAATTTGCGCTGCGCTCGCGGCCCCGCGTCCGAGCGGCGTGCATTCGATGATCGACAGCGACGGGATCGCCCGCGCAGCATGCTCGTACAAGTTGTCGATGAGCGCCTCGGTGAACTCCGGGTTGCCATCATCGAGCTTCATGCGCAGGCGCGCCATGAGCAGCGCAAAGCCTTCAAAGGTCGCGCGCACGCTGTCGCCCTGCTCGCCGTACCGCATTCCCATGCGGCGCGCAGCGTCCGGCTGGGCTTTGGCAAACTCGGCCGACGCCGCACGCAGATAGCGCATTTCGGAGTCGAAATATTTGAGGAACGGGTTCTCGTGTTCCAGCGCGACGTGCTTCCATGGGGCGGTCATGGTTGCATCTCCGGTGGCAACGGCGGCAGGGACGCGACTCCAGCAAGCGCGCCGCCCTTGCCAACCATGAAGATGCGCTGCGGCAACTTGAAGCCGCGCAGCTTCAGCAAATCGAGCGGTCCCGCGCCGACCTGCGTCTTGAGGTCGTAGTGCAGAGGAACGCCGTTGCCCTGATTGAAGGTCAGCGCATAGGTCGTGCTGTCGAGCGGTTTGACCTGAGCCGTGCCGAGCAAACGCAATAGCGCCCAATCGCCATTCGCGGCGAACGCCATGCGCATGCCCGCATCGAGCGATTCCCACGTCAGTTGGACACGGCCGTTCTGGCCGTTGCCAGGCCATACGATCGATGTGTACGCCTCCAGTTGATTGAAGTACTCGATCTTCGTGCCGTCGATGCTCAGAATGCTGCGCGTCACCTCGGGCGTCGGATGCGGCATGATCTGGAATCGGTAGCTGGCATCGCCCTGCGCATACATCTGCGCGCCGAGCGTCGACAACTGGCGCAGCGCCGCGAGAAACGCAGGATCGAATTGCAACGCTTGTGGCGCGAGTTCGTTCGGCGCCCAGGCGTTGCCTTGAGGCTGGAGCATGCCCGCGAGTTGCGTCGTCACGAAACGCGCGATCAGCCCGGAATCGGGTTTGATGTAGCGGCCCAACTCGACGAAAGACGCGTCAGCGGTTGTGTCCGAGAAGGGATAATGGCCATCGAAAGTACTGGTGAAGGGGGCGGCGACCGATAAGCGCCACGCCTCGTTCAAGCTCGCTGCCGCGGGTTGCAGGATGGTCTGCCACGCCACATCGAGCGGGTGGGCGAACAGCGCATTGCCGAAGCCCGACCATTGCGAGCCGAGGCTCGCGGCGGTGAGGGCCGCGTCGTCGCGCGCCTGTGTGAGTTCGGAGAGCTTGCCCTATTTCGGGTTGCAGTAATTCATGACCGACGCGAGATCCCACGGGCCGACCATCGTGTCGCCATTGGTGCCCTGTGCAGGCTCGTTACACGACGATGGCGTATCCGGCCGATTTTGCTCATGCGCGAAGCCCAGCGCATGGCCGAATTCGTGCGCGGCGACCCGACGAATGCAATATTCCTCGCGCCCCTGACAACTCGGGGTCCAGTTCTTGAAAGTGAAATTCAGCGCCATTCCGCCTTGAGCATTGTTCAGCATCGCACCCAACCCCCGCGTGTGCGGGCCGCTGTCCTCGACCGTAATCCGAATACCGTAGTAGTTCGGATTACTGACGCACTGCTGCCAGCCCATAAACTGTACGCCGGAATATTTCTCCCACGTTTCTTCGATCGCGGAGCGAGTCCAGCTACGCTCTGCGGAATATAGCGCGAAATCGGCATTGTTCATGTCCCAGCACACGCCGATAGGAACATGATCCCAAATAACAGTCGACAACGCGTATCCCTTCACCGTCGCCTTCTCCTGCGCCGTCCACTGCGCGGCAGAACTCCTGCTCGCGGAAGTCAGAGCTTCGCTGCCTCCATCGCTTCCGCCGCACCCACTGATTAGCATTCCTGATAATATCGCCAGCGCCAAATCCCTTAGCCCCTTCATCTTTTTATCCGTTATGACAATCCACGCGTCCTCACGCATGGCATAAGAAGTATATTTTTAGCGCGCGATCAAACTGTCTCGTTCATTACAGAATATTTCCAAACGCTTCGCGTTTATGAATAAAATTGAAATCTACTGCTTTCAAGCAATCGAATGGCGGCAAGTCCCGCGCGATGAAAGCCACCTTCCGGCGGGCCAAAAAAACGGCACGCCATGACATATTCGTCGCACTCAACTGCCCATTGTCGTTCCGATCCGGATTGCAAGAATCCGTGATCGATTAGCTGTTCGCGGTGGCCGCAAAGGTGGAGCGCGGCACATCGCCTGAATTTCCACAAGCAGGTCCGGCCCCGCCTGGCTTGTGAAGATGACCATCGTCATGAAGGCGGCAGACGCGGCAAACCGCTGTTCCCTTGTGATAAGCGCGGTGCTCGCGCGTACTCCCGTCGGCCGCAATTATTTTTGGATTATCGGCGTGCTGCCCACAAGGCGTGGGCGAACCGCAAGGGATGCGGAGTAGAAGCGCGCATACGCGGGCGGGGCAAGGCAAGAGTCCGAAGGCCCGAGTGGTGACGTGACCCACCCGCGGCCCTGAACTGTCCCCGGAGTGTCCCTGAAAGCCCTCGTCAGGAACTGTTACTTTTTTATGTAAATACTGGTGGGCCGGGTGGGACTCGAACCCTGTGAACGGGGCATGGAGGGAATACAGGGGCACCAAGTCTTTCATAAACAGAGGGGTCAAATCTATTCGTGCGCCTGGATGCCCCTCGACTGTCCCCGGAGTGTTCCCGACGACTTTCGGATCACGCCGACTGGCCGATTTGGCACCATTCGGCGGCGCTTGCACGTCACGATGACAGTGGCTGCCGCGACCGTACGTGCCTGACGCACTTGCCAGTCCCGCGCTGGCGCCTCGTGACGTTCGAGCGTGACGCTAGCGGCCTCCTCTACTGGGGCGGCGCGGTCGCGCACCGTTTGTTTCTTCCGTGATGGCGACGACAGTAGGGGTGACCGATGTCTTGAATTTTCTCAGAACTGCGCGGTCATCTGAAAACTAAGCGTCACGCGCGAAGTTTCAAGTGCGGAAGGTTTGTAGATCGGCGTGCCGGCGAACAGGTCGTAACTGAAACCCGCGTACTTCGAGGGCACACCGCCGCGAATGCCGATCACCGCACCGACGAGTTGCGTCCCTGCAAGGAAGGCCGTATTTGGTCCGAACACGCGCCCGTAGTCGATGCCCGCGTAAAGCGTCTGTCCGGTCTTGCCAATCGGCGCCTGCAATTCGTTGCGCCAGAAGAAGCCCTTCTCGCCCGCCAGCATCTGCTCACCGTCGAAGCCGCGCACGGTATATCGGCTGCCGATAGTCAGATCGTCGATGTAGAACAGCGTGTCGTTGGTGTATTGACCATGAAACGTGGTCACATACCGCAGCGGCTGCGACGCAATCGCGAACGGCACCGACAGGTTCAGTTCGCTGCCGCGTAGGCAGCTGAGAAGAGCACGAGCTTGTAGGCGGCGGCTTGCACCGTGTTCGCTGCCGCGTAGGCAGCTGAGAAGATGATCCGCTCCGCGCTCACGCTGGAGGCGTTGTTCGCTGCCGCGTAGGCAGCTGAGAAGGTCTGAATCGAAAGTGCCAGACATTCATCATGGTTCGCTGCCTCGTAGGCAGCTGAGAAGGATTCCCGAACGAGCTCGAGGCGGTCAAGCGTGTTCGCTGCCGCGTAGGCAGCTGAGAAGCATATGGGAAGGTCTTACGCCTTAATCGCAATGTTCGCTGCCGCGTAGGCAGCTGAGAAGCGAAGCACCCGCGTCGAGCATGGCGAGCAAAGGTTCGCTGCCGCGTAGGCAGCTGAGAAGTTTCAGAGCTTCGCGCAGCGCGGCGATCTCGGGTTCGCTGCCGCGTAGGCAGCTGAGAAAGTCGCCCCGTCGCACTGGAGTGGATGAAGCTGTGTTCGCTGCCGCGTAGGCAGCTGAGAAGATGCATGCCGGTTGTGCATGTACGCACGGATGACCTTCTGTTCCTGAGTCATGGCGGACTCCTTGCTGTTCGCGGCGCGCATTGCGCTACCGGCTACGCCCTCCGCGCCACTGCGCGCCAGCATGAGAAACCAACCACTGTCAGATTCAGTCTAGTCCACCGCATGTAAGCCAAAGCATCTGCTGATCACTATCTCGACTCGGTCTGCGATCAAGCACCGCCCCAAAAGGATCGCTTGGGTCACATCACGCCGTAACCGTTGCGCCAACCGGGCGTGAGTCCCGATCCTTTTCTGCAGCCTTGGCAACGAAAAGATCTGACCGGTCCTATAACGAATGCTGTCGCTGCACCCTGCATACCTCACGCCATCCACCCCGTAAGTGAATCGCCAGACCACGCTCCAGGTTGTTGTTCCTTGCCGGTCCGCGAATCCACGGCGCCCGAAGTAATCGCCGCTTCGACCGGATTCCAGTACGGTTCGGCATTGGACAGGGCGATTGCCTCTCCGGTATTGCTATTGAACATCCACCCCATGAACGTCGGCCATCCGATAAAAAAGCGATGGCTTCTTCACGCGCTCGAACCCCGATGCACGAACGCGTCTACGGCAGGATTGGGCGTGGGCATACAGCAACACACCTTGACGCGAGCGGCTTCCGTCACCGTGTCACCGTCACGAAATTGGTATGGCTTCATCGTCATTTCAGTCGTAAATCATTGCTAGTCGATCAACGCACGCGACCATGTCATCAGCCCGCGCGTTGCCCTCACCCTTCAAAATCATATTTCCGTCGTTTGACATGCTTCTTCGAACGCGCCAGGTTCGCGCATAGCGGACACCAGCTTCCTCTGAGCAGGCCCTGCGGCTGCGCTGTCCAGCGATGCCCCAAGTGGCACTCCCATTGCAGCGGATGGAACGTCGAAACATACACCTCCGACAGGCAACGCCCGCCTCGGCTGGCTGCGAGCTCGTGCATCTTCTCGATACCCAGCCGACGCCGCTCCCGGTAACAGCGCATGCACCAGTGCTGCTTGGCGACAATCGCCGGCGACTCCCATTCGTGCCCCTGTTTGCAGCGCCAGCGCAATGGCTGCATCTGGTTCTCGTAGGTCTCGGACAGACACTTGCCCCCATGGCTTTCCGCGAGCGCTCGCATCTTATCGATTCCATCGCGAGAGCGCTCGCAATAGCACTGCCAGCACCAGCTTCCGCCCTGTATATATTTATACGCGGTATGCCAGCGATGGCCCGCCGCGCATTCGAACAACAGCGGCGTATCCACGTTTACGTACTCCGTCGACAGGCACCGCCCACCTTTTTTCTCAACCGCACGCTGAATGTCCGCCAGGCGCAAACGCCTACTGTCTACCGCGCACGTTGTCCAGATAAGGGTTGGTTGGCATGGCGCTCATATTGATCTGAGAAGCCCCGCAGAATCAGATTCCCAAACGGATTTCCTCGTTGAAACGATTACCCATGGAACGTCACGCGCACTCATCCCTCGAAGCCGTAACGCTTACGCTTGTTCCGATTCTTCGTGCGCTCAAGCCGCGCGCAATCCGGGCACCATCGTCCCTTCTTGATGTTGTGCGGAAGCGCCTGCCAGACATGTCCGAGGTGGCACTTCCATCTGAGCTTGGCGGTGCGGATCAGGATCGCTTGTGACAAGCACTGTCCGCCTGGCGATGCTGCGATCTCCTGCATTTGCTCCTTGGCCGATCACGCTTCCGAGCGTCTCCCACTCATGGCTTTGCGTGCAACGCAAGCGATAACGTTCGTTTCGCCCCGTGAAGGTGTCAAGCAGCACACCCCCGCGTTGAGCGACGCATGCCGGCCAACGCGCCTTGATATCGTCAGCCCGGTATTGTTCACATCGAGGGGCATTACGCTTGTTGTGGAGGAAAAATTCCCGTGTCGTTCCAAACGGTGCCCCTTTGCGCACTCGAAGTCGTCGCGAATGCGATCACCCAGCCGTTCCTGCGAGCGGCAACGCCAACCAGGCTCGGCCGCTCGTGCGTGCAGTTTGGCGAGATGGGATTGGTTTGCATAGATTTCGTGCGTCTGTTCGCGCTGTATCTTTAATACCGGTTTGCCTGCGTGCTCATGATCGCGTCAAGCGATTATTCGACAGCCACTATCGCTCGCTCGCCCCTTCACGCTGCGCCCGCATGAGCACGCCTTGGCGATGTCTTTCAGTTGGACTCCATTCCGGGCGATGAGCGCGGCGCGGCCTGAATGTCGCGCGTATTCTTCTGCACTGCGATGGCGCCGAACAGCGCAAGAACAAACGACATCGCATAAAAGCCCTTCTCGCTCAACGCCAGCGTCGCGTTGATGAGACCCACCACCAGCAGCACGACGGCGAGCGTGAGCGAAGTCCAGCTCAGACCGTAGTAGATCGTCGTAACCGGAATGCCTTCAACGCGGTCGCGCACGCTCTTTTGCAAGGAAATAGCCGCGTAAAGCCCGAAGACGAGCACCGTGAAGTAATAGCCCTTTTCATTGAGTTGCATACCCGCGTTCCAGAGTCCGGCAAGGTACGCGCAAAGACCCGCGATCAATGCGCCCACGAAGCGACGACGAAGGCCAACGACGGTTGTTGAAGGGATCGACTCATGATTCTGACTTCCTGTTGATTGAATATAAAGGTAGGGATCGGCGACGCGAGCCCCGCCATCTCTGGAGGCCGCGGCATCGAATGAAATCAATCTGTTGCGTCAATGCGAAAGCAGCCCGGCTGCACTCTTTGAAAGCCCAGCCGCGCTCGCCTTCGCGCTCGTGAGCGCATCGGCGGCCGAGCTGATGTTTTGCGCTGCCGCCTTGCTAGCGGCTGAGGCAGTCGACACGCTCGACGCTGCCGATGCAGCCACGGCCGTTGCGGACTGTTGAGGTGCATCGTGCTTGACAGGTTTCGGGTTCGCCCCCGCCATCGCAAGCAGGTTGCCTTGCACACTGATATTGACCGGATCCGTATCCTTCCACTGCTTCTTCGCAATCAGCAGCTTCCACACGCCGTCGCTGCTGGGCGCGCGGAAGAACGCCACTACGCCGACATATTCCGCGTCCTTATTCATCGGCTCGCTGATGCTGGCGGCAGCACCCGGGCGCAGCACGACATCTTTCGTCGCGACGAGGTCCGCCTTGAGCAACTCGAGATCGTTGTTCTGCAACTGCGCGTATTCGAGTTGCGCGAAGGTTTTCGAATCCTTGAGCTGATAGAACCTCACCACCGTCGAGAGCGACTGGCCGGTGGCGTTGCCGTTCAACGCGGCGCGCCCGTTGAGTTCGACGTTCATCGTCTTGACTTGCGTCGTGAAGAGCCACTCTGCGGCGTCCACCGTGCTGTCTTTGGTGGCCTGCCACGCGCCGCATCCGGCCACGCCAAGTGCGCTTAAGCACCACCCTGAACGCCCTCCAACGCCGTCGCCAGCATGATCCAACCGGTCGTCGGACTTGCAAGGCCAACGGCGTGGTCAAACGAGCGCTCGATCAAGCGTTGTTGGGGATCACCTTTGATCGCAGATAGCAGCGCAGCGCTCAATTCGGTGTCGCAGCCTGTATGCCGCAAATGCGTGGGATGTCTTGAAGCGGTTTGCATCTCCGCCATCTGGGCGATTTCCGCTTCGAGCTTGTCCGTTGTCGACGGCATCGGACGCAAGATGCGGCTCGTTTGCGCGTCGTCCAAGGGGCCGTGGATCTTTTGGCAAACGTGCCGGCCTTAACCGTTTCCCTCGGCTCCAACAGAATCGCTGCCACGCCCTCGGAGAATTCGTGAGGCAAGTCGTCTTCGGGCCAGATCTGGGCGGCAACGATCAGTTTGACGGCACCGTCGCGCTCGCCCACCTGGTTGACGATCCACGGCGCATTCCCTGACCGGCTCGCACGTCACGGTAAATCGCACGCCCGGCGCGGCTTTCTACAGCGCGCCCTTCAATTCACTCTCGAACCCAGCTATCTTGGCTGGTATTTCGCCATGAAGCAGCGTGACCGCAATCTCGCGTCTATTTTCTATCGCCGGCTTTAGGCTGTCGGCAAGCTCGGACAGAACGTTGCCGTATTGTTCTTTTCCTGCTTTAACAGCCTTCCGCTCCAATCCTTTCGCGTGGTCTTTGTTCACAGGTAGGTCGCCGACTGCATCACCAAAGCTAACCGTAGGTACCGGGGTGATCGCAACCGCAGCCGCGACGCGCAGATGCCGTTGACACTACGATCGCCACAAAGCAACCAGGCGATCCTGTTCATTCTCTTGCTCTTCTGCCTGGACTTTCGCGCTTTCCCAACAATCGAGGGCTACGCCAAAAACGAGACAACACGCGACCAGTGGCGCGCCGATCAGCAAAACCCAAAATGTCGCGGTGTTTATTGATTTATTGTGAGGCCATAGCAGCAAAACGGCGCCGACCGCGCTCGATGCAATAGCGACCAGCGTCGGCAGCCAAGCGCGCCACGAAATGGACTTGGGGTGCTCCGTCTTGAGCATCGTCGGGATGGGCCACAGCATGGAGAAATGTCAGGAAAACGGAATACGCGCTTCGCGGGCGGATACGTCCGCACCAGCGCGCAACGTCGACGGGCACAATGAGGATTCGTGCCGCAAGGCAGTGCTAACGACAACGCGAAACGGCTGAGTCAGGACGGCCCGCGCTAATGCGGGCCATCCTCTTATGAAGAAGCTTAGTCCACGCGGGTCGGACCACCGTCTTCACGGCTCAGGACGATCCATGTGACTGGACCCTCCTTGCCATCGCGACCAATTCCAGACGGCAGCGTATCGCCCGCTTTGAACATCCGCTCTTGCAGCATCGTATCGGGCGATTCCTGCACACCCCAGCGCCCAGCGTGAGGACAGGCTTCACCCGTGCAGGCCGAAATGTGCGCTTTTTCCTGCTCGGTTTGCGGCTTCGCTCGCTGCTGCCGTGCGAATTCCACCATGTCCTTCGGATAGAACGGCATGTCACGATAGACACTGTCGTCGATGTTCCACAGCAGCGTCACCAGCCCCGCTTCGAACGCCCAATAGCCGAAGAAGAAGGCGTGCAATCGCTTGTGGCGATCGTGCCAGTAGCAATTCTTCATGCCCGAATACCATGTCTTCAGGTATTTCGTCATAGCCTTCTGCTGATCTGCGCTGGTCGTCTCCGTCGCCTGGAGCAAAGCAGCGTAGGGCCTTTCGTGAACTAACGATTCACCCGGCATCGAGATGCCGAAGCGTTCGAATAGGCGGCGCACTAACACGTCTTGGCCGTCATCTTCCTTCGTGCTGATCCAGCTAGCGATCTGCGGGACGTATTCTTTCAGGTCCAGCATGACCGCCAACGACAAAAGCCACATCACATACTGATAGGCGTCTGGCTCCCAGAGTAACAGTTTATCGTCTGCTACAAACCGCTCACGATACGTTCTGAATGTATCGAAGGTTCGCATAGCATGTGGACGAAGCGAAGCTATATCATCTCCGGCAGAGTAGCGAGCAATCAAAAGATGCAACGCAATTCCTACCTTCTCCCAATAAAGACGCTTCTTGTGGTCCTCGTCTTTCTCTGGGTCGTTCAGCATTTGTGCAACCTTGTCACTCACCAATCTCGATTCGAAGAACTCGATCTTCTCCTGATAATGACTCTCTGGCAAAAGCGATTCACGCTTACGTTCGTCAAATATTTCGGTCATCTTTGGTTTCCTTACACTACAGCGTTATCGCACCAATCGAATTTGCGTTCGCGTCTAGCTTGGTTATGCTTATCACTTCGCCGGATTCGTCGACGACCATCAGCCATTTCTCGAAACGCTCGTCAAGGATGTCGACGGCGCGCTCATCACCGACGGCATCAGGAAGCCTATACTCAACCCACTTGTCGCTCATCTGCTTGGCGCTTGGGTAATTTTTTGACCCCTTCGTAGGCTTCAAGTCTTTATCGGTAAATTTCCCACCAGTCCGATACTTCGTCTCGGTGACAACATACGGAGGAGGCAGTTCGCCCGGCGGCTTCTTGTACACGCCATCGATACCCCGACCGATCGGCACATCTTCAAGCGAGCGCGGCGGCTGGCGGTCCTTGAGCATAACATTCTCATAGCCCTTGCCCCCCATGTACTGATCGCTGACGATCTCGCCATAGATGCCCTTCTTCGCCGTGGTCAACTTCTTCACATCGACCGGCTCGCCCTCATGGACATTCGCGCTCGTCGGCGCCTTCTCGACCGGCTGCGGCAAGGATCCACCACCCCTTGCCGCACCACCGGCGGCCTCCGCCCCATCACGGAACACGGGCAGCACCCTCGGCGGCACGCCAATCCCTGAACTCACCCGGATCCTGTCCGCGGCAGCCATCTCCGGCTTGGCCGCGGACACGGCTGCATAAGCAGGTTGGCGAACCGGCGGCATCACCTGCTTGAGCATGTCCTGAAGCGCCTGGTCCAACTGGCTGAGCGCCTTGGGTACTTCTTGCGCCAAACGCGTCTGCAACGCATAGAAGCTCTTCTCCATGCGCTCGAGTTGGACAATCATCCCTCGGGCACGCTCGAAGTATTCGAGGCGACTGAGCTGCGCCTTCGCCTTCGTGATGAGGCTCAGCGTGCTCTCAATGAAGCCCTTGAGCTTGCTCACCAGCAGCTCAGCGTAGTCGGCAAAGCGCACCATCTTCAGTAGCTTGACGACGTTGCCCTTGGTGAAACTCTCCAGAAACCCCACCACATCGACCAGAATCGCGCCGCCTTTCTTGACCAGCATCAGACACAGCGCGCGCAGAATAGCCGCCGCTTCGTCGCCAACGAGTGCACCGACCAAAGCGCCAGTTGCCGCACAGATCACTGGACCGAACACACCCAGCGCCGACGCAATCAGGATGACCCACTCCTCCCATTCGGGGTGCGCGGCATTCTGCTGGGCTGTGCTCGTCCCGGCGTAGCGATGTCCGAGTCGCAAACACACCGCTGCGAGATCGCGCGCACTGGTGACGATCACCGCGCCGGGCACGGTCATGGCCACCAGCATGTCGGTGACGATCACACTCGTTGGACGGTCCTCGGCAAACTCGCCCAGCGTCAACGACTTCAGCCATTCATACGCGCCAATGGCCTCGTCCCATACCTTTCCAAGCCCGCTCATGCCTGTTCTCCTTCATTGTTTTGAGGCATGACGTCGTTCATGTCCGAATCGTGCTCGGCCGTGATGCTCGCTTTGTGTGGATTGGGGTCATCCAGATAGCGGATGCGTGCTCCCATGCCCGTGGGCAGGCCCGTTAGGCGGACGTAGCCTTCGGCATTGAGTGTGCCGCTGCGTGTAGTACCGTCATCGAGTGTGGCGATGTACTGACATCCCGCGACGGGAGAACCGTCCGCATAGATGCGCCGAAACTCGAGATCGGTGGCGCCGGGCGCCGGATAGGGCAGAGCAGGCATCGGCGTGTTTTGCGAGGCCTGACCCTGCTTCTGGATCGTGATGACCTTGAAGAACAGATCGGCAGGGCCGCCCAGTGTGATGTTGCCGTCCTTCAGTTGAACGAACGCGCCGTCGCATTCGAGAATCAGTTCCTTGGCTGCCGCAACCGTCACTTTGCCGTTGACGCTGGTGATCGTCATGTCCTTATCGGACGCCAGCGTCATCGCATCGGTCTGCGCCTGAACCTCCACCGGCCCCTTGGCGGCGAAGAGTTTCAATCCCATCTTCTGCGCAAAGATCGACACCAGTTCGCCCGCAGCCACGGTAAAGCGCTTCACCACGCTGAAGTCCGCGTTCTTGCCCACCACCGCGGAGATGTTCTCCTGCGCGCTCACGTGAACGCCTCGACCCGATACGACGCCGATCGAGCCCGGCGCGCTCGCGAGAAGCCCCCGCTGCTTCAGACCGTCGAGTTCGTCCTTGACCTGTTGCTGCGCGTCGGTGTCCGCAGGAACCGCCTTGGCCGCGCGGGACGAGTCGGCCAGCGACTTGGCCAGTGTCAATGCGCTTTCAAGCTCCGCGATCGTCTGCTGCATATCGAGTTGCTTGCCCGATGCAGCGGGCTGGTCATCGCCTCGGTCGACAACTCGGGCAGTCGCGCAACGGGCAAACTGCAAGGCAATTTGAGTCTAGGCATCGACAATCCGCTCGGCTTGAACGACATCTTTACCGTCGGCGCAAATCAGGACCTTGAGTTTGGTGACAAGGGACTCGGCTCGCATGGCTTCAACGGCTCGTATTCCGTGCCATGGGGTTTCTGGACGGCGAACCGATGCTGCCAACCGTTTTCTCGACCACGGAAACTATCTTGCCTATGGCCTGGGTGCGACGGCCACCTGGGTCTTGGGCTTGCCTCATGGGCTGGCCGTACTGCACGGCAAAACGCGACGCGGCGGCCTGGTATTCGACGCGGCCGATCTGATCAAGGACGCGGTTATCCTTCCGCAAGCCTTCCTGTCGGCCATGCGCGGCGACGACGAACAACAATTTCGACGGCACTGTATCGAGGCGATGACGCGCGACGAGTCGCTGGACTTCATCATCGACACGCTCAAGGTCATCGCCGTCGAGACCGCGCGCCTTGCGCAAGCATCGAATGCACGGTCGTGAACGTCCTGTTCGTCTCCCAATGCACCAAACGCGCGCTGAGCGAAACGCGGCGTATTCTCGACCAGTTCGCCGAGCGGCGCGGCGAGCGCACCTGGCAGACGCCTATCACCCATGCCGGGCTGGATACGGTACGCAAGCTATTGCGGCAGAGCGCGAGAAAGAACACTGCTGTCGCCTGCCACTGGATACGCGGGCGCGATCACAGCGAGTTGATGTGGATCGTCGGGGATGCGCGGCAGTTCAATGAAGAGGGCGCCGTACCGACGAATACGACGGTGAATGACGTGCTGCGCGTCGAAGATGAAAGCACGTGGCACCGGCTACCGGAAGTGTCGTCACTGAGCGCGCTGGCCGCGCTGTTGCATGATCTGGGCAAGGCGACGCAAGCATTTCAGGAACGGCTGCGCGAGCCTCGCGCACAGGAGCGTAACCATTATCGCCACGAATGGGTGTCGGTGCGCTTGTTTCAGGCATTCGTTGGCGATACTCACGACGACGCGGACTGGTTGAACCGCCTCGCATCCTGCACGGATCCGCAGATCGACGCGAAGGCGTTCGAGGCGCAGTGGCTCGATCATCGAGAAGGCCGCCTCGTGCGGGACGGCCTGGACAGAACAGAAGCCCAAGATGGCTTACCGTTCGCGACGTTGCCGCCGCTGGCGCAGACCGTGGCCTGGCTCATCTTGACGCATCATCGGATGCCTTGCATGCCCGTGCCGCAGGCGCTCGGAAGCTCGGACGACGATATCGAACACCCGCGAGATCGTTGGCGCCGTTTCGGCGCCCATATCAACAGTGTCAATCGACATCACCTGCGCGACTTGCTTGCGCAGATCACCGCGGACTGGAACGAGCCGCGCGAAGCAGCGGACCGTGCCACGGTGGCGCGGCATTGGCGCTTTCCGTGCGGCTTGCCAGTCGCTACCGTTTCCTGGCGCAAGCAAGCCGCGCGGTATGCACGCAAGCTACTGGAGATACCTGGCGCGACGACAACCCCAGCCGCATTGGACGATCCGTTCGTGATGCACGTATCGCGGCTATGTCTGATGCTGGCCGATCATCACTACTCCAGCATTGAAGATGAGGCGCGTCGTGCGACATTCTAGAAAAGGCCGCCGAGTACTTTGCGAACGGACTACGGCAAGGTACGCGTTCATGCAAGCCCATGTCAAAGACCATTGTCTGCGCACGATGTGCCGGATACTCGGCGCTCATCGCAGCGGCCATTACGCGCCTTGCAGCGTCAGTTGGGCAATGCGCGCAAGCGCGAGAATGAGCGGCTGCTGGGTCTGATCAAGCATCACAGACTGGCCAGGGGAGGCGTCTACGGTTACCGCAAAGTCACGATAGATTTGCGGGAAATCGGGCGAGACGGGCGGCCGCCACCGCGTATTCCAACTATTACGAAGCGAAGGCCTGTGCGCGGAGGTTGGCTACGGTGGCAAGCCGGGATATCACGGTGGTCTGCTCGGTGCTGTTGCCAATCTATGAACCGGACCTTCACGCCTGATGCTGCCACTCCAATGCCGTGGCAGAGAGATTTTTCATGCGCTGAATAAAGGACGAGTCGAATGCACTGACCGATTCCTGTCCTTGCGTTTCCGAGCGGTGTGTACCGTGCAAAGTCAATTTTATAGTGAGGAAATGGAATGGAGAAATCGAATATAAAAGAACAACATTCAAGCTTCCGTGCGGCAATCGATGCATTCCTGAGGGACCGCCTGCAGACGAAGCTCGACAAACTCGATGTCGAAGATCCCAAGCGACCAGAGCTCATCGCTGAACATCGGCGTGATACGTGGCTAAAGAGCGCAGCACGGCGCGTGATGCAAATTCAAGCCGTCACACATTCGCTCAAAGCTATCCACCCCGACGCACGCGGTACGAACCTATACGTGAGCCCCTCGGATCTGCATGAGCACGATCTGGTTGGGACTCACGCGCTGGGTAGCCACTTCGTCATGGACGTAGTGGGTAACGCAGCGGCACTTGACGTGTATAAGTTGCTTCGACTTGAGGTCGGCGGACGCACTCTCCTGCAGGCGCTCACTGCCAACGACGACGAAGCCTTGCAGGCGCTGGACGACGATCCTGCGCAAGCCCAATCGTTGCGCGAAGCGCTGATCAGCCTCACATCGGAACGAGAGGGCGGAATCGCATCGCATACCCGCGCCAAACAGCTGTATTGGCTCGTAGGCGACGACGCCGAGGACGATGCTCAGTACCATCTCATCGCGCCGCTTTACGCTACGTCGCTCGCTCATGTCGTGCACGAGGAGATGCAAGAGGCCCGCTTCGGTGAAGCCAATAGATTGGCACGCCACGCGCGGCGAGAAGGCTTGCCACACGACGGCGTTTATCGCGAATACCGTGATCTTGCTGTGCAAAAACTAGGCGGTACTAAACCGCAAAATGTATCCCAATTGAATAGTGACCGCGGCGGGATCAAATACCTCTTGTCTTCGCTGCCACCCGTATGGCAAATCCGGCGTAGCGTCCTTCCGGTCAACGCGAAGTCGATCTTCGACAGAACCTTTGGCGCGCGTCCTGCAGTGCGTGCGGCGATACGCGTATTGCAACGCCTTTTGCTCAGCGAACGGCCGAAGAACATGGATACCCGCGATCGCCGCGACGAGTTGGTGGACAGACTCATCAACGAACTGAACAGCTACGCCGAGGAACTCGACCTGCGCAATCTCGAACAAGGTGTTGAGCAGATGAAGCGCGTCGCGAGTCAGGACGTCGATATGAAGATCGAACCGACCGACGTGCCGGGCGAAAGCGATGTCGTGCTGTCACTCAAGCGAGCAAAGCCGTGGTCGCTCATACGCCGCGACGAACAGTCCCTTACCTGATCGGATCGCACCGTAACCCGATGACCTCAGCTCAAAACCTTCACCTCTCTTTTCCAAATTGGAATCGACGAGGTGCCCAAGATTGAGCTGCGACTTGCCCGAGTGCTCGGTGCTGAGCTTGATGCCCTCCTCACCGGCCCAGTCTTCCATCCTGAGCTTATTGTTGCTCTGCGTGCGGACGACATTTCTTGACAACCATCGACGATCGTTCGTGATGTGATCAACCGCCTGGCTGTTATGATGGAAGCCCAAAATTTCAGGCTTATCCGGATCTCCATCCCGGAATCCGATGACCGCCTCCGAGCCGTCCAGGCCGGGAAAGTGAAAACCCGTTTGCAACGCACCCGCGAACGGCTTGGCCAGGCGCAGCGGTACACTCTCGCCGCCCTGAGGCCACTCATCAAAGTCCACATCGAAACGAATTGTGTAATAGCCGGCGGCCGTCAAATACGCGTATTTATATTTGTCAGGACTTGTCACGCGACCACTGAGTGTGCCCGCGATTTTCGGCCACTTCGATTCGTCAATCTTTAGGCGGAAACGTCGATCCGCAGGAATCGCCTTGAACGTGTTGCTGTACGCCTTGTCTCGCGCGCCGCGGTGCGTGACCTCGATGGCGACCAGCCCGCTTTCCGCATCCGGCAACTCGGTATCTGTGCGGAACACACGCCCGCACCGAAGCTCTTGCACGTTGCTTTGACCTTCGAACAGCACCTGCCAGCAGATCGCTTCCTCATGATAGAGTTGCGCCTTGCGCTGGGCTTCCCCCTGGTCCACATGCGCGGTTCCATAGACATAAGGGGTGCCGTACGTCGTCGGATCTTGCGGTGCGACGCTCTCCTCAGCCCTGAAACGTTCGTAGGCTTTCTCGGGGTTATAGTCGGCGACTACGATTGATCGCGGCACGACCTGCGTGTGATATTCGAGCTCGGACACCGACTCGACTGCCGCTTCGAGCCCTGCATTTTCGCGATAGTGGACCACGCGCGCGGGATCATAAATGTAGTGATCTATGTCATCCGCAAAGACGATCCGGTCCCCGTATTCGGTCTCTTCGATGTACAGATAGACGCCAGCCTTCGCCATCAACATCTGCACGTACGCTAAGTCATCCTGAGCGTATTGAAAACGGAAAAGCGTCTGCGGATATTGACCACGTAGCCGAAAAATATACTGATGGGACTTGAACCCATGACGCAACAGCATCGCTTCCAGAATTTGCGGAATCGTCTTGTGCTGGTAAATTTTTGTATCACGCACCCCCTGGAGCCGCGCCAGCCGGGATTTGATCACGACTTCATAGCTGACAAAATCGTGAGTCGTCTTCAGCTTGGAAAACGCGGCGATGAAGCCGGAAAACTTCCGCTTCACTCCGTCATCCGACGTGAATGAGAAGCTCGCTTCGCGATTCAGGTAATCGCGGCGCGAGATAGCGCGGGGATGCGAAATCCGAATAGAAATCGTGACTGGATCGCCCATGCGCTCCGTGATGTCATACGACGCGACCGACAGAAGCCCCGCGCTTTCGGTTCCCGGCACATCAAGATAGCTGGCCTGACGCCCGCTGACAGCGAACGCCCGACTCGCGGCATGCTCCGTTTGGTCCAATACGCTGGACATGGTTATACGCTCCTTCTTCTGCACTGCTATCGAAGCTTGCCCCAAGGCAAGCGGTGATCAGCCTCTCGCGCATGCGCGCGTTCAACGGCCGGAGCTTATCCGTTCCGATGCACGCGCAACAGATCAAACCATCTTAAAGGGCACAAATCCTTGCGGTTCGCCACGATTTTTCATCGCGCGGCAAATTTGAAACGAGCTTCGTGTGATACGTTCGCTCGAGTGAAGCCTCCGCATAGTCTCGCCAGGCTGCGCTGGCCCGATATGGCGAGCGGACCTCGCGTGGGATCCCAGGACATGGCCGCAGATTCTGAATCGGACTTCGAGCCGGTACAAGGTTGGATCCAGGAAATGAGGGAGAAGATATGGCAAAGTTGATGGCGCTGAAAGGTAACTTGACCACTACCGGCGGCCGCGTGCTCGATGGGAACGACTCGATGCTCGATGGCGGAACGGCCGTTGCGCGCCACTTGGGGCTCGCGTCCTGTCCCCGGTGCGGCAAGAATGGGACGATTTTGGGGAGCGCAACGAACTGGGGATTCGGAGGCACCCGAGGCGTCGTGGATGGCGACATCGTCATGTGCGAGTGCCCTCGCGGTGCTAATCGAGTGATTGCACGCTCGACAATCTTCGACGAGTGAGTCCCGCATAAGCTGTGCAGTCGGTACGAGGCATCACGGTTCCTGCTTTCCTTCGCCCAGTTCGCGCGTCTCAATCACGCCCTCGCGTTCTGATTCGTAGACTTCCGTCTCGCCTGGTTCGAGCGTTGAGTCGTTCACGGTGTCCCGGTCGATAATCAGGCGCACACTGGTACCGCCCTGGTTTTTCGAACTTTAGTTTCATTGCTCCGTCTCCGGTTAGTGTTGCGATGACGGTCCATTGCGCGTGGACATCCCGCGCGATCGCGACGGTAGTTTCACGCCAAACCTCATCCCCAAGCACGAACGCCGCTTCACCGACTTCGATGACAAGATCATCGCGATGCACGCGCGCGGCATGACGATGCGCGAGATCCAGGCGTTTCTGGCCGAGCACTACGGCACGCAGGTGTCGCCCGAATTCATCAGCTCGGTCACCGATGCGGTGACGCAGGAAATCACCGCCTGGCAGTTCCCGGCCGCTCGAGCCCATGTACCCGGTCGTATTCTTCGATGCGCTGCGCGTGAAGATTCGCGATGAAGGCGTCGTGCGCAACAAGGCGATCTACCTCGCCCTGGCCATCTTGCCCGACGGCACGCGCGATAATCTGGGCTTGTGGATCGAGCAGACCGAGGGCGCGAAGTTCTGGATGAAGGTCTTCAGCGATCGATTAGTGAACCCTGCCGATCCGCTAAAATCATTGCCGGGATCGAGCGTCGCGCGCCGCTACCGACACCACGCGCTTGGCGGAAGGTGCCATGCTCGCAGGGTCATACTCCCATTGTCGGCTGTTTTGCTTTTGGGAAATCAAGGTGTTCACCCAGAAGGCGTCGGACGACCGAGAACGAACAGAGTATGACGCTGCGAAACGTAGGCTGGACAAGGCAGAGATTGTTGGCCCGTGTGGGTGCTGTGACCCGCCCGCGTCCCTGAATTGTCCCCGGACTGTCCCTGAAAGCCCTCGTCAGGGACACAAAACCGCTAACCGTTTGATATAACGAAGAAATGAATGGTGGGCCGGGTGGGACTCGAACCCACTATCGGTCGATTATGAGTCGACAGCTTATACCAGTTAAGCTTCCGGCCCTTTAACGCGGAGGGCAAAAAGAAAGCGCCGATGTCGGCGCTTTCTGTTACTTCCGAACATTGCGCGAGGCGACTGCGAAGGGTTGCGAGTTTGCCTCACAACGCCTCTCAAAACAAGTCCCGTCAGTTGCCTTCCAAAAACGACTTCAGCTTGTCCGACCGGCTCGGATGCCGCAGCTTGCGCAGCGCCTTCGCCTCGATCTGGCGTATCCGCTCGCGCGTCACGTCGAATTGCTTGCCGACCTCTTCGAGCGTGTGATCCGTGCTCATCTCGATGCCAAACCGCATCCGCAGCACCTTCGCCTCGCGCGGCGTCAACGAATCGAGCACGTCCTTCACGACATCGCGCATCGACGCATGCAGCGCGGCATCGGAGGGCGCCACCGTGTTCGTATCCTCGATGAAGTCTCCGAGATGCGAATCGTCGTCATCGCCGATAGGCGTCTCCATGGAGATCGGCTCCTTCGCGATCTTCATGATCTTGCGGATCTTGTCCTCCGGCATCTCCATCTTCTCGGCAAGCGTCGCCGGATCCGGTTCGAGGCCGGTTTCCTGCAGAATCTGTCGCGAGATCCGGTTCATCTTGTTGATCGTCTCGATCATGTGAACCGGAATGCGGATCGTGCGCGCCTGGTCCGCGATCGAGCGCGTGATGGCCTGGCGGATCCACCACGTCGCGTAGGTCGAGAACTTGTAGCCACGACGATATTCGAACTTGTCCACCGCCTTCATCAGACCGATGTTGCCTTCCTGGATCAGATCGAGGAACTGCAGCCCGCGGTTCGTGTACTTCTTCGCAATGGAAATTACGAGACGCAAGTTCGCCTCGGTCATTTCGCGCTTCGCCTGACGGGCCTTCAATTCGCCCGCCGCCATCTGACGGTTGGTTTCCTTCAGGTCCTTCAGCGGCAACACGACCCGCGCCTGAAGATCCAGCAGACGCTGCTGCTGCTCGCGGATAGCCGGAATATTGCGCTCCAGCACCGCGCTGTACTCATGCCCTTCCGCGACGACCTTGTCGGACCATTCGAGATCCGTCTCGTTGCCGGGGAAGCGCGTGATGAACTCCGCGCGCGGCATGCCGCACTTGTCGACGACTGTGTGCAGTATCTGTCGCTCGACCTGGCGCACCTCATCGACCTGCGCGCGCAACGTATCGCACAGACGCTCGACGGTGCGCGCCGTGAAGCGGATGTTCATGAGCTCCGTCTGGATGGCTTCCTGCGCCTTCAGATAGGCCTTCGACTTGTAGCCTTCCTTCTCGTAGGCGCGGCGCATCTTGTCGAACCATTCGCTGATGAGCCCGAACTTCTCGAGCGACTGGGTCTTGAGGGCTTCGAGTTGCGCGGCGTTCGCGCTCGCCTGCGCGCTGCCGTCGTCCTCTTCTTCCTCTTCCTCGTCGCCCTCTTCCTCGGATTCCTCGTCTTCGGACTCGATCGCCTCGGCTTCCTGTTCGGAGAAACCATCGGTGTCCTGGGCGTTCGGGTCGATCAGGCCGTCCACGAGTTCATCGACGCGCACTTCTTCGTTCTGCACACGCTCGGCCATCGCGAGGATATCGGCGATGGTCGTCGGGCACGCTGAGATCGCCATGACCATGTGCTTCAGGCCATCCTCGATACGCTTCGCGATCTCGATTTCGCCTTCGCGCGTCAGCAACTCGACCGTGCCCATCTCGCGCATGTACATGCGCACCGGATCAGTGGTGCGGCCGAATTCGGAATCGACAGTGGATAGCGCGACTTCCGCTTCTTCCTCGACCTCATCGTCGGACGAGGCATTCGGCGCGTTGTCGTTCAGAAGCAGGGTCTCGGCATCCGGCGCTTGTTCGTACACCGCCACGCCCATGTCATTGAACGTGCTGATGATGCCTTCGATCGCCTCGGTTTCCGTGAAGTTGTCCGGGAGGTGATCGTTGATTTCACCGTAAGTGAGGAAACCGCGCTCCTTGCCGAGCTTGATGAGCGCGCGCAGTTTCGAGCGCCGCTCTTCGAGTTCCTCCACGGTACCGGGCGCGCTCGACGAGAACGCGTCCTTCAGGAGCGCTTTTTCCTTCGCGCGGCGATCGCGAGCCTTGGCCTTTTCGACCTTCGCCGCAGGCGCGGCGCCGGACTCTGCGTTTTGCACTGCGTCGTCTTCGACGGATACATCGTTCAGCTTTTTCGTCATGGAGTTCGCCATACCGGCTCTAGTCTCGACTCGCGGCTGCTGGACAACAGCCGATGGAACCGTGAATACCCAATACGCGCACGCTGCTTCGTCCTGCGTGCCCTGCCCGGGGCGCCATCGAGGTTCGAACGAGTGTGAATCGTCTCCTCGCCCTACCCTCAATAGCAGCCGCTTCCCTTATGCCCGTCTGTTCGTCGGCGTGCTTAACGGCCTCTTTTGTAAGATTTATGCGGCGTGCACCACGTACCACCACGCCGCATTCCCGAGATCCGATACCGCCAACAGCTTCCTGCTTCTTTCCTCTTCCCGTACCGGACGACCACGCCGGCACTACCGCTAAAACTATCCAAATGCTTTCGTCGATTGCTCGCGTTTCGCCGCCCCAGCCGCCTCGTCAGAGCAACCAAAACGTTCGAACCGTTGACAAAAAACAATTCATTTTGAACTTTTTATTATAGCATTTCACTTTCCGCCATCCGGGCTCGCACCCCGCCCAGCCTTGATCTGTGCGACCCTCGCCGACAGATCCGAGAACTCCGCGACCTCTTCCGCCGACAAGCTGGACTGCCGCGCCAGTTGATCGAGCCGCGCCCGATAACTGTCGTGCCGCAACTTCAAGACCGTCGCCTGCAGCTCTTCGGCGAGCAGGCGCTTCTGTTCCTCGACTCGCTGCGCCGCGTCCTCGTCGGCCGGGTCGCGCATCAGCAAATCGCGAACGTTTTCATCATAGGCGAGAATTTCCTGGAAGATATCGTCGTACGTTGGCGCGTTTGCTGCATTTCTCAAGATCTCCGATAGCAACTGGAACTCCGCCGCATCGCCGAGTTCGCGCGCGTGCGACACCACCTCGCTGAACAACTCGCCGTGCTCGGTCATCGTCACGAGGGTGCGCTCGCTGTCCTGATCGAGCGATGCCGCGATGCCCGGGTACATCACCAGATTGCGCAGCGCGCGCTGTTCCTGCCCCGTCACACGCCGGCGCTCGCTCTTCGGCACGTTCGCGCGGGCGACGGCCGCCGCGCGTGAATCGATGTCGCACAGCGCCGCGATCTCGGTAAACGGCGTGTCGAGCCGGTCTGCGAGCATATGCAGGATCTGCACCCGCAACGCATTCGCCGGCAACGCCTGAAGCAGCGGCTTGGCGTCGAAGAGCGCCTTCGCGCGGCCCTCGGGCTGCTCCAGTTCCTTGTCGTTCAGCACCTCATTCAGGAGAAACTGCGACAGCGGCATCGCCCGGTCGACCTGCTCGCCAAATCCGTCCGTGCCGAACTCGCGCACGTAGCTGTCCGGGTCGTGCTCCTTCGGCAGAAAAAGGAACTTGATCGTCCGGTTGTCCGCCGCATGCGGCAGCGCCGCTTCAAGCGCCCGGCGCGCGGCGCGGCGGCCCGCCGAATCGCCATCGAAGCTGAATACCACGGTGTCGGTCTGACGAAAAAGCTTCTGCACGTGGATCGGCGTGCAGGCCGTGCCGAGCGTCGCCACGGCGTTCGCAAAGCCGAGTTGCGCGAGGGCGACTACATCCATATACCCTTCGACGACGAGCACGTAGCCCAGTTCACGAATCGCCAGACGCGCTTCGAACAGTCCGTAAAGCTCGCTTCCCTTGCTGAACAGCGGCGTCTCCGGCGAGTTCAGATACTTCGGCTCGCCGCTATCGAGTACGCGCCCGCCGAAGCCGATCACGTTGCCCTTCACATTGCGGATCGGGAACATCACGCGCTCGCGGAAGCGATCGTAGCGCCGCGCCTGTCCCTGCGAATCCGTTTTCTCGCTGACGATCACGAGCCCCGATTCGACGAGGTTGTCATCCCGATAATCGGGAAATGCCGACTCGAGGTTCTGCCAGCCATCCGGTGCGTATCCGAGTCCGAAGCGCGCGGCGACTTCGCCGGTGAGGCCGCGATTCTTCAGATACGCGATGGCGTTGGGCGCGCCGCGCAGTTGCTTCCGATAAAAATCGCACGCGGTCTGCATGACTTCCGTCAGTGCGACGCTGACCGCCTTGCTCGGCGCGCTTTCGCCACCGCTGCCGCCCCGGAAGGCGTTCGATGGCTCCTGCGGAACCGTGAGGCCCGCGCCTTGCGCAAGCTCCTTCACGGCCTCGGGAAACGTAAGGCCGGTGTGTTCCATCAGAAAGCCGATCGCGGTGCCGTGCGCGCCGCAGCCGAAGCAGTGATAGAACTGCTTGGTCGGACTCACCGTGAACGACGGGCTCTTTTCATTGTGAAAAGGGCACAGACCCATGAAGTTCGCCCCGCCCTTTTTCAACTGGACGTAGCGGCCCACCACGTCGACGATATCGACGCGGTTGAGCAAATCCTGCAGGAAAGCGTGCGGAATCACCGAATCAGGAGCGGCGGAAATTACTTGGCGAGTGCGGCTTTCACCTGCGCGGAGACCGCGGTCATGTCGGCTTTGCCCGCGAGCTTCGGCTTCAGCACGCCCATGACCTTGCCCATGTCCTGCGGGCCGGCGGCGCCCGTCGCGGCGACGGCGGCCTGCACTTCGGCGGCGATCGCATCGGCGGAAAGCTGTTCGGGCATGTATGCCGCCAACACCGCCAGCTCCGCTTTTTCCTTGTCGGCGAGATCCGTGCGGCCTGCGGCTTCGAACTGGCTGATCGAATCCTTGCGCTGCTTGATCATCTTGTCGATGACGGCGGTGATGCCCGCGTCGTCGAGCGTGACGCGATCGTCGACTTCACGCTGCTTGATTGCCGCGAGCAGCAGTCGAATCGTGCCGAGGCGCTCGGTTTCCTTTGCGCGCATCGCAGTCTTCATGTCGTCGCTGATCTGGTCTTTGAGGCTCATCGTTCACCCGGTGCAATTGCGAAATATGGATTCAGGCCGGCGCGCGGTTACCCCGCGAAAGCAAAAACCCGCTTGGGAACGCCTCCTCAAGCGGGACTTTTAGCGGGCCGTTTTGAGACGCGGCAAAGGGATGCAGCGCCCCGTGCCACGCTAACCGTTCTAGCGCCTGCCAGAGCGGAGAGAATCCTCCGATGACCGTCCGAGTATAGCAAACGGGTCCGCGTTTCGAGACTCGCCAAAACCCCCGGCCGGGCGCGCTCAGGCGGCCGTCGCCGCGTGTCGTGCGAACTCGCCGGCGGCCTTGCCCGCCGCGACGCCCGACGCCCACGCCCACTGAAAGTTATAACCGCCGAGCCAGCCAGTGACATCGACGGCCTCGCCGATGAAATAGAGCCCGGCGACGCGTTCGCTCATCATCGTCGTGGACGAAAGCTCGCGGGTGTCGACGCCGCCGCGCGTGACCTCCGCCTTCCGGTAGCCTTCGGTGCCACTCGGCGTGAGGGTCCAGCTGGACAGCGACGCGCCGATCGCCTTCAGCGTGCGGTCGGGCAAATCGGCGAGGCGCGCATCGACGCAAACGTGCTGCGCTTCGAGCCACGCGTGCGCGAGACGCGCCGGCACGTGCTCGGCCAGAAAGTTGCCGATCTGCTTCTTCGAGCCCGCTTTGGCTTCGAGCAGCATGTCAGTGGCATCGGCATCGGGAAGCAGGTCGACGTGAATCGGCTCCGACGTATTCCAGTAGCTCGAAATCTGCAGCACGCCCGGCCCCGACACGCCGCGATGCGTCAGCAGCAGGTCTTCGTCGAACTCGCCGCGCGTCTTGCCGCGGCCCGTGCTGATGCGCACAGGCAACGAAAGCCCCGAGAGCGCGGCGAACGGCGCCCAGTCCGCCGACGTGAACGTGAGCGGCACCAGCGCCGGACGCGTATCGACGAGCTTGTGGCCGAACTGTTTCGCGACGCGATAGCCGAACTCCGTCGCGCCGATCTTGGGAATCGACAGGCCGCCCGTCGCGATCACGAGCGCCGTCGCGCCGATCGCGCCCGCGGTCGTATCGAGCGTGAAGCGCGCGCCGCCGTGCCGGATCTCATGCACGACGACCGGACGCCGCCACGCGACGCCGCCCGCGTCGCACTCGCTTTTCAGCACGTCGATGATGGTTTCGCTGGAGTCGTCGCAAAAGAGCTGGCCCTTGTGCTTTTCATGCCACTTGACGCGGTATTGCTTGAGGAGCGCGAGAAAATCGCGCGGCGTATAGCGTGCGAGCGCGGAGCGGCAGAAATGCGGATTCGCCGACAGAAAATTGGCCGGCTGCGCATTGATGTTGGTGAAGTTGCAACGTCCGCCGCCGGAGATGCGGATTTTCTCGGCCAGGCGCTCGGCGTGGTCGATGAGCACGACGCGGCGCCCGGATTGAGCGGCCACGGCCGCGCACATCATGCCGGCCGCGCCCGCGCCGATGACGGCAATATCGAAGGATTCCATGGCGCGCATTCTACCTTCGGCACGCTCGTTGACGGGCGCTGCTATACTTTTCTGTTCCCTCTAACGCATTGAATCCATGCTCGTTCTCGGCATCGAAAGCTCCTGCGACGAAACCGGCCTCGCCCTCTACGACACCGAGCGCGGGCTGCTTTCACACGCCCTTCACTCGCAAATCGCGATGCATCGCGATTACGGCGGGGTCGTGCCGGAACTGGCTTCGCGCGATCACATCCGTCGCGCGCTGCCGTTGCTGGAGGAAGTGCTCGAGCGATCCGGCGCGAATCGCGGCGACATCGACGCCATCGCGTTCACGCAGGGGCCGGGCCTCGCGGGCGCACTGCTCGTCGGCGCGAGCATCGCGAATTCACTGGCGATGGCGTGGGACAAGCCGACCGTCGGCATTCATCACCTGGAAGGGCATCTGCTGTCGCCGCTGCTCGTCGATGCGCCGCCGCCGTTTCCGTTCGTCGCCCTGCTCGTGTCGGGCGGACATACGCAGCTCATGCGCGTGACCGATGTCGGCGTCTACGAGACGCTCGGCGAAACCCTCGACGACGCCGCCGGCGAAGCCTTCGACAAGACCGCGAAGCTGCTCGGCCTCGGCTATCCGGGCGGGCCGGAAGTGTCGCGGCTCGCGGAATTCGGCACGCCCGGCGCGGTTACGCTGCCGCGTCCGATGCTGCATTCCGGCGATCTCGATTTCAGCTTCAGCGGCCTGAAAACCGCCGTGCTCACGCATAGTCGCAAGCTCGGCAACAACGTCTGCGAGCAGGCGAAAGCCGATCTCGCGCGCGGTTTTGTCGATGCGGCCGTGGATGTGCTCGTCGCCAAGTCGCTCGCCGCGCTGAAGAAAACGGGCCTGAAGCGTCTCGTCGTGGCGGGCGGCGTCGGCGCGAACAGGCAGTTGCGCGAGGCGTTGTCGGCGGCCGCGAAAAAACGCCGCTTCGACGTGCACTACCCCGATCTCTCGCTGTGCACCGACAACGGCGCGATGATCGCGCTCGCCGGCGCGTTGCGCCTGTCGCGCTGGCCCGAGCAGGCCGTGCGCGACTACGCGTTCACCGTGAAGCCGCGCTGGGATCTCACGTCGCTTTCGCGCGCCTGAGCGTTCATCGCGGCGGATTGAAAGGCTGCACGATCGACTGGAACACGGGCAGCGTCTCGCAGCGATCACTATGACCGATGAGCGTCGGCCAGCGCGTCGAGCTGACGATCTCCGGATGCGCCTCCCGCGCGAAGCGCAGCGCGCAGGCCACGGCGATGTCCGCGTGACCGATCGACTCGCCGAACCAGTATTGCGTCGCGCGCGCGGCGCGGTCCGCTTCCAGCGCGTTCAGCACGCGTTCGACTTGCCCCGTGCAGCGATCGAGCCAGGCCTGCGATTTCTCCTTGTGCAGCACGCGCTCGTAGACGAGCGCGACGGCTTTATCGGCGAGGCCCGTCCCTAGCGCGCAGACCTTCAGCGCTTCACGGCGCTGCGGGCCGCTCGATGCAATCAGCGCGCGCTCGCCCGCCTGCTCGTCGAGATAGTCGAGGATCAGCGCGCTCTCGAGGAGCACATCGCCGGAATCGAGCACGAGCGTCGGCACGCGGATCAGCGGATTGAAGGGCGCGACCTTGTCGGCATCGCCGAATACGGACCATGGGCGGTGCTCGTAAGCCATGCCGTATAGATTCAGCGCGATGGCGACGCGCCGGACGAACGGGGAATCGTATTGGCCGATGAGGATCAAGATGCGCTCCGTGGTCGATTTCTCGGACGGCCAGTTTAAGGTCGCGCGGGCCTCGGAAACAACAGCAACGCCAGCGACGCGCAGACGCCCGCCGCCAGCCATACGATCGGCCACGAACTCGCCGCGAGCACATGCGGAATGACGAGCGGCGTGACGAAGAACCCGGCGTACACGGCCGTATTCGCCATGCCGAGCGCGGTGCCGGCGCGTTCGGTGCCGGCGAGCGTCGCCAGTTCGGTGTACGCGACGCCGTGCCAGGCCGACACGCAAATCCCCGCGATGATGAGCATCGCCGAGAGCAACACGGGTGCGTGCGCCGCGCCGCCCGCGATCGCCGCCGCCAGCACGACGAAGGACGCCGACGCTACGATCACCGATCCCCGCAAGTACGCACGCCGGTTGCCGTGACGATCCGTGTGACGGCCGCTCCAGACGCGCATGACCATCGCGCCGAGCTGGATCGCGCCCATCGTCGCGCTGATCGCGGTCACGCCGAAATGGCCGGCATCGTGCAGGAACACGGTCGCGAAAGTCAGCACCGCGAATTGCGGCACGCACAGAATGCCGATGCCGAGCACGACGCGCCAGACCAGCGTGTTCTTCAGCGGCGGGGCGCCTTTGGCCGTCACGGCACGATGCGCCGCGTTCGGCGATTCGTGCAGCCAGCGCCAGGCGAACGCGCCGGAGACCGCACACATCGCCGCGAGCGCGCCGTAGACCGCCGCAAAGCCATGCGACGACGCGAGCCACGGCAACAATCCCGCGCCGATGCCGCCGCCGAGCGGCACGGCGGTTTGCCGGATGCTCATCGCGAGGCCGCGCTCGCCGTCCGCGAACCACGCCATCACCGCGCGGCCGCTCGATCCGTTGACGCTGCCGCCCAGGAGACCGAGCACGCACATCGAGAAAACGAGCCAGCCGAGCGTGGCCGACGACGGCGCCGCGAAAACACTCATCGCGACGAGCATGGCAGCCGTGGAGAGCAAACCCGTCAGCAAGACCGGACGGTCGCCCCAGCGATCGGTCAGCACGCCCCACGGCAGTTCGGACGCCGCGACGCCCAAACCCAGCGCGCCGAGCACGAGTCCCAGTTCGCTGTTGCTGAGGTGATAGCCGCTGCGCATCCATACGGCCGTGGTCGGAATGCCCGCCGCGGCAGCCGAGAAGCTCGCGTTTGCCGCCACGCCGACGCCCAGCACTTTCCAGCGATGTGCGTCACCGAATGCGTAAGCGCCTTCAACAAGAGAAGTGGCCATCATGCAGTCCATATCGAATTTGACTGCGGCCAGTTTGAAGGCTTAGGATCGTCCTGAAAATCACAAAGTTTTTCATCGACCATTCAGAAAATCAGGACGATTGCCATGAGCCAGACGACATTCGATCTCGCGGTGCTGCGCAGCTTTGTCGCGGGAATGGATCTGGGCAGCTTCGCGAAGGCGGCGGACCGTGTCGGGCGCTCGACGTCGGCGGTAAGCGCGCAGCTACGCAAACTGGAGGAACAGGCGGGCGCGCCGCTCTTTCGCAAGTCGGGGCGCGGACTCGCGCTCACCGACGCGGGCGAAGTGATGCTTGGCTATGCGCGGCGCCTCGTCGAACTGAACGACGAAGCCGCCGTCGCGATTCGCGGCGTCGATCTGGAAGGCTGGATCCGGCTCGGGCTGCAGGAGGATTTCGGCGAAGTCGTGCTTCCGGACGTGCTCGGCCGGTTCGCGCGGGCGCATCCGAAGGTGCGGATCGAAGCGCGTGTGGCGCGTAACACCGAGTTGCTGGAGCGCATCGATACCGGACAGCTCGATCTTGCGCTCGTGTGGGGCGCGGCAGGCGTGACCGACGACCGCAACGCCGCGATGATCGCCGAGCCGATCGCCGCGCCGCCGATGCGCTGGATCGCGTCGTCGACGGTTCCGTGGCAGTTCAGCGCCGACGAGGCTCTACCGCTCATCGCGTTCGATCGTCCGTGTCTCTTTCACAGCGCGGCGGCCGCGGCGCTGGATCGCGCGGGCATCAAATGGCGCGTGGCGTTCACGAGCCCGAGCTTGTCGGGATTGTGGGCAGCGGCGGCCGCAGGTCTGGGCGTCACCGTGCGAACGAGCTATGGATTGCCATCGACGGTTCGGGCGCTCGATGCCGGCGAAGGTGAATTGCCGGCGCTGCCTTCGATCCCGCTCGCGCTGCATCGCGCATCGGGGAGCGCGTCGCCGCCGGTCGAGCGGCTGGCGGCGCTGGTGATGGCTTCAGTGCGGGCAGCGCACGTTCCTGAGGAAACGGCGCTCGCCTGAAGGCGGGCTCAGGCGTCGCGGCGCTTGTCCCGCTCGATCACCGCATACGCGCTGTGATTGTGGATCGACTCGAAGTTCTCCGCTTCGAGCACATACGCGACGATGCGCTCGTCGGCGTTCAGACGCGTGGCGACATCGCGCACGAGATCCTCGACGAACTTCGGGTTTTCATACGCGCGCTCGGTCACGAACTTCTCGTCGGGGCGCTTCAACAGTCCCCAAAGTTCGCACGACGCCTCTTCCTCCGCGATACGAATGAGCTCCTCGACCGCGACTTCCCCCGCGAGCTGCGCGAGGATCGTCACGTGCGAGCGCTGATTGTGCGCGCCGTATTGCGAGATCTTCTTCGAGCACGGGCACAGGCTCGTCACGGGCACGAGCACTTTCATCGACATATGCGTTTGGCCATCGCGCTTCTCGGCGATGAACGTCGCTTCGTAGTCCAGCAGGCTTTGCACGCCGGAGACCGGCGCAGTCTTCATCACGAAGTACGGCAAGGTCACTTCGATACGCCCCGAATGCGCTTCGAGCTTCGCCAGCATCGAGGCGAGGAGCGTGCGCAGGGCGGCCTGATCGAGCGGCTCGCGATGCTCTTCGAGCAGCGCGACGAAGCGCGACATATGCGTGCCCTTCTGGTCGGCGGGCAAATGCACGTCGAGATTCCAGACACCGACGCTCGGCTGCACGCCGTTCGCCGTGCGCACCGACAACGGATGCCGCACGCCCTTTACACCGACGCGCTGAATCGCGATCTGACGCGTGTCGGGCGTGCTCTGGACATCGGGCATCACGAAGGCGGGATTCATCTGATTCATTTGTTTTGTCCTTATGCGCCGCGCGTCCCGAATGACGCGAGCGGTTCGAAACGTTCAAGCGCACACGGCGCGGGACGATGCCCGCGCCGTGTGCCAAAGCGTTGATGCACGGCGCACCCCGAGCGCGCCGTTCGAGCGGTGCGTCGTCAGGCGACGCGCTTGGTCAGCTTCTCTGCGTGCGCGCTTTCGACGGCGTCGATGAAGCGCTCGCGAATCGACTTGACGATGCCAGCGGAGTCAAGGCCGACGCTCGCGAGCAGCTTGGCCGGATCGCCGTGATCGATGAAGATGTCGGGCAGACCGAGCTGCAGAACGGGCTTCACGATCGAGCTGGCGAGCAGCGCTTCGACGCACGCGGAACCCGCGCCGCCCATGATCGCGCCTTCTTCGATCGTCACGATGGCATCGTGCGTCGCGGCGAGTTCGCGCAACAGATCGGCGTCGACCGGCTTTACGAAACGCATGTTGGCAACCGTCAGATCCAGCTCTTCAGCCGCGGCGAGCGACGGCGCGACCATCGTGCCGAACGCGCAAATCGCGATGCGCTTGCCCGAGCCGAGCTTCTGCGACGACTCGCGGCGAATCTCGCCACGGCCGACGGGAATCGCGGTCATTTGCTTGACGGTTGCGACGCCGGTGCCCGCGCCGCGCGGATAACGCACGGCTGTCGGGTTCGGCTGCTGCAGCGCCGTGTAGAGCATCTGGCGGCATTCGTTTTCGTCCGATGCCGCCATCACCGTCATATTCGGGATGCAGCGCAGGAACGCGAGATCGTAGTTGCCCGCGTGCGTCGCGCCGTCCGCGCCGACGAGGCCCGCGCGATCGATCGCGAAGACCACTGGCAGATTCTGCAGCGCGACATCGTGAATCAACTGATCGTATGCGCGTTGCAGGAAGGTCGAATAGATGGCGACGACGGGCTTCATGCCGTCCGCCGCGAGACCGCCCGCGAACGTGACCGCGTGCTGCTCGGCGATACCGACATCGAAATAACGGTCCGGGAAGCGCTTCTCGAATTCGACCATGCCGGAGCCTTCGCGCATTGCCGGCGTGATGCCGACCACGCGCGAATCCTGCGCCGCGGCGTCGCACAGCCACTCGCCGAACACCTGCGTGTAAGTCTTCTTCGAAGGCGCCGTCGACGGCTTGATGCCTTCGGCCGGATTGAACTTGCCCGGGCCGTGGTACAGCACCGGATCGGCTTCGGCGAGCTTGTAGCCCTGGCCTTTCTTCGTGACGACGTGCAGGAACTGCGGGCCGCGCAGTTCCTTGATGTTCTGAAGCGTCGGAATCAGCGAATCGAGATCGTGACCGTCGATCGGCCCGATGTAGTTGAAGCCGAATTCTTCGAACAGCGTGGCCGGCACGATCATGCCCTTCGCGTGCTCTTCGAGCTTGCGGGCGAGATCGAGCACCGGCGGCGCATGACGCAGCACGCGTTCGACACCCGCGCGCGCCGCAGCGTAGAAACGGCCCGACATCAGACGCGCGAGATGGCGATTCAGCGCGCCGACCGGCGGCGAGATCGACATGTCGTTGTCGTTGAGGATGACAAGCAGCGGCACGTCGTCGGCGACGCCCGCATTGTTCATCGCCTCGAAGGCCATCCCCGCGGTCATTGCGCCGTCCCCGATCACCGCGATCGAATAGCGGTTGTCGCCCTGCAGCTTGTTGGCGATCGCCATGCCGAGCGCCGCCGAAATCGACGTGCTCGAATGCGCGGTGCCGAACGTGTCGTATTCGGACTCGGCGCGGCGCGGGAAGCCGGAAATGCCGCCCCGCTGGCGCAGGCCCGGCATCTGATCACGGCGGCCCGTGAGGATCTTGTGCGGATACGTCTGATGACCGACATCCCAGACGATGCGGTCATTAGGCGTATCGAACACATAGTGCAACGCGATCGTCAGCTCGACCGTGCCCAGATTGGACGACAGATGGCCGCCCGTCTGGGACACGCTGTCGAGCACGTAGGCTCGCAGCTCGTCGGCCAGCGGTTGCAGTTGGCGGCGATCGAGGGCGCGTAAATCGGCCGGATCGTCGATGGTTTTCAGCAAGTCGTACATCGTCGTCCCATTTTAGGAAAACTGGCGTGAATCGTTCGGCGCGATTATTGCTTATCGCGCCGTGGGGTTCGTCACGCGTTCAACATCAATTCACCCGGTTCACGACCAGGTCGGCAAGCTCGGCCAGGCGTTGGCCACGCGCGCCGAACGGCTGGATGGCGGCGTGCGCGTCGCGGCCGAGCTGCGCGGCCAGTTCGCGCGATGCATCGAGCCCGATGATCGACACGTAAGTCGGCTTGTCGTGCTGCGCATCTTTTCCGGCGGTCTTGCCGAGCGTGGCGGAATCGGCGGTGACGTCCAGGATGTCGTCGACGACCTGGAATGCGAGGCCGATCGCGGCGGCATAGTGGTCCAGCGAGGCGAGCGCGTCCGCGCCCGGATCCGTGCCCGCGAGCGCGCCCATGCGCACCGATGCGCGCAACAGCGCACCCGTTTTCTTGCGATGCATCGTCTCGAGCTCGGGGCGCGACAGCTTGCGACCGACGCTTTCGAGGTCGATCGCCTGGCCGCCCGCCATGCCGAGCGAACCGCTCGCGACGGCGAGCTCGCGCACCAGCGCGGCTTGCTGGCCATCGTCCAGACCATTGCGTTCGGCCGTCAACGCCACGAACGCCTGCGATTGCAGCGCGTCGCCGACGAGCAGTGCCGTCGCTTCGTCATATTGGATGTGTACCGTGGGCTTGCCCCGGCGCAGTGCGTCGTCGTCCATGGCGGGCATGTCGTCATGCACCAGCGAATAGACGTGAATCATCTCGAGCGCCGCGCTCGCCGCTTCCACGGCCGGCGCGCTCGCGCCGGTCAGTTCGCCCGCCGCGTGGACGAGGAGCGGTCTCACGCGCTTGCCGCCGCCCAATACCGCATAGCGCATGGCCTCATGCAGGCGCGCCGGCGCGATGTCCGTGTCCGGAAGATAGTGTTCGAGTGCCGTCTCGACGCGATCGAGCGTCGCGCGCATCCATTGTTCGAAGTTCATAGGTCGTCATCCCCGTTGTCGTTTGTCGCTCCGGCACCCTGGGTGGCGCGCTGTACCTCGGCGGGCAGCGGCTTGAGCGTCTCGCCATCGAGAACGCGTACCTGCTGCTCGACTTTTTCGAGCTGCTGTTGGCAAAAGCCCACAAGCGCCGCGCCGCGGCGATAAGCCGCAAGCGACTCCTCGAGACTCAGCGCGCCCTCTTCCATGCGCGCGACGAGCGATTCGAGTTCTGCCAGCGCCGCCTCGTAATTCTCCGGAAGCTGCGCGGCGTCCGCGCTTTGCGCGTCGGCGCCGGTATGCTCGCCTGTTTCCTGGACAGCGGTCTTCGCCATGAATCGTGGATGTGCAATTGAATTTTTGGAACCAAGTCGCACATTCTACGGCAAAAGACAAATTTTCGACCCGCATCCCGTCCGCGCGGAACGCCCAAGACTGCGTTGCGGGATTGTCCGCCGATCGTCGCGGACCGCGCCGTCCGCGCTCTTTTGCCTGGCGATCGCGAGGAACTCTCGCGACAATTTATACCCAAATCAAGACCTTAAGTACCCCAAGGAGGGGGATTTCGGTATAATCGCGGGCTCCCTAAATCGAATCTTCGATGGTTGGGTTGTTCACTGCTTTCACGTTTTCATCGGGAGTGGGAATGTCCAATCTGAGCAATGCATTGCAGCTGAATGCCATTCACAGTCAGCTGCCAGTCACGGCTTACTTTGACGAAGCGCTTCTTACGCGCGAAATCGACACACTTTTCAAGCAAGGTCCACGCTACATCGGGCACGAACTCATGGTTCCCGAAGCGGGAAACTATTTCGCGCTCCCCGGCGAGCGCGAAGGGCGCGTGCTCGTCCGTAATCAGCAGAACGATATCGAGCTGCTGTCGAACGTGTGCCGCCATCGCCAGGCGATCATGCTCAATGGCCGCGGCAGCGCGGACAACATCGTCTGCCCGCTGCATCGCTGGACCTACGATCTCAACGGGCAACTGCTCGGTGCGCCCCATTTCGCGGACAAGCCCTGCCTGAACCTCGGCAAGACTCCGCTGCAGAACTGGCAAGGCCTGCTTTTCGAATCGGAGGGCCGCAACGTCGCCGCGGATCTCGCGAGACTTGGCACGGCGCGTCATTTCGACTTTTCGGGCTTCATGTTCGATCACGTCGAAGTGCATGAGTGCAACTACAACTGGAAGACCTTCATCGAGGTCTATCTCGAGGACTATCACGTCGCGCCGTTCCATCCGGGACTCGGCAGCTTCGTGTCGTGCGACAACCTCGAGTGGGAATTCGGCGACTGGTACAGCGTCCAGACCGTCGGCGTCCACAAGAATCTGGAAAAGCCGGGCAGCCCGACATACCGCAAGTGGCACGACGAAGTACTGCGTTTCCGCAACGGCACGCCACCCGAGTTCGGCGCAATCTGGATGGTGTATTACCCCGGTCTGATGATCGAGTGGTATCCGCACGTCCTGGTCGTGTCGTGGCTGATTCCGCACGGCACGCAGAAGACGACGAACATCGTCGAGTTCTATTATCCCGAGGAAATCGCGCTCTTCGAGCGTGAGTTCATCGAGGCCGAACGTGCCGCCTATATGGAAACCGCGCGCGAGGACGACGAGATCGCCGAGCGCATGGACGCCGGCCGCCGCGCGCTGATGTCGCGCGGCGAGAACCAGGTCGGTCCGTATCAAAGCCCGATGGAATCCGGCATGCAGCACTTCCACGAGTTCCTGCGACATCAACTCGGGAGCATCTGAACGCGGTTCAGTCATCGAGAAAAGACGGGCTTTCGAGCCCGTTTTTTCTTTTAGACTATTGGCTCATCCCCGCATCAAAAAGCGCCGCTTCAGGAGCCGTCATGCCGCACACCCACTACACCACGCTCATCTCGGCTGCGAATCTCGCCGAACGGCTGGCCGCCGCGCCCGGCAGCATCCTCGTCTTCGATTGCCGCTTCGATCTCGCCGCACCCGAGTCGGGCGAAAAGGCCTACGCGCAAGGACATATTCCCGGCGCCCACTATCTCCATCTGGACCGCGATTTGTCCGGCGTCAAGACGGGCACGAACGGGCGTCATCCGCTGCCCGAACGCGCCGCGCTCGTCACGAAGCTCGCGAGCTTCGGCCTGAACGAGGGGCAGCAAGTGGTTGCATACGATGCGCAAGGCGGCATGTACGCCGCGCGTCTGTGGTGGCTGCTGCGCTGGCTCGGTCACGATTCCGTCGCGCTGCTCGACGGCGGCCTGCAAGCGTGGGAAGCCGCGGGCAATTCGCTCGACAGCGCCGTACCGGCGAAGTCTCAGGGCACGTTCAAGGCCGGCGCCCCGCTGCAGGTGACCATCGACGCGCAGGCGATCGAGCGCAGCATCGGCACGCGCGACCATCTGCTGATCGATGCCCGCGCCGCCGACCGCTATCGCGGCGAGAACGAGACGATCGATCCCGTCGGCGGGCATATCCCCGGCGCGCTCAATCACTTCTTCAAAAACAACCTGACAGCGGAAGGCCGCTTCAAAACCGCGCACGAACTGCGCGAAGCGTTCGGCTCGCTCGTCGGCACGACACCGGCGGACCGCATCGTGCTGCAATGCGGATCGGGCGTGACGGCGTGCCACAACGCGCTCGCGATGGAAATCGCGGGCCTGCACGGCGCGGCGCTATATCCCGGCTCATGGAGCGAGTGGAGCGCCGATCCGGGCCGCCCGGTCGCGACCGGGCCGAATCCCTGAACGTCGTTATCTGACGCCGTGCTCGCGGAACCACGCGAGCGCGCGCTTCCAGCTGTCTTCCGCATCGGCCTTGCGATAGCTCGGACGATAATCCGCGAAGAACGCATGCCCCGCGTCGTCGTAGACGACGAACTGCGAGTTCTTTGCGGGCGGCGGATCGTTGGCGAGCGCCTGTTTCATTTGCTCGATGGTGTCCTGCGGAATGCTCTGATCCTGCCGCCCATAAAGGCCGAGCACCGGCACCTTGAGTTCACTCGCGAGATCGAGCGGATTGTTCGGCGTCATCTCCGTCTTGTTGCCGACGAGCCGCCCGTAAAACGCGACCGCCGCCTTGAGATTCGGGTTGTGCTCCGCGTACAGCCATGAGTACCGCCCGCCCCAGCAGAACCCGATGACGCCCGTGCGCTTCGTATCGCCGCCGTGCTCGCCCGCCCATTTGATGGCCTGATCGATGTCGGAGATCACCTGCGAATCCGGCACTTTCGACACGACCTGCTCGTTTAGCTGCTGTATCGACGAATACGCCTTCGGATCGCCCTGACGCGTGAAAAACTCCGGCGCGATCGCGAGATAACCCTGCTTCGCGAAGCGCCGGCAGACGTCGGCGATATGCTCATGGACCCCGAAAATCTCGTGGATCACGATGATGACAGGCAGATGCGTCTTGCCCTTCGGTTGCGCGCGATACGCGGGCACGAGCGTGCCGTCCGCACCGCGTATGCCGATGGCGCCCGCTTCGAGCCCGTCGGAATCGGTATGAATGGTCTGGGCGGACACCGGCAGCACGGCGGCCGCGAAGCCGGTGCCGAAGGTCGCCTTGATGAAGGTGCGTCGATCGAACGGAACGTGCGGAACGAGGCTGTCGACTTCAGGGTCTAGCATGGAAAGCTCCCGCGGCGGAGCCGTCGCATCATGTTCGCGATCGAGTGCGACGGCGTGGATCCTTGGAACCGCGCGACGTGCTCGAGGCTGCACGCAGCGCGGCGCTGCACGACGAAGAACGCGCGCCGTGGATCGGGCGCGCCGCCCATTCTAAACAGCTTTGAACGAATGGCGCAGGCGTTCTATTCCGTGTCAGTGCAGCTTCACGCGCGGCGCGGTGGAGCGGCGCAGCCAGTGCGCGACCGTATCGAGCATCATGCGCGCATAGCCGTGCAGCGCGGCGATGTGCAGCCGGTAAAGCGACATGTACATGAAGCGCGCGAAAAGTCCTTCGATCAGCATGTTCCCGCCGATCAGCCCGCCCATCAGATTGCCGACGGCGCTGTAATGCCCGAGCGACACCAACGAGCCGAAATCGCGATATGTGTACTCGGGCAGCGGCTTGCCCTGCAACATCCGCTCGAACGATTTGAACAGAAAACTCGCCTGCTGATGCGCGGCCTGCGCGCGCGGTGGCACGTTGCGCTCGTTGCCGGGCCACGGACACGCGGCGCAATCGCCGAGCGCGAAGACGTGGTCGTCGGTTTCGGTTTGCAGCGTGCGGCGCACGACCAGCTGGCCGAGGCGGTTTGTCGGCAGACCCTCGAGACTGGCGAGGATCGCGGGCGCTTTGATGCCCGCCGCCCAGACCGTGAGATCCGCACGAATCGTCTTGCCGCTCGCCGTGCGGATCGCATCGCGCGACACCTGCGCGACCGTTTCGCCGGTCATGAGCTTCACGCCGAGCTTGGCGAGCAGTTCCGCCGTCGCGATGGACACGCGCTCCTGCAGCGCGGGCAGGATGCGCGGCCCGGCTTCGATCAGCACGATGCCGATATCGTGCTTCGGGTCGAGCTTGTGCAATCCGTATGCGGAAAGCACTTGCGCGGTATTGCGCAGTTCCGCCGACAATTCGACACCCGTCGCGCCGGCGCCGACGATCGCCACCTGGATGCGCGGCACCGGATCGACACCCGGCTCGTCCTCGCCGTTCTCCACGCCCGCCGCAACCGGTTCCGGCGCGAAGTGCTCCGCGCGCATGCAGGCCGCGATGAGGCGCTTGCGAAAAAGCTCCGCCTGACCGACCGTGTCGAGCGCGATCGAGTTCTGCTGCGCGCCTTCGACGCCGAAGAAATGCGTCGTGCTGCCGATCGCGATGACGAGCGTGTCGTACTCCAGCTCGCGCTCGGGCAGAAGCTCGCCGGCTTCTTCATCGCGTAACGCGCCGATCGTGATGCGCCTCGCCGCGCGATCCAGCCCGACGAGTTCGCCCTGCTGAAACTCGAAGCCGTGCCATAGCGCTTGCGCCGCGTATTCGAGTTCCTGCGTGAACGGGTCCATGCTCCCCGCCGCGACTTCGTGCAGGAGCGGCTTCCAGATATGCGTCGGATTGCGGTCGACGAGCGTGACTTGCGCTTTTGGCGGCGTCTTGCTATCCGTCGAGCCGAAACGGTCGCCGAGACGAGTTGCGAGTTCGAGGCCGCCAGCCCCTCCGCCGACGATAATGAAGCGATGCATGGAACTCTCCCTGTGCTTTTATATTGGATCGGCCTTCGTGCGTATCTTCCTCGATCGGCTCATTGTGCGTGAGCTTCAATGACAGTCACAAGCGCGTCACCAGCATGTCGGGCATATGCGACATCCGCCGCATATGCCTTGCGCAAAGAATTTCAGCGCGCGCTCAATGCGCTTCTTCCCAGTTGTTGCCGACACCGACTTCCGCCACCAGCGGCACCTTCAGCTTCGCGACGCCGCACATCAAATCAGGTAAGCGCTTCCTGACCTCGGGCAGCGCTTCCTCGGGCACTTCGAGCACGAGTTCATCGTGCACCTGCATGATCATCTTCGCGCCGATGCCCGAACTTTCGAGCCAGTCCTGCACCGCGATCATCGACAACTTGATGAGATCGGCGGCCGTGCCCTGCATCGGCGCGTTGATCGCGGCGCGTTCCGCCGCCTGACGGCGCGGCCCGCTGCCGCCGTTGATCTCGGGCAGCCACAGACGCCGGCCGAATACCGTCTCGACGAAGCCATTCGCCTTCGCGCTGATGCGTGTGTTCTCCATATACGCCGCCACGCCCGGATAACGCGCGAAATAGCGGTCGATATAAAGCTTGGCCGCATCGCGCGTGATGCCGAGATTCGACGCGAGCCCGAACGAGCTCATGCCGTAGATCAAACCGAAGTTGATGACTTTCGCGATGCGACGCTGATCGTTATCGACTTCGAGCGGCGTGACGCTGAACACTTCAGATGCTGTCGCGCGATGCACGTCCTCGCCTTCCTTGAACGCGCGCATCAGCGATTCATCGCCGGAAATATGCGCCATGATGCGCAGTTCGATTTGCGAGTAATCCGCCGACACGATCTTGCGGCCCGGCGGCGCGATGAACGCTTCACGAATGCGCCGCCCTTCGCCCGTGCGCACCGGGATGTTCTGCAAGTTCGGCTCGTTCGACGACAGGCGCCCTGTCACCGCGACGGCCTGCGCATAGTTCGTGTGCACGCGTCCCGTCGATGCATTCACCATGCGCGGCAGCTTGTCCGTATAGGTGGACTTGAGTTTCGACAGCCCGCGATGCTCGAGCAGCACCTTCGGCAACGGATAGTCTTCCGCCAGCTTTTGCAGCACTTCTTCATCGGTGGAAGGCGCGCCGCTCGGCGTCTTTTTCACGACCGGCAATTGCAGCTTCTCGAAGAAGATCTGGCCGATCTGCTTGGGCGAGCCGAGATTGAATTCGCCGCCCGCGAGTTCATAGGCTTGCGCCTGCAAATCGATTAGACGCTTGGCGATTTCGTTGCTCTGTTTATCGAGCCGTTCGCGATCGATCAGTACACCGTTACGTTCCATCTTGCGCAGCACGCGCGACGTCGGCATTTCGATGTCGCGATACACGTGCAACAGGCCTTCCTCCTGCGCCACTTGCGGGTAGAGCGCGTGATGCAGGCGCAACGTGATATCCGCGTCTTCGGCTGCATAGGCCGAGGCCTTGTCGAGCGGCACTTCGTCAAAACCGATCTGCGACGCGCCCTTGCCCGCGACGTCTTCGTACTTGATCGTCTTCACGCCGAGATGACGCAACGCGAGGTTGTCCATGTCGTGCGGCCGGTGCGACTCGAGCACATACGATTGCAGCAGCGTGTCGTGCTCGACGCCGCGCATTTCGATGCCGTAGTTGGCGAGCACCTGCTCGTCGTACTTCAGGTGCTGACCGACCTTTTTCTTCGATGCGTCTTCGAGCCAGGGCTTGAGCTTCGCGAGCACTTCATCGCGCGGCAACTGCTCGGGCGCATCCGGACCGCGATGCGCGACCGGTATGTAGGCCGCATGGCCGGGCTCGGTCGACACCGACATGCCGACGATCTGCGCGGTCATCGGATCGAGCGATGTGGTCTCGCTGTCGAAGGACGTGATCTCCGCTTCGTTGATGCGCTTGAACCAGGCGTCGAACTGCTCCCACGTCTGTACCGTCTCGTAGTGATGCACGATTTCGGTGACTTCCGCAGGCGGCGTATCGGTGGGGCCTTCGACCGCATCGGCGATGTCGATTTCGCGCAGCCACGTCTTGAAGCCATGACGCATGAACACGTCGCGCAGTTCGTCGCGCGACTCGGGACGCGTGACGAGCGTGCCGTCGATCGACTCGATCTGCGAAGTGAGGTCGCATTCCGTGTGCACGGTGACGAGCTTTCTCGCCATCGGCAGGAAGTCCAGAGCCTTGCGCAGATTGTCTCCTACCGCACCCTTGATCTCGCCGGCATGTTCTACGATGCCATCAAGGGTTTCGTATTGCGTGAGCCATTTGAGCGCTGTCTTGGGGCCACACTTCTCGACGCCCGGCACGTTATCGACGGTATCGCCGATGAGCGACAGATAGTCGACGATTCGCTCCGGCGGCACGCCGAACTTCGCGAGCACGCCGGCGCGGTCGAGCGTTTCGTTGGTCATCGTATTGATGAGGGTGACATGATCCGTCACGAGCTGAGCCAGATCCTTGTCGCCCGTCGACACGATCACCTTCATGCCGCGCTTCTCGGCAACGACTGCGAGCGTGCCGATGACGTCGTCGGCCTCGACGCCTTCGATCATGACGAGCGGCCAGCCGAGCGCGCGCACGGCGACGTGAATAGGCTCGATCTGTCTGGAGAGGTCTTCCGGCATGGAGGGCCGGTTGGCTTTGTATTCGGCGTACCAGTCGTCGCGGAAAGTCTTGCCTTTGGCATCAAATACGCACGCGCTATACTCTGCATTGATTTCGCGCCGCAAGCGCCGCAGCATGTTGATCATCCCATACAGAGCGCCGGTGGGCCCGCCGTCGGGGCCTCGCAAGTCCGGCATCGCATGGTAGGCCCGGTACAAGTAGCTAGAACCGTCGACCAATAGCAGGGTCTTACCTTCAAGACTTAGTTCTTCAGGCATTATGAACAAGAGAAAAGTGATTCCGAGTCTGCGATCACTCGCAGATCAAGAGCGCGCGACGGCCAAGAAGGCTCGCGCATCGTGGCAGATGTTCACGATTATGGCAGAGTTTATCGAGGCGACCGAGTACCTCTCGGAGATTCGCCCTGCCATCAGCATCTATGGTTCGGCGCGTCTGAAACCGGAGTCGCCGTACTATCAGCTCACGATCGAAATCGCGCAGAAATTCTCCGACGCGGGCTTCGCCGTCATATCGGGCGGCGGGCCGGGCATCATGGAAGCGGCCAATAAAGGCGCGCATGCGGGCAAGTCGCCTTCGGTGGGTCTGAATATCGAACTGCCGCACGAGCAATCGGGCAATCAGTGGCAGGATATCTCGCTGCGCTTCCGGCACTTCTTCACGCGCAAGGTGACGTTCGTGAAGAATTCGGATGCGGTCGTGGTGATGCCGGGCGGCTTCGGTACGCTGGATGAACTTGCCGAAGTGTTGACGCTGATTCAGACCAAGAAGTCGCGTCACGTGCCGATCGTGCTCGTCGGCGCGGAGTTCTGGGCCGGGCTGCTCGACTGGTTCAAGAACACGTTGCTTACCAACGGCGTGATCAGCCCGAAAGATCTCGATCTGATGCAGGTGATCGATGATCCGGATCAGGTGCTGGATGCCGTGTTGCGGTTCTATGAAGACCGCGAAGACTCGGTCGAGCAGCCGGCGGAAAGCAAGTCGGATGAGGATCGGATGTTTTATCTTTGACGCGGTAGCACCAACCGTGCGAAAGGCCGTGTGCGCACACGGCCTTTGAGCTTGAAATTGTTGTAGCGCGCTTCTCATATCCCGGCACCGCAATGCCGCGGCATCACACATTTCCACAAAATATAGTTATCCGAAATGTATCCTAGCGCCCCGCGCGGGCAGTTAGCCCTGCGTCTTGGCGCTCGCCATCGACACCCGCATACGACAACTGGCACCGGTCGATTTTTGCGTTTGTCGATAGCTTTCACTAATTAAATCTGGCTTTTCGAGATAGCGCCAATCGGAACGCCGTTGCCTTTGCCAGAAATGGCAAGCCCGGACCCAACATGAAACATTTGTCGAATCGACCATTGCGGCTAGCCGCCGCCGCAGCCATGGTCATCTCACTGCTCGCCGCCTGCGACCAATCGAAAAGCCCTTCGAATTCCGTACCAGCCTCCGCCCCCCAGGACGGCAGGATCGCGCTGCTCAAGGACATCTCCGGCGTATGGACTCCGACCGCGACTCCCGGCCTGACCACGATCTACTACGCGGATAATCGCTTGCAAATCCTTCAGGGCGACACGCCGCTGGCCGTCACCTTGGGCGACGTGGACCCCGGCGAGGGAACGGTCAACGTCAACACAGTGGCGCGCGGCAAGGAAGAGATTCTCACCATCCGCAAACAGTGGAACACCGACCACACCGCCTACAACCTGTCGATGACCGGCAGCGATGGTTACCAGGAGACACTTGGCTTCGTGCGTCGAGTCAGCAATGACGATATGAACAGGATCAGCAGGCTCACTGTGGCAAAGACGCCTGTGCCGCAGCCTTCGCAGCCCGTCGAAACATCGCCCGCTTCCACCGTTCCGAGCGATCGCGGCGTCATCGATATGTGGCTGGGCGGCATCGACATGAATCTGCGCTCGTGCCCCGGCTCGACGTGCGCGGCCGTCATCGTCGTGCCGAAAGATTCGAAAGTGAACGCCGACACGTCAACGATTCGCAACGTCACCGAGTCGTCGGGTGCGAATACGCCTTGGGTACGCGTCACTTACGAGGGGGCATACTGCACGCCGGCCGAACTGGACCAACAGACCGGCTGTACACCGTCTCACGGCACCGAAGCGCCTGTCACTGGCTGGATGAACTACAGCCGGCTGCTGGCGGCCCCGCGCGCGCAGCAATAAACGCTTGGCGGGCGGCATCTTGCGCCGCCCTCCTGTCATTAAGCGGCGTTACTGAAACGCCACCTCCGCGAAACTTCGCAACTTGCGGGAATGCAGCTTCGACAACCCGTTCTCGCGCAGCAATTCCATCGCTTTAACGCCGATCTGCAAGTGCTGATCCACTTGCGCTCGATAGAACTGATCGGCCATCCCGGGCAACTTCAGTTCGCCATGCAGCGGCTTGTCCGACACGCATAGCAACGTCCCGTACGGCACGCGAAAACGGAACCCGTTCGCCGCGATAGTCGCGCTTTCCATGTCGAGCGCCACCGCCCGGCTCTGCGACAGCCGACGCACCGGTTCGCGGTGATCACGCAATTCCCAGTTACGGTTATCGACGCTCGCGACCGTGCCCGTGCGCATCACGCGCTTCAGCTCGACGCCTTCGAGTTTCGTCACCTGCGCGACCGCGCGCTCCAGCGCAACCTGCACTTCCGCGAGCGCCGGCACCGGAACCCACAGCGGCAGATCGTCATCGAGGACGTGGTCTTCGCGCACATAACCGTGAGCAAGCACGTAATCGCCCAGACGCTGCGTGTTACGCAAACCCGCGCAGTGCCCGAGCATGATCCACGCGTGCGGCCGCAGCACGGCGATGTGATCCGTAATCGTCTTCGCGTTCGACGGCCCCACGCCGATGTTCACCATCGTGATGCCGCTGCCGTCCGCGCGCTTCAGGTGATACGCGGGCATCTGCGGCAGGCGCGCGGACGGCGTGCCTTCCTCGGGCTGTTCACCGAGATTCGCGTTGTACGTGACGACATCGCCCGGTTCGACGAACGACGAATACTCGCTGCGATACGCGCGCGTTTCCTCGTCGTCGGCGCGCGACATCATCGTCCGGCCGAGCTTCACGAACTCGTCGATATAAAACTGGTAGTTCGTGTACAGCACGTAATTCTGGAAGTGCGTGGGCGAAGTCGCCGTGTAGTGTCTCAGCCGATGCAGCGAGAAATCGACACGCGCCGCCGTGAAGAGCGCGAGCGGATGCGGCTCGCCCGGGCCCGGCTCGTACGTGCCGTTGACGATCCGATCGTCGAGCAGCGCGAGGTCGGGTGTATCGAAGATATTGCGCATCGCGAGCAGCCGGTCCCGATCGAGATCGCCTTCGAGATGAATGCCTTCGGCGAACGCGAAATGAATGGGAATGGGATGCGCGGACACGCCCACTTCGAGGCCCACGTGATGATTCTTCGTGAGCAGACGCAATTGCTCGCGATAGTAATCGCCGAAGAGATCGGGACGCGTGAGCGTCGTTTCATAGATGCCAGGACCCGCCACGAAGCCGTACGAGCGCCGCGAATCTATCTGCGTATTCAGTTCAGTACGCACGCGCACGAACGGATAGCACGCGCGGACGCGATGCGTGAAGTGCTCGTTGCGGCGATAGCGCGCGAAGGCGTCGCGCAGGAACGCGGTATTCGCTTCATAGATCGCGGAAAGGCGCGTGACGGCCGCGGCGGGATCCTCGAAGGATTCGGTCGGAAAATCGTTGGCGGGTGTGCCTTGCGTGCTCTGGGTCCGGTCGTTTGTCATGATCTTGTGTCTTTCTTCAAATGCCCTCGTAGTGAATCGACATTAACACGGAAGAATGCGCGAACCATGAAGTCCGTCTGCATGTGAGTGCGTGCGATCACACCTCGCAACACCTTTTTGGTTCGTGGAGTCAAATTTCGCGAAACCAGCGCAAAATAAGGCGTTGGCCCAGCGTGGATCACTGAGTCGGCAACCGTTTTGTTAGAATCCGGCCATCGCCTGGAGAACCATCATGAAGCCGCACCTTTGCGCCGCCGCCGCGGCAGTCCTCGCCGCAGCAAGCTTCTGCGCATTCGCGCAGCCGGCGCAGCAAGCCGCAAACGCGGCACCTCAACCGGCGACCCAGAAAATGTCGCCGGAAGAAGCCGCGGGCCTTCCCGATCTCAAATCCATCAATCGTCCGCCCGCGAATGTCAGCTCGAAAGTCGAGATTTCGCCGCCGCGCACGCCGAGTTATCACGAACTGAGCACCAACGGCACCGAAATCACCGAATTTCGTGACAAGGGCAAACCCGTCGAAATCGATGTGCATTCGAATTTCGGCACGCGCTACCAGATGAGCGCCCCGGCCGACACTTCGCCGCAAGTGCGTGACAACGGCAAGGCGAGCACGCGCCTGCCCTCGATCAACCTGCGTTACTGATCCCGTATCGCTCCCGGACCCGCTCCAGCCGGGCGGGTCGCGGCACCGTGGCTCCTCGCGCGGCGCCACCGTTCACAGGCCACTTCCTGGCCGTCCAACCTGACCGACGTTTTCCTGCATGGCCGTCTTCACTCCCGTCACCAACGCCGATCTCGGCGACTGGCTGCAAGACTACGATCTCGGCGATGTCGTCGAATTTCGTGGCATCCAGTCGGGCATCGAGAACAGCAACTTCTTTCTCACGACGACGCACGGCGACTACGTGCTCACCATCTTCGAGAATCTCACGGCGACGCAGTTGCCGTTCTATCTCGATCTGATGCAGCATCTGGCGTCGCATCGTGTGCCCGTGCCCGACCCGATGCCGCGCCGCGACGGCTCGCTCTTCGGCATGCTGCACGGCAAGCCGGCGAGCGTCGTGACGAAGCTCGAAGGCGCACCCGAGCTTCAGCCAGCGCCCGCGCACTGCATCGAAGTCGGGCAGATGCTCGCGCGGCTGCATCTCGCGGGACGCGATTTTTCGCAGCATCAGCCGAATTTGCGCAGCCTTTCGTGGTGGCAGGAGAAGGCGCCGTCGATCGTCGATTTCCTGAGCGGCGAGCAGCGCGACCTGTTTGAAAGCGAGCTTGCGCATCAGGCGGCGTTCTTCGGCTCGGCGGATTACGCGTCGCTGCCCGACGGCCCGTGTCATTGCGATCTGTTCCGCGACAACGTGCTGTTCGCTCCCGGACGCGAGCATGCGCGGCTGGGCGGTTTCTTCGATTTCTACTTCGCGGGCGTCGACAAGTGGCTCTTCGACGTCGCCGTGACCGTGAACGACTGGTGCATCGACCTCGCGACGGGCGTGCTCGATCCCGCGCGCGTCGACGCGTTGCTGCGCGCATATCAGACCGTTCGACCGTTCACGCCCGCCGAGGAGCGTCACTGGAACGACATGCTGCGCGCCGGCGCGATGCGCTTCTGGGTCTCGCGCCTTTTCGATTTCTATCGCCCGCGCGAGGCACAGTTGCTGAACGCGCACGATCCCGGCCACTTCGAACGCATTCTGCGCGAACGCGTCAAAGCCGCTTCTCAAGTCAACCGATAACCTAGCGACATGCGACTGATCGAAGTTCCCGCCAAGACCGGCTACGTGTGGTTCCGTCAGGGCATCTGGCTGTTCCGCCGCAACCCGTTTGCGTTTCTCACGGTGTTCTTCGCCTACCTGTTCGTGATGACGCTGATCTCGCGCGTGCCGCTCGTCGGCCCGCTCCTGCCATTGCTCTTCATCCCGGGCATCGCGGTCGGCTTCATGGCGGCGTGCCGCAACACGATCGCGGGCAAGCCCGTCTGGCCCACCATTCTCGTCGACGGATTCCGTTCGTACGGCAGCGTCGTCGCACGGCGGCTGCTGGCGCTGGGCGCGCTGTATATCGTCGCGATGGCGGTGATCTTCGCGTCATCGGCACTCGTGGACGGCGGCACGCTGCTCAGCATCATGATGGGCGATGGCCCGAGCGGCGATCCGGAAACGGTCGCCGCGAGCTTCAGCCCCCTCGCGGTGCTCGTCGCGATGGCGTGCTATATCCCGGTCGCGATGCTGTTCTGGTTCGCGCCGATCCTCGTCGCGTGGCACGACGTGCCGCCCGCGAAGGCGCTGTTCTTCAGCCTGGTGTCGTGCTGGCGCAACCGTGGCGCGTTCATTTACTACGGCGTGCTGTGGATCGCAATCGCGCTCGCGGTGTCGTTCGGCCTGACCGCGCTGATGCAGGCGCTCGGCGCGGGTCAGGAAATGGCGCTCGCGGTGCTGATGCCCGCGTCGATCATCGTCACGACTGCGCTGTATTGCTCGTTCTACGCGACCTATCGCGGCTGCTTCGGTGTGAAGTCTGCCGACTCGCCGGACATTCCAGACGCGCCCGGCACGCCCAACGCCTGAGCGATTGCGGCGGATCGAACGGGCACGGCGATTCTTCGCGCGTGAAGCATTGCACGTACACTAACCGCATCGGCCGCCCCGGCCTTCCCGCCGCGCCTTCGCCATGACTTCGCCCGACGCCTTGCCCGTGATTCCGCTCGAACTCGATGAGCAACTGTGCTTCGCGCTCTATTCGACATCGCTCGCGATGACGAAAGCGTACAAGCCGCTGCTGGAAAAGCTCGGACTGACATATCCGCAATATCTGGCGATGCTCGTGCTTTGGGAAGCCGACGATCTCACCGTGAAGGAAATCGCCGCGCGCCTCTCGCTCGATTCCGCGACGATGACGCCGCTGCTCAAACGCCTCGAAGCGCAAGGCTATGTCGAGCGCGTGCGTGGGGTGGAGGACGAGCGCCAGGTCTATATCCGCCTGACCGATGTCGGCCGGGCTCTGCGCCAGTCTGCCCAGGCGATTCCAACCGAAATCTACTGCGCGTCAGGCTCCGACATCGACGCGATGCTGCGCTTACGCGGCGATCTCGTGCGGCTGCGGGCCTCAATTAACGAATATCTGGGGCGCTAAATATGCAGCGATAGCGATTCGCTAAGCGGTCAATTGCGATATTTTAATTTTCACGCTAATAATTAGCGCGATATATTTACACCGTGGTGGACGCAATATCAATCTGACAACTGAAACCCACGGAGCGAAACGATGAGCATTCTGTACAAGGCAACGGCGACGAGCACCGGCGGACGCGATGGACGCGCGATTTCCTCGGACGAGCAATTGAACGTGAAACTGAGCGCGCCGAAAGAACTCGGCGGCTCGGGCGCGCCGGGAACGAACCCGGAGCAACTCTTCGCCGCAGGCTACTCAGCTTGCTTCCTTTCGGCGATGAAATTCGTCGCAGGCCAGCAAAAGCGCGCGGTTCCGGTCGAAACGACGGTGACGGCCGATGTCGGCGTCGGTCCGAACGATGCGGGCGGCTTCAAACTCGACATCGAACTGCGCATCGCGCTGCCGGGTCTCGATGCGACGGAGGCCCAGGCGTTGGTCAACGCCGCACACAAGGTCTGTCCGTACTCGAACGCAACGCGAAACAATGTGGACGTGCGCGTCAAAGTAATCTGATCCAGCGCGCGTACGAACGAAAATGCCGGCCCACAGGGCCGGCATTTTCACATCCGATTCGCACAACAACGCCGAACAATTCGGCGCCTGAAACTGATGACTTAGTTCGACATCCACGACGGGTGACGCGCGGTCGCCCGCTGGTCCAACTTCTTCATACGATATTCGAGATCGTAGATGTCTGTTGCTTCGGCGAGATAGGCGTCGTCGCGCGCACGATCGCGCTCGTCAGCGGTCTTGGTGAGAAACAGGAAAATGCGGCTGATCAGGAACATGGTGAACCTCGCTTGGATACTGGGGTAACTACCTATGAAGCCGATTATAGGGTAATCCCTGATCCAACACCAGCCCTATCTGCTAGAACACTGAAACTAAAGACTAATTTGCAACATTCGAAACGCCGGCCGGCGGCGTTCAGGCGACGAACGCATCGCGGGTAGCCTCGCTCGGACGTCGCTGGTGTTTGAAGAACTCCCACATGACCGCGGCGGAATCCGGTCCCTTCGACGAATGGAAAGCGACGGTATCGTCGCCACCGGCCCATGAGTGCCCGAGGCCCCGCACGATCGATGTCTTCACCACGCGTCGGCTGTTCTTGAAGTAGTCCGTCACGACGCCGTCCGGATGCGTTTCCTCGCGCGCTTCGCCCGCACGGCGATTGCCCGCGGCATCGATGAAACCGTTCAGCCGCAGAAACTGCTTCGCCAGTTGTGCGGCGTTCGCGGCCGTCACCACTGAATCCAGCTCACCGTGCACGATGATCGCCGGCATGCCGGGATATTCGCGCACGTCGACGGCGGCGTCGATCAGTGCGACGGGATCGCTTCGCGCGCCGCGACGCATCACATCCATTGCACCGATGGCCGAGCGCGCCTCGCCGAAAACCACGCCCGAATGCAGACCGACAGCAGCGAACACATGCGGATAACGCACGGCGAGCAACGCCGCGAGTCCTGCACCGGCAGACATCCCCGCGACATACACGCGCTCCGGATCCAGATCGTGCTGTTCGACGACCGCATTCACCAGCGACACGACCGACGCCGCCTCACCGCCGCCTCCGTTCCCAGAATCGTCATACCAGCGCCAACAGCGATGCGCGTGATCGTGCTTCGACTGCTCGGGGTACAGCACGGCGAAACCATATCTGTCGGCAAGCAGATTTATACGTGTGCCCTGCGCGAATTCGTCGGCATTCTGCTTGCAGCCATGCAGCATCACGACGAGCGGCATCGGTTCTGTCCCGGCTTTCGGCGGCATGTAGAGCGCGTAAGCCATGTGATTCACGAAACGGCCGGCCGTAGGCGGCGCCGAGTGATACGAGCGCGCCCATTTCCCGCGCGCCCAAGCCGACGCGCGCGGCCGCACTCGGGATTCGCGCGCAGCCGGGCGCGCGCTGGCGCGAGGCGCCCCAGCCGCTTTCGCGGCCGTGCCGGGCTTCAGTTTCGACTTTACGGTCTTGGCGCGTGCGGGCTTGGCCGCGGCGCGGGGCTTCGGTGTGCGAATTGCGTCCACCTGGCTGGTGACCAGACGTCTCAAGCCGCGCAGCCAGAGCTTGGTAAGGCTTTTTGACATTGGGCTGGGTCCTCCACAAACATGCAATCGGATGGCGCGGCGAAATCGCGCCCGTTGTGCGATGCACAATAACATCAAACCGGCTAGATGGCGCGCATCCTCGACTTACATGTCGGGATAAATTAACGTAATTTCAACAAAAAAGACGAACTTAAACGGAAGTTACCCGCTGTAACAAGCAGCTTTCTTTGCGGAATGTCGCATAATTCAGCATCTTCCCAAGCGTTATACTGAGGAGGATTTGCGGCGTCGTGTCAGAAGCGCTTTGAGCGGGGCCTGCCGTTTTCGTCGTGTCTGCCGCACTGCAGCAACCCTCATTCCCAAAAACATCTATGAACGTGGACTTTCCTTCTTCCGCCTGGATTTTCGTCACTGCGCTCGGCAGTGTCGGCGTCATGGGCCCGGTGGCGCTCATCGTCGCCGCGTGGCTCGCGCTCGGCTATCGCTGGAAATACGCAGGCGCCTGGCTCGCGTTGCTCGGCGCCGCGAGCGGCCTCGTCGCGTTGAGCAAGATCGCGTTCATCGGCTGGGGAATCGGTGTGCGTCATCTCGATTTCACCGGCATCAGCGGACACGCGCTGATGTCGACGGCGGTTCTGCCGGTCGCGATCTTCGTCGCGCTGCTGCCCGCGCGTGGCGCGATGCGCGCTATCGGCGTCGCGCTGGGGCTGGCGCTGGGCGTGTGGGTCGGCGTGTCGCGAGTCGTGCTCGACGCGCATTCCGTCTCCGAAGTGGTGGCGGGCTGCGCCCTCGGCGCGGTGGTCGCGCTCGCGTTCGTGTGGGCCGCGTGGCGCGCCGAGTCCGGCAAGCTCGCGCCGGCGCCCGTCGCCGCAAGTCTCGCGGCGGTCGTCGCGGCCTTGCATGGCGTGCCCGTGCCGACGCAGCACTGGATCACGGAAATCGCGCTCGGGCTGTCGGGCCACGAGCGTCCCTACGTGCGGGCGAGCTGGAAGGCGAAGATTTACCGCGCGCCGGATCGCCGCACCGAATTGCCGCCGGATCAACGCGCGGCCGCGTGACACGGCCGCCGGCGTCGCAGTGCGTGCTGCTTAATCGTTCACGCCGATGATCACGCTCGACGCCTTGATCACCGCCACGGCCGCCTGACCTTGCGCGAGCCGGAGCGTATCGGCGCTCTGATTCGTGATGATCGCGGTGATGGTGGTGCCGCCGTCGAGCGCCAGCGACACTTCCGCGTTCACCGCGCCCTTCGTCACGCTGGCGACCGTGCCGCGCAACTGATTGCGCGCCGACAGCTTCGCATTCGTGTCTTCCATCAGCATGACCCACGACGCCTTGATGAGCGCGAACGCGTCGCTGCCTTCCTTGAGCCCCAGCGCTTGCGTGCTTTCGTGCGTGACGACCGCGACGATCGTCTGGCCGCCTGCCAAGCCGAGCTCGATTTCATCGTTGACGGCACCACGCGTGATTTTCGTTACCTTGCCGGCCAGTTGGTTGCGCGCGCTCGTTTTCATCCCAAGTCTCCCGATCAGCTGCCAGTCATGGGCGAAGCCTTCGATCGCCGCGCCCGCCCGTTCCAAAAATTTTCGATGCTCGCGTTCGATGGCGCGGTACGTCTCGATGAGCCGCAGCGCGGCGGGCGTGAGCACCGTGCCCCCGCCGCCCCTGCCGCCGGTTGCGCTCGTCACGAGCGGCTCGCCGGCCAGGTTGTTCATGGTGTCGACGGCGTCCCACGCGGCCTTGTAACTCATGCCGACGGCCTTCGCCGCGGCGGTGATCGATCCCGAGTCCCGAATCGCGGCGAGCAGCCCGATGCGCGCCGCGCCGCCGAGCGTCTGAGTGCCGCTACGCAGCCATACGGAGCCGCCGAGTGCCAGCGGGTCGCGCACGTTCGGCCGTGCTGTTTTATTCATCTGTCGCCCTCTGTGGCCATGCGGGTCAATGAACGGGTGGCGGCTTATATCGACGCCTTCACACGCGGACGACGCATCGACCGAAGCAGCCGCTCGCCCTCCTGCGCGTCCTTCCTTGCCGACGCCGCGCCCCACGCCCGCGCGAACCCGCGCTGATAATCGCTGGCCTCCGGAATGGACGCGAGCCGGTCGGCTGCGACAGCCGCATCGTTCGCTTCGCCAAGTACCGTCTGCAGCTCGCCGAGCAGCTTCGCGGTGTGCGTGCGCGTGCGCCGCGACGTGACCGAGCGGAAAAATTCGAGCGCATAGCGCAGCCGCTTGGCATGAATGCGCACACGATGCCGCTCATGCGCTTCGAGCGACGCGAGATCGGGCACATGCGCGATGCGCCGGTAGTCCTTGCGGATGCGCTTTTCGGCATAGCTGACGAAGCGCGTCGGCGACGCGTCCTCTTGGGAGGCGAAGCGAGCGAGCCATTCGACGAACGCGAGCGTGAGACGCGCGTACCGCTTCGACGCGAGCGCATCGCGCACCTTGTCCCGCGCGACGCGGCGCTTCGCGTCGGCGGCGGCGATCAGCGCCTGCCAGCGCTCGGCGCTGTCGTCCGATTCCGCGTAGGCGGGCAGCGTCTTGTCGGTGAACACGTCCCAGTCGCGCGCATCGGCGAGCAGGTCGCCGAACCATGTGAGATCCGGCGCAACGCGCGTGTTCCAGGCATCGTCGACATAGCCGCGAAAAAGTTTCAGCAGTGTCTTCAGCCGCCGCTGGGCGACACGCAACTGATGCACGTGCTCGTCGCCTAGACCTGCGCGCGATGCGTCCGCGTTGCCGAACCACTGCCCGGCCACCGATGCCGCGATGGCGACGAACGCTTGGCGGCGCGTCGCGGTGCGCGGAAGATCGAGCTTCGCCGCATGCACCGGCTGCGCTTGCGACGCGTGCTCGTCATCCGGCGCGATGCAAAAGGGCGCGGCGTCGAGCACCTCGCCCGCGACGCGGAAAACTGCATCGAGCGCACCGTTCACCGACGGCGCCGCGAGCCGCAATGCCGGCAGCGCCTGTACGGACGTTTCGAGCGTCGCGAGGATGTCCGCGCCGCTCGCATCGATGCGCCATTCGATGCGCTCCACTTCGACTTCGGGGGCCGGAACGTCAGGCGCCTCGCCGTCGGGCGTCGCGGCTGTTCCCGCGTCCACATGGCGATACGCCCTGGCGAGCGGTCCGTGCAACGCTTCATCGGCTTGCGCGAATTCGATCAGCGACGCTGTCAGATCCTCGCCCGCAGGCCGCGCGAAAGTCCGGTAACGCACGAAGCCGGGCATCGGCGCGCCTTCGGTCTGCACGGCGCACAGCGTGCGCGCGCCCTCCAGCGTCTCCACCGACAGCCGCCAGCCCGGCGCTTTCAGCGCGATCTCGCGCGCGGTGAGGCGCGTCGAGCGGGGCGTCGCGCCCGCGAACGCGGCGACACGCTGCAACGCCTCTGCGAGCACGCCGATGGACCCGTCGTCCGATCGAATCGCTTGCAGCGTTACCTCGACCCACATCGTCATGAAGTCTCCCGGAGCGGCTTCGCGCCGCCCGTCAATTCATACGAAAGGCTCATGTTTCCCGATTCATGAAATCGACACACGCTGCGGGAAACATGGCCTTTTGAGCGTCTGAAACGCTTCTCATCTGCTCTCCACCTTCCGATACCCCCGTGCAAGTCACCCAAGGACGCGACATGAACCAGATCGCCTTTCCCCAAGCACGAGAAGGACGCACGCTCGGGCAGCGGCTCGCGCTGCTGCTTTTTCTGATCGCCATCGGCGCGGGCGCCGTGTACTGCGTCCTGCATCTGCTCGAAGATCTCGCGCCGGTGCGGGAATCGTCGGTGTTTCCGTACATCCTGCTCGGCATCGCGCTGCTGATCGCGCTCGGCTTCGAATTCGTCAACGGCTTTCACGACACCGCGAATGCGGTTGCCACCGTAATTTACACGCACTCTTTGACGCCAAACTTAGCGGTTGTCTGGTCGGGCGCATGGAATTTCATCGGCGTGCTGATTTCGAGCGGCGCCGTCGCGTTCGGCATCCTGCAACTGCTGCCGGTCGAGCTGATCATCGGCGTGGGCAGCTCGCAGGGCTTCGCGATGGTCTTCGCGCTCCTGATCGCGGCGATCATCTGGAACCTCGGCACGTGGGCGCTCGGCCTTCCTTCGTCGAGCTCGCATACGTTGATCGGTTCGGTGATCGGCGTCGGCCTCATGAACCAGATGCTGCACGGCACGAACGGCACGTCGGGCGTCGACTGGACCCAGGCGATGTCGGTCGGCAAGTCGCTGCTGTTTTCGCCGATCGTCGGCTTCATTCTCGCGGGCTTCCTGCTCTACGTGCTGAAGCTCGTCGTCCGCGTGCCGGCGCTCTACAAGGAGCCGGAGAAGAACACCCCGCCGCCGTTCTGGATCCGCTGTCTGCTGATTCTCACCTGCACGGGCGTGTCGTTCGCGCACGGTTCCAACGACGGCCAGAAGGGCATGGGCCTCATCATGCTGATCCTGATCGGCACCGTGCCGACCGCCTACGCGCTCAACAAGGCCATGACGGCGGGCGAAACGCAGACCTTCGTCGCGGTGAGCCACAGCGCGTCCGATGTGCTGCAGCGCTACAGCAACGGTGTTTCGCCCGCGGCCGACGCACGCGGCCAGGTGGAGAAGTACGTGCAGACGAAGACACTCGCGCCGGACACGGTCGCGTCGCTGAAGGCGGTGGTCGGTTCGATCGAAACGCAGGTCCGGCCGAGCCAGACGATCGCCGACGTTCCGCAGGGCAACGTCCGCAATGTGCGCAATGAGATGTACATCGCGTCCGAAGCGCTGCGCATCATGGAAAAGCAGAAGGCGCCCGCATTCTCCAGGGACGATGACGCCGTGCTCGGCAACTACAAGAAGCAGCTCGACCACGCGACCAAGTTCATTCCGACGTGGGTGAAGGTCGCTGTCGCGGTCGCGCTCGGTCTGGGCACGATGGTCGGCTGGAAGCGCATCGTCGTGACGGTCGGCGAGCGCATCGGCAAGACACATCTGACGTACGGGCAAGGCGCGTCGGCGGAACTCGTCGCAATGCTGACCATCGGCGCCGCCGATGTCTACGGCCTGCCGGTCAGCACGACGCACGTGCTGTCATCGGGGGTTGCGGGCACGATGGCCGCGAACGGTTCCGGTTTGCAATGGCGGACCGTGCGCAGCCTCGCGCTCGCGTGGATTCTGACGTTGCCGGTGTCGATCGCGCTCGCTGGCCTGCTGTTCTGGGCGTTCCGCGGCATCTTTTGATCTTTCCGGCGATGACCTCGCGCCCGAACGCCCGTCGAAGGGCTTTCCAGCGCTGTGCAAGTTTTGCCGATCCCGCTTCGTTTCGCGTCTCCTTTTCGACAATCGTCTGCTCACGCTGACGATCCTTCGACACGCCGGCCGCCTTGTATCACGGTCTTTCGAGCCCACTGGCACGGCCATTGCTCTAGTGCTGTCGTCGATCGCAAAACTGATCGTGCCGGTGGCCGCGAGCCGCCGCTCCCCTGGCGCATGACTGTCGATGACGGTTGGGAGGCTGCGCCGGATGCCGATCCGTCCCGCGGTCATTTGAATAAGGAGAAGTCGAATGACGATCGGAACCATACTGCTGATCATCCTGATCCTGCTTTTGATCGGCGCCATTCCTTCCTGGCCGCACAGCCGCAGTTGGGGCTACGGGCCGAGCGGGATTCTGGGCGTCGTGCTGATCGTGGTGATCGTTCTGTTGTTGATGGGCCGGATATAACGCAGCGCGGCGTGTTCAGCCGCGCAAAAAAAGGGGCGCTCCGTCAGGGCGCCCCTTTTTATCATCCGTGCCTGTTCACGCGTTCAGACCCGCATCACCTGGCCGTTCGGCTCGATCTTGCGCGGAATGACCGGCTCGGCCGGCTTTCGCGACGCTGTCTTCGGACGCGGCGCCACGGACGGCTGCTCGATGGCGGCCTTGTCCGCGACCTGCTTCACTGAGGTCGCGCTCTTGTGCTTTTTCCTCGCCGCGGTCTGCGCGGCCGCGTGCGTCTTGCTCTTGCCTTTGACGGACTGTGCTTCGGGAGGATTCCAGACTTCCGTGTAGCGCTCAGCCGCGAAAAGCGACGACGAGCCGACCAGAAGAACGACGATCAGGAATACGCGCTTCAAGTGATTCGCTCCAACGGTTAGTGGCCCGCTCTGCGCGAGAGAATGGCGTCGAGCGACTGCTCGGATGTTTCCAGTTCGTGCAACGCGGCGTCGAGACGCTCGAGCGAGCGAGCGACGGACTGCCCGTCCTGGATGAAATCGGACTCGCCTCGTGTGGCGTCGAACGCCGCGTTGACCGCGCGCGTCGCGCGCATGAAACGTTCGAGCGCAGCCGCTTCGAGCGGATCGTTGCGTGGAATCATCGGCAAGCTCCCTGTTGCAGACAAGCTGTACGAATATACAGTAAGCCGCCGCCCCGGCAAACAGGCGATATGCGACGTGGTGAAAATGCCGAAGCCCCTCTTGACCTGCGCCCGCAGGACGTCGGGCGACATTTCGCCGCGCCTCGATGCGGCGCCGCTCGCGATTAAGTCGCCCTTAATTCTTGCCCGACACACTCGTCTCGCGATCCGGCTCAATTGCCGCCGCCCCGTATCGGACGGCCGGATCATCACCGTGAGGAATGTGCCATGTCAGCCAACACCGCCGCGCGCCGAAGCTTTGCCAATCTCGCACCGACGATGCGAAAACAGTACGCGCTCACGCTGCGCGAATGCCGCCTGTCCCTGCCGGTCGAACCGCCGTGGGGACCGGCTTATCGCATGGTCGAATGGGTGCTGAAGAACGATCAGCGCGTGCAGCGCCGTGTGCTCCCCGCCGATTGCACGCCCTCGCAGATCGCCGACGCGCTCAAATCCCACGTGCCCGGCCGCCGCTACGGTCCGACCGATGACGACGCCTGATCCGGCGCCGCGCGTAAAAACATTCATGGCATGCTTGTATTAATCCAAATGTGGACTAACATCTACAACAAGTTCCTTTGGAGACTTAACGACATGTCCAACGCCGCACGCGCCGAACACTCGCCGGCTCGCGCCCCGGCGCCGCGTCCGGCGCTCGATTCGAGCGATCTTTCCGCCGCCGGCTTACGCGCGTTCTTCAACATCGCCCGTGACTGGGAGCTATCGGCCGAAGAGCAGATCACGCTGCTCGGCTCCCCGGGGCGTTCCACCTTCTTCAAATGGAAGGCCGCGCCGCAATCCGCGCGGCTCGGGCGCGACACCCTGGAGCGCCTCTCGCTGATTCTCGGCATCTACAAGGCGCTCCAGATCCTTTTGCCGGACCCGAAAGCCGCCGATACCTGGATCCGCCGTCCCAACGCCGCGCCGCCCTTCGGTGGACATCCAGCGATCGACCGCCTCCTGGCGGGCAATATCAGCGATCTCGTCGCCGTGCGCCAATACCTCGACGCGATGCGAGGCGGCTGGGCGTGATGGGAATTGCATTTCGCAAGGACACATCGAACTGGCGCGAACAGTGGCCGCACAGCCTCATCGGCTGGTCGCCCGCGTATCGCGTGATTCCCACGCGTTTTCCCGCCGTCAACCTGTTCGACCGCGTCGCCTCGCCGCAGGATTTCGAAGCGCTCTATGCGCTCGAGGCGATGACCAACGACCGCCTGCGCACCGAAATCGGCGAACTCGATCTCGTGCCGCCGGACGAACGCTGCTTCGGGCCGGGCTGCGGGCCGATCATGGCCGCGTTCACGCATTTGAATCCGAACGGCAGCCGCTTCTCCGACGGCAGCTACGGCGTGTTCTATTGCGGACGCGAACGGCAGACCGCGATCGCTGAAACGCGCTATCACGCCGGGCTCTTTCTCGCGGCGACGAACGAGGCTCCGCTACGCCAGCAGATGCGGCTCTATACGGTGATGGCGCACGGCGAAGTCGTCGATCTGCGCGGCGACGCGATCGAGCGGGCCGGCCTCGATGCGCGCATTCTCGCACCGGACGACTACGGCCCGGGCAAGGCGCTCGGACGCGCAGTGCGCACGGCGAGCGCGCCGGGAATCGTGTATCCATCGGTGCGCGATCCGCAAGGCGAATGTCTCGCCGCCTTTCGCACGACGATGCTGCGTGATTGCCGGCACGCGGCGTATCTGGAATACAACTGGAACGGCGAGGCGATCGATTATGTCTTCGAGCTGAACCAGGTCGGCTGAGCGGGCAAACGTTTCACACGCTTCAGCGGATCGCTATCGCCGTCTCGGTCCGCGTGCGCGCGAGCTTCTTCGACGCCGGGCGCGCAGCCTTCCCCGCCGGCTTCTTCGCGACATGCTCCAGCGCCTGCGATGCCGCGTTCTTGCCGCTCGCCTTGAGCCCGCCGGCGCGCGCCTTGCGGCTCGATTCCGAGAGCAGCCGGGTCAGGCGCGTGTCGTTCATCGCCTCGCCCTTGCGGTTCTTGCGGGCCGCCTCGCGCGTGCGGCGTTTCGCTTCCTTCTCGAGGAAGATGGCGAGCGCGGCCTCGTCGGTCCTGAGTCCGCGGCGGCGCGACGCGGGCATCGTCTCGGCAAGCTCGCCGGCCTCGAATGCGTCGATCACGGCAGGATGCACATAACATTTGCGGCATACGGCAGGCGTATTGCGCAGCAGTTGCGCGACTTCCTTGATCGTGCCGACGACATGCCTGCGCGCCTCCGTCACGGTCTCCCATTTCAGCCGCCTGAGCGCCGCGAGCGCGAACACGCTGCCGGCCCACGTGCGATAGTCCTTCGCGGTGAAGTCCGCACCCGTGATCTCGCGCAGATAATCGTTGATGTCGGATGAAGAGACCGAGTGGCGCGTGCCGTCCGCATCGAGATACTGGAACAGATCCTGTCCCGGCAAGTCCATGCACCGCTTGACGATGCGCGCAACCCGCGCGTCGCTCACCGCGACATCGTGCTCGATGCCGCTTTTGCCGCGGAACCTGAACCTCAACGTTCCCGCCGACACTTTGAGGTGGCGCTTGCGCAACGTCGTCAGCCCGTATGAGCGGTTCTCGCGCGCGTATTCCTCGCTGCCCACGCGAATGAGCGTCGTGTCGAGCAAACGCACGACGGTCGCGAGCACCTTGTCGCGCGGCATGCCGTCGAGCGACAGATCGCGCGTAACGCGCGCACGCAGCTTCGGCAGCACGACGGAAAACGCGAGCATGCGCTCGTACTTGTTGGCGTCGCGGGTTTCGCGCCACTGCGGGTGATAGCGATATTGCTTGCGCCCGCGCGCATCGCGCCCCGTCGCCTGGAGATGTCCGCGCGAGTCGGGGCAGATCCAGACATCGGTATAAGCGGGCGGAATGGCGAGCGCATTGATGCGGCGAATCTCGGCTTCGTCATCGATTCGCTTGCCTTGCGTGTTGAAGTACGCGAACGCCCCGTCGATCCACTCGCGCGTGTAGCCGCGCCGCGAATCGTCCATGTAGCGCAGGCCCGGCGGCAAATCCTCGGGGCAGCCCTGCAAGGCGCCCGTCCGTGCGTCGCCGGATCCGCCGCCTGTCTCGTCGCTCGTTCTCGTTCTCGCCACCGCGCGCCTCGCCTGATTGACGTTCGATTCATGGCGAAGCACCGAGCAACGCGCGTGCCGCCTGCGCGAAGCCGTGGCGGACGTCAGGGCAGCGCAAGCTCCCGCGCGCCCTCGGAGGCGGCCCAGCGCTCCTTCACGGACCAGCGCTCTTCGGTGCCGGCCTGAACGATCGTGAGACGGCCTTCCGGCGCGAACGCGCACGTATCGATGTAAATCTGCGAGCCGATCTGCTTCACGGCGCGCGTCGGCGTATGGCCGCAGTAGGTCGGCGACAGCCCGAGCTGTTGCTGCGGGTCCGCCTGACCGAGCGCGAGGGCGCGGCCCCACAGAATCTGCGTGCGCACGTCTTCATGGAAATCGCCGGCGTCGAGTTCGGCGTCGTTGCCGAAAAACTCCGCATGCAGCACGTTGAAGCGCCGTTCACCTTCGCCGACGATGCGCACGAGCGGCAACTTCGCGAGCCGCGCCGCGAGCACGGCGAGTTGATCGTCGGGAATCGCGTCTGCCCACGCGCCGCCGATCGCGTACCACGACTGACGGCGCATCGTGCCGGTCGCGACCGAGATCAGCGAATCCTCGTGATTGCCGAGCACGGGATAGAACCACGGCTTGTCGATGAGATCGATGGCCGCGCGCGAGTCGGTGCCGCGATCGACCAGATCGCCGACGGAGAACAGCCTGTCCCGCGCACCATCGAAGCCGATTTCGTGCAGAAGATAGCGCAGCGCATCCATGCAGCCATGCAGATCGCCGACCACGAAATCGCGGCCGATATCATTGGCGGGATGCCTGCAAACGATAGGATAGGTAGGACCATTCATGCGCCGATGATAGCGCTGCTCAATGACAAGGTGTGAGGCTTGGCTCGCTTTTGCAAGCAATCTGCAAGCCGCATCGACACTCGTTACACGGGCGTTACCGGCGCGCTGGATACGCGCGTAAAAGCTGCTGCGCGCCGTCGATTCAACCCGTATTTATTGCGCTATCGCGCGCAGCCGCGCGACCGTTTTTGCATCGGTCGTTGCGCGTGGATCACCGAACTGGCGCGTGATGAAGTTGGCCAGCGCCGCGATCTCTTCGTCCGTCAGTTGCGCGCCGAACGCCGGCATCTGGGCATGGGCGTCGCGCGTCTGACGATTCACGCCGTGCAGGATCACGAGGACGAGATTGTTCGTCGTCGCGATGCCAAGTGCGCCGGTCACGCTGTCGTGCACGAGTGAGGGAAACGACTTGCCACCCTCGCCCGTCACGCCGTGACAACTCGCGCAGGCGGCCGCGTAGAGCCGTGCGCCGTCGCTGTCGAGCGCCGTGATGTCCGTGCGTGCCGGCCGACCGAAGCTCGTGCGCACGCGCGCCGCCTTCACCGCGACCGGCGGCACGGCGCGCAGATACGTGATCATCGCGCGCAGATCGGCGGTCGTCATAAATTGCGTGCTCGTGGCGACGACCTCCGCCATCGGTCCGAGCGCGTAGGCACGGCCGGGCGCCGCGCCCGTCGACAGAAAGCGCAGCAGTTCGTCGTCGCGCCATGCGCCGATGCCCGCCACGCGTTCGGGCGTGAGGTTGCCTGCCTGCCAGCCCGCGATCGTCGCGCCGCCGAGCCGCTCACTCCGGTCCAGTCCGCCGAGCCAGTTGCGCGGTGTGTGGCACTCGCCGCAATGCCCGAGCCCCTCGACGAGATACGCCCCGCGATTCCACTCCGCGCTCTTCGACGGATCGGCAACGAAGCGTCCCGGCGAAAAATTGAACAGATTCCACAGCGTCATCAGCCAGCGCTGGTCGAAGGGAAACGAGAGCGCGTTGCGCGGCCTCGCGGTGCGCACGGGCGGCACGGTTGCGAGCCAGGCGCGCATCGAGAGGAGATCGGCGTCCGAAAGCAGCGTGTACGCGGTGTACGGAAACGCGGGATAGAGCCGCTCGCCGTTGCGTCCGATGCCCTCACGCATCGCCCGGATGAACTGCGCGTCGGTCCATGCGCCGATGCCCGTTTCCCGGTCGCTCGTGATGTTCGGCGCATACACGTTGCCGAACGGCGTCGCGATCGGCCTGCCGCCCGCGAACGGCCGCGCGGGATCGGCGGTATGGCAGCTCATGCAGCCGCCCGCGCGCACGAGATACTCGCCTTGAGCGGCTTTGGTTTGCGCGTTGGCAGGGCTGAGCAGACAAGCCAGGAGGACGAACACGCCCGTGAATCGCGCGTTCATCGCAACGACGTTTCGATCGTGCCGGCGAGCCGCAGCGCGAGCGCCGCGATCGTCAACGTGCAATTGACCGAACCGCCCGCGGGCATCACCGCGCTGCCGGCGATGAAAAGATTCGCATGATCGTGCGCGCGGCATTCGGCATCGACGACGGCATCGCCCGGATCGCGGCCCATGATCGCCGTGCCCATGATGTGGCTGCTCGCGCCGAGCGAATCGTCGTATTCGATCTCGGTGCCGTCGAACATGCCGGCAATGCGACCGAACAGCGCGCGCGTATCGGCGGCGCTCTTGCGCACGTAGTCGTCGATCGCATAGGCGATTTCCGGACGCGGCAAGCCGAGCGCATCCTTTTGCGCCGACAGCGTCACGCGATTCGCGCCCGATGGCAATTGCTCGTGGAAGCTACCGAACGTGAGCCTGCGCGCGCACTGCTCGCGGATCTGCCGGTCGAGTTCGCCGCCCGTCAGCCCTTTGCCGAGCAGGTTCCAGGTGACGGCGAGCGTGGGCGCCGCGTTCGACAGATGCAGCTTCTTCGCCGCCTGCTGCGCGCGAAACGGCCCGTCGCGAAAGTCGACGATCGAGCTCATTTCCACCGGCCCGCGCCCCGGCCACAGCGCCTCGTTCGCGAGAAAGCTCACGCTCGCGCCGGGATGATCCATCAGGTTACGTCCGACCTGATCCGAGCCATTGGCGATGCCCTTGGGATAGCGCGCCGACGTCGACATCAGAAGAAGCCTGGGCGTTTCGATGCCGTTCGCCGCGATCACGAAGCGCTTGCCCGTCACGCGCGTGCTCTGGCCGTTCGGGTCCTTGTAATGGATCGCGACGATGTCGCCGCGATCGTTGGCCTCGACGCGATACGCGACTGCCTGCGCGATCAGCGCCGCGCCCGCGCGCTCGGCTTTGTCGGCATGCGTGGCGGCGTGGTAAAGCGCGCCGATCGGGCAAATCGGCATGCAATTGTTGTTGCCGCAGCACGCGGGGCGCGCGTCGTATGGGCGGCTATTGCGCGCCATCGGCTCGGGCACGACGCGCAACGACTGCGCGCCGAGCACGTCCGCCACACGCCGGTCCATCCATGAGAGCGGCAGCGCGGTCATCGGATAAGGCGTCGAGCGCGGCGAGCCGAGATCGAGATCCGGGCCCGCAACGCCCAGCTCGACTTCGGCCTGACCGTACCAGGGCTCGAGCGTCTCGTAGGGAAACGGCCAGTCGCGCCCGACGCCGTACAGCGACTTCACGCGAAAATCGGCGGGCAACAGACGCCAGGCGGCGCCCGCCCAGTGCCACGTGGTGCCGCCGACGAGCCGCAGATATTGCGGTCGATACGGGGTCGTGCCGCGATCGATGAGATATGCGCCCGGATTCATCGGCTCGGGGCGAGGCGCGTGACGCAGAAGCGGATATGGCGCGCACAGGTCGCGCTTGTCGGCGACGCGGCGAAAGTTGTCGACGATCTGCCAGCGCGCGAGACGCGGCCCCGCTTCGAGCAGGATCACCGACGCGCCCGCCTTCGCCAGCCGATACGCGACGAGACTGCCCGCCACGCCCGATCCGACGACGACCACATCCGCCGAAGTGGAACCCGCCATGCGCGCGCCTTTGTCCTTGGTCGTGATGCCTGCGCGCCGGCCGCTCAGGGCTTGCGCGCCCAGTCGGCGGGCTCGCCGCGGCAGTATGAGGGAATCGTGAGCATGTCGCCGACGGGATCGAACATCAGTGCGCGTTCGTACGCAACGACCTCGACATGCGGCGGCTCGCCGACGACGCCGAGATACCACGCACGCATCACCGCACCCACCGTCTTCGCGAGCTCGGGGCGCGTGGTTTCCAGCGCGGCCGTGATGACGTCGGTCGGTGTGCCGCCGTGCGTCGCAATCCATTGGTCGAGCGCGGCGATCTTCGCGGCGAACTCGGGAACGTGCCGGACGAGCGCCGCATGCACGCGGTCGGCCAGAAGCGGATCGAAGCTCGTGCGGCCTGTGAGCCTCGCCGATACCGCGACGAACGCATCGAACCCGGGCGCGCGCGACTGCTGTTGAGCGCGCGCAGGCAGCGACGCCCACGCGGCGAACGCGCACCCGCCCGCCACGAGGCCCCGCCGCATCGCGAACGACACGCGCTCGGACGTTTTCATGCGCTTTCCTCAGCTTGCTGAAAGGTGACCGGGCAATAATCGCAGGCATCGAGCGAAGGCTGGCTCTCACGCGGATAGAAACGAAATGAAGCAGATTCTCCCGCCCGTTCTGCGCTACCGGCCGCGCGCCCTGGTCGGCCTCCTGATTGGTTGCGTCGTCGCCGCTTTGGTTCCGGCGCACGTGCGCCCGACCGCGCGCGCGCTGATCGGCTGGGACGCGGCGGTGTGGCTCTATCTCGTGCTGATCTGGCTCAAGATGGCGACCGCGCGCCAGAGCGACGTGCAGGCGCTTGCCGAACGCGAGGACGAAAACGCCGCGACGGTCCTGATGGTCGTGAGCGTCGCGGCACTCGCGAGCATCGTGGCGATCGTCTTCGAGTTATCGACCGCGAAGAACCTGGGCGCGGGAGCGGTGCTGCATTACGTCCTGACCGGCGCGACGATGCTCGGCGCCTGGCTCCTGATCCCGACGATGTTCACGCTGCACTACGCACGGCATTACTATCAGTCGCCCGATAACGATCCCGCCCTCAGGTTTCCCGACCGGCATCTGAAGCCCGATTACTGGGACTTCCTCTACTTCTCCTTCACCATCGCGGTCGCCTCTCAAACCGCCGACGTCTCGCTTGCATCGACATCCGCGCGCCGCACCGCGCTCGCGCAGTCGGTCTTGTCTTTCTTCTTCAATCTCGCGGTGCTCGGGCTCTCGATCAACATCGCCGCGAGCATGGTCGGCGGCTGAAACGACGCTGTCACGCGCGCTCCATAAGCTCTTCGGATACGCCGTGTAAAAACGCGACGCACGCCGCTGTCAGTTTTACACGCGGCACGTTCGTGCAGCTTCGTGCCTGGCCGGCGCCGTGCGCCGGCGGTCTCGGCATGCCATGGCCGCACACGAATGTGCTGCACCGCACATGCACGCGCGCGCGTGGCACAGCGATTGCTGAATTGCGCCAGCTATTTCAGACGAAACCTCGATCAGCGCTCGCATGCGCGGCTTGCCGTCCGCGCGTTCCTCTTGCTCAGGAGCCCCACTTTGCCTTTGAATGTTCTGCTGGTCGCCTCCGAAGCCGTCCCGCTCGCCAAGACCGGCGGACTCGGCGACATGGTCAGCGCCTATGCTGCCGCGCTGCGCGAAGCCGGCGTCGACGCCACCATCCTGCTCCCCGCCTACCCGAATGCGATTGCTCAGGCTGAAGGTCTGAGCAAGGTGGGCACGCTTACGGGCCTGCCCGGTGGCGATGCAGCACTGTTGCGCGGCCGCATGCCCGATACCGGCGTGCCGGTGTTGCTGCTGCGCGCCGATGCGCTCTATGCGCGCACCGGCCTTTATCAGGATGCGCAGGGCCGCGACTATCCGGACAACGCGATCCGCTTCGCGATGCTCTCGGCGGCCGCCGTCAAGATCGCCGAAGGCGTGCGCGGCGTGAAGAAGCCCGACGTCGTTCATGCCCACGACTGGCATACCGGCCTGACGCCGCTTCTGATGAAACACGCGGGCGTGCACGCGAAGAGCGTATTCACGATCCACAATCTTGCATTCCAGGGCAACTACGCGCTCTCGCTTGGTGCGTCGCTCGGCGTGCCGCAAAAGTGGCTCGTGCATGCGTTGAGCGATCCGAAGAGCATCGAGTTCTATGGCGCGCTGAGTCTGATGAAAGCGGGCATCGTGCACGCCGATCGCGTGACGACCGTCTCTGAAACCTACGCACGCGAAATCCTCACGCCGCGCTTCGGGCATCTGATGGAAGGCGTGCTGCAAAGCTGCGCGGACAAATTGGTGGGCGTCGTCAATGGCATCGACGAACAGACGTGGAATCCCGCCACGGACCCGCTCATCGAACGCAACTATTCATTCGACGACATGCGCGGCAAGCACGCCTGCAAGCGCGCGCTGCAACGCAGGTTCGGCCTGCCCGTCGATCCTTTCGCGCCGCTCATGGCAATCGGCAGCCGCATGACCGGCCAGAAGCTCGCCGATGTCGCGCTCGAAGCGCTGCCCCGGCTGCTCGAGAAACATCCGCGCCTGCAACTCGCGGTGATCGGCAAGGGCGAGGCGTATATCGAGGCGGGCTTCAGGAAGCTCGCGCAGGAATGGCCGGATCGCGTGGGCGTGTATATCGGATATGACGAACGGCGCGCGCATGCCTTGCACGCGGGCGCGGATCTCCTGTTGCACGGCAGCCGCTTCGAGCCGTGCGGCCTCACGCAGATGTATGCCATGCGCTACGGCACGCTGCCGATCGCCTCGCGCGTGGGCGGCCTCGCCGACACCATCGTCGATGCGGCGCAGAACGCGGAACATGACGTGCGCGACGTGCTGCGTCCCTCGGCGTATCTGCGCGACGGCACGCACGACACGCCCATCGCGTCGATCGCGGCACCGCGCGCCGCACATGCGCCTACGGGCTTTCTCTTCGACGGCGAACGCGCCGACGATGTCATCGACGCCGCGAGCCGCGCGCTCGATGCCTACATGCGTCCGCAAGTGTGGCGCGCGCTGCAGCGCAACGCGATGTCCTGCGATTTCGGATGGAACGAAGCCGTGACGACGATGGTCGCACTGTACGTCGGCCTGAGCGACGCGCGCCCGAGCCGCTCGACGTTGCGCACGCGCCGCGTTCCCGAGCTCATGCAGGCAACCGCGCCCGCGCAAGTGCAGGACGCGCGTTCGCTTGCGCGCACCGCATGAGCATACGCGGCGCAGTTGTTCCATAGTAGTGCCTTGATGCAAAGCTGAACCGGGCACTCGCCGGGCGAGGCACGCAAACTGCTGCCTCGCCCCGTGCGAACCGAAGGAAATCACTTGGGATCGTGGCGCCTACCGTGAGCGTGACCAGCGCACGATGCACGGTGCATCGCGACAAGCGGCCAGGCCGGCGTCGATTCACGCGGCGCCAGGGTGTAATCTGAGTTCCGCCTGACGTCCGCGCGATTCCGTATGTGCGGACCGGCTCTTCAGCAGTTTGGCCCGTGAGCGTGATCGCGATTGATGCCCGCATCCCCGCCACCGCAGGACGACTCTGGAAAAGACGAACGATGGAAAACCATCAAGCTCATCATGCGTACGCGCCGCGTATCTACTTCATCGATCCCCTGCTCGTCGGCCCGCTCGCGAACTGGCCCGCCCAGTTCGAGCACGCGGCCGCGCTTGGCTTCGATCACGTCCTGATCGGCTCGCCATTCATGCCCGGGAGCAACGGGCATCGCGAGGCCGTCGCGGATCATCATCGGCTGCATGCCGTTTTCGAATCCGATATGAGCGCAGCCGATGGCCTGCGCCAGCTCGCCGACGCCGCGAAGAAGCACGAGCTCACGCTGCTTGTCGATATCGTGATCGACCGCGTGAGCGCGGAAGGCGGCCTCTATCAGGACAACAAACACTGGTTCCAGCCCTTCGAGAGCGCCGATGCGCGGCTCGATCCGCGCAAGCCGCCGCGTCAGCGCGATGTCGCGCGGGCGAACTTCGCCGATGGCGAGGCCGCGCATCATCTGACCGAATGGTGGGCACGCGAGCTGAACCTGCTCGCCGATGCGGGCGTGGGCGGCTTTCGCTTCGATTCGCCGCACGCGGTGCCGGCGCACGTATGGCGCAGGCTCGGCGCCGCGGTGCGCGAGAAGCATCCCGAGACACGCTGGCTCGCATGGACCGTGGGCGTCACGCGCCATGATCTGCACGGTCTCGCCGATGCCGCATTCGATGCCGTGTTCGCCTCGACGCGCTGGTGGGATTTCAAGAGCGCGTGGCTCTTCGACGAGCACGCGGCACTGTCGCGCATCGCATCGCCGATCACGTTTCCGGAAGATCCGTTCGGCACGCGGCTCATCAGCGATCTCTCCGATACGAGCGACACCGCGCTCGTCGAACGCGCGTACACACGCGCGCTCGACACCGCCGCCGCGCTCGGCACCGGCATCATGGTGCCGATGGGTTTCGAGTATGGCGTCGGCCTGCCGATGTCGCCGCAATATGGCATCGCAGCCGAATACGAGCGGGCGAAGAACGAGAAGCGCATCGACCTCACGGCGCGCGTCAAACGCGCGAACGACTTGCAGCGCAACGTCGGCACGCTGTCGAGCGTCGGTGAACTGCGGGCGCTGACGGGCGCGGGCACGCCGTACGCTGCGTTGATCCGCGCGGATGGCGGCGATTTGCGCCATAGCAACGACGCCGTGCTGGCCGTGATCAATCCCGATCTCGTCGCGCCCGTGCATGTCGATACGCTGCATCTGCTCGAATCGGTGCCGGGCAACTACACGCGCTTTGCGCTCATCGACGATTCCATGGGCAAGGCCGAACGGCTCGCGCCGTTTTCGCTCAGGGCGGGCGAAGTGCGGCTCTTTCGCGCCGAGGCCGAGCCGTTCATCCTGCTCGCGCAGCCGCAGGTGAAGCGCGGCGCGAAGGCCGCGGACAAGAAAGCGGTGACCGAGGCAATCGCCGCGCCGCGCGTCTCGATCGAAAGCGTGACGCCTTCGGTCGATCATGGGCGCTTTCCGGCCAAGCGCATCGTCGGCGAGGCAGTGGAGATTCAGGCCGCGATCTTCGCGGAAGGTCACGACAAGATCGCCGCCGCCGTGCAATGGCGCGCCGCCGACGAAACCGTCTGGCACGAAGCGCCGATGCGCGCCGTGCAGCCCGCCGGACTCGATCTGTGGTCCGCGCGCATTCCGCTCGAACGCGTGGGCCGGCACGAATTCGTCGTCATGGCGTGGCGCGACGATTACGCGTCGCTCGTCGATCACATGCAGAAGAAGCTGAAGGCCGGGCAGACCGTCGAGCTGGAAGTCGAGGAAGCGAAGCATCTGTTCGCGCTGATCCTCGCCGAAGTCAAGACCGCCGACGACGCCGACAGCAACAGCGCCCCGCTCGACGCGATCGTCAAGGAGTTCACGAAAGCCGACGACGCGCGCAAGCTCGAACTCACGCTCGCGCCGGCGACCGCGAAGGCCGTCGCAGCCGCGCGGCATCGTCCGTTTCTGTCGCGCGATCCGGTCGTGTATCGCGTCGATGCGGAACGCGCCGCCGCGCGCTTCGCGAGCTGGTACGAGATCTTCCCGCGCTCGATGAGCGACGACGTGAACCGCCACGGCACGTTCATCGACGTGATCGGCAAGCTGCCCCGCATCCGCCAGATGGGCTTCGACGTGCTCTACTTCCCGCCGATTCATCCGATCGGCGTCGCGAACCGCAAGGGCAAGAACAACACGCTGACGGCAGGTCCCGGCGATGTGGGCAGCCCGTATGCGATCGGCGGCAAGGAAGGCGGACATACCGCCGTGCATCCGGAACTCGGCAATCTCGACGACTTCAAGCGCATGCTCGAAGCCGCGCATGAACATGGTCTCGAAATCGCGCTCGATTTCGCGGTGCAGTGCTCGCCCGATCATCCGTGGCTGAAGGAACATCCGACATGGTTCGCATGGCGTCCCGACGGCACGCTGCGTTATGCGGAGAATCCGCCGAAGAAGTATCAGGACATCGTGAATCCGGACTTCTATGCGCAGGACGCGAAGCCCGAGCTATGGATCGCATTGCGCGACGTCTTTCTGCACTGGATCGCAGCGGGGGTGCGCATCTTCCGCGTCGATAATCCGCATACGAAGCCGTTCCCGTTCTGGGAATGGGTGATCGGCGACGTGCGCGCGCGTCATCCCGACGTGATCTTCCTGGCCGAAGCGTTCACGCGGCCGCGCGTGATGAATCGTCTTGCCAAGCTCGGCTTCTCGCAGTCGTACACGTACTTCACGTGGCGCGAGAGCAAGCGCGATTTCATCGACTACATGCACGATCTCACGCAAACCGACGCGAAGGAATTCTTCCGCCCGAACTTCTTCGTGAATACGCCGGACATCAATCCGCGCTTTCTGCAAAGCTCGGGGCGTCCGGGCTTCGTGATTCGCGCGGCGCTGGCGGCGACGTTATCGGGCTTGTGGGGCGTGTACAGCGGCTTCGAGCTTTGCGAGTCCGCCGCGCTGCCGAACAGCGAGGAGTACCTCAACTCCGAGAAGTACGAAATCAAGGCGTGGGACTGGAATCGTCCCGGCAACATCGTGACCGAGATCACCGCGCTCAATCGCATTCGCCGCGCGAATCCCGCTCTGCAGACGCATCTTGGCGTGAACTTCCTGCCCGCGCATAACGATCACATTCTGTTCTTCGAGAAGGCGAATTCGTCGCGGGACAACGTCGTGCTCGTCGCGATCAATCTCGATCCGTTCAATGAACAGGGCGCGGACATCGAGTTGCCATGGCAGACGCTCGAGCGCTGGGGCGTGCGCGAGGGCGATGCACTCACGGTCGAGGATCAGGTGACGGGCGAGCGATTCGAATGGCGCGGACGGCGTCAGCACGTTCGTCTCAATCCGCATTCGCTGCCGTTCGCGATCTGGCGCATTGCGCCGACGTGGGGCTTGCCGAAGCCGCAGCCGGATGCAGAAGGATGAATCCTCAGTAGCGAACGAGAGCACACCCATTACAAGGGCGAATAGCGATGCATTCAGCCCATAAGGACATTGGAGCGAAACCGTGGATACAAGGGTGAAGCGCAACAAGAAAGCCTCGATTCTCAGCGACGATCCGCTCTGGTACAAGGACGCGATCATCTATCAGGTTCACATCAAGTCTTTCTTCGATGCGAACAACGACGGCATCGGCGATTTCCCCGGCCTGCTCGCGAAGCTCGACTACATCGCGGAACTGGGCGTCGATGCGATCTGGCTGCTACCGTTCTATCCATCGCCGCGCCGCGACGACGGCTACGACATCGCCGATTACCGCAACGTGCATCCGGACTACGGCACGCTCGCGGACGTCAAGCGCTTCATCCAGGAAGCGCATGCGCGCGGCATACGCGTGATCACCGAGCTCGTCATCAATCACACGTCGGATCAGCATCCGTGGTTTCAGCGCGCGCGGCATGCGAAGCCGGGCTCGAATCATCGCAACTACTACGTTTGGTCCGATACGGACAAGAAGTACGAAGAGACGCGCATCATCTTCATCGACACGGAGCCGTCGAACTGGACGCACGATCCGGTCGCGGGACAGTACTACTGGCATCGCTTCTATGCGCACCAGCCCGACCTGAACTTCGACAATCCCGCGGTCATCAAGGAAGTGCTGTCCGTGATGCGCTTCTGGCTCGACATGGGCATCGACGGGCTGCGGCTGGATGCGGTGCCCTATCTCGTCGAGCGTGAAGGTACGAACAACGAGAACCTGCCCGAGACGCACGCGATCCTGAAGAAGATTCGCGCGACCATCGACGCCGAGTATCCGAACCGCATGCTGCTCGCGGAAGCGAACCAGTGGCCGGAAGACGTGAAGGAATATTTCGGCGATGAAGACGAATGCCATATGGCGTTCCACTTCCCGCTGATGCCGCGCATCTACATGTCCATCGCGAGCGAGGACCGCTTTCCGATCACCGACATCATGCGGCAGACGCCCGATCTCGGCACGACGAATCAATGGGCGATCTTCCTGCGCAACCACGATGAACTCACGCTCGAAATGGTCACTGACTCCGAGCGGGACTATCTGTGGAACACGTATGCGAGCGATCGCCGCGCGCGCCTGAACCTCGGCATTCGCCGGCGTCTCGCGCCGCTCATGGAGCGCGATCGCCGCCGCATCGAACTCATCAACTCGCTGCTGCTGTCGATGCCCGGCACGCCCGTCATCTATTACGGCGACGAGCTCGGCATGGGCGACAACATCCACTTGGGCGACCGCGACGGCGTGCGCACGCCGATGCAATGGTCGTCCGATCGAAACGGCGGGTTTTCGCGCGCCGATCCCGAGCAACTCGTGTTGCCGCCGGTGATGGGTTCGCTCTACGGCTACGACGCGGTGAACGTCGAATCGCAAAGCCGCGACCCTCATTCCCTGCTGAACTGGACGCGCAAGATGCTCGCTGTGCGTCGCTCGAAGCATGCGTTCGGACGCGGCACGATCCGCTTCCTGCGGCCCGCGAATCGCAAGATCCTCGCGTATCTGCGCGAGCTCGAAGGCGAGCCGCCGGTTCTGTGCGTCGCGAACCTTTCGCGCGCGCCGCAAGCGGTGGAACTCGACCTGTCGGAGTTCGATGGATCGGTGCCGCTGGAAATGACCGCCGATTCGCCGTTTCCGGCCATCGGCAAGCTCACGTATCTGCTGACCTTCCCGCCGTACGGCTTTCTGTGGTTCCAGTTGTGCCCGGGCAACATGCGGCCGGCGTGGGCGCAGGCGCCCTCGGAGCAATTGCCCGAATTCGTGACGATGGTGATTCGCGCGGGACAGACGGGACCAACGCCCGAGAACGTGCGTCTGCTCGAATCGGAAGTGCTGCCGAATTACCTGAGCAAGCGCCGCTGGTTCGCGTCGAAGGATCAGAAGCTGCATGGCGTGCGCCTCGCCGCGCTGACGACGATCGAAGGCGCGGGCTTTGCCTTCACCGAGATCGAAGCCGATGTCGGCGATCATTGCGAGCGCTACGTGCTGCCGCTTTCCATCGCGTGGGGCACCGAGACGACTTCGCCGCTCTACATGCAGCTCGCGCTGGCGCGCGTGCGCCGCAACCGCAACATCGGGCATCTGACCGATGCGTTCGCGGTGCCGCAGTTCACCTACGGCGTGATGCGCAAACTGAAGGAACGCGCGGTCGTGCCGACGGTGCAAAAGAGCGAGATCCGCTTCATTCCCACCGAGCGCCTCAACGAGCTCAACTACTATCCCGCCGATCTGCCCGAGATCCGCTGGCTCGCGGCCGAGCAGAGCAACAGCTCGCTCGTGATCGGCGACAAGGTCGTGTTGAAGCTCGTGCGGCGTGTCGTCGGCGGCATTCATCCCGAAGCGGAAATGAGCCGCTATCTGACGAAGCTCGGCTATGCGAACACCGGCCCGCTGTATGGCGAAGTCGTGCGCGTCGATCCGCAAGGCGTGCCGCATACGCTCATCATCCTGCAAGGCTTCATCGACAATCAGGGCGATGCGTGGAACTACGCGCTCGATTATCTGCGCCGCACCGTCGATGAACTCGCGGTCGCGGTGGAACCGGAGGACCATACGCCGGAGCGCGATGCGCAGGCGGAAGGCTTCTCGGGCTACGGCAGCATCGCGGGCATCATCGGCAAGCGGCTGGGCGAATTGCATGTCGCGCTCGCGTCGCCGACCGAGGACGAAGCCTTCACGCCGCAGCGCGCGACGCCCGAGGACGTGAACGGCTGGATCGACGGCACGCTGAAGCTGCTCGAATCGGCGCTCGACATCCTTGCGCAAAAGGTCGGCGAGTTCAATGAGCACGACCGCTTCCTTGCGCAGAGCCTGCTCGATCGCCGCGCCCTGCTCGTCGATGCCGTGAAGAAACTCGTCGCGCCCGGCGCCGATGCGCTGTGCATCCGCATCCACGGCGACTTCCACCTGGGCCAGGTGCTGATGGCGCAGGGCGATGCGTATCTGATCGATTTCGAAGGCGAGCCCGCGCGCCCGCTCGAGGAGCGCCGCAGAAAGACGAGCCCGCTGCGCGACGTCGCGGGGCTGCTGCGTTCGCTGTCGTATGCGAGCGCGGCCGCGCAATCCACGACCGAGAACGCGCCCGCCCAGACGGCGGATCGCAAGCGCGCTCTCTTCGAACGGCTGCGCGCCTTCGCCGAGGAGAGCTTCTTGCGTGAGTACACGGCGGCGATCGCATCGTCGCCCGAAACGATCGCGGCCGAAGACGTTTTCGAAGCGTTGCTCGATCTCTTTCTGATCGAAAAGGCCGCTTACGAAATCCGCTACGAAGCAGCGAACCGGCCGACCTGGATCGGCCTTCCGTTGCGGGGTCTCGCGTCGCTCGCGAGCCGCTTGCTGGGCGATACGGGCGAGCCGCCCGCTCCGGGCACGCGCCCCGTCTTCGGAGCAACCAAGGACAATCCGGATGGAACCCACCATGAACAATCGTAGCGATCCGGCGGATTCCAGGAATCCCGCGCACGGCCTGAATCCGCTCGACATCGACGCGCTCGTCGAGGCCCGGCATCCCGACCCGTTCTCGATGCTCGGCCTGCATGAAACCGATCGCGGGCATGTCGTGCGCGTGTTCCTGCCGGGCGCATCGTCGGTGAGCGTGACGGATTCGGGCAGCGGCGAGCACATCGGCTCGCTCGCGCGCATCCACGATGCAGGGCTTTACGCGGGCTTCGTCGAGAGGCCGACGGCGTATCGCCTGCAAGTCGACTGGCATGGCACGCCGCAAGAAACGCACGACACGTACTCGTTCGGCCCCGTGTTGTCCGATGAATGGCTCGCGCGCCTCTCGCACGCGGATCCATATGCGGTGCTCGAGTGCCTGGGCTCCCGGCCGGTCACGCACGGCAACGTCGCGGGCGTGCGCTTCGCCGTGTGGGCGCCGAATGCGCGGCGTGTGTCCGTGGTCGGCGACTTCAACACATGGGACGGCCGACGTCACCCCATGCGCCTGCGTCACGACGCGGGCGTGTGGGAACTGTTCATTCCGGGCATCGGCGCGGGCACGCGCTACAAGTACGAGATCGTCACGCGCGACGGCCACACGTTGCCGCTGAAGGCCGATCCCTGTGCGATGCAGAGCGAGAAGCCGCCTTCGACGGCATCCGTCGTCGCGGATGCGGATGCGATCGATCATTACGCCTGGACCGATGCCGACTGGATGGCCACGCGCGGCGGCAAGCAGACGCCGCAATCGCCGATCACCATTTACGAGGCGCACGCCGAATCGTGGCTGCGCGTGCCCGAGGAAGCCAATCGCGGCATGAACTGGCACGAGCTTGCCGAGCGCCTGATTCCGTATGCGAAGGGCATGGGCTTCACGCACCTCGAATTCATGCCGATCGCGGAGCATCCGTTCGGCGGTTCGTGGGGTTATCAGCCGCTCGGGCAGTTCGCGCCGTCCGCGCGCTTCGGCACGCCGGAACAGTTCGCGGAGTTCGTGAACCGTGCGCACGAGGCGGGGCTCGGCGTGATCATCGACTGGGTGCCGGCGCACTTTCCGAACGACGCGCACGGTCTCGTGCAGTTCGACGGTACGCCGCTCTACGAACATGCGGACCCGCGCGAGGGCTACCACCAGGACTGGAACACGATGATCTACAACCTCGGCCGCAACGAGGTGAGCGCGTTCCTGATCGCATCGGGGCTTGCGTGGCTGAAGCGCTATCACATCGACGGCCTGCGCGTCGATGCGGTCGCGTCGATGCTCTATCGCGACTATTCGCGCAAGGCGGGCGAGTGGGTGCCGAACATCTATGGCGGGCGCGAGAATCTCGAATCGATCGCGTTCCTGAAGCGGTTGAATCATGAAGTGCGGCAGATTCCGGGCGCGATCACGGTGGCGGAGGAATCGACCGCATGGCCGGGTGTGACGGCGAGTGTCGAGAGCGGCGGCCTCGGTTTCGATTTCAAGTGGAACATGGGCTGGATGCACGACACGCTGCATTACATGCAGGAAGATCCGGTTTATCGGCAATATCACCATCATCTCTATACCTTCGGGATGGTGTATGCGTATTCCGAGCGGTTCGTGCTGCCCTTGTCGCACGATGAAGTGGTGCACGGCAAGGGATCGCTCATCAACAAGATGCCGGGCGACCGCTGGCAGAAATTCGCCAATCTGCGCGCGTATTTCGGCTTCATGTGGACGCATCCGGGCAAGAAGCTCTTGTTCATGGGCGGCGAATTCGGGCAATTCGCGGAGTTCAATCACGATGAATCGCCGCACTGGCATCTGCTCGACGATTCACTGCATGGCGGCTTGCAGAAACTCGTGCGTGATCTGAATCATCTTTATACGAGCGAGCCTGCGTTGCACAAGCTGGACAGCGATGCGCGCGGCTTCGAGTGGATCGTCGGCGATGACAATGCGAACAGCGTGTATGCGTATCGGCGCACGGATGCCGAGGGGCGCGATCTGGTCGTCGTGTGCAATATGACGCCGGTGCCGCGGCTGGCTTATCGAATCGGGTTGCCGCGGCGTGGGCGATGGAGCGAGGTCTTCAACTCCGATGCTTCGATTTATGGCGGGTCGAATACGGGGAATGGAGGGGTCATTCATACGGATGACTATCCGAGTCATGGGAGGGAGCAGTCGGCGGCGCTGACGCTGCCTCCGTTGGCGACGATCGTTTTGCGGGCGGATTGACGGGCTGCGTTTGGGTGGCCGGCGCCGGACTTCGGGTTGCGCGTCCGGTCTGATTGCGTTGCCCGTTTGCGGGGCAATTGGCAAGCGCACGCTGAAAAGCCATGCCCACCGGTGTAGCTGGCCCAGTAGCAAAACACTACCGAACAGACACAAATCAAACTCCCAACAACCCCAAACCCCATCAAAACAAAGGCATAAACTGATACCCCAACCCGCCGAACCGGCGAAAGAAGGCAAAAAAGGACGCGCCACATGGCAAATGCACTCCCCGAAAAGTTACTCCCGGGCGCCCCCTACCCGCTCGGAGCCAACTGGGACGGTCTGGGCGTGAACTTCGCGGTGTTTTCATCGAATGCACATCGCATCGAGGTATGTCTCTTCGACAGCACCGGCCGCAAGGAACTGATGCGCTTCGACCTGCCCGAGTGCACCGATGAAATCTGGCACGGTTATCTGCCCGGCGCGCATCCGGGCACGGTCTATGGTTTCCGCGCGCACGGCCCGTATCAGCCGCAGCAGGGGCATCGCTTCAATCCGCACAAGCTTCTGCTCGATCCCTACGCAAAAAAACTCGTCGGTCCCTGGCGCTGGTCGGACGCGCTCTTCGGCTATCGCGTGCATTCGAACCGGCTCGACATGTCAGTCGATCGCCGCGATTCCGCGCCCGCGATGCCCAAGTGCATCGTCACCGACGACGCCTTCGACTGGTCGCGCGACGTGCGCCCCGACACGCCCTGGGGCGAAACCATCGTGTATGAGACGCACGTGCGCGGTGCATCGATGTTGCGCAACGACATCCGCCAGCACGAGCGCGGCACCTTCGCGGCGCTGTCGTCGCCGTGGTTCATCGAGCACTTGCAGAAGCTCGGCATCACCGCCGTCGAGTTCCTGCCGGTGCATGCGTTTCTGAACGACCGCTTCCTCGTCGAGCGCGGCCTCAGGAACTACTGGGGTTACAACACCGCCGCGTTCTTTGCGCCGGAGCCTTCCTATCTCTCGACACATCGTCTGAACGAAATGCGCATCGCCGTGCGCCGGTTGCACGCGGCGGGCATCGAAGTATTTCTCGACGTCGTCTACAACCACACGTGCGAAGGCAACGAACTCGGACCCACGGTCTCGTGGCGCGGCCTCGACAACGCGAGCTATTACCGCCTGATTCCCGGCGACGAACGCCACTACATCAACGACACCGGCTGCGGCAATACGCTGAACCTGTCGCACCCGCGCGTGCTGCAGATGGTGATGGATTCGCTGCGCTACTGGTGCACCGCGTTCAACATCGACGGCTTCCGCTTCGATCTCGGCGTCACGCTCGGCCGCGAGGGGCATGGCTTCGATCCGGGCTCGGGCTTCTTCGATGCGGTCCGTCAGGACCCGGTCCTCTCCACGCGCAAGCTCATTTCCGAGCCGTGGGACATCGGGCCGGACGGCTATCAGGTGGGCAATCATCCGCCCGGCTTCGCTGAATGGAACGACAAGTATCGCGATGGCGTGCGACGTTTCTGGCGCGGCGATTCAGGCATGCGCCCCGATCTCGCCGCGCGCCTCACCGGTTCCGCGGAGCTCTTCAATCGCCGCTTCAGGAAGCCGTGGGCATCGGTGAACTTCGTCGCGTCACATGACGGTTTCACGCTCGCCGATGTCACCGCCTATTCGCACAAGCACAACGAAGCGAATCAGGAAGGCAACAACGACGGCCACAACGAAAACTGCAGCGCGAACTGGGGCGTCGAAGGCCCGACCGACGACCCCGCGATCCTCGGCGTGCGCGCGCGTCTCGCCCGCTCGATGATCGCGACGACACTGCTCTCGCTCGGCACGCCGATGCTCCTCGCCGGCGACGAATTCGGCCGCACGCAGCACGGCAACAACAACGCCTATTGCCAGGACAACGAGATTTCCTGGCTCGACTGGGACGCGGCGGCAAGCCCGAAAGGCGTCGAGATGACGGAGTTTGTCGCAAGAGTTATTGCACTGCGCAAAAACTACCCGGTTCTGCGCGAAACCCGCTTTCTTTACGGCGACCGCGAAGTGCTGCCGGGTCTCTACGATGTAAGCTGGTTCGATGAACGCGGCACCGCGCTTTCGATCGAAGCATGGCAGGACCCGGAGGGCCGCGCGCTCACGCTGCGGCGCGCCGGGCCGGGCGTCGATGGCGAAATCGACGTGCTGCTCATCATGTTCAACGCATCGTCGCAATCGCTCGTGTTCACGCCGCCCGCGCCGCACTTGGAATGGAACGTGCTCCTCGATAGCGCGGAGCCCGACTCCGTCACGCGGCCGCTCGTCGGAAGCGAAATCGAGGTGGCCTCGCACAGTGTCGTGGTGATGCTGGCCGAGCCCACCGGCGAGGCGGACTGGCAGGCGGTGTGGATGGCAGGCGCGCATCAGGGGCCGCGTCTTCTGACGGCGCTGCCGCCCGATCCCGGCACGTTGCCGTCGCATCGCGAGCCGGAAATCGACTCTCCGCACTGACGCGCGCAACCCGTTCACCCATCGCGGAACATCGTCGAAACAGCAGCACATACAGGCAGGAAATCATGTCCGAACGTCCGATCGATCCGCACAAGCATCAACATGCGTATTGCCTTCCTTTCGGCGCTCATCTGACGGGCGCCGCACGCGAGAATCCGCGCACGCGTTTCCGTTTCTGGGCGCCATCGCGCGATGCAGTGCAAGTCGAAATCCAGCGTGCGGGCGGCACGCCCGAACGTGTCGACATGCAGCCGACCGGCGACGGCTGGTTCGAAGCCGAGGCCGATGGCGGCGCGGGCACGTTGTATCGCTATCGGCTCGACGACGATCTCGCGGTGCCCGACCCCGCTTCGCGTTTTCAGCCGCAGGACGTGCACGGCCCGAGCGAAGTCGTCGATCCGCGCGCGTATCGCTGGACGCACACGAACTGGCACGGCAGGCCGTGGGAAGAAACCGTGCTTTACGAACTGCATGTCGGCGCGATGGGCGGCTTCGCGGGCGTCACCGCACGTCTGCCCGAACTCGCGCAACTGGGCGTGACGGCCATCGAACTGATGCCGCTCAACGATTTCTCCGGTACGCGCAACTGGGGCTACGACGGCGTGCTGCCCTACGCGCCCGATTCGGCGTATGGCCGTCCCGAAGACCTGAAGAAGCTCATCGATACGGCGCACGGCCTCGGCCTGATGGTCTTCCTCGACGTGGTCTACAACCACTTCGGCCCGGACGGCAACTATCTGAACGCATACGCGAAGACCTTTTTCCGCGAAGGCGTGGACACGCCTTGGGGCCCGGCGATCGACTTCGAGCGCCCGCAAGTGCGCGACTTTTTCTTCGACAATGCCCTGTATTGGCTCAACGAATACCGTTTCGATGGCCTGCGGCTCGACGCGGTGCATGCGATCAACGACGAAGAATGGCTGAGCGAGCTCGCGCATCGCGTGCGCAGTTCGGTCGAGGCGGGCCGTCATGTGCATCTCGTGCTGGAGAACGAGCACAACACGGCGAATCTGCTCGAATCGCATTTCGACGCGCAATGGAACGACGATGCGCACAACACGTTGCACGTGCTTCTGACCGGCGAAGACGAGAGTTACTACGGCGCGTATTGCGACAAGCCGATCGAGAAGCTCGCGCGCGTTCTGAAGGAAGGCTTCGTGTATCAGGGCGACCCGTCGCCGATACACGACGGCAAGCCGCGCGGCGAAAAGAGCGCGCATCTGCCGCCGACGCGCTTCGTGATGTTCCTGCAGAACCACGATCAGGTCGGCAACCGCGCGATGGGCGATCGCCTGCGTTCACTCACCGACGACGAATCGCTCTTCGCCGCGACCGGCCTCCTGCTGCTGTCGCCGCAGATTCCGCTGCTCTTCATGGAAGAGCAATACGGGTCGAAGCAGCCGTTCCTGTTCTTCACGGACTATCACGACGAACTCGCCGATGCGGTGCGTGAAGGCCGCCGCAAGGAATTCGCGAAATTCTCCGTGTTCAGCGACGAAAAGCGCCGCGCGCAGATTCCCGATCCGAACGACGCGAAGACCTTCGAGGCGTCCTCGCCTAAGCTGTCGGACAAGCAGGACGAAGAGGACCGGCTCGAATGGCTGCACTTCTACCGCTCGGCGCTCACGGTGCGCGCGAAGCTCGTGACGCCGCGTCTGAAGGGCGCGAAATCGCTCGGCGCGGACGTGCTCGGCGACAAGGCGCTCGTCGCGCGCTGGAAGCTCGGCGACGGCGAGACGCTGAGCGTCGCGCTCAATCTCGGCGAGAGCGCCATCGCGCTGAAGGAATGTCCACCGGGCAAGCTCGTCTTCGAGACGCCGGCGCGCGCGCAGGATCGCGCGCGTGACGGCGAGCTCGGCGCCCGCACCTTCCTCGCCTGGCTCACCGGCGAGGTGAACGAATACGCGATCGCGCACGATGCGCGCCGCTTCGAACCGGCATCGGCCGAAGGAAAACGCTCGTGAGCGCCGCCGCAAGCAAGACGAACAGCGCCCGCGCCGCGCGTCCCGTGAGCAGCATCGAGGCGCTCGCGGAACGCGCGGGCTTCGAGATCGAATGGCAGGACGCGCACAAGAACACGCAGCGCGTGCCGGAGACGACGCTGCGCATCCTGCTCGAAAAGCTCGGCCTGCCGTGCGGCAACGCCACGCAGATCAGGCAGAGCATGGCCGCCGTCGATGCCGAAATGAGCGGCCGCAAGCTGCCGCCGCTCATCACCGCCGAAGTGGATCGCGGCATCGCGCTGCCGGTGTCGGCGGCGAAGTCGGGCGCGCGCTATCGCATCGAACTGGAAAGCGGCGCGGTGATCGACGGGCGCTTCACGTCGCCCAAGGGCGAGATCGCGCTGCTCTCGCCGATCGCGGAGCCGGGCTATCACACGCTCGTCATCAACGACCATCGCACGACGCTCGCGGTCGCGCCGGCGCGCTGCTACACGATCGACGATGCGTGGCGCGCGCTCGGCGAAGACACGGCGGCGGCGGACACGGCGCCGCCGCTCTGGGGTGTCGCCGCGCAGGTGTACGGCCTGCGGCGCAACGGCGATGGCGGCATCGGCGATTTCACGGCCCTGGCGTCGCTTGCGACGCAAACCGCGAAGCGCGGCGGACATGCCGTCGCGATCAGCCCCATGCACGCGATGTTCAGCGCCGAGCCGAACAAGTTCAGCCCTTATTCGCCGTCGTCGCGACTCTTTCTGAACGTCGCCCACGTCGATCCGGCCGCCGTCCTCGGCGCGCCGGCGGCGCGCGCGGCGATCGAGAAGACCGGCCTCGCCGGGGAACTCGCCGAACTCGAAGGCCTTGCGCTCATCGACTGGCCGCGCGCATCGAAAGCGCGTCTCGCGATTCTGCGCGCGCTCTTCGATACGTTCTCCGAAGACCGCGACTCGCTCTTCGCGAAGGACTTCGCCGCGTTCGTCGAGAAAGGCGGCCGCCCGCTCGAAGATCACGCGCGCTTCGAAGCGCTGCAGGCCGTGCAGATCGCGGAGAACGGCGAAGGCCACTGGCGCAACTGGCCCGAAGCATTGCGCGATCCGCGCAGCGCCGAGGTGACGGCGTTCGCGAACGCCAATCGGCGCGAAGTCGAGTTCCATCTTTTTGCCCAGTGGCTCGCCGCGAAGGGACTCATGCACGCGCAGCACGCCGCACGCGATGCGGGCATGGCCGTGGGACTCGTCGCGGATCTCGCCGTCGGATGCGACAGCGCGGGCAGTCATGCCTGGTCGTATCGCGACGAGATGCTGACGGGCGTGTCCGTCGGCGCGCCGCCCGATCTCTTCAACCAGGCGGGGCAATCGTGGGGCCTGACGACGTTCTCGCCGCGCGCGATGCGCACGCAGGGCTTCGCGGCGTTCATCGACATGCTGCGCTGCGCGTTTGCGCGCGCGGGCGGCATCCGCATCGATCACATTCTCGGCTTGCGCAGGCTCTGGCTCGTGCCCGACGGCGAAAGCGCGAAGGACGGCGCATATTTGCGCTATCCGCTGGAGGATCTACTGCGGCTCATCGCGCTGGAATCGTGGCGGCATCGCGCGATCGTGGTCGGCGAGGATCTCGGCACGGTGCCGCCGGGCTTCACCGAGCGCTTGCAGGAGCACGGCTTGCTGGGCATTCGCGTGCTGTGGTTCGAACGCGAAGTGAATGGGCCGGGCTTCAAGCCGCCGCGCGAATGGGACAGCGGCGTCACCGCGACGACGACGACGCACGATCTGCCGACCGTCACCGGATGGTGGCGCGGCGAGGATATCGTGTGGCGCTCGAAGATCGGCCAGACGACGGCGCGCGCCGATGGCCGCGACGCCGTCGAGGCGGCGCTCGAGGAGCGCGGCGCGGATCGCGAGCAATTGTGGCGCGCGTTCCAGGATGCGGGCATCGCGCCCGGCGACGTGGATGCGCCCGACATCGACAATGCGCCCGTGGATGAAGCGCTCGCCTTCGTCGCCGCGACGCCCGCGCCGCTCGTCACGTATCCGCTCGAAGACCTGCTTGCGCTCGCGGAGCAGCCGAACCTGCCGGGCTCGATCGACGAACATCCAAACTGGCGAAGGCGGCTCGTTCTGCCCGTCGACGAACTGTTTCTCGACGATGCCTTTGCGGACCGCCTGCTCGCCGTCGATGCCGCGCGCAAGCGCTCCGTGCAACCGAACGAACACACATCGAAACCCGAAACACCATGACCGTACCGCGTTCCACGCTCAGGCTTCAGCTTCACAAGGGCTTCACTTTCGACGATGCCGCCGCGCAAGTGGACTACTTCGCGCGGCTTGGCGTGAGTCACGCCTATGTGTCGCCGATCACGACGGCGACCGCCGGCTCCACGCACGGCTATGACGTCGTGGACTACACGCAGGTCAATCCCGAACTGGGCGGCGAAGAGGGTCTGCGGCGCTTCGTCGAGAAGCTGCGCGCGCACGAGATGGGACTCATCGTCGATATCGTCCCGAATCACATGGGCGTGGGCGGATCGGAAAACGCGTGGTGGCAGGACATTCTCGAATGGGGCCGGCATGCCGCGCATGCGCGCTTCTTCGACGTCGACTGGCATTCGCCCGATCCCGCATTGCGCGGCAAGGTGCTCGCGCCGTTTCTGGGCGGCGCCTATGGCGATGAACTGCAGAGCGGCAACATCCGGCTCGCGTATCGCGCGGACGAGGGGCGCTTCGTCATCGAGTATTACTCGAACGTGTTCCCGGTTTGCCCGGTCGATTATCCCGCCGTGTTTCAGGAAGCGCCGGAGCTCGCGCAACGCTTCGCCGGCCTGACGACGCAGCCCGCCGATCAGCCGCGCGCCGCCGATGCGCGCACCGCGCTCGTCACGATCGCGCAGACCGAGGGCGGCCAGGCCGCGATCGAGGCGATCCTCGCCGCGCACGCGCCCGATACGTCCGCGGGCCGCGACCGGCTGCACCGGCTGCTCGAGCGGCAGCATTACCGGCTCGCGTGGTGGCGCACCGCCGCCGACGAAGTGAACTGGCGGCGCTTCTTCGACGTGAGCACGTTAGGCGGCGTGCGCGTCGAGCGGCCCGAGGTGTTCGAGGCGTCGCATGCGCTCGTCTTCAGACTCTTTACCGAAGGTCTGATCGATGGCGTGAGAGTCGATCACGTCGATGGACTCGCCGAGCCGCGTGAATACTGCCAGCGTCTGCGTGCGCGGCTGGAAGAGTTGTCGGAGGAGCGGCCCGAGGCGTTGCGGCACGGTAATGGGCGCACGTATTTCGTCGTCGAAAAGATACTCGCGCGCGGTGAGCCCTTGCGCCGGGACTGGCAGGTCGACGGCACGACCGGTTATGACTTCATGAACGACGTGGGCGCGCTGCTGCACGATCCCGCGGGCGCGGAGCCGCTCGCCGCGCTGTGGGCCGAGATCACCGGCAAGAGCGAGCGCTTCGCCGACGAAGCGCTCGCCGCGCGCCGCAAGATACTCGCGGAGAATCTGTCGGCCGAACTGGATCGCGTGACGCGTGCGCTGCATCGCATCGCGCGGGATGCGCACACCACGCGCGATTTCACCTTCACGTCGATCAGGCGCGCGGTCGCGGAGCTGGTCGTGCAGTTTCCGGTGTATCGCGTCTATCCGGTGAGCGGCGTGCGCAGTCCCGAGGACGAACGCTTCTTCTCCCAGGCGCTCGAAGCCGCGCGCGCCGTGCTTGCGCGCGCCGATCATGTCGTGCTCGATCAGGTCGCGCAATGGCTCGGCGGCAAGCTGCCCGACGAAGCGCCGCCGCAGGCCGAGCGCAATGAACGCACCGAGCGTCCCGAGCGCGGCCGTGATCGCGCCGTGGAGCGCAATCGCGAACGCGATCGCAATCAGGCGCCGGCGGGCCAGACTCCGCCGCCGTCGAGCGGTGCGCAGCGGCGCGCGGCGCAGACGCTGTTCTCGCAACTGACTTCGCCGGTGGCGGCGAAGGCCGTCGAGGATACGGCGTGTTATCGCTATGGACGCCTCATTTCGCGCAATGAAGTCGGCGCGGATCCGGGCGAATTTGCATTGTCCGTCGATCAATTTCATGCGTGCAATCGCGAACGCTTCGACGCCTTTCCGCACGCGATGCTTTGCACGGCGACGCACGATCACAAGCGCGGCGAGGATGTGCGCGCACGCATCGCGGCCTTGAGCGAGATCCCCGATGAATGGGCCGCGACGCTCAGGCAGTGGTCCACATTGAACACGCCGCTGCGTCGCGGACCGAGCGGCGGACATGGCGAAACCGGCGATGTGCATGACTGGGCGCCGGGACCGGCCGCTGAGGCGATGCTGTATCAGACGCTGATCGGCTGCTGGCCGCCGACGCTCGCGCCCGACGACGAAGCGGGCGTTCATGCGCTCGCCGAGCGTGTGGCGGGCTGGCAGTTGAAAGCGCTGCGCGAGGCGAAGTTGCGCACGAGCTGGTTCGCGCCCGACGAAGCGTATGAGAACGCGTGCAAGGACTTCTTGTTCGATATCGTTGCGCCGCAGCGGCGCAACGGCTTCCTGCAGGAGTTGTCGGCGTTCGTCGCGCGCATCGGGCCGCTGGGTGCGATCAACAGTTTTCAGCAGACGCTGTTGCGATTGACGTCGCCTGGCGTGCCGGATCTTTATCAGGGCACGGAGCTATGGGACTTCAGTCTCGTGGATCCCGACAATCGGCGGCCGGTGGACTATGAATTGCGCCGGCAGTGGCTCGCTGAAGTCGAAGAGAAAGGACCGCCTTCGGAGCAACTGGCGAACTGGCGCGATGGGCGCGTGAAACTGGCGCTCGCGCGGCGGGCTTTGGCTTTGCGCAAGCATTGCGAGTCTTTGTTCGCTCAAGGCGAGTATGTGCCGCTTCACGTGCAAGGCGAACATGCGGATCGCGTGATCGCCTATGCGCGGCATGCAGGGAGCGCGTTTGCGATCGTGATTGCGACGCGGCTTGCCGCGCCATTGTTGGGCGTTGGGCGTGATGTGCCGCTCGTCGAGCCGGAGCGATGGGGCGATTCCTTCATCGTGCTGCCCGAGGCGCTTCATTCTCGCGCGTTGTTCGACTGGCTGAGCCCGAATGCGCCCAAGGCCGAAGGCGAGAGGTTGTTTTTGCGCGATGCGCTTGGGGTTATGCCGGTGGCTTTGCTGGTTGAGGAAGGTGTACCGACGCCTTAAGGAGGAGCGTTCCTTCCCCTTCCGGAATCCTGTATTCGCGTCGGTTTTATCAGCGCTGCCCCGGTGCGGGCGGCAGTCACTTTTTTGCTGCTGAAAAGAAAACCTGTAGCGTCGCGCTAATCGAACACTCTTCCCCACCGGGAACCGCCTCGCCGTCCACGACAACGCTTTGCGCTTCCCGCAGCACGCGGACGTTCATTCGCGCGTGCGCGACTGCTTACGCTGCGTAGCGTATCGACCAGGCCATCGGGAAAACGGCGCGGGCGCAACGCGCCTCAAACCTGCCCAGCGGTGTCGGACAAACATTCGCAAAAACAAGCCGCGTTCGCGTACGCCTCGCACGAGTGCATTACAAACAAGATTCGCTCGCACCGGTCGCATGGTCTCTCATCCAAGCATATGCGGCAGCCCCCATCTGCCGATCGGGCAGAGTCGGTCGAATAACGATGCGAACCGGATTCGCTGATACGCCGCCCCCATTCGCGAATGGAACGATCGAAGATATCGTGCCCTTGTACACGAGTTCTAATCTTCCAAGATCAAGAGAGAGATTGTGTACTTGTCGGGCTTTAGCAGGCCGTCGAAATATCCCTTCGTGAGCGCGCGCCTATTCAATCGAAAGAGCAGCGAATTGATTTTACGAGATATCCAATTTTTCGCTGCTTATCGTCCGTGTTTCTGGCCTAAAGGTTTCCCCGTCTCCATCCTGAAAAGAATCTCGCATACGTTTCGCCGGTCGAATCGGAGCCTCACGATTCGACCGTTCTAGCAGCGCGCGGGCTCCGAGCCCCTCACTCGGCTTGCCCGCTGCGCTCGAACGATAGGACACCTCCCTACCTGAATGACACATCGCGTCGACCGCCTCGGCGGAAGGTCTTTCTTAAAACGAAGAAATGAATAATTGGCATCCCACCAATCCGGTCGAACGCCGCTTCATGGCCGTTCACGATGACTGGCTAAGTTTTGCAAAAGACAAGCAAGCTCAATTGCTTTATTGGCATACCAGCGAAGCCGACCAGCGCATGCTCGCGGCTTACATTCAACGGCAAGACAAGCTGTCCAGCGCCGTATTGCGCCCGCAATCGAGCTTCGAGGATGCGAACCAATACGCTGGCGCCGTGGCCGATGAGATCGTCGCCTGGTACGAGAGCGGCAAGGAAGGCTCGATGGCGAACGGCATCACGGCGGACTGGACGCCACCCTCGCGAGATCGCAACGAAGCGGCGACGCCGTACCTTCTGCGGCTGACCGGCAGCCTGATGCGCCATCACCCCGAAGTGTTTCCCCAACTGGTGCTGGTTCTCGAACCCGAGCCTATCCGCAAACCCGCCGATTTCGAACGCTGGCTAGACGAACTGCTTGGCGGGCTCGAACGCAACGCATGGCAAACCGAGCGCCTGCGGCTCGTGCTGACCGGGACCGACGCCAACCCGCTGCCATGGCTCACGAAGCAACGCCCACATCAGGCGAAAGTGCTGCACGGCCGCTACCACATGGAGGCGTTGCCACGCGAGCTGGTTGCCGAATCCGACGAACGCGGTCCCGACGCTGACTTTCGACGGTTGTTTGTCGCACTGAACGACACGATCACCAACGGCACACCCGCGCAACTCGAAACACTGCGCTCGCAAGCGCTGGCGATCACGAAGGCGCAGACGTGGCCCGACCAGAGCGTCGTCGTGCATCTGCTTGCGGGTGCGGCCTATCTGAAATGGAATTCGCCGGAACTCGCGCTATCGGCCTATCAAGAGGCGACGCAGGCCGGGCGGCAAGCCGCGCAAGCGGGTCACGCAGCAGGCAACAAGCTGACCATCAACGGTCTGTTCGGCGAAGCCTCTGTCTACTGGATGCAGGCCGACTACCGCCGCGCCGCCGAACGTTACACGCAAGCCGCCGAGCTGGCCCAAGCCGAAGGCGACGGCTTTCTCTCGGTCGAAGGCTGGCGCATGTGCAGCGAGTGCTTCGCGCAGATGAACCGGGATGAGCCTAGCATCGATGCGGGCCTTCGCGCGCTCGATGCAGGCGGCTTGATTCCCGTACCACTGCGCGCTAACAGCAACCTGCAGATGGTCGCGCAAAGCGTGCTCAAGCGTGTCGGCAGGTTCCACGAGCGGCGAAGCGAATTGACTTCGCGCCTTGCCGTGCTCTATGGCGAGGACTGGCCTGAAACGATACAACCGCTGCCCGCAGAGGAAGTCACGCAACAGTTCGCCGAGCAAATGGCTCCCGAAACGGGAGGCCACGCGTAATGGCGCTGCTTGCAGTTACCCACCTGACGCCGGTCATCGGCGTGGACGTTCATCTGATCCAGACATTCGCAGGCCCCACGCTACCGCTGCCGCATCCGCACGTAGGCATGGTGTTCGATCCGATGGAGTACCTGAGCCTCTTGCCAGAGGGCGTCGGCAACATGGTGTCGATGGGCATGATGGCGATGGGCGCGGCCTCCATCGTCAAAATGGGCATGCGCAGTCTGGGGGCTGCGGCGGTCGGCATGGCGGCGATGGCCGTGCAGAGCGCCGCTGGCGGAGGCGGTGGACCTATCTATGTCAACGGCCTGATGCGCACCACCGCGGGCACCCAGACCATTCACGTTCCCGGCCTGCATTTCCCGATCGGCGGCACGTTCACGGGCCCTGATGCGCCCAGACCTTCCAGCAACAGCGAATCGTTTCTTGGCAGCCTCACCGTGCGCGCCAACGGCGACCCGATGTCCTACGCCGTGTTGCCCGCGCTGAGTTGCTGGTTCGTGGGGATGCTTTCGCTCTCTCACAACGCTGA
>FCOD02000001.1 GCA_001544655.2 Caballeronia turbans
CGGCTCTTTAACCAACACTTCGTCATTCCTGAGCGACCAAAAACTTGATTCAACGAACTTCTAACTCAGCACACTAGCGTTGCCCCTGTGCGGGGCGGCAGTTACTTTCTTTGCTGCTGCAAAGAAAGTGACCAAAGAAACAGCTTCTCCCATCCAAAGTGCTTCATGCCGGCCGCCGCACAGGCGATTGACTTAATGGCCCGGCAATAGCGAGTGCCCCCACAAAACGCCCGGGGCTTGGATCGCGCACGGTCTGTCACCTTGCGCTGGACGACAAACGGGTTCGGCGCGAAATAGCTCCGGCCCGCTTTGCGGCCGATGGGTCAACCGGGTCCGCGTGTGCTCCCTTTTGATGGTTTCCCCCGCGTATCCCTCGGCAGCGGCGCGGTCCTAAAGAAAGTAGGTGCTGCCCCCACAGGGGGAACTATTAGACCGACACGAAAACGGGATCCAGCCGAAAGTTTGCAATCGTCAAGAGCCAGCACCGGTCGACATACGGGTAAACCTAAATTCAACCATATAAAACGACTTGTACAATGATGAACAGATAACCGAGAGCGAAGAAATTCGCGCGTGAGCCGAGCCAGGCTCGACGATGGAGACGATCGAATGTCCGTAAATTACGCCAGTCTGCGCTTTGAATACGAGCGCGCGCCCGAGCACGATGCGCCCGCGTCCTCGCCTTATCCCGTCGCCGTGGTCGGCGCGGGCCCGGTCGGTCTTGCAACGGCCATCGACCTCGCCCAGCAAGGCGTGCGCACCGTGCTGCTCGACAACGACGACACGGTGTCGACCGGCTCGCGCGCAATCTGCTTTGCCAAGCGCACGCTGGAAATTTTCGATCGCCTTGGCTGCGGCGACAGGATGATCGAGAAGGGCGTGAGCTGGAACGTCGGCAAGGTATTTCTGCATGACGACCTCGTCTACACGTTCAATCTCTTGCCGGAAACAGGACATGCGCGGCCCGCGTTCATCAACTTGCAGCAGTACTACGTCGAAGGCTTTCTCGCCGAACGCGCGATGGAGCTGGAGCAACTGCAATTGCGCTGGAAGAGCACTGTCACCGGCGTCACGCAGCATGACGATCACGTCGAATTGCAGATCGAAACGCCCGATGGAAACTATTCGCTCAAGGCGCAGTATGTCGTGGCCGCCGATGGTGCCCGCAGCCCGATGCGCAAGTCCCTCGGTCTCGACAGCCACGGGCGCACGTTCAAAGATCGCTTCCTGATTGCCGACGTGAAGATGAAGGCGCCGTTTCCCACCGAGCGCTGGTTCTGGTTCGACCCGCCGTTTCATCGGAACCAGTCTGTGCTATTGCATCGTCAGCCGGATAACGTATGGCGCATCGACTTTCAGCTCGGCTGGGACGCGGACCCCGTCGCTGAAAAAGCGCCCGAGCGTGTGATTCCGCGCGTGAAGGCGCTGCTCGGCGAAGACGCCGAATTCGAACTGGAATGGGTGAGCGTGTACACGTTCTCGTGTCTGCGCATGGACAGCTTCAGACACGGGCGCATCATTTTTGCGGGCGATTCGGCCCACGGCGTGTCGCCATTCGGCGCGCGCGGTGCGAACAGCGGCGTGCAGGACGCGGACAATCTCGCGTGGAAACTCAGGCTCGTCGCGAACGGCGATGCGCCGCACACGCTGCTCGATACCTACGCGTCCGAACGCGAATACGCCGCCGACGAAAACATCCTCAACTCGACGCGCGCCACCGACTTCATCACCCCGAAGAGCGCGGTATCACGCCTCTTTCGCGATGCGACGCTCAATCTCGCGAAGGATTGCGCATTCGCGCGGCGCATGGCGAACAGCGGGCGTCTTTCGGTGCCCGCGGTGCTGCGCGACTCGACGCTCAATACACCCGACGCGGATGGCGATGCCTTCGATTGCGCGATGATTCCCGGCGCGCCGTGCGTGGATGCGCCCGTGCGCGTCGATGACCGCGACGCATGGCTCTTGCCTCAGACTCACGGCGGCGCGTTCACGGGCATCTATTTCTGCGGACTCGGTCACGGCCCGGAGGTTTGCGCGCAAAGCCTCGCGGCGTTGTCGAAGGCGCCGTTGCCCGTGCGTGCGCTGATCGTCGTGCCGAGAGGCATGACCTGCGCGGTGCCGGGCGTGACCGTGATCGAAGACGTGGAAGGCATGGTCGCGCATCGCTTCGATGCACGGCCCGGCACGTTCTATCTGCTGCGTCCCGATCAACATGTGTGCGCGCGCTGGCGCGCCTTCGATGCCGCATCGGTCGCAGCGGCGGTCAAACGTGCAACCTGCAACGGATGATGAATCGTATGAAGCTCAATCTCGAACTGAATATCGCAGATCACGATGCGTTCTACGAGCGCCTCATCGACGCGCACAACGGACTCTCCGACGAAGCGAGCCAGATGCTCAACGCGAAGCTCGTGCTGCTGCTCGCGAACCATATCGGCGATAACGACGTCTTGAAAGAAGCACTCGCGATGGCGCGTCACGGCCTCGCCGAAAGCTGATCTTTCAGCACGATGCCCACGCGCTCGCAAATGAACGCGCCGATGCCCGCGATGTCATTCAGATCGAGTATCGGCAAGCTCGATTCGATCGCGGCGGCATCATCGGTTGCAATTGCAACGATCTCCACATCGGTCTCGTAAAGCGGATCGCGGCCCGCCGAGGGCCGCACGACTTCGAGCCGCGGCATCGCTTCACGCGCGAATCCCTCGACGATCACGAGGTCCGCGTGAGACAGCCGTGCTGCCAGTTCGGCAAGCGGCGGCTCCGCGTCGCCGTTCAATTCGCGCACGATCGCATACCGGTAAGGCGATGCGATCAGCACTTCCGCGGCGCCCGCGCGGCGAAAGCGCGCACTGTCCTTGCCCGGCGGCTCGAGTTCGATCGAGTGATGACTGTGCTTGATGACATTGACCATGAGGCCGTGTGCGCGCAGCCACGGCAGCAGCGCTTCGATCAACGTGGTCTTGCCCTGGCCCGAGCGGCCCGAAATGCCGAAGAACGGCGGATGACGCGAATTCATGCGTATGGTCGGCTGATTGAACTGGTTTCGATCAGACGAGTTTAACGGGTCGATGGCGAGCGTCGAGAAATCGCGCTATCGTCGGGCATTGCCTTTGCGGCAGTTCATGCCAAGCGCGCGCAACGCCTTTCCGACCCCATCGCGCAAGGCTCAGCAATCAAAGGATCTCCGACATGGCTGAAGACAATCCCAGCACCGCTCTCGCACCGCAGCAGTTCTCCGTCGACGTGATGCTCGAAAAATATGCCAAGGGCGACGAGACGCGCGTCGAGGATATTTACCTGCGCGTGGCGCGCGGTGTCGCGCTTGCCGAGCCGAAAGAGTCGCGCGCGAAGATCGAAGCGGAGTTCGTCGATAACTTCAAGCGCGGCGCGCTCGGCGCGGGGCGCATCATGAGCGCGGCCGGCGCGGGCATCGACGCGACGCTCATCAATTGCTTCGTGCAGCCCGTAGGCGATGCGATACAGAACGTCGACAGCAACGGCTTGCCGGGTATTTACGTCGCGCTGCTGCAGGCAGCCGAGACGATGCGTCGCGGCGGCGGCGTCGGGTATAACTTTTCGGCGATCCGTCCGCGCGGCGCGCGTGTGCATTCGACGGGATCGGCGGCATCGGGTCCATGCAGCTACATGGACGTGTTCGACGCATCGTGCCGCACGGTCGAAAGCGCGGGCTCGCGGCGCGGCGCGCAAATGGGCATTCTCGATTGCTCGCATCCCGATCTGCTCGAATTCATCGCGGCAAAACATACGAAAGGGCGCTGGAACAATTTCAATGTATCGGTCGCGGTGACCGATGAGTTCATGCAGGCCGTCGCCGACGACGCCACATGGCAGCTCGTGCACAAGGCCGAACCGTCACCGGCGCAGCGTGCCGCCGAGGACATGCACCAGCGCGAGGACGGCCTTTGGGTCTATCGCGAAGTGCAGGCGCGCGAAGTATGGAACACGATCATGCGCTCGACTTACGACGTCGCCGAGCCGGGTGTCGTGTTCATGTCGCGCATGAACGACGATAACAATCTGCGCGCGGTCGAATCGATTCGCGCGACCAATCCATGCGGCGAACAGCCGCTGCCCGCATACGGCTGCTGCAATCTCGGTCCGCTCAATCTCACGCGCTTCGTGCACGATCCGTTCGCGCAGATGCGCGGCGGCGCGCCGTCCTTCGACTGGGACGGCCTTGCACGCACGACGCGCACGCAAGTGCGCTTTCTCGACGACGTGCTCGACGTCACGCTCTGGCCACTCGAAGAGCAGGCACGCGAAGCCGCAGCGAAGCGCCGCATCGGCGTGGGCTTTACCGGCCTCGGCGACACGCTCGTGATGCTCGGGCTTCGCTATGACGCGCAGGAAGGGCGCGACTTCGCCACGCGGGTCGCGCGCACGATGCGCGACGAGGCGTACCGCGCATCGGTCGAACTCGCGAAAGAGCGCGGCACGTTTCCGCTCTTCGATGCGAAGCATTATCTGGCAGAGGGCACGTTCGCCTCGCGCCTGCCCGACGACATCAAGCGCGCGATACGCGAGCATGGCATTCGCAACAGTCATCTGCTGTCGATCGCGCCGACGGGCACCGTGAGCCTCGCGTTCGCGGACAACGCATCGAACGGCATCGAGCCGGCGTTCTCGTGGACCTATCAACGCACGAAACGCATGGCGGACGGTTCACGTCAGACCTTCCCCGTCGAAGATCACGCGTACCGGCTATATCGCGAGATGGGCGGCGACGTGAACGCGCTGCCCGACTATTTCATCAGCGCGCTGCAGATGTCCGCGCACGATCACATGGAGATGATGGCCGCGGTGCAACCGTTCGTGGATACATCGATTTCGAAGACCGTGAACGTGCCCGCAGATTATCCATTCGACAAGTTTCAGGATCTCTATTTCGAGGCATGGCGGCGCGGACTGAAGGGGCTTGCGACATATCGGCCGAACGAGACGCTGGGCGCGGTGCTCTCCGTCACGCCCGCCGAGACGCCGAGCGATTCGCCCGACCCCGAACTCGATCTCGATCCGTTGCGCATTGCGATCGATCATCGGCCGAGAGGCGAGTTGCCCGCGATCATCGAGAAGGTCGAGTATCTGACGCAGGCGGGAAAGAAGTCGCTTTATCTCGCGGTCTCGTTCATCGAAGTGACGGGGCGTATCGGCGGCGAGGACGTGACGATCGAGCGGCCCATCGAGTTCTTCATTCCCACGGGGCAGCGCGACGAATCACAGCAATGGATCACGGCGACGATGCGTTCGCTGTCACTGGCCGCGCGCGGCGGTTTCGCGGCGCGCACGCTGCAGGACATGCGAAAAGTGTCGTGGGACCGCGGACAGGTGCGACTCGGCGATGTCGAACGGCTCGACGGACATCGCAGTCCGCGCTGGCACGATTCGGAAGTCGCCGCGTTAGCGTATGCGATCCAGCAGATTCTTTATCGTCGCGGTTTTCTCGACGCAGAAGGAAACCAGGTACCGTCGCGCGTGCTTGCGCGCAAGCGTGCCGATTGCGCGCCGCATCCGGTAGCTGTAGCCGATGAACGCGAGGAGGTATCCGAGGGTATCGCGGGAGGTGAGATCGATCCGCATAGCCTTTCCCTGATGCACGGCCGGAAATGCGCGACGTGTGGTGCAAATGCAGTGATCCGCAAGGACGGCTGCGACTTCTGCACGGCATGCGGCGAAATCGGCGCGTGCGGTTGAGTTGAATAAAAAAGGCGCGGGCTTTTGTCCGCGCCTTTCATGTCTCGCTCAGTGCGAGCGTTCAGTGCTCTCCTGCTTCGTCTCTTGCGCAACGGCCGGCGCATGCGCAGCGTGCTGCGTGAACGGGTGCCACACCGGCGTGAGTGAAGGCAGTTCGTCGAGAAGCGAGAACTGATCGAGTGACGTGTTTTCGAACATGATGGCCTCTTGAATCCTTTCTGACGCGACGATCAGCGCGTCGTCACATTGCCTTGCGCCGCCGAGCCATTGGCGTACTCGACGATCTCGCGGTTGCGCGCTTCCGCCTGCGCCGCATCGCGTGCGCGTTGCTCGCTTTGCGCAGCGACGGCATCGCCCCACATGCCGCGTTCCGGATACGAGTTGCGATTCAATGCCGGCAGGGAGCCGTTCGAATACGCTGCAACGAGTTCGGCACGCACCTGGGCGCGCGTCTTGGGCGTATCGCTCGAGGTCGCTTCCGTCTGCGTCTGGACCTGATACGTGCCTGCGCGGCCGATGCCTTGGCCGCCTTCCGCGAATGCGGTAGTCGTGACGACAGCGGAGATGGCTGCGAGAGAAAATCCCGTGATGAGCTGTTTCATGCTTGCGACTCCTTTCATTCCGATTGCGGCGTGCGGGCAATTGCGAATTGCAATTGGAAAATGAGCACGCTGCGTTGGGAGTGAATGTAGTCGCGCGGCACACGCGGATAAATGCCGTATCCGCGAATAGATTTATCGATTTCGGCGAATAATGGCGCGAGGGCTTGTTGGGCGGGCGTTTGCACCGCCCCGGAAGATAATCGGCTATGCGACGATATCTTCGGTGCCCGCGACTTCAGGCGTGCCGTGCCGCACGATGGTCGGCGATGACGTGCTCGTAGGAAGGCAGCGTTCTTCCGCATCCTTCTGGCCTTGCAGAAGCGGGCAGCGTTCGAACAATTCGGCTGCCCAGTCGACGAACACGCGCACCTTCGGCGACAGATGCCGGTTATGCGGATACACCGCGGAAATCGGCATTGGCAGCGGATTCCATTGCGGCAGCACTTCGACGAGCTCGCCCGCCCGCAGATGCGGCAACGCCATGAAACGCGGCACCTGAATGATGCCGACGCCCTTCAGCCCGCAACTGAGATACGCTTCCGCGTCGTTCACCGCGATCATGCCGCGCATCTTCACTTCGATGGTTTCGTCGTCGATGACGAAATCCATATCCATGACGCGCCCGGTGCGGCTCGAAAAATAATTCACCGCCGTGTGATTCTGCAAATCCTCGATCGTTCTCGGCGTGCCGTTGCGTTCGAGATATTGCGGGGCCGCTACCGTCACGCCCTGAAACACGCCGATACGGCGCGCAACGAGACTCGAATCCTGCAGCGTGCCCACGCGAATCACGCAATCGACGCCTTCCTGAATGAGATCGACCGGCTTGTCGCCAAAGCCCATCATCAACTCGATCTCCGGATAGCGCGTATGGAAATCGCATAGCTGCGGCATCACGATGAGCCGCCCGATCGCCCCCGGCATATCCACACGCAACTTGCCGTGCGGACCCTTTCCGTTGTTCGAGAACGAGCCTTCGGCTTCCTCGATGTCCGCGAGGATGCGCACGCAGCGCTCGTAATACGCGGCGCCATCGGGTGTGAGATTGAGCCTGCGTGTCGTGCGCTGAAGCAGACGCACGTTCAGATGCGCTTCCAGATTCTGAATGATCGTCGTGACGGAGGCGCGCGGCAGATTGAGCGTATCCGCTGCGCGCGAAAAGCTATTGGTGTCCACGACGCGGGTGAATACCTGCATTGCTTGTAGCCGATCCATGTTCTCTCACCTTCTTTACTTAGCGACGCAACTATTTAAGCGAGCGCTAAAAAATAACGGAATGAACGATCGCAAGGGATAACCACGATTGTTCGGTGCGACCGAATTGTGTTGCCGGATTATAGGCATTTATTAAAAAAGGCGCGGACTCCAGAATTCGCAGCATCGCAACTTATGCGTGCAGGCCTTGCAGCACAGGCCTTGCACCGGAAATAACCATGGCATCACTGTTGGATCTGGAGTCGAGCCCCCGCTTGTGCATCGAAGATGTGCACATCACGGGACACACGCAACCCATCACGCTGCGCAGCTATCGTCCCGCATCGGATGGCACGGTGTTGCCCATCGTTCTTTACTTCCACGGCGGCGGTTTTATTCGCGGAGGGCTCGACGACGCGGATATTGCCGCCGCGACGATCGCACGCGATACGCCCGCGTGGGTCGTATCGGTCGGCTATTCGCTCGCGCCGGCGTTTCCGTTTCCGGCCGCGCCCGAGGACGGCTATCGCGCGGCGCAATGGGCCGTCGCGCAGGCCCGCGCGCAGCGCGCCGATCCGCAGCGTATCGGCGTCGCCGGTCATGACGCGGGCGGCAATCTCGCGACTTGCGTCGCTGCCATCGCACGTGATCGCGGCGATATTCGCATGTCCGCGCAAGCGCTGCTCGCGCCGCTGCTCGATCCGAGCATGACGCGTCTCGCCGACGAACGCAAAGTGCTGTGCCCCGATTTCGAAGCATGCGAATGCGCGCAGTGGTATCGCGCGTATCTGCCAAATGCTTCGCAACGCCTGCATCCGTATGCCGCGCCGCTCGAGTCGCGCCGTCTCGGCGGCTTGCCGCCAGCGATCATCGCGAGCGCCGAGCACGACCTCCTGCATATCGAAGCGGAGAAATACGCGGGCGAACTGATCGCGGCGGGCGTGCCGACCGAGGTTACGCGTCATGGCAAGACGTCCCATCAGGCGCTCGCCGCGCATCCCGATGCGCTCGCCGACGTCGTGACGTTCTTCAGAAAACGGCTGGCGCGCGCGAAGTAAATACGGAAGCAAGCGCAAGAAACGGCGCGCATCGCACGCAATACACAACAACAATCTCAACGCAACCGGAGCTCTCACCATGTCTTTCACTCGCAAACGCATCTACGCCGCGCTAGGCGCGACGCTGATCATCGTGGGCGCGGGCGGATATACCGCCTGGCGCGGACACGGCGATTCAGCAATAAACGAAGCCAAGGCTGCCGCTCACAGTCCGACCGCGACGGAAGTCGACGTCGCGGCCGTGGTGTCGAAGACCATCACCGACTGGCAGAGCTATTCGGGCCGTCTCGAAGCGGTCGATCACGTCGACATTCGCCCGCTCGTGCCGGGCACGATCGTCGCCGTACATTTCAAGGATGGCCAGCTCGTGAAGAAGGGCGATGCGCTCTTTACGATCGACCCGCGCCCTTACGAAGCCGAAGTGGATCGCGCACAGGCGCAGCTCGCGGCGGCGCAGGCGCGCAATGGCTACACGTCGACGGATGCGGCGCGCGCAGAGCGGCTGCTCGCCGATAACGCGATCGCCAAGCGCGACTACGACGAAAAGCAGAACGCCGCGCGCGAGGCCGTCGCCAACCTGAAGGCCGCGCAGGCTGCGCTCGAGACCGCGAAGATCAATCTCGCTTACACGCATATCGTCGCGCCGGTGGCGGGGCGCGTGTCGCGCGCGGAGCTCACCGTCGGCAACATCGTGTCTACGGGCGCGAATGCGCCGTTGCTGACGACGCTCGTGTCCGTGTCGCCGATCTACGCATCGTTCGATGTCGATGAACAAACGTACTTGCGCTATCTCGGCCGCGATGCGGGCAGCGCGGTGCCAGTGTCGCTCGGTCTCGCGAACGAAGACGGCTATTCGCGCGAGGGCGTTGTCGATTCCGTCGATAACCGGCTCGATACGACCTCCGGCACGATCCGCGTGCGCGCGCGCTTCAGCAACCCGGACGGCACGCTGGTGCCGGGCCTCTACGCGCGCGTGAAAGTGGGTGGCGGCACGCCGCATCCGGCCGTGCTCGTGGAAGACGAAGCCATCGGCACCGATCAGGACAAGAAGTACGTGATGGTCGTCGACAAGGACAACCGCGTGCAGTACCGCGAAGTGACGCTCGGGCAGACGCATGAAGGCTTGCGTGTCATTTCGAAGGGCCTGCAACCGGGCGAGCGCATCGTCGTCAACGGCTTGCAGCGCGTGCGTCCCAACGACATGATCAAGGCCAACAACGTCGCCATGAACGACAGCGGCGCTGCGCCCGCGCCCGCCGTGAAGACCGCATCGGCACAGTGATGCGCGTCATCCGCAACACACAGAACCCGTCATGAACATATCCAAATTCTTCATCGACCGCCCGATCTTCGCGGGCGTGCTATCGGTGGTCGTGCTGCTGGCAGGCATCATCGCGATGTTCAAGCTGCCGATCTCCGAGTATCCGGAAGTCGTGCCGCCTTCGGTCGTCGTGCATGCGCAGTATCCTGGCGCGAACCCGAAGGTGATCGCGGAGACCGTGGCCTCGCCGCTGGAAGAGCAGATCAACGGCGTGGAGGACATGCTCTACATGCAGTCGCAGGCCAATAGCGACGGCAACCTCACGACCACGGTCACGTTCAAGCTCGGCACCGATCCCGACAAGAACACGCAGCTCGTGCAGAACCGCGTGAATCAGGCGTTGCCGCGTCTGCCGCAGGACGTGCAGCGCCTGGGGGTGACGACGATCAAGTCATCGCCGACGTTGACGATGGTGGTTCACTTGAACTCGCCCAACGGCCGCTACGACATGACGTATCTGCGCAACTACGCGCTGATCAACGTGAAGGACCGGCTCGAACGCATTGCGGGCGTGGGCGAAGTGCAGCTATGGGGCTCGGGCGATTACTCGATGCGCGTATGGCTCGATCCGCAGAAGGTCGCGCAACGCGGCATGACGGCGACGGATGTCGTCAACGCGATCCGCGAGCAGAACGTTCAGGTCGCCGCGGGCGTGATCGGCGGTTCGCCGACGCTGCCGAACGTGCCGCTGCAACTGAACGTGAATGCGCGCGGCCGCCTGCAGAACGAGTCGGAGTTCCGCGACATCGTGCTGAAGACATCGCCGGATGGCGCGGTGACGCATCTGAGCGATGTGGCGCGCGTCGAACTCGCGGCATCGGAATATGGCTTGCGCTCGTTGCTCGACAACAAGTCGGCGGTTGCAATCGCAATCAATCAGCAGCCGGGCGCGAACTCGCTGCAGATCTCCGACGAAGTCCGCAAGACGATGAAGGAGCTGAAGGCCGACATGCCCGCGGGCCTGGAATATCAGATCGTCTATGACCCGACGCAGTTCGTGCGTTCGAGCATCGAAGCGGTGATTCATACGCTCGCGGAAGCAATCGCGCTCGTGGTGCTCGTGGTGATCGTGTTCCTGCAGACGTGGCGCGCGTCGATCATTCCGTTGCTCGCCGTGCCGGTGTCCATCGTCGGTACGTTCTCGCTGCTGCTCGCGTTCGGCTTCTCGATCAACGCGTTGTCATTGTTCGGGATGGTGCTCGCGATCGGTATCGTCGTGGACGATGCGATCGTGGTCGTGGAGAACGTGGAGCGCAACATCGAGGCGGGCTTGTCGGCGAGAGAAGCCACGTATCAGGCAATGCGCGAGGTGAGCGGGCCGATCATCGCGATCGCATTGACGCTGGTTGCAGTGTTCGTGCCGCTCGCGTTCATGTCGGGTCTCACGGGCCAGTTCTACAAGCAGTTCGCGATGACCATCGCCATCTCGACGGTGATCTCCGCGTTCAACTCGCTGACCTTGTCGCCCGCGCTCGCAGCACTTCTGCTGAAAGGCCACGACGAGCCGAAGGACTGGCTCACGCGCGGGATGGACCGCGTGTTCGGCGGCTTCTTTCGCGGCTTCAACAAGGTGTTTCATCGCGGCTCGGACGCGTATGGCAAGGGCGTAAAGAGCGTCATCAATCGCAAGGCCTTGATGATGGTGGTGTATGCCGTGCTGCTCGCCGGCGCCGTGCTGATGGGCAAGGTCGTGCCGGGCGGCTTCGTGCCCGCGCAGGACAAGGAGTATCTGATCAGCTTCGCGCAACTGCCGAACGGTGCATCACTGGATCGCACCGAAGGCGTGATCCGTCAGATGTCGGATATCGCGCTGAAGCAACCGGGCGTGGAAAGCGCGGTGGAGTTTCCGGGCTTGTCGGTGAACGGCTTCACCAACTCGTCGAGCGCGGGCATCGTGTTCGTCACGCTGAAGCCCTTCAAGGAGCGCGTGCATGACAAGGCGCTGTCGGCGAATGCCATTGCGGGTGCGCTGAATCAGAAGTACGCGGGCATCAAGGGTTCGTTCATCGCCGTGTTCCCGCCGCCGCCGGTCCTCGGTCTCGGCACGCTCGGCGGCTTCAAGATGCAGCTCGAGGATCGCGGCGCGCTCGGCTATGCGGCACTTGCCGATGCGACGCAGGCGTTCATCAAGCGCGCATCGCAGACGCCCGAGCTCGGACCGACGTTCTCCAGCTATCAGATCAATGTGCCGCAGTTGAATGTCGATCTGGATCGCGTGAAGGCGAAGCAACTCGGCGTGTCCGTGACGGACGTGTTCGACACGATGCAGGTCTATCTCGGCTCGCTCTACGTGAACGACTTCAATCGCTTCGGACGCGTGTATCAGGTGCGCGTGCAGGCGGATGCGCCGTTTCGCGCGAACCCGGAAGACATCGGCCTGTTGAAGACGCGCAACGCGAATGGCGACATGGTGCCTTTGTCGTCGCTCGTGAAGGTCACGCCGACGTATGGCCCTGAAATGGTCGTTCGCTACAACGGCTATACCGCCGCGGACATCAACGGCGGCCCGGCGCCGGGCTATTCGTCGGGCCAGGCGCAGGCGGCGGCGGAACGCATCGCGGCGGAAGTGCTGCCGCGCGGGATCAAGTTCGAATGGACCGATCTCACGTATCAGCAGATCCTCGCGGGCAATGCGGCACTGTGGGTGTTCCCGATCAGCGTGCTGCTCGTGTTCCTCGTGCTTGCCGCGTTGTACGAAAGCCTGACGCTGCCGCTCGCGGTGATCATGATCGTGCCGATGAGCATTCTGTCGGCGCTGCTCGGCGTATGGCTCACCGATGGCGACAACAACATCTTCACGCAGATCGGCTTGATGGTGCTGGTGGGCTTGTCGGCGAAGAACGCGATCCTGATCGTCGAGTTTGCACGCGAGCTGGAGATGCAGGGCCGCTCGATCGTGCAGGCCGCGATCGAAGCGAGCCGCCTGCGTCTGCGCCCGATTCTGATGACGTCCATCGCGTTCATCATGGGCGTGGTGCCGCTCGTGCTCTCGACGGGCGCGGGTTCGGAGATGCGTCACGCAATGGGCGTCGCGGTGTTCTTCGGCATGCTGGGTGTGACGCTCTTCGGTCTGATGCTGACGCCGGTGTTCTACGTGATCCTGCGCAAGCTGTCCCGCACCGAGCATGTGACGGACAAGCACGGCTCGCATCCGCAGATGCGCGGTATCGGTGCCTCCTACGAGGCGCAATGAGGTCGATGATGAATAAGCTACATGTGTTATCGAGTCTGATGGCTTCGCTGTTGCTGGTGGCGGGCTGCTCGCTCGCGCCCACTTACGAGAAGCCGGACGTGAATGCGCCGTCCGCGTACAAGGAAACGCCGCAAAAGCCGCTCGATGCATCGGAAGCGGGCACCTGGAAGACCGCGCAGCCTTCGGAAGAGATGATGCGCGGCGAATGGTGGACGATCTTCGACGACGCCGCGCTCAACGATCTGGAGAAGCAGGCGCAGGACGCGAACCAGAACCTGAAGGCGGCAGCGGCGCGCGTGAAGGAAGCGCGCGCGATCAACCAGACGGCCCGCGCGGGCCTCTTTCCGACGCTCGACGCGGGTTTCGGCCCGACGCGCGAGAAGCTCTCGCCGGCATCGCAGTTCCTGCCGGCCGATGGCAACGTGCCCGCGCAGACGTTGTGGCGCGCGCAGGCGAGTGCGTCGTATGAAGTGGATCTGTTCGGCCGCGTATCGAACTCGGTGCAGGCCGCGAATGCGGACACGCAGCAGAGCGAGGCCTTGTTCCGCTCCGTGCAATTGGCGTTGCAGGCGGACGTCGCGCAGAACTACTTCAATCTGCGCGAGCTCGATGCCGAGACGGATGTCTTCACGCGCACCGTGCAGTTGCGCGAGGAAGCGCTGAAGCTCGTGCAACGCCGCTACACCGAAGGCGATATCAGCGAGCTCGATGTTGCGCGGGCGAAGTCGGAACTGGCGACGGCGCGCTCGGATGCGATGACGGTGCAACGTCTGCGCGCGGCATCGGAACATAGTCTCGCCGTGCTGCTCGGCAAGGCGCCCGCCGAGTTCTCTATAGCCGCGAACCCGCTCAAGCCGGTCACGGTGCGCGTGCCGCCGGGGCTGCCCTCGGCGCTGCTCGAACGTCGGCCGGATATCGCATCGGCGGAACGCGCGATGGCGGCGGCGAACGCGCGCATCGGCGTGGCGAAGGCGGCGTTCTTCCCGTCGCTGACGCTCACGGGCTCGGGCGGCTTCGAATCCGCGACGCTCGGCGATCTCTTCAAGTGGTCGAGCCGCACGTTCCTGCTCGGGCCGTTCGCGGGCACGGCGCTGAACATCCCGATCTTCGATGGCGGCCGGCGCAAGGGCAATCTCGCGAATGCGCGCGCCATTTATGAAGAGGATGTCGCGAGCTATCGTCAACAGGTGCTCGTTGCGTTCCGCGAGGTGGAGGACAACCTTTCCGATCTGCGCATCCTCGAAGACCAGACAGCGACACAGGACGATGCCGTGAAAGCATCGGTGCGTGCCGCGCAGCTTTCGCGCACGCAGTACACCGAAGGCGCGGTGAACTACCTCGACGTGATCGATGCGGAGCGTACCGTGCTGCAGACGCAGCGCGCGTCGGTCCAGCTGCGTGGGACACAGGCGGTATCGACGGTGAATCTGATCCGCGCACTGGGCGGCGGCTGGGGCGATGCAAAGCCCGCGCCGGTGCCCGAACCGAGTCTCGCTCAGAAGTGACGTGAATATGGCCCCGCATTGCGCGGGGCCAATTCGTTAGTGTTCGCTGAAAAGAAGGATCGGAGAGACGCAGTGGATTGTTCGTCTCCCGGAACATATGTCTTCACCTGGGCGGCGTTTATCCGCGAGGCTCCATTCCTTAGAATTCTGATCATGGGATAGGGAGCCGATGATGAAAGACTTGATCGCAAGACAACTGTATCAGCCGGCGGTGGTGCTGCCACTGCTACTGTTGACGCGCCTGATGGTCACGCTCGACTTCAATCTCGCGCAGGTCATGTTCGTGATGGTGCTCAAGGGTTCGCAGCACGCATATCAGTTCGCGCTGCGTCACACCGTGGCGCGTCAGCGCGGTAATGTCGCCGTGAAGCGCGTTCCCTGCAGCAACTGCTGCTGACGCGAGCCGTATCATCGAACGTCAATACACCTCAGGAACGTACATTTCATCCGGCACGGGTTGCCGCAGATAATCGGGATTGAATACGCGCTCGGGCAGCTTGATCGGCTCATGCTCGATCTCGTGATACGGCACCTGGCTCAACAGGTGATGAATGCAGTTCAGGCGCGCACGCTTCTTGTCGACGGCCTGCACGACCCACCACGGCGCTTCGGGAATGTGCGTGCGCTGGAGCATGACTTCCTTCGCGACCGTGTACGCTTCCCAGCGGCGTCGGCTCTCCAGATCCATCGGGCTCAGCTTCCACTGCTTGAGCGGGTCTTCGATACGCGCCTCGAAGCGCACTTCCTGTTCGTCGTCGGTGATCGAGAACCAGTACTTGATGATCTGGATGCCGCTGCGCACCAGCATCTTCTCGAACTCGGGAACCGAGCGGAAAAACTCCTCATATTCTTCGTCGGTGCAGAAGTTCATCACGCGCTCGACGCCCGCGCGGTTGTACCAGCTTCGGTCGAACAGCACGATCTCGCCCGCCGCGGGCAAGTGCGACACGTAACGCTGGAAATACCACTGCGTGCGCTCGCGATTATTCGGCGCAGGAAGCGCCGCCACGCGGCACACACGCGGATTCAGGCGCTGCGTGATGCGCTTGATCGCGCCGCCTTTGCCCGCCGCATCGCGTCCCTCGAACAGCACGACCAGACGATGCCCCTTGTTCACGACCCAGTCCTGCAGCTTCACGAGCTCGCCCTGCAGACGGAACAGCTCGCGGAAATAGGTTTTGCGCAAGCGCCGTTCTTCTTCCGAGAAGGTCGATTCGCCGTCCAGGAAGCGGTCGTCGACTTCCATCTCGAACTCTTCGTCGTAGCTGTCGATGATGTCGGCGTGGAAGCGGCGCTGTTTTTCCGTCTGATTCATGAAGGGCTCCGTGGGCGTTCCTGGGCTGCCGCCGTCGCGTTTGACCGGTCGCGGCGCGGGCCGGGCGATTATGACGGTATTCGATGGCATTCATACGACAACGGTCGATTCAAACATTGTAGAAAGCCGCGCGTGCGGCCTCAAATCCGGCGCACGGCTTTGTGACACGGCGCCGCGCGCCGTTAGAATGTTCCGGCATTTCGATGGCATGCCAATGGCATTGTCGACCTCATCTCAACATCTACCGCGAGCGAACACGATGACCGCAACGATCCAGAGTTTCGACGAAGCCCAAACCGCGCGCCTCGTGCCTTATGACCGGCTCGTGGACACGCTCGCCGCAACGATGCTCGACTACGCGGCGGGCCGCATCGTGAGTCCGGAGCGCATGGTCGTGCCGATCGAGGGCGGCGTCATGCTGTCGATGCCCGCGAGCGCCGCCGATATCGCGATGCACAAGCTCGTCAATGTATGCGCCGGCAATGGCGCACGCGGCTTGCCGACGATCCACGGTCAGGTCACCGCGTACGACGCCACGACGGGCGTGCCGCAATTCATGCTCGACGGTCCCACCGTGACGGGGCGGCGCACGGCGTCCGTGTCGATGCTCGCGATCCGCGCCCTTCACGTCGTCGCGCCGCGCGAGGTGCTCGTGATCGGCACGGGCAAGCAGGCTGCGTATCACGTCGAGGCGCTCGCCGCCGTTTATCCGGATGCGCGCATTCGCGTACAGGGCTCCCGTCCTGAACGCGCACGCGATTTTTGCGCCGCGCATGCGTCGGCTTCGGGCAATCTCGCCGTGCTCGAAGACACCACGATTCCCGATTCGGTCGATGTCGTCATCGCCGCCACCACGAGCAAGACGCCCGTCTACACGATGCCCGCGCGTGCGGGGCGGCTCGTGATCGGCGTGGGCGCCTTTACCGCCGATGCCGCAGAGATCGCCGCCGCGACCGTCCACGCGAGCGAGCTTTATGTCGATGACCTCGCGGGCGCGCGTCACGAAGCGGGCGACTTCATTCTCGCGGGCGTCGACTGGAACGCGGTGCATGCGCTCGCCGAAGCGCTCGCCGCTCCGAAAAAGGCCGAGCGGCCCGTCGTGTTCAAATCGGTCGGCTGTGCGGCGTGGGATCTCGCGACCTGTCGCGTGGCGCGGGCGGTTTTGTCGGAGGAAAGCTCGCAGGTGCGATAGACCGCACGAGGGAAATGCTGCTTGGAACGCGACTTGCTAATTGTTTGTCTATTGAAAAGAGGGGCGACAGCGTCCCGAGACTAACGGCGCGCAATGTGCGCCACAGCAATCAAGCCAGCGAACTGACCCATGACAAGTCGATATGACAGCAAATGGCACCCGTGGATTCCGGCGCAAGGTGACGGGCGCGAAAGCGCTAAAGGGAAGCGCCCGGCGGCTCCCCAGGCGAGCGCCGCGCCGCCCGCGGGCTACTTCATCTCCGTGCTGGAGCTTGCGACAGGCGAAAAGCTCGGCAACGACGAGCGTCTGCGCGCCGTGGCCATGCTCGAATCGCAGTTCGGCGAGGGCCGGCCGCGCACGCTGAAAGAAGCGGTGCGCATCTGCGCCGCAGCGATCGATTCGTCGACGTTGCAGCGCATGGCACGCGGCGCAAAGGCCTGACGAGAGTTCGCTGAACGCGCGTTTTTTCACATCAGTGTAAAACGCGCGTGCTCACGGAAAAGCGCCCGGTCGTTCGAGGGCACGCTCGGAGCGCTTATTTGACGGTCTGAATCACTTCGAAGCCTTCGAATTCGGGGTGGCCGAGATAGAGTTGGCGCGTCTCGCCGCCGGCGTTGCGATGCGCGGCGCGAAACGCGTCGGATCGTGTCCAATTCTCGAAGGCCGCCTGGTTCGCCCAGATCGTATGACTCGAATAGAGGACGTGGTCGTCCTTGACCGGTCCTTTGAGCAGATGAAACTCGACGAACCCCGGCACATCCTTGAGATGCGTGTCGCGGCTGCTCCAGAGGCGTTCGAAGTCGGCTTCGGCGCCGGGCACGATCTTGAAGCGGTTCATGGCGATATACATGTCGAAGCGTTTCCTTCTCGTCAGGTCAAAAACATAAGAATCAGCTACGCCCCAGTTCCACGAGCGTCGTGAAACCGCCGAAGAACATGCGCTGCGGATCGAATGGCGGATCGCCGGATTCCATCATCGCCTTGAGCCGCGGGTCTTCCATCACCTTCGCGTTGACGCTGTCGCGCTGCTCGCGCGACGCGTAGACGATATACGAGAACGCCACGGTCTCGCCTTCCTTCATTTGCACGCTCTGCGGAAACGACGTGAGCTTGCCGGGCTTGACGTCGTCGGCGATGGTCTCCACGAACTGCAGTGCGCCATGCTCGAGCCAGATCTTGCCGGCGGCCTCGGCCATGGTGCGGTAGGCGTCGATCTTGTCGATCGGCACGGGTACGACGAATCCATCCACGTAATGCGGCATCTGAGTCTCCTGAATCGGTTCGAGAGCGGACCGCGCGTGCGATGCGCTGCTCGTTTGAGCGATGTGTCAGCAACGAAGTTCAGGCCGCTTCATGCGGCGATTCGGCGGTCCATGCGTCGGCGGGCGAGGCGCGTTTGAGCACCGTCGATGAAAGCGGCGCGAAATTCATTCCGTACACGGACTGGAGCGGCATGCCGAGCATATGCGCGAGCGCCACTTTGACGACGATCGCATGCGTGACCACGATGCAGCGCTCGCGCGCATTCAGGCGATCGACGAATGCAAGCCCCTGCGCGACGCGCGCTGCGAGCATGGCAACGCTCTCGCCGCCGTGTCCGCGCGCTTCTGGATCCGCAAGCCACGCGGCGACCTGCTCGGGCTCGCGCTCGGCTGTCTCGCGTATCGAGTGCCCGCGCCAGCGGCCATAGTCGATATCGTCGAACGCGGGCGCGATTTCGAAAGCATCGGCGATCCATTGCGCGGTCTGGCGCGCTACGCGCGCCGGGCTCGCGATCACGCGTGTATCCCGCACGGAGCGCGGCCCCACCCGCAGCGGCGCGAGTTGAATGCGTGCATCATGCTCGGCATGATCGTCGCCTCCGGGAAAGTGGCCGGTTTTCATCGCGCGCGTAGCGGCGTGGCACAACAGAATGAGTTCCAAGGGAGTCGCCGGGCGAATCGGAATCGTTTTACTTTGCCGCCGATCATCATAGAATGGCAAGCTTGCAGTGCGAGGAAGCCGGTGCAAATCCGGCACGGTCGCGCCACTGTATGCGTTCGTCAGCGTGAAAGCGTTGCGCCGCGAGTCAGACCCCGCTGCATGCTCTTCGTCAATCGGGACGCGCTTTTCCCTGGAGAACCACCATGAATGCTTCCAACACGCCGGCCTTTTCCGCTCCGGTTTCCCCGTCGCTCGACGCACCCGTGCCCCTTCCGGTGCGCGAAGTGCTCCCGTGGGCCGTTTTCATCGGCCTTCTTCTGTTGATCGCAATCTATTTCGTCGGCGCGGAGCAGGGCGCGACGTCGATCTTCTCGGGCATGTACGTCCACGAGTTCGTTCACGATGGCCGGCATCTGCTCGGCTTTCCGTGCCACTGAGGACGCGTCATGATTCGCACTTTGCTGATACGCGGCATGATCGCGGGGCTGATCGCGGGCCTGATCGGCTTCGGTTTCGCTCGTGCGTTCGGGGAGCCGTCGGTGGCGCGCGCCATCGCGTTCGAGCAACATCACGAGCAGGCGCACGACCATGAGCATGCCGATGCCGCGAGAGGCGCCGCGCATTCGCACGATCACGGCGACGAAGAACTCGTCTCCCGCGATACGCAAGCGGGTCTCGGCCTCCTGACGGGCGTTGCGGTGTTCGGCACCGCATTGGGCGGTCTCTTCTCGCTCGTGTTCGCGTTTGCTTATGGGCGCCTCGGCGCGTTGCACGCGCGCGGCACGTCGGCGCTTCTGGCGTTGTTCGGCTTCGTGAGCGTCGCCATCGTGCCGTTCCTCAAGTACCCGCCGAATCCGCCGGCGGTCGGCAATCCCGACACCATCGGGCCGCGCACGGCGCTCTTCTTCGGCATGGTGGCCATTTCCATCGCGGCGGCCGTGTTCGCGCTGTGGCTCTGGCGGCGCATGGCGGCGCGACATGACGGCTGGAACGCGACGCTTATCGCCTCGGCCGCGTATCTCGTCGTGATCGTGGTGGCGCAGCTTGCACTGCCGCGCATCGACGAAGTGCCCGCCGATTTCTCCGCGTCGCTCTTGTGGAACTTCCGCCTGGCCGCGATCGGCATTCAGGCGCTGATCTGGACGACGCTCGGTCTCGTGTTCGGCGCACTCGCCGCACGTGAACTGGACCGGCCGGCTGTCAGGAGAATGGCGGCGGCTTGACGCTTCTTGCAGGCTCGATTGTCCGGCCCACGTTTCGATCGAAGCGTGGGCTTTCTATTTCGCGCTTGCCGCACGCCGTGCGAGCAACGCGTCGAATAAATCGAGCTTCGCGGCTTCGTCCATCGATTTGAAGGTCTTGATTTCTTCGCGGCTTCTGAAGCATCCAAGGCATAAGCCCGTTTCCGGATCGAGCTTGCAGACGTCGGTGCAGGGCGAGCCGATGGGTTCCTGCGTCTTTGCGCGCTCGATCGTGAATGCGAGATCGAGCGGCGTGCGAATGTCTTGCGTCGTCGTCATAGTGATTCGCCGCGAAAGAGCGCGGCAGCGGCGGCCGGATTCGACGGCCAGTAAGCGTGCATGTAAGTGGCCGTGACCGGCCCGTGTCGATAGAGCGCTTCGCCCGATGTGCCCGTCGTCGCGTGTTTCGCCTCGAGGACGGCCTGCATCGGCGTGTGCAGAGTCGAGTAATGGAACGTGTGGCCCATCATCGCGCCGTGCGTCGTGTCGATACGCTGCATCGCGAGGCGCGACAGCTTGCGTTGCATTGCGGCATCGCCCGGAAGAATGCCGAGCATCGCGTGCCGTGTGCCTTCGATGTCCGTCAGCGTGTCGAGCAGATAGAGCATGCCGCCGCATTCCGCGACGACCGGCTTCGCTTTTGCAACGTGTTCGGCGATCGACGCGCGCGCGTTCGCATTTACCGCGAGACTTGCCGCATGCAGCTCGGGGTAACCGCCGGGAAGATAGAGCGCATCCGCATCGTGGGGCGCGGATTCGTCGGCGAGCGGCGAGAATGTGCTGATGCGCGCGCCCATCTCGGCGAGCAGATCGACGTTCGCCGGATAGACGAACGAGAACGCTGCGTCGCGCGCAATCGCGATATGCATCCCGTCGAGCAGACGCGGGGGCGCGGGAAGGGTCGTATCGTCGAAATGAACGGGCGGCGGCAGATCCGCGAGCGCGGTTTGCGCGATCGCGTCGGCGGCGCGATCGAGGCGCGCGTCGAGGCCCGCGATTTCGTCAGGCTGCGTGAGACCGAGATGACGCTCGGGCAGCGCGATATCGTCCGCGTTCGACAGATGGCCGCAATAAAGCAGCCCCTCTGGAATGGTCTCCGACAGCATCTGCGCATGGCGCGCCGACGCGACGCGATTGGCGAGCACGCCATGAAACGGCACGTCCGCGCGATAACGCGCGAGCCCGAACGCGATCGCGCCGAAGGTCTGCGCCATGCCGTGCGCGCCGATCACCGCGAGCACGGGCACGTTGAACGCGGCGGCGAGGTCGGCGCTGCTTGGCGTGCCGTCGAAAAGACCCATCACGCCTTCGATGAGAATGAGATCGGCCTCGCGGGCGGCCTGTGCAAGCAAGGCGCGGCACGCGTCGAACCCGACCATCGAGAGATGCAGCGAATACACGCTCGCGCCGCATGCGCGCTCGAGGATCATCGGATCGAGAAAATCCGGGCCGGTCTTGAACACGCGCACGTTCAGGCCACGGCGCGTGTGATGGCGCGCAAGCGCGGCCGTCACCGTGGTCTTGCCTTGATGCGACGCGCTTGCGCCGATGAAAAGAGCGGGGCAGTCGGGCATTGCGTTCAGAACTCGACGCCGCGTTGCGCCTTCACGCCCTGCTCGCGATAGGGGTGCTTCACGAGCCGCATCTCGGTGACGAGGTCGGCGAGTTCGATCAGCGCATCGGGCGCATGCCGGCCGGTCACGACCACGTGCAGCATCGCGGGCCGCGCCTTGAGCACGTCGAGCACTTCATCGAGCGGCAGATATTCATACTTGAGCACGGTGTTCAGTTCATCGAGCACGACCATCTGATAATCGCCGCTTTCGATCATGCGCCGCGCCTCGTTCCAGCCTTTGCGCGCAGTGGCCATGTCGGCCTCGCGGTTCTGCGTGTTCCAGGTATAGCCGTCGCCCATCGTGACGAAATCGCAATGCGCGATCGCGCCGAGGAAATCGCGCTCGGACGTATGCAGCGCGCCCTTGATGAACTGCACGACGCCGAGCTTCATCCCATGACCGAGCACGCGCACGGCCATGCCGAACGCCGCCGTGGTCTTGCCCTTGCCGTTGCCGGTATTCACGATCAGCAGGCCTTTTTCATGATCGGCGGCGGCCTGCTTTTTCTCGTGACCTTCCTTGCGACGCTGGGTCATGCGCAGATGCGATTCGGTATCGGTTTTCACATCGACTCCATTCGAATGGGGTTGCAGCGGGTCTTTGCATGACGAAAGACGGCCGTATCGTACATCAGCAGCGGCCGCGTTTTCGGCTTAATTCTGCGCTAACAGACGGTGGGCATCATGCAGTCACGCAATCACCGACTTCAGGAGCAAGGAAATGGACGCGCTCTATCTCTATCTGGAACTCGTGGCGCTGGCCGTTCTCGTCTGGCTTTGCCGCGATAAGTTCAAGCCACCCGTTGCAAAGCCGCTCGCCGAAACGGCGCGCCCGCGCACCACGGCCAAACCGGTGTTCATGTTCCGTTCGCATCGGGTTCATGCGCCATTGCGACCGCGACAGTTACGCCGCAACCGATCGTCTTTGGCACGATGAGCGTGTGCGCGTTGCCTGCAAGCAGCGCGCATGGCTCGCATACGCCATCGACGTTCATATGTTTCGCCGCGTGATGTGACATCGCCGTGCGAGGCGTGCGCGCGATCTCATCGGCGGTATAAAAGCGCAGCGGCAGGCCATGACGTGCGCAGAAAGCGAGCAAGCCCGCTTCGTTTCGCTTCGCATCGATGCTCGCGACGATCGCGATGTCGCCGAATTCGAGCGTGCCCAGCGCGACGCGCACCGCATGTTCGATCGCATCGGCGCTCGTGTCGCGCCTGCAGCCGATGCCGACGGCGAGCCGCATGATTGCAGGCACATTCATGCGAACGATCGAAGATTTCATGGTGAATGACGAGAGTGCGCTGCGTGGGCCGACATTATGACACCGCGCGAGCGGCGTCATTTCTTGACGCTCGCGCGCGCCGGGCCTAGACTTTCACGCAGTTTTGGTGCTCGCGCGCGGATTCTCTCGTGCGCAGTTAAACGGGAAGCAGGACACGTTCCTTTCGACCGATCGAGCGGACGTCAACCTGCGCTGCCCCCGCAACGGTAAGCGATTCCCCGCGCGCGCGATGTTTTCATCGCACGATCGGGAAGCCGGCTTCGAGGCCACTGCGCGTAGTAACGCGCGGGAAGGCGAAGCGGCGCGGTCGTCAGCCCGGATACCGGCCAGACTTTCACGGAGGATCGCTGTCGCGGGGATGCGGCGCGGCCCATGTTCATTCAAGCGTGTGCTTTCCTTTTTCATGCCGCAGCGTTGCCACGCATCGCGCGACACGAAGCGCACGCATACGAAGCCACGGAGCTACGATGCAAACCCGCAAGATCCCCGTCACGGTCGTGACCGGCTTTCTCGGCAGCGGCAAGACCACACTGATGCGCCATATCCTGTCCAACGCGAAAGGAAAGCGCATCGCGGTCATCGTCAACGAGTTCGGCGAGCTCGGCATCGACGGGGAAATCCTGAAGGGTTGCGGCATCGGCTGCGACGACGAAGCCGGCTCAAAAGACCGCAATCTGTATGAACTCGCAAATGGTTGCCTGTGCTGCACCGTGCAGGAAGAGTTCTATCCGGTGATGGAGCAGCTCGTCGAGCGGCGCGATGGCATCGATCACGTGCTGATCGAAACATCGGGTCTTGCGTTGCCGAAGCCGCTCGTGCAGGCGTTCAACTGGCCGTCGATCAAGAACGCGTTCACGGTCGATGCGGTCGTCACCGTGGTCGATGGCCCCGCTGCCGCAAGCGGCCAGTTCGCGTCGAACCCCGTCGCCGTCGATGCGCAGCGCAAGGCCGATCCGAATCTCGATCACGAATCGCCGTTGCATGAGTTGTTCGAAGATCAGCTTTCGTCGGCGGATCTCGTCATCGTGAACAAGACCGACCTCATGGACGAGGCAGCGCTGCACAAAGTCGAAGCGCTCGTGCGCCCCGAGATCCCGCCCGAAGTGAAGATCGTGCCCGCGCAAATGGGCAGGCTCGACGTGCATACGCTGCTCGGCCTCGGAGCTGCATCGGAAGAAACGATCCATCTGCGGCACGATCATCACGGCTCGCCCGACGAAGAAGGCCATGCCGATCATCATCATGACGCGTTCGATTCGGTCGTCGTTCATGGCAGGGTCGAATCCCGCGAGCAGGCCATCGCGGCGTTGCACACGCTCGTCGAGCATCACACGATCTATCGCGTGAAGGGTTTCGCGGCATTGCCGGGCGCGGCGATGCGGCTCGTCGTGCAGGGCGTAGGACGTCGTTTCGACAGCTATTTCGATCGCCGGTGGCAAGCCGATGAAGCGAAGACGCAAAGCCGCTTCGTGCTGATCGGCGAAGACCTCGATCGCGACGCGCTGCAACGTGCCTTCGACGCGGCGCTCGCAAGCGCCTCCGTGCAGGCGTAACAGCCATGCATCTGCTTCGCACGACACCGGGAGGCTTCGTCGACGATGCGCAAGGCGTCATGCGCATCGAGCAGACACGTGCGCCGATCGTGGTGCTCAGTTCCGCCGACACGACGCTTGCGTTGCTCGCGAGCGTCTTTCCGCGACTCGAAGCGGGCTTTCCCGACGTGCGGCTCGCGAATCAATCGTTTTTACGCCAGCCGGCATCGGTCGATTTCTATGTCGACGACGTGTTGCGTCACGCGAGGGTCGTGATCGTCGATCACCTCGGCGGCGAATCGTATTGGCCCTATGGCATCGAGCGGCTCGTCGCGCTCGCGAAGCAAGAGCAACAGATGCTCGCTATGTTTTCAGGCGATCTCACGGAGGATCCGAATCTCATCGGCAAGAGCACGGCGGATGCGGAGTTTTGCCGCGAGCTGTCGCGCTATCTACGCGAAGGCGGCGCGCGCAATGCGGAAGAATTCCTGCGCTCGATTGCGCATCGCGCGTTCGGTTTCGGGCGCGAACCGCAACCGCCGAGGCCGCTGCCCGCGGTCGCGATCTATCATCCCGAACGCGATACCGCCGCCATCGAAGACTGGCAGGCACGATGGACAGAAGGCGCACCCGTCGCCGCGATCCTGTTCTATCGCGCGCACTTGCAGTCGGGCAATACCGCCGTGTTCGATGCGCTCATCGAAGCGCTCGAGAAAGAAGGCATGAATCCGCTGCCGATCGCAATTTCATCGCTGAAGGAAAGCGTGAGCCGCGAAGTCGTCGAACGTTTATGCGCGGAGCATCGCGCATCGCTCGTGTTGAATACGACGGCCTTCGCCGCGAGCGTGATCGGGCAAGACGAAACGTTCGAAGTCGCGGGCGATGCGCCTGTGCTCCAGGTCATCCTGAGCGGCGGCAATCGCGACGACTGGCAAAAGGACAATCACGGCCTGAACTCGCGCGACGTCGCGATGCATGTGGCGCTGCCCGAAGTCGATGGCCGCATCATCACGCGCGCGATCAGTTTCAAGGGACTCGCTTATTACTGCAAGCATACGCAGGTGGACGTGGTGCGCTATCAGGCCGATGCGGAACGCGTGCGCTTCGTCGCCGAACTGAGCCGCCGCTGGTGCAGGCTGCGCCAGACGCCGAACGCGCAGAAGCGCATCGCGCTCGTGCTCGCGAACTATCCGGCAAGCGAAGGGCGCATCGGCAACGGCGTGGGACTCGACACGCCCGCATCGACCATCGGCATTCTGTCGATGCTCGCGCGCGAAGGCTATCGCGTGGGCGACATTCCAGAGACTGGCGATGCGCTCATCGCCGCGCTGACCGAAGGCGTCACGAACGATCCCATCGTGCGCGACTTGCGGCCCGCGCTGCAAAGTCTTTCGGTCGATGAATATCTCGATGCGTACCGCACGCTGCCCGCCGATGCGCGCGCCGCGCTGGAAAAGACCTGGGGCGCGCCCGAAGACGACCCTACGGTGAGACGCGGCCGCTTCATGATCTCGGGCTATCGTTGCGGCGAAGTCTTCGTGGGGATTCAGCCTTCGCGTTCGCGCGAACGCAACGATTACGCGAGCTATCACGACGCCGAACTCGTTCCGCCGCATTCGTATCTCGCGTTCTATTTCTGGTTGCGTCTGCGCTTTCAGGTGGATGCGCTCGTGCATGTCGGCAAGCATGGCAATCTCGAATGGCTGCCGGGCAAGAGCATCGCGTTGTCGTCGTCGTGCTGGCCCGATGCGATCCTCGGACCGATGCCGCATCTTTATCCGTTCATCGTGAACGATCCGGGCGAAGGCAGTCAGGCGAAGCGCCGCGCGCAGGCCGTAATTATCGATCATCTGATGCCGCCGCTCACGCGCGCCGAGAACTACGGGCCGTTGCAGGATCTGGAGCGTCAGGTCGACGAATACTACGAAGCGCTGATGGTCGATGCGCGCCGCGCGAAGCTGTTGCGCAAGTCGATCCTCGCGACCATCGTCGAGAACAGGTTGCACGAAGAACTTGGCCTCGATGCGCCACGCGACGTCACGAGCGAAGACGCCTTGCTCACGCGCGCCGATGCGTATCTGTGCGAGTTGAAGGAAGCGCAGATTCGCGACGGGCTGCACGTGTTCGGCGTATCGCCGCAAGGCGTGCAGCGCCGCGACACGTTGCTCGCGCTCGGCCGCTTTCCGATCGGCGATGGACAGGGCGCGAACGCGAGCCTCATCACGGCGATCGCGCGCGATCTGCAACTGCCCGATCACTTCGATCCGCTCGACGCCGACTGGGCGGCGCCGTGGAGCGGGCCGCGCCCGCGCGCGCTCGTCGAAGTGAACGATGCGCCGTGGCGTCATCAGGGCGATACGCGCGAACGCCTCGAATCGTTAGCGACGCAACTATTGTCAACTGACGATGCCGCCGCGCCCGGTTCGCATACATCGCTCGTGCTCGAACGCTTGCGCGGCGACGTGCTCGCACGCCTCGACGCATGCGGCCCGCAAGAGCTTTTGCAACTCAAGCGCGGCCTCGAGGGGCGTTTCGTGCCGCCGGGTCCGAGCGGTTCGCCATCGCGCGGCAGGCCCGATGTCCTGCCCACGGGCCGCAACTTCTATTCCGTCGATACACGCGCATTGCCGACGCAAGCGGCCTGGTCGCTCGGGCTCAAGTCGGCGAACGCGCTGGTCGAGCGTCATGTGCAGGATCACGGCGATTTTCCGCGCGCGATCGGCTTGTCGGTGTGGGGCACGGCAACGATGCGCACCGGCGGCGACGATATCGCGCAGGCGTTCGCGCTGATTGGCGTGCGGCCGAAATGGGCGGCGGGCAGCCATCGTGTGACCGACTTCGAGGTTCTGCCGATATCGATCTTCAACCGGCCGCGCATCGACGTGACGCTGCGCGTATCGGGCTTTTTCCGCGATGCGTTCGCGAACCTCATCCATCTCTTCGATGCCGCCGTGCAGGCCGTAGCCGAGCTCGACGACGAGACCGACGACGTCAACCCGATCCGCGCGCGCATCCTGCGCGAACGCGACGAATTGATCGCACGCGGCATCGAAGGCAAGGAAGCGCGGCGGCGCGCGGGCTGGCGCGTTTTCAGCGCGAAGCCGGGGGCCTATGGCGCGGGTTTGCAGGAACTGATCGACGCAAGACAATGGCAATCCGACGCGGATCTTTCCGCGGCTTATCAAAGCACGGGCGGTTACGCGTATTCGCAGACGGGCGATGGCGTCGAAGCGCGCGCGACCTTCGGCACGCGGCTTTCGACGCTCGATGTCGTCCTGCAGAATCAGGACAACCGCGAACACGATCTGCTCGACTCGAACGACTATCATCAGTTTCAGGGCGGCATGGTCGCGGCCGTGCGTTATTTATCGGGCTTGCAGCCGCAGGCGTATAACGCGGATCACAGCAATCCCGCCGCGCCGCGCGTGCGCACATTGAACGAAGAGATCGCGCGGGTGGTGCGTTCGCGCGTCGTCAATCCGAAGTGGATCGATGGCGTGAAGCGGCATGGCTACAAGGGCGCATCCGAACTCGCCGCAACCGTCGATTATCTTTTCGGCTACGACGCCACCGCGCGCGTCGTGTCGGATCATCAATACGCGCTCGTCACCGACGCCTATGTGAACGACGCCGACACGCGCGACTTCATCACGCGACACAATCCGCACGCGCTGCAATCGATCTGCGAGCGCCTGCTCGAAGCGATGCAACGCGGCCTGTGGCAGGAACCCGCCGGCTACCGCGAGCAGATAGAACGGCATCTGCTCGATGTCGAACAAAGCATCGAGGGCCGACACAATTGAACCCGCTCACTTTTCCCTTCACCGCGTTAGTCGCACAAGCGCCCTTGCAGCAAGCGCTTTTGCTTGCGGCAGTCGATCCCTCGATCGGCGGCGTGCTCGTCAGCGGGCCGCGCGGCACGGCAAAATCCACGGCGGCGCGCGCACTCGCGGAACTGTTGCCCGAGGGAAAGCTCGTGACCTTGCCGCTCGGCGCAAGCGAAGAGCAGTTGATCGGCACGCTCGACATTCAAAGCGCATTGCGTGACGGCGGCGTGAAGTTTTCGCCCGGCCTGCTCGCGAAGGCGCATCTCGGCGTGCTGTATGTCGATGAAGTGAATCTTCTGCCGAATCCGCTCGTCGATCAGTTGCTCGATGTCGCGGCGAGCGGCGTCAACATCGTCGAACGCGATGGCATTTCGCACCGGCATGACGCGCGCTTCGTGCTGATCGGCACGATGAATCCGGAAGAGGGCGAGTTGCGCCCGCAACTGCTGGATCGTTTTGGTCTGGCTGTGGAGATGAGCAATTGCTTCGATGCGCTCGTGCGGCAGCGCATCGTCAAGTCGCGGCTTGCATTCGATACCGATCCCGATGCGTTTCGCGCGCGGCACGCGACCGAACAGGCGTCGCTGGCCGAGCGCATTCATGCGGCGCGCGCGGCGCTCACGCAATTCGATTTCGACGATGCGGTTCATGCGCGCGTGAGCGAGCTTTGCATCGAGGCGCATGTGGACGGCTTGCGTGCGGACATCGTGATGCTGCGCGCGGCGCGGGCGCTGGCCGCGTTGGAGAATGCAGCGAACGTGGCCGTAACGCATGTCGAGCGTGTCGCCGATGCGGTGTTGAAGCATCGCCGGCGAGAAGCCGGATCGCCTTCACGCGAACCGGCCGGACGTGAACCCGCGCCGCGGGATGCGAGCGCGGCGGAATCCGACTGGGGCTACATGCCGCCGGAGCCGGCCGGAACCGCGAAGGTCAAGGAAGTGAGGTCGCTCGCCGCAAAAAAAGCCTGATCCATCGAAGGCGAGACGCGGATGCCCTCGACGCAGGGCGTCGCCCTCGATGGAACGAATCGCGCACGAAAGGCCGCTACGCTGGGCGCGAGGGTGACGCGAGCGCGTCGATCGACTGGCTGTCCACGTTGCGCGCGAAGCGGTCGATGCGTTTCGAGGCGCGGCATCTTCGCTATCGACGCACGCAGGGCGAGGGCGCGGTGCTGCATTGCTTTCTCCTCGATTGCTCCGGCTCGATGCTCGCGGGCGAGCGGCTTGCGCGCGCGAAAGGCATGCTCGTTGCGTTGTTCGATCGGGCCTATCGCGAGCGCGCGAAGATCGCGCTCGTGTGCTTCGGCGGCGGGCGTGCCGAAGTGCGTCGGCAGCCGGGCGTGGCGCATTGGTTCAATGAACGCTGGGTCGCGCCGATCGGCGGCGGTGGCGGCACGCCGCTTACGCTCGGGTTGGCGAGCGCCGCCACGGTGCTCGAACGCGCGGCAAGACAAAGACCGTCGCAACGGCGCTGGTTGTGGGTGCTGACCGACGGGCGCACGAATGAAAAGCCGCAGGCGCCGGCGTCGGCGGATGAGATCGTCGTCGTCGATTTCGAAGAGGGTTCGATTCCAGCCGGACGCGGCAAGGCACTCGCGCATGACTGGGGCGCACGATACATCACCGCCGATGCGCTGAGCGAAGGCGATGATTACTCATACCATCGCGGCGTATAGACCCAATCACCGACTACACGCGTGGTCGATGAACCGACGATCACCATCGTCCGCATATCGACGAGTTCGCTTTTCAGTTCGCCAAGCGTGACGACGCGCAACGCTTCAGCCGGGCGTCCGATGTCTCTTCCCAGCACGACGGGCGTGTGCGGATCGCGATAACGCTTCACGATGCCGATCGCACGATCGAATTGCCACGGCCGCGCTTTCGACAGCGGGTTATAGAACGCCATCACGAGATCGGCTTCGCCCGCATGCGCGATGCGTTTCTCGATCACGCTCCACGGCTTCAGGTTATCCGACAGCGACAGCACGCAGAAATCGTGGCCCAGCGGCGCGCCTGCACGCGCGGCGGTCGCGAGCGATGCCGACACGCCCGGCACGATGGCGAGTTTCACCGCGCTCCATTCGGGATGCGCCGCGTGGCCTTCGTCCAGTGCTTCGAGCACGGCGGCGGCCATCGCGAAGACGCCCGGATCGCCCGATGACACCACGACCACGCGCCGTCCCTCGCTCGCCAGTTCGAAGGCGTGACGCGCGCGTTGCAGTTCCTCGCGGTTGTCGGTCATGTGCACGCGCTGATCGTCACGGAAAGGACCAGCCATGCGCACATAGGTTTCGTAGCCGAGCACGTCTTGCGCTGCGACGAGCGCGGCGCGTGCGGCCGGCGTCATCAGTTCCGCGCTGCCGGGGCCGAGTCCGATCACGGTCAGCGTGCCGCGCGCACGCCCGATCGATTGCGCGTCGATGGGCGCATCGCTTACGTGCAATGCGATGCGCGGCGCATCGCCGGCGTCGAATGGCGCGGCATCGCAAAAGCGCAGGGGCACATTCAAGGCATGCGCGGCGTCTTCCAGTGATCGCGTCGTCATGTAACGCACAGGCGCTGCCAGGGCCGCGAGCGCAAGCGGCGATAGTCCCTGCGCGCGCATGACCGCACGCATGCGTTCAGCGACATCGTCATCGGGCGATACATGCCCGATCCACGCGAGCACGCAACGCGGATGGATCACGAGATTGTCATCATCGTGCGCAGCGAAGGGCGTGATGCGCACGGCAAAACGCGCATGGTCGGCGCGGGGCAGGTCGGCATCGTCGAGCCAGGGCGCGTGGCCTTCGATGCGCGTGGCGTCGCCCGCGAGCAGACCGGACACGAAGCGCTTGCCTTGCTCGATATCCGCGAGGGCGTAACCTTCGGGCGGCGCGAGCAGACATTGACCGAAGCGCAGTTCGCCGCTCGTCGTGATCGCGGGCGCGACACCGAGCGCAGTGCCGATTTCGCGCGCCAGCACGTTCACGCCGCTCATGCCGCCGAGCAGCGGGACGACCGCGCTGCCATCCTGTGCAACGGCGAGCACGGGTGGTTCGGCGCCCTTGTCGGCAAGAGATGACGCGAGCGCGCGAATCACGATGCCCGCCGAGCACAGCGCGACGACCGGCGTGCCCGATGCATACAGCGCGCGCACGTGCGCCCCGAAGTCGTCATACGCGATGTCCGCGTTCACGCGGCGGGCGAGGCCATGCACGCGCGATTGCTGGAATTTCGCCTGAATGCGCCGCGCCGTGTCGAGCGCCCCCGCACCGAGCACGACGATCGCCATCGGCATGGAAGAGCTCACGCGCGCCATTTCTTCCCCGGCACGACGAGCAGCGAGAAATACGGCGACGCCATCGGATCGACTTCATCGAGCGGCACGATGCGTTGATTGGCCATCGTCGCGCGCTCGACGTATAGCGCGCGTTCATCGAGTCCGAGCTCGCTGAGAACGCGCCGCACCTTCTCGAAGTTGCGGCCGAGCTTCATGATGACGGCCGCGTCCGCCGCTTCGAGACGGCGCTTCAGATCGTCTTCCGGCAACACGCCCGACAGCACCGAGAGACTCTGGTTGCGATACACGAGCGGCACGCCCAGCACCGCGACGCCGCCGAGCATCGAGCATACGCCGGGCACCACATGCGCATCGAAGCGTCCGGCGAGACGGTCGTGCAGATACATGTACGAGCCGTAGAAGAACGGATCGCCTTCGCAGATCACCGCGACATCGCGCCCGGCTTCGAGATGACCGGAGATCGTGAGCGCGGCTTCGTCGTAGAACGCGCTGATGATCGTCTCGTAGCAGAGCGGCGGTTCGAGCGCCTCGGTCGTCACCGGATAGACGAGCGGCAGCCGCGTCTGCGTATCGTCGAGATGCGATTCGATGATGCCGAACGCATTGCCCTTCTTGCCCTTCGCGACGAAATAAGCGACTACGGGAGCTGACTTGAGCAAGCGCAGCGCCTTCAGCGTGATCAGCTCGGGATCGCCCGGGCCGACGCCCAATCCAAAGAGATGCCCGCGCATCATTCGGCCTCCGAAGCAAGTGCGTTCGCCGCCGCTGCCGCCATCGCGCTGCCGCCGCGGCGGCCGAGCAGGGCGACGAAGGGCACGCCGCGGCTATCGGCGGCGAGCATCGCCTTGGATTCCGCCGCGCCGATGAAACCGACCGGAAAGCCCAGGATGAGCGCGGGTTTCGGTGCGCCGGCATCGAGCATGTCGAGCAGATGAAAGAGCGCGGTGGGCGCATTGCCGATCGCCACGATCGCGCCTTCGAGATGCGGCCGCCACAACTCGAGCGCGGCGGCCGAGCGCGTGTTGTTCATCGCGCGGGCGCGTTCGGGAACCGATGGATCGCTCAACGTGCAGACGACACGGTTATCGGCGGGAAGCCGCGCGCGCGTGATGCCTTCGGCGACCATGCGCGCATCGCACAGGATCGGCGCGCCGGTTGCGAGCGCGCGTCGGCCGGCGATGCCCGCACCGCAAGAGAAGCGCAGATCGCTCACGATATCGACCATGCCGCACGCATGGATCAGGCGCACCGCGAGCTTTTCAAGATCGGCGGGAATGGCGGCGAGGTCGGCTTCGGCGCGGATCGTCGCAAAGGACTGGCGATAAATCTCCGCTCCGTCGCGGATGTAGTCAGGCATCGGCATGGCTCCGGGCGAGCCGTCCGGCCGCCTCTTCGATGGTCAGATCGTGCGCAACGGTTCGTGCGCCGCGATGTAGGTCATAGCGCCCCGGCGCGACTGCATAGAGCGTCACCGGGACCGGATGCGCCGCCGCGCACGAACGCTCGCAGCCGCTCAGATGCACTTCGCCTTCATCCGAAGGCAGAAGCGAAGCGAGGCGATGCGCGTCCGCTTTGGTGTCGGCGCGGCTTTTCGCGCAGCCTTCGGAGCCCGCGCACGCGATGAGGCGCGCGAGCGGTTCGCGCGGGTCGATCGCAAGGCCGAGCGCGTGAAGGCGCTGCAGTACGTCATGCGCGTCATGCGCAGCGATGCCGGGTATCAGCACGCTTTGCCACGGCGTCATCGTCAGGCGGCCTTCGGCTTGCGTGTCGGCGATATCGGCGAGGGCTTCGAGCGTGGTCGCGTCGAGGCGTCCGAGGGGTGTTTGCGCGCCTGCGTACCACGTCGCGCGAAACGGCTCCGCGTGGGCGCCGAGGCGCAGCGATGCATCGGCGGGTCCGCGTCGCCAGTTCTGAACGGCTGCATCGACATCGAATGCTTCGAGAAAGCGCGCGACGCCGATACGCGCGAGCAGATCGCGCATACGATGCTCTTCTGGCGTGGCCAGCGCGAGAAACCTGCGCAGCACGCCCGACACGAACGTCACCACATCGCTGCGATGAATCGCGCCGGACGGACGCTGCCGCATCGTGCCCGCGAAGCCGAACGCGAAGCGCGCGCCATCGTCGATTGCGCAAAGCCACAGGTCGTGTGGATGATCGAGCATCGCGAGGCGCTCGCCGGCATCGAGTTGCAGCGCGAACTTGGGCGAGAGCGCATGAAGCGATGCGTCGGCCTGCATCGCGTCGATGATCCGATCGGCGAGCGCGCGCGTGTCGTCGCTCGCGAGCGGACTGAGCATCACGTTGCGGATGTCGTCGGCGCCGGCCGTCGAGGGGCCGAGGCCCGCCTCGAGCGCAATGTCGATCAGCGCGGCGTGGGCGTCGTCGCGGATGCCGCGCAACTGCAGATTCGCGCGATTGGTCACCTCGATCACGCCGGAGCCGCATTCGCGCGCCGCCCGCGCAACGGCCCGCGCCGCGTGCGCGCTCGACACGCCGCCCGCCAGTCGCAGGCGCGCGAGGCCGCCGTCCCGCGCGGGCACGATGCGCATCAGGCCCGGGCACGCAAAAGCGCGCGGCGCGGTCGTGAGCGATGAGCGGTCGAATGAAGTCAAAAGCGTGACCCGTTGGGCTTCGCGCGTCATGAGCGAACCGGTACACCCCGCCCGGTCGGCGTCGCGCGAATGCGGTGAGTCGGCAGGTCTCTTGGCTGGCAGGTCTTCATTCGCGCCGGCCTTCCCGGTAGAAACCAGTGGCAGTGGAGCGCGGACTCGCTGCGTACAATTGCGGGGGCAGCCACAGTTTTCTGTGTTCCCTCTTAGGCCCTGGGTCTCTTCGACTCCGGGCACCGACGGACCTGTATTATGCCCGCTTTTATCGACCATCCAGGCGCTTCAGGGCCGCCGCCCGAAGCGCATTCCAAATCGCATGAAGGAGGCCGCGCATGTCGAACTGGCTGACCGTGGTAGGGATCGGCGAAGATGGCTGGCACGGCCTGTCCCGCGTCGCGCGCCGCGCGCTGCTCGACGCCCAGTCGATTCACGGCGGCGAGCGCCATCTCGCGTTGCTGCCGGCGCGCATTGCCGCGAGCCGTGTGCCGTGGCCTAAACCCTTTTCACTCGACGCCGTGCTCGCCGGACGCGGCGACGGCAAGACCCGCATATGCGTGCTCGCGAGCGGCGATCCGATGTGCTTTGGCGTCGGCGCGACGCTCGCGCGTGAAGTCGCCAACGGCGAAATGCGCGTCATTCCCGCGCCGTCGTCGCTGTCGTTCGCGGCGGCGCGTTTGCACTGGGCGCTGCAGGATGCCGTGTGCGTATCGCTTGTCGGGCGGCCGGTCGCGTCGCTGCTCGCGAGCCTGCATCGCGGCGTGCGTCTGCTCGTGCTGAGCGCCGACGGCGCGACGCCCGCCGCCGTGGCCGCGCTCCTGACCGCGCATGGCTTCGGCGCGAGCCGCATGACCGTCTTCGAGCATCTGGGCGGGGACGAGGAGCGCCGCATCGACGAACGTGCCGACGACTGGCGCGAGCCCCTCGTCGCCGCGCTCAATCTCGTCGCGATCGAATGCCGCACGCACGCCGGGCACGCGGGTCCGCCGCTCACGCCGGGCCTGCCCGACGACGCTTATCGTCACGACGGCCAGCTCACGAAGCGCGACGTGCGTGCCGTGACGCTCGCGCGCCTCGCGCCGCAACCGGGCGAACTCTTGTGGGATGTCGGCGCGGGTTGCGGCTCGATCGGTATCGAATGGATGCGCGCGCATGGCGCGTGCCGCGCGATTGCGATCGAAGCGAACGAAAGCCGGCAGCGTCTCATCGAGCACAACCGCGACGCGCTCGGCGTGCCCGCGCTGCAGCTCGTGAAGGGCGAGGCGCCCGACGCGCTCGACGGCCTGCCCGCGCCTGACGCCGTATTCATCGGCGGGGGATTGACGGTGCCGGGCGTGCTCGATGCGTGCTGGGCGCGCCTGCGTCAGGGCGGGCGGCTCGTCGCCAATGCAGTGACGCTGCAAAGCGAGGCGGCGCTCGTCGAATGGCGCGGGCGGCATGGCGGCGAGCTGACGCGCATCGGTGTCGCGCAGGCGGAGCCGCTCGGCAGCTTCGATACGTGGCGTCAGGCGCTGCCGATCACGCTGTTGCATGCGAGCAAGCCGTGACGAGTCATGCGTAAGGAAATGCCGGGAAACTCGAAGCGCGTGCTGCTGCTCGGCGGCACCGGCGACGCGCTCGCCATCGCGCGCGAACTGCCCGCCGCGCATGTCTACAGTCTCGCGGGCCTCGGGCGCGTGCCGGGCGACCTGACGTGCACGGTGCGCGTCGGCGGCTTCGGCGGCATCGACGGACTTGCCCGCTATCTGCGCGCGGAGAACATCGCGCTCGTCGTCGATGCGACGCATCCGTATGCCGCGCAGATGAGCCGTCACGCGCACGCCGCCTGTGCGCTCGCGGACGTGCCGCTCTGGGCGGTGCGACGTCCCGCGTGGCAGCCGCAGCCGGGCGACGACTGGCGCGATGCCGCCGACTGGCGCGAAATCGTGGCGCGTATCGCGGCATTTCAACGGCCGCTTTTCACGCTCGGGCGCGAGGCGCTCGCGCATCTGCATGAAATTCCCGCGTCGCAGCGCTGGACGGTTCGCTGTCTCGAAGCGCATCCGGGCAACGAACGCGCGAAGATCATCGACGCGCGCGGCCCGTTCGATCTCGAAGGCGAGCGCGCGCTGTTCGACGCGGCGGGCGTCGATGTGGTCGTCAGCAAGAACAGCGGCGGCCGCGCGACCGAAGCGAAGCTCGCCGTCGCGCGCGAACGCGGCTTGCCGGTCGTGATGCTCACGCGGCCGTCGCTGCCGGACGCGCACAGAACGTTCGACGACGCCGCGAGCGCGCGCGACGCGCTGCTGCGCTGGCTCGACTCAATCGACACATCGGAAACATGACGATCTATTTCATCGGCGCGGGGCCGGGCGATCCCGAACTCATCACCGTCAAGGGACAGCGGCTCATCCGCACGTGTCCCGTGATTCTCTATGCCGGCTCGCTCGTGCCGAAGGACGTGCTCGACGGGCATCGCGCGGCGAAGTGCATCGACACGGCCGAGCTCGACCTCGACGCCATCGTCGCGCTGTTGCAGGACGCGCACGCGAACGGGCAGGACGTGGCGCGCGTGCATTCCGGCGATCCGTCGCTCTACGGCGCGATCGGCGAGCAGATCCGCCGGCTCGACGCGCTCGCGATTCCCTACGAAGTCGTGCCGGGCGTGACGGCGACGGCGGCATCGGCGGCGGCGCTGAAGCGGGAACTGACGTTGCCGGGCATCTCGCAGACCGTGATCCTCACGCGCTACGCGACGAAAACGTCGATGCCGGAAGGGGAAAGTCTCGCGGATCTCGCACGTCATCGCGCGACCCTCGCGATCCATCTCGGCGTGCGGCATATCGAGCGCATCGTCGCGGACCTGGTGCCGCACTACGGCGCGGATTGTCCGGTGGCGGTCGTGTTTCGCGCGAGCTGGCCGGACGAGACGCGCATCGAAGGAACGCTCGCGGAGATTGCGTCGAAAGTACGTGCGGCGGGCGTGGAGCGCACGGCGATGATTCTCGTCGGCCGCGTGCTGGCCGCCGACGGCTTCGCGGATTCGACGCTCTACGCGAAGGACTGATCACGCCATGCGCGACCTCGACACCGTGTTCGACGCGCTCGCGAAATCGGCTTTCCGGCGGCGTTTCGCGCTCGGCGTGCGCGAGGGGAAATATCTGCGGGAAAAGGGCGTCGACACGGTGATCGCGCAGGCGCATGAGTTGATCGGCAAGCGGCTCGCGCCGCAAGCGCCGTTGAACGACGGCAAGCAGACGCCGTTTCGCGGGCATCCGGTGTTCATCGCGCAGCACGCGACGGCGACGTGCTGCCGTACGTGCCTCGCCAAGTGGCACGGCATCGCGGCAGGCAAGGCGCTCGACGACGCCGGGCGACAACATGTCGTCGATGCGATCGCGCGCTGGCTGCGCGCGCAACCGCTGCCGGCTGCGAAGGACGCCGCGCCCGACAATCCGCAGCGCGAATTACCTTTCTGATGCGCCGTTCAGCGTGACTCGTCCGGCGGGCAGGACGATGGCGCAACAGGCGCTCCCGCGCACGGCGCCGGGTGAGCGCTAGCCGCGTTCGCGAGCAAGGGCGCCGTTCATCGCGGGCCCGGGGCTCGTCGTCCCCTCGCCCGGCGAGACAGCATGTTCAGCCCCTCGACCAGCGCCGAGAACGCCATCGCCGCGTAGATGTAGCCCTTCGGCACATGCGTGCCGAATCCTTCGGCGATCAGCGTCATCCCGATTACGAGCAGGAAGCCGAGCGCGAGCATCACGATCGTCGGATTGCGCTCGATGAAGCGCGACAGCGGGCCTGCGGCGAAGAGCATCACGGTCACGGCGGCGATCACCGCGACGAACATGATCGGAATGTGCTCGGTCATGCCGACCGCGGTCACGATGCTGTCGATGGAAAACACGAGGTCGAGCAGCAGGATCTGGCCGATCGCCGACAGCGGCGTCAGCGACTTGGCCGATTCGGCGCCGGCATGACCGTCGTCGTCGTGCGTAACGTGGTGATGGACTTCGGTCGTCGCCTTCCAGACGAGAAACGCGCCGCCCGCGATGAGAATCAGGTCTCGCCATGAGAAGCCGTGACCGAACGCTTCGAAGATGGGCGTTGTGAGCCGCACGATCAGCGCGACGGTGCCGAGCAGCCCGAGCCGCATGACGAGCGCGAGCGCGATGCCGATGCGCTGCGTGCGCTCCCGGTGCGCCGCAGGCAGCTTGTTGGTCAGGATGGAAATGAAGATCAGGTTGTCGATGCCGAGCACGACTTCCATGACGACGAGCGTTGCGAGCGCGGCCCAGGCGGCGGGATCGGCGAGAAGGGCGACGAGATAGTCCATGGTCCGGGGAATGATTCGACAGGTGAGGGCGAGATATTAGCCTGATCGCCGCCGATAGTGAAAGGAACTTGAAAACTTCATGCAAATCGTGATGCTCAAGCCGCGGTGACAAGCCCACCCGTCGTCGCGCTGTGGTCGTTATCGGTCGCAAATACCGGAATTAAAACGATTATTTGCGCCTGTTCTGATGATGCGCCGCCGCATTTACGGGTAAACTCCTATGCTTTCGTGCCGCGTGTCCGTGGCCGCCGTCCAACTTCCTGTCGCCAGGACACACCGAACTCAAGCCGCATGCAGGGAAAATCACAACGTCTCGTCGAGCTGGACTTCTTCCGCGGACTGGTGTTGCTCATCATCGTCGTCGATCATATCGGCGGCAGCATGGTGTCGCGCTTCACGCTTCATTCGTTCGCGCTGAACGACGCCGCCGAAGTCTTCGTGTTCCTCGGCGGTTTCGCCACGGCGACGGCGTATGGGTCGCTCGCGCAGCGACGCTCCGAAAGCGTGGCCCGCGTGCGCTTCCTCAAACGCGCGTTCGAGCTTTATCGCGCGTTTCTGGTCACCGCCTCGCTGATGCTCGTCGCGTCCTTCCTGCTGCGGCCGTTTTTCGGCCACGCGCCGAATCTCGCGCTGCATGACCTCGACAGCCTGATGTCGCAGCCGCTTTCGTCGATCGCGCAGATTCTCACATTCGAGCGCCAGCCGTATCTTGCCGCCGTTCTGCCGATGTACGCGCTCTTCGCGCTCGCCGTGCCGCTCATGCTGCCGCTCGCGCGCAGCAAGCCCTGGCTGTTGCTGGGTCTGAGCCTCGCGTTGTGGGCCTTCGCATCGCAGATTGGCGAATACATGCCGTCCGTCGATGACAACCTGTGGGATTTCAATCCCGCCGCGTGGCAGTTGATGTTCGTGCTGGGCGTTTTGGCGCGCTGCCAGCCGGTTTACCGGCGAGTGAGCACGAACCGCTTCGGCTGGATCGTGAGTGCGGGCGCGGTCGCGTTGATCGCGGGCATGGCGTACTACAAGCTGCTCGTGCTGCCGCCCGTGCTGGATAGCGCTTTCAAGCGCGATCTGGCCGGACCGCGCGTCGTCAATTTCCTGGCCATCGCGTGGATTGCAGCGAATCTGGCGCGTTACGGCGTCGTCAAGGCCGTGGCGCGTCGTTTGCCGTGGGTCGGCGCGTTGGGGCGTGACGGCATGGTGTCCTTCGTTGCGGGGACGGTGATCTCGCTCGTCGTCGATTCGATCCTGTTCACCCTCACCGATGGCCTCGTCAACGTGCCAGCCGGCCTTGCCGCCGATGCCATCGCGATCGGCGCGCTGCTCGCCGTGCCGCACGCGCACCGTCGGGTCGCGACGTGGCTCGGCACGCGACAGCCGGCGCCGGTAGCCACTGCCGCGCGTGCGACCGTCGCAGCAACCGCCGACACTCGGGCGCGGGCGGTACGCTGAGAACGCTATTCAGACGGGCAGTTCGCTGCCCGCTTTTTTCTGAGCCGATGCGCAACTAACTGTCGAATTTTCTCGTCGCACGCGACAAAAATCGACGATGACCGTCATGGCATGCAGCTTGCACGCTGAAGGCAGTTCAACACACAACGGACTCGTCATGCTGAAGCTCGCCATCCTGTTCGCAATCATTTCCGTCGTCGCCGGTTTCTTCGGTTTTACACGTGTGTCATCCGGCGCGGCGGGCATCGCCAAGATTTTTTTCTTCATCTTCTTGATCCTGTTCGTCGTGTTCCTGGTCATCGCGATCACGGCGGGTTCGCTCGTGCTGTAGCGCCGGGAACGTCGGAAACGCCGTGCGGGCGCGTCTGCGTGCTTCCTCGCATCGACCCGCACGCCGCGACGGTGTTACATTGCCGCGAGAGACAAGCGAGCGACAGTGAACCGGAAAGGAGGAGGCGATGCAGCATGCCATCGGCGCGGCCTTGCAGCCTGCGCAATGCGACGTCATCCGTCATTCGCACGAGCGCTCCGCCACATTCGGGTTGTGCGAGACGATGCGCCCGGATTACGCCGTGCTGTCGGGCGCGGAACTCGCCGTCAAGGTCGGCGAGAGCCGCGCGCTCTTTGCGCACGCACTGCCGGTGATGGAAACGCTGTATGCGCAGATCGCCAATACGCACAGCATGATCGCGCTGACGGATGCGAGCGGTCTTATCCTGCATTCGCTCGGCGACGACGATTTTCTCGCCCGTGCCGAAAAAGTCGCGCTGAGGGCGGGCGCGGTGTGGAGTGAAGCGCATCAGGGCACCAACGCCATCGGCACGACGATCGCGGAGCGCACCGCCGTCACCGTTCATGGCGACCAGCATTATTTGCGCGCCAATCATTTCCTCAGTTGTTCGAGCGTGCCGATCCTCGATCCGCACGGCAATCTCTCCGGCGTCCTCGATGTGACTGGCGACCGGCGCGGCTATCACCAGCACACGATGGCGCTCGTGAAGATGTCCGGGCAGATGATTGAGAACCGCCTGATCGCGAGCGCGTTCGGCGACGGGTTGCGCATCCGCTTTCACAGCCGGCCCGAGTTTATCGGCACGCTGATGGAGGGCCTCGCCGTATTCGATCTCGACGGCCGCCTTCTGTGCGCGAACCGCAGCGCGCAATTCCAGCTCGGGTTCGAACTGGCGCATCTGCGCTCACAGACGCTCGAGGCGCTGTTCGGCGAGCGCGTCGACTCGCTGATCGCGTGCGCGGGCGACGCACCGTGCCGTCTCGAACTGCATAGCGGCGTCGCGGTGTTCGCGAGTATCGAATTTCATGCGCGTCCGGCATCCAGCGTGTCGCCTGCGACAACCGCGATGGCCGTGCGCGAGCAAAGCGGGTCGAGCCTCGCCGATCTCTGCACCGGCGACGCGCAGATGAACGACATCGTGGCGCGCGTGCGGAAGGTCATCGGCAAGAACATCGCCATTTTGATCGGCGGGCCGACGGGCGCCGGCAAGGAAATGCTCGCACGCGCGATTCACCGCGATTCGCCGCGCCGCACGGGGCCGTTCGTCGCGGTGAACTGCGCGTCGTTGCCGGAGACGCTGATCGAATCGGAGCTTTTCGGCTATACGCAGGGCGCATTCACGGGCGCGGCGAAGCGCGGCGCGATCGGCAAGATCGTGCAGGCGAACGGCGGCACGCTCTTCCTCGATGAAATCGGCGATATGCCGTTCGCGATGCAAAGCCGCTTGCTGCGCGTGCTGCAGGAACGCGTCGTCGAGCCGCTCGGCGCGGCGCGCGCGGTGCCGGTCGATTTCACGCTCGTCTGCGCGAGCAACCGCCGGTTGCGTGAGTGCGTTGCGCAGGGGACGTTTCGCGAGGACCTGTATTACCGAATCAATGGCCTTTCGGTGACGCTGCCGCCGCTCGCGGAACGGACGGATCTGCGCGCGGTCGTCGACGAGATGCTGCGCCACGAGCGTTTCGCGGGCCGCATCGTCGGCATCGATGACGACGTGCTCGCGCTCTTCGCGCGTCATCCGTGGCCGGGCAACTTCCGGCAATTGAGCAATGTGCTGCGCACCGCGTCGGCCATGCTCGACGATCACGACACGCATATCGGTGTCGAACATCTGCCGCATGATTTTCTCGATGAGCTCGGTGAAGGCGGTTTGATCGAAGACGCGCCGCTGCCGGTGAGCGGGGCGCGTCTCGTGGATATCGAAGCGAGCGCGGTGGCCGCGGCGCTCAGGGCGCACGGGGGCAATGTGTCGGCGACGGCGCGGGCGCTCGGCATCTCGCGTACGACGTTGTATCGGAAGTTGCGGGTTTGACGACGCTTCGGTTTTTTTTGCTCGGCCAGCGAGATTGCCGTGGATGGCTGGTTTTTTTCGCCGGATCCCGTTTTCTTTGTGGTTTATTGGCGTTGCCCCGCACAGGGGCAGTGCTAATAAACCAATACGAAAACGGGATCCGGCGAAACAAAAACCTAACCCTCAACAATCCCATCATCCCGCGCGGGTAACGAGCCGCTATGATCCTTCAGACCGACACCTGTGAGCTTCAACCTGCGCGCTTCATTCAACAGCCACATCAGCCTGAAGGCCGCATTCTCGTAATCGAGTCCTTCGGGCCGCACGTTCGAGATGCAGTTGCGCTCGGCATCGTGGCGCCCGGCGCGCGGCGCGTAAGTCACATAAAGCCCGAGGCTGTCGGGCGAACTGAGTCCCGGCCGCTCGCCGATCATCACGACGACGATCCTCGCCCGTAAAAGCTCACCGATGCGATCGCCCAGCGCGACACGCGCCTGCGTCGCGATCACGACGGGCGCCACCTTCCAGCCGTCGAATGTTCCGCGCAGACACATAAGCAACGGTGCGACATGACGTTGCGCAGCAAAAGCCGACAAGCCATCGGCGGCGACGAAGACGAGTTCGGGCGGATCGTCGGTCGCGGCGGAGTGCGCGCTCAAACGGGCAACGCTCGCCTCGTCGAGCATGCGGCCGAGATCCGGGCGACGCAGATAATGATCGCGATCCGGCGCGGCGCTTTGCACGTCCAGCGTCTCGAAACCGGCGGCGCGCAGTGTCGCGCCCAGCGCGGCCGTATCGAGCGGCTGATGCACCGCGTCGCGCGCCTGGGCATGCGCCAGTTCGAACGCGAGCAAGGGCGCGGTCGGCAGACTGCTGCCCGCGCGGCCGAGCGCGATGCGCGCGTTGGTGAAGCGCCGCAGCGCGTTCCATGCGTCGGCGTCCGTCATGAGTCGATCCATTCGAGCAGAGGTTGCGCGGGCGCCGCGAGAAGGCTGCCGTGACCATCGGTGACGCGCATCTTCGCAAGCCATGCTTCGAACTCCGGCGCGCGCTTCAGGTTCAGCACGCGGCGGATGTAGAGCGCGTCATGAAACGACGTGCTCTGGTAGTTGAGCATGACATCGTCCGCGCCCGGCACGCCCATGATGAAGTTGACGTTCGCCACGCCGAGCAGCGTGAGCAGCGTGTCCATGTCGTCCTGATCCGCTTCGGCGTGATTGGTGTAGCAGATGTCGCAGCCCATCGGCACACCGAGCAGCTTGCCGCAGAAGTGATCTTCGAGTCCGGCGCGGATGATCTGCCGGCCATCGAAAAGATACTCCGGGCCGATGAAGCCGACCACCGTGTTCGTCAGAAGCGGTCTGAAGCGCCGCGCGAGCGCGTATGCGCGCGCTTCGCACGTTTGCTGATCGAGCCCGTGATGCGCATTCGCCGACAGTGCGCTGCCTTGTCCCGTCTCGAAGTACATGACATTGTCGCCAACTGTGCCGCGCCGAAGCGACAGCGCCGCATCGTGCGCTTCCTCCAGCAGCCCGAGCGATACGCCGAAGCTCGCGTTCGCCCGCTCGGTGCCCGCGACCGACTGAAACACGAGATCGACGGGCGCGCCTTGCTCGATCGCCGCGAGCGTGTTGGTGACGTGCGTGAGAATGCACGATTGCATCGGCACGTCGTAGCGCTGGCGGAAGTCGTCCATCATCGCCAGCAACTTGCCGATGGCGGCGGGCGAATCCGAGGCGGGATTCACGCCGATGACCGCATCGCCGCAGCCGTAAAGGAGGCCGTCGAGCATGGATGCGGCAATGCCCTTCGGATCGTCGGTCGGGTGATTCGGCTGCAGGCGCACCGACAGATGTCCGGGCAATCCGATGGTCGTGCGAAAGCGGGTGACGACCGGGCGCTTCCTGGAAGCGAGAATCAGGTCCTGGTTGCGCATCAGCTTGGAAACGGCCGCGGCCATTTCCGGCGTGACGCCCATGGTGATGCTTTCGAGCGCGGCGGTGTCGGTGCTGTCGGCGAGCAGCCACTCGCGGAATTCGCCGACGGTCAGATGCGCGATCGGTGCGAAGGCCTCGCGCGAGTGCGTATCGACGATCAGGCGCGTGACTTCGTCGTCTTCATAGGGGATGAGCGGCTCGTCGAGAAACGCGGCGAGCGGCACCTGCGCGAGCGCCATTTTCGCGGCGACGCGCTCTTCCTCCGTCGCCGCGGCGACGCCCGCGAGTTCGTCGCCGGAGCGGCGCGGGCTGGCACGCGCGAGCAGCGTCTTCAGATCGTCGAAGCGGTAGCGGCGCGCGCCGATCGTCTCGTGATAGCTCATCGCTTCCCCCGGATGGATCGATTGATGCACTTTAGCCGCTTCGCGCGCGCCGCGCCGCGCTCAAAAATGCGCCGTCGGGCCGAAATCCGCCTGCATGCGATAATTTTCCGCTTGATTCAGCCAAAACCCGCCCGCAGCCCGTGAAAAACCTGCTCGTTTCCATCGATCGTCTGAGCGATTTCGACGAAATCGTCGACGTCCGCACGCCGCTCGAATTCGCCGAAGACCGCATTCCCGGCGCGATCAACGCGCCCGTGCTCAGCAACGAGGAGCGCGTGATCGTCGGGACGATGTACAAGCAGGTGTCGCCGTTCGAGGCGACGCGCGTCGGCGCGGCGATGGTCGCGCGCAACATCGCAACGCATCTCGACACGATCTTCGCCGGCAAGCCGCGCAACTGGCGGCCGCTCGTCTATTGCTGGCGCGGAGGAAAACGCTCGGGCTCGATGACGACGTGGCTCAACATGATCGGCTGGCAGGCGCGCCAACTCGACGGCGGCTACAAAAGCTACCGGCGCGACGTGATCGAGCGGCTCGGCACGCTGCCCGGGCGGTTTCGCTATATCGCACTGATCGGCCATACCGGCAGCGGCAAGACGCGGCTATTGCAGGCGCTCGACTCGGCGGGCGCGCAGACGCTCGATCTGGAAGCGCTCGCGGCGCATCGCGGATCGCTGCTCGGCGCGCTGCCGGGGCGCGCGCAGCCGTCGCAAAAAGCATTCGATTCGGCGCTCGTGCACGCGCTCTCGGGTTTCGATCCCGCCAAGCCGGTTTTCGTCGAGGCGGAAGGGCGGCGCATCGGCTCGATCACGATGCCCGATGCCGTGCTCGACAATCTGCACGTGGCGTCGTGCGTGCAGGTGGAAGCGCGCCGCGAGGACCGCATCGCGTTTCTGTTGCAGGACTACGGCCATCTCTTCGACGATCCCGCGTTCTTCAAGGCGCAGTTGACGAAGCTCGTCGCACTGCATAGCCGCGAGCGCGTGGCGCACTGGCATCGGCTGATCGATGAGAACGCGCGCGCCGCGCTCTTTGCCGAACTGATCGACCACCATTACGATCCCGCGTACCGGCGCAGCAATCAGGCGCTCTACACGCAATTGCCGCACGCGGCGCACGTGCTGTTCCGTCCGAACGACGCCGACAACATCGAGCAGGCGAAGGCCCTTCTCGCGCAACTTGCCGAGACGACGCCCGCGCTCGGCTGACCCATTTTCACCCCACGAAACAAAAAATTATGACCACGCTCCGACAACCGCGCGTCGCCCTCGGCTGGATGGTGTTCCTGCTGATCGCCGTCGCAGGCCTCTTCTACGTGAAATGGTTTCCCTACTACAACCGCGCGTTCGTCGCGGCGAGCCAGCATTCGATCGGTAAGTCAATTTTGATGGGCACGTCCGCCAGCGCGCCGGAACCTTCATGGCAAGCTGCGCTCGACTACGCGATGGCCTACGGCAAAGCGATCTGGCAGGCCATGGTGCTCGGCCTGCTGCTCGGCTCCGCGGTGCAGGCGCTGATTCCGCCGCGCTGGGTCGCGCGGGCGCTCGGCGAGCACAATTTCGGCAGCGTCGTGAATGGCGGCCTCATGTCCTTGCCGGGAATGATGTGCACGTGCTGCGCGGCGCCGGTCGTCGCGGGCCTGCGCGCGCGCGAGGCGGCGCCGGGCGCGGCTGTCGCGTTCTGGCTCGGCAATACGGTGCTCAATCCGGCGGCGCTGGTCTTCATGGGCTTCGTGCTCGGCTGGCAATGGACCGGTTTGCGCCTCGTGCTCGGCGTTCTGATGGTGTTCGGCCTTGGCTACGCGGTGAACCGCATGGTGACGCCGGCGCAGGCGGCAGCGTCGCGTCAGGCGCTCGCGAAGCTGATCGAAGAAGACGAGCCCGGCACTGCGTTCTCCCGCTGGGTCAAGATCCTCGGCCGCATGACCTTGCGGCTCGTGCCGGAGTACATCGTGCTCGTGCTGCTGCTCGGCGCGGCGCGCGCGTGGCTCTTTCCGCACATCGGGCCGGATATCGGCAATGGCATGCTGTGGATCGCCGCATTTGCCGTCGCGGGCACGCTTTTCGTGATTCCGACGGCGGGCGAGGTGCCCATCATTCAGGCGATGCTGTCGCTCGGCATGGCGACGGGCCCGGCCGGCGCGCTCCTGATGACGCTGCCGCCCGTCAGCGTGCCGTCGCTCGCGATGCTCGCGCGGTCGTTTCCTCCACGCGTGCTCGCGTTCGTGGCGGCCGCGGTGGTGGTGTTCGGGATCGTGGGCGGGCTGATCGCGGCGGCGTGGTTCTGAGCGGGCGGGCTTCGCGCGTCAGTGAATCGCGGCTCCCGCCCGGATCAGCAACTTGAACGGGAGCGCGAGCAGCATCGTGCCGCCGACGCCCGCCATCCACAGCGCGACGAACCAGAAAATCTTCCGTGCGCGTTCAGTGGTAATGATGTTCGCCATGACGTACCTTTCCCCTGAAGACCCAATAACCGAACGTCGTATAAGCGACGATCACGGGCAGGATCACCGCCGCGCCGATGATCGTGAAGAGCTGGCTCGAACGGGGCGCGGCCACGTCCCAGATCGACACGCCGGGGAAAATCTCGTGCGGTGAAATGCTCGCGACGAGTCCCGCGTAGCCGAGCAGCACGAAGCCGAGCGCCACCGCGAACGGACGCTTCTCGTGACGCGACTGAATCGAGCGGCGCATCGCCCATGCACAAGCCGCGACGAGCACCGGCACCGGCAGCAGGCGGTAGAACAGCGGCGAATCGAACCAGCGCGACGCGATGCCCGCATCCTGCAGCGGCGTCCAGACGCTGACCACCGCGATCGTCGCGAGCTGCAAAAGCGTCAGCGGCCATACCACGCGATACATCCGCCGCTGCAGATCGCCTTCGGTTTTCGCGATCAGCCAGCACGCGCCGAGCAGCGCATACGTGACGACGAGCGCGCCGCCCGTGAAGATCGAGAAGGGCGAGAACCAGCCGAAGGGATCGCCGGCGAAACGGCCATCGGCGACGGGAATGCCGCCCAGGAACGCGCCGAGCGCCACGCCCTGAAAGAAGGTCGCGCCCGCCGATCCGCCGATGAACGCGAGATCCCACATGGGCTTCGTGCGCTGCGCCTTCGCGCGGATCTCGAACGACACGCCGCGGAAGATCAGGCACACGAGCATCAGCACGAGCGGCAGATAAAGCGCGGACAGCACGGTCGAGTAGACCATCGGGAAGGCGGCGAAGAGTCCCGCGCCGCCGAGCACGAGCCAGGTCTCGTTGCCGTCCCAGACGGGTGCGACGGTGTTCATCATCACGTCGCGATCACGCTGGTCGGGGAAGAACGGAAAGAGAATGCCGATGCCGAGATCGAAGCCGTCGAGCACCACGTAGAGGAAAAGACCGAACGCGATGATCGCGGCCCAGGCGAGTGTGAGGTCCATATACTTAGGCTCCTTCGATGGACTGATGCGGAAGGCTGAGCGGCCGGCGCGCGCTGCCGTCGGATGTGGGCGTGTGCGACCCCGGCAACGCGGGACCGTGACGCAGCAGCTTGAGCAAGTAGTAGATGCCGGTGCCGAACACGATCGTGTAGACGATGACGAACGCGAGCAGCGACACGCCGACTTGCTGCGCGGTGACCGGCGACACGGCATCGGCCGTGCGCATCACGCCGTACACGACCCACGGCTGGCGCCCGGCTTCGGTCGTGACCCAGCCCGCGAGCAGCGTGATGAATCCGGTCGGGCCCATCGCCAGTGCAAAGCGATGGAACCAGCGCGCATCGAACAGCCTGCGCTTGCGATGCAGCCACCACGCGGCAACCGACATCACGATCATCAGCACGCCGAGACCCGCCATCACGCGAAAGCTCCAGAACACGAGCGTCGAATTCGGGCGGTCCTGCTTGGGAAACTCCTTCAGTCCGCGAATCTCGCCGTCCCAGCTATGCGTGAGGATCAAGCTGCCGAGATGCGGAATCGATACGGCGTACTTCGTGGTTTCGGCTTCCATGTCGGGAATGCCGAAGAGATTGAGCGCGGTGCCGCCTTTCTCGGTGTCCCAGATGCCTTCGATCGCCGCGATCTTGGCCGGCTGATGTTCGCGCGTGTTCAGGCCGTGGGCGTCGCCGACGAGCGCCTGGACCGGCGTCAATGCGAGCAGCAGCCAGAGCGACATCGAAAACATCTTTCTGATGGCCGGATCGCGCCGGCCTTTGAGCAGATGCCACGCGCCGGTAGCGGCGACGACGAGCGCCGCGACGATGAACGCCGCAATCGCCATATGCGCGAGCCGGTACGGGAAGGACGGGTTGAAGATGATCGCCCACCAGTCCACCGGCACCACATGGTCGCCTTCGATGCGAAAGCCCTGCGGCGTCTGCATCCAGCTATTGGACGCGAGAATCCAGAACGTGGAGATGATCGTCCCGATGGCGACCATCAGCGTCGCACCGAAGTGCGCCTTCGGACCCACCTTGTTCCAGCCGAACAGCATGATGCCGAGGAAGCCCGCTTCGAGGAAGAAGGCGGTCATCACTTCGTACGTGAGCAGCGGCCCGGTGATGGGACCGGCGAAGCTCGAAAAGCCGCCCCAGTTGGTGCCGAATTCGTACGCCATCACGACGCCCGACACGACGCCCATGCCGAATGCGACAGCAAAGACCTTCGACCAGAAAAGACACAGCTCCTTGTAGACCGGCTTGCCGGTTTTGAGCCAGGCGCCCTCGAGCACCGCGATGAAACTCGCGAGTCCGATGGAAAGCGCAGGAAATATGATGTGGAAAGAGACGGTAAACGCGAACTGGATCCGCGCCAGATCGAGTGCTTCGGGAGTCGAATGCATGATGACTTGTGCCTTGAAGTTCACACCAGACGTGTAACGGGGCGGAGCTTAGCGCTATTTCGAGAAAGTGTTGCGCTGCGTCAGTGAATGTGCATTGCGCGCAAATGCCGCGGTTTCAAGGGGTTAGCGGTGCTATGAGGTTGATTCCTCGATTATTTCGGGGCGACGGCATAGTGCAGTGCGGCACGAGCGCGCACACGCTTTCGCGACAATCGACCGCACTGATCGCACGCCGCACGATGAAGCGCTGAGAAACAACTTTTACGTTGAAGCGGCACGAGACGTGCGGCGGGCGCGGGTACCATAATGGCTTTTGACCACGCGCACCGCGCGGGTAGGAGAAGCATCATGCGCCTCGATGACCAGCCAGAAAGTCAGAACGTAGAAGACCGGCGCGGCGGAGGCGGCTTGCGCATCGGCGGCGGGTCGCTCGGCATCGGGACGATCATCGTGGCGCTTGCAGCGTCGTATTTCTTCGGCATCAATCCGATGACGATCATCAACGGCGCGCAAGTCTTGCAGGGCAACGCGCCGCAACAACAGGCCGCGCCGCGCAACGCGCAGCCCGCCAACGATCCCGGCGCCGTGTTCGTGCGCCGCGTGCTCGGCAACACGGAACAGACGTGGCAGCACATCTTCCGGGCGCAATTGAATCAGGATTATCCGGCGCCCAGGCTCGTGATGTTCTCGGGCGCGACGCAGACCGCGTGCGGTACGGGACAGTCGGCGATGGGCCCCTTCTATTGTCCCGGCGACCGCAAGGTGTATATCGATCTTTCGTTTTATCGCGAGTTGCGCGACCGCTTCGGCGCGGGCGGCGACTTTGCGCAGGCGTACGTGATCGCGCATGAAGTCGGGCATCACGTGCAGAACGTGCTCGGCATCATGGGTAAGGTCGATCAGGCGCGCTCGCGGATGACGCGCGAGCAGGCGAATGGGCTGTCGGTGCGCGTCGAGTTGCAGGCGGACTGCTTCGCGGGCGTCTGGGCGGCGGTCGCGCAACGCGACAACGCGAAGCTGATCGAACCGGGCGATTTCGAGCAAGGGCTGAACGCGGCTGCCGCGATTGGCGATGATCGTCTGCAGCAGCAGTCGCAAGGGCGTGTCGTGCCCGAAGCGTTCACGCACGGCACGAGCGCGCAGCGCCAGCGCTGGCTGCGGCGCGGCATGTCGTCGGGCGACGTCGGCCAGTGCGACACCTTCTCGGCGCGCTCGCTCTGATCGTCATCGCGCGCGGCGACGGGCATGCCCGATTGGACTATTCTGGAACCGTCGCCGCGTCCGCTTACGCACGACGCTTACAAACGCTGACAGTGCCTTTGTCTCAAATTCATTAGAATCGCTGGTTTTCCGGTCCTGGCACAGCGTGTTGCTGTGCCGAAACATGCACCGGAGCATTCCCGTACCATCCATGAAGCGAATTCTGATCGTCAAAGTCACGTCGCTCGGCGATATCGTCGAGACGCTCCCGGTCGTGTCCGATCTGCGGCGCGCGTTTCCGTCCGCCAAAATCGACTGGGCAGCGGACGCCGCCTTCGCCGATATCATCCGCTGGAATCCGGGCGTCGACCGCGTGCTGAGCGCACCGCTGCGCAAGTTCAAGAAGGCGCGCAGCTGGAACGATCTCAAGGAGATCGCGGCGTCGATCGGCGAGTTGCGGGCAGAGAAGTACGACGTTATCGTCGATATTCACGGCGTGTACAAGAGCGCGATCATTGCGTTCATCGCCCGTGGGCGGCGGCGCTACGGCTACCAGAATCAGGATCTCGGCGAGCGCGGCGCGGCGTTCGCGTACAACGCGCGCTTCGGCCCTCGGCCGCTCACCGACGCGTGGCGCGGCATGCGCGTGAGTGTCGCCGACGCACTCGGCTATCAACTCGACGACACGCCGGACTACAACATTCGCCTTCCGGCTCTCACACGCGAACTGAATATTCCGCGTGACGCGCGTTTTGCGATGCTTTTTCACGCGACGTCGGCAGATGTGAAGAAGTGGCCGAAGGAGCATTGGGGCGAGGTGGGCCGCTGGCTCGCCGCACGTGGTTACTCGATCGCGCTGCCGTGGGGCACGGAACGCGAGCAGGGCGAAGCGCAAGCCATTGCAGCGCTCGTGCCGGGCGCCGTCGTTCTGCCGAAGCTATCCGTAGTCGAATGCGCGCACTGGATTCAGGCGTCGGAACTCGTTGTCGGCACGGACACCGGGCTCGTGCATCTCGCGCATGCGCTGCAGCGTCGCACGGTCATGCTGTTCGCCGCGACCTCGCGCGAACATTTCGGCGTAGACGATCCGGGGCGTTCCATTTCGGTCGGCGAAGAGGGCGCGCCACCCGATGTGCCGCAAGTACTCGCCGCGATCGAGAGCGTGACGAATGCGCGCTCCACGCCGCTCTCTCGTTCAGCCGAGTCCGGCGCGACGATTCGCTGAGAACGCATTCGCATCAAAACGTTTATGCGCATAAACCGGCGGCCGCCGCTAACCGGTAGGAAGTCCATTTGGCGATAAAAACCTAAGTGCGCCAACGTAAAATTTGCCAGGCGGCACTTGACGGCAAACTCGGCAAGCACGACGATTGCGAAAAACTTAAGAATCGTCCGAAAGATGACCGCCGAAACCGCCGTGGACGCGCGCCAGTCGCTGGTGCGCCTTGAAGCTTCCGAGATTCCGCTCAACGCCTGCCTCGAATGGCCGATCGTCGCCGCCGATGGCGCCCTGCTCTTCGATGCGGGCGCCACCGTGCCCGACACTCACTCGCTCGAATTCATGTTCCGCCATTTCGAGCCGCACCGCGCGCTCCGGGAGCCGGCACCGAGCGTGGCTGAAGACGACGCCGTCAAGGACGGACCGCTGACGCTCGAAGACATCGGTCTCACCATCGGCGCGCGGGTCGGGTTGCGCGGCACCGGCGGTACGGGCTCCGCAATGTACGCGAGCCGGGTGATCGGATTCTCGACGCCGCGTCGCAATGGAGAGCGCTCGCTATTCGTGACGCAACCGTTGATGGCCGGGTTCGATCCGCTCGATTTGACGCTCGGCGAGCAAGTCGATCTGGTCGCGCTCACGGGGCGGGGCGTGTTCCGCTTCGCCTGTACCGTCGATGCCACCTGTCGCGAGCCGTTCAACTACGCGGTGCTGTCCGCGCCGGGCGCGATCCGCAGATTGCGCACGCGCAAATTCGCGCGCATGCCGACGCGGCTTGCCGCGCACTTTGTGGCCGATGGTGAGCCGCAGACTGCGCGGCAACTGGGCCGTGTCAGCGACATCAGCCCTTACGGGATGTCCTTGACCGTCGCCAATCCCGCCGCGCAAGTGGGCGGTCGTCTGCACCTCGCGTTTCAGTTCAAGACCGATGGAGTCGACGTGAAGATCGACACCATCGCGATCGTGCGTCATGTGGGCTCGACCGATCCCGTCGACGGCAGTGCGGCCTACGGGCTCGAGTTCGAATCGCTCGAACCGGCGCAGCGCATCGCGTTGAAATCGTTCATGGCCGAGCACAGCTAGGCTCGCGCGCGACCGACCGCGAAGGCGGTTCAGACCCCCGGAAAGCCGTCCGGAAAGAGCCGCTCGACGGCCGCCTCGAAATGCTGGATCGGCGCGGCGCCGCGCAGCGCGATCGGCGGCGGCGGTTCCTGGCCGGGCGCGGCCTCTCGCGAGAGCACCGCGAACGGCACGCCGCTCACGCCCAGCTTCTTCGCGAACTCTTCATCTTCGATCACGAGATCGGTGTACGTGCCGTCATCGAGCGCTTCTTCGAGCATCTCCGGATCGACACCGCAGGTTGCCGCGATGTCGAGCAGCGAGTCCGTGTCGCCAATATCGATGCCTTCCTCGAAATACGCCTTGAAGATCGCCCGATGCACGAGATCGAAGCGGCCGGATTCACGCGCGAACATGGCCGTCTCGAAGGCCTTGCGGCTGCGCGGCGTGACCGGCGGCAAGCGCATCGTCACGCCGCGTTCTTCCGCGAGCGGACGGACCGAGTTTTCCCAGGACTCGACGATCTTCTCGTCGTTCGGATCGACCAGCGGCGCGGGCTCGGGGCGCAACTCGAACGCGTGCCAGCGGATCTCGACCGCATCGCCGTAGGCATTGCGGAACTGAGCGAGCACGGGCGTCTCGAGATAGCAGAACGGACACACGAAGTCCGACCAGACGTCGATGTAAAGGACAGACGTGGATGCCATGTAAGCCTCAAAAACGAACGGCGCGTGTGCGCCGTTTAACTGAACCGGGCGAACGCCACGAGACGGCGGCGTCCGCAAAACCGGTATGTTAGCGCGTGCCGACCGCAGGCGCGCGCATGCCCGATGTATCAGAAGCCGCCGTCCATCTCGATCTTGCTGCCATCGAAGAATCGTGACAGGCGAAACGCGCGCGGATCGACGAGCGGTGCGTCGTTGGCGACGAGGTCCGCCATCAGCCTGCCCGCAGCCGGCCCGATGCCGAAGCCGTGCCCCGAGAAGCCCGTCGCGATGAAGAGCCCGCGCTTTTCGTCGACGGCGGAGATGACCGGCACGGCATCCGGCGTCACGTCGATGTATCCGGCCCACGCCTGTTCGATGCGCAGTCCGGCAAGCGCCGGAAAGAGCGCGCGGAACTCCGTGACCGCGGCCTTGTTGAAGGCCTCGACGGGCGCGGGATCGAGTGTGCGCGAGGTCTCGAAGACGGTCGGCCGATCGAGCGGCCAGCGGCGCGGCCGGCGCAATTCCTCGAAGAACCGCGCATTCAGTGCGAGCTTGGTCGAGCCGAACTGGCTTTTCAGCGCAGGCAGGAACTTCGTGAACAGGCGAAAACTGTCCGGCGTGATGTCGTGATAGCTATGAAACGCGTTGGCGATCGTGTAGCCGCCGTCGAGACGCTTGCGGTATCCCATCTCCTGATTGCATGCGCTCACGTCGGGGCCATTCTCCAGCGGCGACGTGCGCATCACCGATGAGCGCACCATGAGTTGCGGCACATCCACGCCGATGCTGCCGGCGAAATATCGCGTCCATGCGCCGCCCGCGACGACCACGCTCCCGCACGCGATGCGTCCGTACTCAGTGACGACGCCGCTGATCGCGCCGCCGTTCGTCTCGATGCCGCGCACCGCGCAGGGCGTCAGCACTTTCACGCCGCGTTCGCGCAATGCGACGGCCATCGCAGGCACGGCGCGTTGCGGCTCGGCGCGGCCATCGCTCGGGGTGTAGATGCCGCCCGCGAAGCGCCGCGCGGCGCCCGACATCAACGTGCCGGTCTCATCCGGCGAAACGATGCGCGAATCGAGCGCGTCGCGGCCGACGAGCGCCACGGCGCGCGCGAGCCATGCTTCGTGATCGGCGAGCGCTTTCGCATCGTCGGCGGCGTAGAGGATGCCGCATTGGCGAAACCCTGTGTCGATGCCGAGTTCGGCATCGATGTGTCGCCAGAGCTTGAGGCTTTCCAGACTCAGCTCGAGCTCGCGCAAGTCGCGGTGCGTCGCGCGGCACCAGCCCCAGTTGCGGCTCGACTGCTCGCCGGCGATGTACCCCTTTTCACATACGGCGACAGACAGGCCTTTCTCGATTAGCGCACGCGCGGTGCTGATGCCGATGACGCCGCCGCCTACGATGACGACATCGACGTGACTGGGAAGCGTGCGATCTTCGGGGATGCGTTCGGTGGGTGGACCCATGTGAGGTGGTGTTCGTTATCGTGTGGTTGCGGCGTGTCGATCCGCGGGTCAGAGGATGCTAAGTGAAGCAAGCGCTTTTGACCATACGAATGAAATCGACCAGCGGCAGCCGGACCCCGAGAATCCTCGCTGCACAAGGCAAAGCGGGCGGCATAGTCCGAACGCCATAGGCCGGTGCGCAAGCTCTCTGCGCCCGCTGGCGCGATCCGCTACGATGCAAGCGACGCGCTCGGAGCGTGCCGGTCCGGGCACGGCGCATGCGAATTACCAAGACGTGCATTACGCGTGCGCCGACATCGCGCGGCGCCGTTCATCGCAGTTCCACTTCATCTTCTGGAGAACTCTCGTGCAAAAGACAGCATCGGCAAAATGGAGCGGCGGCATCAAGGACGGCAAGGGTTTCATCTCGACGCAAACCGGCGTGCTCAACGAAGCGCCGTACGGCTTCAAATCGCGCTTCGAGGAAGGTCCGGGCACGAATCCGGAAGAACTGATCGGCGCGGCGCATGCGGGCTGCTTCACGATGGCGCTTTCGCTGCAACTGGAGATGGCCGGCATGAAGGCCGAGAGCCTCGAAACGAAATCGACGGTCACGCTGGAAAAAGACGGCGAAGGCTTCACGATCACCGCCTGCCAGCTCGATCTGAAGGCGAAGATTCCCGGCGCGGATAAAGCCGCCTTCGACAAGGCCGCGCAGGCCGCGAAAGAAGGCTGTCCGGTGTCGAAGCTCTTCGCGGGTAACGCGAAGATCACGCTGAACGCGGAACTCGTGTCGTAATCGGGCGGGCAGTCGGACAGAAATGCAAAGGCGCGGACGGGCACATCACCCGTCCGCGTTTTTTACGCGCGTCAGTTCTTCGATGACGAGGCGCGCGGGCGCCGGCAGCGTCGCGCCTTTCCTCGTCACGACGCCATACGGCTCCGTGCGCGATCGCACGGCGATTGCGAGCCGCCTTGCAAGTCCGTGATCGGCGAGAAAGCTCGCCATATCGAGCGGCATCATCGCGACGAGCGTGGGGTCGCGTTGCAGCAACAGGACGGTGGTGATGGTCGATGCCGTCTCGATCGGATGCAACGGCAGCGGCAGGCCCGCTTCCTTGAACTCGCGCTCGCAGAGGCTGCGGATCGGCATGATGGCCGGATAGACGATCCATCGGCTGGACGCCAGTTCGCTCAGTTCGACTCGCGGCGCATCGACGAGCGCATGCGCGACGCCCGCGACGATCGCGAGCGGCTCATCTCGCAATTCGACGTAGTGATATTGATCCGGCTGGCGCGCGACGCTCGCCCGGCAGATCGCGACATCCAGTCTGCCCTGATCGAGCAGGGCCAGAAGCCGGGCGCTCGTGTCTTCGACCACTTCGACGGTAAGCAGAGGCTGACGCTCGCGCAGGCGCGCGAGCGCATCGACGAGCACGCCCGAGACCGCACCCGTGATCGCGCCGATCGCGAGCCGCCCGCCCGTGCCTTGCAGAATCCCCGCCATTTCCTCGCGCAGGTGCGCAACGTCCATGTGAATCAGCCGCGCATAGCGGATCACGCAGCGACCGAGTTCGTTGGGCTGGATGCCTTGCGGCGAACGCGTAAAGAGCGTTGCGCCCAGCGTGGCTTCGATTTCGCGCAGCGACTTCGTGGCGCCTGGCTGCGTGAGCGCCATTTCGTCGGCGGCGCGATGAAGCGATCCATGATCGTCGAGGGCGATCAGGAGGCGCAGTTGCTTGAGCCGCAGGCGCGCGGCGATGGAATCGGCATTCGGCAGCATGGCTGAGAGCGGCTAGGGGACTACGAGAAGATAACTGAAAGTTATCACCTAGGCAGCAGCTTTCATTATCCAGGCGTGAGCCGCTTCTCTACATTGTGGGCTTCTGTCCAACCGTCAAGGAAACACCGACTCATGAAGCTGCTTAGATACGGCGCGCCCGGCCGGGAAAAGCCCGGCATTCTCGATTCCAGCGGCGCGATCCGCGACCTGTCCGGCGTAATCGGCGATATTGCGGGCGACGCGCTGCTGCCCGAATCGCTCGCGCGCCTCGCGAAGCTCAATGTGTCGACGCTGCCGGTCGTGCCTTCGGGCGAGCGCATCGGCCCGTGCGTCGGGCGCATCGGCAAGTTCATCTGCATCGGGCTGAACTATGCCGATCATGCGGCGGAATCGAATCTGCCCGTGCCCACCGAGCCGGTCGTGTTCAACAAGTGGCTGTCGGCGGTCGTCGGCCCCAACGACGACGTGCGCATTCCGCGCGGCTCGAAGAAGACCGACTGGGAAGTGGAACTGGGCGTCGTGATTGGCAAAGGCGGCGCATACATCGAGGAAGCCGATGCGATGAGCCACGTCGCCGGTTATTGCGTGATCAACGACGTGTCCGAGCGCGAGTATCAGATCGAGCGCGGCGGCACCTGGGACAAGGGCAAGGGCTGCGACACGTTCGGCCCGATCGGGCCGTGGCTCGTCACCGCCGACGAAGTGCCCGATCCGCATAAGCTGCCGCTCTGGCTCGAAGTCGATGGCAAGCGCTATCAGAACGGCAACACCAGCACGATGATCTTCAAGGTCGGCGAAATCGTGTCCTATCTGTCGCGCTTCATGAGCCTGCAACCGGGCGATGTCATCTCGACGGGCACGCCGCCGGGCGTCGGCATGGGACAGAAGCCCGAAGCGGTCTATCTGCGCGCCGGGCAGACCATGCGCCTTGGCATCGAAGGGCTCGGCGAACAACGGCAACGGACGGTCGACGCATGAACCAGTACGACTTCACGAATCGCGCGGCCGTGGTGACGGGCGGCGCGCAAGGCATCGGCTACGCGGTGGCGGAGCGTCTGCGAGAAGGCGGCGCACGCGTCGCGCTGTGGGACCGCGATGAAGGCGCGCTGTCCGAGGCGCGGGTCTGTCTGGGCGATGTAGAGACCATGCACGTCGATCTGACCGATCGCGATGCGGTCGCCAACGCCACTTCGCGCACGCTGGATCGCTTCGGCAAGATCGACGTCCTCGTGCACAGCGCAGGCATCGCGGGCGCGAACGCGACGGTCGCCGACTACGCGCCGGAAGAATGGTCGCGCGTGATCGACGTCGATCTGAACGCCGCGTTTCACGTCAATCAGGCAGTCGTCAGGACGATGATCGCGCGCGGCTACGGACGCATCGTCAATATCGCGTCGATTGCGGGCAAGGAGGGCAATCCGAACGCATCGGCGTACAGCGCGGCGAAAGCGGGCGTGATCGCATTGACGAAGAGTCTCGGCAAGGAAACCGCGGGCCTCGATATCGCGGTGAACGCCGTGACGCCGGCCGCCGCGCGCACGAAGATTTTCGATCAGATGAAGCAGGAGCATATCGACTACATGTTGTCGAAGATTCCGCGCGGGCGCTTCGTCGAAGTGAAGGAGATCGCGGCGATGGTTGCATTCCTGGCGTCGTCGGAAAATTCGTTCACGACGGGCGCGGTGTTCGACTTGTCCGGAGGACGCGCGACTTACTGATAGCGGATAGCGTCGCACCCGACACAAGATCGAAGGCACGTGGATTGCATAGCCGCGCCGCGCGACTTCGCTCCGGTCCACCGCGAAGTGTTCGGGCGCTTCGTGCCGCTTTTCGTCGCGTGCTTCGTGTTCTCGTAGTCAGAAGGGCGACGAACTCGTTCGCCGCCCTTTGGTTCGATCACATCTCTTTCCCGCAACGCCTCCCGCAAGGCGGCGTGACCGACGGCGAGGCGCACGGCCGCAATCGGCACCTCCGCCGGTTCGCGCGCTGTCCGGCGGGCGTGCCGGCGCGAGGAGCAAGTCTCTCGAGTTTCCCGGCATAACCGACCGTGCACACGGGCGAACGCGCCACGCCGCGTTTTCGCTATCATGCCGATGGGTCTGCGGCCCCTTGTCACGGCAGTCACTTCGCACGCCCGGCGCCCGAGCGGGTCCGATTCATTCGGCGCGATTTGCAGACCTTGCGGCCACATCGCATTGAGCCGACGATCCCATTCACCCGATCCGCCCGGAGCGCCGATGAAACTCAAGCTGGACTGGACCCTCGCCACCCCGATTCTCGCGCTCGTCGTGCTGGCCGCCGCCGCGTTCATCCACAGCACCGTGATGATCGTGCTCGCGGCGATTGCGCTCGCGTTCGCCGTGTTCGCGGCCGTGCATCACGCGGAAGTGGTGGCGCACCGCGTCGGCGAGCCGTTCGGCACGCTGGTGCTCGCCATCGCGGTCACGGTGATCGAGGTCGCGCTGATCGTCTCGGTGATGCTCTCCGGCGGCCCCGAAAAAGCCGGACTGCCCCGCGATACCGTGTTCGCCGCGATCATGATCTGCAGTGGCGCGATCGTCGGCTTGTGTCTGCTGATCGGCGGCTTGCGGCATCACGTTCAGGACTTTCAACTGCAGGGCGCGGCGGCCGCGCTCGCGATTCTCTGCGCGCTTTCCGTGCTCACGCTCGTTTTGCCGAATTTCACGAGCACGGTCGTCGGTCCTGCGCTGTCCACATCGCAACTGATTTTCGTCGGCGTGATCTCGCTCGTGCTGTATGTGACGTTCGTGTTCGTGCAGACGATCCGCCATCGCGATTACTTCCTGCCGTTCACCCCGCCCGTCGCCGCCGGCGCGCACGACGAAGACGACGCGCCGCACGCGCCCCCGCCGAGCAACGGCGAGGCGTGGCTTGCGCTCGGTTTTCTGATGTTGTCGCTCGTGTCGGTGGTCGGCCTCGCGAAGCTTCTTTCGCCGGCGGTCGAGGCGGGCGTCGCGGCGGCGGGCGCGCCCGAAGCCGTGGTCGGCATCGTGATCGCCGCGCTCGTGCTCCTGCCCGAAGGCCTGGCCGCCGTGCGCGCGGCACGCCTGAACCGGCTGCAGACGAGCCTGAATCTCGCGCTCGGCTCGGCGCTCGCGAGCATCGGCCTGACGATTCCGACGGTCGCGGTCGTGTCCATCGTCATCGGCCAGCCGATTTCGCTCGGGCTCGCGCCCAAGGAAATCGTCATGCTGGCGCTGACGCTGCTCGTGTCCGTCATCACGCTCGGCACCGGGCGCTCGACGGTCCTGCAAGGCGTCGTGCATCTCGTGATATTTGCGACTTTCCTGTTTCTTTCGGTCGTGCCTTGACCGGCGTCGTGCGGCCAATCGTGTGCTTTTGTTACCATTCACGGTTTTTCGCGCGTTCGCGCGCGATGGTTCGCCGTCTCATCGAAAGTCCAGAAGGAAAAGCATGTCATTCAAGAAGTCCGCATCATTGGCGGTGCTGGCCGCACTCGCCGCTGTGTCATTCTCGGCGCACGCCAAAGAGATCACGCAAATCCGCTTCGCCGTCGATCCCTCCTATCCCCCGTTCGAATCCAAGCAGGCCGACGGCAAACTCGCCGGTTTCGACATCGACCTCGGCAATGCGCTTTGCGCGCAGATGAAGGTCAAGTGCGTGTGGGTCGAAAACAATTTCGACGGCATGATTCCCGGCCTGAAGGCCCGCAAGTTCGACGCCGTCTTGTCCGACATGGGCATCACCGAAGAGCGCCTCAAGCAGATCGATTTCACCGAGCCGCTCTACGACACTCACGCGCAACTCGTCGCGCGCGCCGGCTCGGGCATTCTGCCGACGCCTCAATCGCTCAAGGGCAAGCGCGTGGGCGTCGAGCAGGGCACGGTGCAGGAGCGTTACGCGAAGGTGAAGTGGGAGCCGCAGGGCGTGACGGTCGTGCCGTACGGCGATCAGGAACAGGTCGAGGCGGATCTCGTCGCGGGCCGTATCGACGCAATGTTTACCGACGCCGCGCAAGCCGCCATCGGCTTTCTGAAGAAGCCGCAAGGCAAGCCGTTCGCGCTCGTCGGGCCGATCGTGGAGGATAAGGCGATCATCGGTCCGGGCACGGCCATCGGGCTGCGCAAGGGCGACGCCGATCTGAAGAACGGCCTGAACAACGCGTTCGTCGAAATCAGGAAGAACGGCACGTTCAAGCGCATCATGGCGAAGTACTTCGAGACGGATATCTCGATCCACTAATCGCCGTCCGACGCATTCGACCGCAAAGGCATCGCTCGCGATGCCTTTTCTTTTCGACGAGAGAACTTTCGCAGATGCAGATTCATCACCATCCGCTCGTCGGTGCGTCGCTGGGCACCGGGCGGGCGATCACGAGCTATCGGTTCGGTCCGCAGGACGGCGATTTGCCCAAGGTTTATATCCAGGCGTCGCTGCATGCGGACGAATTGCCCGGCATGGTCGTCGCGTGGATTCTCAAGCAGCACTTTGCCGGATTGGAAGCCGCGGGACGTCTGGGTGCGCGCGTGGTGCTCGTGCCGGTCGCGAATCCGGCGGGCCTGAATCAGCACTGGTTCGGCGCGCAGATGGGCCGCTTCGAGATGCGCTCGGGTCAGGACTTCAACCGGCGCTTTCCCGAGTTCGGCGCCGGACTCGCGTTGCAACTGAAAGACCGTCTCGCCGATGACGAAGCGCACAACGCGCGCGTGATCCGCGCGGCGCTTTCCGATGCGCTCGCGGCGCGCCGGCCCGCGACCGAACTGGAGTCGCAGCGCCTCGAACTGATGAAGCTCGCGTGCGATGCGGATCTCGTCATCGACCTTCATTGCGACTGGGAAGCCGTTGCGCATCTTTATACGACGCCTGACGCGTGGCCCGCGATCGAGCCGCTCGCGCGCTATCTCGGCAGCGAGGCGCAGTTGCTCGCGGACGTGTCGGGCGGCGAGCCGTTCGACGAGGCGTGCACGGCGGCGTGGCGCTATCTGCGCGGCGCGTTCGAAGATCGTTTCCCGATTCCGATGGCCACGCGCTCCGTCACGCTCGAACTGCGCGGCGTGCGCGACGTGTCGCACGACATGGCTGCGCGCGATGCTCAGGCCATCGTCGATTATCTGACGCATATCGGCATGATCGCGGGCGAGGCGCAGGAACCGCCGCCGCTGCGTCATCGCGCGACCCCACTCGCCGGATGCGAATACGTGCACGCGCCGGTGTCGGGCGTCATTCTGCATCGGCGGGATATCGGCGAGACGGTGCGCGCGGGCGACGTCATCGCCGACGTGCTCGACCCGCTCGATGACCGGCTCGTGCCGCTCGTCGCGCAGACCGAGGGCGTGCTGTACGCGCGGCACTGGACACGTTTCGCGACGGCGGGAATGCTGGTCGCGCGCATCGCGGGCGACGGCGCGGCGCGGCAGGGCGACTTGCTCGTGCCCTAGCGGCGCGGCGGCGCGTACCATAAATCGACTGGGCCTAACGTCATGGAGAACAAGAAAACATGCTGAAGAATATCGATCCGCTGCTCAACGCCGACATCCTGCACGCGCTTTGCGCGATGGGCCACGGCGACGAGGTCGTGATCTGCGACGCCAACTTTCCCGCCGATTCGGTCGCTCGTCAGACCGTGCTCGGCCGCGTGCTGCGGCTCGATGGCGTTGGCGCGCCGCGCGCGGTGCAGGCGGTGCTCTCGGTGCTGCCGCTCGATACCTTCGTCGATCATCCCGCCGAGCGGATGGAAGTCGTCGGCGACGCGGCCGCGCTGCCCGCCGTGCAACGCGAGGCCCAGCGCGAGATCGACGTCGCCGAAGGTCGCGCCGTGCCGTTTGCGTCGGTCGAGCGCTTCGCGTTTTACGAGCGCGCGAAGAAGGCGTATTGCGTGATCGCCACCGGCGAGACGCGCGGCTACGGCTGCTTCATTTTCAAGAAAGGCGTGCAACTCGCGCCGGACGTGCCGCAGTAAGTCTGACCGGCGACCTAGGGGATACCCTGTTGCATTTTTGTGAAATTGTTGCAATGCAGCGTAAACGGCGTATAGTTAGGGTTATTCCCTAGCTACTTACCCTGAGAGCCGCTCATGAAAACCACTGCACAACAATCCCTGCTCGTTTCGTTCGGTTCCTGGCTGCGCGCGTCGAAGGCTGCGGTGCGTCGCGAGTGGAACCGTGCGCTGCAACTGCATCTGCAAAACTGCGAGATTCTCGTCGAATCCTATCGCCGCAAGTAAGCACCGCGCGACTGCATCCCGGTCAGAGCATCGAACAACGCCCCGGAAGCGCAAGGCTTCCGGGGCGTTGTTGCATTCGGGCCGCTGCTTTATCGAACGAAGCCGCTTGACATGCAACCAAATGGTTGCATAATGCGCTCATGGATGACGATTCGGTTTTTCGCGCACTCGCGGACGCCAGCCGCAGGCAACTACTCGACAGGCTTCATCAAGCTAATGGGCAGACGCTCGGCGAACTATGCGATGGCCTTCGCATGACACGACAGGCCGTGTCGAAGCATCTGGCGATACTCGAGGCCGCGAATCTTGTGTCGACGCAGCGTCACGGCCGCGAGAAGCATCATTTCCTCAATCCGGTGCCGATCCACGAGATCGCGCAACGCTGGATCAGCAAGTTCGAGCGTCCGCGCCTGGACGCTCTGTCCGACCTCAAACGCACGCTTGAAGGAGACGATCATGAGTAGCGACACCTTTGTATATGTGACCTACATCCGCACGACGCCCGATAAATTATGGGAAGCATTGACGACGCCGGAACATATAAAACGTTATTGGTTCGGCATGCACCAGGAATCCGACTGGCAGGCCGGTTCGTCATGGAAGATGCTGTTCTCCGACGGGCGCGTCGCGGACGCGGGCGAAGTGCTCGAAGCCGAGCCGGGCAAACGCCTCGTGCTCAAATGGCGCAACGAGTTTCGCGAGGATCTGAAGGACGCGGGCTATTCGCGCTGCACTTACGAACTGGAGCAGCAGGGCGATGCGGTCAAACTCACCATTACGCACGTGAGCGACAGCAAACCGTTCATCGAGGCCGTGTCGGGCGGGTGGCCAAAGATTCTGTCGAATCTCAAGTCGTTGCTGGAGACGGGGCAAGTGGCGCTCGTCGACAAGTAGAAGCGCCCGAGCAACGCGTGCTGGCGGCCCGTGTCGCCAGCGCGCAGGTAATTCGAAAATTTACAGAAAGCCTGGATCGTGAGGATTCCTCTCAGAGATAATCGTACCGGTTCGCGCGAGCGGACGGTCTCGACTCCATGCCGCCGCGCCACGTGGTCGGCATGACAAAAAATCTCGAATAAGAGGGCGCACACGATGTACTTCATAAGCAAGCTGGAGAACGGCTATTTGCAACTCGTCAGAATCATCTTTCTGGTGCTCGCGACACTGGCGTTGATCGTCGCGGTCGTGGCTGGCGTGCCGGCCGCGATGAATTACAAAGCGAAGGCAGTGGCCGTACCTTCGGATATCTCAGTCAGCGCGTCGGCGTTCCATCTGGAAAACGCAGAACCAGCCGCCGATCAGCATGAAACCGACGCCGCGCCGACAGACCCGGCGGAAAAGGAAAGAGCCGCGCTCGTCGACGGCGTGCATATCGTCCTGCTCAAGCATGGAAAGCGTCTCGTGGGGACCGGATTCGCCTTGGAGAAGAGCGACCTGCAAGGACTCGTCGGTTCATGGATGGACAATCCCGATCGCGGCGCAAACTTCGGGAAAGCGGAAACGAAGTATCTGGACGACGTGCTGTCGCGGGCCGACGTGGGCAAGAAAGTCAACGGCTCGCAAGACCAATTCTTCTCGGTGGTCAGTTCGGCCATCACGCAGTTCAGTTCCGAGTGGGAGACGCAACACGCCGCCATCGCGTTGAAAAAGACCGCGGCGGAGGAAGAGGCTTCCGAAAAGCGTATTTCGGCGCTTCAGTCGCTCAGCGTAGTCGCCGGTGCGACAGCCCTGTTCATTACGCTGGTGCTTTCGCTGATCATGTTCCGTGTCGATCGCAGCATTCGCAAGATGGCCGGCACGCGCGTCGCTGGCTGACGGGCCCGCGGGCTTCAGAGAAAAAACGGCGCGCTGTCCTTTCGGACAGCGCGCCGTTTGCGTTTCAAACGATGCAGCCAGCGTTCAGATCGCCCAGCCGCCGAGATAGAACACCGCGAGCACGACCGCAATCGCCACGGTGCCGACATTCAGCTTGCGCCACTCACCCGCGACGATGCGCCCGATCACGAGCGTGGTGAAGCCGAGCATGATGCCCGTCACGATATTCGCCGACAGCACGATGTACACCGCGCAGACGAGGCCCGACATCGTGTCGACGGTATCCTCGAAATGCAGCTTGCTGACATTGCCGAGCATCAACAGACCGACGTACATGAGCGCGGGCGCCGTCGCATAGGAGGGCACGAGCGCGGCGAGCGGCGAGAGGAACATCACCACGAGGAACAACACGCCGACGACCGTGGCCGCGAGGCCCGTCTTCGCGCCTGCCGCGACGCCCACCGACGATTCGATGTATGCCGCCGCCGGCGCGCCGCCGAAGCACGCGGAGAAGATCGAGCTGAGCGAATCGGCGGTCAGCGCGCGGCCGCCGTTGACGATGCGACCGTTCTTGTCGATCTGGCCCGCCTGGCCGGCCACGGCGCGGATCGTGCCGGTCGCGTCGAACACGGCGGTCATCACGAGCGCCAGCACGCTCGGCAGCACGGCCATCGACAATGCACCCTTGATGTCCATCGCGCCGATCAGCGAGGCATGGCCCGGCGCCGACAGCGACGGCAGCGCGAAGATGCCGTGAAAGCGCACGGACGGATCGAAGATCAGGCCGATTGCCGACAGACCGACCACGACGAGCAGGATGCCGCCCGGCACGCGCCGGCGCTCCAGACCGAAGATCGCGGCGAGACCGGCGACCGACATCAGCACCGGAAACGCCGTGATATGCCCGAGCGAAACCGGCATGCCGGGCGCGGGATTCTTGATGATCAGGCCGACATCGTTCGACGCGATCAGCAGCAGAAACAGGCCAATGCCGATGCCCGTGCCGTGCGCGACGCCCGTCGGCAGATTGCGCAGGATCCACGAGCGCACGCCGGTGACGGAGATCGCCGTGAACACGACGCCCATCAGGAACACCGCGCCGAGCGCGATCGCCGGCGGGAGTCCCTTGCCGAGCACGAGGCCGAAGGCCGTGAACGCGGTCAGCGAGATCGCGCAGCCGATGGCGATCGGCAGGCGCGCCCAGACGCCCATCAGGAGCGAGCCGAATGCGGTGGTGAGACACACGGCGACGAACACCGCGCTCGTGTCGAAACCCGCCTTGCCGAGCATGCCCGGCACGACGAACACGGAGTAGACCATCGCGAGGAACGTCGTGACGCCCGCCACGACCTCACGCTTTTCCGTGCTGCCGGTTTGCGAAATGCCGAAGTAGCGATCGAGAAATCCGCCGCTCGCGGCCTGCTCGCTTTCGTCTCGTTCCGTGGAGGTGATATCGATGTCGCCAAGCTGCTGGGCGGGGGATTCCATCATGAGCTGCTCCTTTATCAGCACGCTGAAACGGCAACCGTGCGCCGCGCTCGTGGCGGGGCGGGCACTGCGGGGCCATCGTCAGGGTCGTCTCGTATGTAGTTCTGGATGATGCCGAGTGACGTGCGCTTGCGGCTGCACTCGGTCAGGACAGAGACTAGGGGAACAGAACGCGGGGTCCAATCCCATGAAAAACATGCCGGTCATGCCGAGGGGCTTATATGCCCGGAATCGCTCGCGGGGCGGGGCTTTGGCAAGACCGGCACTACGCCGGACTAGGGCAAACGCTAGTCCGGCGCGGTCCGCTATTTTACTTGCTCGCCGTTGTGCGGCGCATTACTGGATGACGCGCGACACGCCGCGTCCGCGCGGGTCGGACATCGGCTCGGGCTTGTCGCCGTCTATGCGGATCGCCTGAATGTCGCCGTTGAAGCCTTGCATCGTGAACTTGTAGCCCTTCTCCTCGAGCTGCTTGATGACCTCCGGATCGAGCTGATGGAACGGCTCCTGAAAGATCGTGTTCGGCGGCAGCAGCTGATGATGGAAGCGCGTCGCGCCCACGGCTTCGGCGAGCGGCATGTTGAAGTCGTAGACGTTGGTGATGACCTGGAAGATCGACGTGAAGATGCGCGATCCACCCGGCGTGCCGATCACCATCGCGACCTTGTCGTCCTTCGTGAGGATGGTCGGCGTCATCGACGAAAGCGGGCGTTTCTTCGGCGCGATGGAGTTCGCATCGCTTCCGACGACACCGAACATGTTCGGCACGCCCGGCTTCGACGCGAAGTCGTCCATTTCGTCGTTGAGCACGACGCCCGTGCCTTCCGCGACCACGCCCGAGCCGAAGTAGCCGTTGATCGTGTAGGTGTTGGATACCGCGTTGCCCCACTTGTCGACCACCGAGAAGTGCGTCGTCTCCGCTTTCTCGGGCATCGACGTGCCGAGTCCCGGCTGGACGCTCTTCGTGTCCGAAGGCGTATCGGGATTCACTTCCTGCGCGCGCTTCAGGATGTAGTCGTCGTTGATGAGCTGCGCGACCGGCACCTTGTAGAAATCGGGATCGCCGAGATATTGCGCGCGGTCCGCGAAGACGCGCTTTTCGATTTCGGAGACGAGGTGAATGTACTGCGCGGAATCGAGCGGCACGTCCTGAAACTTGTCCTTGATATCGGCCTTCATCTTCAGCAACTGCACGAGGCCGACGCCGCCCGAACTCGGCGGCGGCGCGGTGATCACGCGATAGCCGTTCCAGCTCGCGGTGATCGGCTGACGCCACACGGCCTTGTAGTCCTTCAGGTCGCGCGCGGTGATGAGGCCGTGGCCTTCCATCGACCGGGCGATCAGGTTGGCGGTCTCGCCTTCGTAAAAGCCTTTCGCGCCTTTGTCGGAGATGCGCTGCAGCGTCTTCGCGAGGTCGGGCTGCTTGAACACCTGGCCCGCCTTCATGCCGCCGAAGTAGAGGTCGAAGTTGGTCTTGCCGGCGAAATCCTTCGAGGCGTCGTCGCGGCGCTTGATCAATTGATCGTCGACTTCGAAGCCGTCCTGCGCGTACCTGATGGCGGGCGCGAGCACCTGCTTCCACTTCAGCTTGCCGAAGCGCTTCTGCGCTTCCCACATGCCGTCGACCGTGCCGGGCACACCGACCGCGCGGTGCCCGTAGAGACTCATGCCCTTGATGACCTCGCCCTTGTCGTCGAGGTACATGTTGCGCGTGGCGGCAAGCGGCGCGCGCTCGCGGTAGTCGAGAAAGTACGGGCGATGATCGACGTAGAGCGTCATGAAGCCGCCGCCGCCGATATTGCCCGCCTCCGGATACGTCACGGCGAGCGTGAAGGCGATGGCGACGGCTGCATCGACCGCATTGCCGCCCTGCTTGAAGATCTGCTCGGCGGTGTCGGCGGCGTATTTGTCCGCGACGGCGACCGCCGACGCGGTCAGAACGGCCGGCTGGTTGTCGGCGGTTTTCGCATAGGCCGGCGCTGTCTCGACGAAACCCGCCGTCATGAGCGCCGACGCGACGATGGCGCCGAGCGCGAGGGACCGGATGCGCGGTTCTTTTTTCAAAAGCATCTCCTGTATTTCTCCTTTATTGCATGCGACGAAAGAGCAGACGTTTTATATACCACGAGCGCCGCGGTGCGACGATCAGGGCATCAGCTGCCCGCCGTTTACGTCGATGATCTGCCCCGTCACATAGCGCGACATCGCCTCGGACGCGAGGTAGAGGAACGCGCCGCTGCAATCGTCGGGCTCGCCGATGAAGCCCATCGGAATCGACTTGCGGAACGATTCGAGCTGCTCGGGCGTCGTGAAGCGTTCCTGGAACGGCGTCTGAATCACGCCCGGCGCCACCGCGTTCACGCGGATGCGGTCAGGCATCAGTTCCTTCGCCATGCCTTTCGTGATCGTGCTGACAAAGCCTTTCGATGCCGCATAGAGCAGCGCGCCGGGGCCGCCGCCGTTGCGCGCCGCCACCGACGTCACGTTGATGATCGACCCGCCGCCGCCCGAGCGCAGCGACGGCAGCGCCGCGCGCGTGAACGCGACCACCGAGCGTGCGTTGATGTGCATGATCTCGTCGAAGAGTTCGTCGCTCGCGGATGCGATCGGCTCGCGCTTCACGAGGCTGCCCGCATTGTTGATGAGCACGTCGATCTTGCCGAAGGTATCGACGACTTGCGCGACGGCGGCGTCGATTGCCTTCGAGTCGCGTACGTCCGCGCCGACCGTGATGGCCGTGACGCCGAGCGCGCGCACGTCCTTCGCGACTTCCTCGGCCTTGTCCTTCGAACTGTTGTAGTGCACCGCGACATTCGCGCCATACTGCGCGAACGCCCTTGCTGCCGCCGCGCCGATGCCGGTGCTCGCGCCGGTAATGAGGATCGTTTTGCCTTTCAGATCGTGCATGAGTGCTCCGTGTGGATGGGGTTTGAAGCGACTACGACAAGCAAGAGTATGAAGCGAAGCGCGAATGCGCGTTCGAGGCGAGGCCGCCGGAATTGGCCCACAGCATGCCCGAGACGCGGAGCCGGATCAAGGCCGGGCACCATCGGCGGTGCATGCGTGTCGAAGCAGACGCGGGCAGGGCGTCCGCGACATTCCAGGAGAGTGACATGGCCTCGCAAGTCGATCCGATTCCACATGACCGTCGTGGCGTGATTCCCTACATGGCGGTAGCGGGCTGCGCCAGCGCCATCGACTTCTACACGAAAGTGTTCGGCGCGACCGAAACGTTCAGGATCGAGCAGCCGGACGGACGTATCGGACATGCGGAGTTGATAATCGGCGGCAACGTCATCTACCTGTGCGACGAGTTTCCCGATCACGGGACGATCGGGCCGCTCTCGGTCGGCGGCACGCCCGTGATGCTGCATCTCTACGTGACGGACGTCGACGCGGTCGCGCAACGCGCCACCGACGAAGGCGCGACGATCCTGCGCCCGGTCGAAGACCAGTTCTACGGCGACCGCGGTGGCAAGCTGCGCGATCCGTTCGGGCACGTCTGGTGGATCGCGACTCACATCGAGGATGTCTCCGCCGGGCAGATGCGCGAGCGCGCGCGAAAACTGCTCGGCGGCTGAACGGCGCGCAGGGCGTCAGTCGGCGCTCGAAGAAACCGCGTCCGGTGTATCACTTGCGGCGTCATCGTGCGGCGCGTCGTTTTGGGGGACTCGCTTCGGGGCGTCCCCCGAGAGGACTTCCTGCGGGGCCTCGAACGAATAGTGCTCGACGACGCGCTTCACCGAATTGCGGAACGACGCGACAAGGTCCGAGCGAATTCCGCTGCTCGGATACGACAACACATATTCATACTCGATGTCGGTCTCGAACGGCCGCACGACGACACCATGCGCGCGCCAGACCTTCGCCCCGAAGGGCTCGACGATCGAAATGCCAAGGCCGCCCGCGACCATCGCATAGCGGGTGTGGGCCGTGTCGGTGAAGACCGTATAACGCGGCCGGTCCTCGGTGGATGAAATGAGCGATTGCTCGGCTTCGTAAGGCTGGCGCGAATTCGGCAACCAGCCGATCAGCTTCTCGCCGCGCAAGTCGGATGGTCGAACGATCTTCTTTTTTGCGAGCTTGTGCGTGGCGGGCATCGCGCAGGAAGCGCGCGCCTTGAGCAGCGTCTCGACCTCGATGCCCGCGACCGCCGGAAACGCGAGGCTCAGCGCGATATCGGCCTTGTGATTCTGCAGGTTCACGAGCACCTCGGGCACCTTCACCGAGTCCACCTTGATCGGCACGCCAGGGTGCCGCTCGGTGAAATCGGCGAGCACGGGCGGCAGGAGCGTCGTTGCGAGCACGGGCATGCACGCGACCGTGAGGCCATCGGACGCTTCCTCGCGGATCATGTCGGCGACCTGCTTCAGGCGCTCCAGGCCGAGAAAGTTCTCCTCGACGGATTTGTAGAAGCGCAGCCCTGCGGTCGTCGGATTCAGACGGCCGCCGATGCGCGAAAACAGGCTGAAACCGAGATCGGCTTCGAGGTCGGCAATCAGCCGGCTGATCGCGGGTTGCGTCACATGGAGTTTTTTTGCTGCACCGACACTGGTGCCGGTCATGATGAGGCTGCGAAAAGCCTCGATCTGGCGAAAACGGATCATCTTTCGGACGGCATTGAAGCGGCAGTTATACGGCGACGCAATCTTATAGGAAACAAGCACTTGCTGCCTTAAGGCCAGCTATGCAGCAAAAACCGCAAAGTGCCTCGATTCAACAAATTGAACGACTATTCGAAAAATTTAGTGACTATAAGCACATGTGAGTGGCATCTGACTTATTGATGCGAAATACTCGCCGCCAGCCTGAAGCGCGAATGAAAGCGTCCCGCAAAAGAATCGTCCGCCAGGCGCGTGATCTGTACGTGACTTCGCCGCAGCGACGCGGTGGCATCAAGAAAGCTTTTCGTTAGATTTGCCAAGTTTGCGGTCAGCTTGTTTATCCTACTTGCGATAAACACCCCTTACACGAAGGACTGCGAACGTACGCAAGGAAAACGAAAGTCAACAACCAATAGTCGAGACAAAGAAAGAGGATTCCCCATGACGTTTTTTGCTGTTCCCCACGTATCGATCCGACGCACGAAGCTCGCCGCCGCCGCGACGCTGCTGGCCCTCTCCGCGCTGCACGCGACGGCCGCCATCGTGCCGACTGGCGTTACGCTCGCCGCGAAGCAGGAACTCGTGCGCAACAACGGCTCCGAGGTCGAAACGCTCGATCCCGCGCTGGTCGAAAGCGTGGTGGCGGCCAACGTTTCGCGTGACCTGTTCGAGAGCCTGACCGCCACCGACCCGGACGGCAAAGTTGTGCCGGGCGTCGCGGAAAAGTGGGAACAGAAGGACGCGACGACCTGGATCTTCCACTTGCGCAAGAACGCGCGCTGGTCCAATGGCGATCCCGTCACCGCAAACGATTTCGTGTACGGCTGCCAGCGCTTCGTCGATCCGAAAACGGCGTCGTCGTATGCGAGCGTGTTTGGCCCCTTCGTGCAAAACGGCGCGGATATCGTGGCGGGCAAGAAGCCGGCGAGCGCGCTCGGCGTGCGCGCCATCGACGCGAACACGATCGAAGTCAGGACTGACGGCCTCGTGCCGTTCCTGCCCGAACTGATGTCGAATCCGAACTTCGGGCCGGTTCATCGCGCGACGGTCGAAAAATTCGGCAAGGACTGGACGAAGCCAGGCAATCTCGTCAGCAACGGCGCCTTTCAGCTCAAGGACTGGCAGGTCAACAGCAAGCTCGTGCTGACGAAGAACGCGAACTACTGGGACAAGAAGAACGTCCAGTTGACGCAGGTCACCTACCTGCCGGTCGAGGACGAGAACACCGACGTCAAGCTGTTCCAGTCCGGCGAGAACGACATGACGTATCAGTTGCCGACGGGCACGTACGCGAAGTACAGCCAGCAATTTCCGAAGGACATCCGCAACTCGCTGATTCTCGGCACGCGCTACTACAGCTTCAACAATCGCGATCCGCTGCTGAAGGACGTGCGCGTGCGCAAGGCGCTCTCGATGGTCATCGACCGCGATCTGCTCGCGCAGCGCGTGACCGCCGATGGCCAGACGCCGCTGTACGGCCTGCTGCCGAAGGGCGTGAGCGGCGCGGACGTCTCGAACTACGAATGGTCGGCCTGGCCGATGGCGAAGCGCGTCGAGGAAGCGAAGAAGCTGCTGGAACAGGCGGGCGTGAAGCCGGGCACGAAGCTGCGTTTCGCGATGAACACGAGCGACTACAACAAGAAGATGGCGATCTTCGTCGCGTCGGAATGGAAGACGAAGCTCGGCCTCACGATGGACATCGAGTCGATGGAGTTCAAGGTGCTGCTGAAGAAGCGCCATGAAGGCGACTATCAGATCGCGCGCAATGGCTGGGTGGCCGACTACAACGACGCGACGACCTTCCTTACGCTCGTGCAATGCAAGTCGGAGCAGAACGATAACTTCAACTGCAACCCGAAGGCCGACGCACTCATCAAGAATGCGGCCGGAACCGCGGATCTCGCGAAGCGCGCGCAATTGCAGACTGAGGCCGCGAAGCTCGTGATGGACGACTACCCGATGCTGCCGCTGTTGCAATACGGCTTGCCGCGTCTCGTGAAGAGCTATGTCGGCGGCTACTCGCTGAAGAACCCGATGGATCACTACGGCAGCAAGGATCTCTACATCGTCAAGCACTGACATCGCTGAATTCACTGCCATAGGCGAAGGGGAACGCTCATGTGGTCCTACACGTTGCGGCGCGTGCTGCTCACGCTGCCGACGCTGCTGATCGTCGTGACGATCTGCTATCTGCTGCTGCATGCGACGCCCGGCGGACCGTTCGACGGCGAGCGCAAGGTATCCGCCGAAGTGCTTGCGAACCTGCAGGCGAAGTACCACCTCGGCGAGCCGCTGTGGAAGCAGTATCTGTTTTATCTCGACGGTCTCATGCACGGCGATCTCGGCGCGTCGTTCCGCTATGCCGACTGGAGCGTGAACGACCTCGTGCTGCGGGCGCTGCCGGTGTCGCTCACGATCGGGGGCGTGTCGATGCTCCTCGCGATCGTGATCGGCGTGGCGCTGGGCGTCGCGGCGGCGCTCTATCGCAACAGCATCGCGGACTATGCGCTCATGCTCGTCAGCAACGCGGGTAACGTGTTCCCGTCGTTCGTGCTCGGGCCGGTGCTGATCCTCGTTTTCGCGATCCTGCTGAAGTGGCTGCCCGCGGGCGGCTGGAACGACTTCCAGCTGCGCTACATGGCGCTGCCCGTCGCGCTGCTCGTGATGATCAACGTGGCGACAGTCGGCCGCGTGACGCGCGCGAGCCTGATCGAGGTGCTGAACACGAACTACATCCGCACCGCGCGCGCAAAGGGACTGCCAATGCGCACCGTCGTGCTGCGTCATGCGCTGAAGCCGACGCTGATTCCGGTCGTTTCGGTGATCGGGCCGCTCGCCATTTCGTCGATTACGGCCGCGGTCGTCACGGAATCGGTGTTCTCGCTGCCGGGCATCGGCAAGCTGATCGTGAACGGCGCGGCCAATCGCGATTACACGCTCGTGCTCGGCCTCGTCGTGCTGGTCACGGTCGTGGCGGTGGTGCTCAACCTGCTGGTCGATCTCGCGTATGCGTGGCTCGATCCTAAGATCCGTTATTGAAAGGGCGCGCGATGAAATCTGCTTCTCTTGCACCCATGCTCGAAAAGGCCGTCGCGGGCCGCAGCCCGTGGCAGGACGCGCGCGCGCGTTTCCTGCGCAACAAGGCCGCCGTCGTGAGCCTGATCCTGCTCGTTCTGGTCACGCTCGCGTGCATCGTCGGGCCGTGGCTCCTGCCGAACGAATTCGACTCCACCGACTGGAACGCGACGAGCGCGGCGCCCACGCTCGCGAACTGGCACCTCTTCGGCACCGACGACACCGGCCGCGATCTGCTCGTGCGCTGCCTGATCGGCGGCCGCGTCTCGCTGATGATCGGCGCGCTCGCCACGCTCACGTCCGTCACGCTCGGCATCGTGTGGGGCGCGATCGCGGGCTTCGTCGGCGGACGCGTCGACAACGCGATGATGCGCATCGTCGACATGATGTACGCCATCCCGTACCTGCTCATCGCGATCCTGATGGTGACGCTGCTCGGCCGCGAGTTCTATCTCGTCGTCGTCACCATCACCATTTTTTCGTGGATGGACATGGCGCGCGTCGTGCGCGGCCAGACGCTTTCGATCCGCTCGAAGGAGTATGTCGAGGCGGCGCGCGCGATCGGCGTGCCGACGCGACGCATCATCGCGCGGCATGTGGTGCCGAATCTGCTCGGCATCGTCGCGATCTACACGACCGTCACCGTGCCCGCCGTCATCCTCACGGAATCGGTGCTGTCGTTTCTCGGACTCGGCGTGCAGGAGCCGATGACGAGCTGGGGCGTGCTGATTCAGGACGGCGTCGGCGTGATGGAATCGTCGCCGTGGATCTTGCTGTTCCCGGCGGCGCTGTTGTCGATCACGCTTTACTGCATCAATTTTGTCGGCGACGGGCTGCGCGACGCACTCGATCCGAAGGACAGGTGAGCCATGCCGTTACTCGAAGTCAATGACCTGCAGGTCGAGTTCAGGACGCACGACGCCACCGTGCGCGCCGTGAACGGCGTGAACTTTTCGCTGGAAGAGGGCGAGACGCTCGGCATCGTCGGCGAATCGGGCTCGGGCAAGAGCCAGAGCGTGCTTGCCATGCTGGGCCTCATCGCATCGAACGGGCGCGCGCGCGGACAGGCGATGTATCGCGGCGAGAATCTCATCGGCATGTCGGATCGCGCGATGAACCGCATCCGCGGCAATCGCCTTTCGATGATCTTTCAGGATCCGATGAGCTCGCTCAATCCGTATCTCACGATCGAGCGGCAGATGACCGAAGTGCTGGAACTGCGCAAGAACGTCACGCGCCGTGAAGCGAAGAAGCGCGCGATTGCGATGCTCGAAGCCGTGCGCATTCCGGAGGCGGCGCATCGCATCGGGCAGTATCCGCACGAGCTGTCCGGCGGCATGCGCCAGCGCGTGATGATCGCGATGGCCCTGCTGTGCGAACCCGAAGTGCTGTTCGCCGACGAGCCGACCACCGCGCTCGACGTCACCGTGCAGGCGCAGATCCTGCAATTGCTGCGCAACCTGCAACACGATTTCGGCACGTCGATCGTATTGATCACGCACGATCTCGGCGTCGTCGCCGGGTTGTGCGAAAAGGTGATGGTGATGTACGGCGGCCGCGTGATGGAGCAGTGCGATGCCGCCACGTTGTTCGCGAAGCCTTCGCATCCGTACACCATCGGCCTGTTGCGCGCGCTGCCGCGCCTCGATCACGAGGGTGGTGAGCTGACCGGCATTCCGGGCAATCCGCCGAACATGGCGCATCCGCCGGCGGGCTGTCCGTTCCACGAGCGCTGCGCCGATGCCGGCGACGAATGCGCCGTCGATGCGCCCGCGCTGAAGGCCGTCGGACCGGGCTGGCTGCGGGCCTGTCATCGTCCGGTTCATCAAGTCACGAAGGAAACGAGCCATGTCTGACGCGACGATCCTCTCCGTGCGCGACATGCGCGTGCATTTTCAGGTGAAGTCGAAAAACCGCCTGCCGTGGGCGCCGCGCCGCACGCTGAAGGCCGTCGACGGCGTGAGCTTTGATTTAAAGGCGGGCGAGACGCTCGGCGTCGTCGGGGAATCGGGCTGCGGCAAATCCACGTTGTCGCGCGCGATCCTGAACCTCATTCCCGCGACGGCCGGCGACATCGTATGGATGGGCGCCACGCTCTCGGGTGCATCGGCGCGCGAATGGCATCGCGTGCGCGGCGACGTGCAGATGATCTTCCAGGACCCGCTCGCATCGCTCGATCCGCGCATGACGATCGGACAGATCATCGCGGAGCCGCTCGTCGAGCATCGGCCTGGTATCGCAAAGCGGGACATGGACGAACGCGTGCGCGCGATGATGGCGAAGGTCGGCCTGCGCGAGCAGATGATCAACCGCTATCCGCATGAGTTTTCCGGCGGGCAGTGCCAGCGCATCGGCATCGCGCGCGCGCTGATCGTCGAGCCGAAGCTCGTCATCTGCGACGAACCCGTGTCGGCGCTCGATGTGTCGATTCAGGCGCAGATCGTGAATCTGCTCAAGTCGCTGCAAAAGGAGATGAAGCTCGCGCTCATCTTCATCGCGCACGATCTGGCCGTGGTGCGTCACATCTCCGATCGCGTGATGGTGATGTACCTCGGCCGCGTGATGGAGCTCGCGGAGAAACATGCGCTCTACGGCACGCCGCGCCATCCGTACACGCGCGCGCTGTTGTCGGCGGTGCCGGTGCCCGATCCGTCGGTCGAGCGCGCCAAGACCGTGCAGATCCTGTCGGGCGACATTCCAAGCCCGATCGATCCGCCTTCGGGCTGCGTGTTCCATACGCGCTGCCCGATGGCACAGACGCGCTGCTCGCGCGAAGTGCCGGCGCTGCGCACGTTCGGGGCGGATTCATCGGCGGCGTGCCTGTTTGCTTGAATGGCGATTCGCGCCAATCCGCGCCAATCAGAAAATCAACGATATTCGAGGAAGACACACCCGCAATAAATAAAGTACACGCGTCGCCCGTCCTTTGCTCCGTTTGCTCATCCGCCTGTACGCCTCGACGCTTCTAGCGTCGCCGGGCGAGGTGTTTCGCAATCCTTCGTTTCGATCAAGCCGTCAGCAGTTGAATCAAAATAAGTGGAGATCTTTTTCGTGACAAAACAAAAACGTTCACTAGCGCTATCGATTTTGTTGTTCAGCGGTTTCATGGCCGCGACAGTCGCCGCGCACGCCGATGAAGCCGAAACTCAGCCTGTTTCGCGTCACACCGAAGCGCCGCCGGATTCGCCGCCCAACACCGAAGCGGACGCGCCGGTGAGCAGTCAGGCGAAGTCGAAGGGCTTCCTCGAGGATTCGCACTTCAACGTGCTGATGCGCTCCTTTACCGAGCATGACGAATTCAAGGGCGCGGGCAAGAAGGACGCGTGGGTGCTCGGCGCGCAGGCCGTCTTCGAATCGGGCTATACCAAGGGCCTGATCGGGCTCGGCGGCGACGTGTCGCTCTTCGGCGCGTTCAAGCTGAACGGCGGCAACGGGGCGGGTAATCGCGTGCACGTGGGCACGGACGGCGGCGGATCGAATCAATTGGCGTGGGCCTATCCGGGCGTGTGGGACGTCAAGGCGCGCGTGTCGAACACGGTGCTCAAGTACGGTCAGCATTTTCGCCCGGAAGCCCTTATCCAGTAAGGCGTTTCTAATATTCAGGGTGGCCGTTTCTAATATTCCTGGCCTATGCTGACTTCTTCGTGGCCATTTTCACCTCGCTTTTCCCGTTCTTTTTGCCCTTGAAATAGAACTGCGTCGTGGTCGTTTTCGTGTGCACGGCGGCAATGCGAAGCTGCTCAATCGTGTATCCACCGTCGGCCGCATCGGTGATCGCTTTCGCGCGGATGTCCTTGATCGTGTAGGCGTATTTTTGCAGCCCGGCGCGATCGCACGCGCGGCGCCACACCTGCAATGCAGTCGTATCGCCCCACGGCTTTCCGGTGCGCGTGTGCAGCACATACGGCGACTTCACCTTCCCGGTGCTGCGCGCCACCTCGAGCGCGGCTTCAATGTCGGGCGTGATCGTCACGTCGACCGAGAGGCCGCTCGTGTGCTGCGTCTTGCTCGGCTTGAAGTGGATCACGCCGTTCTCCCGGTCTATCCAGTTCACGTCGTCATCACTCGACTTGCGCCACTTCAGCGCGCGGATTTCCGTCGAACGTTGGAGCGTCAGATAGCAGAGATCGACCAGCGCGAGGATCATCGGATTGATGGCGAGCTCGGCGCGGATCATAGCGAAATGCTCGTCGGTGATGTAGACGTCGCGGTCCGGCTGTGCCTTCAGGCGGATGCCGGTGCACGGGTTCTCGCCGACAAAGTGCCGGTTCTCCCGGCACCATTGAAAGAAGCCGCTCAGGAAGGCGCGCATCGTGCGCTGCATGGGGATCTTCATTTTCCAGTTCTTCAGGAATTCGGCGACGTAGGCTGGATCGACCAATTGCACGTCGATGTCGAGAAACCCCTCTTTCACGTATTCGCCATAACGCCACCAGCCTTTCTCGCGGTGCTCGCCGCGCTTCTCCTTCACGTATTCGTCGACGAGCGCCGGCGTGTTGCCGAGTCCTTTCTGTGATTCGGCCTTTTCCTTCTCAGCGGCCAGGCGCTTGAGCATCTTGGTCTCGCCTTCGTCCACGCGGCACAGCTTGATCCAGCGACCGCCCTTGGGAAAGTAGTACCAGCTTCCGCTCTTCTCATAAACTCGGCTCGGCAAGCCATCCGGAACGGTTCTGCGGCGGGCGTTCATCGTACGGTTCTCAATGGTCTAAGGGCGGGGCGCGGAGGCTCCGTGCTGTTGGATAATATACCGACGCGCTTCTGCATCAGCGCTTCGAAGGTCGCCCAGGTCATTACCGGGCTTCCGTCTGCGCAGCGCACGACGCGCACGCCGAATTCAGACTGGAACCATTCGGCCTGCTTCGTCGATGTTTTCTTACCCGTCACGCGCGCGAGGTCTTCGGCTGACATCAGGCGGTCACTCATCACTCTCTCTCCAGATACGCGCGGCTTACGCGCATGAATTCATCGATGTTGCTGGTCACTTCTGTTCCTCTTTGCTCGCCACGCTCGACTCAGGAGCGCGCTGATTCCATTTAGCGATGGCCGACTCAATCGAAGTGCGGCCGCCTACACTTGGGCTAACGCAATTGATCGTGCGGCATTCAACAAACCACCAATCGTCGGGATCAAACTCCTCCGCGACATATGGCGGCTTTCCGCAGAACGGGCATGACTTTATTGGCTCAGTCACGATCCCTCCTTGCTCTGCGCGTCTTGCATCGCTTTCGCTGCGATGGCGGAACCCTCAATCGCGTAGTTCCGGCCGCCCAAATGAATGAGGCGCGGCTTCTCCGGCTCGATCCAAATGCAGCGCCCGTTTTCGTCGACGCGCTCGCCTTGCTGACTCCATGCCGTAAAGGCGTGCCAGAAGGGGGATTTCTCTCCCGGCTGGCGCTTGGCGATGTCGCCGTTCTTCGTCAGAACGGACGGGCCGAAATAGCGGTGCATTTCGAACGTCCAGAGTTTCCCATTCGCGTCGGTGATGAACCGGTCGGGGCCGCCCCACGATATGTGGATGATCTCCGCTCTCACGATTTCCCTTCCTCCCCGGATTGCCGTGTCAGTTCCATGTGACATCCCCTCGCGGCTTCATCAGATCAGCCATCGTGGTGTACACCTCGCCGCAATCGCAGCGGCTGATTCCCTTATACGGTTTGTAGTCATGGCGGTGGATCAGGTCGCACTCGTCGGCGTAATACAGGGTGCCGGGATGTTCTTCACCGGGCTTGAGCGTCCGGCATACACTGAACATTTGGCGCGGCTTACCCGACTTCATGCACACGTAATGCGCGCTGTTCACGTACAAGTCCTCTCCGGTCGATCTGAGCCGCACGTGGTCCATTGGCAGAAAGTGTTCAGTCACGGCTGCTCCTCCCCGGATTGCCTTGCTCGGTCGATGGCGGCGTCGAAATTGGCGCGCACGGTCTTGAGCGCCGCAATGATTCCATTGTGCTCACCTCTGGCGTAGCTTCCCGGAACCGGAGGATTGAGCGGATCGACCATTTCATAGGTTTGCTTCAGCGCTCTTTCGAATGCTTCACGGGTCTTTGCATCATCCGGCGTGGGGTGGGTGAACAAGGGCACATATTCATGCCCCTGTTGCGCCAACCATTTCCGATCGTACTCAGAAGGTTCTTCGCCCGTTTCATCACTAAACACCAGTTTGTCGGGGAAATGTTTCTCTCGAATCGCCCATCCGACCGGCTTCCTCTCCGCCAATACACGGGATTCGAGGGCGGCTTGCCATCCTTCCCACGCCCATTCCTCACCATCTTTCGGATGGTCGCCAGCAGGAAGCGAGTTGAACCATTTTTTGAAATGTTCTTTCATTTTCAAACCTCACGAATCAAGCATCTCGGTCGGACAAAGATTGATCGGATGCCACCGCGCGTAGAACTTGCGCGGCTTCCAGTTGTGCATCCGACGCCATTTCATTTCTTGCTCAGACTTTTGCCGCATACGGCCTCGTCAATGGCGTCGTCTAGACGTTCACCATTCGGGCAGTCATAACCAAGCTTGATCGCCTCCTTCGGCCGACAAACAACCGCCATATCTGCTTCATTCCAGTTCTGCTTTCTCAGCCACCTGTACCGCTCCGCATCAATCCTGTCTTGCTCTGCGGACTGGGCGAGAGGTGCGGCGAGGATAGCCCGCACCGCGTCTAGAAATATCTCGCGCGTCGCGCCGGCACCCCAAGGAAAGGGTCTGCATGCCGTGCGCGCGATTTGGATAATCTGTTCGTCAGTCATTTGGTTCCTCGTGCTTCGACGCGAATTCTTCATGGTCTTTCAGGGATCGAACCATCCGCGCACACTCTTTTGCGGTCCATTCGAACCGGTCTGCTGACTCGTCGCCGACGAAGCCAAACGCCAGAATCGCCTCACAGATACGCGCGGCTCGCTCATAAGCATGGTTTCGCAGCCAGCAATCGCGGCGAAACTTAATTACGAGAGGGCTATCGCTCATCCCGCCGTCCGCCTCTTGCTTGTCGCTCGGAGTGGCGAGAGGGGCGGCGTAGAGCGGCACGTTGTCAGTACCGTCATGCGTCAGCGCTTCACCCCACATGGTGTCAACGTGCGCCGGATTCTTCGCGATCTTTTCCAATCGCGCTGAACTCGTCCACGCCACCGGTTCATCTGAGAGAGGGGAGGGGGTGGCGAGAGCGCGGCGGTTCCATGCGGCTACGACTTCCTCGCGCGTTGCGTAGATCATCCCGCAGGAGCACGCGACGCATTCGATCGTCCAGCTTCCCGGATGCATCGCGGGAATGCCTGTGAGCGCCACAAGACCGGGCGAGTGATCGTGCGGCTCTTGCTCGGTCAACACGGCTTCGGCGCCGCAGTGCGGGCACGGCTTCAGTTCTTGCGTCATCTCAGTCTTCCAAAGTTAATCGCTAAAGGGCGGGGAGGTTAGGCGGTCAGCAAATCGACTTGCCGGGAGCGCTCGTCCAGCAGCCCGACGTACTGTGGGTTGAGCTCGCAGCCAACGAACTGGCGCCCGAGCTGGCGCGCCGCAATGCCAGTCGATCCGCTGCCAAAAAATGGATCGATTACGATGCCGCCCGGCGGGACCGAGTAGGCGATTAGAGGCGCGATAATGCCGAGCGGCTTCTGCGTCGGATGCAACGCGCGTCCGTGCTCGTTCGCGATGTCGATCACGCTGCGCACGAGGCGCGGGCCGCCGTCCTCGCTTACGTAATGGCCTCGCTCAATGTGACCTGTATGCGTGGGTCGTGTTTTTCGGCGCGCTACCGTCTTGCGAGCGTCGTTCGTGAACTGCGGCTCCTTGTAGATCTGGCTCCAAGCGCCGCGGTAGAACTGGACGGCATGCTCATGCACACGGCGGAAGCGATCGGCGTGGAATCCCGAGCCGTTTTGCTTCTCCCACACGATGTCTTGCGCGTACTTAAAGCCGTGCGCGTCCATCTCGTCGAACAGCGTCGCGACGAATCGCATGCTGCCGAACACCCAGATCGAGGCGGAAGGCTTCAGCACGCGCGCGACTTGCACGAGCCATCCTTCGCACCGCCGATCCCATTCAAGGCTCGTGTCACCGTAGGGTGGATCGGTGATGCACGCATCGGCGAACGCTGCAGGCAATGACGCCAGGATCTGTCGGCAATCTCCAGCGTGTACCTTGTTGAGCCAGTCGCTCATTTCTCACCTCGTGCAATAACAGCATTCCCGACAATGACGCTGACTCTCTGCCCGGTTATGTGCGAGAGCACTTCCACGAAGGCCACGCAAGCGGCGTGAACAAGTGCGTCAGTGGCTTTCTTCGCGCGGCCCAGTTTGTCGAGTGCTTCGAGCAGCGCGAGGTAGGGGTGGGAAAGGCGGATCATGGTCAATATCGGTTGTCGGTGCCGCAGTGTTTGCAGTCCACCCACCGGTCGTATTCCTTGGTGAAGCGTCCGCAGCCGGCGCAATTGAACGTGTCGGCGCGCTTCCTTGGCGGCTTCGCTAGAACGATGCCGGTGTCGCGCAGCGCCTCTTCCTTCTTGATGTACTGAAAATCGACCGCGGGGCGCCACTTCTGATCGATGTATTCCTTCGGCCACGGAATGTCCGTAGCGCGCGCGTTATGCTGCGCCTGCGCTTCTTCCTTCGTGAAGACATGAGCGCTTCGCAGATCGGTCGTGTAGCCGTTGCGGTTCTTCGCCCACCACATCACGTCATTGCCGACGAAGCTGCGACTATCTTGCAGATAGAACTCGTCGCTCATGCTGTCCTCTTTAATCGTTATCCGGCGCAGGGCCGGGGGTGTGTCTGGCCGGTTTTAGCGCCCGTCTATGCGCACGCTACGGATCACCGGAAACCTCGGAAACTCAGGCGTGCTCGACGGCGATCGTCTCGACAACCTCGTCGAAGTACTTCCGCGCCGCTTCGACCTTTTCCCTGATCTTGTCTTCCATCGCCTTGTCGCGGCTGTACGGCACGCGCGTGACTCGAAGCGCAGGGTCGATGTGATCGACGTAATGCAGCTCCACCTGTTCGAACCTGATGAGCTCGTCGGGCGTCGAAACCATGCAGTAGTCGATTTCCGATTCGTCGACGTCCCACAGCATCATGTAGCCGCGAAGCTGCCATTCGTAATCCCTGTCCCGGCCGGCGCGCACCGTGGCGGGGAAGGTTGCAAGTGACCAAGAAGATTTGATGTCGTGGATCCGAGAACCGGTGAAGATGTCGCATTCGCCGGTCAGCCAGTCGTTCTCGCGTCGTTCGGTGTTCTTCGCGTAACTCGTGAACAGGACTTCATTCAGCAGGGCGATCGACGTGTTCTCGACGATGATCCCCTTGTCCATCTCCTTGCTGGAAACCACCTTTTTGAAGCCGTACACGAACTCGCTCGCCAGTTCATCGATGTACGTCTTCGCGCCGACCGACAGGACTTCACCCTTGGCTTTCGGTTCCGTCATGATCTTGCTCAGAGACGAGCATCGAATCCGCAGCATTGCTTTCCTCCATCGCGGCGCGAACCGCATCGTTGACTTTCGTTTCCTGCGCTTCAGTCAGTTGGAACTGAGCGCGCAGTTTTTCCGTGGTGTACTCGCCGGCGATGATCGACTTGATTGCGGCGGCCAGCCTGGAATCTCCGATCGGCCGTTTCGCGGGCTTAGCGACTGTCGGTCGGATCCGGAGACATTCGACCGTCTCACCGAAAGCCCGCGTCGTGCTGGCGAAGAGGGTGATGCGCTTGCCAGCCCATTCCTCGATGTACGGCCCATACAGTTTCTGGATCGACTTAGAGTTGGTGTTGTTCAAGATCAGCGGCTTCTGTCCGACGAGATGCGCAACGGTGCATTCCTCCTTCTTACCGTCCGCGCCCGTGACCATCTCGCGCTGAACGTAGTCGATGGTCACGGTCAGATCTTCGTCCGGCGTCAGCGCATAGGCGCCGATGTAGTCCGGGTTGATCAGTTTCTTCCAGTGTGTAAGTTGCTTGTCCATATGCGGCGCTCCTTTTGGCCGAATTCCGACATGTAAAATTTGCACTCCTCAACGCAATGCACTGAATGCTGAGCACTATTGAAATGCTCACCTATCAGGACACTGCCTTCCTCTCACGCGCAGCGAATTACGCTGCACTGCTCCACGCGGGATTCATGTGCTTCCAGAACCCCGCAGATCGCCAGATAGACCAGAGCTGCAGCCGCCGCGCCGATCCAGACCTTCAACAGATCTTTCATCCTCCCACCCCGAGACCGAGAAACCACCACAGCCACGCGCCAAGTGCGGCGCCCGCGAAAATCGCTCCGGTCATCCCTGCGAACAGGTCGCTGAGCGTCAGAGCGCGATGCAGTTCGATTTCGCTGACTAGTTTCACGCGGCCTCCAGCTTTGCATTGAAGATGTCCGATCGGAGCATCGCGATCCGAAGCGCCAGAACCGCCTTGGTCAGCCTGATCTCGCGCTTTCCCTGTTCTCCGTTGAGCGCTTCCAGAGCCATTTCCATCGCCTCCAGAAGCGATTCCATTTGTCGCTTGCTCATTCCGGTTTCTCCGTCAGGCCGCGCCAAGCGTGGAGCAGATCCGAGATAGCAGACACAAACGGGCAATCTTCAGCTTCTTGCGCGGTTTCGCACGTCGAAAACCATTCCCCATCCTCGTACCGCTGATAAGGCGGGTTATCAGCCTCTCTGAGACCAAGAATCGTCTGGTAGACGCCATTGCGAACCGGCTTAACGTTGATCGGAAACCATTCAGTCATCTTCATGTGAGTTCTCGCTCTCTATCCCACCGGTCGAACTGTTCATCGCTCCGGTCGTCGTCTTCGTAATCGTTGCCCTCGTCGTCGGGCAAATCCTTCAGCAGCCAGTCGTCGTAGAAGCGCATGTCAGCACCCCGATCCCCGCGGCTCGCACCCGAACTGAATCAGGTTGTTCGCGTATTCACGAATCAGCAGCTCGATCAGCGAACCATGCTGCTTCCGCATCCAAATCATGTCGCTCGCCATTTGGCTCATCATGTCCGGTCTCCTTTGCCTTAGCGGTGCGCTCGATCGAGAACGCACTGGTAAAGCTATTCGGCTCTGTCGCGTCGCTGGCTCCGATTTCGCCAGGTCACCCGGTCGGCCCGATTGCAGTTCGGGCTAGACATTCCCGACTCACGTTGCCGGGCTATTCGATGCGCCGTTGGTGCAGCGCATGGGTTGTATTAAACATCATGTTTACTCCGGTGTCAAACAGTTTGTTTAACGCCGGGCAAAATTTTTTTGAGGCATCTCTCGGTTGTGTTTAAAAAAAGACGCGCGGACGCAAAAAACCCCGCACTCGGCGGGGTTGGCATGGCACTGCGGGCTGCTTCTGGCTACTGCAGCTCTATGGACATCGGGCATATGGTTCCGAACTCGGACAGCTTCGTGTATTCCTGCCCGTTGTATTGGTAGTGACAGCGCACAGCGTTCTTGCCCGTCACGGTCTGAACGAACTCCTGCTGCCCGGTGAAGTTAGCAGTCACCGTGTAGCCGTAGGCATCCGCGCCACTGGATGCGCCGACGAGAAGAAGAAGGGCGAACTTAGCTTTCATGGTCACATCCTGTTCTTGATCTTGCGCGCCGGAACGGGGTGCGCAACGTAATACATCCACGAGATTTCCTCAGGCCGGAATGTCTGCACGTCCTGCGCGTGGTAGCTGCCGAGCCGAATCCCGCCGCGACGCGCGAGAAGCCGTTTCAGCATTGTTTCTCCGGTCGTCAATCGAACGAGAACATCATCCTCCAGCTCCGGCTCGGTGGCAGGTTCGACCAGGGCGAACTCGCCAGGGTTGTATCGGGGAATCATCGTGTCATCGATGACAGGGACCAGAAATGATTGCGGGTCGCTGGTCGCTAGTTCTGCGTATTCTCTTGTTGCACCCACGGGGTATTCCTCACCCTTCCAAATTCTTTCAGGCAGGCCGGCACTTGGCATGCTCACCACGTACACGCGCCGGAACTTTGTTACGTCTAAAGAATACCGGATCGGGTCTAAAGCACTTGCAGAATTTTCCTTCTGTTGCACATTGGACAAATCCTCGAAAAAGGGACGCTTTTCGTCCGTATTCTCCAATTTGCCCGGCCTCATTGGGCCTTCGCCATTCAGCAACCAGATCGCGCTGATGCCGATCTGTTCCGCAGCCTTAAACATGCCGGTCTTCGACATGCCGCGGCGTTCCCAATTGTTTAGTACCTGTGGCGATTCATTAAGAAACTTGGCAAGGGGCGTCTGGCCGGTGATCCCGTGGATCTTCTCGGCGGCTTCGTAGAGGCGTGTCATGGTCGGGTGCATGCCCGTGATCTTCGCCGAATTAAACATTTCGTTGTTCAACAAATCGTTTGACTTTTGTTTAAACGTGGTGTTTAATGAGGCATGGACAAAAAAACTCTCACCGCTATCGCTGACCGGGAGCTGATCGACAAGCTCGGTGGTCCCTCCCAGCTCGCTCGGATTCTCGGGTACTCCCGCGGGGGTGCTCAGCGTGTCCAGAACTGGAAGGAGAGGGGAATTCCCGCTGCTGTGAAGCTGGAGCACCCCGATCTCTTCCTGAACGAACGCGTTTCTTCGTAGGCGACGACCTTCGATCATTTTCATTCGTACCCGTTTCTGCGTCAGCTTCATTGTTGTTCTGGACAAGGATTTCTTGTTGTTAATTTAACCGCGCTGCACTGCACCACAAACCAGCGCACATTGAGAGGAGGTGCTTCATGTTGAGCAAGCCAGATATTTCGGAAGCGATCGGTGCGCTACTGCGCGGCCCGGAATCGAAACGTGTCGCTGAGAAGCTCGGTTGGGATTCTTCACAGGTTTCGCGCTTCCTGAACGGTCAGCAAGGCATCGGCCGTGAGCAACTGAACGTGATCATCGAGCTGTGCGATCTGGTTGTCGTGTCGCGCCGCTATCTGGACGCGATCAGTCTGCTGGCGAGCACCGGCGTTTCGTGCGAATGCGCGCGCAACGGCATGGGCGAATGCGGTCGTAGGTAAGCAGTAGAAGGGCGGCGGGGCCAAATACATAGCGCCAAAGAGCGCACGAAGAAGCAAATAAAAGCTGCCTGCGAGGCACCTTCTATTTTCTCCTTTTAGTTGTCCTACGCAGCATGTGCTGCCGAGGGTAGGCCCATGAATCAAGAGCATTACAGCGCGCGCTCCGGGCGCCGCGTCTCCGACACACAGTCGGAAGCATTCCATTCGCTGACGATCAAGCATCTCAGCGCGACTCAGCAAATGGTGGTCGACTGCTTCGACGGCGAGAACACGCTTCTCACGCGCGAGCAGATCGCCGCTCAGACCAATCTCAAGCTCTCCAGCGTGTGCGGCCGCGTCCGCGCGCTCATCGACGCGAACCGTCTGCGCGTGCGCGGCTCGGTGCGCGATCTCCATACCGGCAAGCGCCAGGAGTTGCTCGGGCTGTCGAAGGATTCCAGCAATGTCTAAATCCGAACCGCGCGCCGACGTGTGGATGCCGCTCTATATAGGCGACTACCTCGCGGACACATCGCGCCTCACGACCGAACAGCACGGCGCCTATCTGCTTTTGATCATGGACTACTGGCGCAACGGTGCGCCGCCAGATGACGACGAAGTTTTGAGAAACATCACGCGTTTTTCGAAATTTCTTTGGAAGAAAAATCGAGCAATTCTCGAAAATTTTTTCGCGGTGAAAGACGGTCGATGGACCCACTCTCGCATTGATGAAGAAATCGCCAAAGCCTTGTCCAGTAAGGCTGCGGCAGTCGAGAAGGCCTCGAATGCAGCCAAAGCAAGATGGGAAAAGAAGGATGCTCCAAGCATGAGCCAAGCAGTGCTTGAGCAATGCCCTTCACCTTCACCATCACCTACACCTTTAAAAACAAAGTCAAAAGCAGATGAACGCGCTTCGCGCCTTCCTGCCGACTGGCAGCCGTCCGATGACGATGTGCTGTTCTGCCGAGAGCAGAGACCGGATTTGCACCCGGCTCATGTTGCAAGCCAGTTCCGGGATTACTGGATCGCGCAGCCGGGGGCGAAGGGAAGGAAGGTGGATTGGCCGGCTACATGGCGAAACTGGGTTCGAAATCAGCGCGCGGCGAACTCACCAAGGCAGATACGCAGCTACCACGACGAACGAGCAGAAACGATCGCAGCACTGACGGGGAGAAACAGGGGCTATGAACAGGATGACCGAACAATCGAACTTTCAACCTTCCGACTCGCATCCGTGGCCGGCTAAGGCGATTCCGCAGCACTGGATCGAGGCTCTGTTCGCAAAGATGAGCGCGTTCTACGGCGCGCGCTTCGCGGATCTGTGGCGAGGCACGAACACGATGGAAGTCCAGAAGGCATGGGCGGTCGAGCTCGGCAAGCTGTCCGCCGCGCAGATGAAAGCCGGCAGCGACAACCTGACGGCGTTTCCGAAGCCGCCTTCGCTGCCCGAGTTCATCGAGCACTGCAAGCGCATGCGCCTCGAAAGCGCCGCGCACACGGCACCGAAGCTGGAGCACGTAACGCGCGCCGATCAGAAGGTGATCGATTCGAACCTGAAGAAGATCCAGACCATCGCCCGCGGAACACAACTGAAGTCCGCGAGCCGGGCCTGGGCGCACGAAATGATCGAGCGCGGCACGGCACGAAACGGCGCGCCGCTCACGGTCGAAGTGTTGCAGAGCTGCCGCGACGTGATCGAAGGAAAGACGTTTTGAAGCGCAGCCCATCAGCTCTGACGGCCGAAATGCTGCAGCGAGACGGATGGCTTGTTTGGACCGTTGAGCGCTGGATTCCCGGCGCGCGAATCAGGGTTGATCTGTTCGGGATCCTCGACCAGATCGCCATCAAGGACGGCGAAGTGATCGGGTTGCAGCCGACCAGTTGGAGCAACGTTCCCGCCCGCGTGAAGAAGATCGCCGAGTCGGAGCACATCGGAGAAGTTCGGAAGTTGGGCTGGACGCTGCTGGTGTACGGGTGGAAGTGGGACGCGAAAGCGAAGGAATGGCGCCACAGGGTAGTGGACGTCAGTTGACCGGGTGAGAGGAAAAACATGGAACGAACAAAACATGAAGAGGCGCTGATGAGCCAAGTGGCCAACTTGGAAGATCAGCTCAGGAAGAAGCGGAAGGAATTGTTGGACTGTCGCGCCGCAAAAGCGGGGGTTAAGGTTGGTGATGTGGTTGTGACTGACAAGGGCCGCTTTCGGGTCGCGCATATTCAGCCGTGGTCTCTTGGTGTGGATTTGAAAGTGAACTCGCTGAAGAAGGATGGAACTTGGGGCGAACGAGTGACGCGTCTTTTCGATAAGTGGACGGTGGAGAAAAGCGATGCCAGCTAATCGAAAGCCGCGTAAGAAGTACATGCCGAAAGTTGGAACGAAAGACACGATCTCGACGCTTTTCGAAGGTGACGAACCGTTGAAAGGAGAACTGAAAGACAAGGTGCTGCTGACAGTCCACATGGCCGCTCGATCGTTGTCGATGGGTGACGCGATTCAGGACGATTGGGGCGCACTGGTGAGCGCCATGAACATCAGCCTGATCCTCTGCGAGCGTGCCGGCAACAAGGAAATCGGACTGAAGGCGATCTACGACGCCAGCAACGCGCTTATTTCGGTGCAGGAGCGGTTCTTCGAGAAGGGCCGAAGGGTAGCGACCGGCGCGGAACTGACGGCCATCAACGGCGGGATTCACGTCTTCGAAGAGATGGTCGAGACGGTGAGCAAACGGCAGTACGTCTGGGCGTCGGACCAGATTGAGAAGCGGATGAAAGAAGGTAGGTCAGTAGGGGTGGCACCGGGACAGAAAACGGCACGTTACGAACTCAGGGTGGCAGCATGAAAAATCATCGTTGGACTGAACAGGAAGATTCGATCCTCCGCGGAATTTGGAAAAGCTCGCGCCCGGTAAAGGAGCAGATGCACCTGCTGCCGCGGCGCAGTGAGCGCGCGATGCTGGTTCGAGCGCAGGCCCTCGGCATCACGGGCGGCCGCAACGTCGAGATCCACGCTCGTTCGGCGCTCCTGGCGTTAATTCAGCGCGATCTGAAGGCTGGCGATTGCCTCTCGTCGCCCGACGTCGCTGTGAGGTTTTCATGCACGACGACGCATGCCGGCGTACTGCTTGGTGCCGCGCACGACCGGAAGGAAATACACGTCGTCGAATGGCGCCGCACGCGCCCGGTTGGTCCGTATGTGGCGGTCTATGCATGGGGTAACAAGCCCGATGCCATCAAGCCACAGCCGAAGACCAAGCAGGAATACAACCGCCGACGCTACATCAACAAGCGCGCCAAGCAGGGCAAGCTCGTGCGCAATGTGTTCGGCGTGGCGATGGCGCAGGTTGCGGGCTTCGAGCTCCCGGCAGTCAAGCAGAGTCACTTCCAAAGCCGTGTCTACATGATGGAGGCCGCATGATCCCCGCAGACTTCGATCCTATCTGGGTGGCGCTCGGAATCAAGCGCCGCGACTGGACCAAACCCGTGGAGCAGAAATGATGACGTGGGACATCTTCAACACGGGCATGACGTTCCTGTTCATCTTTGGTTTCGGTCTATTTGTGGGCTGGATGCTTAGAACCGAAAAGGAGATCAGGAAATGACGCCCGACGCCCAAGGAATCGTATTCGTGTTCGTGCTGGTCGTCATATGCGGAATGTTGACATCGGCCTACTCAAACTCCGGATGGCTGCAATGAGCCGCGAACAGTTCGAGAAACACTACGAGGAGGCAGGCGGCTGTCTCCTCGCCACGGTGAAAGAGAAGCACTGGGAAACGTGGAAGGCCGCTCAGGCGGCTTTGCTCGCGGCAAACGGCCCGGCAGTCGAAATGCGGTATCTGCACGAAACGGGACCGATCGACGACGAGGCATGGCATAGGTTGCGGAGGAAGGGATGAGCGACAGGCAGCTTTTCAAATTGGTTCACAGCACCGCGCGCCAGATGGCTGTTCGCGCTGTGACGCTCGCACCGGAAGGCATGGTCGTCGAGATCAAGCCGAAGACGCGCAGCTTGGAACAAAACGCCAAGCTCCATGCGCTTTTCGGGGACATCGCCCGTCAAGCTAGATGGCACGGCCGTCTTTTGACGGCTGCGCAGTGGAAGACGCTCTTTATATCGGCGCATTCGACGGCGACCGGTGAAGGGTCCGATGTCGTTGCGGGGCTGGAGGGGGAATTCGTGAACATTCGCGAGTCCTCTGCCGGAATGAGCGTGCGAAGAATGAACAGCCTGCTCGAATATGTGACCGCATGGTGTGCGGAGAACGAAATTGCAACGATGGGGGAAGAATGCGCGCAATAGACATCGCTGGTTGCAAATTCGGGAGGCTGACCGCGTTGGTGCGCCATCCGAGCCCGAGAATGTGGGAGTGCGTGTGCGAGTGCGGAACGCGAAAGCTTGTCCGGCAGGATCATCTGAGGGGCGGGAAGGTTGTTTCGTGCGGATGTTATATCCGCGAGGTCATGCGTGACCACGGGAAGACGCACGGTCGCTCCAAGACACGGATCTATCGGATTTGGCGAAACATGATAAATCGATGCCATAACGAAAAATGGCCAGAGCGTCATCTCTACGGTGGTCGCGGCATAGCTGTCTGCGATCGTTGGAGAAGTTCATTCGAGGACTTTCTAGCCGATATGGGCGATCCCGAATCTCATCTCAGCATCGATAGGATCGACACGAACGGGAACTATGAGCCCGGAAATTGCCGGTGGGCAACAGCCACTGTGCAGGCTCAGAACCGTCGCAAGCCGCAACGTGGGGTGAGATTTTCCGGGAGCGATGCGTGAGCACGGTCGCAGAGAAGCGCCACATTGAGCGCGTCAAGAATCTGGACTGCGCCGTGTGCGGCCAGTCCGGACCGAGCGACGCGCATCACATTCTCGAAGGCCGCACGCCGGGGCGCAAAAGTCCGAACTTCTGTGTGATTCCGCTGTGCAAAGACTGTCACCAGGGAAGTTTCAACGGCATCCACGGCCAGCGCCGCATGTGGGAAGTCTGCAAGGTGAGCGAGCTCGACTGTCTCGCCGCAACGATTGAACGACTCTACGGGGGAAGAAAATGATTGAAGAACTCGGCATGAAAGGCAGCATGGGATTCAATCCGGGCAACACGATCGGAAATCCGATCAGCAACGCTCCGGTTCCGATGCCTATGCCGAAGACCGCGGAAGGCGCGCGACGCGAGAAGATTCTCAAAGGTGGTCAGCGCGTCTGCGCTGAATGCAAGTTCTCGCGAGAAGTCGTTGTCGGCAACATGGAATGTCACGTGAAGGCGTTCGAATCTCGGGACCGCGTAACGGGCGAGCCGGTCACTGTCGGTTGGATGCTCTGCTCCATTCAACGCTCGGAAGAACTCGATTTCTATCTCGACTATTGCGGCATCGCCGGCCGCTTTTTCGAACCTAAGGAGCCGAAATGATCCTGAAAGAATCCAACAGCGCGGAATGGTTCAAGGAAGTGAAGAAGCGCGTAGACCGACTCCAGGCGGCGCTCGCTGTCGGGAAGATGGAAGCGGCTCAGGCTGAGGCGCGCGAACTCGTCGCGGCGTCGCAGATCCTTTACGGTGAAGTGGTGAGCGAACAGGGGGCTGTGTGATGCTGACGAAAGAGGAAGTTGAACTGTTGGTAGCGCGGCTCGAATCGTTCGGTGCTGGCGTGTGGGAAATCCGATCAATCCGGCAAGCGCTGGCTACGGCAGAGGTGTTTTGCTATGCGAAGCCGCATGCCGATGTCTTTCCGCTTTGTGTAACGAAAGAGGAAGCCGTGGGCTGCATGAAATCCGTGCTGGAAGGCTTGCGCGGCTGGCAAGGCGATACGGCGAAGGAATGCAAAAAGGAAGTGCGCAACTGGATTCGGCGAGCATCGCGAACCACGATTGCAAAATCTACAATGGATTGCTAAAGAAATGGCAGGACGACCGAAAGGATTACCAAAGACGGGCGGTCGGCAGAAGGGAACGCCCAACAAAGCGACCGTCGCGGTGAAGGAGGCGTTCCGCGCTGCATTCGACGATCTCGGCGGAACGGCTGCGCTCGTCGAATGGGCGAAGGAGAATCCGACGCAGTTCTATCAACTGTTCTCGAAGCTGATCCCGACAGAGGTAGACGCGACGATCAGCGGGAAAGCGGGCGCACCGGCTGTTCAGGTGCAGATTGTTAAATCGGAGGGGTGATGCGCGGCTTCATCTTGGTTTATAACGGGCGCGCCCTCCCTGATACGTTCCGATTCAGTCGCGAGGCGTGCAAGGCATGCACCTTGGGCTGGAAGGATGAAGAAACGGGTCGATTTCATGACTTCAAGCATTGGAATCGAAAGGATACAAAGTGCGCGGCGCGTGGCTGGAGGTGGATCGATGACCTACAGACGCATATATCGGGTTAGTTACGCGCTGCACGGCGCAGCTATCGCGACGGTCTACGAATGTTTCCAGCGCTGATTCCTCGCTCTTAATAACCAATTTCATATAAAATGCTACGAAATCCTAACGATTCGGAGTAAGCCATGTCGATCGCCGTATTCAAGCCGCTTCTGACCGCTGCCGGTGAGGGCGAAAAGGTGTGGGATAAGCTGGTTCAGCGCGTGATCGACGAGGCGGAACTCGCCGAACACACGGCGGCCGGCTGGCTGACCGACGCGAACGAGGCGCTGACTGCTGCTGATCTGGCTCAGACCGAGCAGGATAACGCCGCGCTTCAGGCTCAGATCGATGCGGCGACGCAGAAGCTGGACGGTCGGACGAAGGCAGGCCGCGAGGCGAAGGCTGCAGCGGAACAATCCACCGGAGATCAAGCATGACGAAGCAAGTTCAGCTTACGCAGGTGCAATGTGACTGGGCCGTAGCAGAAGCAATTTCTGTCGCCGGAAAGGTTGCAGAGGTTGGCGGAGATGCGGTATCGGCTGCAGTGGCTGTCGTCGAGGCGGCGAAAGCTGCGGCGGCGGCGCTGTGGCAAGGCGGCGACGGTCGCGACGCTGGGCAGTGACGCATCGTGAAGGCGCCCAAAAGCTTCTTCGTAGAGAATGGCCTCGCAGAGCTTGGGCTCTCCGGGGCTGTGTTCGATTTCCCGCCCGAGGAGATGGAGCGAATCTGCAACCGTCTCGACGCGAACCTAGCTGAACTGGAGACGAAGGGCGCGCGCATCAGCGGATGGACATTCGCTGACTCGCCCGACGTCGCCAACGCCGCAACCATCGTGAACGTCCCGATGGGGCTCGTGAACCTCATCATTCTCTCCGCTGCGATCGTCGCGGCGCCGAGCATCGGCAAGAACCTGAGTTCGGTCACGGTCGCGCAGCTCAAGCTCGCTCGAGACAACCTGCTGTTCTTCAACAAGAAGATTCCCCAGTATCAGCGCAACACGAACATGCCGGTCGGGAGCGGGAATCAGGTTTGGGCTGATGGCGTGCAGTTCTACACGAATCGCCCGCCGCGCCTCGATGCAGGCCCGGATTCGCACGTCGATCCGGACATGGATCTCTGGTCGGGCGACAACAACATTCAAGGGTTCTGAAATGGCGACGATCAACAATCTGTGCTTCGACCAGACGCCTCAACTTTCGGACTCCGTACCGATCTACGTCACTTCTTCAGGTGTGACGCAGCGCACATCGATCAATCTGCTGCTCCAAGTGCTGGCGCAGCTTCCCACCGTTCAGCCCGTGGCCGGCTCTGGCGAGCTCTGGATCGACACTGCTAACGGAAACGTGGTTAAAGTCGCACTCTAAGGAGCGAGCATGGCCGCAACGAAGAAGAACCCGCATTTCTCAGAGTTGGCGACTGCGCCGACGACGCTGCCCGATCCGTTCGGCTTCCGTCGTGATGTGTCGGTTGCCCTGTCGCAGATCGCCGCAACGAGCAACGTGCTCCAGGCGAAGGCTTTGCGCGACTGGTTTATCGCCGTGGCGAATCAGGCTGATTTGATCGCTGGCGGAACTGGCTCCGGCGTGTCGGGAGGTATTTAAATGAACGTTACCGCGATCAGTTCGCTGAAGAAGTTTCACCTCGTCACGGCGGCATCGACGAATATTAATTCGCTCGCAGCCGTTCCGACCGGCTTTGACGGCTTCTCGGGATGGGCTACGGTCACTTGCTACCTGAAGGTGTTCGATAAGGCGAGCGCGCCTGTTCTCGGCACTGATGTCCCGGCGATGACGTTCATGTTGCCGGCCAACGTCCCGCAGCGCATAGACTTCGGCGTCGAGACCTGCGCGATGAAGAACGGCCTGCAGATCGCCGTCACGCTGAACCCGGCTGACAATGACACGACGGTGCTCGCGGCGGCGAATACGTCGGGCGTCGACGTCTTCTACTCGCCGCAATCGGGCGTCTAATGGCTCAGGTTCCGCTCGCGAACGTTCAGTATCTTCCCGTGCCTTTGATGACCGGGGGAACCGTCACGACTGATTCTGGATCGGTAGAGGGCGATTTCGCCGTCAATCTGCGTCTGCGCCAGATCCCGACGAAGGATAAGCCCGGCACGTGTACGTCGCACGGCGGTCTGACGCAATGGGTAGCGTCGTCGCAGACGGGCGAGTCTGACCGCGGCGGAATTCTCTGGAACGGGCTGATGTATCGCGTGCAGGGCTCGTCGGTCTACTCGTACGACGCGAACGGCGTGCGGACTGGCATTGGCACCGTGGCGAATGATGGGCTGAAGGTGCGGCTCGATTACACGTTCGACAACCTCATTATCGTCAGCGCGGGCAAGCTCTATTACTACGCGCCCGATGGTTACGGTCAGATTACGTCTGTTGCGATAGCGAGCGGCGGCACCGGATATGCGGTGAACGACACGATCACGCTCGGCGCGCTTGGTCTCTACGCGACGCTGAAGGTAACGGCCGTGTCGGGCGGTGCGATCACGTCGGCTCAGGTTGTCACGAGCTTTCCGTACCTGAACAAGTTCCGGCCGGTCAATCCGATCCCGCAGACGCTTTCGAGCGGCGGCGGAACGGGCGCGACGTTCAATGCGACGTGGACGAGCCTTACGAACTTCATCGTGGTCGACCTGTCGTCGATTGGCATCACGAATGTGGTCGATGCGGCGTTCATCGCCGGCTATGTGATGGTGACGGATGGCGCGAGCGTCTATAACAGTTCGCTCGTCAATACGGCGTTCTTCCCTGGCTACTTCGGCAGCGCGGAATACGATCCAGACGGCATCTCGGCGATCTACAAGTTGAACAATCAGCTTTACGCGCTCGGGAAGAACACGACGCAGACGCTCGCGAACACGGGCGGCAACAACTTCCCGTTCACGGCGCAGCAGTCGTACACGTTCGACATCGGCTGTGTGTCGCGTCAGACGATGTGCTATTTCAATCGCACGCTCGCGTGGATTGGTGGCGGCCGGAACATGCCCAATGGCGTATGGATGCTGAACGGGAATCAGCCGGCGAAGATCAGTTCCGCGGCGGTCGATTACGAGCTCGCGCAGCTCAGCACGGATCAGATCGCGGTCGTGACGCTCGAATCGATCTCGTTCGAAGACTCGGAACTGCTCTACGTGCATCTGCCGAACAAGACGCTGGTGTTCGATGCGACGGCCTCGACCGGCCTCGGGCTGAAGTTCTGGACGCAACTTAACAGCGGCGCGACGAATGACGTGTTCTACCGCGCGCGCAACTTCGTTCGGTTCGCGGGCAAATGGCTGTGCGGCGATCTCGCAGACAATCGCGTCGGCTTCCTCGATGGCACGACTGGCGGTCATTACGGCTCGCCGATCATGAACCGATCGACAAGCCCGATGGTCATGCTGCCGCTCGCGTCTGCGGGCCTCCGATCGGCGGAACTGAAGTGCATTACCGGTCAGGCGGGCGACACGTCGCGCATCGCGTTCCGATACTCGCCGGATGGGATTCGCTGGTCTCCGGTTCGATACGCTTCTGCCGCGCCGCGCGGTGCTTACGATCATCGCGTCCGCTGGCTGCCGGGCGGTCTGACACGGAACAAGCTTCAGGTGCGCGTTGAGCATGTGACGACGCAGCATTGCACTTGGTTCGGTCTGGATCTCGAACTCGAGCCTTTGGCGACCTGACATGGCGAATCTCACGCGCGTTCCGCAGATGTTCCTGACCGCTGCTCTGAACGGCGATTCGGGCGTTGCGGACGCAATCGGAAACGTCGTGAACGGCTCGGCGATGAACGGTTACGATCCGCAGCCGTCAATCGGGACGGCTTCGGGCGTGTGGGCGTCGATCGGGACATTGATCTATGTCGAAATTACCCTGACAATTACGGTATCTGCAAAACCTTCAGTACAACTTCCGTTTATCCACCAAGGGCTAAGCGACCAGAGAGCAGTGATTCCTGGCGCATCGACCGCGGGTGTCATGGTTTCAGGTGTTGTCGGCCCGGAATCGTCGGTATTGACATTGAGCCGTTACGACGGCGCTGCGTTGGGTGCAGGAACCTACTTTCTATCTGGATGCTATGAATCTTCGGTGGGGTGACCTATGGTAGCAGCAGCAATCGGGGCGACCGCTGTTGCAGGCGTGGCAAGCTCTGCCATGTCGGCGAGTGCAGCAAGCGACGCGGCCGACGCTCAGTCGCAGGCCGCACAAAACAATCTCGAACTCGCTCAGCAGCAATACAACACGCTTCAGGGGCAGATTCAGCCCTATCTCGCGGCCGGTCAGACTGGGCTTCAGGGATACGGCGATCTGCTCGGCGCGAATGGCACTGACGCCCAAGGCGCGGCGATCAATCAGATCAAGTCTGGTCCGCAGTATCAGGGCGACATTCAGACGGCCAACGAGAACATTTTGGCGAACGCATCGGCAACGGGCGGATTGCGCGGCTCTAACACGAGCAACATTCTCGGCAACACAGCGATTTCGACGCTGAATGGCCTCATCAGCAGCAAGCTCGCGGGCTACGGGAACCTGATCGGCGCCGGCCAGAGCGCGCTCGCGACGTCTAACGGCGTCAGCAGCAACTTCCAGAATGCGGCGACTGCGGCGAACAACCAGACGGCCAACGCCGCAACGTCTCAGGCTGGCTCCCTCGCGAACTCGTTCAATTCCGGGCTCGGCGCGATCACGCAGGGCATCAATGCCTACTCGACCAATAGCGCGGCGAATCAGCCCGTGTACGGTCAGACCGCAAGCGGAAATCCAATCATGTTCACGGGGACGTAAATGGCCGATCTCATCGACTTCTCGAACATCGGCAAGGGCATCGACCAGCAGATGGCTACCGCAGCCTTCAACGGTCAGAAGCTCGGCTACAACTACGCCACGCTGCCCGGCACCGCGCAGGCTGCGCAAGCACAGAACGCCGCAACCGTCTCGAACGCCGGGCTCCAGATCAACAACAACAACCGCCAGCAAGCATTCCAGATGGAATCGGCCGCGCTGTCGGCGAATCCGAACGCATCGACGGCTGATTGGCAAGCGCTCGCGCAGAAGTATCCCGAATATGCGCAGCAGGTGAACCAGAACACGAACCAGCAGCAAACGAACTGGGTGAACCTGCGCCAGCGCATGTCGTCCGATGCTGTGGCGACCGTGGCAGGTATGCAGGCGCGGCTGCTGGCGAACGATGTGCCGGGCGCGCTCGATCTGCTCGAGCAGCGCGCGGTGCGTCAGGAGAACGCTGGCGACACGGCCGGCGCGGCGCAGACTCGATCGTTCGAAAACCTGATCAAGACGCAGCCCGAGCAAGCGAAGCAAGTCGCATCGAGCATTCTGAACGCAGGCAGCGCGAACAGTGCGGGGGATTTGTATGCGAACCAAGCCAATCAGGCCGCTGCGACAGTTGCGCAGAACACTGTCCCGGCAAGCATCGCAAAAGCGAATGCAGGTGCTTCTGTGGCTGGAACGCAAGCCCAATACGCCCCGGCGCAGGCCCAAGCGGGAATCAATGCGACTCAGGCTGGAACCGCGCTGACGCAGGCGCAAACTGGCCTGACGAATCAGCAGATCACGGCGCCGCCCGCTGCGATCGCGGCTGCTCAGCCTGAATACACGGCAGGCCAATCCAACCAGCAACTCTCCGACCAGTCCGGCGAGCTCGCGAACGCATTTAGCACGATCGAGAACGGCGGCACGAGCGGCGTGCTCGGCGCCACATGGGATCAGGCGCAGCGTCGCTGGACTGGCGATACGTCACGCTTGCAGCAGCTCCGACAAGAAGCGGCGTCGCTCGTCACGCAGGCTGAGACCGCGAGCATGGTCAACGGCAACTTCACGGATGCTGCGACCGCGCGCGCTGTGCAGAACGTTCCGGCGATCACCGACAGCCCGCAAGCCTGGGCCTCGTATCTGCAAGCGCGCCAGAAGTTCCTCGCATCCAAAGCGGCATGGTCGAATGCTCGCGGCGATTGGGCGCGAAGCAACAACGGTTCGTTCGGTCCTGCGTATCGCGACTTCACGGTGCAGCTTCCGAACGGTCAATCGGCGTTCGTAAAGTCAGGTGACAGCTTCACGCAGTTCTCGAAAAAGGCGGCTCCGAGCTACTACACGGAACCCGGCGCACAATCTTTCGACCCGACGAAATGAGCCAATACGACGCAACGAAGTTTCCGACCAGCTACAAGGATCCGGTCTACGCGGCGGCCGATGAGGCTGCGTCGGCGGCGGCTGGCATTCCTCCCGGCTTACTGACGAGCATTCGTGTCGCCGGCGAGAAGTCGAACGCCAATCAGATCAGTTCGGCCCAAGCCGCCACGCCCTATCAGGTGACGCCAGCGACGCGCGATCTGTTGATCAAGAAATACAAAATCGATCCGTATTCGTCGCCCGAAGCCGCGGCGCTCGGCGCTGCGTATCTGCTGAAAGAGGGCATCCAGCGCACGGGCAGCGCGGCCGGCGCGGTGACTCAGTACATTGGCGGCACCGATCCGTCGAACTGGGGCGGACAGACGCGCGCGTACACGAACCGTGTCATGTCGCACTTCACTAAGGGCGGCGGAACTGACACGCCCGATGCGCAGCCGATGCAACCGCAGACGTTGCCGAGCGCGGCATCGTATGGCCTCGATCCGACTGTTGCAGGCGTGAATCGATCCTCTACGACGCAGCCGGTGAATGTGAGCCTGCCGCAGCCTGCTGCCGCTCCTGGCGCTGGTCCGAATGCGCAGATCGTCGCCGATTACAACGCCGGCCGTCTGTCGCCTGAAGACATGAAAGCCGTCGAGCAGCGCGCGGCGCAGATAGGCATCGATTCGAGTCAGTTGCAAGCGCCCGGCGCGCAAGGTGCTCCGAGCGGCACTGGTGCGCCGATAGGCTTCGATTCGGCCAAAGGTGCGGCGCCGCAGACGAAGACGATCGGCCCGCAAACGCTCGCCGCGATGCAGAACGGCTCGCTGACACCCGATCAACTCGCCGTGGTAAAGAAGGGCCTCGCGGATGGCTCGCTCACGATGCCCGCGAACGCTCCGGCACCGCAGCCGCAGCAAGACAATAGCTGGTCCCCGCTCGGTGGCGTGGCGGATAGTTCAATGCCGACCAAGCCGATGACGCCGACGACAGCGGCGCAGAATGGTTCCACGTGGTCCGACATCGCCGAAAAGGGCGTCGGTGGCGTGGCTTCCGGGCTTCTGAACATCGCCGCGGCCGGTGGTCGTCTGGTTGGTGCGAACGATTTCGCCGATCAGGCCGTGAACGCGCGCAAGCAGGTCGAAGCGCAGGTAGAGCGCGACACGAATCACTCTCTCGCGGGCAAGGTGGCAGGCGTCGTCGGCGAGGCGCTGCCGTATGTATCGGCTGGTGGCGCATCGCTTCCGACCGCTGTCGCCGGGGGTGCTGTGGCCGGCGCGGTGCCTGCCATCGCTGAGAACAAATCGGGCGCCGAAATCGCCCGTGATGCTGCTGTAGGCGGTGCGGCCGGTGCAGCTGGCTTGGGCCTCGGTAAAGTGGCCGGAACGGCTGTGTCGTCGCTCGCTGAGAATCCGACCATCGCTAAGGCAATCGCCAAGGCGCAGGGCTGGTTCGGCAAGTCTCCATCCGCCGCGACTGCCACGTCTGCCGCTGGCAATGCGACCGATGCGCATGTCGCAGCCGACATCGCGCATGCGTCCGGACAGACTCCTGATCAACTGGCGACGAAGCTCGAAACGGCGCCGGCACCGCAGACGCCCGGCTACACGCCGACAGCCGCCGAAATGGCGAATGATGCGAATGTTACGGCAGTTCAGAAGCTCAGTACCAATCATGCCGGCACGCCATACGCAAAGGTGAATGCGCAGAATGACGCCGCTATCCTGAGCGAACTCGAGCAGAAGGGCGCGACGAACAATCCAGGAACCCCTGCAAATCCGCAAGCAGCAGAGCAAGCAGCAGAGACGGCCGCACAAAGGAGCGACGCACTCGCCGCGCAAGGTCAGGGCGAAGTGCAGCCGGTCTCGACGGCGCTCGCGCAGAAGTTGCAGACGCCGCAGTTCGAAGCACCGGTGAAGCTCGCGCAACGCATGGCTCGAGATGAAGGCTCGAGCGTCTTCGATGACTTGCAGCGAGCGCGGCAAGCGGACGCCGCGAGCACGCTCGAGCAGATCATCGGAACGCCTGAGCAGCTCGAAGCGATGAAAGCCGCTCGAGGTGCGCAGGCTGCGGATGACTTCCTGTCCACAAACATAGGCGTTCCGGCGGATGATCCTGCGCTGAAATCGTTACTCGAGCGGCCGGCAATCAAGAAGGCGCTCGCGCAGGCTCAGGCCGACGCGCAGAACCAAGGGCAGACGGGCATTTTCACGACCGCCAATCCGCGCGGCAACGCGAACATGGGCGGTTCGAAGGGTGCGCCTCAGCAATACGTTTCTGGTCGCGGTCTCGTCGGGATCAAGACAGCGCTCGACGACCAGATCGGCGCGGCTGCTGCTGCGAACGAGCAAGGGCAGGTCAAGACGCTTCAGGGTTTGAAGTCTCAACTCCTGTCGTTCATGGACAACGCCATTCCCGAATATGGAACGGCTCGAGCCAACTATGCAAAGGCGTCCGGTCCGATCGACGCAATGCAATCCGTGCAGCAGCGCCTATACAGCGCCGTCGATCCTGTTTCGAAGGAAGTCGATCCGGGCAAGCTCGTTTCCGCGATCAACAGCATCAAGGCAGAGCAGATGAAGCCCGGCATCCGTCCTGCCGATAAGGTCGATCCGACCACGCTTGACGCGCTGACGCAACTCGCGGGCCATTTGCAGAACAAGAACGATCTCACCGGATTGTCTGGCGAAGGTCAGGAATACATTCGCCGCGCGCTGGCGTCGAGCGAGAAGCACGCGGGCGCGCAGGCTGAGTTTCACAAGATCCTCGACGCTCAGTCTCCTGCATACAAGGAACTGCACGGCTCGCACGCGCAGCAGGTCGGCGCGATTGAATCGCAGAAAGCCAGTCAGACGGCACTCGCACAGGCTGAAGAAGCGATCCAAAACGCGGATTCCCCCGGTGGATTGAAGGCGCTCGACAAGTTGCTGCCGAACATGGAAGCGGCAGACCGCGCGAAGGCAATCGCGCTGCGGCAAGAGCGCGCTCGAGAACTCGCATTGGACGCAGTTAAAGGCGCGAGGAAGAACGCTGAAGGTGGCGTAGAGGTCAACCGTGAGCCGTTCCAAAAGGTGAAGGACCAATACTCGCCGTACATGTCGACTGAAGATGTCGCGCGGTTCGGTAAAGTGGCCGACGATCTCCATCAGCAGACAGTGAGTTACTCGAGACTCGGCAAGATCGCGGGCAGCGACACGGCGCAGAACCAGAACGCCGTGAAGCGCTTCGGTGCGAACCTCGGCGCGGCGCTGAAGGATTCGGCGGTGCAAGCAATGATTGCCGGTGGCGTCGGGACCGCATTCGGCCCGGTCGGCACTATCGGCGGCATGGCAGCAGGCGCAATCACTGGCGCTCTGTCGCGCACGATCACGCAGAAGGTCTCGTCGATCACAACCGAGAACGCCGCAAAGCTTCTTTCGAACGGTAAACTCTTGGCAGCCGCGCTGCGCAATTACGAGTCTCTCGCCGCTCGACGCGCGTTCATCCAAGGGCTTGCTGCGAAAGTGGGCTTCGTCGGTGGCGCAACCGCAGCGAATCAGTTTAACCAGAGCCGGTAGGACTGCGAATGGACATCAAGCCCGTTTTTACTGTCGAGCGATTCCAGGACGTCTACGACGAACTGCTGCCGCTTCTTCATGAGCACTACGACGAAATCAGCCTGCACAAGAAGAAGGGCTATCCGCTGGTTCCTGCCGTCTCGCTCTATCGCGCAATGCAGGATGCCGACCAGCTCGTAATGATGATTGGGCGTCTGCAAGGGAAGATCGTCGCCTACTTCGTCGTGTTCGTCCGTCCCGGCATCCACTATCAGACCTGTCTTGAGGCGGTCGGGGACATATTTTTCGTCGAGCAATCACGGCGCGGCGCCGCGATCGGCCTGCAACTCTTCGAAGCGACCGAGCGCGAGCTGAAGCGCCGCGGCGTGAACCTCTTCATGGCCGGCGAAAAGCTGGCATTCCCGGCAACGGCTCTGTTCAAGCGCCGCGGCTTCGAACCCATTGAACGGAAATTTGCCAAATGGCTGTGACCAAACAAGAACGACTCGACAAGGTCTGGGAGCGCGCGACCAATCGGTTCGATCGCTGCTACGCGACGCAGCAACAGGTGCGCCTCGCCTCATTGGAGGACCGGCGATTTGCGTTCGTAGACGGCGCTATGTGGGAAGGCGGCCTCGGCGCACAGTTCGAGAACCGGCCGCGCTTCGTCGTGAACAAGGTTCAGAAAGCCGTCCGGCGCATCGTGTCGGAATACCGCGCGAATGCGATGACGGTCAATTTCCGCGCCAGCGACGACGACAGCCGCGCCGATGACCTCGACGCGCTGCGCATCGTCTATCGTGCCGACGAGCAATACAGCGGCGCGCAGGACGTCTACGTGCAGGCATTCGAGGAAGCGTGCTCAGGCGGTATCGGCGCATGGCGTCTGACGAACGATTACGACCAGCGCGCGGAGACGGAATACGACGACGACGCGCCGCAGCGCATCCTGTTCGAACCGATTCCGGATGCGGACATTTCCGTCTTCTTCGATCCGGATAGCCGCAAGCTCGACAAGTCGGACGCCAAATGGTGTACGGTGCTGAACCCGATCAGTTGGGACACGTACACGGACGAATACCTGAACGATGCCGTCACGCTGGCGGAACGCCCGTCGAGCTTCAAACAGGTGAGATCGCTCAAACAGTTCGACTGGTTCACGAACGATGCCGTCTACATCGGTGAGTACTACGAAGTCGAGCAGAAGACAGAAGACTTTTCCGTGTGGCGCGAGCCACATTCGGGCGTCGAGCAGAAGGTGTACGCTGGGCTCGACGCGGAGTCGCGCGAAGACGCCGCCGAGCAGGCTGAACATTGGAAGTCGATTGGCTACGTGAAGGTGCGCAGCGGCAAGCGCAACCGCAAGCGAGTGCGCAAATACTTCATGGACGGCTGCGGCGTGATCAAGGATTGCGGCTACATCGCCGGGACGGAAATCCCGATCGTCGTCGTGTACGGCATCCGTCAGATCATCGACGGCATCGAGCGATTCCAAGGCGCGGTACGGCTCGCGAAGGATTCGCAGCGCCTGTACAACATGCAGATCAGCACGCTCGCGGACATTACCGCATTCACGCCGCGCGAGAAGCCGATTCTGACGCCGGAACAGATCGCGGGGCACGAACTGACGTGGGCTGGAGATCTCGTCGCGAATAATCCGTATCTGCTGATCAACCCGGTAACGGGTGCGGACGGCTCTGCCACGGCAACGGGCCCGGTCGGCTATATCAAGCAGCCTGACGTTCCGCCCGCGCTGGCTGGTCTCGTGCAGATCACCGCAGCCGACATGCTCGATGTGACGGGTGGCGATCTGGCGGCCGGACAGGTGACGTCCGGAACGTCTGACGCGCTCGTGAGCCGTGTTCAGGCGCACCAGGACATGCAGGTCTACATTTTCATCGACCAGATGGCGCGCGCGATGGAGCGCTGCGGGAAGATCTACCTGTCTATGGCGTGTGACGTCTACACGGAAGAAAGCCGCCAGTTTGCGGCGATCGGCGAGGACAACACGACCGAGACGACGCAGATCAACATTCCTTCGCTCAATCAGAAGGGCGAGCCGACGATCACGCGCTCATTCACGCCCGGCCTCGATGTGTTCGTCGACGTGGGCCCGGCATTCAACAGCCGGCGCGACGCCACGGTGAACGCACTGGCGAAGATCATTCCGGTAATCGGAGATCCGCAGACGCAGCAGTTGATGATTATGACGCTCGTCAAGAATCTCGACGGCGAGGGCATGGAAGATCTCGCGCAGTTCGCGCGCAAGCAACTCGTGCAGGCCGGCGTGGTCAAGCCGACGCAGGAAGAAGAAGAGGAAATGCAGCAGGCGCAGGAAGAAGCCGCGAACCAGCCGCCCGACGCCGCAACGCTCGCGCTTATCGCGCAGGCCCGCGAATCGTCGGCGAACGCGACGAAGGCGCAGGCTTCTGCAGTTCAATCGCTCTCTACTGCTGAACTCAATCAGGCGAAGGCAGCGGAATCCGTTTCGAACACGAACGCATCTCAGCTCGGGACGATTATGCAGATGCTCGCGCACATTCAGGAGCGTGTCGGCGGGCAAGCGAATCAGATCAGCGATAGTCAGCCGAAAAGCCCGGCCGATGCGAAGGCGAACGCGGCAATTGCTGCGAACGTCGCCGCGCCGGCTCCCGGCGTGAATCCGCTGCATGGCGCGCAGGTTGTTCCGCAGGATCCGAACGCGCAGCAATTGACCGCGGGGAACGTGGCGGCTCCGGTGCAGGCTCCGGTGCATCAGTCGAATCGGCCCGCTGTCGGTAAATGAACGTCTCGCTTCCTGACTGGGCAGAATGCCTTCTGACGCAGGGGCCGCGCTACACCATTTATCACGGTGGGCGCGGCTCCGGTAAGTCGATGTCGGTCGGGACGGCGCTCCCGATCCGCGCCGCTGCCGAGCCGCTCCGGATTCTCTGCTGTCGAGAGATTCAGCAATCGATTCAGGAGTCGGTGAAGTCGATGCTCGAATCGCGCATCAATGCGATGGGGCTGAACGGCTCGTTCTACGACATTCAGAAAACCGAGATCAACGGCGCGAACGGCAGCAAGTTCATCTTCCGCGGTCTCTCGGACGTCACTGCCGATTCGATCAAGTCGCTCGCCGACATCGATATTGTCTGGGTCGAAGAGGCACAGGCGCTGTCGCAGCGCTCGCTCGATCTGCTGCTGCCGACAATCCGAAAAGAGACGTCAGAGATCTGGATGACGATGAATCCGGAACTCGACACCGATCCGGTCTATACGACGTTCATCGAGAAGCCGCCCGCGAATGCGCGCGTGATTCAGGTCAATTGGAACCGGAACCCGTTCTGGAACACTGCGCTCGAAGCCGAACGGCTACGCTCGAAGGCTGACGATCCGGAGCGCTACGATCATATCTGGGAAGGCGTGCCGCTGTCGGCCGCATCCGGCGCGATCTACCGCAAGGAGATGCACGCGCTGTCGGTCAACAATCGCATCCGGCCGCTGTCGGAAGATCCGGCTCTGACGACGCATGCCGTTTTCGACTTGGGCGTTGCCGATCTGACGTCTATCACCATCGCGCAGGCGGACATTTCCGGGCTGCGTGTCCTGGCGTTCTACGAGGATCACGGACTGTCGCTGAAGGATTACAGCGACTGGCTGCGTCAGAACGGATGGGGGCATTGCACGATCTGGCTTCCTCACGACGGCCGCGCTCGCTCGCTGCATACCGGCATGTCGTCGGAATCGCTGATGAAGTCCTACGGGTGGGAAGTGAACATCGTTCCGTCGCTGCCGGTCGAGACGGGCATCCAGAACACGCGCGCGGCGCTGAAGAATGCGTTCTTCTCCGATGGTGACGACGTGTCGAAGCTGCTCGAACACCTGCGCCGCTACACACGAAACAAGGCAGGTCATCCGCAGCACGACGAGCATTCACACGCGGCCGACAGTTTCCGCTACACCTGCCTGTCGATGGGTCAGTTCAAGGCGGCGGCAGAACGCAAGGCGAAGCAGGCCGATCTGGCTTCTCGCGTACGCGTCGTGCCGACTGTGAATCACTGGAATCGGTAAGAAAAAAGCCACCCGAAGGTGGCTTAACCCTGAGAGGAGAACAGGGGAGAGGAGGACTCCAGTCTACTTCACTTGCAGATCAATAACCATCGAGATTCGGTCTGCTGACGACTCATTCCGAACTTCATGGAATAGATCGTTGCGAAACCAGAACAAACGCCCGGTCAGCATCTGCATCGTTTCATCCTTCGATCCGTCCTCTTCCGAGCCGCACATGATGACCGCGCCGGGTTGACCCTGAATCACCAAGTGGAATCGCTTCCAATACCGGCAATGCTCGGGCGTGTCGGCGTGGCGGAAGATCCGGCCACCCGGGCGAACGCGGTTGATCATTACCCTGCCAACCCGCGTCGCGCGCGTGAACCGTGCCAAGTCGTACACGAAATCATGCGCCTGCGGCAGCGCATCCCACGCCGGCCAGAAGATCGACTCGTGCTGGTCGTATCCGGGCAGTTCGTTCGCCTTGTAGAGCGCGATCTGTTCGTCCGTCAGTCCAACGGCGATCTCCGGGAAGCGCAGCATGATCGTGTCGGTATCGCCGAACGGACCTTGCGGGTACTTGCGGAGATACGTGTCGGCTTCCCACCGCGCCGCGTCCATCGACACAGCCAGAGCCAGAGCGCGGACGTCCATGCCGTCGCGGAGGATATTGAAATTGCGCATAGTCAGAAGGGGATTTTGAAGAACCAGACGAGCGCGAGCCAAGCGGAGATGGCAGCAGCCCACCAAAGCACGACGCGAAGCACAGAAATGCCATTGCGGCGCCAATCCGCGATGATCTCGCCCGGCATTCTCGCGACTTCAGCCGCTGCGTCGATCGCAGACTCGCGCGTAACGTACAGGATTCGGAGCGCTGCCGCACAGAGCAGAACGACACAGGCAACTTTCTGGGGCAGCACGAAGATGCAGAAGGCCGCGAACCACGCGAATAGGATGATGCTCATTTTATTATTCCCCCTCTCTTTTCAATTAGTTATAGCCTCTCAATCATAATCACATCCCGTATACTTGTGGGAGTTTCCACCAACGAAAAGGTGAGTCAATGCAAGAAGAAATCATCGAGCAACCCGACCTCGGCGCTCAGGACAACGAAGGGCAGCAAGGCGAGCAGACGCAGCCGGAAAACACCGGCCCCGCACTGTTCGATGACGTCGAAGAAATCGTCGACAACGGCGGCGAAGGCCAGCAGGAAGGCGAAGGTGCTCAAGGCGCAGACCAACCGCAGCGCGAAAGCCTCACGTTCCGAAAGCTCCGCGAAATCAGCAATGCAGCGCTGAAGGATAAGCGCCGCCTGGAACGCGAACTCGAAGAGATCCGCGCGAAACTCCCGCAGGAAAAGCCGCAACTCGGCGCAAAGCCGACGCTCGATCAGTTCGACTATGACGAGTCTCGCTTCTCGGAAGCCTACGACAAGTGGATGGAGCAGAAGGTCGCGCAGGACCGCGCCGACCAGGAAAAGCTCAACGCGCAGCGCCGCGAGCAAGAAGAACTCGAGAACTTCAAGAAATCGTACAAGGCGCGTGCCGATGCGCTCGGCGTCGACGACTTTCAAGAAGCCGAAGCCGAAGTCGGCGGCATTCTCAACCAGACGCAGAGCGGGCTGCTCATGCGCGGGGCTGATGACCCTGCGACGCTCGTCTACGCGCTGTCGAAGTCGCCCGAGCGCCTCATCGAACTGTCGAAGATCTCCGATCCGGTGAAATTCACCGTCGCCATTGCCAAACTGGAGTTGAACTTGACCACTCGCAAACAGAGCCGTCCCGCGCCGGAACCGCGCGTGTCCTCGGAACGCAGCTCATCGGCCGGAATCGGCGGAAGCTCGCAACTCGATCGCCTGCGCGACGAAGCCGCCCGCACCGGCGATTACAGCAAGGTCGTTGCCTACAAGAAGCAACACAATATTCGCTGACTGCTTAGGTATCCTTGATTCACATAACTTAAAGTAGTAACATTCGGTGAAACGCTGCCTGACGCACATAAGAGACATTCCTTCTGTGCTGCCGGCAGCCACCGTATCTCAGCCCATCGGCGCGTAGGCGTTAGTTCTAGCTGGATGCGAAATCTGTGGCGTTTCGACGCCTTTCATTTTTCGTCTCTTATTTAGGACTACACGTCATGAGCAATCCTCCGTCCGCTCCTTTTTTGTCGACCGCGAACTCCTTTTCGAAGGAAGAGCGCGTCGCTTTCGAACGACTCCTCGAAGGCTTCAATGACCAACTGGTCATGTCGAAGGCCGTCACCGTGTTCCAAAACGATCAAACGATGATGGCTCGCGCCGGCGACATCATCCGCCGCCCGATGCCCTACATCGCGCGCTCGTTCTCGGGCCTCGATCAAACGGCCAACTTCGTCGGCAAGACGCAGCTCACCATCCCGGCAGCGATCGACACGATCAAGAGCTCGCCGTGGACGATGGACGCAACCGAACTGCGCGACGCGCTGCAAGAAAATCGCCTGGGCACGGCTGCGAAGCAAAAGATCGCATCGGACATCAATCTGTCGGTCGTGAATGCGGTTTCGACGCTCGGCTCGCTCGTCGTTAAGCGTACCGTCGCCGCGACCGGCTTCGACGATCTCGCGCAAGCTGATTCGTTGATGAACGAATCGGGCATCGATTATGACGGCCGCTATGCGGTCTTCGGCTCGCGTGACTACAACGCGATGGCCGGCAACCTCGCATCGCGTGCGTATCTGGTCGAAGGCCAGAAGGCCGCGGACGCATTCGAAATGGCAACGGTCGGCCGTCAGGTCGCCGGCTTCGAGCGCGTTCTGAAGGCTGATTACATCGCGCGTCTGACGGCTGCGGCCGGCGTGACGGTGACGGTCAACGGCGCGAACCAGTTCACCACGCCGAAGGCGTTGGCAGCAAGCCCGAGCGGCCCGCTGCAATCGAACGTCGACAACCGCATTCAAGCGCTGGCGATCACCGTCACGTCGGGCACGGTCAAGGTGGGTGACGCCTTCACGATCGCGGGCGTGAATAACGTCCACCCGATCACGAAGGTTGACACCGGTCAGCCGAAGACCTTCCGCGTCGTCAGCATCGTCTCGGGCGCGGGTGGCACCGGCACGATCCAGATCACCCCGGCGATCATTTCCGGTCAGGGCGGCACCGACGCGGAACTCGCGTATCAAAACGTGACGGCGACCCCGGCATCGGGTGCGGCGATCACGTGGCTCAACACGGTTTCGACCGGCGTGAACTGCTTCTGGAAGAAGGAAGCGGTCGAAATCCTGCCGGGTCGTCTCGCAGTGCCGGCCGATCAAGGTCTCGCAGTGATGCGCGGCACGACCGATCAGGGCATCGAGATCGTGATGACCAAGCAGGCGCACATCGAGACGTACAAATCGCTGTATCGCGTCGACGCATTCTGGGGGACTTCGGTAACGAACCCTGAGATGTGCGGGGTCATCCTCTTCAACCAGACGTAAGCAAGCAGCACAGGAAAGCGCCCTTCGGGGCGCTTCGCTTACCACTGGGAGAATGCTATGGCTACAAGCGAGGCGCGTGCGCTTCCTTACTTCTCGGATTTGTACGGGCTTCCGCTCGAATCCGGCTCGATCTATATCGGTCAGCCTGGGCTCGATCCTGTCGCCTATCCGCAGATCGTCTATTCCGACGCCGCACAGACGACCGTCATTGCTCAGCCGGTGCGCACCGTTCACGGTCGCGCAGTGTCTGCCGGCGCGCAGGTTCATCTTTACTGTCAAGTCCCGTACTCGATTACGGTTCTCGATTCCGCGGGCCGCACTGTCTATGCGTCCCTGAACGAGATCGACCCCACTCTGACGACGCAGGTCACGACGACCGTGCAGAGCGTCAGCAGCCTGACCGAACTCCGCGCGCGATCTGGCGCATCCACAAATCAGGCGTATGTGCCGAATTTCGGCATGTACGTGAAGAACGCGTCGGACAACACTTCGCCGGAATCGGTCCCGTTTGTCATCGTCGGTAACGACGGGACGCGTTATTACCTCGATCTTCAAGACGGAAATTTCGGCTGGCTGCGTGCGTCGCGCCCGTCTGCCAATCCTGCGCTCGGCGCTGGCGGAGGTTGGCTGAGTTGGAACGATGCGAGCGACGGAACAACGTGGCTGACGAATAACAAAGGGTTAGGAGTTGGCGGCTTCGTCCTTCGCAACATCAACGCTGATAACACGGCCGAAATCGGTCGCGTCGCTATCACTTCGACCGGTGGCATCAACGCAGGCGCGAAGATCAAGACGCTTTCTGGAGACATTGAAGCATCCGGGAACTTGATTGCTGACGGCGGAACAGTGGCGGTCACTTCTGACGGCGCGCGCAATCTTCACTGGGATCCGGTCAATCAGCAATACGTCTTCCCGTCGTCGCCGGTCCTGATTAATAACTCGCTGGCTGTCACGGTCGCGAGCCTCGTCACGATTATGCAGAACCAGCAGGTTGGCGCGCTGATGAATACGGTCGGCGCAGCCCCCGCATTCCCGGGTACATGGCAAGCGCTCGCGACCGGTCTCGGGCCGAACGACATACGCCTATACGTGAGAACTGCATGATGGAATACACCTCCGTTGCTAATCCGGTCTGGTTCGACGCGTCACACAGCATGATCGTCGTCGACGTCGTTTTCCCGGCGCTCAGCGATACGCCGGTCAAGTTCAATGCGTCGCCTAAAGACTCGATGGCTTACGGGCGCGAGATCTACGCAGACATCATCGCCGGCAAGTACGGCGCCATCTCGGGCTAGAAATGACAACGATAAATGATCTTTGCGTCGCAAGTTCCTTTTCGGACGACGACAAGCTGCCGATGTGGCAGACCGCCAACGGCATCACGCGCGCGCTGCCGCTGTCTGTTCTGACGGCGCAATTTCTCACGAACGAGTCTATCAACCAGTTAGCAGCTAGCCCGACTGTAGAAAAGTTTGCGGCTGGCCCGGACTTCACGCCCGGCACGACGATCGCACTTACGCTGGCGAACTCGTATCTTTCCGGAAATAACATCGAAGTTTTCTTCGACGCCGCGTTCCAAGGTCCGGACCAATACGCTCTTTCGAACAATGCGCTGGCTTTCATTTCTCCTATTCCCGTAGGAGTGCAGAATGTGTACGTCCGCGGTGGAGCGGCTCGTCTGACGGACGCCCCGTCTGATGGAACAGTGACCGACGCCAAGGTCGCGAACGGTTCAAAGCTCCTGAATCGCATCAAAGATACGATCGACGTCAAGGATTTTGGCGCGGTAGGCGACGGCGTGACCGATGACACGGCGGCGTTTTCGGCGGCTTTTGCATATGCTCGCACGTTTAAATCATCCAACATTTTCATCCCGCCTGGGACATTCGTTCTGAGTTCGCAGCTTGTGTACAACATGCCGAGCGCGACGGCGGCGATTTCGCTTTTTGGTTCAGGCTCTGATGTCACCGAACTGACGTGGGCGGCCGGCGCCGGTATGGTCTTCAACTTCAACGGGAACTTCAATTCCGTTCATATCCGCGACATGTCGATCACGACCGGAACGGCCGGGATTGGCAATCCAGCAATCTCTCTGATCGGGCCGTCGTCGCCGTTTCAGCCGCAACTGCCCGCGCAGTCCGACATCACGAACGTTACGTTCCGTGGTTCGGATGGCTATCAGATGACGAACTACTGGAGCACTGATGTCCTCGTGCAGTGCGCCCACAACGTGAATTGCTACAACACGCAGTTCGTCGGCCCTTCCGGCGTTGGCGGTTATGGCTTCCACGTCTTCGGCACGCCGATCAACCCCGCGTATCCGTTCAACTTCACGAGTTGCTCGTTCAATCACAGGTTCGCCGGGATCTACATCGGTACGCAGGTGCAGGGGATCACGGTCAACCAGTGCAACTTTACGGCGGCGGTCGGCGTTGGGAGTTCGTACGGAATTCTGTCGGACGCAACCGCGCAAGCGAGCAGCCTTGTTCAATTGAGTGTCACAGGAAGCCAGTTCACGGTGAATAGTGCGGCGGTGTTCCTCCCCGTTGGCGTCACCGGAACGAACATCAACGACAACTTCATCTTTGTTCCTCCAGGTGCATTCGGCATCGACATTCAAGGCGCGCTTTTCACGATTACCGGCAACAACATCATCGGTCAATCCACGAGCGGGACAACGGGCATCACCATCGGCGGCCAAAGTCTTGGCCCTGGCGTGATCACCGGTAATCAGATGAACAGTCTTGGTCTGGCTGTTTTCCTTGGCCCGCAAAGCTCGAACGTCAACGTGCAGTCGAACATCTATGGCAGCAACACGACCAACGTCAACAACGGCGGAACTGGCAACACAGTTGGTGGCGGCTCCGCATAAGGATCGATATGGCTGACATCCAACAGAACGCGCGCTGGTTCGATACGACCGTGAACGTGCAAACACTGGTGACCGGGATCATCGGCGCCGGTATCGCGCTGGTCACGGTCTATATCGCTCTGCTCGGACGTGTCTCAACTCTCGAAGAGCACGACAAGCAACAGGAAGCGCATTTCACGCGCATTGAGACCGCGATGCAGGAACAGCGATCGGACATGCGCGACCAGCTTCGCGACATCAGCCAGAGCGTGAAGGACACGAACGCGAAGATCGATCTGCTGAAAGATCAACTGATGGCAAACAGCGCGGGCAACCGGCCCGGCATCAAAGGGTGGACGAAATGAAACAGGTATTGATTGACGACTGGCGCAAGGCGTACAAGTTCGCGTCGATTCGTCTCGCGGCGTTTCTCGCGCTGGTGTACTCGCTGATTCCGCTCGCCGCGGACCAGTGGCCGAACGTGATGCCGTCGTTCATCTCGTGGTTTCCGAAGAATGGCCAGCAATGGGCGCCGATCGTCGGGAGCGTTCTGTTCATCCTCGCGCGCGTCGTTCAGCGCCCACCTCGGGAGCACAGAGATGGCGCGAATTGACGTAGGCACGGCGGGCGGCGAAAACCGTCTCGCCTTCCTCGACATGATTGCTGTAAGCGAGATCGGCGCGCCGCTGCTCGCCGTGAGTGACGATGGTTACAACGTGCTTGTCGGCGCGACGGCTGCGAAGCCTCTTCTGTTCAAGAGCTATGCGGACCATCCGAACATCTTGAATTCGGCGCTGCGATCGACAGCCGCAGGGCGCTATCAGATCCTGAATCGCTGGTGGCGGCTGTACAAGGCGCAGATGTATTTGCGTGACTTCTCGCCGATCTCTCAGGACCGGTATGCACTCCAGCAACTGAAGGAGCATGGCGCGCTGCCACTGATCGACGCAGGCCGGTTTGATGAAGCGGTCGCGAAGGTCGCGAACGTCTGGGCGAGTCTTCCGGGTGCCGGCTATGGTCAGCATGAGAACCAACTTGAGCATCTGCGCGACGCGTATCTGTCCGCAGGCGGGAGCGTATCGAAATGATCAGTCTTCTTCTCCAGTTCGGCCCGTGGATCGCCGGCGCGCTCGGCCTGCTCGGCGGATTCCTCCTTCATCTGAATGCCAAGACGAAGGTCGCGGAAGCGAATCAGAAAGTCTCCGAAGCGCAAACGGTCGCAGCGCAGGCGCAGACACAAGCGGCACAGGTTCAGGATGCCGCGTCGCAGGCGAACGCGACCGCCGCTCAAGCTGGCGCTCAAGCGCTAAAGGAACGTGAGAATGTGGAAACGACTATTGCCGCTCAGCCTGTCGGTGGCGCTGCTCAGCAGTTGCGCGACGGATGGTCAAGAGATTAAGCCCGCACCGGAAGTGAAGGTCGTCACGCAAACAAAGATCGTCGACACCGGCTGCGATTGGACGAAGCCGATTTTCGTCAGCAAGAGCGACGTGCTCAGCGACGAGACAGCGCGCGCGATCCTCGCTCATAACGTGGCCGGCGCGAAGAACTGCAACTGGAAACCGAACTCAAAATGAAAAGACTTCTGACGCTCTCTCTGCTTCTGCTTTCGGCGTTCGCGTTCGGCGCGACGACAACGCCTGTTCAGCTCCTGAATCCGACTGGATCGACGGCAGGACAGGTAATCCTCTCGACGGGCGCCACGACGGCGCCGGCGTGGGGAAACGTCAGTCTTAGCGGGCTTTCTGCAATTGCAGCGAACACCGTCCTCGCAAACGCCACGGCGGCCAGCGCCAAACCAACCGCGTTCGCGATGCCATCGTGTTCCACGACATCAAGCGCGCTGACGTGGACGACGAATACAGGCTTTGGATGCAACACGTCGGTCGCGACAACTTCTTTCGTCTCCTCGGCGATCACCGCCGCGACTGGGCGATTGCTCAATGTGCAGGTATTCAGCGCGAGCGGCACTTACACGCCAACGAGCGGCACGACAAGCATTGTGGTCACAGTGCAGGCTCCGGGCGGCGGTAGCGGCGGGGTAGCGGCGACGTCAACTAGCCAATCTGCAGTCAGCGTCGCGGGCGGCTCCGGATCGTATGCGAAGGTTCGCTATACGTCCGGCTTCTCTGGCGCGACAGTGACCATCGGCGCAGTCGGTGCAGCAGGCACGGCGGGGAATAATTCGGGCGGCGCAGGCGGGACTACGAGCTTCGGATCGCTCGTCTCCTGTCCTGGCGGCGTTGGCGGGGCAGGAAGCGCCGCGCTGACGGGCGTTTTTCTGCCGGGTGCGCCTTCGGCGGCGTCGGCCTGCACGATCACAGGCGGCACGACTGAAGTATCGATCGCCGGCACGGGCGGAAGCACCGGTATCGTGATTTCACCGGGCTTCGCTCAGACTGGCGGAACTGGCGGAAATAGTCCGTTGGGGCATGGCGGCCAAAGCGGCAGCAACACATCGGGGCGTTCTGGCACCGGCTACGGTTCCGGGCCCAGTGGTATTCCAATCGGTCAATCGACCGCGGCGACGGCCGGACTTGCAGGGCAGCCCGGCCTAATCATCGTCGAAGAATACAACTGATCACGGCTTACGCTTGGTCCCGGTCATAGCGACATTGAAAGCGATGTCGTCGTTGACGTTCTTCGGGATCTCGCGCAACCATGTTCGATCCTGAAGCAGATAGTAAGGGTCCGAGTATGAGAGCAGCTCTCGGATCGTCATATCTGAAAACTTGTCGCGATGTTGGGGCGGAAGGCCATCCCTGTAGATTCGCGACACCCAATACAAAGAGTACGCGGCGTGTCCGAAAATGGATGCGCCGCTACTCTCGACGTCGATCTGGCTGAAGAGGTTCGTGAGTCCCTCTACCGTCATGTTGTAGTAGTGGTTGGGATACCCGTGGCGCGCGGCCATGAATGCCGTATCGATTCTCAGCGTGCCGCCCGGCTTCAGAACCCGCTCGATTTCCTTCGCGACGTCCCACGGACGCATCACGTGCTCTAGCACCGCGAGCGAAAAGATGCAGTCGACGGAATTGTCCCTGAATGGAAGTTTCTCGGCGAACGATCGGACGTCCGTCGTTACGAAGTTACCGAGTTCAAGATTGATGATGTCGGGGTAGTACTCCGGCCGGAACCCTGCTCCGAGATCGACGATAACGCCGCCACGGTGCTTTTCGATCGCCTCGAACAGGTCGGGATTGTAGCCCCATGCCGAAATCGGCAGTTCGTCGGGCACGGCGTCGCCGACCGTATCGAGCGCGAGTGTGCGTTCGTTGACGGGCAGTCCAGGCAGGAACACATCCTTGAAGCGCTCCAGCTTCTTGCGCTTTTCCTCGCGGATCAGATCGATACGGTGAAACACCATCTTCCGGTTCTGCGTGTGGCCGATCTTGCAGAAGTGATCGAGGCCGCTTCGGAAATTACGTTCCTCCACGTCGCTCCGCACGTCAGGATTGAACGCGAGATAGCCTTCCTCATTGAACCGATCCGGTGTCGCTTTCTCGATCAGCCTGACGCAATCCCATCCGTTCGTGGACGTCCTCTCGCTCGTCGGCTCGTATATTTTGACGGATGCCGGGTCAAGGGTGCCGGGCGGAAAAGTCTTGGCGTTCATAGTTTGGAATCTCGTGTTGTCTGCGGGACCGACGCGCAGGATTTTATCAGGCTGCTTCGTTTCTAATATCCAGCGCGCAACCGGGCGCAAAGGCGCACCGGCGCTTGATCAAAATCTGCGCAAAATATTAGAAGCGATTCGGCGTAAAGCCTTATGCAGCAAGGCTCAGCGGTTGATTTCAATCTTGAAGTACGGTCAGCAACTCTTCGACAACCCGTTTCTCGTACCGCACGACAACCGCGCGTTGCCGCCGACTTATCGCGGCTTCTCGCTTGCGAGCGATGAAATCAAGAACCTGACGCTCAAGGCCGGCACGGTGGATGGCGTGCTCGCGCGCGGCATGACGACCGTCACCGGCCTGACGACCGAATACGGCGGCACGCACGTCTCGCAGTTCACGTACTTCGGCGGCGACTGGACGCACGGTGACGATACGTCGGTGTCGCTGTATGGCAGCGTCGCGAACAACGTGTGGCAACAGTACTACCTGACGGCGACGCAGAGCATCGGCGATCCCAAGACCGTGCGCTGGACCGGCTCGCTGAACTACTACTACACGGGCGCGATCGGCGACAAGCGGCAAGGCGCGATCAACAACAACGCGTATTCGCTGGCACTTGCCGGCACGCACGGCGCGCATACGGTGCAGGTCGCGTTCCAGCAGATCGTGAGCGATCAGACGTTCGACTACATGGGCCAGTCGGCGGGCGACTATCTCTCGAACTCGCTCGACGTGGACTACAACCAGCCGCATGAAAAGTCGTTGAGCCTGTCCTACACGCTCAACATGAAGCAGTACGGCGTGCCGGGACTCAAGTTCACGATGTGGGGTGCATATGGCTGGGACGCCGATGGCAGTGCGATGGCCAACAGCGGCACGGCTCAGGCGGCCAACTATCTCGTCAACGGTGAACCGATCCACGGCACGCACTATGAAATCGGCGTGATTCCGAGCTATACGATTCCGGATGGCAAGTTCAAGAACACGTCGGTCAAGTTCTACTACATGCACCATCACAGCAATAGCGCCTACTACCCGGACGGCACCAGCGATGTGTACCGGCTGATGGTCAACGTGCCCGTCAACATCTTCTGAAATTGTCGAAACGCGGTAAAGCGTAAACCCTACAGAAATACCCGTTTACATTACGTTTAACTTTCATTTATAAAGGAAGGGCGTGCTGCGGATTGCCATGTCTCGCCCACGCTCATCGCCCGGCAGGCCTGTTTCTGCCGGGCTTTTTTTTGTCTGCGCGGTTGTTCCTCACTGCAGCTTTCATGCGCTTTCGAAGCAAGATCCGCTTAGTGAAAACCCCGCCATTTCTTTCGCTTGACTTACTTGATATATCACATACTGTGTATATGCGATGCGACATGAAATGCGTCGCGTGAGGCGCCGTTCGGCGTCCGAATACACAAGGCAATTTGCCAAGGAGACAGGCATGGGAATGAACCAGATGGACCGCGACGACAAGGCGTCGCGCCTGGCGTCGCCGTGGGTGCAATTGGTTTTCGGCGTGATTTGCATGGCGATGATCGCGAACATGCAGTATGGCTGGACGCTCTTCGTCAACCCGATCGACGAGAAATATCACTGGGGCCGCGCGGCCATTCAGGTGGCGTTCACGATCTTCGTCGTGACGGAAACATGGCTCGTGCCCGTGGAAGGTTATCTCGTCGACAAGTACGGGCCGCGGCCGGTCGTGGTCGGCGGCGGCCTGCTGTGCGCGATCGCATGGGCGATCAACTCGGTGGCGTCGTCGCTGCCGCTTCTGTACTTCGCGGCCGCTGTCGGCGGCGTCGGCGCGGGCGCGGTGTACGGCACGTGCGTCGGCAATGCGCTCAAGTGGTTCCCGGCGCGACGCGGACTGGCTGCGGGCATCACGGCGGCGGGTTTCGGGATGGGCTCCGCCGCGACGGTCGTGCCGATCGCGCACATGATCAAGTCGAGCGGCTACGAAGCGACGTTCCTCTGGTTCGGTCTGGGGCAGGGACTCGTGGTGTTCCTGCTCGGCATGGCGCTCTACGCGCCGCCCGCGCAGATGATCGCGTCGGTGAAGAGCGCGGTCAAGGCGGCGGTCTACAACGCGAGTCCGAAACAGGTGCTGGCATCGCCGATCTTCTGGGTCATGTATCTGATGTTCGTCATGATGGCAGCCGGCGGACTGATGGCGACGGCCCAGCTCGGGCCGATCGCGAAGGACTTCGGGCTGCACGATTCGCCCGTGTCGATACTCGGTCTGACGCTGCCCGCGTTGACCTTCGCGCTCACCATCGACCGCGTGCTCAACGGCCTGACGCGACCGTTTTTCGGCTGGGTGTCGGATCGCATCGGGCGGGAAAACACGATGTTCGTCGCGTTTGCAATCGAAGCGGTGGGCATCGTCGCGCTGTCGAAGTACGGGCACAATCCGACGGCGTTCGTCGTGCTGACCGGCATCGTGTTCTTCGCGTGGGGCGAAATCTACAGCCTTTTCCCGGCGACGTGCGGCGACACGTTCGGTCCGAAGTTCGCGGCGACCAACGCGGGTCTGCTTTATACGGCGAAGGGCACGGCTGCGTTGCTCGTGCCATTCTCGAGCGTGATCACGACGACGACCGGAAGCTGGCACGCGGTGTTCATGCTCGCGGCGGGCATGGCGGCGATATCGGCGCTGCTCGCGCTCTTCGTGCTGAAGCCGATGCGTAACGCGCATTCGCAGAAGCACGCGCGCGCGGCGTCGCTGGACATGTCCTACACGGCGGTGAAGGAGTGATGCGTACGGCGTGAGGTCGGCTGGGCGGGCGACCCGGCGTGTCGCCCGTTTCTAGTTATCGAGCTCGCGCTTTCCGCGGCTTGCGACTGATGATGCGGCGCTCGAGGCCGCGTTGCGGATGCGCGTTTCGTCTTGCCGCCGGCAGGTGGTCTCCTCGCTCCCTTATCCCCGTGATTCGAGCGATCCTGCGGCAGCAGGATGGGCGTTCAGCGCCGTCGCGGGCTACGGCGACGCGCGAAACGAAAGCAGATGACGCCGCGGATTCGACACGCCTCGAAGCGCGGCGCAGAACGCCAGGCGGGGCACGCGTGTATCGATGCTGGCGATCCCCGCCCGCAATGCCAGCGCGCACGCCGGCGACACGAGAGCGAGAAGAACCAGACTTACGTGAGCGCTCATGCTGTCTCCAGTCGATGTCGGCGCTAGATGTCGCCGACGGTTGTCCAATGAACGTAGTGTCGTCGCGAAGGGCGCGCGGGCCAACCCGGCTCGCGCGGGGAACGCACGATTATTCAGGAGACGGATGAAGCGAGCCCCGCATATGGAGGGACGGTGAATCAGAACCGCGTGCCGACGCTACAGCCGCCGAAGCCGCCGCCATTGGTGGCGAAGGCGCTGCAACCGAGAAGGCCGCAGCCGGAAAGCGTGAGCGCAGCGACGGCGAGCGCCACGGCGCAAATATGACGAAGGTGCTTCATGGTGACATCGGAATGGGAAAGCGGGATGCGATTCTCGCGGAACCGGCGCATCCCGATGTCAAAACGTGTTGCCTCTCAACCCGGCTTGCCATCCGCACGCGGTCTGAATAGCGGCGCAGCGTACGCCGCGACGTACAGCGCGAACGCGAGCACCCAGCAGATGCCCGCGGCGAAGATCCACGTCGAATGCCATGCAGGCGCGGCGAGCGGCCCGAGCACGCGCAGCGCGCCTGCCGCGATCACGAGCGCATAGCACGCGATATCGCGCTTGTCCGCGACGAGCGGGCGTCCCGTATGTCCGCGTGCGGTGCGTGTGATCATCGCGATGATCGCGCCGCCGATCGCGCCGGCCGCGAACGCGTGCATCGCGAGGCCATGGGGCACGCGCGTCCATCCTCGCGAGGACGCAGCGAGCAGCGCGAAGCCGAGCGGCAACCACGCATAAGCCAGATGCAGAATCGCGAGAATGGGCCGTCCGCGCACGGCGTACGAGCGCCAGCCGATCATCCGCGCGAGATGCACCCCGCACGCCAGCAAGGCGAGCGGCGCGACGATCGCGCCATCGAGCGCGAGGGCATCGGCGAAAAACGCCGCGAGCGTGAGCGGCGCGACCGTCGCCTCGACGATGCGCCGGCGCCGCGCGACGAAGCCGGGGATCGCGTTGGCGGTAAACATCGGGATCACGCGTCCACCGATCACGCTGACGAGCAATACGACGATGCCCGCGGATGCATACACGGCGCGCATCGAGAGATCGGCGCGCGTATCGATCGCGAAGCCGTGAAACAGGGCGTTCAGCGCGCCGAACGCAAGCAGCACGACGGCGAGGAAATAGTTGCGCCGGTTGCCCGCCTTCATGAGCACGCGGAGCAGCAGGAGTGCGGCGAGGGGCAAGAACGCGCTATCGACGATCGCAGCCGGCAGCGCGGGACCGCTCCACACGAGCACGCGCCCGGCAAGCCACAGCAGCGTGAGCGCTGCGAGCACCGCGCCTTTGGCCGTGTCGCGTCCGGTCCAGGCGCGCACGGCCGTCAGCAGAAAACCGGCGATGATCGCCGCCGCGAAGCCGAACACCATTTCATGCGCGTGCCAGCCGATCGGGTCCGCACGCAGCAGATAGCCGCCGGAAAGCGGCACGCCCGACAGCACGAGCAACCACACCGTCAACGCGACTGCGCCGAACGCCGCGCCGCACAAATAGAACGGCCGGAAGCCGAGATTGAATAGCGCGCCGCGCTGATAATGGCTCGGCTCGCGCTTTTGCGACGCCGCGACAAAAACGGTGCTGGGTTCTGCGATCTTCATGACATCCTCACGATGGAACCGCCGTGCGCGCGAGTGCGCGCACGGGTAACCGATGAACAGGTTCGCGCCGGCGAACATCGGCAACGCGAGCGCTAGCTTCACGCATGCGAGCGTCCCCAAGGCCAGGCCGAAGCTGCACCGGCGCGTCACAGCCGCGCCGGGACACACCACGCTTGCCCGAGCCCGCAGAGCCCGGGCACGATGCTCAAGAGCCAAGCGGCAACGCGCGGACGGTTCACGATGTCATCGCCTCGATCAGTGCGGAATCGGCTGCTTGACCGGATCGTTGTCGCCGACGATCGCGAACACGAGCAGCTTCGCCGGCTTCGTCGCGCTCGCATTTTTCGACACGATGTGATGCGCGCCCGGCGGCTCGTACCATGATTGCCCAGGACCATACGTCTTCGCGGCGGAACCTTCGAGCTGCGATGTGACGTGGCCTGCGAGCACGTAAGCGAAGATCGACCCCGGATGCATGTGCGCTTCCGATGCCTGTCCCGGCTTGTACGAGACGGTCGCCATGAGCACGTTCTTGCCGGCTGCCTCGGGAATGGCCTGCTTCATCACCGGCGCGACGACCTCCGCGCCCTTCGTATCGTGCGCGCCGGCATTCGCCGCACCGATCATCAGCGCAGCGGCCAGAACGAAAGATTTGCGCATGCTCATGTCCATGTCCTCATGCAGGCGTCTTGCGGAACGCGATGGCGAAGCGGTTCCAGCTATTGATCGCGGAGATGAGAAGTGTCAGGTCCACGATTTCCTCGTCGCTGAAGTGCGGCTTCACGGCTTCCCACACGCTGTCGGGTACGTGATCCTGCGACACCAGCGTCAACGCTTCTGTCCATGCGAGGGCGGCGCGTTCGCGATCGGTGAAGAACGGCGTCTCGCGCCACACGACGACCGTCGCCAGACGCCGGTCCGTTTCGCCGCCCTTGCGCGCATCGGTCGTGTGCATGTCGACGCAGAACGCGCAGCCGTTGATCTGCGATGCGCGCAGGCGCACCAGTTCGGTCAGCGATTTTTCGAGCGCCGACTTGGCGATGCGCTCTTCGACACCGACGAGCGCCTTGATCGCGGCGGGGCTGGCCTTGTAGAAGTCGAGACGGGGTTCCATTGACGTATCCTCTTTGCTTGGTTCGGAAAGCGCGCCAGAGCGGCGCGGCAAGAGAAGATTAGGCCTCGGAGTGGCTGTTTGAAATGACCGGTTTTATGGAATTTCAGGTAGCCACCGCATCGGCGCCGGACTGCTTTCCGCTCGAATCAGGACGCAAAAAAACCCACGGCGGCACGCGCCGCGGGTCCACAGGCGCAGCCTCGCGCGCGGAATCAGTCGAGCGCGGCGGCGGGGCCGAAGAACTCGTAGCGGCTCTGCGCCTCGGGCACCCCGAGCACCTTCAGATGCTTCTTCACCGCCTTCATGAACGCCTTCGGGCCGAGGAAGTACGCATCGACATCACGGTTCTTCGGTAGCCACGCGTCGAGCAGCTTTTCGTTGACGAAGCCGATGCCATGCGCTTCGTGATCGCCGTCGCGCTTGTGCTCGTAACAGTAGAAGCGCTCGAGCTGCGGGTGACGCGCCGCCAGCTCTTCGATGACCGCGCGGAACGCATGGACGCCGCCGTGCCGCGCCGAGTGGATGAAGTGCACCGGGCGCCTGGTTTCGAGCGCGGCCTGAAGCATCGCGAGCGTCGGCGTGATGCCGACACCGCCGCTGATCAGCACGAGCGGCTTCTCGCTCTTTTCCAGCCTGAAGTCGCCTGCGGGCGGATAAAGCTCGAGCACGTCGTTTTCGCGGACGTTCGCATGCAGAAAGTTCGACACCTTGCCGTTCGCCTCGCGCTTCACGCTGATGCGATAGTCGCGGCCGTTGGGCGCCGCCGAGAGCGAATAGTTGCGACGCAGTTCCTCGCCGTCGATGACAAGGCGCAGGCCGATGTACTGGCCCGGATGGAAGTCGAGCAGGGCGCCGCCGTCCTCGGGCACGAGATAGAACGACGTGATTTCGTCGCTTTCCTGCTCCTTGCGAGCGACGACGAACCGCCGCGTGCCGCGCCATCCGCCCGGCGCCTTTTCGCGCTCGCTATAGATGCCTTCCTCGAGCCCGATCAACAGATCGGCGAGTTGCCCGTAGGCGGCGGCCCATGCCTCGATGACGGCGTCGGTGGCGATTTCCTCGCCGAGCACTTCTCGGATCGACGCGAGCAGGCAGCGCCCGACGATCGGATAATGCTCCGGCAGGATGTTCAGCGCGACGTGCTTGTTGATGATCTGACCGACCAGGCCGCCGAGCTTCTCCAGTTCGTCGATATGCCGCGCATACATCAGCACGCCGTTGGCGAGCGCGCGCTGCTGCGCGCCGCTTGCCTGGTGCGCCTGATTGAACATCGGGCGAACTTCGGGGTATTCGGTGAGCATCTTGTTGTAGAAGTGCCTGGTGAGCGCCTCGCCGCCGCTTTCCAGCAGGGGGACGGTTGCCTTGACGATGGCTCGGTGTTCGGCTGACAGCATTCTTCGGTTCCTCATGATGAAAGGCGGAAGCGGGCGCTTCCGCGTCGAAATCCTCGGGCAAGACCAATACACGTTCCGTGCCAGAGTAGAATTGGCGTTAAATCAATCGTTTATCGAAATTCATGGTCGATTCGACTCTGGTCCAAAAGACTACAGAAGTAGTCGCAATGACTTCAAGGGTGCTGCTCGACGCCCTCGTGCCGCTGATCGAGGACCTGTCGAGCGAGATGCCCGACACCGAGCGCTACCGTCGTTTGCTGCACACGCTGCGCGCGCTCTTTCCGGGGGACGCCACTGCGCTTTTGCGGCTCGATGGCGACACACTCGTGCCGCTTGCCATCGACGGTCTGTCGAGCGATACGCTCGGCCGGCGGTTTCGCGTCAGCGAGCATCCGCGATTCGCGCGCATCCTCGCGCGCGAGGCGCCGACGCGGTTTGCCGCCGGCTCCGACCTGCCGGATCCGTACGATGGCCTCGTGAAGGGCGTAAGCGGCCATCTCGAAGTGCACGATTGCCTCGGTTGTCCGCTCATCATCGACGGGCGCGCGTGGGGTCTGCTGACGCTCGACGCGCTCGATCCTGCGCGCTTCGACGGTATCGACATGGCATCGCTCCAGGCGTTTCTCAGTCTCGCGGCGGCGACCGTGCGCGTGGCCGAGCGCATCGACACGCTCGCGAGACGAGGCGAGGCGGAGCGTCAGCGCGCGGAGGTGTATCGGCAGGCGAACGGGCCGCGGCGGCGAGAAATGATCGGCAGCAGCGGGCCGCATAACCGCTTGCTGGAGGAAATCGCGATCGTCGCGTCGAGCGATCTGACCGTGCTGATCACCGGCGAGACGGGCGTCGGCAAGGAGCTCGTTGCGAGCGAGATCCACGCGCTGTCGCCGCGCGCGGACAAGCCGCTCGTCAGCCTCAATTGCGCGGCGCTGCCGGATACGCTCGTCGAGAGCGAGCTCTTCGGGCACGTGCGCGGCGCTTTCTCGGGGGCGTCGTCGGATCGGCGCGGCAAGTTCGAGCTCGCCGATGGCGGCACGCTCTTTCTCGACGAAGTGGGCGAACTGCCGCTGCCCGTCCAGGCGAAGCTGCTGCGCGTGCTGCAGAACGGGCAGTTGCAGCGCATCGGCTCGGACAACGAGCACAAGGTCGACGTGCGGCTCATCGCCGCAACCAATCGCGATCTCGCCGAGGAAGTGCGCGAAGGGCGCTTTCGGGCGGATTTCTATCATCGCCTGTCGGTGTATCCGCTCGTGGTGCCGCCGCTGCGCGAGCGCGGGCGCGACGTATTGCTGCTCGCGGGTTACTTCCTCGAAGAGAACCGCTCGCGCCTCGGCCTCCTGAGTCTGCGTCTTTCCGCCGACGCGCAGGCCGCGCTGCTCGCGTATCGCTGGCCCGGCAACGTGCGCGAACTGGAGCATCTGATCGGGCGCAGCGCGTTGAAGGCGCTCGCGGCGCATCGGGAGCGTCCGCGCATCCTCACGCTCACCGCCGCCGATCTGACGCTCAACGGCGATGGCGCGACAGCCACGGTTAGCGCGCCGCGGGCGGAGGCATCGCCGTTGCCCGCGCCGGGCACGGACTTCCGCGACGCGGTGACCGCCTACGAACGCACGCTCATTCTCGATGTGCTGAAGCGTCACAACCAGAACTGGGCGTCGGCGGCGCGCGAGCTCGGTCTGGATCGCGCCAATCTCAATCGCCTCGCCCGGCGCCTCGGCCTCAAGTGAACGCGCCGCAACTCATTACCCGTCTCGAAATAATCGACCTGATCGTTCAAAGCTGCTGTATGCAATCCCCAGCGGGTTGATCTGGCGCAATTGCCCATCTCAAAAATGTGCGATTCATTGTTCGAGCGCAAATAACGATGCGTTGTGTCATGCGCATCGACGTCGTGCATTGAGACAATCTCCAGACTGGGAAAAAGAGGCCGTCTCTTCTAAGATCAGAAAAGCCAAGCGCAACCCATCGGCATCAAGAACATCGCAGCGCCTTGAAAAACCGCGTCGGACGCATGCCTCACACGCCCGGCAAATCGAACACGGCAAAGACAACGGGGGTTACGTGCGAAACGTGGCAAAGCTCTGCGCTTTCTTCTTGTCCGCGCTTTTCGCGTTTTTCAGCTTCGGCGTACTCGCGGCGGACGCCCCCGCGCGAGGCGCGGCGCTCGAACGCGCCCCCGATACCATGCAGGCCCGCGTGATGGGTTGTGCGGCCTGCCACGGCGCGCACGGCGAGGGCACCGACAACGACTATTTCCCCCGCCTGTCCGGCAAACCCGCCGGTTATCTGTACAACCAGCTCCTCGCGTTCCGCGACGGCCGGCGCAAATATCCGCCGATGAACTACCTGCTCGCTTATCTGCCCGACGCGTACCTGAAGCAGATGGCCGATTACTTCGCGGGCGAACGCCCGCCGTTCGCGCCGCCCGCGGCCGTGAGGGTCGACGAGAAAACGCTCGATCTCGGCAAGACGCTCGTCACGAAGGGCGATGCATCGCGCAATGTGCCCGCCTGCGTGAGTTGCCACGGCGCGGCGATGACGGGCATGGAGCCCGCGATTCCCGGCCTTCTCGGCCTGCATGCCGACTATCTCAGCGCGCAACTCGGCGCGTGGCGTTACGGCACGCGCTCGACCGTCGCGCCGGATTGCATGGGGCAGGTCGCGAAACTGTTGAACGACCGCGACATCACCGCGATAGCGGCCTATCTCGCGTCGCTGCCCGCGCCGGCGAATCCGGTGCCGGTCGCCGCCGGCTCGCTCAGGATGCCGCTCGCCTGCGGCAGCGTCCATAACTAACCGAGACCCCAACGTGCTCCGTTTTCGACATTTCCGAGCGCTGACCGTCGCGGTCTTCATTGCGGCGTGCGCCGCGCCGATCGGCCAGGCCGCGGCGCAAGGCGCGGATGCCGCCACCGTCAAGCGCGGCGAATATCTCGCGCGCGCGGGCGACTGCATCGCGTGTCATACGCTGCCCGCGGGCAAGACGTTCGGCGGCGGCCGCCCGATGGACACGCCCTTCGGCACGCTCTATACGCCGAACATTTCGTCGGACAAGGAGACGGGCATCGGCAAATGGACCGCCGAAGAGTTCTTCGCGATGATGCACACGGGCAAGTCCCGCGACGGCTCGCTGCTCTATCCGGCGATGCCCTACACGTCATACACGAAAGTCACGCGCGCCGACTCCGACGCGATCTACGCATTCCTGATGTCCACGCCGGCGGTGCATCAGCCGAACCGGCCGCACGAGCTGCGTTTCCCCTTCAATCGTCGTGAGCTGTTGCTCGGCTGGCGTTCGCTTTTCTTCCGCGAAGGCGTGTATGAGCCCGATGCGTCGCAATCGGCCGAATGGAATCGCGGCGCGTATCTGGTGGAAGGCCTCGGACACTGCTCGATGTGCCATACGGCCATCAACGCGCTCGGCGGCAACGTGAAATCGAAGGCGTTCGAAGGCGGCCTGATCCCGATCCAGAACTGGTATGCGCCGTCGCTCACGTCGAACAAGGAAGCGGGTCTGGGCGACTGGAGCCTCGACGACATCGTCGGTCTTCTGCATGCGGGCGTGTCGAATCGCGGCGCCGTGTACGGGCCGATGGCCGAAGTTGTCTACGACAGCCTGCAATATCTGACCGAGGAAGATGTTCGCGCGATGGCCGTCTATCTGAAGGCGCTGCCCGCGCGCTCCGGCGACAAGTCGGCGCCGCCGAGCCAGGCGGCCGTCGAAGAAAAGACGAGCCTCTCGCCGCTCGGAAAGAAGATCTACGACGCGCAATGCGCCGAATGCCATGCCGCGCAGGGCCAGGGCAAGCCACCCGACTTTCCGCCGCTCGCGAACAATCAGTCGATCGTGATGAGTTCGGCCGTGAACCCGATTCGAATGGTGCTGAACGGCGGCTATCCGCCCGGCACTTTCAAAAACCCGAAGCCCTACGGCATGCCGCCGTTCGCGCAGTCGCTCTCGGATGTCGAGGTCGCGGCCGTGGTCACGTATATCCGCACCGCGTGGGGCAACCGCGGCACGCCGGTCAGCGTGAAGGAAGTGAACGAGCTGCGTTCGGCGCCACTTTACTGAGCATCGACGACACCATGACTGAAGACCCGAATGAAATCGCGAGGCAGGACGCGAAGCTCGACGAGATCGTGAAGCGCGGCCCATCGGGCGCGATTGCGCTCGCGGGCATCTCGACGGCGATCGTCATCGGCCTCTGGTTCGTCTTCTATTTCGCCGTGTTCCTGCCGCGTGGCGTGATTCAGTGATCTCAGCGACCTCAACGATTCGGAAGGTTCACTAAGGCATCGCATATGGCCATCAATCCAAGCTCGCACGACATCGCCGAACGGGTCGAACGGCGTTGGGCGATTCTCGTGCTCGCGATCGTCGTCGTGCTCGTCGGCATGGTCGTTTATACCGGCGTGCACTGGTCGATGATGCCGCCGTCGCGCGTCGAGACGATTCGCCCTGAAACGCTGCATGTGTCGGGCGAATTCATCGAAAGCAATCTCGGCGCCGCGCCCGAGGCGGATGGCTCGGTGACGGTGCGCATCGTCGCGCAGCAGTACTCGTTCACGCCGCAATGCCTGGTGGTGCCGGCGGGCGTGCCGGTGACCTTCCGCGCGACGAGCTCGGATGTCGTGCATGGCTTTCTGATCACCGACACGAATATCAATTCGATGCTGGAGCCGGGCTATGTCTCGACGTTCAAGACGACTTTCGACAAGCCCGGCGAGCATCTGATGCCCTGTCACGAGTACTGCGGCACCGGGCATCAGAACATGTGGGCGCACGTGAAGGTGGTGGACCGCGCCGAATTCATGCAGATGGCCGACAAGATGCCGGCCAATTCGCGGAGAGTGTCCTGTGTTCAATAGCAAGCGCCTCGTACTCGCGCATTTCTGGCTGGCTTTCATCGCCTTCGGCGTCGCGCTTTTGCTCGGCGCATGGCAGATGCTCGTGCGCAGCCCGTTGCATCCGTGGCTGCAGAATCCGGAACTCTACTATCGCTCGGTGACGGAGCACGGCACCGTGATGGGCTATGCGTTCCCGACGCTCATCGCGATGGGCTTCGGCTACGCGGTGAGCGAGCTTGCGCTGAAGCGCCCGCTCGTCGGCCTGCGCTGGGCGTGGCTCGGCTTCTGGCTGGTCGCGGTGGGCGCGGTCACGGCGACGGTGCCCGTCGCAATGGGCCTCGCGTCCGTGCTCTACACCTTCTATCCGCCGATGATCGGCAACGTGTTCTATTACATCGGCGTCGTGTTCGTGGTGGTCGGCTCGTGGGTGTGGGTCGCGCTGATGTCGGTGAACCTCGCGTCGTGGAAGCGCGAGAACGCGGGCAAGCCGGTGCCGCTCGCGATGTTCGCGACCGTCGCCGGTGCCTATCTGTGGGGCTGGACGGCGGTGGGCGCGGCGATCGAAGTGCTGTTCATGATCCTGCCCGTCGCGATCGGCTGGAAGTCGACGATTGACGCGGGCCTCGCGCGCGTGTTCTTCTCGTGGACGTTGCACGCGATCGTCTACTTCTGGCTGATGCCCGCGTACATCGCGTACTACACCATCATTCCGCGTGCGATCGGCGGCCGTCTCTACAGCGATTCGATGGCGCGCATCTCGTTCATCCTGTTCCTCGTCGTGTCGATGCCCATCGGCATTCACCACCTTTTCGCCGATCCGCAAGTGGGCTCGGGCTTCAAGTTCATGCACTCGGTGTTCACCGCGCTCGTCGCGGTGCCGACACTGCTCACCGTGTTCACGATCTGCGCATCGGTGGAGATTGCAGCGCGGCTGCGCGGCGGACGCGGGCCGCTCGGCTGGATTAAGGCTTTGCCGTGGGACAACCCGATGATGCTGGCCGTCGCGTTCTCTTTCGTGATGCTCGGCTTCGGCGGGGCGGGCGGGCTCATCAACATGAGCTATCAGCTCGACTCGACGGTCCACAATACGCAATGGGTGACGGGGCACTTTCATCTGATCTTCGGCGGCGCGATCGTCATCATGTATTTCGTGATCGCGTACGATCTGTGGCCGCATCTGACCGGGCGCGCACTCGAGAGCGTGAAGCTGATGCGCTGGCAGTTGTGGCTATGGTTCATCGGCATGATCGTGCTCACGTTCCCGTGGCATTTCGTCGGCATTCTGGGGATGCCGCGGCGCATGGCGTTCTACGACTACAGCGATCCGGCGATCGCCGCGCAAGCGGTCTATGTGGTGATCTCAGTGCTGGGCGGGCTGATTCTGGTCGTATCGGCGGTGCTGTTTTTCATCGTCCTGATCAAGGCGCATCGCGCGCCGCGCACGGCGATCGAGGAGTTCCGCTTCAGCCGCGCGGTGCATGAGCCGCGCACGCTTCCCGTGGCGTTGAACAGTTTTGCGCTGTGGCTCGTGCTGATGATCGGCCTTACGCTCGTCAACTACGGCTACCCGATTGCGCAGTTGCTCGCGCGTTCGGATACGGCGGTGCCCGCAGTGCCGATCGGAGCGCAGCGATGAGCGACGAACGCCTCTTCACCTTCCGCAACCGCTGGTTCGCCGTCAGCGTGTTGGGGACGATCGGCATCGCCGTGGTGTCGGCGCTGATCGGTTTCGTATGGCTGCCTTCCGTGCAGCGCGACGCGCCGTTCACCGGTATCTGGAATGCGATCTGCAGCGCGGCGGGCGTGCCGCGCGAGTGGTATGCGGGCGGCGCGGCCGTCGAGCCGAAGGTGAAGCTCACGGGCGTCGAGATCACCCCGCAGTTGCTCACTAACGTAAGCGCGAATTCGATCGGGCGTGGCGCGACGCTGGCCTTGCGCTGCACGATGTGCCACGGGGAACGCGGCATGAGCGACGCGAATTCGCCGAATCTGGCGGGGCAGTATGCGTCGGTGATTTACAAGCAGCTGATCGATTTCCAGAAGGGCGCGCGCACCAACGCGGTGATGTCGCCGATGGCGATGAACCTGAGCGATCAGGATATGCGCGATCTCGCGGCGTATTACGCGAATTTGCCGCGGCCGCCGGCGCAGCGGAAGGTGAGCGACGCGCTCGCGCCGGCGATCGTCGCGCATGGTGCGCCGATGCGCAATATCGCGCCATGTGCGGCGTGTCATGGGGGCATCGATAACAAGGCCGGTAGCCCTTGGCTCGATGGCTTGCCGGCGGCTTATACCAAGTCGCAATTGATCGCGTTTGCCAATGGCACGCGGACGAACGATGTTAACGAGGTGATGCGCAATGTTGCGCGCAACATGACGCCGGAGGAGATCGATGCGGCGGCGATGTATTACGCGCGGGAGTTGAATGCGAATGCTAAGTGATTTGTTTTTGGGGTTGACTTTGATTTCGCCGGATCCCGTTTTCTTTGTGGTTTATTAGCGTTGCCCCTATGCGGGGCGGCAGTCACTTTCTTTGCTGCTGCAAAGAAAGTAACCAAAGAAAGCAGCTCGAGACGCCCGCGGTCACACGCAGTTTGGCCACGCTTGCCAGCCGATCGTGGGCTGCCTAAGTGTCGCCCTCACAAGACTAATCGGGCTTGGCTCGCGCACGGTCTGTCGCCGCGCGCCGCACAGCGGAGCGGTTCAGCACCAAAAGGCTCTGGCCCGCTTCGCGGCCGATGGGTTCATCGGGTTTGCGCGCGCTTCGTCGCTAACGCATCCATCTCATTGCATGTGCGATAGGTTGGTTTCCCTGGTAGACCCGTCGGCAGCGCGCAGCGCTGTGCCGAAGCTATTTGGTGCTGAACCAGCAAGTGGAGTGGTGCGATGAGACAGACCGTGCGCGATCCAAGCCCGGTGTGGCCTATGAGGGCGACACTTAGGCAGCCCACGATCACATGGCAAGCATGGCCAAACTGCGTGTGACCGCGGGCCTATCGAGCTGCTTTCTTTGGTTACTTTCTTTGCAGCAGCAAAGAAAGTGACTGCCGCCCCGCACAGGGGCAGTGCTAATAAACCAACAAGAAAACGGGATCCGGCGAAAAAAAATCGCCGCTAAGCAAACAGGGACTTCATTGCCCCCGCAAAAACCTTTCTGTATCGTGACCCGAAGAATGCTGAAAAATTCAGCAAGCAAAGGAAAGCGAACCGAAATGGAATCTCAAAGCGAAGCGATAAAAACCGACGTATTGATCATAGGCGCCGGCCCGGTAGGCCTATTTGCCGCCTTCGAGGCAAACGTGATCGGCCTCACGTGTCAAATCGTCGACACCCTCGGGCGCATCGGCGGCCAATGTATCGAGCTCTATCCCGACAAGCCGATCTACGACATTCCCGCGATTCCTTCATGCACCGCACGCGAGCTCGTCGATCGCCTGCTCGAGCAGATCCGCCCCTTCGATGTGCCGATCCATCTCGATCAGCGCGTGCAGTCCGTCACGCAGCGCGAAGACGATCATCGCTGGACGGTCACGACCGAACGCGGCATGACCGTCGACTGCGCCGCGATCCTGATCGCGGCCGGCAACGGCGCGTTCGTGCCGCAGCGGCTGCAATTGCCCGAGGTCGCCGCGCTGGAAGGCAAGGACGTGCACTACAGCGTCTCGCGCGTGGCGGATTTCGCGGACAAAGAGGTCATCGTCGCGGGCGGCGGCGATTCTGCGCTCGACTGGGCGCTCGCGTTGAAGGACATCGCGAAGAAGCTCACGCTCGTGCATCGGCGCAGCGGCTTTTCGGCGGCGGCGAACTCGGTTGCGACGATGAAGCGCGCGGTGGACGCGGGCGAGATGGCATTCGTCATCGGCATGATCGAATCGCTCGATGCGCCCGATAACACGCTGCGCGGCGCGCGCATCAAGCAGGTGGAAGGTTCGACGGATGTTGCCGCCGACAAGATCGTCGCGCTCTATGGTCTCGTCTCCGAACTCGGCCCGATCGCCACCTGGAACCTCGATGTGCGCGGCGGGCGCATCGAAGTGGATACGTCGAACTATGAATCCTCTCGGCCGGGCATTTTCGCGGTCGGGGATATCGCCAACTATCCGAACAAGCAGAAGCTCATTCTGTCGGGCTTCCATGAAGCGTCGCTCGCGTTGCGCAAGGCCTATTCGTATGCGTATCCCGAGAAGAAGCGCGTGCACGTGCATTCGAGCTATGACGCGAAGCTCGCCGAACGCGTGAACGCCGCGCACGCAACCGGCGACGCGTAAGCGCTTCGCATGATCGCGCGCATCGTCGCGTGGTTGCTGCTCGCGTCGCTCGTGGGCGCGGCCGCATTCGGCTACGCGGTGTACTCGAAGCGCATCGTGCTGTCCGAGCGCTACGATCCCTTCGCCCCGCTCGACGTGCGTGCGCCTCAAGGTCCGCTCACGCGCTTCAGGCTATGGCGCACGATGCACGACGCGCCACTCTGCGACGCCGCGCTCGCGCGCTCCGGTCTCGTGTATCGCGCGATGGCCGATGCAACAGGGCCGGGCGGTTGTGCGCTCAAGGACGTAGTGCGCGTCACGCAGATGGAAGACCTGCGCATCAGTTCGCCCTTTCTCGCGACGTGTCCGCTCGCGCTCGGCATCGCCTATTTCGAGCATCAGTATCTTCAGCCCGCCGCGCTCGACATCTACGGCGAGCGCGTCGCGCGCATCGAGCATGTCGGCAGCTATGCGTGCCGCAACGTGAATCATCAGCAGGACGCTGCGCTGAGCCAGCATGCGAGCGCGAACGCCATCGACCTGACGGGCTTCGTGCTCGAAGACGGACGCCGCATCACGCTCGCGCGCTGGAGCGATGCGGCCTCTCCCGATGGACAGTTCCTGCGCCGCGTTCACGAAGGCGCGTGCCATGCGTTCGCCACCGCGCTGGGCCCCGGTTACAACGCGCTGCACGAGACGCACTTTCACGTCGACATGGGACCGTATCGCATGTGCCGCTGACCTACGCGTGGCGGTGCGCCGGGTCGCGGCACGCCGCATGATCGTGAGGCTGATCGTTCCACGCCGACCCGAGGATGATGCTGCAGAAGTTCAGCCGCCTGTAATTCGGGTCCTTCAACGCGAGCACGTCGGCCTTGACATTGCCGAAGGTCGATTCGGGCTTGCCGATCGTGCCTTTGGCGAATGCGTCGATGATGCCTTCCTTGAAGTTCGCCTCGCGCGGATGCGCCGCGACCACGAGGCGCCGCTCATCCGCGCTGAACTCGTCGTAGGCGAGACCGAGCACATCCATCTCGACGCCCGCCGTGACCAGCGCGACCACCGGCTTCTTGTACTGCGGAATGCCGGGCGTCGTGTGCAGCGCGATCGCGTCCCACACCTGCTCGATCTCGTATTCGCCGATGCCATGCCGACGCAGGAAATCGCGCGCCGCATTCGCGCCATCGACTTCGAAGCGGTCGTGCGCGCTGCTGTACGCTTCGGTGAGGCCCATGTCATGGAACATCGCGCCGATATACAGCAGTTCGGGATCGTACTTCAGTTGCTTGCGCTCGCCCGCGAGCGCGCCGAACAGGAACACGCGGCGCGAATGGTGGTAGAGCAGATCGGGCTCGGTATCGCGCACGAGTTGCGTGGCTTCGCGCGCCATCTGGCTGTCGGGAATCCTGATGCCTGCGATGATTTCGCTCATGAGTATGGCTCCGTGATGTGGGTCGATCGACGACGCGGATGCGGGTGCGTTGCTAAAATCGCGCAGCGCGTCGGATGGCTTTAGTCTCGTCAAAACGCCTTCACGTCTCAATCGAAACGGCGCGTCGAACCCTGCCAAGCGCACGCCGTCTTCTGCCATGCGCGCTCATCACGGACCTTCCATTCGATGCCTACAGTCGCAATCGCAATCTTCCAGGGCGTGCAGGCGCTCGATGTGGCCGGTCCCGTCGATGTGTTCGCGGAAGCGAACGGCTTCATTGCCCAATCGAACGCATATGAGATCACGCTCGTCGGTCCCGCAGAGCGCATCGTGCGCGCGTCGAACGGCACGCGTCTCGTCGCGGACCTGTCTTTCGACGAAGCGCATCGGCGCTATGGCACCGCGCTCGTCGCGGGCGGCCCGGCGCTTCCCGCCGATGCGCCGGATTCGCGGCTGACGGCCTGGCTCGCCGATGTCGCCTCGCACTGCGAGCGCTACGGCTCGATCTGCACGGGCGCATTCGCGCTCGGACACGCGGGCCTGATCGACGGCCGCAATGTGACCACGCACTGGCAGAACGCGCCGCGCCTCGCGGAGCGCTTTCCGCGCGCACGCGTCGAGCTGGACCGCATCTACATGCGCGACGACAGGCTCGTCACCTCGGCGGGCGTGACGGCGGGCATCGATGTCGCGCTCGCGCTCGTCGCGGAAGATCATGGCGCGCAGGTCGCGCTCGCGGTTGCAAAGCGCCTCGTCGTCTTCGCGCAGCGACGCGGCGGGCAATCGCAATTCAGCCCGTACTTGAGCGCACCCGCCGATGAGACTTCGCCGGTCGCGAAAGTGCAGGCGTATGTGATGGAGCACATCGGCGAGCGGCTGTCGGTCGCGCAACTGGCGAGCGTCGCCGGCATGAGCGAGCGCAACTTCGCGCGCGCCTTCGTGCAACTCGCGCAGATGACGCCGCATGAGTTCGTCGAACGGGCGCGCGTCGACGCGGCCCGCAATATGCTCGAGAGCAGCGACACGCCTCTGAAAACCGTCGCATACGAGTGCGGCTTCGGCACGGCCGATCGGATGCGGCTCGTTTTCACGCGGCGGCTCGGCGTGTCGCCGAACGACTATCGGCTGAGCTTCCGCACGCGCTTCACGAAGTAATTGGCGCGCTTGTACGCCGACGCCTCACGCCGAGTTCGCTAAACTTCGTGATGATGCGGTACGTGCAGCAGTGCGCGCGCGCCGCCGAATCCACCCTCGACATATCGGAACAGCGAATGACGAAACAAGAGACCGCCACGCAGGATCCCTACGAACGACGCGCGCTGCTGCTGCATCTCGGCGACGTGATGGAGTCGGTGTTTTGCCTGAGCCAATGCGCCGACGAATACGCGAGCATCGGCGAAGCGGTGAAGGGCAACGACGCGCTTGCTGGCTTCACGCTGCTCGGCTTCATCGACGAGAAGATGACGCCGCGCGATTTCATCCGGCGCGCATCGGGCGCGTTCTTCGTCTGGCCGAAGGCGCTTCTCGACGAGACGCTGAATCGGCAACTGCTCGCCAACACCGTCAGGCACGATCTCTTCGCAGACAACGCGAAGGGTTGGGGCGCCTATGTGGAAGAGCGGCGCAAGGACGTGCCGTGGTTCGGCGAGGAGCTGCCCGAAACCGCGAAGAGCGCGGCTCCGGCGCATGAAGCGCAGGCGCCGGCTCGGCAGAAGCAGAAGAGCAAGGCCGCGTCCGAAAAGCCATCGCGCTATTCGACATGGCCGTGGCCCGACAAGCCAGGCGACGCGTAATCGAAGGCTATTGCTTCTTGCTCATGCCGCTCGCGCCCGCATCGAAGCCGAGGCCGTTGGGCCGGTCGGGCGCGGCGCCCTTGCCCGATGATGTCTTGCCCGGCCGCGTCTTCAGTGCATCGCTGGCGTTCGCGGCCGCTGCCGCAGGCGGCGTGACGTTTTTCTCCTGATACGCGGGCGTGCTGTCGTATTCGAGCTTGTTCGGTTTTTGCGGCGCCTGCTGAGCGCTCGCCACGACGGCGAGCGTGCCACCGAGCAGACCCCCCGTCATGCGCCCGAGCGTGCCGAGTGTGGGTCTCATCTGCTGCCTCCCTTTGTACTTTAACTTTATCTAGCAAAGCGCGGACCCGCGGTTTGCGGCGTTCGAGCGCAGGCTTGTCGTCGCTCAAACCTCGTCGCCGCTGACGAGCGCGCGCGATCATGCCTTGCGCGCGGTCAATGGCGTGTGCGCCCCCGCCCGGGAAAATTCCCGCTTTTAACGCGGGAAAGATAGAAATGAAAAAAGTCTTCGGGGCAGTGGTGATGGCGTGCGCCTCCTTGTTTGCAGGCGTGGCACACGCGGCGGGCGATGCGCCGTCGAGTGATTCGATGGGCGGCATCCACGCCGGCGACGTGCTGGTGCGCCTGCGCGCGATCAGCATCCAGCCCGATGTGACAGCGGGCGGCGCACTCGGCACGCTCGGCGTGGACGTGAACAATGCGATCGTGCCGGAACTCGACTTCACCTACATGATCCGCGATGACATCGGCGTGGAGCTGATCCTGGCTACGTCGCGGCATCAGGTGACGTCGAGCATCGGCGGGCTGGGCGGCGTGAGCGTGCTGCCGCCGACACTGCTCCTGCAATACCACTTCAATCACGCGGGCCGCGTGCGTCCGTATGTCGGCGCGGGCGTGAACTACACGTATTTCTACAACGACAAGCTGAAAGCGGGCGATACGCCGGTGTCGATCCGGCACAGCAGCTTCGGCCCGGCGCTGCAGGCGGGCGTCGACGTGCAGGTGGCGAAAAATCTCTTCGTCAACGCGGATCTGAAAAAGATCTGGATGCGCACGAGCGCGTCGGCGGACGGCGCCGATCTCGGCTCGCTCAAGATCGATCCGTGGGTCATCGGTATCGGCGTCGGCATGAAGTTCTGACATGTGCGCTTTTCCGGCGAGTGTGCGCCGCGCCGCCTTGTGTCTGGAAATTGGCGGAAGATACCGGTGCTTCTGGCGTGGACGGTTTCGCGGGCGCGGTATCCTTGGCAGCAGGCCCGGCGCAGACTCGCGCCGCTCGCGCATGCGCGAACGGCGTGCGACCTGCAACGACTAATAAAACCGCATCGGGGAACTGCAAGCCAATGAGACCTTCCACTTACGCGGGAATCGCCTTGCTCGCGGCGTGTGGCGCCGCTTTCGCGCAACAGCCGCTCGCCGTGCCCGGACGCAGCCAGAGCGCGTGGCAGCAATCCGTCGATAACGCCGCCTGCTACGGCTACGCCAATCAGACGACGAAAGTGAACGTGGCGCGCGAGCCGCAGGCGCCGCCGCGCGATGCCCAGCGTGAAACGCGCGTGCTCACGCCGCCGCGCCCCGTCGAGCCGCCCTTGCCGTCGGGCGCGTCGGGCGCGATGGCGGCGTCCGCTGCTGCGCCGGCATCGGGCGCATCGGCGGCGATCGCGGCGTCGAGCTTGCCGCCGGGAAGGGTCTCCGGTGCATCCGGGCTGCCCGGCGCATCTGGTCCGATGCCCGGCATGCCCGCGATGCCCGCATCGATGGCGGCCGGCGCGTCCGGCGCATCGGATGCGATTTACGGCGGCGACATGAAGATGCCGCCGCTGCCGCCGCCCGAGCCGCCGATGACGCGTTACTGGCGCGCTTACAGCGAGTGCATGCAGAATCGCGGCTACTTCACGCGATGAATCGTCGAAGCGCGCCCGATCGATCGCGGGCGTGCGTCGATTGCGGGAGCAACGACGGATGAACTCTCGGCCGATTCACGAAGGCGGATGCGCATGCGGCGCCGTGCGCGTGCGTGTCGCGGGCGAGCCGAAGGAAGTGAATCTGTGCCACTGCATGACCTGCCGGCGCATTCACGGCGCGCCGTTCGGCGTCTATGCGATCTTTGCGCGCGACGCGTTTCAGGTGTCGGGCGACACGGTGGCGTGGGAGAGTTCGACCACAGGCAAGCGGCACCATTGCCCGACGTGCGGGTCGCCGGTCTATCTGGCGTTCGACGGTGTCGACGAAATCGAAGTGCCGACCGGCATCTTCGACGAAACCGGTCTCTATCCGCCGCAATACGAAATCTGGTGCAAGAGCGCGGAGCCCTGGCACGACGCGCAGGGACGGCCGCGTTTTGCGCGCGGCGCGCCCTGATCAAACCATCAGCATTCGACGATCGCCTTCACGACGCCCGCCTTCGGATCGAGCAGCGACGAGAAGCGCTCGGGCACGTCGCTCAGCGTCAGTCGATGCGTGTTGAGCGCATCGGTCGGCACTTCGCCTTTGCGCATTGCCGCGAGCACGGTCTCGAAGTCCTCCGGCGTCGCGTTGCGGCTTGCGAGCAGCGTCGCCTCACGTTTGTGGAACTCGGGATCGGCGAACGAGATGCGATCCGGCACGATCGAGACCAGCACGTACTTTCCGCCGTGCGCGATGAACTCGAAGCCGCGTTCCATCGCGCGCGAGTTGCCGGTCGCATCGAAGACGACATCGAAAAATTCGCCATTCGTGAGCGCCGACAGAGCTTGCTTGTCCTGCTCGCCGATCTGCACGGTGGCATCCACTTTCAGTTCCCGCTTGCAGAACGCGAGGCGGTCTTCGCGCGTGTCGAGCGCGGTGACGTTCGCGCCGCGCAGGCGCGAGAACGTGATGGCCGCCATGCCGATCGGCCCTGTGCCGACGACCAGCACGCGCTGGCCCGGCGTCACGTCCGCGCGACGCACGGCGTGCGCGCCGATCGCGAGGAATTCGACCATCGCGGCCTGATCGAGCGTGACGCCCTCGGCCTTATGCACGAACTGTGCGGGCAAATTCAGGTATTCGGTGAACGCGCCATCGCGATGCACGCCGAGCACCTGGATGTTCACGCAGCAATTGGTCTTGCCCTGACGGCACGCGATACATTCGCCGCACGAGAGATAGGGCATCACGTAGACCGTGTCGCCCGCCTTCAGGCCGCTCGCCGGATCCGCTTCCTCGATCACGCCGGACAACTCGTGGCCCATCACACGCGGATACGACAGATAAGGCTGATTGCCGGTGAAGATGTGCAGGTCCGTGCCGCACACGCCGACGCGCTTCACGCGCAACAGCACTTCGTTCTCGCCGCGCTGCGGCTTCTCGCGCTGTTCGGCTTTCAGGGTTCCGGGCGTTTCGCAAATGACGGTCAGCATGCTTTGTCTCGTGATGTCGTTGGAGTGGGGCGTTCGACAATCTAACGATGCCGGTCGATTTGGTCAAGCCAATTTCATTAATGCGAAAGTGGTAAGGCCAGAATCGCGGCCAGCGGCGGGCGCGGTTTCGCCTTATATTTTCATCACAGCGAACCCCGCAAAAACACGTAAAAAGGACTGCACGTGCAGCAGCTTCATGAATTTGTCGAGCGGCATCCGCGGCTTTTCGTGCTGTCGGGCGCGGGCATCAGCACGGAGTCGGGCATTCCGTGCTATCGCGACCGCGAAGGCCAGCGCACGGGCCGCGCGCCGATCCTGCTGAAGGATTTTCTCGGCTCGGACTACGCGCGGCGCCGCTATTGGGCGCGCAGTCTCATCGGCTGGCCGATCGTGCAGAACGCACAGCCGAACGGCGCGCATCACGCGTTGCGGGCGCTCGAGGCGCGCTCGCGGGTGCATCGGCTCGTCACGCAGAACGTCGACGGGCTGCACACGCGCGCGGGCAATCCCGATGTGATCGAGCTCCACGGCAATATCGGGCGGGTGCGCTGCATCGATTGCGGCGAGCGACATACGCGCGCAGCGGTGCAGCGCATGCTCGAAACGGCGAATCCCGATTTCGTCGGTCATACGGCGCCCGCGGTGCCGGACGGCGACGCGCACATCGAGGATCTCGACTTCGCATCGTTCGACGTGCCCGGCTGCACGCGCTGCGGCGGCGTGCTCAAGCCCGACGTGGTGTTCTTCGGCGAGAGCGTGCCGCGCGCGCTCGTCCACGACGCGGCGCGCTCGCTGGAAGCCGCCGACGCGATGCTCGTCGTCGGCTCGTCGCTGATGGTGTACTCGGGCTACCGCTTTTGCGAGTGGGCCGCGAAGAGCGGCAAGCCGATCGCGGCGATCAACATCGGCAAGACGCGCGCCGATGCGCTCCTCGCGCTGAAAGTCGAAGCGCCGTGCTCGGAGGCGCTCGAACGCTTGATCGAGCGCCTCGACGCGCGGCCGGTGGCGGGCTAGCGGCTACTTCAGCTCGCGCGAGAGCGCTGCGATGCCTTCGAGCAGGCGCGCCGCGTCCGACATGCGCGTGAAGAGGGCAGGCGTCACGCGCACGACTTCGCCCGCATCCGGACCGGGGCGCGTCACCGTGAACACGCCGAAGCGCTCGCGCAGCGCCGCGACGATCGCATCGCAGCCCTCTTTCGTCGCGCGTCCGTGCAGGCGGAAAGCGGTGATGCCTGCGGTCATCGCGGGATCGTCGGGCGTCATGATCTGTACGCCGGGAAGTTCGCGCGCCGGCTTTGCCCAGGCATCGCGCAATGCACGCAGGCGCGCCTCCTTCGCCTTGGCCCCGATCGACAGATGCACGTCCAGCGCCGCCGGCAGCGTGAACCACGCGGCGAAGTTGGGCGAGCCGGTATGCACGCGCGCGCGGATATCGTCGGCGGGCCAGGTCCGGTCGCCCAGATACGGATCGATCGACGCGACGTGTCCACGGCGGATATAGATCGCGCCGCAGCCGAGCGGCGCGCCGATCCACTTGTGCAGATTCAGCGCGGCGAAGGGCGCGTTCAGGTCCGGCACGTCGAAGTCGAGCTGCCCCCACGAATGCGCTGCATCGACGATCACGTCCGCGCCGGCTTCCTTCGCCATCGCCGATATGTCCGCGACCGGCAGGACGAGTCCCGTCGCGAAGCACACGTGCGAGAGCAGCACGAGCCGCGTGCGCGGGTGCGCGCTCAAGGCCCTGGCGTAGGTTTGCAGCACCGCCTCGCGCGTCGCCGGCTCGGGCATCGTGATGCGCACGGGCGTGACGCCGCGCCGCTCGCGCAGCCATTCCATCGCGTCCTTGCCGCAGGGATAGTCGAGATCGCTGTAAAGCACGGTGTCGCCAGGAGAGAGCCGGTTGTAGCCGCTGATGAGCGCGAGCAGCGCTTCGGTCGCGTTGCGTGTCAGCTCGATTTCCTCGACCGCGCATCCCATTTCCTTCGCGACGCGCTCGCGCAGACCCTGATACAGCGTCATCAGATGCGGGCGAATCAGCAGCGTCGTCTCGCGATTCACGCGTTCGGTCCAGTGATGGAACATCGCCTTGACCGGCTCGGTCATCGCTCCCCAGAAGCCGTTCTCCAGATTGATCAGCGCGTCCGACTGGCGCCACAAGGCGCGTACCGCGTCCCAGTAGTTTTCGTTCGTGGCGAGGCCGGTCGCCGGCGTGGGCGGGAGCGCCGCGAGCGCGGCTTCGAAATCGGGCGTGCGGTAGTCGAGGAGGTCGGGCATCGGAATCGGAAGTCGATGAGGGTGGAAAAAATTACTTGGCGTGATCATGCTTCATGGCACGGGCTTACCGCTGCGCCCGGACAAAATGCGGACTATTTGCATCTTTCGCCTTCAGAGCTCAAACCGGCGGGCCGTAATCAGCAGGAAGAGCGTCACGCGCCCGGTGCGGCGAAACGTCCGCTCGTGCGGGGCAGTCCGCGCGAAGCGCGCGCACGACGCCGTATGTCCCTTGAACGGACCCTGAGAGAACCTGAAACATGAACCTGAAGAACATCACGATCAAGAACAAGCTGGTTGCTGGATTCGGTATTCTGGCCGTATTGGTGGTGCTTGTGGCAGGCATGTCCCTGCGCGCGCTATCCGTCGCGTCAGACGGCTTCGCGCACTACGTGAACGGCATCAACGCGCGCGCCGACGTGGCCAGCCAGCTTCGCACCGCCGTCGACCGGCGCGCCATCGCCGCGCGCAATCTCGTGCTCGTCACGAAACCTTCCGATATCGATCTCGAGAAAGCCAACGTCACGCGTGCGCACGAGGACGTGCAGGCGCGCCTGAAGCAACTGAACGACATGATCGCCGCCGCGACCGATACCAGCGAAAAGGCGAAGAGCCTCGTCGCCGAGATGGGACGCGTGGAGACCCTGTACGGGCCGGTCGCGACGAATATCGCCGGACTTGCGCTCGCGGGCAAGCGCGACGAGGCGATCCAAAAAATGGACGACGAATGCCGCCCGCTGCTCGCGCAACTGGTCAAGGCCACCGACGATTACGCGACCTACACCGCCGCGCGCCGCGAGGACATCGTGCGCGCTGACGCGGCCAGCTATCGGATGCAACGCAACGTGCTGATCGCGCTCTGCGCGGCCGCGGCGCTCTTCGCGGTCGGTGCGGGCATCGCGATCACGCGCTCGATCACGACGCCGATCGGCAAAGCGGTCGGCATCGCGCAGACGGTGGCGCGCGGCGATCTGACGAGCCATATCGTCGCCGATGCGAAGGACGAAACCGGCGACCTGTTGCGCGCGCTCGCGACGATGAACGCGCGCCTCACCGAAACCGTGGGCCGCGTGCGCGAAGGCAGCGGCGCGGTCGGCGGCGCGGCGAAGGAGCTCGCGACCGGCAACACCGATCTGAGCCAGCGCACCGAAGAGCAGGCCGCTTCCTTGCAGGAGACGGCGGCGAGCATGGAAGAGCTCACGTCGACGGTGCGCCAGAACGCCGCGAACGCGCAGCAGGCGAGTTCGCTCGCGTCGAATGCATCGGATATCGCGAGGAAAGGCAGCGATGTCGTCGGCCGCGTGGTTGCGACGATGAACGGCATCAGCGACAGCTCCGACAAGATCGCGGAGATCACGGGCATCATCGAAGGCATCGCATTTCAGACGAACATTCTCGCGCTCAACGCGGCGGTCGAAGCGGCGCGGGCAGGCGAGCAGGGCCGGGGCTTCGCGGTCGTCGCAAGCGAAGTGCGCAGTCTCGCGCAGCGCTCGTCGACGGCGGCGAAGGAGATCAAGGAACTGATCGCGGCCTCCACGGACAAGGTGCGCGACGGTTCCGTGCTGGCGGGCGAAGCAGGCACGACGATGACCGAGGTGACGCAGGCCGTCGCGCGCGTGACGGACATCATGCAGGAGATCGCGGCGGCTTCGGCGGAGCAGGGACGCGGCATCGAGCAGGTGAATCTTGCCATCACGCAGATGGACGAAGTCACGCAGCAGAACGCGGCGCTGGTGGAAGAAGCGGCCGCGGCGGCATCGTCGCTCGAAGAACAGGGACGCAGGCTCAACGAAGCGGTCGCGTTCTTCACGGTGGACGCGCCGGCATCGACGTTCACGCGCTCTGAGACGCACGTGGCCCGCGCGCCGGTTGCGAAGTCCGCACCTCGCGTTGCCCGGGTCGCTCAGATTGCGGTCGCGAAGCCGGCGACCACCGACGGCTGGAGCACCTTCTGACGCCGGTTCAGGCGTTCACATCGACGATGACGCGGCCCTTCACTTCGCCGCGCAGCAAGCGCGCGGCGACATCGGGCGCATCCGCGAGCGCGACGGTGGTCGCGACGCTTTCGATGGTCGCGACCGGCACTTCGTCGGCGATCGCCTTCCACGCCGCGACGCGCCGCTCGCGCGGCACGTAGACACTGTCCACGCCCAGCAAGGCGACGCCGCGCAGGATGAACGGCGCGACGGACGCCGGCAGATCCATGCCTTGCGCGAGCCCGCACGCGGCAACCGCGCCGCCGTAGCGCAAGCTCGCGCAGACGTTCGCGAGCGTATGACTGCCGACGCAATCGACGGCCGCCGCCCAGCGTTCCTTCTGCAGCGGCTTGCCCGGGTCCGAAAGCGTCGCGCGCTCGACGATATCCGCCGCGCCCAGCTCGCGCAGCCGCGCGGCTTCCTCGGGGCGGCCGGTCGACGCGATCACGCGAAAGCCGCGCTTGGCCAGAATCGCGACGGCGAAGCTGCCGACGCCGCCGTTCGCGCCCGTCACGAGCACGTCGCCGTCTTTCGGGCCGATGCCATGTTTTTCGAGTGCCTGCACGCACAGCATCGCGGTATAGCCCGCGGTGCCGACGGCCATCGCCTGGCGCGTCGTGATGTTCGCGGGCAGCGCGATCAGATGGTCGCCCGGCACGCGCGCCTTCTGCGCGAGCCCGCCCCAATGCGTTTCGCCCGCGCCCCAGCCGTTCATCACGACCTTGTCACCGGGCTCGTAATCCGGATGCGAACTCGCCTCGACGACGCCCGCGAAGTCGATGCCCGGCACCATCGGCCACATGCGCACGACCGGCGCCCGGCCGGTGATCGCGAGGCCGTCCTTGTAGTTCAACGTGGAGAAGTCGATGCGCACGAGCACGTCGCCGCCGTCGCCGGACAAAGCCAGGCGCGATTCGTCGATCGACTGAATGGACGCGACCGTGCGGTCGTCCTGTTTGTCGAGCATGAGGGCTTTGAACATCGTCGGATTCCGGAGGAGGTTGAGCGAAAGAGGCGGCGCGCGGCCGCCTCCCGGCAAGCTTAATGATGCTCGAATTCCGCGCGCGGCTTCGGCGTCGCCTTCACCTTGTTGTACTGGAACTCGGGCAGCGCCTTGATCGCGTCCTTGGTCGCGCCCGCGAGCACGAACTGGCCGTTTTTGACGTCGAGTTGATCGATGGGAATCGCGACGTCGTGGCGCGCCACGCCGAGGAACTTGTTCGCGGCGATGATCGCGAACGAAACGGATTTGTCCGGCGCGACGATGATGTCATTGATCACGCCGACGCGTTGTCCCTGATCGTTGACGACGGGTTTGTTGAGGACGGATTTCTTGATGCTCCAGCCATCGATGATGGCCGTCGAGACCTCGACCGATACGCCGAGCGGTTGCGTGCCCGCGACTTGGGCGAAGGATGCCGTGGAAGTCAGGCCGAGTGCCGACGATGCAACGAGCAGTGCCACGAGTTTCGATTTCATTGTTTCGATTCCTCAAAGGATTAGGAAAGCCGTCAATGGAAATGCGCGATTCAAGCTTCCGGCGCGGTAGAAGTTTGAACGTTAATCGTGGATTATGCAGGAACGGTGTCAGCTTGCGCCGCGCGCACTGCAATAGTGCGAACGTGCGGCGCGTGCTGCCGCGGGATTTGAAACGGAATCAATGCAATAGCCGCGTGAGCGCGTCGGCCCTGTGCACGGCGCGCTTGCCGCTCTTGTCGCTTTCGACTTCGAAGTGCGGATCCTCGCGCGACGCGTTGACGGTATGGCCGTCGAGCGTCGTGCGCTCGGTGACGATGCGCACGATATGCCCCGTCGTTTCGCCTTGCGGCGTGTTCCAGCGGACGTGATCGTGCAGCTTGAAAGACTTGCGCATGGCGCTTGGCTCCTGAAGGAACGTGGACGTTTCAGAAGGCGCAACCGCCATGCCCGTCATCGCAGGCGTGCGAGCGTGGCTTCGTCGTCCTGGCCGCCGAAATAGCGGCGCAGCGCTTCCTGAAAGACCCCGGGGTCGTCGGCCGTGTGCGCGAAAAGGGTCATCGACGAATGAAATTTCATGTCGTCCGGATAGCCGAAGATGTCGCCGACGCTGCGCCCCTGCACGCCGCCGACGATGCGCGTCAGCTCGACGAGCCGCGCGCCCAGCACGGGATGCGCGAGATACGCCCGGGCTTCGTCGCGCGACGAGATCGCATAGCGCTGCGCCATCGCGCTGTGCCCGAGGCCGGCGATCTGCGGAAACACGAACCACATCCAGTGCGTGCGCTTGCGGCCGGCCGAGAGTTCGGCGCGCACGTCGTCGATGACGCTCTCCTGCGCGTCGACGAAACGCTGAAGGTCGTAGGGATCGCTCATGGTTCTCTCCTTAAGGGAGCGCGTCGGCGATGCGCTGTCTCATCGCCGCGTCGGGATAAATGCCCATGCCCGCGCGCGCGTTGTCGATCATGTATTCGCGCCGTCCCGTGCCGGGAATGACGCAGGTCACGGCGGCGTTGCCCAGCACGAATTTGAGCAGAAGCTGTGCCCACGACGCGCAGCCGAGTTCCTGTGCGAACGCGGGCAAGGGCCGGTTGCGCAGGCTCGCGAGCAGCGACCCGCCGCCGAACGGCTGATTGACGATCACCGCGACGCCGCGCTCGGCGGCGAGCGGCAGGAGGCGCGCTTCGGCGTCGCGGTCGTTGGCGGCGTAGTTGATCTGCATGAAATCGACGCGCTCCGAGCGCAGCACGGCCTCGACTTGGGCAAATGCGCTCGACGTGTAATGCGTGATGCCGATGTAGCGGATCTTGCCCGCGGCTTTCCAGTCGCGCAGAGTGGCGAGATGCGTGCGCCAGTCGAGCAGGTTGTGAATCTGCATGAGATCGATGCGATCGGTCCGCCAGAGGCGCATCGACTGCTCCATCTGCGCGATGCCGGCCTCGCGTCCGTCGGTCCAGACCTTGGTGGCGATGAACGCCTTGTCGCGCGCGTGCGACTCGGCGAGCAGCGCGCCCGCGACGGCTTCGGAGGAGCCGTACATCGGCGATGAATCGATGACCGAGCCGCCCGCGGCGAAAAGCGCGCCCAGCACGTCGGCGAGCTCGCGGCGACGGGTTGCGTCGTTGCCTGCGTCGAAGGTGCGCCAGGTGCCGCAGCCGACGATGGGCAAGGGCTCGCCGGTTGCGGGGATCGGGCGCTTGTTCATGGGTTGGACGGGCGGTTTGGCTGCAAGGGCGGTTTGTGCGGCGAGCGCGGCGGCGGTGAGGCAGAGGAAATCTCGGCGGGTGGTCATGGGCGGTGAGCGCGGGTTGTGCGATTCGGCTGGGGGAAAAGGCATGTCGCGAATTCCTGCTCGATGACGGTCCGTTCGATTCTTTCGCCGTGAGGAACGCACGATGACGCAAGTTCGTTCCTGCTTTCAGGCCGTTGCGTCTACGTTTGAAGCTATGCTTTTTTGCGTTTCGGACGTTTCGAGGAATTAGCATACCTCGCTCTCGCCAGCGATCTCAGTCCACAATAATCCGCCATGACCCGCCGAAACGATCTGCAAAACATGCAGCCCCTGGAACTGATTCGCACGCTGCGTCTGGCTGGCCGCGCCGCCGAAGCCCGCGCCCTTTGCGCGCAGTTGTCCGCCTGCGACGATCCCGGCTGCGTGATCGCCCAGCTTGGAATCGATTTGAGCTATCTCGGCATGTATGCCGACGCCGAAACGCAACTGAAACGCGCATTAGCGAACGAGTCGCTCTCTTACGTCGATCGCTATATTGTGATCGACGAGTTGTGCGGCGTGCAATTCATCCTCGGCAAGTTTCACGAAGCGCACGAGGGATACCGCGCGCTGCGCGGGCGTGAGTATGCCCAAGCCTTTCACCGTCTGATTATCGGAGATGATCCCGTCTGGCAGGGCGTAGGGGCTGACGATTTCCTCAGCATGGAAGAACCTGTCGCGGGCAAACGGATATTCATTTGCGGGGAGGGCGGTTTCGGCGACTTCGTGCATTTCTCGCGCTACATCGATCTCCTTCTTCGGGACGGGGCGCGTGCGGTCGTCGTGGAGCACATCCCGGCATGGGAAGGCATTTTTCGCCAGAGCGACGACGTGACATTGTCGAAGGCGACAGCCGAGCAGCGCGCGATCGAAATCGAGCGCTGCGATCGCATCACCTTCGGCTTCAGTCTTTACGCGCGATATCAGCGCTCGCCGTACTTTCCTGCGGAGAATCCCGGGGCGCGCATTGCCATCGATCCAGCCAGGGTGTTGTCCGACGAGGCGAGCGCGCAGTTGAGCGTCGAAACGACGCTCCCGAAAATCGGCCTGATCTGGAAAAGCGCGAGCGGCGTGCGTCACGAGCCGTATCGCTCGATTCCGCTGGAGCGCCTCGAATCTGTGCTAACAAGCGGCACCTGTCGTCTCTATTCGCTGCAGGTAGGCGAGATCAGCGAAGAAGAGCGCGCCGTCATGAACCGCCACGGCGTGACCGACATGGCGCCGCATCTCTCGACCTTCGGCGACACCGCTCGCGTGCTCGAAAAGCTGGATCTGCTCATCACCATCGACACGGGCACGGCGCATCTCGCTGGCGCGCTGAATCGCCCCGTCTGGGTGCTGCTGCCGCAGGCATGCGATCCACGCTGGCTCGACTGCCAGCGCTTTACGCCGTGGTATCCGTCGATGCGCCTCTATCGTCAGACCGAGCTCGGCAACTGGGCCCAGCCGCTCGCGGACATGCAGGCCGACCTCGCCGCGCTCAGTGCTTCCGTAGCGCCGTCGTCCGCCGAAAGCCCCTGAAACGCTCGCGCCGATGTTCCTCGTCGAAGTGCGCGCGCGCGGGCTTGACGAGATCGCTGCGCGAAACGATGCCGACGAGCCGCAGCGACTGCTCGTCCGCGACCACCGGAAGGCGCTCCAGTTCATGCACGGCGAGGCGCGTCGCGGCGAGCCGGCACGGCTCACCCGGCAGCGCGAACACGGGCGCGCCACGCTGAAGCTGCTCCAACGCCTCGCCGATGCCCACACTCGCCTGCCCATCCGTCAGCGTCCCGAGCGCCGCCCGATCGAGCATCCCGACGAGCGCGCCGTCTTGCACGACCGGATATGCGCGATGCACCTGATGCGGTCCGAAGTGCTTCGCGAGCACGTCGCTCAAAGGCGTGGCGGCATCGACCGTCAGCACGTCGCGCGTCATGACTTCCTCGACGTGATGACGCTCCAGCGGATCCACGCCGTATTCCCGATAGATGTGATACCCGCGCCGCGCGATCTTCTCGGTCATGATCGAGCGCTTCATCGCGACCGTCGCGAAGCCGTGCGCGACGAGCGTCGCGGCGAGCAGCGGCAACAGCGCGTTCGCATCGTGGGTGAGGCCGAACGCGAAGACGATCGCGGTGAGCGGCGCGCCGAGTGTCGCGCCGAGCGTCGCGGCCATGCACACGAGCGGCCAGAGCGCGGCGTCATGGCCCGGAAGGATCGCGCCGAGCACGGTGCCTAAGCCTGCGCCGAGCATCAGGAGCGGCGCGAGCACGCCGCCCGAGGTCCCCGAGGCGAGCGCGATGACCCAGCTGATCGCCTTCACGGCGAGGATCGACAGCGCCACCTGAATCGCGATGTGCTGATGCAGCAAGTCGCCGATCACGTCATAGCCGACGCCGAGCGCGCGCGGCTCGATGTACCCGCCGATGCCGACGAACACCGCGCCGATCGCAGGCCACCACATCCAGTGGATCGGCAGCTTGCCGAATACGTCTTCGAGCTTGTAGAGCGCCGCCGACAGCCCCGATGCCAGCGCGCCCGACAGCAGCCCGGCCACGAGGCACGAAAGCAGCGAGATCATCTGCGGCGGCTGCGTGTCGAGCGGAAAGAGCGCGCCCGTGCCGAACACCGCGGCGCGCGCGAAACCCGCGACGGCGCAAGCGAGCGCGACCGGCAAAAAGCTGCGCGGACGCCACTCGAAGAGCAGCAGTTCGACCGCGAGCAGCACCGCCGCGACCGGCGTGCCGAACACGGCGGTCATGCCCGCCGCCGCGCCCGCGACGAGCAGCGTCTTGCGCTCGGCGGCCGTCACGTCGAAACATTGCGCGATCAGCGACCCGAGCGCGCCGCCCGTCATGATGATCGGGCCTTCCGCGCCGAACGGCCCGCCGCTGCCGATCACGATGCCCGACGACAACGGCTTCAGAATCGCCACCTTGGGCGACATGCGGCTTTTGCCGAACAGAATCGCTTCGATGGCTTCGGGAATGCCATGGCCGCGAATCTTCTCCGAGCCGAAGCGAGCCATCATCCCGACGATCAGGCCGCCGATCACCGGAATCGCGATTACCCAGGGCCCGAGCGTGTTGAGCGCGGGCGAGCGGTCCGCGATCGAGAACGTGCCGAAGAAAAACAGGTTCGTGAAGAGATGGATGAGCCCGAGGAGCAGGACGGCCGCGAGCGTGGCGATCCCGCCGATGACCGCGGCGAGCCCGCAGATTTTCAGCAGCCGGTCGTTGACCGAAAAGTCGCGTTTGTGATGGTCCATGATCAGCGCTCCAGGATATTCAAAGATCGATGCGCGGCACGCGGAACGCGCCTTCGAGCGACTTCAGCTCCGCGCGATGCAGCGCGGCGAGCCGTTCGAGCACGTCTTCGCCGCGCGCTTCGAGATGCACCCGCACCTGACGGCGATCCTCGTCGCTCGGCGCGCGGCGCACGAGCCCGGCCGCCTCGCAGCGCGTGACGAGCGCCACCACGCCGTGATGATGCGATTGCAGCCGCTCGGCGAGTTCGCCCACCGTCGCCCAGTCGCGGCCCGGATAGCCCTTGATGTGCAGGAGCAGCAGATACTGCAGCGGCGTGATGCCTTCGTCCTGCGCGGCGCGCTCGGAGAAGCGTTCGAAGCGGCGCATCTGATAGCGGAATTCGGACAACTGCTCGAAGTCCGGCTTGTTGAGGTTGCGCGGGGTTGTCATCGGATTCCAGTCAGCGCGGGGCGGTTCAGGCGCTTTTGCGCTCGCCCGCGAACGATTGTCGATAGAGGCCGGAGATCAGGTCGGTCTCGGTGATCATGCCCGCAAGCTGATCGTGCGCGCCGACCACCGGTACGTGGTGGTGCCCGAAGTGCGCGAACATCGGCACCAGCTCGGCGATCGCAGTGTGCGTCTTCACCGTGCAGACGTCCGTCGTCATCAGCGAGGCGACGAGCGGCGGTGTCGTCGACGGGCCGCGCATGACCCGCTCGATCGCGCGCCTCATGCCCTCGACGATGCCGCCGCCGCGCACCGGCGCGAGATCCGCGCGCGTGACGATGCCGCATACGCGGCGCGTCGCGTCGATCACCGGCAGTGCCTTGACGTGATGTTTGTCGATGAGCGCGAGCGCCGCCTGTGCGCTCGTATCGGGCGTCACCGACACGACCGCGCGCGACATGATGTCCGCGCACGTGAACTCGGTAAAACGGCGCGCATAGGCCTGCAACTGCGTCTCGCGAAGAAGCGCTTCGAGATCGTCCGGATCGACATCGAGCATTTCGCTGCGGCGCGAAAGCACGGCTTCGAGATCGGCGCGCGTGAACGAGGCGGCGTCGGGCGGCGCGTTCGCGGGTTGCGGCGCGGCGTGCCCGTGCGGATAGCGATGGCCCGTCAGCGCATGAAACACGATCGCCGACGACAGCAGCGCCGCCGACTGGATCGCCACCGGCGCGACCACGAATCCGAAGCCGAGCGCATGAATCGACGGTCCGCCGAGCACCGCGGTCAGTGCGACCGCGCCCGAAGGCGGATGCACGCAGCGCAGCGCGAACATCGCGCAGATCGCGAGACAGACGGCGAGCGCGGCGGCGTCGATCGGATCGTGCACGAGCATCGCGCAGGCGACGCCGACCGTCGCCGACACGATGTTGCCGCCGATGATCGACCACGGCTGCGCAAGCGGACTCGCCGGCACGGCGAAGAGCAGCACGGCGGAGGCACCCATGGGCGCGATGAGATAGGGAGTGGCCGAGGCATCGCCAATCAGGAGATGCGCGAGCCCGCCCGTCAGCGCAATGCCGATCAGCGCGCCCAGACCGGCGCGCAGCCGCTCGGTCCAGCGCAGCGTGACGGGCGCGGGAAGAAAGCCATGCAGCCAGCGAAGCAATGCGATACGCGACACTTTTTTCAGCGTTCCGGGAAAGTCAGTGGAGGGTCACACTGGCCGGCCGGGTCGATGGCGCGAAAGCAAGCGTGCGACGAACGCAAAATTATATCGCAATATGATACAAATTGTCGCGCGTCGTGGTGCGTCGCGGCTGAACGGACGCGCGCGTCCTCCTGTACGATCACTTATCTCCCGCAGGTCGCGGACACTTCTACATGGCTCGTCGCTTCATTTCCGGTCTGGCGTGCGTCATCGTCGGCGCGTGCACGTGGTCGTGCGCGGCCGCCGCAACGGACGACGATCCGTCGACCCTCGTCAGCGACGTTCACGAGTTCGTCGTCGCCGCCGATGGCTCGCTGACCGAAGACGACACCGCCGTGCTGCGCGCGAATACGTCGGCGGGCGTCGACGAGATCGCGCAGCGTTACGTCTGGTACGACAGGAGCGTGTCGAAGGTGGATATCGTCGAGGCGTATTCCGTCGATGCGAACGGCGCGCGCCACGACGTCTCGCCCGGGCAGATCCGCGATATTCAGGAGCCGCGCTCGGCGGGCGCGCCCACGTTTCAGGACGCGAAACTGCGCGCGGTGATCTTCCCGGCGGTGGGCATCGGCTCGACGGTGCATTTGCGCGCCCGCAAGAGCCAGGCGGCGGCGGTGATTCCCGGGCAGTTCAACTATTACGTCGATCCGGGGCAACGGCCCGTGTTGCAGCAGCGGCTCGTCTTCGATCTGCCGGCGGACAAGCCGCTTTTCGCCGATGCGCGCGGCTATGTCGCCGAGCCGCCCGTCACGGAAAACGGCCGCACGCGTCATGCGTTCACGTATCGGCGCGAGCGTATCGCGCGCATCGAAAGCGGCTCGGTGGGTTATGCCCAGTACGGCGACCGCCTGATGGTCACGACCTTCCCCGATTACGCGAGCTTCGCGAAGCGCTATCGGGAAGCGGCCGCGGACCCGGGAACGGACGATCCCGCCATCCGCGCACTCGCGCAATCGCTCACGCAGAACGACACCGACGACCGCGCGAAAGCCAGAACGCTCTACGACTGGGTGCGCCACACGATCCGCTACGTCGCGATGTTCATCGGCCAGAGTCCCGCCGTGCCGCATCGCGTGACCGAAGTGCTCGCGAACCGCTACGGCGATTGCAAGGATCACGTCGCGCTCTACGGTGCGCTGCTCGATGCCGTCGGCATTCGCAACGAGCCCGCGCTGATCGGCCTCGGCTCGGTCTATACGCTGCCGTCGGTGCCGGGCTACGGTTCGGGCGCGATCAATCACATCGTCACGTGGCTGCCGGATCTGAACACGTATGCGGACAGCACCGCGTCGAGCGTCGAGTTCGGCTTTCTGCCGCTCGCGGACATGGATCGCCCCGCGCTGCTCGTGAACACCGGCGTGCTCGCCCGCACGCCCGCGACCCAGCCGCTCGCGCGCACGGCGCGGCTGCAGATCGAGGTCGCGCCGCAAGGCGAGGCGAGCTTCGCGTACTGGGTGGAAGATTCGGGATGGAGCGCGGAGATCGAGCGGATGAACCTGCGGCTCGCGAACGCGCAGCGGCGCGACCAGATCGCGGCGGACCGGCTGCGCTACACGAACCTGCGCGGCGCGGGCGCCCTGACGACGAGCGATGTCGATGCAACCGGCGGCCCATTCGCGACGACCTTGCGCGGCACGCTCGACGATGTCGTCTGGCCGACCGGCACGACGGCGTTGCCCGCGCTCACGAGCCTGTCGGGCGGCATCGCGACGGCGACGCGCAACTGGCTCGCCGAGCGCACGCGCACGCAGCCGTATCTGTGCATCGGCGGCACGTTCGACGAGGTCTCGCAGATCACGCTGCCGAAAACGATGCGCGTCGCCGAGGTGCCCGTCGATCAGGATCTGACGAGCGATTTCTTCCGCTACCGCTCGCGCTATCTTTTCGATCCGTCGACCAACGTCGTCCAGATTTCGCGCACGCTGGAAGCACGCTTCGGCAAGCAGGTCTGCACGCCCGACGAATTCCGGGCGGCGCTTCCCGCGCTGAAGACAATCGAGCGGGATGCGCAGGCGCAGATCATCGTCAAGGCAGCCGGCCGGTGAAGCTCACTCCATGTCCCGCGCGACGCGAAAGCCGTTCTGCGACTGCCGCACGCTCGAACTGTATTTGAAGCGCGTCGCCGACTGCATGTAGGGCGCGCCTTCGCGCCACGAGCCGCCGCGAATCACGCGCACGGAGCAAGACGGATCGTCCCAGGCGCGGCCATCGACGGGCGCGTTCCTGTACGAGCTATGCCAGCAATCGGCGACCCATTCCCAGACGCTGCCGTTCATGTCGTACAGGCCATAGGGATTCGCCGCGAACGATCCGACGGGCGTCGGCGCATCGGGTTTGTACGGGTCGCCGCAATCCTTGCAGTCGGCCGTGCCCTTCTTCATCTGATCGCCCCACCAGTACGTGGATTGCGTGCCGCCGCGCGCGGCGTATTCCCATTCCGCTTCCGTCGGCAGGCGATACGGCTTGCCGCCCACCTTGCTCAGCCATTTGACGTAGACCTGCGCGTCGTCCCAGCTCACGTTGCGCATCGGCGCGTTGCCGGGCGGCGGTGTCGCCGACTCGCCCTCCGCCGCCACGCGCGTGCACGCGCCCGCATCGGCGCAGGCGTTCCATTGCTCGACCGTGACTTCGTATTTACCGATGGCGAACGCCCGCCCGATCGACACCCGATGCGGCGGCTTCTCGGCCGGATCATCGTTGTTGCTGCCCATCGTGAAGCTGCCGGACGAAAGCGGAATCAGGATGGGGCATGCCGGGCAATCCTTGATCTCGCCGCCGCTCGCCGTCTTCGCCGCAGGCTTCGTGGTGATGGCGGCGGGCGGCGCGGTCACAGCGGCGGCGGGCGCGGCCGGCGGGCTCGGGCGAGGCTTTTCCGGCGCGGCCGCGGTCGCCGGCGCGGATGGCGGAGGCTTCGGCGTCGGGGCGGCGGGCGTCGCCGTCGCCGCCGGGGGCGCCGCTGGCGACGATGCCGCTGGTTTAGCGTTGCCCGCCGCGCGCAGACGCTCGATGCGCGCCTTGGCGAGCGTGGCGAAACGCCCGTTCGGATATGCCTTCAGATACGCCTCGTAATCGCCCGGATAGGTGCTGTCCTTGATCGATTCCCAGAACGTCAGTTCGTACTGCTCGTTGCTGTCCTTAGGAAGGATGCCGCGCGTGCGCACGGCATTGGCGGAATCGGCGGGAAAGATGGCGTTCGCGTCCGCGATGCGCGCGTTCACCGATGCCTCCGCGATCGGAAAGCCCGCATCGAGCGTCGACGCGATCCACGGCCGCTGCCCGCCGCGCGATGCCTGCGTGACATCGGACGCAGCCGCCGCGAACGTCGACGACGTTACCGGTGAACGCGTGCCCAGCGCGCGCAAGAGCGCCGCGGTATAGCGTCCGTTGCGCTCGCCTTCTATCGCGGCATCGCCGGGCGCGGCGGCATAAGCGACGAGCGTGCGCGGCGGCAGCGTCCACGTCCGCGCGTTCGCTTTCTCGAAAGGATCGGTGAGGCACATGTCGAGCACGACGATGTTCGCCGCGCCCGGGCGCACGCGCGTCATGCGCTCGACGATTTCTTTCGCGGAGAGCGCATCCCGCACGAGCGTCGCGGGACGGCGCTCGCGTGCGCCGAGCGGCACGAGCAACGCGTCGCCGCCCGCTTGAAGTCCGTGGCCGGCGAAATAGACGAGCGCCGTATCGTTCGGGCCAAGGTGCGCGGCGAAGGCATCGAGTGCCTCGCGCATTGCCGCTTCATCGAGGTTCGTGCGGTGCGTGACGTGAAAGCCGAGGGCGCCGAGCGCTTTGCTTATGTCATCGGCATCGTGCGATGCGCTCGCGAGCGGATGGTCGACATAGTCTGCATTGCCGATCACGAGCGCGAGATGCCTGGGCGCGTGCGCGGTCGTCGCGGTAGAAGGAGAAGACAGCGCTGCGACAGACGCCGCGCTCGCTGGTGCGGGGGCGAGGCCGATCGTCAGCAGCACGCCCGCGATAAGAAGAGTTCGCCACATATTCACACCCTGTCCGTCCGGCTTTGAGTGGAGGGCATCGTGCTGCATTCGGGCCCGATGCCGAGGCTCTGCGTCCAGCACTACCAACGATAGCACGCACTCACGCGCCGCTTAATCCCCTGAAGGGAGGTATCCGTCATGAGGGCTGAAGGACACCCCTGTGTACGTATCTTTTTTAAACGTTACGTCCTAATCTAAAAGCCAACGACGGTGCATCACGCAACCCGCATCACGCTCCGGGCACGAGCGTTCGCACGTGCAAGGAACGTTTTCCCTGGCCCATCCGCGAGGCCTTTCAACGAGAGGCGTGCATAACATGCTGAGAAGAACCGTGCTTGGCGCGCTGGCTTCCCTGGCCGCACTGGCCGCCGATTCGTCGTTCTCCGCCGCCGCGCGTGCGCGCACGCCCGCTCCGCCGAACGCCGAGGCGTACATCATCTGGCCGCCGGACGGCGCCGTGATTTCGGGCGGCAAGCTCTGGGTGCGCATGGGCTTGCGCAACATGGGCATCTGTCCGAAGGGCGTCGATCTTCCGAACGTGGGGCATCACCATCTGCTGGTCGATGCGGATCTGCCGCCGCTCGATCAGGAGATACCGTCCGACCGCAACCATCTGCATTACGGCGCGGGCGAAACCGATGCGCGCCTCGAACTGCCGCCGGGCAAGCACACCCTGCAGTTGCTGATGGGCGACTACAACCACATTCCGCATGATCCGCCGGTGTATTCGAAGAAGATCACGATCACCGTGAAATGAGCTGTGCACTTGCCGAGGGCACATGACATGAAAAAACGATCCGCTGACGCACTCGCGCTCGCGCGTTCGCTCCTCGTTGCGGCCGCGCTGGCGACGGCGATCGCCGCGCCTTGCGCGTTCGCCGGGCCGACGCCCGCGCCCGCCAACGCCTATGCGTACATCGGCTATCCGAACGACGGGCAGACCTTGCCCGCGGGCAAGCCCTTCAAGGTCTGGTTCGGGCTGCGCTTCATGGGTGTCGCGCCGCGCGGCGTGAAGTTTCCGAACACGGGGCATCATCATTTGCTGATCGATGTCGACTTGCCGCCGATGGATCAGGAGATTCCATCGGATCGCAATCACCTGCACTACGGCGCCGGCGAAACCGAAACGATGCTCGAACTGCCGCCGGGCAAGCACACGATTCAGCTTCTGATGGGCGATGACAAGCACATACCGCATAACCCGCCTGTCTATTCCAAGAAGATCACGATCTACGTCAAATGAGTTCGGGCGCCGAGTGAGGCACTGAGCGGCGCCTTTCCCGATTTCTTTTATCGACTTCGATTCCGCGCGCTGTATGGCGGAGGGAAACGCTCGTGAGTGCAATCCGTAGGGGTGTCGCTTGACAACCGACAGTGCAATAGCGAAGTGTTGGGGGAACAGCACCACGAAGGCGCGGATGCCGGCGCAGCATCGAATGATCGAAGCCTTGCACAGCAACGCACACGGCGAAAAGCAGCCGACGCCCGATGTAATTGGCACACCCTATGCATTACATGGTCGCGAGCAGACAAGTTGCTCGAAGCCACCACCGAAACGCGCGACGCGCACCCAAGGAGCGGAAATGAAGACGCTGATCATCAAGGACCTTCCCGTCACCGAAGAACTGGACAGCCGCGCGATGTCCGCGGTGCGCGGCGGCTATGCGACCCTGTTCCCCGGTTATATCTCGATGAACGGGGCGACGCTCTCGATGCCGTTCAACCCGCAGCAGATCATCAACCAGACGCAGACCACGTTCAACCAGAACGGCAGCAACATCGCGTTCGCCGAGGCGCTGAAGTCGCAATCGACGGTCGCGCCGACGCAGGACGCGAAGAACATCGCCAACGTCAACTTCGGTGTGGCGGGCAACCTCGCGTGAGGCGAACGCCGCGAGGAATGAACCGGATGCCGGTGCGGTAAGCATTCATGCAGTCATGCAGTCGGCAGTAAAAGCGGGGCACGGGGAGCTCTGCTGTAACACCGCCCGCGACATCGGGCGCTGCGGTTCGGCCGGGGTCGCATCCCGCCGGACCGCGTCACGAAGCGCGACGTGCCACAGAGCACGCGCGCGCCACGTGACTTAACCCGTATGGAGTCCCGGCGCGCCGTGTGATTTACTTGAAGGACCGAACGGCCGGCGCCGCGCTTCTCACCCATCAAACTGACCGTCGGTGCGCGTTCACCGGGAGCGAGATCGTGCGAGCCTTGTTGCCATCGTTGCGCGTGACCATCAGGCGCGAGTGGGCCGTGCTGCCAGGGCTGATTGCCGCTGTGTTGCTGTCCGGCTGTATCGACTTGAAGGTGCCGACTTATCAGCGGCCCGACACACCCGAGAAAACCGCCTTCACGAAGATCGACGCAGCGAAGGTCGCCGCGGCCGACACGATACAGCCCGACTGGTGGAAGCAGTTTCACGATCCGACTCTGGACGCGCTGGTGGAGAAGGCCATCAACGGCAACTTCGATATCAAGGTGCTGGCCGCACGCATCCAGGTGGCAGGCGCGCAGATCGGCGAGGCGCGTGCGGGCGCGTTGCCGTCGATGGATCTCGGCGCGGGCGCGAGCTTCGAAAAGACGACCGGCCAGCCGTTCTCGAAACAGTACAACCTCGCGACGCAGGTGAGTTGGGACATCGACATCTGGGGCTCGGTCCAGAAGGGCGTGCAGGCGCAGAAAGCCGAATTTCGCGCAACCGAAGCGGACTGGCGCGCGGGCTATCTCGAACTCGTCGCGCTCGTATCGACGACATACTTCCAGATACTCCAGTTCGACGATCAGATCGAGCAGCAGAAGCAGACCATCGCAACGAACCAGCAGATCCTGACGATCTTCGAAGGCATGCAGAAGAACGGCCTCGTGCCGAAGACGCAGGTGCTCACGCAGCGTGCGGAACTGAATCGTCTGACGCGCGAGTTGCTGGAACTGCGCCGCTCGCGCGACCTCGCGAATAACGCGCTCTCGACGCTGATCGGCGTGCCCGCGGGCGAGTTCAGAATGCCCGACGGCAAGCTCCAAAAGCGCGTGCAGATTCCCCCGGTGCCGGGCGGACTGCCGTCGCAGTTGCTCGCGCGCCGTCCCGATCTCATCGCGGCCGAATATCGCGTGCTCGAAGCCTACGACCTCGTCGGGCAGGCGAAGCTCGCGCAACTGCCGACCATCAACCTGACCGGGCGTGGCGGCACGGCGAGCTTTCAGTTGACCGATCTGTTGAAGATGTTCACGTTGAGCTTCGTGCCGAGCATCAATATCCCGATTCTCGATCCGTCGGTGCGCGCGCACGTGAAGACGACCGAAGCGCAGACGACGGTCGCGGAACAGCAATATCGCAGCACGGTGATGAACGCCTTCGAGGAAGTGGAGAACGCGCTCGTCAATCTCGATTCGCACACGAAGCAGCGCGTCGAGTTGCAGCAGGAAGTCGATCAGTTGACGGTGGTCGCCGCGCAGATCGACGCGCAACTGAAAGAAGGCGTGATCTCGCAACTCCAGGTGTTCGAGACGGAGCGCACGCTCCTCGCGGCGCAACTCGCGCTGCTCGCGAACCATCAGCAGATTCTTTCCGACACCGTGACGCTCTATAAGGCGTTAGGCGGCGGCTGGCCGATGATCGATGTGCAAAGCGCAAGCAAGGACACGACGAAGTGAAGCGCTTCATTCATTGTCTCCTTCGCAATGATATGAATAACTAACGATCGTTCCAGGATGGCTCGCCATTTGCGTGACGAACCGGTGCCGCACGATTGACTACGACGATGCGTGACTTAAACTCTCAACAGCCGCCGGTGACGAATGACTTCCATGACGGCGCGGACCAACCTGTCCATGCGCCCGACGATGCCGGGCATTCCTCTGGCGCGTCGGCGGCAGCGGCTGGACGTACCTCGTGACATGGACATGGCTCAAGGCTTCTCCATAGCGGAACCACAGCCGGGCGTGGGCGAGGCATTCGACGTCATCCTGAAGCCCATGCCGGGTCCCGAGCTTGCCGGCGAGATGGCCGACAGGCTGACGGAAATCCGCATCGACGAAAATCTCTTTGCGATCGGCCGCGCCGAAGCGCCGTTCGACACGAGCCCGCCCGAAGCCGTCGCGCAACTCTCGCGGCGGCACGCGCGCATTTTCATCGAGCACGGGTTCGTCTATATCGCCGATCTGGCCAGCAAGAACGGCACCGCCGTGAATGGCACGCCCGTGCGCGACACGCCCGCGCGCGTGAGAAACGGCGACATCGTTTCGTTCGGCAGCCGGCTGTCGTATCGCGTGCAGTTCGCGCCGCGCACGCGGCGTGTGAACATGCCGAAGCCGATCGGCATCACGCTCACGCCGCAGCGCAACGATCTCGGTCTTCATCCCGTCGAGCTCGCCCAATTTCCGTTTCTCGTCAGCAAGACCGACGAGACCTTTTCGCGCTATCGCGAGCAGTATCCGCATCAGGTCAATTACGTGTCGCGGCGGCACGCGCATGTGTTCATCAAGGGCGGCGCGCCGTTCGTCGAGGATCTCGGCAGCACCAACGGCACCTTCGTGAATGGCGAGCGGCTCGGCGCGTCGGCGGTCGAGCTGAAGAACGGCGACACCGTCGCGTTCGGCGGCACGCACTTCGCGTACACGGTGCATCTGCACGGCGAAGAGGGCGAGTCGACGCTCACCGAAATGGTCGCACAGGCAGCGCAGACCCACGACGACGAGCTTGAGAGCGACAAGACGACCTTCGTCGGCTCGGCGCACTCGTTCCTCGATATCTTTTGCGTCGATCAGGCCGCCGCGCGCGAGGACGAAGTCAACGAGGAGGCGCAGCCGAAACCCGCAATCGAAAGCCGTCATGACACGCGCGCCGCAAAGAAGCGCAGCAAGTTCGCGCTCTTCGTGGCCGAACTGCATCGTGCGCTCGCAAGCGATGACCGACGCGCCGCGCGCCGCACGCGCATCATCATCGTGTGCGTGCTGGCCATGCTCGTCGCGGGCGGCACGGCGCTCTTCTATAGCGGCTCGCCCGAGCGTCACGCCAAATCGCTGATGTCGCACGGCGAGTTCGGCGAGGCGGCGACCGTCACGAACGACTATCTGAATACGCATCCGCAAGACGCGCAGTTCACGTCGATGAACACCGAGGCCGTGCTCAAGTCGAACGTGCCGCGCTGGCTCGCCGCGCTGAAAAAGGGCGATTTCGCGAGCGCGGACGCGATCATCGCGCAGATGCGAACGCTCGCCGCGCACAACGCCGATGTGCATTCGCTCGTCGACGAGCTCGAGTGGATCGGCAAGCTGGAGAGCTTCGTGATGAGCCGCGGCGGCGCCGAGGCGCCGATCCGCATGTACGCCGACGAGCCGCGCATCGGCGCGATCCTGAAGCACTGGGAAGCGGATGCGGCGGGCCATCAGCGCGATCTCGACCGCATCGCGGGCTACGTGCCGGAGTTTCGCGATCCGTATGCGCTCGCGCTGAGTCATCTGCGCAAGCTGCAAAGCGACGATTCCGTGTATCTCGCGGCCATCGACAGGCTCGATGCGAGCATCGTCAAGAGCCTCGGCCAGGACGATCCCGATGCGATCAACGCATCGCTGAAAGAATACGCGGACAAGTACCCGCGCCTCGCGGGCCTCGATCGCGTGCGCGCCGATCTCGATGCCTATACCGGCCTGCGGCGCGGTCTCGACGCCGCAAGCCTCGCGCCGCTCGCGGGATCGGTCAGCAAGACGAATTTCTCGACGCCGCCGTTCAAGGAGAAATTCAGGCAGATGAGCGCGAGCCAGCTGCCGCCGCCCGATATGCTCACGCAATACGCGAGCGTCGCCGATGCGTGGAACCGCGGCCAGAGCGCGCAGGCGATCGACGGCCTGCAGAAGCTGCCGCAAGGTTCGTGGTCGCCGACCGTGCAAAAGGAGCTCGCCCACAAGAAGGCCGTGGCCGCCCAGTTTGCGGATTTACAGAAGGCGCGCGGGACGAAGGGCTATGAAGATGCGTTGCTGTCGTTCTACGAAACACTGGATCTCGATGCCGACCCGTTCTATGCGAAGGCGGTCGCGCCCGATGTCGCATCGCTGAAAGACAAGGCGACGGCGCGCGCGCAGGCCTTGATGACGCAGGCGCAGACGCTCTGGCAGCAGTATCGGACGAATGGCGGCATCGGCGGGTCCCAGCGGCTCGAATCGGGCGTGTCCGATACGTTCAGGACCCAGGCGCGGCTTTTGTCGGACGCAGAGGATGCGGCCACGCGCGGCATGCGCATCTTCAGGCAAGTGAAGGCGGACAGCGCGACGGCGAAGTGGACCGCGCTCGCCAATGAGATCGACACCGAGGCGGATTTGCAGCGGCGCTCGCTGCAGGATCTGCGCATGGTGCTCGAACCGGGACTTCTCAATACCAAGCTGAGTCTGATCGGCGGAGGCACGCGCAGTGAAGAGAGACACACACCTTAAGCCGTTGTCGGAGGCGCTCGGGGAACACGGCGCAGAAGGCATCGCGATACTCACGGCCGAGCCGCTCGGGCTCACGCAAGGGCTCGTCTTCGCGATGGTGGCGCTCGTCGCTTCGGCGCTCGTGTGGTCGTTCGTCGGCCATGCCGACGTGATGGTCAGCGCCCAGGGCACGCTCGCGCCGGAATCGGAAGTGCGGCGCTTCTATGCACCGATCGACGGCGAACTGGCCGACCTCTATATCGCCGAAGGGCAGCCGGTGCGCAAGGACGATGTCGTCGCGCGCCTGAACGCGCGTGGTGCAATCGAGGCGGCCAGCAACGCGCTCGAAGCGCAACTGAAGCTCGACGATGCCGAGCGCGAGTGGAAGCAGTTTCCCGAGAAAAAGCTGCTGATGGAGCGCAAGATCGCCGCGCTCAAGGACCAGATGGATGTGGAGGAGCATCAGCATCAGCAGCGTGTGGCGGAAGGCACGAGCAAGCTCGCGGAAGGCCAGAAGGCGCAGTTGCAGGAAGCGCGCAGCACGCTCGAAAACGCACGCCGCGCGCGCGATGCGGCCAAGGTGGAACTCGACCGCTTTCAACGTCTGCTCGCGCTGCCGGGCGGCGGGGGCGTGGCGGAGGCGCAGGTCGATGCGAAACGCAATGCGTATCTGGAAGCGGACGGTGCATATCGCGTGGAGCAATCGCGGCTCGCCGAACTCGATTTCCGCCTGAGCCACGATTTCACGCAGGCGAAGCGTCAACTGGAAACGAGCGGTCAGGAGGCGACGACTCTGCGGCTGCAGTACGAAGCCGCGATGCGCGAAGTCGCGAGCACGGAAGACAAGTTGCGTCTGCAACTACAGACGGCGCGGCTCGTCGCGGATGCGGCCGCGCGCATCAGGTTCGAGAACATCGACAAGGACAATTTTCTGCTGATTCTCGCGCCGGTGTCGGGCGTGGTCACCGACGTCACATCGACGCAGCCGGGCGACAAGATTCAGGCGAACACGCCGCTCGGCGGCATCGCGCCGGCGAATGCGAAGCCGGTGCTTAAGATCGAGATCGCCGAGCACGACCGCGCGTTCCTGCGCGAAGGGCAGCGCGTGAAGCTCAAGTTCAACGCGTTTCCCTATCAGCGCTATGGCGTGATCGACGGCACGCTCGCGTTCATCTCGCCCGCGACCAAGCCGAGCCCGTCGACCAAGCAACCCGTCTATGAAGGACGCGTGACGCTCGATCGCGATTTCTATCAGATCGCGGACACGAAGTATCCGCTGCGCTACGGCATGACGGCGACCGCGGAAATCGTAGTGCGCGAGCGGCGCCTGATCGACCTCGGGCTCGATCCATTCCGCAGTGTGGCGGGATAGGAATGGAGGGTTACACGAGCGCCGCAACGCGGACATGATGCGCAATTCAACATAGAACTGAACGGAGAACGACATGACGGCGATTGTGCGTATCGACGACGAAGTGGTCGACGTCGGCGAATTTGTCAGGTTATTGAAGCTGAACGGCCAGTTCGACGGTCTCATCGAGCAACTCGTGCGCGACAAGCTGACCGTGCGCGCGGCGAAGAAGTCGGGCGTCGCCGTGAGCGACGAGGAAATCCAGAACCGCGCCGATCAGTTTCGCCGCATTCGCGGGCTGCATCGCGCGGCGGACATGAACAACTATCTCGACGCGCTGCACGTGAGCCTCGACGAGTTCGAGGTCTATATCACCGACACGCTCTATCAGGAAAAGATGCTCGACAAGGTCGGCACCGAGCGCGAGATCGAAGAATACTTCCAGCTCAACTCGCCGAAGTTCGACAGCATCGAAGTCAGTCACATCCTGCTCGATACCGAGGGTAGCGCGAAGGAGATGATCTCCTATCTCAACGACGATCCCGAGAGCTTCGCCGAGATGGCGCGCGAGCATTCGCTGGCCGACACGCGCGACGCGGGCGGCGTGATCGGCCGGGTGATGCGCGGTCAGATGAAGCCGGACGTCGAGGCGAAAGTGTTCAACGCGGAAGTCGGCGATCTGCTCGGACCGTTCATTTCCGCGGATGGCGCGTCGTATGAAATTTTCGCGGTGACGGCGAAGTATCCCGCGAAGCTCGACGAAGACGTATCCGCGGAAATCCGCCGCCTGCTGCGCGAAGAGTGGATGCTGGCGCGCGCGCAGGAACATGTCATCGAAGCACGTTGACTGACGGAACGCGACAGAACATGGACGCGCCATCGAGCCTGGATTCCCCCGCCGACTTTCTGTCGTCGGTCGAGATTCTTTCGCCATTCACGCGCGAAGAGATCGAGCATCTTGCGGCCAATGCCGAGTCGCGCCGTTTCGGCTTCGGTGAGACTGTATGCAATGCGGGCGATGCGGCCGACGGGCTCTATATCGTGAAGGCAGGGTCCGTGCGCATCTTCACCGAGGAGCACGGCAAGGAAATCAGCATGGGGGTCAAGAAGGAGCGCGAGACCTTCGCCGATATCGCGATGCTGCGCGATTACCGGCACGAGTCGTCGGTGCGCTCCTCCGGCAAGACCGAGCTGCTGTATATCCCGCGCGCCGCGATCGATCCGGTCATCGCGAAGAATCCCGCCGCGCTCGCGTTCGTGACGAGCTACGTCGCGATCAATTCGGCGGGCGGCTTCGTTGCGAAGCTCTTCGATCTGCGCGGCAAGCTCAACAAGGCGGAGCTCGAGGAATGCGTGCGCAGCGTCGGCGTGAAGCGCGTCGCCGAGGGCAAGGAGATTCTCAAGCAGGAATCGCGCGACGACCGGCGTCTTTATGTCGTGCGGCAGGGCGAAGTGCGCATCGTGCGCGAAGAGGGCGGCGAAAAACATGTGCTCGCCACGCTCGGCCCCGGCGAGATCTTCGGAGAGAAGGCCTGCGTGATGCGTCAGGAGCAGATGGCTTCGGCAATCGCCAGCGCCGATACGCGCCTGCTCGTGATCCCCGAAAAAACGGTGCATTTCATCATCGAGCGCAACGTGAAGCTGCGCGAAGTGCTCGAAGAGCGCATCCGCTTCACCGAGCGCGAACTGCAGCGCCAGAAGAAGCTTGCCGAGCGCCGCAAGTTGCCCGCGATGCTCGACCTGCACACGAAGCCCGAACTGGGCGAGCGTGTGATCAAGCGCTTCGCGTGGGTCGAGCAGGCCGAAGAGATGGACTGCGGTGCGGCCTGTCTCGCGATGATCTGCCGTCACTACGGCATCAACATGACGCTCGGGAAGCTGCGCGAACTCGCCAACGTGACGACGTCCGGCGCGACGCTCGATTCACTCGCCCGTGCGGGCGAATCGCTTGGCTTCACGACGCGCGGTGTGCAGTGCACGTTCGAATCGCTGCGCGGCTTCGAGATGCCGTTCATCGCGCACTGGGAGGGTTATCACTACATCATCATCTACGGCGTGTCGAGCGAGAACGTGTGGGTCGCGGACCCGGCGATCGGCTTCAGGAAGATGACGGTCGGCGAGTTCGAGCGCGGCTGGAGCGGCACGTGCCTGCTGTTCACGCCGGGCCAGGATCTCACGCAAAGGGCCGTGTCGCGCTCGCCGTGGCTGCGTTTCGTCGGTTATCTGAAGCCGTACAAGAAGATCCTGCTGCATCTCTTTCTCGCCACATTCGTGATTCAGGTGCTGGGCGTGATTCCGCCGCTCATCATCCAGAACATTCTCGACGGCGTGATCGTGCATCAGAACGTCAACTTGCTGCACGTGCTGATCGGCGGGCTCGTCATCGCGAGCCTGTTCACGCAACTCATGACGACGATCCGCGCTTACCTCGCGAACTTCATGGTCCGCAACATGGATTTCGCGATGATGTCGCAGTTCTTCAGGCATACGTTTTCGCTGCCCTTTGGCTTCTTTGCGAAGCGCAAGACCGGCGACGTGTTCGCGCGCTTTCAGGAGAATCACACGATCCGCGCGTTCCTCACGGAATCGACCGTATCGACCGTGCTGAACCTGCTGATGATCTTCATCTACTTCACGATCATGTTCCTCTACAACGTGAAGCTCACGTTGCTGCTGATCGCGTTCGTGATTCCGATGATGGTGCTCACGATCGTCGCGACGCCCCGCATCAAGCAGAACGCGCGCGAGACCTTTTCGGCAGGCACGGATGCGCGTTCGTATCTGATGGAAGCGCTCGGCGGCGTGGAGACGGTGAAGGGCATGGGCATCGAGCGCCCGGTGCGCCTGAAGTGGGAGAAGAAGTACGCGAAGTCGCTGGAAGTGCAGTACAAGTCGCAGCGCTTCAATATCGCCGTGGGCCTCTGCAGCCAGTTGCTGAACGCGGCGACGACCATCGGCGTGCTGTGGGTCGGCGCGAATCTCGTGCTCGCGCGCGAACTGACCATCGGGCAACTGATCGCGTTCAACGCCTACATGGGCAGCGTGCTGGCGCCGCTGATGGGTCTCATCAACTTGTGGAGTCTCTTGAACGACGCGGGCGTCGCAATGGAGCGCCTGGGCGACGTGCTCGACATCGAGCCGGAGCAGAAGCCCGAAGACATGCAGCAGCGCGTGATGCTGCCGGATTTGCAGGGCGATATCAGCTTCAACGGCGTGTATTTCCGTTATGGCGAAGGCGACGCGCCCTACGTGCTGGAGAACATCAGCTTCGATATCAAGCCGGGTGAGCTGATCGCGATCGTCGGGCGCAGCGGCTCGGGCAAGACCACGCTCGCGAAGCTGCTCGTCGGTTTCTATGCGCCGAGCGAGGGCAAGATGACTGTGGATGGCTACGATATCAACGTCGTCGACAAAGGTTTTTTCCGCGCGCAGATAGGTTATGTGATGCAGAGCAATCTGCTGTTCTCGGGGACGATCGCCGAGAACATCGCGAGCGGCGACGAAGCACCCGACAGGCGGCGCATCGAGGAAGTCGCGAAGATGGCCGACGCGCATGCGTTCATCGTCAAGATGCCGCTCGGTTATGAGCAAGTGGTCGGCGAGCGCGGCGTGGGGCTTTCGGGCGGACAGATTCAGCGGCTATGCATTGCGCGCGCGCTGTATCACGACCCGCGCCTGCTCGTGTTCGATGAAGCCACGTCCGCGCTCGATACGCAATCGGAAAGCAATATTCTCGGCAACATGCAGGAGATATTGAAGGGCCGCACGGCCGTGATTATTGCGCACCGGCTCTCGACCATCATGCGCGCCGACAAGATTCTCGTGCTATACGAAGGCGGCATCGTCGAGCAGGGCAAGCACGACGAACTCGTCGCGCGAAAGGGCATGTACTACCAACTCGTGCAAAAGCAACTGAGCGCAGCATGAAAATACTCGACCAACCGGAAGGTGACACCAGCGCGCCCGCGTCATCGGCGATTTCATATGCGGGGCTCATCGAGAAGATCGAGATCCTGCGCTCGACACTCAGATGGACCTCGCGTCTCGAGCGGCCCGAAATCGAGAAGCTGCTGCGGCAGGCGAGCACCTTGCGCGACGAAGTCATGCAACTGTCGCACAAGGAGCGCTTCGTGCAGGCGGCTGCCGCGGAGCCGAAGCGCGACCTGCCGGCGGGCGCGCGGCGTCAGGCGCTGATCGAACGCAGTTTCGTGTTCGAAGGCACGTTCGGCGATAACCCGAAGCTGCTCGAAGCGCTGGAAATCGCGGAAAAAGCCGCGCCGACGGATCTGCCCGTGTTGATCGACGGCGAGAGCGGCACCGGCAAGGAACTGATGGCGAAGGTCATTCACGCCAACGGCTCGCGCGCGGACAAGCCGTATATCTCGGTGAACTGCGGCGCGATTCCCGACAATCTGCTGGAGTCGGAACTGTTCGGGCATCGCAAGGGCGCGTTCACGGGCGCGTCCAACGATCGCAAGGGCAAATTCGAAAGCGCGCATACGGGCACGATCTTTCTCGATGAGATCGGCGAGTTGCCTTTGTCGGGACAGGTGAAGCTGCTGCGTGTGCTCGAAGCGCACGAGATTCAGCGCGTGGGCTCGGATGAGCCGATCGGGGTGGACACGCGCATCGTCGCGGCGACGAATCGCAACTTGCGCAAGTTCTGTGACGAGGGGCGCTTTCGCGAAGACCTGTTCTATCGGCTGAGCGTGATTCATCTGACGCTGCCGGCGTTGCGCGAGCGGCGCGACGAGATTCCGCTGCTGCTCGCCTATTTCGGCGATGAAGCCGCCGCGACCCTGAAGCGCAGGCCGGTGAAGCTGTCGCCGAGGCTGCGCGACTTTCTGCGCAACTATGACTATCCCGGCAATATCCGCGAGTTGCGGAACGTGGTGTACCGGATCGCGTGTCTTGCGGGCGATATGGCCGACATCGATCATCTGCCCGTCGATATCCGGCCGAAGTCATCGCTCTCGCTGGCAATGGGCGGGCCGGCCGCAAGCGGCAACGTCATCGCGACGGCGAGTTCGCTGGCGGAAGCGAAGCGCGTCGCAAGCGATGAGGCAGAGCGCGCGTTTCTCGAGCGCGGGTTGCAGGAAACCGGCGGGACGGTCGCCGAGCTTGCCAGGCGGTATGAGATGAACCGGTCGCATCTGCAGATGCTTCTGAAGAAGCATGGGCTGCATTCGAAGGAGTTTCGAGCGGCGGCGCAGAAGAACAAGGAAGCGGCAGAGTAGCGGCCTGACCGCCCAAAGCATCTTGGCGTCGAGTGCTTGTCCGCGTCATTGGCGGATGTGATCCGTATCATCTCGGCGCGCGGTCGGCGAAGATGAAGGACGCCGACGTCGATTTTTTGCAGACTCAGCAACGGCGTCATTCCTGAACGCCGCTAAACCGACGGATTCACCTGCGTCTTGTCCGGCGCCGTCAAATCCTCTGCATGCACGACGACGACTGATATATTGTCGCGCCCGCCGCGCGCCAGCGCGATCTCCAGCAGCCTTTGCGCCGCCATCTCGCAATTCCCCGGCGCGAGTTCGCTGATGATCTCCGCTTCGCTCACCTCGTTCGACAAGCCGTCGCTGCACAGCAGGAACGTATCGCCGTCGTTCAATGCGAGCGTGTTTTCGTCGAGTTCGAGCACGTCGAGCGCGCCGACCGCACGCGTGATCAGATGCTGCGCCGGATGATGCAGCGCTTCCTCCGCCGTCAATTGACCGCGCGCCTTGAGTTCCTCGACATGGCTGTGATCGCGCGTGAGCTGCACGAGGCGCCCCTGCCGTAGCAGATAGATGCGGCTGTCGCCGGCCCACATGTAGCCGCATGCGCCATCGCGCGCCGCGAGCAGCACCACCGTGCTGCCGATGCGCGATACCGTCCGCCGCGCCGCTTCCGCGCGCAACTCATCGTTGACGTCGAGAAGCCGCGTGCGCGCATCGTCAATCACGCCCGTAAGGTCGTTCGCCGCCGATACCCTCGCCAGGCTCTCGATCACCATGCGGCTCGCAAGATCGCCGACCGCGTGTCCGCCCATGCCGTCGGCCACGGCCCACAAGCCGCGCTCGGGGGCGTCGAGCAGCGCGTCTTCGTTGATCTGCCGCACGCAGCCGGTGTCGGTGCGGGCGGCGGAAGTCCATCGAAACTCAGTGTTGAAGGTCACGGCAACCTCCGGAATCCTGGGTGGCGCGGCGTCGGCCGCGCGTCGCGGACGGTCCCGCTCATTGTGAACCAACGCGCGCCCGAAGCGAATCTTGATATGCACCGTTCAACCCGCGCGATTGCCTGCCACCGAGCTCGGATTGACCGTAAGCGTTGCGCCGTTGCCCGTGTTGCTGACCGCGACGTTCTGAAACTGATTGACCATCTGCCCGACCGTGATGTTGGTGATGTTGTTGGTGACTTCATAGACGTTGTTGGTCACGTCGATGAGAGTCACCACGGCGCCGCCTGCCCCTGCGCCGCCCGACGGACGATCCACGTAGGGCGTGATCCAGCCGTACACCCACGGCGCACCGCCTCCGCCGCTGATGGCCGACATCGCCGCGTGATCCAGCTCGCGGTCGTATTCAAGATCGGTGACGGTGAGGGCGCACATGTCGTTTTCTCCGGGATGGGCCTGTGAGCAGGACGTCCGGAGTCAATGCAAGGCCCATGCCGATCCGCGGCCGCCCTAGCGTTTTTCCGCGCGTGGCCGATCGGGCGGCGTTCTCGCGGCATGGGCCGCATCGCGAGGGGTGACATCCGTTGGGTCCTCGCCAACAAGCGATGTTGGCGCAGTGCTGAACAACCAACACATGCCGGCGCTTCCCACGCTCGCAGGCACGCGGCCGGGCGAGACGCGTTCTGGCGCATGCAACCCAACAAACACACTTCGAAAGTGTTGGCTGGCCAAGCACACAACCTCGTTGCGAATCGGCAGCGAACAATGGTTAATCTAGCAAAATCAATAAGTTATGAGGGCTGGCAAGGAAGATGCAAATGACATGGCAACCCGGCGCCAAACAAACACCCTGGCGCCAAGCAGAAAAGCATCGGAGCCAGCCATGTCAACCAACCAGCAATCCGGAGTGATCGACCAGCAAGCCGCCGCGAGCGGTTTCTCGCTCGACGACGAACCGGCGCTCGGCACCGAACTCGTCACGCGCCGCTCGGGCTACGAACACCACGGCATCTATGCGGGCAACGGCATGGTCATCCACTATGCCGGCTTTGCGAAGTCGCTGCATCGCGGCCCGGTCGAGGAAGTCACCGTCGCGCAGTTCGCCGCAGGCCACGAAGTCACGATCCGTCAGAACCCGGCCGCGAAGTTCGTCGGCATGGAAGCGGTGCGCCGCGCGCGCAGCCGCCTCGGCGAAGACCAATACCACCTGCTGACCAACAACTGCGAGCACTTCGTCACGTGGTGCCTCGACGGCCGCGCCCGCAGCCGTCAGGTGCAAGCGTGCTTCGTGCATCCGCGCGCCGCGCTTCGTGCGGTGTCGGGACTGTTCCGCGCCTATGTCGCCGCCGAGCGCCGCCGCATGAACGCGGCGCTCGCAGCCTGAACCGCACGTCCTGCCATCGATTCCGGGGAGACCATCATGCAAACCATCGAAAACTCGCTGCACTGGGCTGTCGACAAGTGGCTCGCCCCCACACCCGCGCGTCCGGCACGCGTCGTGCGTCTGTGCCGCTCGCATGTCACCGGCGCGCGCTATGTGTGCATAGAGGCGCAGCATCCGGGCGGCCCGCTCGCGATCATCTTCTTCCGCCATGACGACGGCACCTGGAACGTGTTCCCGCCGCAGGCGAAGCGTCCGTCGATGAGCGCGCAGCGGCTCGCCGCCTGAAGCGCGTACGATCAAGCCGGCGCGCGTCGGGCTGCCCCGGCTTTGACACGGCAATCCCGCTGCCGCTACTCTAGGTGGACCCATCGCGGCCATTGAAGTCGCCGGGTCGCACGGATGCGGCAGGTCGTGGTAGTTTTGCGTCCGTGAACCAGATCGTACATTTTCGAGGTATTGCCGATGACCCAGCCCGACTCCTCTTCCTCCGCCCGCGCGACGCCCGAATCGACCCTCGGCGACAATCCGCTCGGCATCGCGGGGCTGGAGTTCGTCGAGTTCTCCAGTCCCGATCCCGAGGGGCTCGCCAGGCTCTTCGAGACGCTCGGCTTCGTGCCTGTCGCGCGGCACGTCAGTAAGGCGGTCACGCGCTTTCGCCAGGGCAGCATGAATTTCCTGCTGAACGCCGAGCCGGATTCGTTCGCGACGCGCTTCGCCCAGTCGCATGGCGTGGGCATCGCCGCCATCGGCATTCGTGTGCTCGATGCGCAGGTCGCCCATGAGCGCGCGCTCGAATTCGGCGCGTGGGATTTCGAAGGCGAAAAGATCGGCCCGAACGAACTCGCGATTCCGGCGATTCAGGGCATCGGCGACTCACATATCTATTTCGTCGATCACTGGCCGGGCAAGAACAGCGGCGAGGCGTCGATCTACGATATCGACTTTCGTCCGCTTGATTCGTCATGCGCGGGCGCGGGCGCTGAACCGTCGAGCACCGGCCTCCTGGAGGTGGATCACTTCACGCAGACCGTCGGCGCGGGCCGCATCCAGGAATGGCTCGATTTCTATCGTGAAGTCCTGCACTTCTCGGAGATTCATCAGGTGCACCCGGACTGGCACGTGTCGCAGGATTCGGCGGTCACGCTGTCGCCGTGCGGCTCGATCCGCATTCCGGTCTATGAGGAAGGCACGTATCGCACGGACCTGATGCAGCAGTATCTGCCCGATCACGAAGGCGAGGGTGTGCAGCATATCGCGCTGGCATCGGCCGATATCTTCGCTTCCGTCGATGCTTTGATGGCGCGCGGCGTGCGCTTCCTGCAGCCGCCTGCGCGCTATTACGACGAGATCGGCGAACGGCTTCCGGGCCACGGCCTCGACATCGACAAGCTGCGCACGCGCGGCATTCTCGTCGACGGCGAAATTCTCCCCGATGGCACGCCGCAGCTTTTCCTCCAGACCTTCGTCGAGCGCCAGCCCGGCGACATGTTCTTCGAGATCGTCGAGCGGCGCGGGCATCACGGATTCGGCGAAGGCAACCTCGCCGCGATCGCGAAGGCGCGGGGCTGACCGGACCACCACGCGCGCCGCGGCGGGCGGCGTTCATTGCACGACGATCGTCCCCGTCATGTGCGGATGCAGCGAGCAGAAATACTTGTATGTGCCCGGCTTGTCGAACACGTGTGAGAAGCTCTCGCCGCTGTCGAGCGGATCGGACTTGAAGCTCTTTCCTTCATCGGCGACGGTGTGCAGCATGTCGTCGTGATTCACCCACGTCACCTTCGTGCCGGCCGGCACGGTGAGCGCCGGCCGACTGAACGCGAAGTTGTCGATGGAAATGGTCGGCGCGTTCGCCACGGCGACCTGTTGCGCTGGCTCCTGCGCGCAGGCCGTCGGAATCGCGGCGCTGATGACGCCCTTCACGACGAGCGCAAACGCGGCCTTGCGCAGGAACTTGCCGGCGAGCGGGCGCAGATTGGCAGGCGAGACGTAGCTCGCGATCGTGGCGGCGTTCATGATTGCGCGGCGGCGAGCGCCGTGTCGGTGATGGCAAGCTGCCCGCGTCCCGCGACATGCGTGACCTCCCGCAAGCCGAGCATCGTGCGCAATTGCTCCGCCGGCACCTTCATGGGCCCAGGGCCGGACGGCGCGCCGGGCGCGGGTTGCGGAAACGCGGTCGACATCGCCGAATAGAAACGCATCTCTCCCTCCACTTTTTGCGCCACCTGATGAACGTGGCCATTCAATACCGTCACCGAGCCGAAGCGTTTCAGTAGCGCGAGCGCCTGCGCGCTGTCGTCGGTGCCCCAGCCCCATTGCGGATACAGCGCCCAAAGCGGGATATGCGCGAACACGACGATCGGCGTGCTGCTCGATTTGCCCTGAAGGTCGGCCTTGAGCCACGCGAGCTGCGCATCGCCGAGAAAGCCGAGGCCGCCGCCCTTCAGGTCGATCACGTTGGTGAGGCCGATGAAATGCACGCCGGCCTGATCGAAGCTGTACCAGTGGCGCGTGCTGTCCTTGCCGTACTGCCCGGAAAAGCGTTCGAAGAACGGATTGCCTTCCTCGACCAGCACGTCGTGCTCGCCCGGCACGTAATGCACGTCCATGCCCGCCCGGCCGATGATCTGCGTCGCCGTGTCGAACTGCGCGGGCTTCGACATATGCGTGATATCGCCCGTGTGGATCATGAAGGCGGGGCGCGTGCTCATCGTGCTCACGCGGTTGACCGCTTCTTCGAGCGTGCTCGTCGGCTCGGTGTTCGGGTCCTTGTTGAAGCCGATATGGCTGTCGCTGATCTGCACGAAGCTGAACGAGCTCGTCTTCTCTGCAGCCTCCGCCGACGAAATCAGCCGCGAAACGGGCACGCCGCCGCTCACGGTCCAAATGACGCCGGCACCCGCCCAGGCCATGCAGGAGAGGGCGGTGCGGCGGCGTTTGCCGTGCTCGTCGAGTTCGTCGCGTTCCGGCGCGGGCGGCAGTGCGGTCGGGTCGGGTGTCATGATGGTTCCTCTAGGGATTGCGGCCGCGGTTCTTGTCGTTCGAATCGGCAAAGTCGCGCCCACGGCGGCTCGATGCATGGGCGCGAGGCCGGCGACGTCCGCTCGCTCGGGCGAGGTCGCTTGGGCATCCGTTCATCGAACCGGCGAAGGGGGCGGGATATTCCCGCTATATTTTTTCGAGTCGCTGCCGCAAATGGGAATAAACCGTCCGCGCGGGGAGTAACGGAGGGGAAGGCGCGGAAAAGCAATGCCAGCCGCGCCCGAAGGAATGTTTTCCGAACGTGGCTGTAAAAGGAGACTCGCGCGATGTGGCCAGGCAGGTCGAGAGAAGACAAGTCCGGGCGCCGCGGCCAGGCGGGCGCCGAGGCGATGCACGCGCGCTTCGAGGCGACGGTGATGCCGCACCTCGACGCCGCGTACAACCTCGCGCGCTGGCTGTCGGGCAGTGCGAGCGACGCCGACGATGTCGTGCAGGAAGCGTATCTGCGCGCGTTCCGATTTTTCGGCGGATTCGAGGGCGGCGAGGAAGCGAACGCGCGGGCATGGCTGCTCGCGATCGTGCGCAATACGTGGTTCACGGAATGGCGGCGGCGCGTGCAGCTCGCGGACGCGACGCCCTATGACGAAGAGCTGGGCGGCGACGAAGCATTGCCGGGCTGGTCCGAGGAAGGCGCGGCCGACCCGGAGACGCTCGCCGTGCGCCGCGACGAAGTTCATCTGGTGCATCGCGCGCTGGAGGCGCTGCCGATCGTCTTTCGCGAAGTGCTGGTGTTACGTGAGCTCGAAGACATGAGTTACAAGGAAGTCGCATCCGTGACGGGCGTGCCCATCGGCACGGTGATGTCGCGGCTCGCGCGCGGTCGCAAGATGCTGGCGGGGGCGGTACGCGCGGCACAGGGCGGGCAGGACAAGCCGAGCGTGCGCCTCGTGCGCCGTGCGGGACCGGGACATGCAGAGGAGTCGGGAAATGGACAATAACGACACCGCCTCGCTCGATACGAGGCTCACCGATGGTTCGCTCTATCAGCGCGCACCCGCGCATCTGCGGGCGCAAGTGCTCGCGCGCGTGCGGGAGGAAGCCGAGCGGGACGCCCGCAAACGTGAGCCGGCGCGCGCCGGCAAGCGCGGCTGGAGCGACCTGCTGGCTGCGCCCTGGCCGTTTTTCGGCGGCGCATTCGCGGGCGCGACGCTCTGCGCGCTCGTGCTCGGCACGATGCTGTGGTTCCAGGCGGCGCCGCTCATGACCGGCGTAGCGGGCGCTTCGCCCATTGCGCAGGAGATCGTGTCGAGTCATGTGCGCGCGTTGATGTCGGACCGTCCGATCGACGTGCTTTCCAGCGACAAGCACACGGTGAAGCCGTGGTTCAACGGCCGCATCGACTACGCGCCGCCGGTGATCGATCCGGCGGGGCCGGGCTTCGCGCTCGTCGGCGGGCGGCTGGATTACATCGATCATCGGCCGGTGGCGGTCGTGGTGTATCGCTACCTGAAGCATCCGATCGACGTGTACGTGTTTCCGGAGCGCAAGGGCGACGTGAAGAGCGACGCGAACGACAAGGCGTTCTCGCCGGTCGTCACGCAGTCCGACGACGGTTACGCGCTTGCGCGCTGGAACCACGACGGCATGACGTTCTGGGCCGTCACCGATGCATCGGGCGCGGTGCTGCGCCAGTTCGCTCACGCGATCGAAACCGGTGCGCCGCGCTAAAGAGGTGCATGAAGAAATTCGCTGAAAGAACCTGAGAGTGCGCAAGGTTGCGCGCGGCGATCCTCCGGGAACCCGCGCGTTTTTTATTCGATGCTTTACGCGTATACCCGCTGTCTCTTCGCTTGCCCGTGACTTAAAAAACGCTTCGGGATGCTGTCCAAATCGCGCCTTCGCAATGCCTGTTTTCGCGCCGGTTCATCGCTCTGCACCCTTACGAGGCGTCAGGTGTGCGCTAACGCTCGTGCTCTTCGGGTATGTCCGAATATGGTCATATCCTTACATTTTTCTACACTCGCTCACAGCCTATGTAATCGATAACGCGTAATGCATTTAAAAAGCATTGCTGGCATTTCCCGCGTTGCATGGGACTTCAAATAACGAATCAGGCGACGGAGACACACATGGGAATGAAGATGAAGCTCATTGCGAGCACGCTCGCGTTCGGCGTTTTCTCGTTGGCGCACGCGGCCGATCCGATCAAGATCGGCGTCGATGGGCCGTTCACGGGCGGTTCGTCTTCCATGGGTGTCAGCATGCGCGACGGCGTGCGTCTCGCCACCGCGGAGATCAACAAGTCCGGCGGCGTGCTGGGCCGTCAGATCGTGCTCGTCGAGCGCGATGACGAAGCGAAGAACGAGCGCGGCGTGCAGATCGCGCAGGAACTCATCAACAAGGAGAAGGTCGTCGCGGTCGTCGGCTACATCAATACGGGTGTGGCGCTCGCGTCGCAGCGTTTCTTCCAGGAAGCGAAGATTCCCGTCTTCAACAACGTCGCGACCGGCACGGTGGTGACCAAGCAGTTCGACGATCAGCCCGATAACTACGTGTTCCGCAACGCGGCCGCCGACCGCATCCAGGCGCCGATGATCGTCGAGGAAGCGGTGACGAAGCGCGGCTTCAAAAAGGTCGCGATTCTCGCCGATTCGACCAACTACGGCCAGCTCGGCCGTGAAGATCTGGAGAAGGCGCTGGCCGCAAAAGGCGTGAAGCCCGTGGCCGTCGAAAAGTTCAACATCAAGGACGTCGACATGACGGCCCAGTTGCTGAAGGCGAAGGAAGCGGGCGCCGAAGCCGTGCTGACTTATGGCATCGGGCCCGAGCTTGCACAAATCGCGAACGGCATGGCCAAGCTCGGGTGGAAGGTGCCGCTGATCGGCAGCTGGACGCTTTCGATGGCGAACTACATCGACAACGCGGGCACGAACGGCGAAGGCGCGCGCATGCCGCAGACCTTCATTCAGGAAGCGAATACGCCCAAGCGCAAGGCCTTCATCGATGCGTACCTGAAGGAATTCAAGCCGAAGAACGATCGCATCGATTCGCCAGTGTCGGCGGCGCAAGGTTATGACTCGGTGTATCTGCTCGCGGCCGCGATCAAGCAGGCGGGCACGACGGACGGCCCGAAGGTTAAGGACGCGCTCGAAAGCCTGAACACGAAGGTCGAAGGCGTCGTGATGGTCTACGACAAACCCTTCAAGAAGGGCGATCACGAAGCGATCTCGCCGAACGTGCCGGTGATCGGCGAAGTGAAGAGCGGCCGCGTGGTCTATGCGTATGACGACGACAAGAAAGGCGGCGGGACTTTGCGTAGCAAGCAGGCTACTACTGCTTCTAATTGACCTTAGCACGCCCCTGTGCGGCGCGGCAGTCACTTTCTTTGCTGCTGCAAAGAAAGTAACCAAAGAAGGCAGCTCGATATGCCCGCGGTCACACGCAGTCTGGCCATGCTTGCCATGTGATCGTGGGCTACCTGAGTGTCGCCCTCACAAGAATACCGGGCTTGGATCGCGCACGGTCTGACAAGCCAGCAGTCATAGGGCGCTGGTTCAGCACGCGCTGCCGACAGGTATGGAAGGGACAACATCGGTCTGTACATGCAGTGAGATGGACGCGTTACTGAAGAGGTACGGGCGGACCCGATTGACCCATCGGCCGCAAAGCGGGCTGGAGCCGTTTGGCGCTGATCCTTTCTTTGCTGCTGCAAAGTGACTGCCGCCCCGCACAGGGGCAGTGCCAATGGAGCGACACGAATTCAGGATTTCACAGAAGCGCAAACCGCATCGCACCCAAACGCAAGCCTCCCATGATCCTTCTGCAACTCATCTACAGCGGCATAGCCCTCGGCATGATCTACGCCGTGATCGCCTTCGGCTATCAACTCACGTTCGCCACATCGGGCACGCTGAATTTCGGTCAGGGCGATGCGCTGATGCTCGGCGCACTCGTCGGCCTCACGCTCGTCTCGGCGGGCGTCAACTACTGGCTGATGATTCCGCTCGTATGCCTCTTCGGGCTCGTGCAGGGCGCGTTCGTCGAGCGCATCGGCGTGCGGCCCGCCATCAAGATCAAGTCCGAGTTCGGCTGGATCATGTCGACGATCGCGCTCGGCATCATCTTCAAGAACGTCGCGGAAAACGTGTGGGGCCGCGACGATCTGCGCTTTCCGTCGCCGCTGCCCGAAGCGCCGCTCAACGTGTTCGGCGCGAACGTGCTGCCGATGGAACTGCTCGTCGTCGGCGGCGCGCTCGTGATGATGCTCGCGGTCGAGTTCTTCAACCGCAAGACGATCTTCGGCAAGGCCGTGGTCGCAACCGCGAACGATCGCGATGCGGCGTCGCTCATGGGCATCAACACGGGGCTCGTCATCACCTTCTCGTATGCGCTTTCGTCGCTGACCGCTGCATTTGCAGGGGTTTTGATCGCGCCGCTCACATTGACCGGCGCGACGATGGGCGCGGTGCTCGGCCTCAAGGCGTTCGCCGTGGCGATCATCGGCGGCCTGTCGAGCGGCATGGGCATCATCGTCGGCGGGATGATTCTCGGCATCGCCGAAACGACGACCGGCTTCTACATTTCCACCGGCTACAAGGATGTGCCGGGACTCGTGCTGCTCTTGATCGTGCTCGCGGTCAAGCCCGCAGGTCTCTTCGGCAAGATGGCGATCAAGAAAGTCTGAGGCGGCGATGAAAGCAAAGAACTGGATTGCGGCGCTGGCCGGACTTGCCGCGCTCGCGATATTTCCGGTGGTGTCGGGCAACCCGTACTACATCCACCTCGTCGAAACGATCATGATCTACGCGATCCTGCTGTTCGGGCTCGATATCGTGGTGGGTTATACCGGCCAGGTATCGCTCGGTCATGCGGGGCTGTTCGGCGTGGGCGCATACACGGCGGGCGTGCTGTTCATGAAGCTCGGCATGCCGTTCTACGTGACGGCGCCGCTTTCGATTCTGGTGACGGCCGGCTTCGGTGCGATCCTCGCCTTGCCCGCGCTGCGCGTGTCCGGCCCTTATCTCGCGATGGTCACGCTCGCGTTCGGCACGATCATCCAGATCCTCATCAACGAGATGGATTTCCTGACCAACGGGCCGATGGGCCTCAAGATCCCGAAGCCGATGTTCGCGGGTCACCGGCTCGACGAGGTGCAGTATTACTGGCTCGTCGCGGCCTTGCTCGTCGTGTCGCTTATCGTCGTGCATCGCGTGCTGAAGTCGCATCTCGGACGAGCGTTCGAGGCCTTGCGCGACAGCCCGATCGCATCGGACTGCATGGGCGTGTCGGTCTATCGGTACAAGGTGTATGCGTTCGTCATCAGCGCGGGCTTCGCGGGACTCGCGGGCTGTCTGTATTCATATTCCGAGCAGTACATTTCGCCGAACACGTATAACTTCGAGCTGACGATCCTGTTCCTGCTCGCGATCATCATGGGCGGACGCAAGACGCGCACGGGCGCGATCATCGGCTCGACGGTCATTGTGATGTTGCCGAAGTTGCTCGACGATATAGCGACCTTTCGCGTCGTCGCGACCGCGCTGGCGGTGATCGTCGTCGCGGGTGCGGTGCTCGCGCTCGCGCGCAGGACCACGACGCCGCAGCGCGTGGCGGTGCCGATCATCGGCACGGCGGGTCTTGCGGTGTTTTCCTTCTGGATCGAGGCCTTGACTGACTGGCGCCTCACCATCTTCGGCCTGATGATCCTGCTTGTCGTGTATTACTTGCAGGACGGCATCGTCGGCTTCGTACGCAAGACGCTGAATCTGGGCCGCGTGCGTGTGACGAAGGTCGATACCGATGCACTCGCGACCGACACGCGTGAGGACGATGCGGTGTCGGCGGTCGGAACGCACGGCACCGACGCGATCCTCGACGTGCGCGGCGTACTGATGCAGTTCAGCGGCCTGAAGGCATTGAACGACGTGGACCTCACGGTCAAGCGCGGCACGATTCACGGCTTGATCGGCCCGAACGGTTCGGGCAAGAGCACGATGATGAACGTGCTGACGGGTATCTATGTGCCGACGGCCGGTGCGATCGAATACGAGGGGCAGTCGCTTGCGGGGCGGACGTCGTCGAAGATTGCGCTGTCGGGTATTGCGAGGACGTTTCAGAACGTGCAGCTCTTTGGCGAGATGACGGCGCTGGAGAATGTGCTGGTCGGCTTGCATCACACGTTCAGGTCGAACTTCGCGGATGTCGGCGTGATGAGTCCGCGCTATCGGCGTGAAGAACGCGCGGCGCGTGAGCGGGCGTTCAACATGTTGCGCTTTGTCGGGCTGGAGAATGTTGCTGCGGAGGAAGCGCGCAATCTTCCTTACGGCAAGCAGCGTCTGCTCGAGATCGCGCGGGCCTTGGCGCTCGATCCGCAATTGCTTTTGCTCGATGAACCGGCGGCCGGTTTGACCGCGCCGGATATTCGCGAGCTTGTCGCGATCATTCGCAAGGTGCGAAATCATGGCATTACGCTTGTGTTGATCGAGCATCACATGGATGTGGTGATGAGTGTTTGCGATACGGTTTCCGTGCTCGACTTCGGGCAGAAGATTGCTGAAGGGAAGCCTTCCGAGATTCAGGCTAATGAGAAGGTAATCAAGGCTTATTTGGGGGGGCAGGCTGCTCAGGTGGCTTGATGTTTTCCTTATTCGTGTTGGTTTATTAGCGTTGCCCCACGCGGGGCCGAGCAAATAGACCGACACGAAAACAGGATTTTCACGAAAGCAATAGACGCCCACGCGACCGCCAGAAACCCCGCGGAAACAACAGCGAAAACACCATGCTGACGATAAAAAACCTCCACGCCGGCTACGGCAAAGTAAAAGTCCTCCACGGCATCTCCCTGAACGTGCCGAAGGCAAAGGTCGTAACGTTGATCGGCTCCAACGGCGCGGGCAAGACCACAACCATGCGGGCAATCTCCGGCATGATCAGGCCGACAGAAGGCGAAATCACAATGGGCGTCGGCAGCAACACAAAGCGCATCGACTCGCTCGAGTCGCACAGGATCGCGCGCCTCGGACTGGCGCATTCACCCGAAGGACGCCGCGTCTTCGCAACGATGTCCGTTACCGACAATCTGCTCCTCGGCGCGTTCCCGCGTCTCACATGGTCACGCCCGAAAGGCGACATCAACGCCGATCTCGAACGCGCGATCGAGCTGTTTCCGCGCCTGAAGGAACGGCGCAATCAACTGGCAGGCACGCTGTCGGGCGGCGAACAGCAAATGCTCGCGATGGCGCGCGCGATCATGCTCAACCCCGACCTCGTGCTGCTCGACGAACCGTCGATGGGCCTTGCGCCCATTCTCGTCGAAGAAGTCTTCCGCATCATCGAGCGGCTGAAGGCGGATGGTGTCACGATGCTGCTCGTCGAGCAGTTCGCCGCCGCAGCGCTCAATGTCGCGGATTACGGCTACGTGCTGGAAAATGGCCGCGTCGCGACACACGGCCCGGCCGAGCAGTTGCGCAACGATCCATCGGTGAAGGCCGCCTATCTCGGCGCGAGTCACTGACACTCGAGCAAATGCCGCACTGCGGCAACCGCAAGCCGAACTATCATGGTGACGGGCGCGCGCGAACACGCGAGCGCGACATCCTCACAAGGAGCTGCCATGATCAGCGGCAAGACCACTCTGATTGCTCACCTCGGCTACCCGACCGAAGCGTTCAAGGCGCCGATGATCTACAACCCATGGTTCGACAAACAGGGCATCGACGCAGTCGTCGTGCCGATGGGCGTCAAGCCCGAGGATTACGTCGCGTTCCTGCCGCATCTGTTCAAGCTGACGAACATTCGCGGCGCGCTCGTCACCATGCCGCACAAGATCACGACCGTCGGCCTCATGGATGAAGTCAGTCCGACCGCGCGCATCGCCGGGGCCTGCAATGCGATTCTCAAACGGTCGGACGGCACGCTCGTCGGCGATCAGTTCGACGGCGCAGGCTTCGTGCGCGGCGTCGAGCGCAAGGGCCGCAAGCTCGCAGGCGCACGCGTGCTCGTGCTCGGCAGCGGCGGCGTCGGCTCGCCGATCGCGGCATCGCTCGCGGCGGCGGGCGTCGCGGAACTCGCGATCTTCGATACCAACACGGCTTCGGTCGAAGGACTTGCGTCGCGCCTGCGCGAGCACTATTCCGAGCTGATCGTAAGAACCGACACGAAAGATCCCGAGGGCTTCGACGTGATCGTGAACGCGACGCCGCTCGGCATGAAGGAAACAGACCCGTTGCCGTTCGATATCGACCGCATCGCGCCGGGTACGTTCGTCGGCGAAGTGGTGATGAAATCGGAGTACACGCCGCTGTTGCGCGCGGCGAAGGACAAGGGCTGCGCCGTGCAGGTCGGCACGGACATGCTTTTCGAAATGATCCCGGCATATCTGGAATTCTTCGGCTACGGCACCGCCACCGCCGACGAATTGCGCGCGGTCGCGCAGATCAAATACGCGTAACGAAGCTCGCGCGGACATGAACGCGCATCGTTTCTATACTTCGATTGACCCAGCTTTGATCGACACAGCAGCGCAGACGCTCATCCTCTGACAAATAGGCCGCCTACGCGGCGGCCCGGAAAAAGGCAGGGAGGAATCATGGGATCGACTGCACCCGGCATTCCGGCCGACGACAAGCACGCGCCCGAGCCGCACGGCCATCCGGCGTTGCTCGGGCTCTCGCTCGCGGCGCTCGGCGTCGTCTATGGCGACATCGGCACGAGTCCGCTCTATACGCTCAAAACCGTGTTCGATCCAGCGTCCGGCCTGCCGTTGCAGCCCGCGAACGTGATCGGCATCGTGTCGCTGATCTTCTGGTCGCTCACGGTCATCGTCTCGCTCAAATACGTGACGCTGATCCTGCGCGCCAACAATCACGGCGAAGGCGGCATCATGGCGCTGCTTGCGCTCGCGGCGTCATCGGTCGAATCGAAGAAGCGGCTGAAACACGTGCTGTTGCTCGTCGGGGTGATGGGCGCGGCGCTCTTCTATGGCGATGGCGTGATTACGCCGGCCATTTCCGTGCTGAGCGCGGTGGAAGGGCTCGAAGTGGCCGCACCGGGCTTGCAGCCCTATGTCGTGCCCGTGACGCTCGTCGCGCTGATCGCGCTCTTCGTGATGCAGAAGCACGGTACATCGGGCATCGGCGCGGTGTTCGGGCCGGTGATGGTGCTGTGGTTCGTCATACTCGCGGTGTCGGGTGTCATGAACATCAAGGACGCGCCGCAGATCCTCCTCGCGCTCAATCCGCTCGCGGGGCTCGAATTCTGCGCGCATCATCGCTGGCTCGCGTTCGTCGCGCTCGGTGCCGTCGTGCTTTCGCTCACGGGCGCGGAAGCCCTCTATGCCGACATGGGCCACTTCGGCTCGCGGCCGATCCGCCTCACGTGGTTCGCCGTCGTCTTTCCGGCGCTCGCGCTCAACTATCTCGGTCAGGGCGCGCTGCTGATCGCCGATCCGAGCGCGTTGCAGAATCCGTTCTACCGGCTGTTTCCATCGTGGATGCTCTATCCGATGGTCGTGCTCTCGACCATCGCGACCGTCATCGCGTCGCAGGCCGTCATCTCGGGCACCTATTCGATGACCAAGCAGGCCATGCAGCTCGGCTTCCTGCCGCGCATGAGCGTCGTGTACACGTCGGCGAAGGAGATCGGGCAGATCTATGTGCCAGGGATCAACTGGACGCTGCTGCTCGCGGTGGTCGCCGCCGTGCTCGGCTTCGGCTCGTCGACGGCGCTCGGCTCCGCGTACGGCATCGCCGTCACCGGCACGATGCTCATCACGACGGTGCTGACCTTCTTCGTGATCCGCTACGCGTGGCGCTACAACTGGGCGCTGTGCGTCTTCGCGACGGCGTTCTTTTTCGTCATCGACGCGATGTTCTTCTCGGCGAACTGCCTGAAAGTCAGGGAGGGCGGCTGGTTCCCCGTCGCCATCGGTCTCGTGATGTTCACGGTCATGGCGACGTGGGGGCGCGGCGCGCAAATGATGACCCAGGAAGCCCGCGCGCGCGCGGGCGCGACGCCCCTCAAGCCGTTCCTCAAGAGCCTCATCGCGCGCTCGCCCGCACGCGTGGAGGGCACGGCCATCTTCATGTCGAACGATCCGAGCGGCGTGCCGCATTCGCTGCTGAACAACCTCATGCATAACCGCGTGCTGCACGAACACACGGTGTTCCTGACGGTCACGACCGAGCCGGTGCCGTGGGTCGACGAGACGCGCCGCGTGTCCCTCGAGGCGCTCGGCAACGGCTGTTTTCAGGTGACGGTCAGCTACGGCTTCAAGGACGAAGTCGATCTTCCCGCCGCGCTGGAGAAGTGCCGGTCATCGGGGCTCAAGTTCGATCGCGCGACGATTTCGTATTTCCTTTCGCGCGCCACCGTGGTGCCCACGCCGGGCACCGGCATGGCGTTATGGCGCGAACGGCTCTTCGCGATCATGCTGCACAATGTGGGGAACGTGGCGGCCTATCTGCGATTACCGGCCGATCGCGTGATCGAGCTTGGCGCGCGGGTCGAGATATGACGGCGGAAATCGGCTGATTCGCGTGCATTCGACGCAAGCAGTCGGCGAAGGATTGCGCGAGACTCATGACAGAAAATCGGCACCGAGGAGACGCCATGACCGCCAGCAGCACGCCAGGCCGCCATTCTTTTCCCTCGACCGTGCGCCTCGTCGAGCGCGGCAAGATCGTCTCTGCGCGCGAGGCCGTGCGCCTGATCCGCTCGGGCGATACGCTCGCGACGAGCGGCTTCGTGGGCATCGGCTTCGCGGAGGAAGTGGCGATCGCGCTGGAGGCGCGCTTTGTCGAAGGCGATGATCCGATCGCTGATCTGACGCTGGTCTATGCGGCAGGTCAGGGCGATGGCCGTGGCAAGGGCCTCAATCATCTGGCGCACGAAGGCTTGATCAAGCGGGTGATCGGCGGTCATTGGGGACTCGTGCCGGGCCTGCAGAAGATGGCGATCGAGAACCGCATCGAAGCGTACAACCTGCCGCAAGGCGTGATTTCGCAACTCTTTCGCGATATCGCTGCGCATCGGCCCGGGCAGCTTTCGACGGTCGGCCTCGGCACGTTCGTCGATCCGCGCAACGGCGGCGGCAAGCTCAACGCGCGCACCACGGACGATCTCGTGCGGCTCATGCCCATCGACGGCACGGACTATCTGTATTACAAGACCTTCCCGATCGATGTGGCGATCGTGCGCGGCACCACGGCCGATCTCAACGGCAACGTCACGATGGAAAAGGAAGCGCTGACGCTCGAAGCGCTGTCCATCGCGATGGCCGCGCGCAATTCCGGCGGCATCGTGATCGCGCAGGTCGAGCGGCTGGCGGAATCGAACACGCTCAATTCGCGTCAGGTGAAGATTCCCGGCGTGATGGTCGACTGCGTCGTGCTCGCGAAACCCGATAATCACTGGCAGACCTTCGGCGAGCAATACAGTGCGGCATTCTCGAGCGAACTGCGCGTGGCCGCGAGTTCGGTGCCGCCGATGGCCCTCACTGAACGCAAGATCATCGCGCGGCGCGCCGCATTCGAGCTGATGGCCAACAGCGTCGTCAATCTCGGTATCGGCATGCCGGAAGGCATTGCGAGCGTCGCGAACGAAGAGCAGGTGATCGACCTCTTCACGATGACGACCGAGCCCGGCGTGATCGGCGGGATTCCGGCGGGCGGCCTCAACTTCGGCGCGGCGACGAATACGCAGGCGATCATCGATCAGCCTTATCAGTTCGATTTCTACGATGGCGGCGGCCTCGATATCGCGTTCCTCGGCCTTGCGCAGGCTGATCGCGAGGGCAATCTCAACGTGAGCAAGTTCGGGCCGAAGCTGGCCGGTGCGGGCGGTTTCATCAACATCAGCCAGGCCGCGAAGAAAGTCGTGTTCGTGGGCACGTTCAACGCGGGCAAGCTCGATATCGCGATCGACGAAGGCAAGCTCAGGATTCGCCGCGAAGGCGATTGCCGGAAGTTCGTCGATGCGGTGGAGCATCGCACGTTCAGCGGCCGTTATGCGGCCGAGCGCGGGAAGACGGTGCTGTATATCACCGAGCGCTGCGTGTTCGAACTCACGGACAAGGGCCTCGCGCTCACGGAAGTCGCGCCCGGCATCGATATCGAGCGGGACATCGTCGCGCAAATGGGCTTTACGCCGATCATGGATACGCCGCCGCGTCTGATGGACGAACGCATCTTCCGCGATGCGCCGATGGGCCTGCGCAACGTGCTGCTGCGGCTCGATCTCTCGGAACGCTTCAGCTACGACGCGGAAAAGAATCTCTTCTTCATCAACTTCGAAGGCCATGAAGTGAAGACGCTGAACGACGTCGAAGCCATACGCCGCGAAGTCGAAAAGCAATTGGCGGGTGCCAGGACGAAACCGCATGCAATCGTGAATTACGATAACTTTTCGATTCGCCCCGACATGCTCGACGCGTATTCGGAGATGGTAACGAAGCTCGTCGATGGTCATTATGACCGCGTGACGCGCTATACGACGAGCAGCTTCCTGCGCCTGAAGCTCGGCGACGCATTGAAGCGCCGCGGCGTCGCGCCGTATATTTACGAAAGCCCGGAAGAAGCGCGCGAACACGAATCGAAACGCGCGTCGGATTCGTGACAAAGGGCCGCGCTGAATGCGGCCCTATTGCGGATCATCCTCGCGCGGTGCGTTGCTGCGGAGTCTCGCGCTGATTGCGCAGGCGGCTATGGCGTATGCCGTAACCGAAGTAGATAACGACGCCGATCGCCATCCATACGATGAGTCGTATCCATGTATCGGCGGGCAAGCCGGACATCAGGAAGAGCGACGAGAGCGCACCGAGCGGCGCGACCACATACACCGCCGGCGTTCTGAATGCGCGCTCGAGATTCGGCTGCGTGATGCGCAGCACCAGCACGCCGATGCACACCACCATGAACGCGAACAGCGTGCCGATGCTCACGAGCTCGCCGACGAGCCCGATCGGCAAGAGCCCCGCCAGAATCATCACGATGATGCCGGTGAAGATCGTCGTGATGTAGGGCGTATGAAAGCGCGGGTGGATCTTCGATGCGAAAGGCGGCAGGAGGCCGTCTCTCGCCATCGAATAGAAGATGCGCGGCTGCGACAGCAGCAGTACGAGAATCACCGACGTGAGGCCGAAGATCGCGCCCAGCTTCACGATCGGCGAGAGCCAGCGCATGCCGATCGCATCGACGCCGACCGCGATCGGATCGGACACGTTGAGCTTGTCGTAAGAGACGATACCCGTCAGCACATACGACACGAGCACGTAGAGGATCGTGCAGATGGTGAGCGAACCGAGCAGGCCGATCGGCATGTCGCGTTTCGGGTTGCGCGTTTCCTGCGCTACGCACGACACCGAATCGAAACCGATATAGGCAAAGAACACGACCGCCGCGCCGCGCAGCACGCCGCTCATGCCGAACACACCCGATTCGCCGGTATTCGGCGGAATGAACGCGCCCGTCGGGTTTTGTGCGGTGACCCAGTGGCTCGTATCCACATACGCGATGCCCGCCGCGATGAATGCGAGCACGATCAGCACCTTGATGATGACGATGAAGCTGTTCACGCGCGCCGACTCGCGTATGCCGATGACGAGCAGGATCGTGATGAGCCCGACGATCACCATTGCGGGCACGTTGAGAATCGCGCCGGCATGGCTCCAGCCGTGGCCGGGATCGTAGGCGAAGGGCGCTTTCGCAAGCCGCTCCGGTATGTCGATGCCGAGCGAATGCAGAAAGCTCACGACATACCCCGACCAGCCGATGGCGACCGTCGTCGCGCCGACCGCATATTCGAGGATCAGATCCCAGCCGATGAGCCACGCGATCAACTCCCCCATGGTCGCGTAGGCGTATGTGTAGGCGCTGCCTGACACCGGCACCGTGGAAGCCATTTCGGCGTAACAAAGGCCTGCGAGCGCGCAGACGATTGCGCCGAGCACGAACGAAAGGATGATCGCGGGCCCGGCGTTGGCCGCGGCCGCGTGGCCCGTCAGCACGAAAATCCCCGCACCGATGATGCAGCCTATGCCGAGCATTACGACGTCGAGTGCGCTGAGCGAACGTTTCAGCGAGTGGCCGCCGTGTTCCTGAAGCACTTCTTCGCTTTCGGCCGCTTCGCTTTGCAGCGAAGCAACGGACTTTCTTTGCATGACAGTCACGTTCGCCTCCTGTGCGGCGCAGCGAGGCCGCGCCACGTGGCGCGACGAAGTCTGTCGCCCGTTCAAGTGCGGGATGATGCACGCCTGCTGCTTCACACCTGCACGTTCGTTCTGACGTATTGTCGTTTCGTGATAGCAGATTTTGCCGGGGAATTCGAGCGCCGCTAAGCGATTTGCGTGCAACGATGCGTTTTACGAGAACGCCGGTTCACGCCGAGCGGCCTGGCAGCAGGAAACATGCCGCGCTCCCCCGCGAGGTTTGGTGTCATCGGCGCAGCGCAAGACCCCACGGCAGTCAAGGACATACCCCAAGTGCGCCGGACCTCGATGCGCGGCGAACTATAATCAGTTCGACAGTTGCGATTTTCAACCCGGAATCCGTTCCTTTTGCACGCGGAGCGTTCACCGGACTTTCCTCACGTGGAGATTTGATATGGCTATACGCATTGGTGATGAAGCCCCCGATTTCACGGCAGAGACGACCGAAGGCACGATTCGCTTTCACGAGTGGATCGGCGACAAATGGGCGATCCTGTTTTCGCATCCGAAGGACTTCACGCCCGTCTGCACGACCGAGCTCGGTTACATGGCCAAGCTCAAGCCGGAGTTCGACAAGCGCGACACGAAGGTGATCGGTCTATCGATCGATCCGGTGACGAATCACTCGCAGTGGGCGAAGGATATCGAGGAGACGCAGGGCACCGCGGTCAACTATCCGATGATCGGCGACGCGGATCTGAACGTCGCGAAGCTCTACGACATGATCCACCCGAACGCGAGCGGCGGTAGCCCGCGCACCGCGAACGACAACGCGACGATTCGTGCCGTGTTCATCGTCGGCCCGGACAAGAAGGTGAAGGCGACGTTCACGTATCCGATGAGCGCGGGCCGCAACTTCGACGAAGTGCTGCGCCTGCTCGACGCGCTGCAACTGAACGCGAAGCACACGGTCGCGACGCCCGTGAACTGGAAGCCGGGCGACGACGTCATCATCCCGACGTCCGTGTCGGACGAGGACGCGAAAAAGAAGTATCCGGACGGCTTCAAGACGCTGAAGCCTTATCTGCGCACGGTGGCGCAGCCGAAGTAACGCACGCGTGTCAGTGCGAAGAGGCGCCGGTCCGCACACGCGGGCCGGCGTTTTTTTCGGCTCAGTTGTGACCGCTGCGGCGTTCAGGCGACGTTTCGACTTCGCCGGGCCTGCGCAACATCTTGTCCACTTCGCCCGCGTGCATCTCCTCGACCTCGATCATCTGCCGCGCGTATTCCTCCAGCGCGACGGAGCGATCTTCGACGAGCTTCAGCAAGTCGCGATAGAGATCGAGCGCGACGTTCTCCGCCTGCAGGGATTCGCGCAGGATCGTCGCGATGTCGAAGGTGTGATTGTCCAGCAGCGGGCCGATTTCAAGCGATGGATACGCACCGAGCGTCGTGATCCATTCGCCGGCCTGATGCGCATGCATGAGCGATTCGTCGGCTTGTGCGCGCAGCCACGACACGATCGGTATGCGCCCGAAGCCGAACACGAGAAACGAATAGTGCGTGTAGCGCACGACGCCCGCCAGTTCGGATTCGAGAATCCTGTTCAGGACGCCGACGACCTTTTCCTTTTCGAGCTCTGCCATTCCTGCCTCCGTGTGTCCAACGCCAGGCGCTCCGTGTCACGGGGAGGCCATGACTCGTCGCATGCCGCGGCATCACTCATTGTAGTCACGCGCAGGGCGCATGCGAGGCGAAACTGCGGCAGTGGAGCGCGCAAGATGCGCTCCCGGAACGGCTGTGGAGGCGATGCGGGCGGTCTCGCGACCGCGGCACCGGCATGGCGGAAAACCCTGCGTTCAGGCGATTTCTTCGACCCAGAGCGACGCCGTGCGCGCAAGGACCTGCGACATGGCCGTGCGCGCGCCGTCGCCATCGGCCGTTTCGATAGCCCGCACGACCCGGCCGTAATCGCCGAGCTGCGAGTCGGGCACGCGCGGCAACGCATGCGGCTGCGCGCGCAGGGCGGCTTTCAGCGTACGGATGCCGACGCGCACGACGCTGCCCATCTGGCGCAGCACTTCGTCGCCGCTCGCATCGACGATAGCGGCCTGCAGCGCCTCTTCGGCGGCGGACTGCAAGGGTTCGGACGGGCTCGCATGCAGGAGGCGCTGGAAGGCCGCGTTGATGGCGATGCGCTGATGCCGGTTCGCGCGCGTCGCGGCGAGCGCGGCGGCGGGCGGATCGACCAGCGAGCGAAACTCGATGAGCCTGCGTATGCAGTCCGGATCGTGCAGCGCACGCATGCGCCACTCGGCGACCTCGGGATCCATGATGAGCCATTCCCGCGCGGGCTTGATGCGCGTGCCTGTCTTGGGTCGCACGTCGAGCATGCGGCGCGAGATGAGAATGCTCAGCGCCTCGCGCATGATGGTCCGGCTCACGCCGTGCTGCTTCGAAAGAATGACTTGTGGCGGCAGCACGTTGTCCTGGTATTCGCCGCTCACGATGCCCGCAACGAGCTGATTCACCACGCGCTTGACGAGCGATGCTTCATAGCCATGATTCATGTTTTTGTTCTCGTGATAACGCCCACGCTTGTGGCTTTCCGCTACTCGTCGCCGAGCGGCAGAGCCAGCGCTTGTCTAAGTTCACGGCGTGCCGGTGCGCCGCGCGCCCGGACGCTCGCGCAGTGCTCCCCCCCGGCACGCCGTGTATTTGGTCCCCGGATTCACCTTGTCGATGCGGCATGCGCCGCCTAACCCCGCAGCGGTCGGCATTGTTTGGACAGCATCGTCGATCCGCTGAAAGAAGCGTATCTCTGCGTGCCCTGTTTTAACAATATGGCGCACCGCTAATTCGACTGACTATCGTGCGTCCGCCCACAAAATCTCGCGGGCACGCAGCGCCGCGCGAATGGCCTTGAAACACGCAAGCGTTTGCGCGTCGTCGGTTATGCGAAGCATCGAACACACCGGTCTCTTTCGGTCGATGCAGTGCCTGTGTGTTACCTTTTCGAGCCACAGCAATGCAACAAGGAATGAAGGAGAAGCGAAACATGAAAGTCGCCGTCATGGGTGCGGGCGCGGTCGGTTGTTACTACGGCGGCATGCTCGCGCGTGCGGGTCACGAAGTCGTGCTGATCGCGCGGCCGCAGCATGTCGCAGCGATCGAACGCGACGGCTTGCGGCTCGACACACAGCATTTCGACGAGCGCGTGCGCGTGGCCGCGAGCACCGACGCGCGCGCGGTGCAGGGCGCGCAACTCGTGCTCTTCTGCGTGAAATCCACCGATACCGACAGCGCGGCACAGGCGCTCGCGCCGCATCTCGAACGCGACGCGTTGCTGCTGTCGTTGCAAAACGGCGTGGAGAATGCGCAGCGTCTGCGCGAACTGTTGCCGCAGGAAGCGGCGGCCGCGGTCGTGTATGTGGCGGCGGAGATGGCGGGGCCGGGGCACGTGAAGCACAACGGGCGCGGCGAGCTCGTGATCGAGCCGTCGACGAAAAGCGAGAATGTCGCACGCGCTTTCGTCGAGGCCGGCGTACCGACCGAGATATCCACGAACGTGCGCGGCGCGCTATGGGCGAAGCTCGTGCTCAATTGCGCCTACAACGCGCTGTCCGCGATCACGCAACTGCCGTACGGCAAGCTCGTGCAGGGCGAGGGCATCACGCGTGCGATGCGCGATGTGGTCGACGAATGCCTTGCCGTTGCGAAAGCCGATAACGTGATCATTCCGGGTGACGTCGATGCCGCCGTGCGCCGCATCGCCGAGACGATGCAGAACCAGTACTCGTCGACCGCGCAAGATCTGGCGCGTGGCAAGACGAGCGAGATCGACCATTTGAACGGCCTGATCGTGCGGCGCGGCGAGGCGCTCGGGATTCCGACGCCCGCAAATCGCCTGCTGCATGCACTGGTCAAGGCGATCGAAAGCAAGGCTTCATAGCCGCAATCCGGGGTGGGAGCGCGCAGGCGGGCACGGCCGATGCTGTGTTATGCAGCACGCACAGAAAACACCGTGCGCAGCCCAACATACCGGAGGTTCGCCATGAAATTGTTCGTCAAGGCCGTGGCCGTCGCAACTGTAGCGGTGGCGCCGGCGCTTTCTTTCGCGCAAACCGATTCATCGCTTACGCGCGACCAGGTGAAGCAGGATCTGCGGCAGGTCGAAGCCGCGGGCTATGATCCATCGCGCGCGGATCAGACCTCGTATCCGTCGGATATTCAGGCCGCTGAAAGCCGCGTATCACGTCAGAACGGCGGCTACGGCGGGACCGTCCCCGGCGCGTCGGCCTCGGGCACGCGCAACACGATGCCGCCTTTGGACAACGACGGCACGAAGCCAATATATTTCGGCCGTTGACCGCTCGGGCCGGGGATGCATTCTGCACGTTTGACGCAACGACGCTACCATCGATTCTTCCGCGTGCATTGTCGCGTTCATTCGCAGGAAGACACTCATGGATAAAGCCGTCAAGATTCCCGGCCCCGATCATCCGATCACGATCGAAGCTAGTCCGTTACGCGTGACCGTGAAAGCAGGCGGGCGTGTCATCGTCGATACGACCGAGGCGCTGTCCTTGCGCGAGGCATCGTATCCCGAAGTGCTGTACGTGCCGCGCAAGGACGTCGACATGACGCAACTCGAGCGCACCGCTCACACGACATACTGCCCTTACAAAGGCGAGTGCAGCTATTACAGCATTGTGTCGGGTGGACAAAAATCGGCCAACGCAGTGTGGTCCTATGAGTCGCCCTACGATGCGGTTGCGCCGATCAAAGATCATCTTGCTTTCTATCGCGATCGCGTCGATTCGTTCGAAACGCGCGACGCATGACCCTCAGTCGAGGAACGTTTTTGCGCGGTGCTTCAGCATCGCGCTGAAGTTGTCGAGCCAGCCGAGGGAAAGACGCCAGCTTTGCCAATAGAGATCAACATCGAAGCGTGAACCGGGCGACACTTCCACGAGTGCGCCGCTATCGAGTTGCCGCGCGACGAGCCGGCTTGGACACATACCCCACGCAAGTCCGGACGTGCACGCGCGCACGAAGCCCTCGCCGTGCGGCACGACATGCGCGGGCGGCTCGATATCCGCGCGGCTCACACGTTTGATGAAGCGCTTCTGCAATTCATCCTTTTCGTTGAAGTTGACGCATGGCGCGCGGCGCAGCGCGTCGCGCGTGAGGCCATCGGCGAAATGGCGCGCGAAGTATGCGGGTGAACATACGGCGCGATAGCGCATGCGCCCGAGCTTCATCGAACGCCAGCCGGGCACGGGTTCGGCCTGCGTCGTGATCGCGCCTTGCACGTCGCCTTCGCGGATGCGCCGCGCGGTGTGATCCTGATCGTCGACGACGAGATCCAGTATCAGTCCCCGCTCGATGCAGAAGTCCGCCGCGGCATCGATGAACCAGGTGCTCATGCTGTCGTCATTCACCGCGATGCGCAGCTTCGCGCGCCGCTCGTTCGGCGTACCCGGCAAAGCCGGCATGCGCCCGCCGAGTTCCGCTTCGAGCAATTGCACGCGTTCGGTATGGCGGCACAGCAGCGCACCGGATGCCGTTGCTTCGCAGGGCTGGCCACGCTTCACGAGCAGGCTCCCCACACGCTCCTCCAGCAGTTTTACGCGCTGGGACACCGCAGACGGCGTGACGTTGAGCTCGCGTGCGGCGCGCTCGAAGGATCCCGTGCGTACGACGGCGAGCAGCGCATCGAGCAGAGCGTAGTCGAGCATTAGCGTTCCTTAATCGAAATAAGAAAGTTTAGTTTTTTGAATGGGGGATCAGAGCGCAGACTACGGCTTTCTTCGATTCCGATCAAGCGACGCCATGCAACCCAATCCCTTCAAGCTCGAACGCTATTTCGCACGGCACGAATTCACCGCGCGCCATCTCTTGTGCAGCTCCGATCCCGAATCCATGTCGGTCGGCGAATTGTTGGCGTACGAACCCGATGCAATCGACGGATTGCGCGATACCTGGCTCGGCTACACCGAGTATCCCGGCGCGCCCGCGCTGCGACGCGAACTCGCGACGTTGTACGAGCACATCGACGAAGACGAAATCATCGTGCACACGGGCGCGCAGGAAGCCATTTATTCGTTCATGCACACGATGCTCGCGCCGGGCGATCACGTGATCGTGCATATGCCGGGTTATCAGTCGCATTACTCGGTGGCCGAGGCCATGGGCGTGCGTGTGTCGCCGTGGAAGGCGCGAGAGGAAGCGGGCTGGGCGCCCGATCCGGACGAACTCGAAAGGCTAGTCACACCGGCTACGCGTGCGCTCGTGATCTGCGCCCCGCACAATCCGACCGGCTATCTGCCGCCGCGCGAAGTGTTCGATGCGATCCTCGCGTTCGCGCAAAAGCACGGGCTGTGGCTCTTCAGCGACGAGGTGTATCGCGGGCTGGAGCACGATCCAGCCGATCGCCTGCCCGCCGCGTGCGACGTCTACGAGCGCGCGATCTCGCTCGGCGCGCTTTCGAAGTCGCACGGGCTCGCGGGTCTGCGTCTCGGATGGATCGCGACGAAGAGCGCGCAGGTGCTCGCGCGCATGAGCACGTTCAAGGACTATCTCACCATCAGCAATAGCGCGCCGAGCGAGTACCTTGCGGCGATCGCGGTGCGCCACACCGATGCGCTCATCGCACGCAATGTGTCGATCGTACGCGCCAATCTGCATACGCTCGACGACTTCTTCGCGCGTCACGCGGACCGCTTCGAATGGCATCGTCCGCGCGCGGGCACGATCGGCTTCGTGCGACTGAAGCGCGGACACGCGGAGCAGTTCTGTGCCGAACTGCTCGCATGCACGGGCGTGCTGCTGCTGCCTTCGACGCTGCTCGATCACGGCGACGCGCATGTCCGCCTCGGCTTCGGCAGACGCAACCTGCCCGAGGTCGTCGGGCTTCTCCACGCCTATTTGGAAGCCACCGCCACGAGCACCGCATCCTGACGATACGCCGCCGGGAACATCTGCTTCAGGTTTGCTACCTTCGGCAGATCGTTGATCGCGATATACGGGCTTTCCGGATGTTCCGTCAGGTAGTTCTGGTGATAGCCTTCGGCCGGATAGAAGCCCTTGTAGTCTTCGACCCGCGTGACGATCTTGCCGCTATAAACGTGCGCATTGTCGAGTTGCGCGATATAGGCATCGACGATATCGCGCTGCGCCGCATTCGTCGGAAACACAGCCGAGCGGTATTGCGTGCCGTGATCCGGGCCCTGGTAGTTCAACTCGGTCGGGTTGTGCGCGACAGAGAAGAAGATCTGCAAAAGCTTGCCGTAGGTGACCTGTGCCGGATCGTACGTGATGCGCACCGATTCTGCGTGGCCCGTGTCGCCTTCGCTGACGCGGTCGTATTGCGCGGTATCGGCTCGGCCTCCCGCATAACCGGACATCACTTCCTTTACGCCGCGCACGTGCTGAAACACGCCTTGCACGCCCCAGAAGCAACCGCCTGCGAACACGGCGGTTTCCGTATGCACGGCGCCCGCGGTTTCGTCGTGCGCGGGCGGCGGGATCTTCACGGCTGCCTCGCTCGAATGCGCGACGCGCTGCAATGCGAACGCGCCCGCGAACAGCACGGCCACGCTTGCGGCCTTGAACGTCTTGCTGGTGGTCTTGAACATCTTTGCTCCTTCGTGTGTCTCGTTCAACCGAACGTGAACGCGTACGCTTCGACCCCAGGGTCGAGAAATTCGATCGTGAATGTGCGATCCGCAACAGGCCCCGTTTGCCGCACGAGTTGATAGAGGCGCTGCTCTGTCACCGTGCCGCTTCCGTCGGCCTCTACGTCGCTGCCGTGCGATGTGCCGGGTGCCGCGCCGTCGATGCTCACGCGAAAGCGCACAGGCGTGCCGTCCTTCGACGGTCCGAGCACGAGATGCAGATCGCGCGCGTGAAACCGATAGACGATACGGCCCGTCGCGCCTTCGAGCGTCGCGTGCTCCGCGCCGACTTTCCAGGCGCCCGCGAGGCCCCAGTCATTGACGTCGAGTGCTTTCGGCGCGGCATAGTCGTGAAGGCGATCCGGCGTTTCGCCGCCCGGCGACATGAACTGCTGCGCGCGCTCGTAGCCGATATACGTTTCCGGCGAACGCATGTCCTTATTATCGGCCTGCATCATCGCGCCCTCGCCGATGGCATCGTCGTGGCTCTTCGCGGTCATCGCCACGGAAGGCGCGGCGCCGTGTCCCGCTTCGGCCAGCAGTTGCTGAATTACATGCTCGGAGTGCGCATAGTCGCCCTCACCGAAATGGTGATAACGGATGTTGCCCTGCGCATCGATGAAATAATGCGCCGGCCAGTATTGATTGTTCAGCGCACGCCAGATCGCATAGTTGTTGTCGATCGCGACGGGGTAATCGATGCCGAGATCGTGGACCGCCTGCTTCACGTTGTCGACGTTGCGCTCGAACGCGAATTCCGGCGCATGCACGCCGATCACGACGAGCCCCTGATCGCGATACTTCTGCGCCCACGTCTTCAGATACGGCAGCGTGCGCAGGCAGTTGATGCACGAGTACGTCCATACATCGACGAGCACGACCTTGCCGCGCAACGCTTCCTTCGTGAGCGGCGGCGAGTTGATCCACTGCACGGCACCGTCGAGCGGCGGAAGCGTGCCCTCAACGGGCAACGGCGCGGGGCTCGCGGACTTCGGCGGCTCGGTGCTCGCCCGCATCATCGCGGCCCCGTTGTTGCCGGCGTCGGCGGACATCATCATCGCGCCATTGTTCTTCGTCGAAAGCTTATCGACGAGTTGCTGTTCGATACCGGATGTCGCCACCGTCGAGATGCGAGCGAGCGCGCCGGTGTCGAGTCCGAGCGCGATCGCGACGACGCCGAGCAGCATCGCCGCACCGATGCCACGCCGCACCCATTCGCCGGCACCCAGCGAGCGCTTCATCGCGGCGAACACGCGTTTGCCGATCAGCAACGCGACCGCGAGCGAACTCCCTGCGCCCGCCGCATAAGCGAGCAGCAACAGCGTGGTGCCGACGCTCGCGCCGTTGAGCGCCGCGCCCGTGAGCACGAGACCGAGAATCGGGCCCGCGCAAGGCGCCCACAGCAGGCCCGTCGCAATGCCGAGCACGAACGATCCGCCGAAGCCCGGCTTGCCGTCGCCGCGCTGCGCGAGGGCGGTGAGACGATTGCCCGCGCTGACGAGCGGATGCATCACGCGCTCGGCGACGCCAGGCAAAAGCAGCGTGAGACCGAATACGGCGAGCAGCACGATGGCGGCCCAGCGGCCGTATTGATTGGCCTGCGTGACCCAGCCGCCACCCACGGCCGCAAGCGTCGCAACCACGGCGAACGTCAGACCCATGCCCGCGAGCAGAGGCAGGCCGCTCTTCACGAACGGCTGGTCCGCGCGCGAGAACACGAAAGGAAGCACGGGCAGGATGCACGGACTGAGAATCGTCAGCGCGCCGCCGAGATAGGCAAGGACGATGAGCAACATGATGATGTCGGGTCGGATTTGGTCGTGTTGTGAACGCGGTTCAGGCCGCGCCCGGCGTGAAAGTCATTGCGACGCCGTTCATGCAGTAGCGCAGGCCCGTGGGCTTCGGTCCGTCGTCGAAGACATGGCCCAGATGACCGCCGCAGCGCCGGCAATGCACTTCGGTGCGCTCGACGCCGAACGAGCCGTCGATACGCGTCGCAACCGCATGATCGAGCGGCGCCCAGAAACTCGGCCAGCCCGTGTGACTATCGAACTTGGTGCGCGACGAGAACAGCGCCAGGTTGCATCCCGCGCAATTGAACATGCCCGTGCGATGCTCGTCGTTCAGCGGACTCGTGTACGGGCGCTCTGTTCCTTCGCGTCGCAACACGTCGAACTGAACCGGATTGAGCAGGCGGCGCCATTCGTCATCGGTATGGACGATTTCGAAGCGTTCCTGCGACGGCGTCTGCGTTTGCGGGCCGGCGGCGAGCGCGCGCAGGCGTCCGCCCAGAGCGAACGCGGCGGCGGCTGCCGCGGTGCCCGTCAGGAGAAAGCGGCGGCGGGTTTGCATGATGCGTTCCTCGTCATCGAGTGGGTTAGACGCATCGTAGTTGCGCGCGCATCCCCGAGTCCTCACCGAAAGTTAAATTAAATGTGATACTTCGGCGCGCGCTTTTCTGCACAATGGCACAGACGCTCGTCCATTTCTTCCGCTAACAGGGCGAGCATCATTCGACATTCGCTCATGGATCATCCGAAACGCATTCTGATCGTCGAAGACGACGTGCATATCGCCGATGTGCTGAGTCTCAACTTGCGCGACGAGCGCTATGAAGTCGTGCATAGCGCCGATGGCGCCGAAGGGCTGCGCTTGCTGGAGCAGGGCGGCTGGGACGCGCTGATTCTCGATCTGATGCTGCCCGGCGTCGATGGCCTCGAAATCTGCCGCCGTGCGCGGGCCATGACGCGCTATACGCCGATCATCATCACGAGTGCGCGCTCCAGCGAGGTGCATCGCATACTCGGTCTGGAACTCGGCGCGGACGACTATCTCGCGAAGCCGTTCTCGGTGCTCGAACTCGTCGCGCGCGTGAAGGCGCTGCTGCGCCGCGTCGATGCCGTTGCGAAGGACTCGCGGCTCGACGCGGGGCGTATCGAAGTTGCGGGCATCGCGATCGATCCGCTCGCGCGCGAGGCATGGGTCGATGGCGCGCGCATCGAACTCACGCCGCGCGAATTCGATCTGCTGTATCACTTCGCGCGTCATCCGGGCAAAGTGTTTTCGCGCATGGATCTGCTCAATGCGGTGTGGGGCTATCGACATGAAGGCTATGAGCACACCGTCAACACGCATATCAACCGGCTGCGCGCAAAAGTAGAGAGAGATGCCGCTGAGCCGAAGCGCATTCTCACGGTATGGGGCCACGGCTACAAGCTCGCGGCGCAATCGCCCGAGGGCGAGGACACCGCGCCGTGAAGCTCACGCTGTCTCAACGGCTCTTCGCGGTGTTTTGCGTGCTGCTGCTCGCGTGCTGTGGCGCGTCGGCATGGCTGCAGATCCGCGCGAGCGACCTGCGCGAGAAGGAGGTCATTCAAAGCCTTTCACGCGGACTTGCGGCGCACATCGCCCATGACGGCGCGCTCGCCGACGCGAACGATATCGACGCGCCTGCCGTGCGCCGTCTCTTCAGTCAGTTGATGGTGGTGAATCCGAGCGTCGAGGTCTATCTGCTCGATGACACGGGGCGCGTGCGCGCCGACGATGCGCCGGCCGGACACCTGAAGCGCAACCACGTCGATCTCGCACCGGTTCGCAAGTTCCTCGATGGCGCGGCCCTGCCGATCCTGGGCGACGATCCGCGCAGCGACGACAAGCGCAAGGTGTTCAGCGCCGCGCCGCTCGCCGCGCCCGGCAAGCCGCCCTTCGGCTATGTCTATGTGGTGCTGCTCGGCGAGGAGCACGACGCGCTGGCGGCGAAGGCATCAGCGAGCGCGGTCTTGCGCACCACGCTCGCATCGATGGGACTCGTCACCTTGCTCGGGCTCGTCGCGGGCCTGGTCGCGTTCGGGCTCGTTACACGGCCGCTGCGGCGACTCACCGAGGCGATGCGCAAATTCGACGCGCGCGGCGCGCCTGCGGATCCGCCTTTGCCTTCGGCGCCGCGAAAGGGCGCAGCCGACGCCCGTGAGAACGAACGCGACGAGATCGTCGTGCTGGAAAGCGCATTCGCGCAGATGGCCGAGCGCATCGCCGAACAGTGGCGCGCGCTCGGCCGGCAGGATCGGGAGCGTCGCGAGATGGTCGCGAATATCTCGCACGATTTGCGCACGCCGCTGTCGTCGCTTCATGGTTATCTGGAAACGCTGTCGCTCAAGTCCGACACGCTTCCCGATGCCGACAGACGCCGCTATCTGTCGATCGCGCTTGCGCAGAGCGCGAAGGTGGGTCATCTCGCGCAGTCTTTGTTCGAGCTCGCAAAGCTCGAACATGGCATGGTCGCGCCGGAAGCCGAGCCGTTCTCGCTGGTCGATCTCGTGCAGGACGTATTCGAAAAGTTCGAGCTGGCCGCGCAGTCCAAAGGCGTGCGTCTCACTGCGCAGATCGCCCCGCGCTTGCCGAGCGTCATTGCGGACCTCGGCATGATCGAACGCGTGCTCACGAATCTGCTCGACAACGCGATCCGTCATACGCCTGCAACCGGCACGGTGGATGTGACGCTTGCACATGGGCGCGAGCATGCCGAGAGAGTCGAGGTGACCGTCAGCGACACAGGGACAGGCATTGCGCCCGCGATGCGGGAAGCGCTGTTTCAGCGCCCGTTTGCATCGGGCGGTGCGCATCGCGGCGGGCTCGGCTTGCTCATCGTGCAACGCATGCTGCAATTGCACGGCAGTGAGATTCGCATGATCGATACCCAGGGCACAGGCACGACGTTTCGCTTCGAATTGCCCGCCGCTGTCGCGCAAAGCGGCGAAGGCTCGCCGCATGCGCACGGATGGCGCGGATAAAAAAAAGCCCGGCATTGCTGCCGGGCTGAATGGGACGGTCATCGCCTGCGCCTGATCGCGCAGTTGGAATGCGCGTGCGGCGTTGCCCGGTCTGACCATCCGCGTGGACGTTTGAATGAAAGCCGAGTCGCAGCGGGCTGCAAGGCAGAGCCATCGAATTGCCATACTGCCTGCGCCTTGTGAGACGTTTTAGTCCTACAGGCTTAAACCAATCTTAAGGACTGTGCGCACGGAGCGGCGCGTATGGGCACGAAACCCCCTATACGGTCAATCGTTTCTAATGCGTCGCTTTCCGTGCCATTGCAAATAAGCGTGTTCACTTATCGGCTAAAACGGTCGGGAAAAAATGCCGAATGACAGCAGCATGAAAAACGCGGCGTTCATCCATACCGGAAACTCACCTTGGTTTCCTTCAATATGTTTGCTAGCATGTAATCGGATCGCAGCCGTTTCTTGATTCTTCGGTCAATAAGTGCGGCGCTGTGGCGTGGAAGTCAATAAGGCCGTCGAGGCCAACAATAGTCGGAGCGCGCCAGGTCGCCGTTTCGCGTTGCATCGCTGCATAAGAAATGAATTCCGCATGTCGGCCGCTGAACGGTCGACTGGTAGTTTTGCGCCGAGCGCTGCAGTGCATCGCAATAAAGATAAGCACCGACGTTTAACGCATTTCACATTTTGTGCTATTTACGCGCTTTCTTTGAGCGCCGGAAATATCTCTTGGCGCCGCAGGTGATTTCCAGACAACCGGTTATCGTCATCGATTCTCAATGACGGTGGAATGTCGCACGCATACGATCCTTGCACAATGCAGGAGGAAACGTGGATACGGAACTGAGTCAACGGCTTGCGAAATCGTTATGGCGTTGTGCATCGCACGGGCAGGTGCTGACTTATCAGCGTTTTCATGCGCAATGCGACAAGACGGTGCCGCTGCCTCAGCGCTACGCCGCGCTCGAGTCGGCGATCAAGACGCTCGGCGATGTGAGTGACATCGACTACGGCGTGCTCATGGCGCTCGACAATGGCTTGCCGGGCGCGGAGTTCTTCCAGCGTTATCTGCGTTATCGTCATGGTGAATATGTAATGCAGATGGGCGACCCGAAATATCATCGCCAGACGCTCGCGCGCAAACGCACCCTCGTCGCACGCGAACGCGATCGCGTGTACGCGCACGCCCGCATGGTGGAGGAGGCGAGGGCCAGACAGGCGGCATGAGCTTCGCTCAGACAACGAAAGACTCAAGGCTCGGCCTCGTCCATTACTTCGAGGCGAGCCTTCGTCGGCTCGACATTGCGTTCACCAACTTGACGCGATGCCGACGAACCGTCCAAACAAAGTGAGCGCCAGCAAACACAAGCCATGCCTTATGCGCCAATAGATAGTTCCCTGGAGCATATTCGCTCTCGGATGCCGCTTTACGAAGGAGCCGCTTAATATAATCGTCTCAATACCTCGACACGAGGGCGAGATCGAATGAGACCGGTTGTATTCGGGAACCGCTTCGGATGGCTGCACGCGGGAAGCGGCACGCGCGGCGTGGTGCTTTGTAACACGTATGGCCACGAATACGTGTGGACATACAGCGGCATGCGCCACCTCGCGGATGCGTTATCGGCGCGCGGCATGTGGGTGCTCCGTTTCGACTATCGGGGCACGGGCGACTCGGCGGGCGCCGATCTCGCACCGGATCAATTCGAATCGTCGGTCGAAGACATCCACGCGGCCGTCGACTGGTTCAGGACAGAGACAGGCATCGAACACGTCACGTTATGCGGTTTTCGCGTGGGCGCGGCATTCGCGCTTGCTGCGGCACTGCGCCGACCCGTCGACGAACTTGTACTGCTCGCGCCCGTCACGAGCGGGCGCGTGTATATGCGCGAACTGAACATCGTGCGCAAAACATGGCTCGAATTGCTTGCGCCGCCCTTGCGCGAGATGCAGCAAGACGATGTCCGGTTCAACGTGCTTGGTCAGATGTATGGCGACGAATTCAGGGACTCGCTGCAAGCTATCGACCTCGTCGCGAGCGTGAACGGCACGGCAAGCGCGCCGGCGCGTCGCGCGTTGATCATGAATGTCAAGGCGGGCGGGACGGACCCTTTGCGCGACGCCCTCGCTGACAAGGGCGTCGAAGCAGAGGCGCGTCCGTTCGAAGACCTGACGGGCTTCATTCAGGAAACTGCCTTCAACGCAGTGCCGCGCGCCGCGTTCGCCGAGGTCGTGGCGTGGATCGCGGGCCGCGCCGCGCCGGTAGCTCATGTGGCGTCCATGGCCGATGCCGATAGCTGGCCCGCGCTGAACATTGAAACCCCCGAGGCGATCGAGCGTCCGGTGCGTATCGGCGACGAAGGGCTTTTCGGCATCCTGTGCGAGCCGCGCACGGGTTCGGCGCGCGGCCCGGTGTACCTGATCGCGAATACGTCGGCGAGTTCGCGCGTGGGCGACAGCAGGCTATCGGTACGCATTGCACGCGAGCTCGCGAGACGTGGCGTGGCATCGCTGCGTTTCGATGCGCGTGGCCGCGGCGATAGCCCGGCAGCGCCGGGCAAGGTGCAATCGGACACGGCATTCGGCCGCATCTACAACCCGATCGCGACCGACGACACCGCGGCCGCGGCACGCTGGCTCGCACGCCAAGGTTATAAGTCGATATTCGCGTTCGGCGTTTGCTCAGGCGGGTATCACGCGCTCAAGGCGGCGGTCATCGAAAAGGCGATCAATGGCGTCGTCACGGTGAATCTGCCGACGTTCAAACGACCAGCGGACGTCGCGCCCGATGGCTTGCGTCAATCGACGCGCAATTCCATGGCAGGTTATGCATTTTCGATGCTCGATCCGCAGAAATGGAAAGCTATCCTGCGTGGCGAAAAACAGTTGACGCGTGTCTTGCGCTTTGTGCTCGGCTATGTGATGACACGCGCGCGTTCACGTATCGTCGATGTGCTGAGGCTCGATCGTCTGAGCCAGACGCCGCCCGAACTCGCCACGGAGCCCGGTCCGATTATTCGCGCGCTCGATGCAAAAGGCGTGAAGACGGTGCTCGTCTATGGCGCCTACGATGCGGGGCTGGATCTGATCGCCGCGCATTTCGGCAAGCACGGCGCGCGCCTTTCGCGCTTTCCGTCCGTGCGCATGATGATCTTTCCGGACCTCGACCATTCGCTCTTCATGACGGCCGGCTCGGCGCACGTCGTCGCGCTGTGCGAACGCATGGCCAAGGAAACAAACGCGCCCATAGCCGATGCGGCTTTTCCCGGCAGAGAACCCGTCGTGTTGTGACCGAGAGGAACGCGCCTTGATGCGTCGCAATACGTCGCGTCAGCGAACTCGCCGCGTCTTGAGTATCCTTCGAGGTTGGAACCCGCCCTTCGCGGGCAGTGTCCCATCGGGAATCCATGTCGGCGGATGTCGAACGGCGCGTTCGCGTCGCGAGGGCCGCTCAACACAATGCACAGGAGTCTGGCGATGTCGATCGAAAAGGTTCTATACCGTGCGCATGCTCATGTCACCGGCGGACGCGATGGCCGCGCGACCGTACCCGAAAGCAATCTGGATCTTCGGCTGACGACTCCGAAAGAACTCGGCGGCGGTGGCGGCGATGGCACGAATCCCGAACAGCTGTTCGCCGCGGGCTATAGCGCGTGCTTCATTGGCGCGATCAAGTTCGTTGCCGCACGCGACAAGATTACGCTGCCCAAAGACGTTGCCATCGACGGCAGCGTGGGCATTGGACAAATCCCGAACGGCTTCGGCATCGAAGTCGAACTGAAGATCTCGCTGCCAGGCATGGATCGTAACGAGGCGCAGGCGTTGATCGACAAGGCGCACGTCGTGTGCCCTTATTCGAACGCGACCCGCAACAACATCGATGTCAAACTGACGCTGGCATAGGCATGTCGAACGCCCGAGCGTGCTTTGGAAGGGACGCTCGGGCGTGCGTCACCACGTTTCTCGCATCACCATCAGACGCGCTTCGGTCATGTCCTCAATCGCATAGCGAATGCCTTCCCGGCCGAGTCCCGAATCCTTCACGCCGCCATAAGGCATGTTATCGACCCGGAAAGAGGGCACGTCGTTGATCACGACCCCGCCAACTTCAAGTGAATTCCATGCTTCATGCGCATGCGCGAGTGAATCCGTGAAAATGCCCGCCTGCAAGCCGAAATCGCTGTCGTTCACGGTATCGAGCGCGTCGTCGAAGTTATCGAACTTTTCGAGAATGGCGACAGGCCCGAACGCTTCCTTGCGATAGAGATCCGAATCTCGTCCGACGTTTTCGAGAAGCGTCGCTTCGAACATCGCGCCATCCACCTTGCCGCCAGCGATGATCTTCGCGCCGGCCTTCACGGCGTTTTCCATCCAACCGGCGAGGCGTTTCGATTCCGACTCGGAAATCATCGGTCCGACGAAGGTCTTCTCGTCCTTTGGATCGCCCATCCGGAGCGACTTCGTTTTCTCGATCAGCTTTTCACGCAAGTCATCGTATAGAGACGCGTGCACAAGAATGCGTTGCACGCCGATGCAACTTTGCCCGGACTGATAGAAAGCGCCGAACGCCAGCCGGTCGACTACATAGTCGAGCTTGCCGCCCTGATCGCTATCGACGATCGCGGCGGCGTTTCCGCCGAGTTCCAGAATGACCTTCTTCTTGCCTGCTTTCGCCTTCAGTTCCCAGCCGACCGCGGGCGAACCGGTGAAGGAGAGGAGCTTGAAACGCTCGTCGGTGGTGAACAGATCGGCGCCGTCGCGATGCGCCGGCAGTATCGAGAATGCGCCCTTGGGCAGATCCGTTTCCGCGAGCACCTCACCGATGATCAACGCGCCGATCGGCGTGCGGCTCGCAGGCTTCATGACGAACGGCACACCAGCGGCGATTGCGGGCGCGACCTTGTGCGCGGCAAGATTCAAAGGAAAATTGAAAGGCGAAATGAAGGAGCAGGGACCGATCGGCACGCGTTTTACATAGCCGTGATAACCCTTTGCGCGCGGCGAGATCTTCAGATTCAGTATTTCGCCGTCGATCCGAACCGACTCTTCGGCTGCGACCTTGAACGTATCGATAAGACGCGTAACTTCGCCGCGCGAATCGTTGATCGGCTTGCCGGCTTCGATGCATAAGGCCATTGCCATTTCATCGGAGCGCTCGCGAAACCGCTTCACGCAATGCTCGAGCACCGCCTGACGTTTGAACGGGGGAAAGGCGCGCATGTCGGGCATCGCGGCGACCGCAAGGCCGATTGCCTCGTCGATGGCGTGCGCATCGGCAAGTGCCACGCGTGTGGCGACTTCACCGCTGAACTTGTCGGTCACCGCAAGATCGGTATTGGCGGCTACCGGCTCGTTGGCGAGGTAATAGGGATAAGTCGGCTTCAGCATGAACGGTCTCCTGTCGGGGGACGACGCGTTGTCGATATCGTTCAGATTACCGCTTAAACGCCGCGCGTGCAGGCAACACCGACTGTGGAATGAGATAGCATGCGAACGGAACCGAACGAAGCGTGCATGCGCGCTTCATGTATCCGACATGAGGAGGAAACGATGCTGACTTCTGGAATCGATCACGTGGGCCTCGCCGTCCGCAATCTCGACGCGACCCGAGACTTCTTCGTTCAGTGTCTGGGCTGGAAGATCGCCGGCGAGCGGCCCGAGTACCCAGCCGTGTTCGTATCCGACGAAAAGTTGTTGGTTACGCTATGGCAGGTGAAAGACGACCCGGCGCCAATAGCATTCGACCGGCGAAAGAATATCGGGCTTCATCATCTTGCGCTGCGTGCAGCGGATGAAGCCGCGCTCGCGACGATTCTCGATCGCGTGTCGGCATGGCCTGGCGTGACGGTGGAATTCGCGCCGGAACCGCTAGGGGCAGGGCCGAAACGCCATATGATGATCTATGAACCGGGCGGCATTCGGATCGAATTCGCGTTCGATCCACGCGTTTAGATTAAATGGATTGTAAAAAACAGCGGAGTCTTGAACGAACTCCGCCGTTTATCTATTCATCTTCAGCCGATCAGGAAAGGCGTGCGATCTTCGACGGATGCAAGCCATGCGGGTGCACGTCCACGTCCGCTCCACGTTGCACCTGATTGCGGATCGCGATAGAGCGCGGGTTGGGGACCGCGCGGCTGTCCCTTTCTTTTGCGCTTGACTGCGGCGCGCGCCTTGCCTTCAGCCTTGGTCGCCGGCGCACTCGCGCCGACCGCGAACTTGCTGCGGTCCTTGGCTTTGGCGATCCAGCCGGGTGCACGTCCGCGCCCGCTCCAGGTCGCGCCGGTTTTCGGATCCTGATAGGCAACCGTGCTTTGTTTTTTTGCCGGGGCCGATCGGCCTGCCTTCTTGCGCGTGCCAGAATATTGTTCGATGTCCGCGACGGTCAAACCATGGCTCGACATCAAATCATGAATCTTTTTCAGCACGCTTTCAGATTCTTTAGCGATGAGCGCATCGGCTTTCGCTTGAAGTGCTTCGATACGTGCCTGAATACTTTCTAGCGTCGACATGACTTACCTCTAATAAATTGTCGTCTGCACTATGCCACGGACGTGCGTGACGCGCTAGAGGAAATTCGTGTCAATACATGGCAAATGACATTCACGGAAAGTGTTTTAACGCGATAACCGTGCGACGCACATTGAGGTATCTATTGCTATCCCGCCAGGAAAGTTGTTCAGCATCTTTCTTAAAGCAGCTGTCTGTTCGAGTTCTTTGAACGATCGTCGACATTTGCGTCTTATGACCAAAGGCGTTGCGATCGACCGGTGAGCGAAACGCGCTTGGCATCGATGGACATTGCGCTAATTTCGATGTTGACGCACGCCATAAACGGCGTGAAGCGCAATGCACGCGCTGCGCTTCAACTTCCGCGATAGGTTCCGAAGCTCCACGGCGAACACAGCAGCGGCACGTGATAGTGCTGCGCGGCATCGGCAAGTGTGAAGCGCACTGGGACGACGTCGGCGAATACATCGGGGGTCTTGAAGTAGTCCGCTACCCAGAAACGCAATTCGAAATCGCCTGCACGCGCCTGTGCGGCCGGCAGGATCGGTGAATCCGTGCGCCCATCGCGATTGGTGCGCGTGCGCGCGAGCAGCGTGGGCGGCTGCGTGCCGATGTCGAACAATTCGATCTGCATGCCCGCGGCGGGCTTGCCGAGCGCGACGTCGAGCACATGCGTAGTGATGCCTGCGGCCATGATGATGTGTCTCCTGATCTGGCGTTTCGTTTGTGTTCCGCTCAACTGCCGCGGTAGTAGTTGTAGCTCCACGGCCCGAACAACACAGGCAGGTGAATGCGCTGGTTGATGTCGATGATGCGAAAGCGCAGCGGGATCTTCGAAAGGAACAACGGTTGCGGCAGATTCGCCTTGCGCGCGGCGAAGTATTCGTCTGCATGCAGCAACAGTTCATACGTGCCTGCGCGATACGTATCGCCGATCAGAAGCGGCGGCTCGCTGCGGCCGCTCGCTGCGAGCGTGATCGTCTGCAGAAGCTTCGAGCGTCCGTCTTCGATTGCGAACAAGTCCACACGCATGCCCGCGGCGGGCGTGCCGTGCCATGTATCGAGACCGTGCATCGTGAGACGCGGACTCAGGCCGTCCTGTTGCACCGGACCTGTCGTCTGGTTCGGCGCGGGCGACGCTGGCGCATCGGCGGAGAGGGCGGTCTTCGCCATCAGCATGCTTGCGCCCAACGAGACCGATTGCAGGGCAAAGCGTCGGCGGCTCACATCGAAAGCCGGAGAAGTGTCTTTGTCGCGCATGTCATGCACCTTGTTTGTTGCCGAGCTTGCGGATGCCGACGATAACCAGCACCGCAGCCAGAATTTCGATGACGGCCACGAGATAGAGACCGGAGGTCAACTTGCCCGTCGCGTTCTTGACGAGTCCCATGACGTAGGGCGCGCCGAAACCCGCGAGATTGGAGACGGAGTTGATGAGCGCCACGCCGATTGCCGCTGCGCTGCCCGCGAGATAGCGATTGGGCAACTGCCAGAACACGGGGATCGCGCTCATCGTGCCGATCAGCGATGCCGTCATGGCCAACAGCGCGATAACCGGCGAAATCTTGTCGAGGCCCATCAGCACGGCAAGCACCGCCATCGATATGCCGCCGACGATGGCCGCCCCGCTGAAGTGCCAGCGCACTTCATTGCTGCGGTCCGAGTGCGCACCGTTGATGATCATGCCGGCCGCGCCGCACAGATAGGCCACTGCCGCGATCCAGCCGACGGCCATCGGCGTGCTCACACCTACGTCCTTGATGACGGTCGGAATCCAGAAGGTGAGCGTCGAGTTCGCGCACAGCAGGCAGAAGAAGATCGCGATCAGCAGCCACACCTTCCGATTCGTGAAGAGCGATCGCCAGTCGTGTCCACGCTCGCCCATTGCGGCATTGTCGCGTTGCAGGGCATCGAGCACTACGCGTTTTTCATCGTCGTTGAGCCAGCGCGCCTGCTCGGGCTTGTCCGTCATGTAGAAGTAGGCGAACACACCGGCGAGCACCGACGGAATGCCTTCGATGATGAAGAGCCACTGCCAGCCATGCATGCCGTGCACGCCGCCCATCGACGTCATGATCCAGCCGGCGAGCGGACCGCCGAGCACCCCCGCTATCGCCGATGCCGACATGAACGTGCCGAAGGCCCGCGCGCGCCGCTGCGACGGATACCAGTACGTGAGATAGAGAATGACGCCCGGATAGAAGCCCGCTTCGAAAGCCCCAAGCAGGAAGCGCAGGATATAGAACTGCGTAGGCGTGGTGACATGCGTCTGCAGCATGCAGATGATGCCCCAGCAGATCGTGATGCGCATGATCGTCTTCTTTGCGCCGATCTTCTGCAGCAGCATGTTCGACGGCACTTCGAACAGGAAATAGCCGAGGAAGAATATGCCCGCGCCGAGTCCATATACGGCTTCGCTGAAATGCAGCGAGTCCAGCATCTGCAGCTTGGCAAAGCCGATGTTCACGCGATCCAGCCACGCGAGCACCCATAGCACGCCGAGAAACGGCAGCAGGCGCCATGACACCTTGCGATAGACGCTCGCTTCGGCGCTTTCGGCCTCGCTCGCGAAGACCGGCATCTCCTGTTTGATGAGCGACATGGTTTCTCCTTTCCAGTCGGTTTGCGTCGCACGGACACTGTCGTGCATTCGGTGGAAGCAAGTATAGAAACGGCCAAAAAATCGGGAACGGGCGGCGAGCCAATAGGCCCCATAGCAACGCGTATATGGGTTGCGAAGCCTTGTCTGGCGGGCCTTGGCGCCGCTCGTTGCGGTGTTTTTTCGTACCTATGGATTACCCTAGCGCCGCCTGCAACAAGCGGTTCTTGCAATGCCGGCTGGCAGAATAGCGGCGCGGCCACGCGAACCATAGAGACAGCACTCACCATGAATCGCACCGACGATCCATTCGATACCTATCTGTTGCGCGTTTTGTGCACGCTGATCGGCGAGCGCAGCGTGTCGCGCACGGCCATTCGTATGAACCAGTCGCAACCGGCTATCAGCTCCGCGCTCAAGCGGTTGCGCGCGATCTTCAACGACCCGCTGCTCACGCGCGAAAAGAATGTGATGGTGCCGACCGAGCGCGCCATTCAACTCGCACAAAGTGCGCAAGCCGCATTGAGCGCGCTCGATAACCTGCTCGTATCGGACGATCATTTCGATCCTGCGACCACCGAACAAAGCTTCACAGTGGGCATGCCCGACTATCTGGCGCCCCCCTTCTTTGCGCATGTCGTGCGCGAATTCAGGCGCGCTGCACCGCATGCGCGCCTCGTCGCCGTGCCGCTCTCGGCCGCATTCAACTATGAACAGGGGCTCTCGGAGGGCTCGCCGGATATCGTCATCGGCAACTGGCCCAATCCTCCCGAGCATTTGCATTTGTCGGTATTGCTCGAAGATGACGTCGTGTGTGTCGTTGCCCGCGACAGCGTATATGCGAAGTCAGGCAAATTCGATGCCGAGGACTATCTGAGCGCGTCGCATATCGTGCCGACGCCGTATTCGCGCGATCAGCGCGGCGTCGTCGATACCGGGCTCAGCACCATGCGCGTGCATCGTGACAACCGCGTGAGTTGCCCATACTTCAATCTCGCGCCCAGCCTCATACCGGGCACCGATCTGATTCTCACGACAGGCCGGCATTTCGCCAACTATCACGCGCAGCATCTGCCGCTCGCCGTGCTCGATCCGCCGATCGAATTTCCGTTCATGCGGTTCTATCAACTCTGGCATCCGTCGCGGCATCGTTCGGCTTCGCACGTGTGGTTGCGCGGCATGCTGACGGCGGCCGCGCAGGAGCTGCGCGCGCTGCGCGACATGCATCGCAGTTAGCGCTATCGCGTTCTGTTATGCGGTCAATAGGATAGGGTGTCTCGCCGCCCGATCGCGCGCTTTCTATACTCGGCACGAATCGCCATCGATGCCTTATAGGAGAGCCATTCATGTCACAGACAATCAATCTCGAACCGATCAACGCGTTCGATCACACGGCCTTCGTCGGCGCCTTCGCGAGCGTGTTCGAACATTTTCCGCAGGCGGCGGAGGGCGCCTGGAGCGCGCGTCCATTCGCATCCGCCACGGGATTGCACGACGCGATGATGAATGTCATCCGCAATCTTGACGACAAGAGCCAGCGTGCCTTTCTGAACCTGCACCCGTTGTTGTCAGGCGCGAATATTCGCTCCGGAACGATGACGGCGGATTCGGATGCCGAGCAAAAAAGCGCCGGGCTCGATGCGATGTCGGCCGAACAGGACGCCTTGCTCGATCGTCTCAATGCCGCCTATCTCGAGCGCCACGGCTTTCCGTTCATCATCTGCGTGCGGCATTACACGCGCGAGGGCATCTTCAGCGCGCTGGAGCGACGTATCGGCCGCAGCACGCAGCAGGAGCTGGATGAGGCTTTGGCGCAAATCGCGTCGATCACGCGTGCGCGCTTGAATGCGCGTCTCTGCGCGCTCAAGTGACGGAAATGCGGCGGCGGGTCTGACGTTGCATCAGGCCCGCGCGCCTATCACTGTGCCGCGTTCCATGTCTGCGCGGTCGTCCGCCACTTGCCGTCGGCGCCCTTGGCGAGCACCTTGAGGACCACGCCCTTATATGACGTCTTCTTGCCGTCCTTTTCCGCGACGGCGGTCCAGTTCGCGGTTTGATACATCAGATTGCCGACTCGCTTCGCACTGACGACATCGATCGTGTGATCGCGAAAGCCCGCATCAAACAGGCCTTTGTAGAACTTCTCGACGTCGGCACGTCCCTGAACGGTTGTTCCGTTTCCGGGGGACACCACGGCCTTTTCGTCGTACAAGGCGCCCAGCGCCCGAGCATCTCCCTTGTTAAAGGCCGCATTCCAGGCGGTATTCGCATCGTCTATTACCTTGTCGTGCTGCGCGAATGCAGTTTGCGACGCGATCAATGCGAACAGCACGCCGGCACCGAATTGCCTTAAGGATTTTTTCATCACGTATCTCCAAGTGGCGAACTCGCAGACCTGGGCGATGTGTGACTGCGTGCGGGTGATGAAAAACGCAAGCACCGATTCCGGTGTCATTTTTCGAATTTGCTTACAGTCGCCCGTCTGCGCGTGGAGTATAGGCAGCGGTCTTCCTGTAATCAATTAACGCAGAATCGGCGATACCTTTCACTGGGCGGCGCACACGCGCGGCACGCGATGAAAGTTGCGGTCGAAATAAATCAGGCTGTCGCCGTCGTCGCGCACGCGGATCGCGGTCGTTTCGACGAACATCACCGAATGCGATCCGACTTCTTTTGCCTCGACGATGGTGCCCTGCAGGCTCGCCAGCGCATCGCGTAATACCGGCACGCCGTTCATGCCTTCATCCCACACCGGCAACGAGAAACGTTCTTCCATGGAGAGTTGCGTGAGACCGGCGAAGTGCCGCGCGATCTGTTCGAGATGACCGGGCAAGACATTGATGCACACGTTACGATTGTTCACGAATGCGGCATGCATCGCGCTCGACCGGTTGATGCAGACGAGCAGCGTCGGCGGCGCATCCGTGACCGAGCATACGGCGCTGGCTGTAATGCCGCAGCGTCCATGCGTGCCCGTCGTCGTGATGACGTTCACCGCGGCCCCGAGATGAGCCATTGCCTGTCGAAACTGCTTGCGTACCTGTTCGATATCGGCAGAGTCGGGGCGGGGCAGCGCGGACATGGAGCGTCTCCTGTTCGTTTCGTGTTTAACTTCGTGTATAGCAAACCGTGAATCGAACGTACGCGCTGAACCGCACAAAGATGATCGGCACGATCCGCTAAATGCCACGCGTGGTTACCGACCGCACTAAAGCTTTGGCTACCTCACGTAACCGAGGCGATTTTGCCGAGAAGCCCCATAAGTCGCTGCAAATGGCGGCGAGCGACGCAATCCGTCAGGAAACCGTGCGCCCCGGCATCCGGCGCAAGTTCTAAAGTGGTTTGTGAAGTACGCGCGGGCGCCTACGCATGGGCGCGCCTGTTTTTCAATCGTGCATTCCTAGAATTGTGCAACGAGCGACAGAAGCAAAAAATTAGAAAGCTTGACGCCAAAAAATCGAAAACCTATAAGCAGTCGCATCGATATCGACGCAAGTAGCAGGAGCAGGGCATGTACGCCAACTATGAAACCTTTGAGGACGCCGACCGCCACGCGCATGCGCTGACAGGTTGGGAACAGCGCTATGACCAGGTGGGCGAAGGCGCGTTTCGCAGCACGGTGAAGCAGGTTTCGGTGGCGGGCGTGCAGGTTTTTCAGGAATCCGCGAACGTTCGTATCGTGCAGCGCGGGCAACTTCCGCCGGGGTTCGTCACATTCGGGCTCGTGCTCGGCGGCGGCGCACCGTTCTCGTTTCAAGGCGTGCGGGTCGACGAACACGCGCTCGTCGCCGCGCCTGGCGGCAGGGAATTTTTGCTGCATTCGCCACCCGACATGTCGATGCTCGGCGTCGCCGTGAATACGAGTCTGCTCGCATCGGCAGCGGACGCGGCGGGTGTCGATGTCCAGGACGAGATTCTCGGTCGCCACGTGCTGAGCATCCCTGCCGCAGCGGGCTGGCGGGCGGGAAAGCGCATCATCGCGGCGGTGGAGACCGTTCTCTCAGACCCAGATCCGTTTTCTTCGGGCGATGGCGCGCGTCGCTTCACGCACACCGTGACGGAGAGCATTCTGGATCTGCTCACGTTCCATGTTCCGACGCGCGAAGACCGGCTCACTTATGCATGCCGTGCCGACGTCGTGCGACGCGCTCATGATCTGGTGCTTGCTCGCCCCGAGCAGCCTATCTCGGTGCTGGATCTCTGCGAAAAGCTGCGCGTGAGCCGGCGCACCATTCAAAACAGCTTTCAATCGGTCACGCAGATGAATCCGGTAAGTTATCTGCGAGCCGTGCGTCTTGCACAAGTGAGACGGCTCCTGACAACGACATCGCAAGGCGAAGTACCGGTGCGCGAAGCCGCGATGCGCTGGGGATTTACCAATCTCGGCCACTTCGCGAGCGATTATAAGAGCCTGTTCGGCGAACTTCCCTCTCAAACACTGCGCGCCCGCTAACGCAGGCGCAATACATTCCCTTCCTGCCGATCGCGAGCCGCATTGCCGCGCTCGGCAATCGGCATTTCCTTTCCGAGGCTTGCATCAAGAGTCGCCTGAATACGCCTGTCGCGCGCATCGCTGTCGGCTCCCTTTCGAATACTCCATTTCGGCACGCACGCGCTGCCGGTTACGAAGTGCTCTTTTTTATTGTCATCTTTAGAGTCGTTTCGACGATAAACGAGGAGGAGCACAGATGAAGGTGAGACGGCTGGCCACCGCCATGGGGGCCTTGTTCTATGGACTGCTTGCGTGTCAGTTACACGCGGGTGCGGCCGAAAAGCCGGAAGAACTGACGGTGGCGAAAGTGCCGCCGTATAGCCCGCATCGCGTGTTCGTGACGGATGTCTCGTTTGCGAGCATGACCGATGCACGAGTGCATGTGTTCGACGGCGACACCAAACGATTCGTCGGCGAGATCGATGCCGGTTTCGCGCCGGGCTTCACGATCTCGCCCGATCACAAGACGAGCTATGTGGCGACGACGTACTTCGCGCGCGGCAGCCACGGCCCACGCACGGACGTAGTCGAGATCATCGATAACACGACGCTCGACGTAACCGGTGAAATCGTGATCCCGCCCAAGCATGGCCAGACCGTGCCGACGCCATATCTCACGATTCTTTCGGAAGACGGCAGCCGCCTGTATGTGTCGAACATCACGCCGTCGACGTCGGTCACCGTCATCGATACGGCCGCGAAAAAGGTGCTCGGTGAGATCGATACCGACGGCTGCGTGCTCGCCTATCCGAGCGGCAATGATCGCTTCTCGGCGCTGTGCGAAAGCGGCAAGGCGCTCACGGTCAGGCTCGACGCCACGGGCAAGGAAGCGAGCCGGAAGCTCTCCGAGGCGTTCATCGACGTCGATCACGATCCTGCCTTCGTCAACGCCGTGCGCGACGGTAACAAGTATGTGTTCACGACCTTCCACGGCAATGTGCGCACGGCCGACTTCTCCGGCGATACGCCGGTTTTCGGCGCATCGTGGTCCTTGCTGAGCGATCAGGAGCGCAAGGCGGGCTGGCGTCCGGGCGGCTTGCAGCAGACCGCGCTGAGCACGGCCAGTCACCGTCTTTACGTGGCCATGCACAAGGGCGCGGACGGCTCGCACAAGGACCCGGGCACGGAGATCTGGGTCTACGACACCGAGAGCAAAAAGCGTGTGGCGCGCTGGGATCTCGCGAAGCAGAAGATCGACCCGCTGCTCGCGATTCAGGTCAGCACCGACGACAAACCGCTCTTTTACGGCCTTACGCCGACCTCCGATCTCGTCGTGATGGATGCGATGACAGGCAAGCGCCAGCACGTCGAAAAGCAGCTCGGCGCGACGTCGACATTGCTGCTCAACCCGTGAGGTGACGCGATGATCGATCCCGTCATTCTCATGGTGTGCATCGCGTCCGCGACGATCATCGCGCTCGCGAGCGCTGCGCCGAAGTGGCGCGAGCCGTCGCGCTTTCGCGCGTCGCTCGAAGCGTTCGCGTTGCTGCCTTCGTTTGCGCTCACGCCCTTGTCGTTCGCGTTTCCTGCGCTGGAGGCTGCGGGCGCAATCGGCTTGTTGTTCGCCGATACGCGCACGCTCAGCGCCATGGTGCTGATCGCGTTGTTCACGCTCTTCGGCGCGGCGCTCGCGATCAACGTGTTGCGTGGTCATACCGATATCGATTGCGGCTGCTCGGGCTTCATCGCCGCGCGTGCAACGGAACGCGCGCCGAAGTCGATCGGCTGGTGGCACGTCGCGCGCGCGTTGATGCTCGCCGCGCTCGCATGCGCCGCGCTCGCACCCGCGACTGCTCGCGAGCTCATGTGGCTCGACTATTCGAGCGCAGGCGCCTGCACGCTTTTTGCCGTCGCCGCGTGGTTCACGCTCGATGCGCTGCTGGTCAATCTTCCCAAGCTCGATTCTCTGAGGAATTCATGATGCAAACCGCCCTGATGATTTCGGCCGCACTGTCGTGGGCCGCATTGCTTGCGCTCGGCGCGATCTGTCTCGCACTCGTTCGCCAAGTCGGCATTCTCTATGAACGCATGATGCCGGCGGGCGCACTCATGATCGACAAGGGCCCGGCGGTCGGCGCGATCGCACCGGTGTTCGAGTTGGGCGATATCGCGGGCCGCGCGGTGAAGGTCGGCGGCTTGTCGAACTCGAGGCGCAACACGCTCGTCTTCTTCCTCTCGCCGACGTGCCCCGTGTGCAAGAAGCTGCTGCCCTTGCTGCCGTCGATTCAGGCACGCGAAGGTGCAACCGACATCGTGCTTGCAAGCGATGGTGAATTCGAAGAGCACGCCGCCTTCTATCGAAAGACCGGTCTTTCGCAATATCCGTATGTGCTGTCGCAGGAACTCGGCCTTTCTTATCAGATCGGCAAGCTGCCTTATGCCGTATTGCTCGATGAAGAAGGCAAGGTCCGCGCGAAGGGTCTCGTTAATACGCGTGAGCATCTGGAAAGCCTGTTCGAAGCAAAAGAACGGGGTGTCGCTTCGTTGCAGGAGTTCGTGCACGGCAAGCACGACGATCACGCACATCACGAACATGAAGGGCAAGTCGGGCAGCACGCCTGAAGACGCCGACAAATCATTCATTCCTACAGGTGAGCGTCCATGAAATGGCTTGATTCATTCTTCGAACATAAGGCGCGCGGCGTTGCACAGCGAAGTTCCCGGCGCAGTGCGATGGCGAAGCTCGGCAAGGTGCTGGTCGGATCGGCAATGGTGCCGCTGCTGCCAGTGGATCGCACCGCGTATGCGACGGAACCGAAGAAGCCGGGCGCGTCGGCTAGCGACGATCCGACGAGCTGCGACTACTGGAAGTATTGCGCGATCGACGGCTGGCTTTGCAGTTGCTGCGGCGGCACATCGAGCAGTTGTCCGCCGGGCACGACGCCGTCGCCGATCACGTGGATCGGCACATGCCGCAATCCGCACGATGGCTCGGACTACATCGTGTCGTACAACGACTGCTGCGGCAAGACGACTTGCGGACGTTGCTTCTGCAATCGCAACGAACGCGAAAAGCCGCTCTACAAGTTATCGCTCAATAACGACATCAATTGGTGCATGGCGAACGGCAATTCGAATTACCACTGCTCGGTATCGGTGCTATTGGGAGCGGCGACGCAATGAACACAGCAAGTGTTTTGATGGCGGCGCTCGCTGCCGGCGCGATGAGTTTTGCATCTCAATCATTCGCGCAAACGATGCATTATCCCGGCGGCAAAGCGACATTCGACGGCAAGTGCGCCGTCTGCCACCAAGCGGGCGGCAAGGGCATGGACGGACTCGCGCCGCCGCTCGTCGACTATCCGGGTAAATACGCGGGCTCGCCCGAGGGCCGCGCGCAATTAGGGCATACCGTGCTCTATGGCATGTTCGGTCCGATCAAGGTCAAGGAGAAGAACTACAACTTCAAGATGCCAAGCTTCGCATCGCTATCCGATGAAGAAATCGCCGACGTGCTGAACTACGTCGTGTTCGATCTGAACGCGCAGCATGGTTCGGCCAAGCCCTTCGACGTGGCAGAGGTCAAGGCATGGCGCGCCGGACCGCTCGATCAGACCGCCGTGCATCAGCATCGCGAAGCGGTCGTGAAGGGCCTCGGGCTATGAAGCCGCGCGCGGTCCTCGCCGCTGCGATGCTTGCCGCGCTCTTCATCGCGGACGCATCGCAGGCGCAGGCGTACGACGCGGCGCGGGCGCGTCAGGACTGGGTGCTCAATTGCATGGGATGCCATACCGCCGATGGTTCCGGCATCCCCGGCAAAGTGCCCGCATTGCGTAACTCGCTCGGCCATTTCGTCTCGTTGCCCGAGGGCCGTCAGTTCGTGATGCGCGTGCCGGGCGCCGCCAATTCCGCTTTGAACGATGCCGAACTCGCGAACGTCCTGAACTGGCTGCTCGCGACGATGAACGAGCAATCGCGGCCTGCATCGTTCAAGCCTTATACGGCGGAAGAGATCGCCGCGTATCGCCGTCCCGCGCTCACCGATGTTGCGCGCACGCGCATGAAGCTCGTGAAGGAACTGCAGGAGAACGGCGTCAACGCCGTCCCCGAACACTACTAGGAGACACTGTGATGAATAACAGCCAGCATCTCGCGATGCTCGATTCGACGCGCACGTTCATCGCGTCGGCGCAGCAAATGTTGATCGACGGCGCATGGGTGAACAGCGCAAGCGGCGCCACGCTCGATGTGATCAATCCCGCCGATGGCGAACTGCTCGCCCGCGTCCCCAGTGCCGATGAGGCCGATGTGGATCGCGCGGTGCTTGCCGCACGTCGCGCATTCGACGACTCCGCATGGTCGCGCATGAAGCCGACTGATCGCGAACGCCTGTTGCTGCGGGTCGCCGATCTGATCGAAGCGAATGCGCGCGAGCTCGCGGAGATCGAGTCACTCGATAACGGCAAGCCGGTAACGGTCGCGCAAGGGCTCGATGTATCGATGGCCGCGCAATGCTTCCGTTATATGGCCGGCTGGGCGACGAAGATCGAGGGCAGCACGCTCGAAGCATCGATCCCGTATAGCCCGTCGAATGATTTCTTCGGTTATACGCGCAAGGAGCCGGTGGGTGTCGTCGGCGCGATCATTCCGTGGAATTTCCCGTTGTTGATGGCCTCGTGGAAACTTGCGCCTGCGCTTGCGACAGGCTGCACCGTCGTGCTGAAACCGGCGGAAGACACGCCGCTGTCCGCATTGCGCCTCGCGATGCTGATCCAGGAAGCGGGCATCGAGAAGGGTGTCGTGAATGTCGTTACGGGACTCGGCCGCACGGCAGGCGCGGCGCTCGCGCGTCATCCCGGCATCGACAAGATTGCGTTCACGGGTTCGACGCCGACCGGCAAGGCAATCGGTCACGCGGCGCTCGACAACATGACGCGCATGTCGCTCGAACTCGGCGGCAAGTCGCCGGTGATCGTGCTGCCCGATGTCGATATCGACAAGGCGGCGGAAGGCGTCGCCAATGCGATCTTTTTCAATTCGGGACAAGTGTGCACCGCCGGTTCGCGCGTCTACGTGCACGAGAAAGTATTCGATCGTGTGATGGAGCGCGTCGCGGCCATCGCTCAATCCTTGCCGATGGGGCCGGGCCTCGATGCATCGACGCAGATCGGTCCGCTCGTGTCGGCGCGGCAGATGGATCGCGTGCTCGGCTATATCGAAGCGGGACGCGATGAAGGCGCGCGTGCGATCGCGGGCGGTGCGCGCAAGGGGGGCGCGGGTTTCTTCGTGAAGCCGACCGTGCTCGTCGATACGGATCATTCGATGAAGGTGGTGCGCGAGGAAATCTTCGGGCCGGTGCTCGTCGCGATGCCGTACGACGATATCGACAGCGTGGTCGCGAAAGCGAACGACACGCCGTATGGACTCGGCGCGAGCATCTGGTCGAACAACCTCTCGGCGATTCACAAGCTCGTGCCGCGCATCAAGGCGGGCACCGTATGGGTCAATTGCCATTCGCTCCTCGATAACGCGATGCCGTTCGGCGGTTTCAAGCAATCGGGCTTCGGACGGGAGCTCGGACGCGCGGTGATCGACATGTACACCGAAACCAAGTCGGTGCTGATCAATTACGCGTGAGGACGCTCGCATGACAACTCGCACGATCGCGCGGCAACTCGTTTCGACGGCGGCGCTCGCCGTATGCGCGAGCGCATCGGCGCAAAGCACGGTGACGCTTTACGGAACCGTCGATGCCGGGCTGACCTACACGACCAATCAGCAGATCACCAGCGCCGACGGCAGCGTCGGTTCTGGGCATAACTTCGCATTTTCTGGCGGCAATCTCGTGCCTTCGCGTTTTGGATTTCTCGGCGTGGAAGATCTGGGCAGCGGCTTGCAAGCGAAGTTCAACCTTGAGAACAGCTTTTATACCGGAACAGGAGGCCTGGTTCAGGGTGGGGCGTTGTTCAATCGTCAGGCCTGGGTGGGTCTGGCGCACGAGCAATTCGGCACGTTGTCGCTCGGGCGTCAATACGATTCGTATTCGGATTTCCTCGGGCCTTATGTGTCGAGCAATTCATGGGCGACGCTTTACGGCTCGCACATCGGCGACGTCGACAACCTGAACGAAGCATTCAACTTCAACAACGCAATCAAGTACACGAGCCCCGACTGGAATGGCTTTTCTGTGGGCGGCACGTATAGCCTCGGTGGTGTCGCGGGTGACTTCGGGCAACGGCGCGGCTATTCGTTCGCAGCAGCTTATACGCGTCTGCCGGTCTCGATCAGTGCGGGCTATCTGAATCTGCACAATCCGCTCGATGCGGCTTTGGGTGGCGCAAACGGCTATATCGGCGATTTTGCCTGCTCCAATCCGTCAGCGCTCTATTGTCAACTACAGAATGCGGAAGCGCTGAAGGCTTATGGCGCGGGCGCATCGTATGCGATCGGGCCGGCGACCATCGCGCTGACCTATACGCATAGCCGCCTCGAGCATAGCCAGTACTTTGCCGATAGCGCCAATCCGCAGGGCCGCAATATTGCGTTCGATATCGGCGAAGTGAACCTGACTTACGCGGCTACGCCGTTTTTGCAACTGGGGCTCGCCTATATCTATAACAATGCGAAACCCGACGGCGGTTCATCGACGCGTTTTCATCAAGTGAACCTCGGCGCGAATTACGCACTTTCGAAGCGCACCGCGTTGTATGGTGTCGCCATCATGCAGAAGTCGGTGGGGGCGGGACTCGGTATCGATCCGGCAACGGGCGGGCCTGCGAATTACGCGCAGATTCCCAATCTGGCTAACTCGAACAGCGATCGACAACTGTCTGTGACGCTCGGCATACGGCATAACTTTTGAGTATTTCCGAGGGCGTGCGTCGACCCCGGCCGGGATGATTCCGCGCCGGGCTTTTTTGCTTGTGTCTTCGCGTGGATCGTTCAATCTTATGGATGCGCATCGGCTGCGGGCATTCCGATGAAGATCTACTGCTGAACGTTGGCCATTCGATAGCGCGCCACGTGAAGCGCCTTGATGCGTTCGGCGAACTCCTCGACGGGACCATCGACGACTGTATTTTCGATAACTTCCTGTATCGTCAGCGGACGCACACGCCCGGGTTGTGCGCCGAGTTCCGCACGCCAGCTCGTGAATTGCGCGGTTGACGCCGCATAGACGATGCGCCCCAGCCCGACCCACGCGTGCGCCGCCGCGCACATGGGGCAATGCTCGCCGGAGGTGTACACGACCGCGTCCTTGCGCTCCGCTTCCGGCACGTTCTGCGCCGCCCATTTCGCAATCGCGAATTCCGGGTGCCGCGTTTGATCGCCGTTGCTCACGCGATTGCGGTCTTCGAAAAGCACGCGCCCGTCCTTTGCGACGAGCATCGAGCCGAAGGGCTCGTCGCCGTTATCGAGCGCTTCCTGCGCCAGTTCGATGCAGCGGATCAGGTGCTTCTTGTCGGTATCGTCGATCATGGTGTGTCCTCCCTGGTTGACTGAACGATACACGGATGCTTCTGCGCTGCGCCAGCGGCGCATTTCCTTTCACATCTGGTGCGGTTCGAAAGCCTCGAACGAACGACTATGGCGGGCAGGGCGGTATAAAATCGGGATGTACTACTCTCGCGCTCCGATGCGCACGCCGCCATGGAAACTCCTTCGGGCAAAGAAGCCTCCCGCAAGCGGATGTCGCCCCGCATGCTCAATGTACTGACGGCACTCATCGGCATCGCTACGCTGGCGTTGGGCGTGGCGTGGCTGATCTATACGTGGATCGTCCATCTGGAAATCCCGTATTTCGCCATTCCACTCGTGCTCACGGTGCCGGTGATCGTCGCGGTGGCGTTCCGAAATTGCTGGGACTGACGCGCGGCCGAATCGCCGTTGCCACGCGGCTGCCAGAAAAGGTTGCGCGGAAATGAAAACGCACCGCGGCGATATAGATCGCCGCGGTGCGTCTGAATGTCGTTGGTAGGCTCGATTGGACTCGAACCAACGACCCCCACCATGTCAAGGTGGTGCTCTAACCAGCTGAGCTACGAGCCTACGGAAGCCGCGAATTATAGGGGAAACTTTCGCGTTGTGGGAGTTCTTGGGTGAAATTTTTTGATCCGGTTTTGGGAGGCGTTGTTCGACCTGGAACCGGTAGCCGACCGTCATCCCGAACGTTAAATTTATTTTACATAACACAAATTATCGTATTTTTCTGGTGTTGCGGCTTTATCCTAATGTCGTGTTCTGGCTATTTACAGATTCGGGTTGTTTACCGGTGGCAAGCTCGCGACTGTTCGCCCAGCGGGAGCCCGCCAATTCACCACGCAATCGCCCATCCGCAGCCCGTTCAACGCTTCCTCACATCCCCCAGCGCAACGCCGCCGTGTGCACCGGACTATCCCAATGCCTCGCCATCTCGTCATCGAGCGTGCAAAGCGTGATCGACGCTCCCGCCATTTCCAGCGACGTCGTCAGCGCGCCCACCTGAGAGCGCGCCACGCTCAACCCGCGCCAAGCGAGCCACGTCCGCGCCGCGTGATAGAGCAGATAAAGCTCCGACAACGGCGTGCCGCCGAGCCCATTGACGAGCAGAAGCAACGACGCATCCGCCGCTGGCTTCAGATCGTCGACGATCGCCGTAAGCAATTCATCCGCAATCGCGTTGGCGGTTTCGAACTTCGCCCGTCTGCGTCCCGGCTCACCGTGAATGCCCACTCCGATCTCGATCTCATCGTCGCCGAGCGTGAAGGTCGGCTTGCCCGCAGCAGGCACCGTGCAGCTCGAAAACGCCACGCCCATCGATGCAATCCGCGCCGTCACGCGCTCGCCGAACGCCCGGCACGCTTGCAGATCGGCACCGGTTTGCGCGAAGCTGCCCACGAGTTTCTCGACGATCACCGTGCCCGCCACACCGCGCCGTCCGGTCGTGAAGCTGGAGTTCTCGACGGCGACATCATCGTTGACGAGCACCGACGCATTCGGCATCTCGCACAGCTCGGACGCCATCTCGAAGTTCATCAGGTCCCCTGAATAATTCTTCACGATGAACAGCACGCCCGCGCCCGTATCCGCCGCCTGCGCCGCCGCCATCATCTGATCGGGCGTCGGCGATGTGAAGACCTGCCCGGGGCATGCGGCATCGAGCATGCCGTGTCCGACGAAGCCGCCATGCAACGGCTCATGCCCTGATCCGCCGCCCGAGATGATCGCGACCTTGCCCGGCTTCAGCACTCGGCGCACGATGTAGAGCGGATCGAAGTTGACCGTCACGAGATCCGCATGCGCCGCAGCGAAGCCCGCGAGGCTTTCAGTCAGGTAATCATCGACGCGATTGACGAACTTCTTCATGTCCGCTGCTCCATTTTTGTGGTCAGGCATCGCCTTGCGCGAGCCGCGCGCAGACCGCTTCGATCATGAGCTGGCTCGATCGCGCGCCCGGATCGACATGGCCGCGCGAGCGCTCGCCGAGGAACGACGCGCGCCCCTTCGTGGCGAGCATGTCGCGCGTCGCGAGCATGCTTTCTTCCGCAATGCGCGGCAGCGCTTCGAGGATCTCCTTCTTCGAAGCGAGCGCATCGGCCATCGCGGTGAAGCGTTCGGCGACAGGAATGAGCACGTCCATCATCGTCTTGCTGCCGATGCCCGTCTTGCCGCGCTGGCCCACGGCATCGACGCCCGCCGCGAACGCGCGCGCGACAGCGGCGACGCCGGCATCGTCGGTCGGTGTCTTCGCCATGCCTGTCAGCATCGAAAAGAAGAGCGGCCCGGACGAGCCGCCGACGGTCGACAGCACTTTCGTCGCTGCAAGCTTGAGCGCGGGCGCGAAGGACTCGCCTTCGATTTGCTCGCGCATGCCGGCGAGCGCCCCCATGCCGCGCAGCAGGTTGATGATGTGATCGCCGTCGCCGATCGCCTGATCGAGCGAGGCGATTTCATCGGCGTGTTCCTTGAGCGACGCATGCGCCGCGTCGATGCACGTCATGACCGTCTTGCCGTTCATCCCCTGCCCTCCGTTCATGCTCAGAGTGAGCTGAAAGGATACAGCGTCGCGACGGCTCGCGCAGACCGATCAGGTCCAGGGCACATGCACCCGATCGAGATTCCTGTCGAGCTGGTATGCCGCGCTGATGAGCGCGAGATGCGTCAACGCCTGCGGGAAATTACCGAGCGCCTCGCCGCTCGTCGCCACTTCCTCAGAGAAAAGCCCGACATGGTTCGCGTACGCCAGCATCTTCTCGAAGACGAGCCGCCCTTCGTCCACGCGTCCCGCGCGCGCGAGCGCCTCCGCATACCAGAACGAGCACGCGGAGAAGCCGCCTTCCGTGCCGGGCAAGCCGTCGAGTGTCGAACCGCGCGTGTAGCGGAAGATCAGCGGATCGACGCGCAACTCGCGACCGATTGCATCGAGCGTGCCGATCCAGCGCGGATCCTTCGGGCCGATGAAGCGCACGAGCGGCATCATCAGCGCAGAGGCGTCGAGCGTGGCGGAGCCCGGCGTCTGCACGAAGCTCCCGATGTCCTCGTTCCAGAACTGTTCGTGGATGTCCCGATGAATCTCGTCGCGCGTGCGGAACCAGATCGCGAGCGGCGCGGGCAGCGAGCGCTTCTCGGCGAGCCGCAGTGCGCGATCCAGCGTCACCCAGCACATCAGGCGCGAATGCAGGAGCGCGCGCGTGCCGTTGCGGAATTCCCAGATGCCGTTATCCGCCTCGCGCCAATGTTCGACGACGTAATCGACCGTGCGCGTCACATGCCGCCAGCCCTCGTACGAAATGGCCGCGCCGTACTTGTTGTAGAGGTAGACCGAATCGAGCAGCGCGCCGTAGACATCGAGCTGGATCTGATCGCGCGCCTCGTTGCCGACGACCATCTTTCCCGGCACTTCGCCCACGAGGCTCGTCAAGGCGCTTTCCGCGAGCGCGTCGTTGCCGTCGACCGAGTACATCACGCGCAACTTGCCGTGCGCGCTGCAATCGCGGCTGCGCTCGGCGATCCATTTCATGAAGCGCTCGGCCTCGCCGGTATAGCCGAGGCGCAAGAGCGCATACACGGAGAACGCGGCGTCACGTATCCAGGTGAAGCGGTAATCCCAGCGGCGCGAGCCGTCCTGCGCCTCGGGCAGGCCGAAGGTCGGCGCGGCGACGATCGCGCCGAATTCCTCCGAGCTCAAGAGCTTCAAGGTCAGCGCCGAGCGCAGCACGACTTCGCGATAGCGCCCGCGATACGTCGAGCGCGACGACCATGCTTTCCAGTAATCGATGGTGTCGGAGAGGATCGCATCGTGGTTCGCCTCGATGTCGGCGAGCCCGTCCGCCCCGCCGAGCGCGAAGCATGCGCAATCGCCCGCCTCGAATTCCAGCGTGGCGCGTGCGCCCTGCTCTTCGACGGCGAGCGGCACGTTCGCGATGAGGCGCAAGGGCGGCGAGCCGTCGGCGCAGATGAATTCGATCCCCTTCTCCACGGCATGCGCCGTGTGCTTCGCGCGCGCGTAGTCGAAGCGCGGGTCGCAGCGCACGTCGAGCGTCATGCGCCCGAACACGAGCCGCACGATGCGCAGCACGCAGTTCGGCACCTCATCGGCGCGGGCGGCATTCGATGCGACCGGCATCAGATCGAGCAGCTCGCACACGCCCTCGTCGGTCATGAAACGCGTGAGCAGCACATTCGTTTCGGGCAGATACATCTGCTTGACATTGGCATGCGGCGCGCGCGGCGTGATCGAGAAAACGCCGCCACGCTCCTCATCGAGCAGCGCGGCGAAGAGCGTGGGCGAGTCGATGCGGGGAAAGCACATGAAGTCGATCGCGCCGCACAGCGACACGAGCGCGGCCGTCTTCATGTTGCCGATCATGCCGCGCCCATCGACGAGCAACGCGGCGGCGTGTGGAACCTTCTGGGGATGGTGTCCCATCGCGATGTGCTCCCGACGAGCTTTGTTGGCATCGTCAGGCGGCGAGCAAGTCATATTCCTGTCGTGCGCGACAGGTTCGGTGCCTGTGACAAAGAATGGACGCCGCGTGTCAGCGCGCGGCGGTTCGATCGCCCTGCGTCGATTCGGGCGGTTTCGGCGCATTCCCGAAGTTCGCCGCGCTCGCCCCGCCGTCTTGCGCGGCGAGCGCGGAGGGCGTCGGCACGGGCGCATCCGCATGACGCGATCTGCCGAAGCTCGCGATATACAGCACGGCCGCCACGGCAACGCCTACCAGCACCGCCGCCACCGCCACGCCCGACGACTTTCGTCTCATTTTCACTCCCTTTCGGATACGATGACCGCGGCTCGCCGCCCGGCCCCGCGTCGATCGTAGCAGCGCCATGCGTGGCGCCTGCGTGGGGCGCCGCGCATTTCGGCATAAGAACTCAACGCAACCCGAGGAAAAAATTCATGCACGCCGCCACGGCATTCAATCTGGTGCTCGTCTCGCTGATCGCGATCATCGCGCTCGAAGTGCTCGCCAAGCGCTTGCGGCTGCCGCCTGCGGCCGCGCTGCTCGTCGGCGGCGTCGCGATGGCGTTCGTGCCGGGCTTGCCGCACATCGAACTCGACCCGGAGCTCGTCCTCGTCGTGTTCCTGCCGCCGCTCCTCATGTACGGCGCGTACTTTTTCGTGTGGGACGACTTCAAGCGCAATCTGAGCGGGATCCTGCTGCTTGCGATCGGCGCGGTGGCCTTCACGACGCTCGTCGTCGGCATCGCGGTGCATCTCGTCGTGCCCGAGCTGCCGTGGGCCGCGTGCTTCGCGCTCGGCGCAGTCGTCTCGCCGCCCGATGCGGTCGCCGCCAAGGCCGTGCTCGAGCGCGTCGCGTTGCCGCGTCGCCTGATGGTGCTGCTCGAAGGCGAAAGCCTGCTCAACGATGCGGCCGGCCTCGTGCTGTTCCGCTTCGCGCTCGTCGCCGCGATGAGCGGCGTGTTCAGCGCGCCGCGCGCCGCCGCGAGCTTCGCGGGACTGGCCGTTGGCGGCGTCGTGGTCGGGATCGTCGCGGGCTTCATCGCCGTCAGGATCATGCGCGCGCTCGAGGACGACTATCTCGTCATCACCACGTCGATGCTCACGTCATGGGTCAGCTATATCGCGGGCGAAGAGCTCGGCGTGTCGAGCGTCATCGCGACGGTCACGTGCGGCATGGTCGTCGGCTGGCATCAGCACGAAGTGTTCACGGCGGCGCAGCGCATGCGCGGCACGGCGTTCTGGCAAGTCGTCGTGTTCGTGCTGGAGGCGCTCGTCTTCGTGTTGATCGGCTTGTCGCTGCGCGGCATCGCCGTGCGGCTCGGCGGCGTCGGCGATGCGTTCTCGCTGCTCGGGCCTGCGACGGCCGCGGTGATCGCCGTCGTGATCCTGTCGCGCTTCGTATGGGTGTTCGGCGTCGAGGCGGTGAAATGGATCGCGTGGTCCGTCACCGGACGCAAGCGCGCGGACGCCGACGAAGCCGGCGTCGCCGTTCCCGACTGGCGCGCCGCTACCGTCGTGAGTTGGGCCGGCATGCGCGGCGTGGTGACGCTCGCCGTCGCGCTCTCCTTGCCCGAGACGATGCCTGGCCGCGATCTCATCCTGTTCGCCGGCTTCGCGGTGATCCTCGTCACCGTGCTTCTGCAAGGCGCGACGATCGGCCCGCTCATCGCCCTGCTCTCGTTGACGCGCGGCCATGAGCGCTCGTCGCGACATCTCACCGAACCGCAGGCATGGGCGCGCATGGAGTCGGCGCAACTCGCCGCGATACAGCCGCTCGTGCACGACGCCGACGGCAATGTGATCCATCCGCGTCTGCTCGAGCAATACACGTATCGCGCGGGGCTCACGCAGCGTTTTCGGGACATGGAGGAATTTCCGACGGACGCGCGTCACGCGCATTACGACGTCGTGCTCGCCGCCATCGCGGCCGGGCGCGCGGAGCTGCTGCGCATGCATCGTTCCGGGGAGATTCACGATGAGCTGCTGCATTCGCTGGAGCACGACCTCGATCTACAGGAGATCATCGCGCTCCATTCACGCGGTTGAGCGCGCTACTTGCCGCTATCGCGCGCATGCGACGGCGCGACGAGCGGCGTCTCGCCGGCTGATTCGTCGCACTGCATCCACGCATAAGCGGTGAGCTTCGCGCGCGCGTTGTTCCTCAGGCGAATGAGCCATTCGCCCGCCGCCGCGCGGCGCATGCCGCTGCGCGCGGCGGTCGGCGCGAGCGCGACGAGGATCATGTGCCCGTCGCCGCGCGCACCCCGGCCGAGATGCACGACGGTGCAGATCGCTTCGCCGCCACGCGTGTATATGCCGATATCGCCTAGCGTGAGCCAGGCGCTCGCGATCCCGTCGGGCGGCACGATCTGCACGTCGACAGCGGGCGCGCCGGCATCGCTCGAGCACCAGATCTCGGCGAGGCTCGGCGCTGCGGAATGCGCACGCACGGGCCAGCGCAACGCCGACTCCGCGCGATCCTCGATCGTCAGCGCCCCGCGGCAGTGCGACAGATCGACATTGCCCGATGGAAGCACGACAGAGCAGGCGCCGGTATCCATTAACTCGTCGAGCGCGCTTTCGATGAGCGAACTGCCGTCCTGCTGCCACGCGACATTGCCGGCGTTCAGGCTGACGAGCGCATGACACTTCGCGCCGCCAATGTCCTGTGCGCGCTGCACGACATAGCGGACGGCGTCGAGCACTTCGGCATCGGGACAGGGGCCGAACGCGTTGCGCATCGTGCGGCAGCGTCGTTTGAGCTGTACGCCGATCATCGGCAAGGGCGCATCGCGAATGCCATCGACATGGACATCGCCAGGCTCGGCGCGCGAAGAATGGCAGCCCGCACGCTCGGCGACCGGCGGGCCGAATTGCGACGCCTTCGCCTGCGGAGAAAACTGTTTCGGCATGAAGGCGTGCATCGTTCAACATCGCGTCCATCTGATGTTTGAGCCATTCGCTCCCGTAGCCTAGACCGGCTGCCGGTTCGGCCGCATCGTTCTGATCCCAGAAACATCGAAAGCGCGTGCGCGTGCCGGCTGCATCCTCCGAGAATCGCGCATGCGTGAACGCGATATCTTCATCGCATACGCCGACGATCGCGTGACCCAACCCCTCGCGCAGGGGCGCATGCACGGCCGGCGCTCGATCCACCGGTGCATCGACGTGCGACGTGATGACCAGCGCTTCCGTGAAGCGTTCGAACTTGCCCGCGAGGTCGGTGTGCAGATGCGCGTAGAACTCGCGCGTCACGTGAGCCGTGCAGAAGCGCGTGGCCTCGAGCGTGGCGGGCGGATCGCGATAGAGCGCGGACATCCAGATCCAGTGCTGCCAGCCGTTGCGCTCGATGGTCTGCGCGAACTGCTGCGCAGTATCGCCGCCCTGCTTCATCTCGATGGCAATCGGCACACGGCCGCTCGGCATGCCGCCCAGGTCGCGATAGTGCGTCGCGTGAGCCCACACGATATATGGATCGATCCGCGCGACGGATGCGAGCGCCTGCGGCGCGATGGGCTCGAACCCCTCGCTCACCGTGCCGATCTCCCAATGCGGACTCATGCTTCCCTCCTGTCGCCTGCGTTCCGCAGAAGCGAGGCCGCGGGTATTGGCCTGATTCATCGCACGCAGGTTCTTCTTATGTTTTCTGTCGATGATTGATCGCGGTGTCCGCGACGCGCGATTTCATCGGTGGATATTTCGGGAACCGAAAGGAATCGGGCGTGCGCTATCGCATAACGTAGTCACTTGCCGTGCGAGAAGCAAGCCGAATTCCCGCTTGCAACGAGGCGAACCGAGGGGCGGCGCACAGTGAGGCGAAGGCGCGTGAAGGTTCGTTTCATAGCGGGAAGCGTGGCGAATTTCTTCAGTTGCTTCAGGCTGATAGCGCGCCGCTCCCCTGTTTGTGCACAGGTTTGTGCACGGAAACTGTGGATAAGCGCGGCGCGCGCCGATCGAAGGTCAACCGGACGCACCGTCCAGATGCGCACGGTTTTCCGTCTGCACATTCGCCTCCCGCTTGCCCTTCACGCGCCGTGCAAACAGATTCAACCCTTCGACGAATCCGGCAAATCCCATCGCCGCGTAAATGTAGCCCTTCGGCACGTGCGTTCCGAAACCCTCGGCTATCAGCGTCATCGCGATCACGAGCAGGAACGAGAGCGCGAGCGTCACGACCGTCGGATTGCGTTCGATGAAGCGCGAGAGCGGTTGCGCGGCGAAGAGCATCGTCGCGACGGCGAAGATGACGGCGATGAACATGATCGGCAGGTGATCGGTCATCCCGACCGCCGTGATGATGCTGTCCACGGAAAACACGAGGTCGAGCAGCAGGATCTGGCCGATTGCCGACCACGCTGTCATGCTGCCGAGACTCGACGCGACACCGGGCGTCTCGTCGTGATCCTTCCTGACGTGATGGTGCATCTCCTTGGTCGCTTTCCAGACGAGGAACAGGCCGCCCGCGAGCAGGATGAGGTCACGCCACGAAAACGCATGCTCGAACACGGAGAACACCGGCGCAGTCAGCTGCGCAATCCACGCGACCGTGCCGAGCAGCGCGAGCCGCATCACGAGCGCGAGCATGATGCCGATGCGCTGCGTGCGCGCTCGTTGCGCGACGGGCAGCTTGTTGCTGAGAATGGAAATGAAGACGAGATTGTCGATGCCGAGCACGACTTCCATCACGATCAGCGTGACGAGGGCGGCCCACACGGCGGGATCGGCGGCAAGCGAGAGAAGATATTCCATGAGTGCGGACAGGTTGGATTGAAGACGTATCGCGCCCATGATCGACTCATCGCACGATCGAAAAAATCAGCGATAATCGAATCGATACTTCGGCTTTTTCGAAGTGTCGAATATCAACCGAAACGGCGAGGACGCGCGACTCATGCTCAACTATCGACATTTGCATTACTTCTGGGTCGTCGTGAAGGAAGGCGGGTTTGCGCGCGCGGCGGAGCGGCTCGATATGGCGGTTCAGACCATCAGCGCTCAGGTGCGCGAACTGGAAAAATCGCTCGGGCATCAATTGCTCAAACCGGCCGGACGCGGCGTCACCATGACCGAGGCGGGACAGGTTGCGTTCGCACGCGCCGAGGAGATCTTCCAACTCGGCCAGTCGATCCAGGACGAAGTGCGGGAGGCGGCGAGCGGCACGCTCGCACGTCTTGCCGTCGGGCTGTCGGACGGCATTTCGAAGCTCGCCGCACATGCGCTGCTTGCGCCGGTACTCGACAATCCCGCGCTGCGCCTGCTCTGTCACGAAGGCGAAACGGACGAACTGCTCGCCGAACTCGCGCTGCATCGGCTCGATCTGGTGCTCGCGAGCCATCCGGCGCCGCACAATCACAATTTGCGCCTCACGAGCGAGCGGCTCATCGCTTCGCCTGTAGATTGGTACGGGCCGGCTTCCATCGTGCGCAAGAGCGCGATCGATCACTTCCCGGAGAGCCTCGCCTCGCTGCCCATTCTTCTGCCGACCGGGCATTCGTCGCTGCGCGCGCGGCTCGATCGCTGGCTGGAGACGCAAGGCATCGTGCCGCGTATCGTCGGCGAATTCGAGGATAGCGCGCTGATGGCCGTGTTCGGCGCACGCGGTCTGGGCGTGTTTCCACTCGCGGAATTCGGCGCGGGCGATGCGCCGCTGCTGCGCGGCCTGCGCTGGCTCGGCCGCTCGCCGGACGTGAAAGAGGAAGTGCATGCGATCGTATCGCGGCGCGGGCGGCATCATCCGTTGACGCAGCAGGTTCTTTCACACGCCGGGGCGTGACTTCGGTTTTTTCGAAGCTTGCGTCCCGTTGGTTCTGCTTTTTCGTGACACGGCGACGCCTTACGCTGATCTCACGTTCAACAAGGAGGCGTCAATGAAAGTCCTGTTCAAGTCCCGCGATCCCGAAGCCATTGCGATGCACGTGCTCGCGAAGGCCCGCAGCGAATTCGTCTTTCGGCGCCTCGCGTGGCTGATTTCAAAGGCGACCGTCAGCTTGTCCGACATCAACGGGCCGCGCGGCGGCGTCGACAAGCGCTGTCAGGTGGAAGTGCAACTGAATCGGGAAAACAAGGTCGTGGCGACCTCGATCGCGCGCGACTGGCGCGGAGCGATCGATCTCGCACTCGCTCGCGCCGTGCGCACGCTGGTGCGCAGGCGTGAGAACATCAAGCCGACGCGCCGGGTCCCCGCGCGCGGCTTCGCGTGGAATCTCGCGCAGGAGCCTGTGCTACAGGAGGCGGTCGATCCGCGCGAGCGTCTCCTGAGGAAAATGGCCGGCGCATAAGCCTCGAATATCAGGCTGGCGTGTGGATCGCGAGCAGCGTGCGCGGAATCGCGGCAGGCGCCGCGCGCGTCGATTCCCGTTCGATGACTTCGAAGCCGCCGTCCGGCACGGCGTTCATCGACATATACAAGGTCCGCATTTCGGCACTCAGGCCGTGGAAATGGCACAGGAACGTGGTCCGGTCGGCGTAGTACCACGGTGTGTTGAGATCCCTGAAGCTGACGAGTTCCGGCGAGTCCATTTCGGGACACAGGCCGTGCGCGATCAGTTGCTCCATGAATATGTACTGGTCGCCGTGACTCGAGAACGTGTACTTGACGTCTTCGATCTCATGCACCTTCGCGAGCACGGCATCGAGCGCGCGGGCGTTTTCTTCCGTGTTGCGAAAGCCCATCACGCCCGAGTTGAATCGCCAGCCGCAGATGTCCGCTGTCAACACGCGCTCGCGCCCTTCAGTGAACTTCTCGAGCTTCACGGTCTGATTCATCGCGATGATATCCGCGTCCATCCAGAAGACCCATTCGTGCTGCGGCAGATACTTCTTCAGCAGGAACGGCTTGGCCCAGTTGCCGCAGGCGTCACGCCCGAAATCCGGCGGCACGTCGCGATGCACGTACAGCGTATAGCCATGCTGCTCGCAATACGCGCGCATGCTCGCTTCGCCGAAGCGCGCATAGCTCGCGATGTTCGGCGTATAGAGCATCACGACCGCAATGGGGCGCCCCGGCTGATACACGGAAAGCGACTCATGCATATCGCTCGACAGCGGCGCCGCGCTTTCGAAAACCCGCAACTCGCCCGACGCGTGGCACGCATTCACATGCCGTGCAAACATGGCGCGCCAGAGCGGGCCGTACTTGCTGTAAAGACGCGGCGTGTAGACGAGCGAGACGGCGGTGATTTCCCTGCCGCACAGGTCCGGGTGCTGGCCCGACCACATCGACGCGACAGGAACCACGCCGTTCAGATCCTCCCAGTCGGGCACGGTCGGCAGGTTTTCGAGCAAGACTTCCTCGGTGACGAATTTGCCGTATTCGAAGTATCCGCGGCATTGCGCGGCGAGTCCGCGCGCGACGCGGCGGTTCTCTTCCGTGTTTCTCAGCACGAACATTTCGGTGTTCACGCCGAAATGTCCTCGGGTCAACAGGACGTCGCGGCCGGCCATGATCTGGTCGAAGTCGTGAAAGCGAAGGAACAGCGCGTTTTCCGTGGCAAAGATGACCAGTTCCCCCTCCTCAGCCTCCCGCAACATGTCGCTCACCAACTGGTACTTGTAGAGCGTGCGCAGCTCGATCGAATCGACGCAACTCGACATCGCCTCGAAGCGATGTTTCACGTTCATGCGGCGGCAATATTCATCGTGGTTGTCGCGCGATGCAGCGGCGTTGCGATCGGAGAAACAACTGACCAGGGTCACCATGGGGTTTGACAATCGAAGGTGGAAATCGGGGTAAAGGCATGCGGGCCGTCTGCCAGCATGAAGTGTGCGAGGATATCCGGCCTGGTTCGCGTGCTTGTAAATTATTGAGTCAACCGCGAGGATCGACGTTAAGAACTGGTCGATTTCAGGAGTTTTTGAGGCAATTCCGAGGCGCCGCGTGGCGCGCAATCGGACGGTCGAACCGGCTGGCGCGTGATAACGATTTCTAAAAAGAGGCACACGCCATATGTCGCAGGCGCAGCGTCGATTCCTGCTCGAAGCGTGCGCGATAGAGCTCGCGAATTTCGCCGATGGCCTCATTGCTCGCTTTGTCGTCCGGATGGGCGAGGCTCAACACCCAGGTCGATTCGTGCACCATCGAGCCATCCGCCGCGCGCCATTGACCGCTCGCGCGCCATGTCGTGAAGCCTTGCGGGAAGCGCGGCGTGACGTCGGTGCGCAGGAAGTCGTCGAATTGTTCGGGCGTGACGAGGTCCGTCGGCTTTGCGGTTCCGAAATAGATGAGCTCATTTGCGACGTGCAACTCGCCCGTCGCGCACGTTTCTTTCATCGGCGTCGCGCAGGCCGGAAGCATCGTCGTGAGTATCAACAGCGAAAGAGTTCGACGCCTGAACATGACGGCATGGAATGAACGAAGTGCTCCGTGTCAAAAGCGGCGCGCGCGGTCCCAGCCAAGCCGCACGCGGGCGACGCCCGCGCTCAACGCTTTTTCAACCCGGCACCGCGACGCGCGGCTCCCGCGCCGTCGGACGGCCGTCGAGCTCCGCCTTGCCGCACTCGATGGCGAAATTTGCGGCGGCCTGCGCCGTCGGAAACGCGCGAAGCGGCCCGATCGCGCGCCGCACGCCGCCGGGCCGCTCTATCAGCAGCGTCGCCAGGAATTCGCCGGACACGTGCCGGATGATGACCGAAAGCTCACAGCCTCGATATTCGATTGGAGTGGAGTCCACCGCTGACCTCGCTTGCTGAATTCATTGCCGGGATGGAATCAATCTACGCAAGCTGAACGAAAGACGTAACCCCGCGTGTGAGTGGCTGCGAACGTAGGCCGAGCGAATGTCGGTCGGGGGCGACGGCGCCGCAGACGCGCAAACGTTTTCCGTCACGCTCGACTGGATAAGAACGACTCCGATTTCTGCACGAACTCTCTTAAATCGGTATCCTGCTCGAACAGGCCTATACGAAAGATGCCGGACCCTCCCGAATCCGACCTCGCCGATGACAACCGCCAGCAATGAACGCAGTTGCAAGACCGCCGCCGCCTGGCTGATCGCGTGCGCGGCACTCGCCATCGCGACCAGCACGGCTCACGCTCAGGAGTTCTCCTTGCTCGCCGGCCCGCTCAGGAGCAACGGCCACAACACCTATTCCTGGGAAGCCAGCTATCGTGAAGGGCTCGGGCGCTATGCGGCCTGGAGTTTTTCCTGGCTGAACGAAGGCCATATTCCCGACCATCATCGTGACGGGCAAGCCTTCCAGATCTGGGGGCGCGTGCCGCTCTGGAATGACCGGCTGGAATTGTCGGCGGGTGCGGGGCCGTATCGCTATTTCGATACGAGCCAGGCGCAGGCCGGCGGAGACTATTCGAACACGCACGGCTGGGGCGGCATGTTCACGCTGCGCGCAGCGTATTACTTCGATAACCGCTGGATCGCGGAGATGAAGCTGAACCGTGTGCAGGCGTTCGGCGGCCCCGACACGACCGCGCTGCTCTTCGGCATCGGCTATCAGCTCGACGCGCCCGAAGGACGCGGTTCGCGCGCGCGTCCCGTGCCGCGCACGACGAACGTCACCAGCAACGAAGTCACCGTGATGCTCGGCACGACGATCCTGAACAGCCCCGACTCGGAAACGAATCTGGCTGAAAGCATCGAGTACCGGCGTGGACTGTGGCATTACGTCGATTTCACCGCGTCGTATCTGCACGAAGGCGGACACTCGCAGTCGCGCCGCGATGGCGTCGCGGCCCAGCTATGGGCGACCCGCGCATTCTTCGACGACAGGCTCACGCTCGGCGTCGGCGCGGGACCGTATCTGTCGATCACCCAAAACGACGACCTGCCGCAAAACCGCACCGGCGATGGCCGCTTCTCGGGCCTCGTGTCGGTATCGGCGAGCTACCGGTTCACGGATCGCTGGCTCGCGCGCGTCACGTGGAACCGGATGGTCACGCGTTATGACCGCGATGCGGACATCATCGAGGCGGGTTTCGGCGTGCGCTTCTAACCTAGAACAGCTCTTTCTGGCCGGACATCAGCGCGATGAAGTCGTCGCGCAAGAACGGCAGGATGCCGTCCGCGACCGGCTGAAGCTGCTTGCTCACATAGTGCTCGTAATCGATCGGCGCGTGGCGCGCCTCGACCGGCTCGGGACCGGCCGTCGTCATCACATAACTGATCCAGCCGCCGTTCTGATATTGCAGCGGACGGCCGGCCCGCGCGTTGTGTTCATCGGCGATGCGCGCGGCGCGCACGTGCGGCGGCACGTTGCGCTGATAGTCGCCGAGCGTGCGGCGCAGTCGCTTGCGATACACGAGCAGTTCGTCCAGCTCGCCGCGCCGCGTGCGCCCGACGTAATCGCGCACATACGCTTCATACGCCTCGCCCTTGAAGACGCGCATGTAGAGCTCGCGCTGAAAGCGCTGTGCGAGCGGCGTCCAGTCGGTGCGCACGGTTTCGAGGCCTTTGTAGATGATTTCCTCGCTGCCGTCCGCGCGCATCGTCAGTCCCGCGTAGCGCTTCTTGCTGCCCTCTTCCGTGCCGCGGATCGTCGGCATCAGGAAGCGCCTGAAATGCGTTTCGAATTGCAGTTCGAGTGCGCTGTCGAGTCCGAAGGCGTCGTTCAGATGCTCGCGCCAGTATTCGTTCACATGCGCGACGAGCGCCCGGCCGATGCGCGCCGCGTCGTCCTCATCGCGCGCGCGCCGCAGCCACACGAAGGTCGAATCCGTATCGCCGTAGATCACGCTGTATCCGCGCGCCTCGATCAGCTCGCGCGTGCGATGCATGATTTCGTGACCGCGCATCGTGATCGACGACGCGAGGCGCGGATCGAAGAAGCGGCAGCCGCTCGATCCGAGCACGCCGTAGAACGAGTTCATGATGATCTTGAGCGCCTGCGACAGCGGCTTGTTGCGCTGCCGTTTCGCCGCTTCCCGCCCTTCCCACACTTGCGCGACGATCGCGGGCAGGCAATGCGTGTCGCGGGAAAAGCGCGCGCCGCGAAAACCCGGCACCGTGTCGGCGTCGTCCGGCATGGCCGTGCCTTGCGCGAGCCCGGCCGGATCGATCAGAAACGTGCGGATGATCGACGGATACAGGCTCTTGTAGTCGAGCACCAGCACGGAATCGTAAAGGCCGGGGCGCGAATCCATCACGAAGCCGCCGGGGCTCGCTTCCTCCGGCACATCGCCGAGATTCGGCGCGACATAGCCGAGCCGGTGCATCCGCGGCATATACAGATGCGTGAACGCCGCAACGGAGCCGCCGCTGCGGTCGGCCTGCAGGCCCGTGACGGTCGCGCGCTCCAGCAGAAACGGCAGCAGCTCGGTCGTCTCGAAAACTTTCGTGACGAGTTCGCAGTCGCTCAGGTTGTAATGGGCGAGCGCGGGCTTGTCTTCCTTGAAGCGTCGCTCGATCTCGTCCATGCGCGCGTACGGACTGTCGATCGCCTTGCCTTCGCCCAGCAGCGACTGCGCGACGTATTCCAGGCTGAACGACGGAAAATTCCACGTCGCCGAGCGCAACGCCTCGATGCCGTCGATCACGAGCCGTCCTGCGATCGACACGAAGAAGTGATTGCGCTTCATGCCATGCTCGCGCCATTCGACCGGGCTGCCATCGCGGCCGAGCGTGAGGGGCACGCCGTAGTCGTCGGCGTGTCGCTGGAGAATGCGCAGGTCGAACTGCACCACATTCCAGCCGATGATCGCGTCCGGATCATGATCCGCGATCCACGCGTTGAAACGGCGCAGCATCTCGGCGCGGCTTTCGCAATAATCGAGCACGAAATCGGTTGGCCCGTACACGCCGTTCGGCGGACCGAGCATGTAGACCTGACGCGCGCCGCAGCCTTCGAGCGCGATCGAATAGAGATCGCCTTTCGCGCTCGTTTCGATATCGAGCGACACGACTTTGAGCGACGGCCGGTAATCCGGCGCGGGCTTCAGTTCGCTGGAAATGTAGCCGTCGCCTTCGACCTCTTCGGCGCCTTCGAACGACACCGGCGCCGTGATGAACCGCTCCATCAGGTAGCGTTCATGAGGGCGGATATCGGCTTCGAATACATTGACGCCGGCGCTTCTGAGGTTCTTCTCGAGCGCAAGCAACTGACGATAGTGCGGGCAGTAGAGGCCGAGTACCGGCTTCTGGCGAAAATCCCTGAGCGGCAATTCACGCAGATAGGCGTCCCGCACGCCGGCGACGATCGGCTCGGCCTTCGCACGATCCTCCGCGCGAATGAACGCGACGCTCGTCTGTAACGCGATGCGGATTTTTCTCGGGCCGTCATCGGTGGCGAGCCAGAAATCGACTTCCGTCCCGGCCGCGGTGTCGCGCCAGTGCCGAGTCAGCAGAAAACCCTGTTGTGCGGAAGCCAAGCCGATATCTTCGAGAACGCGTGCCATCGAAGCATTTTACTTGGCGGCCAAACAAAAGAGCCCGGCGCACCAATGGCTCCGGGCCCACGAATTCGGGAAAGCGAAAGAGAAGTAAAACACGGTAGCGGCAAGCCGGTCATCCACCATCCTCGCGGATAGTCCCCGGAGGATGGCCAGCGGCCGCTACCGCCTAAGCAGCCTGTGCGACCAGGCTTGCCCGTTGCGGCTGCAACGCCGCCACGTTACCGAGTGCCGTGTGCTCCGCATGCTCCGGCACTTCGTTCTTCGACATCACTACCTCCAGCGCGGCTTCTTGACTGGCCTGTTTCGCGGCCGCCGCTTTCTTGGTCTTCCCCGCGCGTGACGGCGGCTGGCAGGCCCCGCACACCACGTTGTTCTGCAAATCATGTTTGTGTGCGACGAACTTCCCGGTGCAGCGGCAGCAGGGTGTCATCTGCAGCATGCCGGCGTCGAAAAAGCGCACAAGAGTCCAGGCCCGCGTAAGGTCGAGTACCGCCTCGGCGCCGCTATGGGTGCAGTGCTCGAGGTACAGCCGATACCCTTTGGTCAACGCATCGAGATGCGAACAGCCAGCTTCGTTCTTCAGGAACGTATAGGTGTTATAGAAAAGCGATGCGTGGATATTGGCGAGCCACGTCATGTACCAGTCGGCCGAGAACGGCAGCATGCCCTTCGGCGGCGATACCCCCTTCACTTCGCGATAGAGGCGAATCATGCGATCGCGCGAGAGCGTGAGTTCGCTCTCCAGCACTTGCATGCGCGCGCCGAGCTCGATCAGCGCAATTGCGCGGAACACTTCCTGGGCGTCTTCGGTGAGGCTCTTCTTCAGCATGGCTCGCTCCGTCGTCCCTTAAGCGAACTGTTCGGCCGGCTGGCCAGCCAGCAGGATCGCCGCGTGCGTCGGCGCGATGTCCGCGTTCTTCGCGGGTTGCGTCAAGGCCGACAGCATCGTGTGATCGTTGAAGCGGAAAGCGCAAAGCAGGTTATCCGACGACGCGAGCTTGACGACCTGCGCGAGCGTGAGGCCTGCGAGCAGATCGGCGAGTTCCGCCGACAGACCGAGCCGGAACATGCCGATGGCCCGGTCCTCGCGCAAGAGACGCTGCGCGAGCATGATGTAAGACAAGTTGATTTCCCGGATTGATTCCAGCGTTTCGCGACCGTTCATGGTTGCAACTTCCAGTAAATCCCCGAATTTCCCGCCGGCTTTTTGCCGATATCTTTTTTGTGCCTCACCGAGCTAGTTCTGCCCGGCTACGTACTGCGTAATCTTTGTTTCAGTGCGTTACATCTTGTAACAACCACTGTGAAACGGATTCTAAGTACGGTCTGAATCTAAAGCAAGCGGTCTCAATAATATTTTGTTGCAAACAACACTTTAGATCGGTAATTGTTTCAGTCAGGTCATTTCAACCGACTCTACCGCTCACGCTCTATTCATCTTATGTTTGAGGCGTTTGGTTGGCCAAGCTGGGTTTTGGTCGGAATAATCGCCTGCCGCCAGCAATAACGGGGGATTGCCGGAGTCGGTTGACGTCTTGAGGCGCTATTTTTGCGATGATCCATCAGACGAAAAACGCAAAAAATAACGGCCTAAACGGTCTTTACCGGTTGCCGCGTGATCAGGTAATAATTGCCAAACCGGTGTTACGGCAGTGTTACGGCCTGTCTTACCCGGTTGTAACGTAACGCTTTACCTTCGCGGGACGCCTTTACTCCATGCGTCCCAATGTGTAACAACCTCTTGTACAAAAGGATTGCCGGTCCGATACAGATTCTCGATGGCCGGTGCAAAGCCGCCCTGCGCGGCGTAATTGAGCAGATTGTCGACGGCGGGCTGTCCCTTGTATGGACGATCGAAATCGGAACCGGCGCGCAGCACCGCCACGCGCGACAGGTCCACCCGCTGCACGCTCGCCGCCCGCTTGAGCGCCTCATAGGTGGCGTTGTCTTCCTGTTGCGTCGTGCAGTAGACGCCGCGACCGTCCGTCAGAAGCCGCGTCCACGCGCGCGCCCGTTCGCCGATGTATTTGCCCGACCACCACGTATCGCCCGCGAGCGTGTCGCACTGGATCACGCGCGGTGGCCGGTTCGCCGGCGCGTAGTTGAATTTCGCGCGCGCGGCTCGGGCCTGGTCGCTGTCGGAGAGCGAGACGTTGCGCGAGATCGCGTAGGCGGTATCGGCGAGCGTGGCGTTGAGCGCAAAGACTTCCGTGCGATAGTCGGGCGCCGGTTTCTCGTTCGGCCCCTTCGTGTTGATGCCGATGAATCCGCTGGGCCAGCGGGCGGGCTTCTCGCGCGCGTCGAGTTCCCATTGCGGGCCGAAATCGACGAGATACTTCGCCCACGCCGCCGAGCCGACCGTGCCTTGCGCCGGATCGATGCCCGCGATGCCCGCGACCAGAAAGTAGGCGTTGCGCAAGTCGAGGCGCTCGGAGAACGCGAGCGCCATCATCGACGCGGCCGCGTTGGTGTGGCCCATGCCGGTCGTGATGACGCACACGTCGTCGCGATTGCAATGCACGTCCGGATAATCCGGCGACAATCCCGCCACCTTGATCGCGTCCCACGGTCCGAGCTTGTCGAGCCACACTTTGCCTTCGGGCGCGAACATCGTGACGATCATGACCTTGACTGGGCGCACGCCGCTCGCGCTATCGGACGAGCGCGGCGCGGATGCGCATCCCGCGAGGCCCGACGCACCCGCGGCGATCGCGACGGCGACAACCGCCCTGCGCAACGTGTTCGATGTCTTTTTCGATTCCGATGCGGCGACTCTCATGGCAGTCATGGCAGGCGTGATCCTCGTGAACGTTCGACCTTCGAAAAAAAATCGCGCCCGTCAGAGGGCGCGATCGGGGCCGAACGATTATAGGATCACGTGCCGCTTTGCGAACTGCGCGGCGGCGGCGCATTCGAGGCGACGTTCGCCGGGCCGGCGGCCTCGCTCGTCGGATGCTGCGCGGCCTTCGACGGTTCGCCGCGCTGATCCGCGCCCGCTTCGTCCGCGTCTTGAACGCCTTCTGGATTCCCTTCCTGAGTGCCGCCATTGACGATCACAAAGTTGCGCTGCGGATTCGCGATCTCGATGCCGCGCGCCGTAAACTCGTTGAGAATGCGCCGGTTGAACTCGCGCTGCACCGGCCAGCGCGCGCTGTCGCGGCACTGGATCTGACCTGCGAGTGTGACGGTCGAACCGTCGACGGCATCGACGCCCCAGAAGCTGAAGTCGGAGAGAATACCGTCGCGGAAGGCCTCGTCCTCGCGCAGCGCGGCGCCGATTTCCTTCAGCGTGGAAATCGCGAGATCGACATCCTGGCCGAGCGCGATCGACACGCGCACGGCTGCATTGCCGATGCCGCGATTCGTGTTGTTCACCGTCGACACCGAACTGAACGGCACCGTGTAGAGCGAGCCGTCGCCGCCGCGCAGACGCACCGTGCGGATCGACAGATACTCGACCGTGCCCGACACGCCCGCGAGCGTCACCCAGTCGCCGACCTGCATCGCGTTTTCCATCAGCAGGAAGATGCCCGTGATGAGATCCTGCACGAGCTTTTGCGAGCCGAAGCCAAGCGCCACGCCGAAGATGCTCGCGCTCGCGAGTAAAGGCGCCGTGTTCACGCCGATCTCGGAGAGGCCCGTCAACACGACGACCATCGCGATCACGATGAAGAGGCCGGAGCGCATCATCGGCAGGAGTGTGCGCAAGCGCGCGGCGCGCAGGCGTTCGCCGCTCGCGGTCCATTGCTCCAACCGCTGCTCGACGGCGATGTTCGCCGCCTCCCACACCAGCACGGCGAACACGGCCGCGACGACGATCGTGAGGAGCGCCGATGCGAGCCGGTTGCCCACACCGCCCGACGTGAGCAGATGCAGCACGTTGACGTGCCAGACTTCCAGAAGCGCGACGATCGTGACGACGGAAATGAGCGCCTGCACAATGCGCCGCAACGTCGGGTAATAGCGATAGGCGCGGCGGCGCACGATGGAATCGCTCGTGACGTCATCCTCATCGCCGTCATGAAAGACACGGCCGAGTGCGCCGAACGCGACGATTGCCAGCACGCGCGCGCCGACGAGCACGAGCAACGACACCCCGCCCAGATGAAAGAGCGTTCTGTAGCCGTTCTGCACGTCGAGCGCCCACACGAACCACAGCGCGATCACGAAGAAGATCGCGACACCCGCCCAGACATCGGCGACCCAGTTGCCGACGAGCCTCACCGAGCGATTCGTCCGCGCGCGTTCCCGGATACGCTCGGCCACCGACGTGCGGCTCTCGAAGATCACGAACGCGATCATCAGATGCACGATCAGCAGCACGAACTTCAGGATCGCGATGCGCGCGTCGCCGGACAGGCCGAGCGGCTCGGCGGCATTGGCAAGCGCGATGCCCGCACCCGCGATACACACGATGCGCTGCACCCAGCGATGCAGATACGCCGCATAGAAATCGCTTACCTGAAAGAGGCGCAGGCCGGGCGCACGCGGCGCGACGAAGAAACCGCTCACGATCACGATCGCGCGGCAGACCAGATAGACGTCGATGAGCGAGCCCGCGACGCGCGCTTCGGGCGTGTTGTCGTCGATGAAGATCGACATGAGCAAGGTCACGACGCCGATGAAAACGACGAGCGGAACCAGAGAAAGAAAGCCGTACAGGAGCGCGCTCGGCAGACGTTGCAAGAGCGTCCAGTGACGTGCGGCATGGCGCTGGCCGCGCGCGCTGTCGGCCTTGCGCTCGGCGAGATGGATGGCGGTCGCATCGCCGCTGCGCGCGGCGTCGTCCTCCGCGCGCTCCGCCGCGCGTTGTTCGCGCACGAGGCCGGGATCCTGTGCCTCGGCATCGGCGACGCCGCGCGCCGCGATCCGCGCGCGCGGACGCTTGAGCAGCCGCAAGCACAGAAATTCGAGCAGCAACGCGGGCAACAGCGACGCAAGCACCGTCCACACGACATGGCCGATGAGCGCGCGCCCTTCGTCACTCGACGTTCGGTCGCGCCACCACGACGCCACGGAGCCGAAATCGAGCAGCGCGACGGTCGAGTGCCGCAGGCCCGCGCCGATCTGCACGAGCCAGTGCCCGGCTTGCCGCGACAATTGCGAGGCGAGACCGTTGGCGGTCAGCGAATGAGCGAGCACGCTCGACGCGCCCGATGCCGGCGCCGCAGCCGCCGCCGACGCGGACTGCGGCGCGCTCGCGGGCGCGGGCGCGGCCAGCGCGCCTGCCGCCGCGATGGCGCGCAGCGTATCGGCGACTTGCGAACGGCGTGCGGGATCGTTGAGCACCGAGAGCGCATCGCGCGCCTGCTGCGGCGTCAGCGCGAGACCCGGCTGCGACGCGTGCTGCGCGGGATCGGCTGCGGCGAAGGAAGATGGGGAAAAGACCGGAAGAACGCTCGACACGAGGACGAGCAGCACTGCAAGGAGCAATTTGCGCATGGGTCGGATGAAGATCACGAAATGTCAGGGACTCGATGCGGACGACGCGCATGACGTATGTTAACGCGATGCGGTCGATGCGGCAGAAGCGGTCCTGAACGACCCTTCTCCCGGTAGCATGCGGCGCTCCTGCCCTTCCCCCTCGTTCGGACCTTACAGCGCCGGCTCGCCGCGATCGCGCGCGATATCGGGTTCGAAGAACACCCAGCGCACTTGCGGAAAGACACGCTGCAGGTCGTCTTCGATGATATTGATCGCATCGATCATCGCGCGGCCGCTCGCGTAGTCGATCATCTCCGCCTGCACCGCGACGACGACATGCTTGCCCCATTGCAGCGTGATGAGGCTGATGATGCGCGTGATCTCGGGACGCGCGCGCAGGTGCGCATCGATGGCCTTTCGCACTTCGGGGCTCGCGGATTCGCCGACGATCATCGACTTCACTTCGCGCGCGACGAGAAACGCGATGATCATCAACAGCACGCCGACGCCGATCGAGCCGGCGGCATCGTATGCCGTATTGCCGGTGAGCATCGTCATGAGCACCGCGGCGAACGCGATGGCGAGACCGAGCAGCGCCGCGACATCCTCGCCCGCGACCACGAGCAGTTCCGATTCCCGTGTTTCACGGAACCATCGCCATAAGGTCTTGTTCGGCGCACCCTTGCGAATCTCGCGGATCGCGCCCGCAAGCGAAAACGCTTCGAGCACGACCGAAATGCCCAGAATCACGAGCGCGACGATCGGATTCGACAAGGGCTCATGATGCATCAGCCGATGCGCGCCCTCGTACACCGAAAACGCGCCACCGACGAAGAACAGCAAAAGCGCGACGATCAGCGCATAGAAATAGATCTCGCGCCCCGAGCCCAGCGGATGCAGCGCGTTCGCGGGCGCCCGCGCGCGCTTCAGACCGAGGAGCAGCAGCAACTGATTGCCGCAATCGGCGGTCGAATGGATCGCTTCCGCGAACATCGCGCCCGAGCCGGTAAAGGCCGCCGCCCCGAACTTGCAGACGGCGATGCCGAAGTTCGCGGCGAGCGCGTAGAAAATGGCCTTAGGGGATTCTTCCTTCATGCGCTTGTTTTTATTGGTTCAGATCACGTCGACGCGGGCTGCGCCATCCACCATCTCGCCGATGACCGTCGCATCGTTGAAACCGTCCGCGCGGAAGATCGCGAGCACGTCGTTCACGGCTTCCGGCGCGCACGACACGAGCAGTCCGCCCGAGGTCTGCGGATCGGTGAGCAAGGCGCGGGCCTCGTCACCTTCGATGTTCAATGCGATGTCATTGCCGTATGCGCTCCAGTTGCGACCCGACGCGCCCGTGAAGATGCCCGCGCGCACGAACTCGCGTACTTGCGGCAGCCACGGCAAGTCGGCGTAGCGAATCCGCGCCGTAAGTTGCGCGCCGCGTGCGAGTTCGAGCGTGTGACCGAGCAGGCCGAAGCCCGTGACGTCAGTGAGCGCATGTACGCCGTCGAGTTGCGCGAGTTCCGCGCCGGGGCGGTTGAGCTTGGTGGTCGCGTCGATCATCGCCTTGTAGCCGGCCGCATCGAGCTTGTCCTTCTTGAGCGCGGCCGACAGCACGCCGACGCCGAGCGGCTTGCCGAGCACGAGCACGTCGCCCGCGCGCGCGGCCGCGTTGCGCTTCACGCGCGACGGATGCACGATGCCGAGCGCGGCCAGTCCGTAGATCGGCTCGACGGAATCGATCGAATGACCGCCCGCGACCGGAATGCCCGCTTCGGCGCAGACCGCTTCGCCGCCCTTCAGCACTTGCGCGATGACCTCGTGCGGCAACACGTTGATCGGCATGCCGACGAGCGCGAGCGCGAGAATCGGCTTGCCGCCCATCGCGTAGACGTCGGAAAGCGCGTTGGTTGCGGCAATGCGCCCGAAGTCGAACGGATCGTCGACGATCGGCATGAAGAAGTCCGTCGTCGCGACGATCGCCTGCTCGTCGTTGAGCTTGTAGACGGCGGCATCGTCGGCGGTGTCGTTGCCGACGAGAAGATTCGGAAACGCAGGCAGCGGCGTGGCGCGCCTGAGCAGGTCGGCCAGCACGCCGGGCGCGATCTTGCAGCCGCAGCCGCCGCCGTGGGACAGGCTCGTGAGACGGGGTGAAGTCGTATCGTTCATCATTTGTTTCTCGGATCAGGGCAAGCAATGAACCGCATTATTACGCGACGCGCTTGAAGAGTCCGGGATAGTCGAGCACGAGGCCGTTCTCGTCGACGGTGATATCCGCCGTGAAGCCCGTGTCGAGCCCTTCGTAACGGTAGCGATGATTCGGCTCGATGCACGTGTACGCCTGCTCCACCACGCTCACGCTCAATTCGGGCACGCGCACATAGACGACGCGAATCACGCGGCGCTCGCCGCGCGCCAGTTGCAGACGGCGAATCGGCAGTGTGTTGGTGAACGGCGTCGCGGTGATGTCCACGTCGATGCAGCCGCGAAGTGAGTCTTGTGGTTCACCGTTCGCGTCGCTCCACGCATGCGCGTCACCGTTGTTGCCCTCTCTGCGATGCAGGTCGAGCGATGCGCCGCCCGCCAGCTTCAACGCGAGACGCGTGACCTGCCAGCGCGCATCGCATTCGATGCGATAGACGAGGCCGAAGGCATGCGCCTCGTCTTCACCCACGATCGCGCTCTCGATCACGATTGCGTCCGCCGCTTCGTTCAGAACGAGATGCTCGAGGCCCGTGCCGTCCTGTTTCGCCCATCGCGCCGCTTTCATCGCGCGCCTCCTCGTGTGTTCGTCCCTACTGAAGGATACAACGCGCCGCACAAGGCTTTCGATCAGCATTCGACATGCGCGATGTGCTCGACGTCACAAAACTTCACACGGTATACTTCGCGCCATTCCTGCGCAGGCGCGCGCACCGCACTCACAGCGCCGTTCACGCGATCCGCGCTCTGCCGAACGTCTCTGTCGTCCCTTTTGATCGCCCATCGCATGAAGACCATTCTTGCTCCCGCATTGCTCGCGCTCGCGCTGTCCGCGTCGATGTTTCAGCTCGTCCAGGCGCAGGAGACGCCGGACCTGCCCGAGGATTACTCGTATCTGACGAAGCTCCACGTGCCCGATGCCGTCGCGCAATGCGTCGCTGCGTTCGACCGCTGGGTGGAGAACGCGCCGAAGTACGACACGCTCATCGTGCCCGACCGGCGCGTGCTCTCCGCAAAGATCGACGACGATACTCCGATCTTCAGTGTCGGCGACCCGATTCCGGTCGACAAGGTCATCGTGATGCGCGCGTTCGCGAAGGCGCGCGGCAAGGCGCAGTGGACGCGCGTGGACAGCCGCTGCGGCGTGCGCGATGGTCGCGTGGTCGGCGTTTCGCTCACGCCGAACATCAAACCGAAGATCGTTCGCTGAGCTCTCTAGTCCTTCGCCGCGCGCCGCTGGCTGGTGCGCTCGTCGAGCCACTTGACGACCTGCGGTCCGAAAGTGCGCGGCGCCTTGGCATGCACGCGTCCCGCGAGATCCGCTAGCCGGTCCGCCGCGAGCGCCTCGCGCATGCGCTTCTCCGCGTTTTTCATCACCGCGTGAACGGCGCAGACACCGCTCGTCGCCCAGGGCGGCGCGTCGTCGCCGAACACTGCGCAGCGCGCTCGAATCTCCCGGCAGTCGAAGAGCGGCTTGTCGCCGTCGATCGCGTCGACGACATCGAGCACGCTGATTTCCTTCGACGGCCGCGCAAGCGCAAAGCCCCCGCGCGCACCTTCCGTCGCGACGACGAGCCCCGCCTTGTGCAGCTTCGTGAACAGCTTCGCGACGTACTCCGCGGGCACGCCCTGCAATTCCGCGAGATCGCGCACGCTCGCCTCGCGCACGCCGTGCGGCGGCTCTGCGAGATAGAGCATGCAGTGCAGCGCGTACTCGACGCCCGTGCTGATGTGAGACATATCCATTCCGACATTGTGAATCGGAGTTCAGGATAGCGCGCCGTCCCTTCGCGCGCAACGGCGAGACGCGCGCTGCAGCGTCTTTACAGGCGCCCGTGGCAAATATTTCAGGTTACACGTTTGCTTACAAACGAACACGGCTTGTCATTTTGCGAACCGCTAAATTGATCTCCATGGATTCACACGGAGAAAGCCATGAAGAAACTAGCGATCCTTGCAGCGTTGGGCGTGTTGCTGAGTAGCGCGCTTTCGGGCTGCATCGTCGTGCCGGACGGTGGCGGGTATCACCATCATCACGATTACTACCGCGACTGAGCCCTCGCGCAAGACGCGCTGAATTACAACGAAACTGCTACCTCATGACTCGCGGTTTCGACTGCAAGCAACGACCAAGGAGCAAATATCATGATGAACAAGACGAAGAAGAGCCTGCTGATCGCTTCCCTTGCTGCCGCGCTGGGCATGGGCCTCGCAAACGTCGCATCCGCCGAGGTGCACCACAATCCGCCGCATCGCGTGACGGTCGGCTGGCACGGTGACCGCTACTGGGACGGCCATCGCTATTGGCAGCGCCACGAATGGGAGCGCCATCATCATGTCGCGCCGCCTCCGCATCGCTACTACTAAGCGGTTCCAGCCATAAAAAAAGGCCGCAGCGAAAAAAAAATCGCTGCGGCCTTTTGCATCGTTCGCCGGTTCACCAGTTTTTGGGATCGCCGCCGAGCTCCTTGCATGTGTCATACGCAATCGCCTGCAGCTTCGCCTCGCCGATCTGACCCGAGAGCGCATAGCCGACGCGATCCCACGCCCAGTAGAACGTCGTGCGCTGCCCGTCCTTGAGGCTTCTGATCTTGCTGTCGTTGCGCCTGATCGTCGCCGTCGTCATATAGAGCGTGAGCCGCTCGCCGGTGGCGTTCTGATACATGAACTGCGCGGCCGGGCCCTCCTCGTCAGGCAACAGGCGCCCGCCGACGAGCTGAAAGCCGTATTCGGCCAGCGACGGAATCGTCACCGCGCGATTCAACCGCTTCGACAGCCACGTAACGAGATGATCCTGTTGCGACGCGGCCACCTCCACCGCATGCCGCTGCTCGGGCGCGTACACGGCATAGGCGATATCCGCCCGCTCCGCGAAGCGCGCACTCTCGCCGAGCGAGGGCAGGAGCATGTGCATCAGGAATCCGCACGCGACCCCGACGACCAGAAAGCACGCCGCGATCAGATAACGCTCGCGCGCGGGCGGCCGCAAACGCACGACCTGCGGCTCGCCCTGATCGGCGAAGAGCGCGCGCAACGCGTTGTCCTGCGCGCGATATGCGGCGGCGGTCGCCTCGCTCGCCGGATCTGCCGCGATGCGCTGCGCCACGGCGTCGCGTTCGTCGCCCTGGAGTTCTTCGTCGATGAAGGCGGACAACGCCTGCAGATCGCGATCCGGCCTGGGAGGTCCCATACGGTCGCCGCCTTCGGGTGGACGGTCTTGGCTGCTCATGATCGGCTCACCACTTTCAGTGACGACGGCGACGTCTTGCGGCCGGGTTCTTCGCCGAGCAGAACACGCATGTGCTCCCGCGCTCTCGACAAGCGCGACATCACGGTTCCGGTCGGCACGTTCAACACCACGGATGCCTCCTGATAACTCATTTCCTCGACGCACACGAGCAGCATCACTTCACGCTGCTCGACGGGCAGACAGTAGAGCGCGCGCTGCACGTCGCGCAGCACGAGGCCGTCGACTTCACCGCGCGGCGCGGCCATCTGCCGCCAGGGCGCGGTTTCATCGTCCACTGCAATATCGCGTCGGCCGCGCAGCTGATCGATATACAGGTTGCGCATGATCGTGAATAACCATGCGCGCAAATTCGTGCCGGCATGAAACGATTTGGCGCGATTGAGCGCGCGCTCGGTCGCGTCCTGAACGAGATCGTCCGCCCACGCGCGATCGCCCGTCAGCCCGCGCGCGTAGCGGCGCAGCTGGGGCAGATGCGCGAGAAGGTCGCTCTCGAAGCTCAAGGCCGTGCGCCCGCGCGCGTGACGCAAGCGTCAGAGGCGTTCGCCATCAGTAGCTGCCTCCGCCGGCCGGCCCGCTCGGCGCCCCCGACGAATTCGGCGCACTTTGCGTACCGCTCGCGCAACCCGCCGCGCCCAGCGCAAGGCTGAGCACGATCAGGAGCGCCGTCACTCCGATCGATCGTTTCATGATCGTTACCTGTTGATTCATAGACCGGCAGGCTCGCCGATTTATTCCGCGAGCCGGCCGCTTCCCAAGTTTGTTGCGCGTGCGTTGCGCGAAACGCGACGTTCAGGGCTTCACGACGTGCCAGACGTCGCGGAAGTTATCCCCGTTCTTGTCGCCGGGCTTCGTGTCTTTCGCGAAGCGATAGACGCGCTTGCCATCGTAGGCCCACTGCTTTCCGCCGTCGGCGGCTTCCATGGTCCATTTGCCGCTCGGCTTGTCGGCGTCGCTCGCCATCGCCGCCGGCCACGCCTGCGCGCAGCCGCCGGTGCAGGCGCTCGCGCCGCCTTTCGTGTCCTTGTCGAAGGTGTAGAGCGTCATGCCGTTTTCATCGACGAACATGCCGTTCGCTTCCTTCGGCACCGCAGCATAGGCGGATGAAGCAAGCGAAGCGAACGCGGTGACGACTGTTGCGGCAGCGGCGAACATCTGGATGCGCTTCTTCATTTCATCTTTCCCTTTTTGTAGAAGTATCCGTAGAACGTTCGGAAGCGCTGCACTATTCCGCGGACGATGAAATAAACCGATGCGGCAGCGCCGTCGCATCGCCAGTCGGCAATCCATTCAAGACCATTCGCGCGCGCCTTGCCAGAGATTCATCGAAATTTCGCAGCGGGCCGCGAAACCGGCGCTCAGGCGCCGACCGCGGCGGCGGTCGCATCGCGCCAGCGACGCGTGTCGCGCAGCGGCGGCGCGCCGAAGAGCCGGCTGTACTCGCGGCTGAACTGCGAGGCGCTTTCATAGCCCACGCGATGCGCGGCCGTGGCGGCATCGACGATATCGAGCATCATCAGGCGGCGCGCCTCCTGAAGCCGCAACTGCTTCTGATATTGCAACGGGCTCATCGCCGTGACGGCCTTGAAATGGTGATGCAGCGACGACACGCTCATGTGGACGTCCCGCGCAATGTCCTCGACACGCAGCGGCTGATCGAAGTGCTGGCGCAGCAACTGGATGGCCTTCGCGATACGCTGGGTCTGACTGTCCTGCAGCGCAATCTGGCGCAGCCGCGCGCCCGAGCCGTTCATCAGCAGGCGATAGAGAATCTCGCGCTTCACGAGCGGTGCGAGGATCGGCACGTCTTCAGGCGTATCGACGAGACGCAGGAGGCGCAGCACCGCGTCGAGCATCGAGTTGCCGAGGCGGTTCACATAGAGACCGCGCGAGGCGTCGGCCTGCGTCGCGGGCGGCAGATTCTCGTCCTGGATCAGCGACGTGATTTCCTCGACGTCGAGTTCGAGCCGCATGCCGAGATACGGCTCCGACTCGCTCGCCACCGACACCTGTCCGCACACGGGCAGATCCACCGACGACACCAGATAGTGCATCGGATCGTAGATATAGACTTCGTCGCCGACCATGAGACGCTTGCTGCCCTGCGCAATCAGCGCGAGCGCGGGCGTCTGGATGCCGTGCTTCGGTCCGCCCGGATTCATGATGCGATGCAGGGCTAGCCCCGGCACCGGCGTTTCGACGGAGCCTTCGCAACCGGCGGTGAAGCGGTCGAGCAACGCGACGAGATCGAGCCGCGCCTGATCCAGCCCGGGATCGGCCGCGCCGACGTGGCGCATCTCCTTCGGCTGGTCGTGACTGTCTTTTCCGGCGAGGCCGGGGGTGTCGTTCAGGGCCATGATGAAAGGACGATTTCGAGATAGGGAGAACTCTGGCTAGCTTACTCGCGCGGGCGCGTGATTGCTTGCGAGCGACCGCAGCGTTTGCAGGAACAGGCAAGGATTGAACAGGATCAGGCTATGAACCGGCCGCGCGCCAGGACGATACTGCATTGCCGGCCGGATCGCTTGCGCAGTTCGGGCGATGCCGCGCCTTTCCAGTCATTCGGGAGCAACCATGCGCTACAGGAAATTCGGCAATACCGGTCTTTTCGTCTCTGAACTGTGCCTGGGCACGATGACGTTCGGCGGCGGAACGGGCGGAATCTGGGACAACATCGGCCAGTTGCAGCAGGCGGACGCGGACAAGCTGATCGGCCGCTCACTCGATGCGGGCATCAATTTCATCGACACCGCCGACGTCTATGCCGACGGCCAGTCGGAAATCATCACCGGTCAGGCGCTGAAAAACCTGAAGGTGCCGCGCGAGAACGTAGTCGTCGCGACGAAGATCCTCGGCGAGACCGGGACGAAGGGGACGAACTCGCGCGGCGCGTCGCGCTATCACATCATCGACGGGGTGAAAGCGAGCCTGAAGCGCTTGCAACTGGATCACGTCGATCTGTACCAGATTCACGGTTTCGATCCGGCGACGCCGATCGAGGAAACGCTGCGCGCGCTCGACAATCTCGTGCAGCATGGCCATGTGCGCTATATCGGCGTGTCGAACTGGGCGGCGTGGCAAATCATGAAGGCGCTCGGTATCTCGGAGCGGCTGGGTCTTGCGCGCTTCGAGTCGCTGCAAGCGTATTACACGATCGCCGGCCGTGATCTCGAGCGCGAGATCGTGCCGCTCTTGCAAAGCGAGAGCGTCGGCCTGATGGTCTGGAGTCCGCTCGCGGGCGGCCTGCTCTCGGGCAAGTACACCCGGGAAGGCGCGAAGGAAGAAGGCAGCCGGCGCACCAAGTTCGATTTCCCGCCGGTCAACGTCGAGCGCGCGTATGACTGCGTCGACGTGATGCGGCGCATGGCCGAGGCCAAGGGCGTGTCGGTCGCGCAAATCGCGCTCGCATGGCTGCTGCATCAGAAGGTCGTCTCGAGCGTGATCATCGGCGCGAAACGCATCGAACAGCTCGACGACAACATCGCGGCGACGAAAGTCCGGCTCAACGACGACGAACTCGCGGCGCTCGACGAAGTCAGCCAGTTGCCCTCGGAATACCCGGGCTGGATGCTCACGCGGCAGGGCGAATATAGGCGCAACCAGTTGAAGGAGCAGTCGGCCGAGTGAGATTGACCGACATGCGGACGGCCCTCCTGGCCGTCCGCGTGTCGTAGGGATTTACCCGTAAATCTGGCGGATTACGCCCATTTTCGGCCCTTTATCTCGAAACCAGATAGACCCTATCCTCCGTATCGCGTTGCGGCATAAGGCCGCTCTGCCGACACTGTACGCACAACATCACCACTGCCTCACGGAGACAACATGCGTACTCAAGTCGGCATCGTCGGCGCGGGCCCCGCCGGGCTTCTTCTTTCTCATCTGCTGCATCTGCGCGGCATCGAATCGGTCGTGCTCGAAGCGCGCAGCCAGGACGCCATCGAATCGACGATCCGTGCCGGCGTGCTCGAACAAGGCACGATGGACACGCTCAATCAAGCCGGTCTCGGCGCGCGCATGCAGGCCGAAGGCGCGCTGCATCACGGGTTCGAACTCGCGTTCGAAGGTCAGCGCCGCCGCATTGCGCTGACGGAGCTGACCGGTCATTCGATCACGGTGTATGCGCAGCACGAAGTCATCAAGGATCTGGTTGCGGCGCGACTCGCGGCGAACGGGGAGCTGAAGTTCAACGTGTCGAACGTGTCGCTGCACGATTTCCAGGACGGCAGCGATCGCAAGCCGCGCATCAAGTATCAGCACGAAGGCCGCGACGAAGAGCTGGAATGCGACTTCATCATTGGCTGCGACGGCTCGCAGGGCGTCGCGCGCCAGTCGATTCCCGAGGCAGTCCGGCAGGACTATCAGCGCATCTATCCGTTCGGCTGGTTCGGCATTCTGGTCGAAGCGCCGCCTTCTTCCGACGAGCTCATCTATGCACGGCACGACCGGGGCTTCGCGCTCATCAGCACGCGCTCGCCGGGCGTGCAACGCATGTACTTCCAGTGCGATCCGAAAGATACGGTCGACGCCTGGTCCGACGACCGCATCTGGGCCGAGTTGCACGCACGCGTCGATAGCGCCGATGGCTGGCAGATCACCGAAGGCAAGATCTTCCAGAAGAACATCGTCGGGATGCGCAGCTTCGTGTCCACGCCGATGCAGTCGGGCAAGCTCTTCCTCGCGGGCGACGCCGCCCACATCGTGCCGCCGACCGGCGCGAAGGGCCTGAACCTCGCGGTGTCGGACGTGCGCGTGCTGAACGCCGCACTCGAAGACTTCTACAAGGAAGGCGGTACCGAGAAGCTTGCGCGTTACACCGAGACGGCGCTCAAGCGCGTCTGGCGCGCCGAGCATTTCTCGTGGTGGATGACTCGCATGCTGCACAAGCTCGACGACACGTCCCCCTTCGAGCAGCGTCTGCAGGTAGCCGAACTGGAGCACGTGACGACGTCGCGCGCGGCCGCTACCGCGCTCGCGGAGAATTACGTCGGCAGCGTGGCGGTTTAACCGGTCATCGCGCGCACAGCGCCATCATGGCGCTGTGCGCTTGCCGCATCAGAGCACCGCAACCACGCGCACGTCCCCTTCCACCGACGGAATCACCTGCCCGCCGACGCGCCGGAACGTGATCGTCGCCGTCTTGTCGCCGAGACGCAGATCGCCGATTTCCAGCCAGTCGATGCCTTCGGGCAACGCCGGCCGGTCGATGCGCACTTCATCGTTGACGGCATCGACGGTCATGCCAAGGCACGCCTCCAGCACCATGAAAGGCGCGCCCGCCGCCCACGCCTGAGGCAGACAGGCGACCGGATAAGCGATCGGCCGTTCGCCGCGCTGCCGCGTGAATCCGCAGAACAGCTCAGGCAGACGCATATCGAAGGTGACGGCGGCCTCGAACAACGCTTGCAGCAGGCCCACCGCCGCACCGCGGTCGCCGTAACGCGCGAGACCGCGTGCGCACAATGCAGTGTCGTGCGGCCATACGGAGCCGTTGTGATACGACATCGGATTGAAGCGCGGTTGCCCCGCCGCCAGCGTGCGCACGCCCCAGCCGGTGTGAAAGAGCGTCGATTCGAGCTGACGTGCAACGGCCTCGCCGCGCTTGCGATCGACGAGATCGAATGCGAGCAGATGCCCCGCATTCGACGACAGCACGCGGCACAACTCCCCCTTGCCGTCGAGCGCGATGCCGTAGAAGTCCATCTCCGGCATCCAGTACATCTCCTCGACGCGCTCGCGAATGTGGCGCGCGCGGCGCTCGAACTCACGCGCACTTTCGTCTTCGCCGCGCTCGCTGGCGAGGCGCGCCATCGTTGAAAAGGCCGTCGACGCATACGCTTGCACTTCGACGAGCGAGATCGGTCCAACCGGGAATTTCCCGTCCGCGTGGAACACGGAATCCTGGCTGTCCTTCCAGCCTTGATTCGCGAGACCGTTCTCCGATGCGCGCTGATAATCAAGCAGACCGTACGGATTCTTGTCGCAATGGCGCGCGACCCATTGCGCCGCGAGTTGCAGCGCCGGCCATATTTCGTCGATCAGTGCGCCGTCGCCGGTGCGCTCGGCATAGGCGCCCGCCAGCACGATGAAGAGCGGCGTGCTGTCCACGCCGCCGTAATAAAGCGCGAAGGGCACCTCGCCGGTCGCCGCCATCTCGCTCTTGCGTGTCTCGTGCATGATCTTGCCGATTTCGGCATCGCGGAACGCCGAGTCCTCGCGGGCCTGATGAGCGGCGAGAAAGCGCAGCACGCCGCGCCCGAGCGTGGGTTGCAGCCAGAGCATTTGCAGCGAGGTGATGATCGCGTCACGGCCGAACGCCGTCGAGAACCACGGAATACCCGCGTAGGGATAGGGGCCGGTTTCGAGGTCGGTCGTGAGCAGGCCGAGATCGGCGAACGAACGGTCGATCCATTCACTGAAAAGCGGATTGCTGGAACGCACGCGCGCGCTCGCGCGGCGTCTGTCGCGCATGCGCCGATGCGCTTCGACGAGCGCCTCGCGAATCGCCGGGCGGCCCGACTCCGGCGCGCATTCGGCAGCTTCGGCAGCGTTGCGCTTGCTTTCCTCGCTGGCATCCGAAAGCGCATGCGTGACCGCCGTCACTGACAAATACACCGAGATCGCGGTCTCCGACTGAATATGCAACGCGTAGTCAGCGCGCGTGGGCGACAGCACGTCCGGCGCGGGCGTGAACTGGATGCGCGCCGTGCGCTCCACTTCGTCCAGGCCGATATAGCGCAACACGACCTCACCGTTCTCGACCATCGGCGGCCGCAACGCGCCGCGCTTGCCGCGTTTCGCGCCGCGCACCTCGAACATGTCGAGAAAGTCCGCCGCGAAGGAGATCGAAAGCGGCACGGTGGACGGCTCGGTGCCGTAATTCGTGAGCACGATGCTCTCGTGCAGCACGTGCCCGGACAGCACACGCTTGCGCTCGACGTGAATCACGCCTTCCGGCGTTTGGGCCCCGCCTATCGGCGGAAGCGGGCGGTTGGTCAGATGCGCCGTGAAAACCGCGTTGTCGCTCGACACGCTGCCGGAAAGCAGCGACGGCGCGCGTCCGCCGAACGTCAGCACGAGCTCCGAAAGCACCCGCGTGTCGTTGACGAAAAGGCCGTCATCGCCGCCACGGATGTCGCCGTTCGCGTCGTAGACAGCGAATGTGTTGCCGGATTTCAGGACGAACTGGCGTTCGCTCGGCATGTTGGCATGCTCGGTCGGGATGAACGCGTCATCCGTGAGCCGTGGCTGCGACTCCTGCGATTGTTGTTGCTGTTGCTGCTCTTGCGACTGTTCCTGTGTATTCATTGCGCCTTCCTGAAAGTGTTCTGAAGGGTTTTCCTGAGCCGCTCTGGAACGCGTTCGAAGCTCCCGGCACGCCGCGACCGCCCGGTCGGGCATCGCTCTCATGCAGCAAGTGAGCCGCTTACCCGCTATCATCGACGGCTTTTCGACCCACCCACGCCTGACGGGTTCTCCGCGCGCAATGTCATTTCCGCATATCGACTTACTTTATTCTGCTTCGGGGCTCGCGGTGGGCTTTCTCGTCGGCCTGACGGGCGTGGGCGGCGGTTCGCTAATGACACCGCTGCTCGTCCTGCTGTTCGGCATCCACCCGGCGACCGCCGTCGGCACCGACCTGCTCTACGCGGCCGCGACCAAGACCGCCGGTACGCTCGTGCACGGCATCAAGGGTTCGGTCGACTGGCGCATCACCGGCCGTCTCGCCGCGGGCAGCGTGCCGGCGGCGGCCATCACACTGTATTTCCTGCACGCGCACGGCATTGAATCGCGCGACACCGCGCGGCTCATCCAGCTGATACTCGGTACGGCGCTACTCATCACCGCCATTTCGTTGGTCTTTCGGCCGCAACTCGCCCGCTTCGCGTACAAGAAGGGACGTGGCCGGCCCGAGCACCCCGTGCGCACCGCCGCCTGGACGGTTCTCACCGGCGCGATTCTCGGTGTCCTGGTTTCGATTACGTCCGTGGGCGCGGGCGCGATCGGGGTGACCGTGCTGCTTCTGCTGTATCCGCGTCTCGCGACGGTGCGCATCGTCGGCTCCGATGTGGCCCACGCGGTGCCGCTCACGCTGATTGCCGGCGCCGGCCACTGGATGCTCGGCTCGGTCGACTGGGCCCTGCTCGCCTCGCTCCTCGTGGGTTCGATTCCGGGCATTGCCATCGGCAGCATGCTCTCCTCGAGGGCGCCCGAAGCGCTGCTGCGTCACGTGCTTGCCGCGACGCTGGTACTCGTCGGAGCAAAGCTCGTGTTCAGTTGATGTTAGTCACGCTGCTTCGCGCTTTCCAGTCGGCCGAACGACATAGGCCGATTCGCACAATGTTCCTGTTTTTCTCCTATGCCGTTTGGCCGGGTTTCGCGCTGCGGGGCGATGCGGCATCATGCCCACTCAGTTGAGCCGCGAGCAGCATAGCGGCCAGGCCGGGGCGCCGGGTAATGGGCGCGTCATCTTTCGGCGTCGATAATGCGGGCGCGCGTCATGGGACGTGTGCGGCATGTTCACGAGGAGTCAGGCGATGAATGAGAAGGACCATCCGCAGAACGAGCTTCCCTCCAGCATCGATACGCCAGCCGGCGACGCGCCGGCGGACCCCGCGCGGCGGCGGCTGCTTGCGGCTGGCGTGGGTCTCGCAGGACTGTCGCTCGGCGGGTGCAACCTGTTCGAAAACAAGCCGTCCACGCCTAAAACCGCAGCCGATGTCGCACTCGACCGCACGCTCACGGCGAAGGTTCAGCACATCGTCGTGATTTACGCGGAGAACCGCAGCTTCACCAATCTCTACGGCAATTATCCGGGCGTGCAATATCCGCTCTCAGCCGTGCCCGCGTCGCAGTACACGCAACTCGATCGCGACGGCCTCACGCCCATGCCCACGCTCCCGAAAATCTGGGGCGGGCTCGTGCCGCAAGCGCAGGAAGTCGGCGGCAAGCGCTTTGCGATTTCCGAGCAGCAGATCACCGGTCTGCGCAACGCGCCCTTCCAGATCATGGACGCGAACGGGGCGCCGCTTCCCAATTCGGTCATCACGCGGGATCTGGTCCACCGGTTTTATCAGAACCAGATGCAGATCAACGCGGGTCGTAATAATCAGTTCGCGGCGTGGGGCGACTCGGGCGGCCTCGTGATGGGCCATTACCAGAACTCGCCTGAGACGCTGAAGCTGTGGGGGCTCGCGCAGCAATACACGCTCTGCGACAACTTTTTCATGTCGGCATTCGGCGGCTCGTGGCTGAACCATATTTTCCTGATCTCGGCGCAGGCGCCCTTCTATCCGGACGCGAAAGGCAGTCCGGCGGCAAAGTTGCTTGCAGTGATCGAAGGCGACGACCCCACCGGATCGCGCCTCAAACTCGCGCCCGATTCGCCGAAATCGGCGCTCGAAGGTCCGCCGAAGTTCGTGCGCGACGGGGCGCTCACCGCCGATGGCTATGCGGTCAACACCATGTTCCCGCCCTATCAGCCGAGCAATGTGCCGCCCCCGCAAGGTGGCGATCCGCGTTACGCGGACCGGGCGAACGCGCTCGTGTTGCCGCCGCAGACTTACGCGACCATCGGCGATCGCCTGTCGGACAGGAACATCGACTGGGCGTGGTACAGCGGCGCCTGGCAATACGCGCTCGAGCACCGGGACACCGGCGCGGTGCCGGACTTCCAGTATCACCATCAACCGTTCAACTACTTCGCGAACTACGCACCGGGCACCGCCGCGCGCACTCAGCATCTGCGCGACGCGGGTCTGGGCGACGATCCATCGACGAACAAGCTGCTCGCCGACATCGACGCGGGCCGCCTCCCCGCCGTCACCTTTTACAAGCCGCAAGGCAATCTCAACATGCACGCGGGCTATGCGGATGTCGCTTCCGGCGACCGGCATATCTCGAACGTGATCGAGCACATCCAGCGCGGGCCGCAGTGGGAAAACACGGTGGTGATCGTCACCGTCGACGAGAACGGCGGCTGGTGGGACCATGTCTCGCCGCCGAAGGGCGATCGCTGGGGCCCGGGCTCGCGCATTCCGGCGCTCGTGATCTCCCCGTTCGCGAAGAAGGGCTACGTCGATCACACCGTGTACGACACGAACTCGATCTTGCGCTTCATCTCGCGCGTGCATGACCTGGCACCGCTCGACGGCGTGGCCTCACGGGATCGTGCCTTCGCCGCGAACGGCCAGGCGCCGCTCGGCGACCTGACGAAATCGCTGGACCTTGCGTAGCGGCTAGCCGCGCTCGATCCAGGCCCGCGCCGAGATCTCCAGCAAATAGCCGTAGTGCAGCGCGCCGACCGGCACGACGGCGCGCGCCGGTTTCCACGCGCCGAAGTGGCGCGCGTAGATTTCGTTGAACGCTTTCCAATGATCGACGCCGACGAGATACACGGTCACTTCGATGCAGTCTGCGAGACTCGCGCCTGCCGCTTCGAGCACGGTGCGCAGATTCGAAAGAGTCTGTTCAGCCTGCTCTTCGAACGGGAGATCGCCCGTATGCGTGCCGTCTGGACGGATAGGCAACTGGCCGGACACGCACACGAGATTGCCGGCGCGGGTCGCGTGGCTGTAGTGTCCCGCCGGAATCGGCAGGCCGGGAGCGTTGATGGTTTCGATCGGAGGCATCGTCGGTTCGGGTGGAGTGACAAACGGTGAGATGGGCGTCGACGGCGGATTATTGATTCGGAGTCAAGTTTCATTTGAGACTATCGCTCTTTTTGCGAGAGTCCAAGCGGCTCATACTGTGCTCATCGTAGTTCGAACATTCAACGGAGCACAAACATGAACATTTTCATCACTGGCGCGGGCGGGTTTATCGGCGGTTCGATCGCGGCGGGCCTCGCGCGTGACGGTCATCGGGTGCGCGGTCTTATCCGGCGCACGGAACAGGCCGAGGACCTGAAGCGCCTGAACATCGAACCGGTGATCGGCAGCCTGGACGACACCGACTTGCTGACCGCCGAGGCGCGCGCCGCCGATGCTGTCATCAACGCCGCGAGCAGCGATCATCGCGGCGCCGTCCAGGCGCTGATCGGCGCGCTCGAAGGCACGAACAAGCCGTTCCTGCATACGAGCGGATCGAGCATCGTCGGCGATGCGTCGGGCGGCGAGGCATCGGACAAAATCTACTCCGAGGACGACCTGCCCGAGCCGACGCCCGACAAGGCGCCGCGCGTGGCGATCGACACACTGGTGCTCGATGCCGCAAAACGCGGCGTGCGCTCGACCGTGCTCTGCAACACATTGATTTACGGCCACGGCGCCGTCCCGAATACGGCAAGCGTGCAGTTGCCGCGACTGGAGCGTCAGGCGAAGAAGAGCGGCATCGTGCGCCACGTGGGACGCGGCCTGAACATCTGGTCGAACGTGCATATCGACGATGTCGTCGATATCTACCGCCTCGCGCTCGAAAAATCGCCGGCGGGCACTTTCTACTTCGTCGAAAGCGGCGAGGCGCAGTTCCGCGACATGACGGCCGCCATGGCCCGCGCCCTCGAACTGCGTGGGCCGGAAGACTGGCCGCTCGAGGAAGCGATCAAGGAATGGGGTTATGAAATGGCGTCGTACGGTCTCGGCTCGAACAGCCGCGTGCGCAGCAAGCGCACGCGCGAGACGCTCGGCTGGCAGCCGAAACGCACGTCCGTCATCAAATGGATCGATGACGACATGGCCGCCTGATCGCCGATGACGCGGCAAATTGGCTTGACCAATTTGCCGCGCGTGCGACATCACGCGTTACTTCAGCGCAGCCGCAAACTTCTCGATATCCGCTTCCGGCATGCCCGACTTCGTCGCGGAATCGCGGATCTGCTTCCACGTCGTCGGATCGATTGCGATGCCGTTCGCCGTGCGGTCCGCGCGACGCGCCTCCTCCGGCTCGCCCGGCGCGTAGATCGCGTCCACGCCCGCCGCCCGCGGCGAAGCCTTCATCCATTCGAGGAACGCTTCGGCCTCGGCCTGCGCGGCGGGGGCATCGAACGCGTTCGGATCGACGATCACCGAGGTCATGCAGTTGATGATCGCGCTCGACTTCTCCAGCGTCTCCTCGTGCGTCGTATAGCCGCCCGAGAGCGCCCCGCCGAAAATCTCGCACAACGCGGCGAGGCCCGAACCCTTGTGCAGTCCGAACGCCGTGAGCGAACCGAACGGCTCTTCGTGCATCACCTTCGGTTCGATGGTCGGCTTGCCTTCGTGATCCAGCAGCATGCCCGGCGCGACCTTCACGCCCTTGTTGTACGCCACCCGCGTCTTGCCGTAAGCGATGCCGGCGGTCGCGAAGTCGAGCACGAGCGGGCTCTTGCCCTCGCGCGGATAGGCTGCGCAGAACGGGTTCGTGCCGAAACGCCGGTCGATGCCGCCGAAGGGTGCCACGAGCGGATCGCCCGCGACGTTCACGAAGTGGAAAGACACGAGCCCCGCCTTCGCGCACTGCTCCGCCCAATGACCGATGCGCCCGATGTGATGCGCATTGCGCAAGCCCACCGCGCACACACCGAGCTTCTTCGCGCGCTCGATTCCATGTTCCATCGCTTCGTAGGCGACCACTTGCCCGAAGCCCTTGCGGCCATCGACGGTCAGCACGGCGCCCGCATCGCGCACGATTTGGGCGTGCGTGTTGAGCTTCAACTGGCCCTCGCCGAGCGACGCGACGTAGCGCGGGATCATCCCGACGCCGTGCGAATCGTGACCCGACAGATTCGACATCACGAGGTGGTCCGCGACCAGTTCCGCCTCGCGCGGCGCGCTGCCGGCTGATTCCCAGATCGCGCGGACATAGGCGTGCAGCGTGTCGGCGGCGATGCGCTGTTCGGTGGCATAAGGGGTGGACGTGGGGGATGCATTCATTGCGGCACTCGTCTCCGTAGTTGATGGCTCGCGCGTTTCGAATTTCGAGGCACGCGCGGGCCTATCACTTTACAGACGATCAACTGGCCTTACCAGTTTGTTTTTACGAAATCGCTGAAAACCGGCCAAAAAAAGCCCGGACAGACCGGGCTTTCCATACCGTCGACCGGTCGATCGAGATTCAGGGCGCCGCCGCAATCACTTCCGCAACCGAGGCCGTCAGCTTTTTCGCATACGGAACGTGCAGGAATTCGTTCGGTCCATGCGCGTTCGATTTCGGGCCGAGCACGCCGCACACCATGAACTGCGAACGCGGAAACCCTTCCTTGAGCGTGTTCATGAGCGGGATCGTGCCGCCCTGCCCGATGTACGCGACGTCCGCTCCGAAGTGGCGCTTCGACGCTTCATTCAGCGACGAACGCAGCCACGGCGCGAGGTCCGGCGCATTCCAGCCCGTCGCGGCGCCCGCTTCCGGCTTGAACGTCACCTTGGCGTTGTACGGCGGATCCATTTCGAGCAATCGCTGCAACTTCACGACCGCCTTGGCCGCGTCGACGAGCGGCGGCAGGCGCAGCGACAGCTTGAACGCCGTGCGCGGCGCGAGCACATTGCCCGCGTCCGCGAGCGGCGGCAGGCCCGCCGCGCCCGTCACGGTGAGCGACGGACGCCAGGTGGAATTGAGGAGCGCTTCGCGAGGATCGGTCGTCGTCGGCAGCACGCTGCTACCGTCCGCCCCGCAGCTCCACGGCAGCTTCTTCCAGACATCGTCACCGAGGATGCGCGCGGTCATTTCAGCTTCGCGCCGGCGCAGCATCGGAATCGGGCAGTGAAAGCTCTCCGGCAAGAGATTGCCCGTGCTCGCATCTTCGAGGCGTTCGAACAGTTGCCGCATGATGCGGAAAGTGGACGGCGCGATGCCGCCGTAGCCGCCCGAGTGGATTCCCTCTTCGAGCACCTGCACTTCGAGATCGCCCGCGACGAGACCCCGCAGCGACGTCGTGAGCCACAGCTGATCGTAGTTGCCCGCGCCGGAATCGAGACAGATCACGAGGCCGACATCGCCGAGCCGGTCACGCAGTGCGTCGATGTAAGGCAGAAGATCGTAGCTGCCCGATTCCTCGCACGTCTCGATGATGCCGACACAGCGCGGCCGCTCGACGTTCTGCGCATCCAGCGCCGCGAGCGCGGTGATGCTGGCGTAGGTGGCATAGCCGTCGTCAGCGCCGCCGCGGCCGTAGAGCTTGTCGTCCTCGAGCTTCGGGGTCCACGGGCCGAGATCGCTGCGCCAGCCTTCGAACTCCGGCTGCTTGTCCAGATGGCCGTACAGCACGACCGTCTCGTTGCTGCCGGCGCGTGTGGCGGGCGTTTCGAAGAAAATGACCGGCGTGCGCCCGGGCAGGCGCACGATCTCGACCTTGAGACCCTTCACCGGCTGCGTGTTGATCCAGTCGACCGCATCCGTGACCACGCGCTCGATGAAGCCGTGGCGCGCCCAGTCGCTATCGAACATCGGGCTCTTCGCGGGCACGGCGATGTAGTCGGTCAGTGCGGGCACGATCTCGTCGTTCCATTTGCGATCCACGAACTCGCGCAGCGCGGCGGAATCGAGCCGTACTGCTTCGTCGTGTTGCGTGCTGTCGCCGTTAGTCATGACCCTGTTTCCCTTCGAGGCAAACTTCAATCATAGACGGGATTTGCCCCCGGCTGGAGCGGCGACGGGCCGTGCATGCCCCTTTTGGGGTGATTTTCTAGCGTGCTGGCTTGCTCGCCGCGCCATCGCGCGTTCCCGACACGACGACGCGCGTCGCCGCCGGGTCGGAATCGATCGCCTGTTCGGAAAACCGAAAGCGCGACCAGCGCTTCGCCGCGAACGCGCGCGTCGCATCGCCCGAGTGCGGCGAGGCCGGATCATCGGATTCGGCGTGCGAGAGCATCGTGTCGGCTTCCACGCCGTTCTCGCCGAACGTGACGACCTGCACGTAGCTGTCGCCCTGGCCGTTGATGTCCATCGGATAACCCTTCGCATCGAGCGGACGCCGCGCGCAGACGATCGTGAAGTAGCCCGCCTCGTCGCAGCCGCCAAAAAGCGGCACGCGCGCGCCGTTGCGGGTCGTGTAGAGCATGTCGCCGCGCCGCGAATCGAGTGCAAAGCCGTTCAGCGTCAGCGCGAGTGCCGCGCCGCCGAGCGCCTGGCGCAAGTCCTGAAGGACCGCGGGGTTGTCGGCACTGAAGCCTGCCGGCGTCGCGAGCGGCTTGTTCGGATCGAAGCCCGACGCGTACAGGCGTTCCGGCGCGATCCGCGTCGCGCGTGACCAGAACTCGTCCCAGAGATTCGCGCCGCGCGCGTCGATCTCCGCCGTGCCATTCCACTTGCGCAGCACCTCGCAGGCCTCGTGCAGCGGGCCGAGCGCTTCGTTGACCGTGCAGACCGCATCGAGCAGCGGCTGGCGGTAGAGGCGCTCGGACATCGAGTTCGTTTCCAGCACGGCGGATTCGAGCGCGTCGCGCGTCACGCCGCCGCGCTCGCGCTGCAGGCGCGCGGCGAGCAGATGGCCGTAACGCGTGCGCAGCGACTGCTCGACGCGCGTCGCGCCCGCGATGCGCGGATAGCCCGACATCGGCGCGTTCGCGTTGGTGAGCCAGTAGCTGTCGTTGAAGTTGCCGACGTAGTCGCCGCGAACGATGTTCGGCAGTTGCTCGACGGGCAGCGCGCCCGGCTGCACGCTCGTCGAATCGACGCGCCACGCGCACGCGCTCTTCGAGCCGTCGAGGAACGGCACGCCCGGCACACGGGCCGCGAACGCGCGGCCGGCCGGAGTCGTGCACGACTGCGCGAGCGCGTCGGGCACGTTCGGGATCGGGCCGATGTCGGCGAACCAGACGCGCTCGTCGCCGCGCCCGATCGCGAAGGTGTTCGCCCACGGCATCGCGGCGTAGCGCTTCTGGATCGCCATGAAGTCGCCGAGCGAGCGCGCCTGATTCCACGCGAAAAAGTTCTGGAACGCGCGCGTGTTGTCGATGTTCACGTCGGCGAGCGCATACGTGCGCTCGCCGCTCCAGCCGAGTCCCTGTGCCATCGCGGACAAATCGACGACCGGACCGTAGCGCGTCTTGTACAGCGTGCGCGACACGGATTCGTAGGTGCCGTCGGCGCGCCGCGAGCGCACCGTGAGCGGCACGGGCGTCATCGCTTCGCTCTCGCCATCGACGAGATACCGCGTCGGATCGGCGGGATCGAGCGTCAACTGGAAAATGCCGAAGCGCCGCGCGCTCGACACCGTATGCGTCCACGCGATGTTCTCGTTGAAGCCGAGCACGATCAGCGGCACCCCGAGAAACGACACGCCCGCGACGTTCAACTGGCCGGGAATCGTCAGTTGCGCCTGATAGAAACGGTCGGGGCCGCGCCAGAACCAGTGGGGATTGCCGAACAGGATGCTGCGTTTGTCGCGCGTGATCGGCGCGCCGAACGCAAGCGCATTGCTGCCGATGCCCGCATGCTCGCCGATGGGAAAGCGCAAGGATTCGAGCGTGGTTTGCGCTGCGTCAGAGGTGGTAGCCGGCTTCGGCGGATGGGCGGTGGCGATCGATGTCACGAAGCGCGCCGAGCCGCCCGCGAGATTGGCCGCGATCAGGCGAAGGTAGATGTCGTCGGCGTTGATCTTGCCGAGCCACGGCTTGCCGCGGCACGCTGCATGCGCGTTCGGGAAGCTGCCCGCGTTCAGATCGGCGAGATAGCGGTTGTAGCCGTTCGCGAAGCCGTCGATCAGATTGCGCAGTTCAGCCGGTTGCGCGAGACGATAACGTTCGACGGCCGCCTGATCGCCGATCAGACGAAAGAAGAAATCCGCGTCGATATTGCGCGGCTGGCCGAAGGTCGCCGCCGCTGACGGGCGCGCGTCCGGACCGAACCAGGCCGAGCGCTCGCCGCGATACGTGACGAAGCCGTCCGCGAGCGTGCACAAGTTGTCCTGCGCCTGCGCATAGCCGAAACCGAAGCCGAGGCCGCCCCAATCGGCTGCGCGGATATGCGCAATGCCGTCCTGCGTGCGGCGGATCTCGGCGCTCCAGGCGTTCTGCGCCCCCGAATTCGTCTGGCCGGGTCCGACCGGCGTTTCCGGCGGCGCGACGCAGCCGGCCAGAAAGGCGCTCAGAAGCGCGCCGGAGATCGCAAGGCTGACGATCTGGTTCATCGCGTGGGTCCCCCGGTCCGATCGACGTGATGACGGGTGCTTACCGCCCCGCCGCGCAGTATCGCATCGCGGGCAGCGCGATACGCCGCCAAAGTCTAGCCGCTCGCGTCCGCCGTGGCGAAGCCGATGCACAATGAAGCGATGAACGATCCTTCTCCTCACACCGACGATCCGCGCCCGGTGCCACCCGAGCGTCCGCTGCCGGAAGACTGCTGCCAGAGCGGCTGCAACGCGTGCGTTTTCGATCTGTATCAGGAGGCGCTGGCGCGCTATCAGGCGGAGCTGCGCGCGTGGGAGGCGCGGCACGCCGCACGGTGAATCGATCCTGCCGGTTCGAGCAGGCAAATGGGCGCGGCGCTATGCTTGTGTCCCCTGTCGGTATCCAAACCAGAACACAAGGAGCGCACTTCCATGTCTCTCACGATGTATCGCGCATCGATTCCCGTATTCATTCGCGGACTCGAGGTATGCGCGGATCTGCTGAAGAAAGGCGCCGTCTTCGCCGATGAAAAAGGCCTCGCTCACGCCGACGTGATCAATGCGCGCCTCGCGCCCGACATGCTGCCGCTCGCCGCCCAGATCCAGCGCGCGAGCGACACGGCGAAGCTGTCGGCGGCACGTCTTTCCGGCGTCGACGCGCCGCGCTTCGAGGACGACGAAGACAGTTTTCCGGCGCTGCAGGCGCGTATCGAGAAGACGATCGCGTTCCTGAAGAGCATCGACAAGGCGTCGCTTGCCGGCTGCGAGACTCGCACCGTCACACTGAAGTTTCCGGATTTCTCGCCGTCGTTCTCGGGTGACGATTATCTGTTCGGCTTCGGGCTGCCCAACTTCTATTTCCACGTCGTCACGACGCACGACATCCTGCGCCATCTAGGCGCGCCGATCGGCAAGCGGGATTATCTCGGGCCGCTCAAGTGATTTGAACGCGGCGCTCGATGAGCCGCTCGATCGGACGATCGAGCGGCCGAATCAAGGCGCTTTTGGGTACTACCCCTACCCCTGCTGCGCCGCGATCTGCTTGCGCCAGCCCGCGAGAATCCGCCGCGCGAGCGCATCGTAGTCGCCGCCGAAGTGATGATCGCCCGGCAGCTTCACCACTTCGATACCCGTCTTCGTCAGTTGCGGACACAGCGTGTCCTCTTCCTTCTCGCCGTAGATGCATTGCACCATCGACGGCGGCAGCTTGTTCAATTCCGGCCGCACCTTGAGCGCCTTTTCGCTTGCGCGCATGCCGAGCCAGCCGGTGACGCGGATCTGAAAATCCGCGGCAGGCGAAAATCCCATCAGCGAGATATACGACACCTGCGCGCGCACTGCGTCCGGCAGACGGTTATACGCGAACGGCATCACATCCGCGCCGAACGAATAGCCGACGAGCGCCACATGGCTCGTATGCCAGCGCGCGCCGTACGCGCGGATCACGCGGGCGAGGTCGTCGGCCGTTTGCTGCGGCGTCTTCTCGCTCCAGAAGTAGCGCAGCGAGTCGATGCCGATCACCGACACGCCATCGCGTTGCAGCGCGAGCGCCATTGTCTTGTCGAGATCGCGCCAGCCGCCGTCGCCGGAAATGACGATCGCGAGCATATCGGTGGGTTGCGCGGCGCGCAGCTCGATCAGCGGGAGATCGGAGACGTCGCCGCCGGTCGTGGGCCCGGCCTTTCTGAGATGCGGCCCCGTCATCGCGACGAGCGCGGTGGCCTTCGTCTGACCCGGTTGCAATGCCGCGCGCTCCATGAAACCCGGCAGACCCTTCGCGTGGATGATGGTCGGGTCCGGCGGGCACGGCTTGAAGCGCGCGTCGAGTTGCGCGTCCGCCGAGAGCGACACGGCGCCCGCGACGGTGTTGTCGGGCGCCTGCTTCAGCGAGCTTTCCGCGAGGATCGCGCCCTGCCCCGTGCCGACCAGGATCGGCGAGAAATAATGATTCGACTGGACGGTGCGTTCGAGCTGATGGCTCATGTTCTCCGCATCGCCGACGAGGTTATGGCACGACTTCTCCGTCTTGTCGGCGGCGACTCGCGCGGCATAGCGAGGCGTATCGACGCCGATCACCATCGCGCCCCTGGCGGCGAGCGCGGCGGCGGCCTCCTGATCGGCCGGCGTCCAGCCGCTTTGCTCCGAGAACAGCACGACGAAGCCGGTCATGTCACCAGTGGGCTTCGTGAGCGTCACCTGGCCGTAACGTCCGCCGGAAATCGATTCAGCGGCATGCGCCGCACTGAACATGGACACACCACAGACGGCGGCCACCACGACCGCCGCCGCTTTCTTGCAAAAGAATTTCATGAACGCCAACCGCCCGCGAGGAGCGAAAGATCCGCCAAAGTGAAAAATACGCCGACCGAACCGGACGCCGCCAGATAACGCGGCTCCCAGCGCGGCTGGAACTTGCTTTTGAATCCGCGCAGTCCGCGGAAGTTGTAGAAACGCCCGCCGAAGCGCCAGACGAGCCCCGCGAACCGATGCCAGTGCGAGGCCAGCGGCGTCGGTTCCATGCCCGACAGCGGCGCAATGCCCAGCGACAGCGATTTGAACCCCGCTTCCTTCAGATGCAGCGCGAGCTTGGTGAAGAGGTATTCCATCGCGTAAGACGAGGCGGCCGAAACATGGCGCATCACGCCGACGGTCGCTTCGGTGTTCATGTCGGTCGTCATGAAGGTGACGAACGCGACCGGCGCGCCCTGCTGGCGCACGAGCAGCACCGACTGCGCCGCGAGATATTCCTCGTTGAACGCCGCGACCGAGAAGCTCTTCTCTCGCGCGGAGCGGCTGTCGAGCCAGTCGTCGGAGATTGCGCGCAGCATCGGCATGCTTGCCGCGATCCGCTCCGGCCCGATGACTTCCGTATCGAAGCCATCGCGCTCGCCGCGCTTGAGCGCATAGCGCAAATGCGAGCGATGCGAGCCCTTCAGATCGAACTCGGAGAGCGCGACGTGCGCCTCCTCGCCGAGCTTCATCAGCGTGAGGCCGGCGTCGAGATAGAGCGGCAGAGCATCGGCGCGCACCTGATAAAACGCCGCGCGGCCGTTGTGCGCGTGCGCGAGCTCGACGAACTTGCGGATCAGCTCCGCCCACTCGCGGCGCGGACCGACCGGATCGTGCAGCGCGGCCCACGTGCGGCCGTGCTTCGCGTACATCAGGAAAGCTTCGCGCGACTCGGAGAAGAGGAAGCTCTTGTCGCCCATCATCGCGAGGCCGGCGTCGCTGCGTTCCTGTGCGCGGAAGATGCGCGCGGCATCGGCGAGATCCTGCGGGGCGGGCTTCACGAAGCGGCCCGCCGCCGGACGCAGCAGTTGCCACACGCCGAACGCCGACGCGAACACCGCCGCCGCGAGCGTCGCGCGCAGCGCACGCGGGGCGCGCTCGTCGAAGGCGAACTGCCACCAGAGATCGCCGCTGTACGGCACGTCGCGGAATGCGAAGAGCATGATCCACACGGCGAAGGCCATCACGACGCCTATCGAGATCAGCCATGTCGCGGTGAAGCGCTCGGCGAAGAGCGACGAGCGGCGGTTGAAGCGCTCGCGCGTCAGGACGAGGAGCACGACGAGAAACGCGAGGACGCCGACTTCGACGAACGCGAGACCTTTGGCGAGCGACAGCGCGAGGTTCGTCACAGCGAGCACGAGCGCGAGCCACCAGGCGGCATCGAGGCGGCGCATCAGGCCGCGCGCGACGAAGAGGAGCAGCACGCCGAGCACCGAGCCGAGCAGTTGCGAGCTTTCCAGCACCCACAGCGGGACGATGGTCTGCAACAGCGCAATGCGCATCTTGAATGCCGGCGTCGCGCCCGAGATGACGAGCATCGAGCCCGCCGCGAACGTGACGATCGACAGGAACAACGGCGCAAGCTGCGACACGTGACGCCGGCTCAGGAGGCCGAAGCGGCCCTTGAGCGCACGCCCTTCGAACGCGGCCATCACGCCCGCGGAAAGGATCAGCGGCAGGCCGAAATAGATCGCGCGATACGCAAGCAGCGCGGCCAGCACATCCGGCGTCTGCGCACTGTTGCCGAGCGCGAACACCATTGCCGCCTCGAACACGCCGACGCCGCCCGGCGTATGACCGATCATGCCGAGCAGCATCGCCGCCGAGAAAACCGTCATGAATTCGCCGAAGCCGACTTGCGCGTTCGGCAGGAGCGCCCAGAGCGCGAGCCCGGCGCCGAATACATCGATGACGGCGAGCGCGGCCTGCGCGACGAAATCGCGGCGCGCCGGGACGGTGAACGACAGCCATTTCCAGCGCGAACGCAGCGTGCGCGGCTCGCCGCCGCAAACGACGGCCATCGCGGTGAACACGGCGAGCAGCGCCGCGCCCGTCACGCGCAGCACGGCCGGCGGCACATGCATCATGCCCGAGAGCGTGCCCGCGCCGAACAGCATGCCGGCGGCCGCCATGAAGGCAAGGGAGAGCGCCAGCGTGACGCTCGTGAAAATCGTCAGGCGGCCGACTTGCGCCGGCGTGACCTCGGCCGCGCCGTAGACGCGGCAGCGCACGGCGCCGCCTGTCAGGGCACCAAAGCCCGTTACGTTGCCGAGCGCCGAGCCGACCGTCGCGCCGACCCACAGCAAGGAACGCGGCACCGCTACGCCGATGTGACGCAGCCCGACCGCGTCCCGCCCGACGAGCGCGGCAAAGCTGAGCCCGGTCGCGAACAGCGCGGCCATCCAGGCTTGCGGCGTCATCATGCGCAGCGAGTGGATGACCGACTTGTAATCGACCGAGCGCGAAAGATGCTGGAAGACGACCAGCAGCAGCACGCAGATGACGACCGTCAGCACGGGCGCGGCGAGCCGCTGAAGATCGAAGCCGCCGGACGAACGTCCGATCGGAGAAATGGCGCGAAGCCGGGCAAGCAACTTTGTGCGAGACATGCGTTCTATCAAACTGGCTCCCGCTGCGCATCGGCCGCGAGCGATCGATGGCAACGTTACATCACGGTTATCGGGGTCCGCGCACACACGCGGTCGGAGAGCGCCACTTCGGCGCCTGCCGCTCGCGCTCGCGCCATACAAAAGGCTTCAATGTGTGAAACGCCTGTATAACGGCGGTGGTTGACCCGACTTGACTAATATTGGGAAAACTACGGATCGAAAGCTTTCGATTAGACCTGGCGCGGTTCCCGGACGGCTCGACCGGCACGAATGACCGATCGCGCGCGCTTTACGGTTTGTCAGGGAAGCGGTTAGGATCGACGGCCGCGCAGCTTGCGGGCATCGACCTGAGCACGGGACGGTAGCTTAAGCGGTTACTACAAAAAAAGGCATCGGAATTATGAGAAAACACATCGAAATCTTGTTTGCCGCCATCGGCGCATCCGTGCTGAGCGCGTGCGTTTCGACCGACGACGCCCTGCTCAAGACCGTGCCCTTCGGGTCGGGCACGTCGCAGTACAAGCCATACGACTTCGTTCGCTGCGTGAAGGAAAAATGGACGCCGATCGCGCCGCGCGTGCGCGAATATTCGCCGAGCGCAGATACGCTGGCCGTTTCGGTGCCCGGCGGCGGCAGGACGAGCCAATCCGTGGTGCTGGTGATCGCGCAGGCGTCCGCGAACGGCACGGGCTACACGATCTACGGCGATGTCGCAGCCGCGGGCCGCTACGTCACGGCGACGCACACGTGCGACTGAGCCGCCGTATTCGTGATCAGGAAGGCTTGCCGTTGCGCATGTCGACGCCGGCCAGATGCGTGCCGACGACGCGTCCGATCAGATAGCCGTCCGATGCGCACGCGTTGACGCGCTCCTTGCCGTCCCACTGGATCTTGTACTGATCGTCCAGGGAATGGACCGTCGACGGGTCGAACTTGCGCCGGGCCTTGCCGCCATTGCGCACTTCCTCGCTGACGAGGCGGTTCCAGGTGAGCGCGTAGCCGTAGCGCACGCCGTCGGCAAAGGCGCCGTCGTCGCAGACTTGAGATGGGGGCGTCGTCTTGAGCATCAGATGGTAGCCGTTCGCGCTGCCGACCATGATGCGCTGCTCGCCCGGCGGCGCCGGCGGCGCCGGCGGTGCGGGCGGCCTGGCCGGAGCCTGAGCCGCTTGCGTGGCCGATGCCGCCGACGCCGCCGCGGTGTCGGTGCCGTTCTGCTGCGGAAGCGGCGCGCATGCGCCGAGAAGCAGCGCCGCTGTCACCGCGATGGCCGTGCCGGCGCCTTGCATTTTTATGAACGTCATCCTGCGAATCACCTACGCTGACCCCATCTCAAATATAGTCCGGGCTCTACCTTACCATCCCAGGCGCATTCCTCGGAACGATGAGAAAAAGGCGGCGCAGATGCGACGACGCGGACGCCTTTCAGGCTGACCGCGTCGAAAAGAAGAGGAATGGAAGGGTCAGGACGCCGACGACGTGTTGCTCATCGGCATTTCGATCCCGCGCCGCGCCATCTCGACGATCAGAAACGTTCGCCGCGTGACGTGAAAGCGCGCGAGCAGATCGCTTGAATATTCCTTGGCAGTGTTTTCGCTGATGTTCATCTTGCGCGCGATAGCCTTGTTCGACAGGCCTTGCAGCAGATAGCGCAGCGTCTCGGTCAGGCGAGGCGGCAGATCGAGCGATTCGACCGTCACGCCTGCGTGCGGCGAAACCGGCTTCGGGCTGTGGCCGCCCTTGCCGAGCACGGTGTTCGGCAGGTAGACGCGCCCGTTGAGAATCGTCTTCAGCGCTTCGCGGAAGACGCCCGCGCCCTGCTCGCTGCCCTTCGAAATGAATCCGCACGCGCCGTTCTTGATGCATTCGAGCACCGTGTCGCGGTCGTCCTGCGCGGAAAGCATGATCGTCTGGATCTCGCGCTCTTCCTCGCGAATCCAGTTGAGGAGGTCCATGCCGGTCGCCTGGCCGCGCAAGTGGTAGTCGAGGAACATGAGATCGTAGGTGTTGGCGGAAAGCTTGGCCTTCGCCTGCTCGAACCCATCGGCTTCGTCGATTTCGAGCAAAGGCTCGTTCGCCAGAATGAGGCTTTTCATGGCGCTCCTGGTGAGCCCTTCGTCCTCTACTAGCAACACAGTTTTGAAGTAGCCATTTTCCATTGCGAGGCTCCGAGAACGGTTCCGATATTACGCGCGCCGCGCGCGGCGACCACCCCCCTTTCGCAGGGATACATTCGGCAGTCTCACAAAATCCACCGCATCCCCCTCCCGTGCCGGGTTTAGCGGCCGGTACGTTCGGTCGACACTGGTCGCAGTCGAATCAACCACGTAACGCAATACGAGAATGGAGGATGAGATGTCAAGCCGTCTGGCCGACAACGAAAGCGAATTCGCGTTGTGGCGTATCAAGCGGGCCCGCACGGCGGACACATCGCGCCGTGTGCTGATCGCCCATCAAGACAAGTCGATCGGCGATTCCCTCGCCGTGCAACTTCGGCTCAAAGGCTTGCAGGTCATCCATTCGCAGGATATGAAATCCGTGCGCGCGCTGGTGCATAGCTGGCAGCCACAGGCGCTGCTTCTCGATACGCGTCTTGACAACGATTCCGGCTATGTCTTTCTGCGCACGCTGCGCATGGACGCGGACGTCACCGGGCGGCTCCTCGTCGCGATGAGCAACGTGTGGCCCGCCGACCCGGTTCAGACGCTCAAGGAAGCCGGTTTCGATGCCCACTGCCGTCGGCCTTGCGCGACCTGGCGCATCGTCGATCTCGTCGAGTCGTTCTTTTCCATGCCGCTCACGCGCTGAGTCCCGAATCCGGAGGTGCCGCCATGAACAGAGATGCTTGCCTCGTCGTCGGGGGCTGGTTGCCGGCGCATGCGTCGCGCCTTCCCGCGGTTCGCGAGCGCGCCTGCGTGGAAGCGCGCGTCAGGCGTCGCCGCCGTCGCGCCGGGCCGGGGTCTCGCCGACTGCCATCGCGAGCGACGCCCGTATTTCACTACCTGGCCCGATGAGCGCGATGCCGGTTTCGGGCAGCCCTTGCGCCGCGAGGTTGAAGCCGTCGCTCACGTGCGAGACCGGTTCGACGCACAGATAACCCGCCCCGGCCGGACAATGCACGACGACGTGCTTCAGCGTGTCGTCGGCTTTCAGTTGGAGCGAGCGGCCGTCCGGGTAACGCAGCGTGGCGCGGCCGTCCCATCCACCCAGATAGCGCGTGTAGCCTTCCCTTTCCCGCACATGTCGATGCGCGGGCGCCTCGACCGTCGGCTCGATGGCGATCTCCGCTTCGTGACGCCAGTGCGTCGTCGCATGGAGTTCGGCTTCCTGGGCGCCGAAGTATGGGTGAAAGCCGAGGCCGACCGGCATCGGGCTGGACGACCGGTTCGCGATGCGCATCGACAAGCGCGCGCCGTGCGCATTCGCTTCGATCAGTTGCACGGCCTCGAACGCCCAAGGCCAGCCATGCTCGCCCTCGCCGTGCACGTAGCGCAACGCGACGCAATCCGCCTCCTGAAGCTCGACGCTCCATGCCGCGAACTGGCCGAAGCCGTGCAGCGCGTGCACCATGCCCGGAAACGTCGCGAGTTCGACGAGGGAACCGTCCGGCGCGGCAAAACGCGCATCGCGCACGCGATTCGAAAACGGCACGAGCGGATAGCTGCCGCCTTTGGGCCATGCGTCGCACGGCCAAGTGACGGCCGTCACCGGCACGAGCCAGTCCTGCCATCCGCGCGCGCCTTGCGTGGCGAAGCGCGTAATGCGCCCGCCCGCCGCCGGCGCGATTTCGACGACATGCGGCCCGCTCGAAATGCTCAGGCGCGGCCCGGCGTTCAGCGGTACGACTTCACGAAATTTCGTCACGACACGACTTCGATAGGAAAAGAACCCGCGCAGCCGCGCGGGCACGATGTCACTGTTTCTGTTCCTTCACGCGCGACACGAGTTGCGTCGGGCTCACGAACTGCAGCGCGATCAGCACCCACACCATCGTGATGGCCATGTAGATCATCGCCATCGCGTCGATGGATTGCGGCGCGCGCACGCCCGTTGAGAAGACGGCGTAATAGAGCGCGACGACGAGCGTCTGGGTCGTCGGCCCCGCGGTGAAGAACGTCAGCTCGAACATGCCGATGGTCCGCACCAGCACGAGCAGCCCCGCGGCCAGCATGCCGGGCACGAGCAGCGGCAGCAGCACGTAGCGGAAGTAACGGAACGTGTTCGCGCCGAAGATGCGCGCGGCCGATTCGAGGTTCGGATCGATCTGCTCGATGAACGGCGTCATCACGAGAATGACGAACGGCAGCGCAGGCACCAGGTTCGCGAGGATCACGCCGGTCAGCGTGCCTGCGAGATGGAACTTGTACATGACCGTCGCCATCGGGATGCCGTAGGTCACGGGCGGCACCATCAGCGGCAGCAGGAATACGAGCATCGCGAAACGCTTGCCGGGAAACTGCACGCGGGCGAGCGCATAGGCCGCCGGCACGCCGAGTACGATGGAGAGCAGCACCACCGCCCCCACCACTTCGAGCGTCACGAGCAGCACGCTCGAGAGCTGAAAATCGCTCCACGCCTGCGCGTACCAGTGCAGCGTGAAGCCCTGCGGCAAGAGCGTGCCGAACCAGCGCGTCGCCACCGAATTCACGGCCACGGTCGCGATCAGCAGCAGCACGTTGACGAGGAAAAAGCCCATCGTCGCCCAGACGAAGAACTTCCATAGCCTGTCGCGCAGGCTCACTTGCTGTTTCATGTGCTTGCCGGTGCCGTTCGCGGTTTCGGTCGGGGCGCCGGCCTGCCAGCCGGACGCCGCGCGGTTATCGGTCGTCATTATCCCTTGCCTCCCGTCACCGGACCGGTATAGAAGAAGCGGCGCGCGCCGAGCATGCCGCCCACGACGAGCAACTGCACGAAGCCCATCACGATCGCAATGGTCGATGCGAGCGCGTAGTCGTAGTTTTCGAACGCGGCTTCGGAGGCGGCGATCGAGATCACGCGCGTCGGACCGGCCGGCGCACCGAGCAGCACCGCCGACGGAAACACCGAGAACGCCTGCACGAACGAGAGACAGGCGGTCATCGTGAGACCCGGCAACAGCAGCGGCAGATAGATCTGACGGAACTGCTGCCACGGGCTCGCGCCGAGCGTCGCGGCGGCGCGCGCGAGCGTCGGGTCGATGCCGGTCACATACGACAGCGTCAGCAGAAACGCGAACGGAAACCCTGACACGATCAACGAAATCAGCACGCCCCAGTAGTTGTGCGTGAGGCGCACTTCATCGCCATAGAGATGGAGTGCCTGCAATGCCTGCGGAAACCAGCCGTTCGGGCTGAAGTACGTCAGCATGCCGTCGGCGATGAGCACGGTGCCGAGCGTCACCGGCACGACGAGCAGCGTCGTGACGAACTTCTGCCACGGCGAGGTGCGGCGCAACGCGAACGCGACCGGCACCGACACACCGACGTTGATGATCGTCGCGGGCACGGCGAGCTTCAGCGTGACGATGATCGTCGGCCACATCGACGAGTCGGTGAAGAACGTGATGTAGTTTGCCCAGACGCTGCCGCCGTTCATCGGACTGAACGAGAGCATCAGCCCGTAGGCGAACGGATAGATGAACAGCGCGAGGATGAAGAAGAGCGCCGGCGTGACGAGCCAGCCCTTCGGATCGCGTTGCTGCGCCGGAAGCGCGATCATTTGTCTTCTCCGTACACGAGCGTTTTCGAAGGCGCCACGCGCAGCGAGATGCGCTCGCCTTCGCTGCATTCGCCCGCGATGCGCGCCCAGAGCTTGCCGAACGCGGAATTGACGATGATGAGCGAATCGCGGCCGCCGTACTCGACGACTTCGACGTGCGCATCGAAGGCGTTCTCGGCGCCGGGCGTCGAACGCTCCATGTCTTCCGGGCGCAGCGCGACGCTGACGCGCTTGCTGTCGAAGCCTTCCATCGGCGTGCCGACGAGCCGCACGCCGTTCGCGTTCACCGCGACCGCCTCGCCCTGCGTGCCTTCGAGGGTGGCCTGCACGACGTTGCGAAAACCCATGAAGCGCGCGACATGCAGATTTTTCGGCCGCGAATAGACTTCCTTCGGCGAGGCCACCTGCTGGACGACGCCTTCCTTCATCACGACGATGCGATCGGCCATCGACAGTGCTTCGTCCTGATCGTGCGTCACGTAGATCGTCGCGCGCTCCAGCTTGCCGTGGATGCGGCGGATTTCGGCGCGCATCTCGATGCGCAGCTTGGTGTCGAGGTTCGAAAGCGGCTCATCCATCAGAACGAGCGGCGGCTCGATGACGATCGCGCGCGCGATCGCCACACGCTGCTGCTGGCCGCCCGACAGTTGACCGGGAAGCTTGGCATCGTGGCCGATCAGTTGCACGAGCTGCAAGGCGGCCTTCGCGCGCTTGGTCGCTTCGGCCTTCGGCATGCCGCGCATCTTGAGGCCGAAGCCGACGTTGTCCAGCACCGACATGTGCGGAAACAGCGCGTAATTCTGAAAGACCATGCCGAAGCCGCGCTTTTCGGGCGGCAGCACGTCGATACGCTTGTCGTCGAGCCAGATGCCGCCGCCCGTCAGCGGTTGCAATCCGGCGATGCAGTTCAGCGCGGTCGACTTGCCGCAGCCCGATGGCCCGAGCAGCGCGATGAACTCGCCGCGCTGGATATTCAGATCGAGCCCCTTCAACGCCGCGAGCTGCTGCCCTTCGGCGTTGGTGAAACTGCGCGAGACCGAGTCGAGGCGCAACTGCTCAAAAGTGTGCTTCATGACAATTTCCTGCGCTTTTTTGTACAAGCGGCGACGCGCCCTGGCAGGAGCGTCGCCGTCTCATCACAGCGTTACGCCAACTTACTTGGTCTTCGCCGCGCCGATTTCCCGGTCCCACTTCTGGAAGGCCGCCACCATCGACTGCGCATTGAGCGGCAGCACGTGCGGACGGTCGGCCAGCAGCTTCGCGTACTCGGGCCGGCCGAACTTCTGGATGACTTCCTGGCTCTTCGCGGGCGCCATCGAGAGCGGCACGTCCTTCACCGCCGGGCCCGGATAGAAGTAGCCATCGTCATAGGTCAGCGCCTGCTGCGCCGGCTCGAGCATGAAGTTCATCAGCTTGTAGAGCACGTCGAGCTTTTCCTTCGGCACGCCCTTCGGGATCACCATGTAGTGGGCATCGTTCACCCAGGTCATGTTGTCGAACGCGGCCACCTTGAACTCCGCGGGCACGATGCCGAGCGCGCGCGGGTTGATGTCCCAGCCGGTCACCGTGACCGTCATGTCGCGCGTGCCTTCGCCCAGTTCCTTCATGACGGCCGATGTGCCGCCCGGGTAATACGGGATGCAGTCGTTCAGCTGCTTGAGGAACGCCCAGGTCTTGTCCCAGCCGTTGATCGGGTCCATCGGGTCCTTGTCGCCGAGCACGTACGGCAGGCCCATCAGGAAGGTGCGGCCCGGACCGGAGTTCGCCGGGCGCGCGTAGATCAGCTTGTTCGGATGCGCCTTGCACCACGCGAGCAGTTGATCCGGCGTCTTCGGAACGTCGGTGACCTTGGCCGGGTTGTATTCGAGCAGCGGCCCCGCGGGCATGTAGGTCACTTCGAGGCCGTAGCCCTGCGCGATGTCCTGCATCTTGCGCGGGCCGGGTGCGTACTTGTCGAGCACGCCGGGGAACGCCTTCGCGTTATCGGGGAGCAGTTTCTCCCACAGGCCTTGCTGGATGCCGGCCGCGAGTGCGTCGGTGCCGGTGACGACGAGGTCGATGTCCGAGCGGCCCGCCGCCTGCATCGCCTTGATCTTGCCTGGCAACTGCGGCGCGGGCGCGTTCGTGAAGGTGATGCTGGAAACGAGGTCCGGATATTTCGCCTTGAACGCTTCGAAGCCCTTTTGCGTGAGCTGCAGATTGCCCGCAACGTCGACGATGTTGATCGATACGGGATCGGCCGCGTGTGCCGCGCTCATGCCGAAAACCGCGCTAACTGCGACGCAAACCGCCGCCAGCTTCACTGACAGTCCTACCTTGAAAGCCATGTTGTCTCCTCACTTCTCTCGCAACCAGGGGTCGGGAAAAGGTCCGGTCGTATCGTCGATGTTGTTGGTTCGGGTCGATCGCCGGCCTGTTTGTGCTTCGTTCTGATTCGTTTGTGCGCCGCTTGCTTGGCACCTTGAATGTAGCGGGTCTCTGTACGCGTGCGTCCTCATGGCGACCGGATGCTGAAAAATAGCTAACAGGGTCATAGGATGTCAAGCAAATCGGGGCTGCTGAGGCTGTTACCGAAACAGCGTGAGCGTGGTTTTTCCTCTGGCGATAGCGCTTTGCAAGGTCTCTCGGGAGATACCCCAACGGCCTGTTTAACTCGAATTTAACCGGTGTTTCCTTAGGAGTTACCGGGTGTTTTCCTGGTCGGCGTGATGTTCGACTTGAGTTCAGGAGGATGCCGCGCGGATACGCAATATGGGCGCGCGCATGTCGACGCAAGATCGTCCGCATGCGTTGGTCTGTACTCGACGCGCCTCGTGATGCCCGCATGTTTCCAAGCGCGCGCGCTGATCGCCGCTTCCTCGGATTTGGACGCTGAATTCTTTGTCGCCTGAAGCGTGTCTTTAATAGAAGTGCCGGTGAACCTTGATCGACTCTTCTGAACGTAGCCGAACGGCCTTCTCGCATCGCCCTACGGTCTCGATGCACGCGGTGCGATGGACAGTCCGCACGAGGGATGTGTGCCTGAGTGAGCCTCACCCCTTCTGTCTCGGCCATGGAGGCGAGTCAAGCAACTCGCCATGCTCGCTGCGGGCACGTGATCGTGGTCCCAGCTCTTGCCAGGACGGAGCGCGCTCACCGCCCCGTCGGCTGCGATGCGGATTCATGAAGCTCGCCGAAGGACAGATAGCTGGCGGTCTACATCGACGTCAGTTTAAGTTGTCAAACAACTTTGTTGCGGCGGGCATGACTTCGGCCGTCGACACGCAGGTTGTGTGACAACTGTGACGACGACTAGTCGCCGAACATCCTGACGATCGCGTTCTCGAGATGCGCCTTCATCGCTTTCCCGGCTCGAGCGGCGTCGCGCGCGCGAATTGCTTCGAGCACTTCCAAATGTTCGCGCTGGACGACGCGCTGCCGCTCGATCGTCTTGACGAACGAAAGATTGCGCGACAGATTCATGCTGACTTCGACCTGTTCTTCGATGAACGACAAGGCAGTGATGAAGAACTGATTCTTCGACGCTCGCGCAACCGCGAGATGGAACGCGAAATCGTCTTTTGCGCCGATGCCCTGCCGCGTTTCGACGACGCGCTCAAGCTGGTCCCATGCATCCTGGATCGCGCGGATATCGTCATCGTCAGCCTTGAGGGCGGCGAATTCCGCTGCCCCGGACTCTGTCACGATCCGAAATTCGTAGCAGCGGCGGATGTCCGACAGCGTTTCGAGCGGCGCGAAACGGCGCATGTCCGCATCAGGGCGGCGTCCGACGGTGGTGCCTGAGCCGCGCCGCGTCACGATGATGCCGTCCGCGCGCAGCCGTGCGAGGGCTTCGCGCACGGTCGGGCGAGAGGTCGCGAACCGTTCGGCGAGCGCGTGTTCGGTAAGGAGCCGATCGCCCTCCTTGAATTCGCCTTCCACGATGCTATTGAGGATGTCGCTGTAGATCCGGTCGGCGAGTCCGGAGGACTTACGCTCGTTCATGTTCGCGCTTGTCGTGCTTGTCAGGGTGGAGACCGATTGTAAGGCAGATTATTTGCGCGGTGATACGTCGCGGGGACAAGCCGAGCAACGCAAAAGCGGTCGACGCAGCAGCTGCGTCGACCGCCCCGATCACTCGGCTGCTACGTCAGGCGCTTACCACTGATGACCCGCGCCGATGGTAAACCCGATATTGCCGGAACTGCTGGTGTTACCCGACGCCTTCACCACCCACCGATCGTCCTGCGTCACGTACGAGATACCGATCGCCGCGCCGGATGCGCTCGCGTAACGCGCCCCCGCGACGGCCACCATGGTCTTCCCCGGAGCGGTAGGCTGCGGCAATCCGGCTGCGGCCATCGCCGCGGCGATACCACCGTAAGCCGTGCTGGCGACGTTGTTGATCTGGCTCTGCACGCCAGCGATGCGCGAATCGGTGTAGCTCTGCGCCTGCGCCGATGCCAGGTTCAATTGTCGGACGTTGACCGCGTCGGTGTCTTGCGTGCCGTTGGCGACGTTCGTGATCTGACGTTCGTTGCCTGCGGATCCGACCGATACCGTGTTCGCCCGGTCGGCCACCGAACTCGCACCGAGCGCGACCGAATTGTCCGCCCTCGCGTTCGCGTTCGCGCCCATCGCGGTAGCGTGGGCGCCGGTAGCGCTGGCAACCTCGGTGTTGCGATCCCCGTCGGCCGCGAACAACGGATTGCCGCCGCTCTCGGCGATGTTCGTCACGCGGTCGAGCGCGGCGTTCATCTGGTTCACGTTCACGGCATCGGTGCCCGCAACGCCCGCCGCGACGTTGTGAATCGTCGTCGCGCCGGTGCCATTGCCGAGCGTCAGGTTCGAATAGTCGGCTTTGCCATCCGTACCCGTGTCATACGTCACGGCTGTTTTCGACGAGCCGTCGCCGTCGATCAGGCCCGCTTGCTTCAACTGCGACACATTGACGGCGTCCGTGTCCTCCGTGCCGGCCGCCACGTTCGTGATCTGACGCGACGCGTTTGCCGAGCCGACCGAAACGGTATTCGGACGATCCGCCACGGAGTTCGAACCCAATGCCACCGAGTTGGCCGCCGTTGCCGACGCGCTGCCTCCGATTGCCACCGAGTCCGCGCCCGTCGCGGACGAATCCGGCAGCGTCGAATTGGCGTGGAAGTACTTGATCCCGCCGCCCGTCGTGATGTTGTTCAGCGTGTCGTTGATCGTGGCGATGCCCGCCGTGTTCTGCGTAACGCGGCCGTCGAGGTTAGCGAGCGCGTCGCCGACGTTGTTGAACGTCGAATTGTCGATGAACGTATAGGTCGGCTTGGTGATCTTGCCGTCGGCGTCAACGGATGATCCGCCGCCCAGCGCGTCCGCGGCGCTTTGCGCGGTCGCAAAGAGTTGCGAGCCGTTGATCGCTTCGTGGCTCGTCTGGTCGACCTTCCCGTTGGCCACGTTGTCGATCGTTACCTGCGCTTGTGGATCCTGCGCATGCAGCGTGACTCTGCTGCGCGTCGGATCGTCGTAGGTCACTACGTTTGCAAGGCTCGACGAGATCGTCGAGGTCAATTGCGAGACGTTGACGGCATCGGTCGCATCCGAGCCGGCCGCGACGTTCGTGATGCGACGCTGCGAGGTCGCCGAGCCCACCGATACCGTGTTCGGCTGATCCGCCAACGAGTTGGAGCCGAGCGCAACGGCGTTATCCGCAGATGCGATCGCGTTGCCGCCGATCGCCACCGCATCGACGCCGAGCGCGGAAGAATCCGGAAGGGTCGAATTGGTATGGAAGTACTTGATGCCGCCGCCGTTGTTGATCGTGCTCAGCGTCGTGTTGATGATGCTGATGTCCGATGTGTTCTGCGTGACGCGGCCGTCGAGGTTGGTGAGCGCGTCGCCGACGTTGTCGAACGTCGAATTGTCGGTGAACGTGTAGGTCGGCTTGGTGATCTTGCCGTCGGCGTCAACGGATGATCCGCCGCCCAGCGCCTCCGCGGCGCTTTGCGCGGTCGCAAAGAGTTGCGAGCCGTTGATCGCCTCCAGGCTGGTTGCATCTACCGTCCCAGGCGCGACATTCTTGAGCGTAACCGGCGAGCCCGGTGTGCCGAACGTAACGCTCGTGTGACCCGGATCATCGTACTGGACGGTGTTGTCCAAGGCGACCGACAGCGAATGGACTCCCGTCGACAACGAGACGACTGCGGTCGAAGTCGAGGTCGAAAGCGTAACGATGCCGGTTGACAGCGTTGTCACAGCCGTGGAGGTGGATGCGGACAGCGTGTCGATACCCGTCGACAGAGACGCGATGCCGGAGGTTACCGTGCTGAGGCCGGTGGAAAGCGACGCGACGCTCGATGTCACCGTGCTCAAGCCTGTCGACGTTGAGGTCGACAGCGAGTCGAGGCCGGAGGTCACCGTGCTGAGGCCTGTGGAAAGAGAATCAACGTTCGATGTCACCGTGCTCAGGCCTGTCGAGGTCGAGGTCGACAACGAGTCGAGGCCCGAGGTCACCGTACTCAAGCCCGTTGAGGTCGAGGTCGACAGCGAGTCGAGACCGGAACTTACCGTGCTGAGACCCGTGGAAAGAGAATCAACATTTGATGCGACTGTACTCAATCCTGTCGACAGGGAACTTACATTGGACGTAACCGTGCTGAGTCCCGTGGACAGCGAGTCCACGTTAGACGTCACCGTGCTCAGTCCGGTGGAAAGCGAAGCGACGCTCGAGGTCACCGTGCTCAGGCCCGTCGAGGTTGAGGTCGACAGCGAGTCCAGACCAGATGTCACCGTGCTGAGCCCTGTGGAGAGAGAATCGTACGCGATCCACGAACGACGCCCCTCGGAGTAAGGTGGAGAGCGCGTGATGTATGTCAGCAATGCGGGTCAGCGGAGATCTGCGGGCATCTTCCAAGGAAGCAGCGCGTCGTAGTCGTCAACGGTCCTCGCCAGAGGAAGACGTTGAAACAACCAGTGAAGGTAGCGATAGGGATCGATGCCCCCGGCTTTGCAGGTTTCGATCAGGCTGTAGAGGTTTGCACTTGCGTTCGCCCCTGCTACGGTGTCGCTAAAAAGCCATGAGCGGCGCCCGACGACGAATGGGCGAATCGCATTCTCGCAAGGGTTATTCGAGATGGCCCAAGTGCCGTTCTCGACGTAGCGGATCAGCTTCGGCCACTGCTCGCGCAGATAGGTCAGTGCCTTTCCGAGCAAACTTTTTGGTACGACACCCGGCGACTTCGCGAGGGCTAAAGCGTAGATGGCGTCGAGTATGCGCGTGCTGTATCGACGTCGCAATCGCTGTCGTCGCTCAGCTGCCCATTGCTTAGAGCGGGCCTCCGCAGCGAACAGCTTGCCGATCAGCGTGATGAAGCGTGTCGCGAGCAGATCGGGCGAACGCGCGGCTTTCGGCACGTTCTCCTCCGCTTTGATGAAGTACCGTCTTAGGTGGGCCCAACATCCGAGGTGCACGAGGTCGTAGCGTTGAGCGATGTCGTTGTAGGGCTCGTAGCCATCAGTCATCAGAACCGCGCCCTTGCGGACCCCCGTGAACAGCTTGTCGGCCAGCTTGGCACCGCGTCCGGGCGTATAGCTGAAGCAGCGGATGGGGATGCCTGAATTGGTTATCTGCGCCCAGAGGTAGCTCTTCGTTTGCGGCTTGCGCCCTTTCTCTTTCAGTACCTGGAACGTCGTCTCGTCGCAGTAGATCAGTGTGGCATCGAGCAACGCATCGCGCATGAGGTTGATCACGGGCTGGGTCGCGAGGCCAACGCGAACCATGCTGGCGGCGATCGTGTTCGACGAGATGTCTCCGCCGAAGCGACACAGCAAACCGGCCTGGCGATAGAGCGGCATGCCGAACTGATATTTGCCGGTGGCGATCCATGCAAGCGCCGCTTCGCTCAACAGTCCGCGCGCGATGATGCGCGGCGGCGCTGGAGTGACCTTGATGCCGAGATCGCAGCACGGGCACGCATATTTAACGCGCTGGTGTTGGATCACTCGAAGCTGCTCGGGGATCACATCGAGCTGCTCGCTGATCTCCGCGCCGATCTCGACGAGCGCTTGCCCATCATTCGTGCAAAAGCGTTCGACTTCGGGCAATTCGTGCCGCACGACCTCGCGCGGCAGATTGGGATCAAGCGGCTTGCGGTGACCGCGCTTCTTGCGCTTGTGCGCGCCAACCGTCGTCTCTGGCGTGTCTTCTTGGGCAGGCGCGCTGTTCGCGCCGAGCACCTCGGCTTCGTTGAACAAGCCAAGTTGATCAGAATCTCGTGCCTCGCTCTTGGCGCCGAACAGTTCGCGACGGTAGGCTCGGAGTCGCTCCTCAGCAAGATCGCGCTCTGCCGTCATAAGCCGCAAGGCGCCGCGTAAGGCCTCCTGTTCTTCTCGCAATGCCCGAGCAGCATCGCGCTCGGCGAGCAACGCCTTCAATTCCTCGGCGGTGATCGTGACATTGATCGGCATGGCGGGTTAGACCAGCGCACGGCCTCACTGTTCAGCTCACGCGGCGATATTCCTGCTTCGGATGCCGTCGTATCGCGGTGATGTCATCGCCATCGAGCAACGCGTGCAACACGTTGCTCGTCATCGTCACGATCTCAGCCTTGTTGTCTGGCCAGATGAAGTGGCTGCTCTCCAATCGTTTTATCAAAAGCCAGAAACCACTGCCGTCCCAGCCAAGAATTTTTATCCGGTCGCGACGTCGGTTTCCGAAGATGTAAAGCGACGTGTCCATCGGATTTAGGCGCATCGACTGCTCGACGAGAATCGACAGACTGTTCATGCCGTAGCGGAAGTCGACAGGATCGCGGTGCAGGTAGACCTTCAGATTATCGTCGAACCGGAACACGGCATCCTCCCGAGCATCTGGACCACGGTGGTCAGCTCGTCGATGGTCGCCTCTGCGATGTCGAACTCAACACCGTTGGGCAAACGTATGTGCAAGGCAACCGTGATCGATGGTGTGCGCGCGGACACCGCTCCTTCAACCGTCACAGCCCCCTGAACGACCGGTACAAATGGTGATGGCACGTCGGGCGCGTGAGTCCGCAAGGCCGGCGGCGTGACATCAAGCGATGCCCTGTCTGCTGGCCTCAGTTCCTTCTCCGCCAAATTCCGCGCCGCATGTGTCTTCTGATAGCGCGTGATCCACTCGCGCAACAGATTCGGGTTCAAGCCGTATTCCATCGCCGTACGTGCTATCGAAACGCCGGACGTCATGCACAACTGGACCAGTTCCTCGCGGGCTTGCGGATCGTATTCCCGGCGACCATCCCGCTTCGCGCCGACTACCAGACGGCTACGCAAATCTCGATCTTCTGTCATGTACTCTCATCCCAGCTGTCCACGTGGACAGGTAGCATCAGAGAATCACTCGTCCATTGCTAGGGCGTCCCTGAAGGACCGCATACAGAGAATCAACATTAGATGTAACCGTGCTCAAGCCTGTCGAGGTCGAGGTGGACAGCGAGTCGAGACCGGAGGTCACCGTGCTCAAACTGGTCGAGGTCGAGGTCGATAACGAGTCGAGGCCTGAGGTCACCGTGCTCAGGCCGGTCGAGGTTGAGGTCGACAGCGAGTCCAGACCGGAGTTCACCGTGCTGAGCCCTGTGGATAGCGAACTCACGCTAGACGTGATGGTGCTCAAACCCGTAGACAGCGAGGTCACACCGGACGTCACCGTGCTCAGCCCGGTGGAGAGCGAAGCGACGCTCGAGGTCACCGTGCTCAGGCCCGTCGAGGTTGAGGTCGACAACGAGTCCAGACCAGATGTCACCGTGCTGAGACCGGTGGAAAGAGAACCAACATTCGATGTAACCGTGCTCAAGCCCGTCGAGGTCGATGTCGACAACGAGTCGAGACCGGAGGTCACCGTGCTCAAGCCCGTCGAGGTCGATGTCGACAGCGAGTCCAGACCGGAGTTCACCGTGCTGAGCCCTGTGGATAGCGAACTCACGCTAGACGTGATGGTGCTCAAACCCGTAGACAGCGAGGTCACACCGGACGTCACCGTGCTCAGCCCGGTGGAGAGCGAAGCGACGCTCGAGGTCACCGTGCTCAGGCCGGTCGAGGTTGAGGTCGACAGCGAGTCGAGACTGGAGGTCACCGTGCTCAAACTCGTCGAGGTCGAGGTCGACAACGAGTCGAGGCCTGAGGTCACCGTGCTCAGGCCCGTCGAGGTCGAGGTTGACAATGAGTCCAGACCGGAGGTCACTGTGCTGAGACCTGTGGAAAGAGAATCAACTTTCGAAGTAGCCGTGCTCAAGCCCGTCGAGGTCGATGTCGACAGTGAGTCCAGACCGGAGTTCACCGTGCTGAGCCCTGTGGATAGCGAACTCACGCTAGACGTGATCGTGCTCAAACCCGTAGACAGCGAGTTCACACCGGACGTCACCGTGCTCAGCCCGGTGGAGAGCGAAGCGACGCTCGAGGTCACCGTGCTCAAACCCGTCGAGGTCGATGTCGACAGCGAGTCGAGACTGGAGGTCACCGTGCTCAAACTCGTCGAGGTCGATGTCGACAACGAGTCGAGACCGGAACTTACCGTGCTGAGCCCCGTGGAAAGTGAATCAACGTTCGAGGTAACTGTGCTCAAACCTGTCGACAGCGAGCTCAGGCCGGTGGAAAGCGAAGCGACGCTAGACGTCGCCGTGCTCAAACCCGTCGACGTCGAACTGGACAGTGAATCGAGGCCCGAGGTCACCGTGCTCAGGCCCGTCGAGGTCGAACTCGACAGCGAGTCCAGACCGGAACTTACCGTGCTGAGACCCGTGGAAAGTGAATCAACGCTCGAGGTAACCGTGCTCAATCCCGACGAGGTTGAACTCGATAACGAGTCCAGACCTGAACTCACCGTGCTGAGACCCGTGGAAAGAGAACCAACATTCGACGTGACCGTGCTCAAGCCGGTCGAAACCGAACCCGACAGCGAGTCGAGACCTGAACTCACCGTGCTCAATCCCGTCGACAACGAACTCACGTTCGACGTCACAGTGCTCAAGCCAATCGAAACCGAAGTCGACAGTGAATTGACACTTGAATTCACCGTGCTCAGACCCGTCGAGAGCGAATTCACTCTGCTTGACGCCGTGCTCAGGCCTGAGGACATCGAACTGGACACCGTGAAGAGCTGAGAGCCATTGATCGCGTCCAAGCTAGCGGCATTCACAAGTCCGGGCGCCAGTCCCGTGATCTTGTCCCGGTTCATGTTGATCTGCGCGTATGCGTTGATCGTGGTCATACTGGTGCCGGGATCTGTGACAATGGTCAGCTGGTCGGCACCCGCGGTACCGAACACAAGCGTGTTGGAGTCCGTAGCGACGGCATAAGCGCCCACCAGCGCAGCCTGGTCAAACGCGACAAAGCCCACTCCAGTCTTGCCACCGCTGTCACACGCTGCGCCGCCCTGCGGACCGCTAGCCGTCGATGAGAAGCAGTTCACATATGCGTCCGCGTCGAAGACACCATTTACATAGCTATTCGCATCCACCGCGTGCGCCGTTCCGCCCGCAAACGTAGCCATCGCGGAGGCAGCCACAACCGCCGATCGCTTCGTGCTCTTCCCCTTGGTCCGAGCAAATTCATGCGCAACCACCCACTCTCCAGACGCCTGACTCCACACCACCTTATACGTTTTGTTCACTCGAAACCTCGTAGATTCAATCGCTCAACATTCACGACTCGGCATGCGCCCGCTCGCCAGGACAGATAAATGAAACAGCTTGTGATTTCTTGCATTTAGTTTGCGGCCGGTCGGCCAGCATTCGAATTCAGGATCTTCAGTGGCGTAGATATGACCAAATAGTTAGATTTACTAACGTTACAAGACGTAACATTGGTATATCTATACGCTCCCGCCACAATGGAGGTCCGCAATTCTTGGCCTTCGCGGCGGGCGTTTCAATTCATAAATTCTGAAAAAACCTCTATTCCGATTAAGGAATCCAAAATGTTTCAAAATCCGAAGGCCTTCAGTCGAACTTTCTTACTTGCAAAAAAACTGACGCGAGGCAACTAACAAGGCTAATTGAGTGCCAAATGGAATCGTCGGGAAACCGTCTTGAATAAGCCTGGGAAGCGATATCAACGAATTTTATTTCGGTTGTACGTTCGGGTTTCGTGCTGCGCAGAAGGCTAAGCGGAGCCGACTTTGCTCGATCCGCACGTCGATGCGTCGGAGCCCTCGGGCGCGGGATCGCTGGCGGGGAAGCTGCGTCGGCCATCGATGAAAGCGCGGGCAGGACGCTGGTCGCGTCGTCGCCAATGGACATGCAGACGCGTACCCGCATCGGCGGCGTCACGATCCGCGCAGGTGAAAAGACAAACAAAAAGCGCGCCGTGGTTTCCCGACGGCGCGCCTCGACCCGCATGGACAACACTCAAATCGACAACAACTTCCGCGCCTCCTGCGCCGTCGCCACCGGCCTTCCATACTCCGCGCACAGCGACGCCACCCGACTCACCAATTGCGCATTGCTTTTCGCGAGCGTGTCCTTGTCCCAGCGCACGTTGTCTTCCAGCCCCGTGCGACAGTGCCCGCCCAACTGCAGCGTCCAGTGATTCACTTCGAGCTGATGACGCCCGATGCCCGCAGCGGTCCACGTCGCATCGGGCAAGTTCTTCTTCAACTGCTCGACTTCGAATTCGAGAATCTCGAGCCGCGCGGGCAAGGCGTTCTTCACGCCAAGCACGAACTGAACGTGCACGGGTGACTTCAACAAGCCCTGATTCACCAGATCGACGGTGTTATAGAGCATCGCCAGATCGAAAATCTCGATCTCGGGCTTCACATTGTGATCGAGCATCATCTGCGCGAGCGAGCGTACGAAGTCGGGCGGATTCTCGTAGACGATCGTCGGAAAATTGACCGAGCCCGTCGCCAGCGACGCCATGTCAGGCTTCAAGTCGAGCATCGCGCCGCGCTGCTCGAACGAGCGTCCGCGCCCGCCCGTCGAAAACTGGATGATGATGTCCGGGCAATGCTTGCGGATGCCCTCCTGCAAGTCCGCAAACCGATGCCGGTCCGAGCTGGAGCGTTCATCTTCATCGCGCACATGCAGATGCACGAGCGTCGCGCCCGCTTCATACGCCTCATGCGTACTCTCGATCTGTTCGGCGATCGTGATCGGCACGGCGGGATTGTCCTTCTTGCGGGGGACCGAGCCGGTAATGGCAACCGATATCACGCACGGTTCTTTCGTAGGGGATTGGGTCACGCTTCGCTCCTTGAAGGCGCCATTCTTGCGGCAACAATGCAGGATCGCGAACGGCGCTCAGATTTGAACTAACTAGTACGTTTGTGATAGTGACGCATTGTCCGTTCCGCTGCCAGCCAAACAAACCCTGACTCACCGGCCTGTGCATCGCTGTTCGTACGACGAATCGGCCGGCGTGTTCGTCTACTGTCGCTGCGCATATTCCAACAGCATTTTGCCGACCTGCTCGTCGGTGATCGCCGGTTTGATGTCGAACATGAACAGATCGGCCCACTCGTGCGCCCAGCACGCGAGCGGCTCGATGTCGTCGCATTCGCATACGGCGACGCCCCAGATGGAGCCGATCGCATGCCAGCGTCCAAGCAGCTTGATGCCCTCGGGCGGCGCGCCGCGGGTTTGAATGAATCGCTCGGCCGCCTGGCGTTCGACCTCGGGCTGCGCAGTCCAGTTGACGATGAATAGCATGGCTCGATCCTCCTGTTGGAACGCCATGAAACGGCGCGAAGCGCCGGGTCGCCGCCGCATCGGCCCATCGGGTCGACGCGGTTCATTCAGTATAGGAGGCAGGCGCGCATTGCATCGCCGCGTATCGCTGCATATCGGTTGCATATTGCAGTACGCATTGGGCGCGGCCGGGATGCACTATGCTCCTGCCACCGGATTACGCAAACGCGAGCGTGGCATCGGTCAATGCATCACGACGACGGGCGTCGCGAGCACCGGTTGCGCATACGTGATCCTGACGGACGGCGGGACCACATACGGCGACACCACGACGACCGGCCTCGGCGGAGGCGGAGGCACGGCGACCGCCACGGGCGCGACGACTACGGTGCGCGCGGGCACGTAGTAATAAGGCGGCCTCGGCGGCGGCGCGTAGTAGTACACCGGACGCGGCGGCGGCGCGTAGACGACGGCCGGCGCGACATAGGAAACCTGCACGCTCGTTCCAGCCGCTGCGGTTTTGGCGCAGGTCAGGCTGATGGCGGCAACGGCGGAGACGCTAAGCAAACGGATGTTCATGGTGAAGTCCTCATGCATCGTGGAACATGGAATTCGGCAGCGTGAACGAAACACGTCTGCCGGCGATGAGAACGATAGCGAAGCGTCGCGCCAAGCGTGAGCCGTAACTTATGTCGCCGCATGTCGGCAAAAGCGTGCGGATCCGCGCATGAAATCCGGCGACATGATTCGTAGCATCCGTGAGATTGCGTTCGCCGTGCGGCTCAATAGAATGGCATCACCGTCGACGTTCATTCGTATCCGGCCAGGGACAAAGCCATGCGAAAAATTCTTGTCATGCTTGCGGCATGCGTGGCGTGCGCCGCGTTCGCGCAAACCGCGACCCAGCCGATGGGCGCGAGTCCGCGCGTGGAACACGCGCTCGGGCAGTTGCAGACCCGCTTCTCGAGCGCGAACACGACGCACGACGGCAAGCTCACGCGCGAGCAGGCGTCGGCCGGCATGCCGATGGTGGCCAGGCACTTCGATGAGATCGACACACAGAAGAACGGCTACGTGACGCTGCCGCAGATCGAAGCCTTCATGCGCGAGCACGCCACGCAACGCTGATCCGGGAGCATCCATGGAAACCCTGCCGAAGATCATCGTGCTCGACGACGAAGCCGAGTTGCGCAACATGCTGCAGCGTTTTCTGAGTACGCAGGGGTTCGAGGTCCGCGTCGTCGAGAACGGCAAGCGGCTCGACCGCTACCTTCAGCGCGAGCCTTACGACCTGCTCGTGCTCGACTGGATGATGGAGCCCGAAGACGGCCTCTCGGTCTGCAAGCGCCTGCGCGCCGAAGGCCAGACGCTGCCTATCCTGATGCTCACGGCCAAGGGCGATCCGGTCGACAAGGTGATCGGCCTCGAAACCGGCGCCGACGATTACCTCGCCAAACCCTTCCTGCCGCAAGAACTCGTCGCTCGCGTGCGCGCGCTGCTGCGCCGCCAGAAAATCGCCGCCGGCGATCCGACGCACACGCAGCAGGTCGTCCGCTTCGGCGAATTCCGCCTCGATCTCGCGAGGCAAAAGCTCTATCGCAACGGCGAGCCGTTCGATATCCATTCGGCGCAGATGCAGTTGCTCCATGCGCTCGGCTCGTCGCCGAACCGCGCGGTGAGCCGCGACAACCTCATCGCCCGCACGCGCGGCCGCGATCACGATGCGCTCGATCGCAGCATCGACGTGCAGGTGCTGCGGCTGCGTCAGATCGTCGAGGAAGACCCGGGCAAGCCGCGCTTCATCAAGACCGTCTGGGGCGTCGGCTACATGCTGCTCGCCGAAATCGAATCGTGAGCGCCGTGCGTCGCGTCCATTTCGTGCCGCGCTCGCTCTTCGCGCGCAACATCCTGTTGCTGGTCGCGCTCGTCGCCGTGAGCCAGGTATGCGCGATCGCGGTGCTGCTGCACTTCATCCAGACGCCGCGCATCGAGCGGGCGGCGGCGACGTTCGCAAGCTACATCGTCACGCTCGACACGCTTTTGCAAACAACGCCACCCGACGCCGCGCAAACAGTCGCCGCGCACCTCGACCTGCGCCGCGACTTGCCCGCCGGCGCGCACGAGACGGCGCCGGGATCGCGCTTGCGCTTCTATCAAACGTATCAGCGTCAGACGTTCATCGAGAGCCTGCGGCAGCACTTGCCCGCCGGCATGCTCGTGCGCTGGCAAGGCGGCGAAACGGCCGACGACGGCCAGCAACGCTTGTGGATCCGCGCGCATCTGTCGGGCGAGCCGCGCTGGCTTGCGTTGCCGGTGCCCGAAGCGGCACACGACGACGGCCTCGTGACCGCCCTCCTTCTGTCGCTTGGACTCGGCGCGCTCGCGTTCGCGACGGCCTATGTGATCCAGCGCCACCTGAACCGCCCGCTCGCGCATCTCGCCGATGCCGCGCGGCTCGTTTCCGCGGGCGGCGAGCCGGGCGTCCTGCCGACGGACGGCCCCACCGAAATCGCGCAAGTGAGCGGCGCGTTCAACCGCATGACGGCCGCGCTGAAGGAAGCCGAAGCGACGCGCGCGCTGATGCTCGCAGGCATCTCGCACGACATCCGCACGCCGATGACCAAGCTGCGCCTCGCCATGGCGATGTCCTCCGTGCCTGCGAAGGATGCGGCGTTCGCGGCATCGGCGGAGGGCTATCTCGACACCATCGACACGATTCTTCAGCAGTTCATGGATTACGCGGGCAGCGGCGCGAAGGAGACGCCCATCGTCGGTGATCTGAATGCGCTGATCGCCAGTCTCGCTGCCGATTTCGCGGGACTGGGACACGAGTTCGCGCTCGATCTCGGCCACATCGAACCGTTCCCGTTTCGCCCGATCAGCATGTTGCGCATGCTCATGAACCTGATGCAGAACGCGGTGCTGTACGGCGTGACCGGGCTGGAAGTGCGCACGTGGACCGACGCGCGGGCGAATGCCGCGTGCATCGTGATCGCGGATCGCGGCAAGGGACTCGGCGAACAGGATCCGGAAGCGCTCAAGCAACCGTTCAAACGCGGTGGCGGCGAAGGCCAGCCGAAAGGCACGGGCCTCGGTCTCGCGATCGTCGAGCGCATCGCGCGGCTGCATGGCGGCACGCTCGAGCTGCGCGCACGCGAAGGCGGCGGAGCGGAATCGCGCATCGTGCTGCCGCTTTCCGGCGCGGCGGCGAGCTGACGCTATTTCGTGGCGTGTGCGTCGTCGGGATCGGCGATTGCCTGCTTCGCGCCGCCCTCTTTCGCCGCTTGCGCCTGCTCCTCGACGACCGTCGATTCGCGCGCGAGCGGTGCGATCGCCTGCAACGGGACCATCGGCTGCGCGCGCGCGTTGACGCCGGCGGGACTCGGCTCGTTGTCGTGGATCAACGCGCGGATGCGCGGATAAATCTGCCGCTCCCAGCGCTTGCCGTTGAATACGCCGTAGTGCCCGACGCCCGTCTGCACGTGATGCGCCTTCAGGTACGGCCGCAGCTTGTCGCACAGATCCTGCGCGGCGAGCGTCTGGCCGACTGCGCAGATGTCGTCGCGCTCGCCCTCGACGGTGAAGAGCGCAGTGCGCCGGATCGCCGACGGATCGACCTTGCGGCCGCGCACTTCGAGTTGCTTCAACGGCAACGCGTGCCGCTGAAACACCGTATCGACGGTCTCCAGATAGAACTCCGCGGTGAGGTCCATCGTCGCGAAGTATTCCTCGTAGAAAACACGGATCACGTCGGCCTGAGCGGGATCGCCCTTCGCGCGCTGACGATGCATCTCCTCGAACGATTCGAGGTGGCGCGCGAGATTCATCGACATGAACGCGCCCAGTTGCATGAAGCCGGGATAGACGCGCCGCATCGCGCCCGCGAAGCCGAACGGCACCATCCCGATCAGGTTGCGCTCGAACCATTCGATCGGCTTGCTCTTCGCGAGCTCGTTTACGCGCGTGGGATTCACGCGGGTGTCGATCGGACCGGCCATCAGCGTCATGCTCGCCGGCTCAGCGGGATGCCGGTCCTCGGCCATCAGTGCGACCGCCGAGAGCGCCGCGACGGTCGGCTGACACACCGCGAGCAGATGCGCGCCCGGCCCGATCGTTTCGATGAAGTCGATGATGTGCTGCACGTACTCGTCGAAGCCGAAGCGGCCGTGCATCAGAGACACGTCGCGCGGATTGCGCCAGTCGGTGATATAGACGTCGTGGTCGGCGAGCATCGTGCGCACGGTGCCGCGCAGCAACGTCGCGAAGTGGCCCGACATCGGCGCGATGAGCAGCACGCGGGGCTGCGCAACGGCCACATCGGCCTTGCGGAAATGCAGCAGGTCGCAGAACGGCGTGCGCGCCGTCACCTCTTCCACGACGCGCATCGGCTGGCCTTCGACGTCCACTTCCGCAATACCGAACGCCGGCCGCGCGTGCGTGAGTCCGGCAAGCTCGATCAGTTCGCAGATCGCGTTAAGGCCGCGGCCTTGCGGCGTTGCGCCGATCTCCTTCCAGACCCGCAGCGCGCCGCCCGCGAGCGAGGCGGCGTGGCGTATCGGCAGCATCGAATCGGACCAGGCCTGATAGCCCGCGTAAGCAAAGGGATTCATCTCTCTTGCACGCGGGCCGCGCATGCGTCGAATTGGAGCAACGAAACAAGGCAATACGTATGCCAGTCGACCGTGGCGACGGCTCACCCGACCGAGCGACTGGCATACCCTTTGCACCGCTACCGTTCACGAGCGCGTTTTGCCGCCTTTCGGTGCCCGCACGCGCCGCGCTCGATCCGTCTTGGTGCACGACGCGCGAGGAGAACCTCATGGCGAACGCCACGCTTACCATCAGCAGCAAGAACTATTCGTCCTGGTCGCTGCGCGGCTGGCTGCTCACGAAGTTCAGCGGACTGCCGTTCGAGGAAGTCGTGATGCCCGCGGACGATCCCGGCGCGCGCGCCGAGCTGCTGCTGCTCTCGCCATCGATTCTCGTTCCGTGTCTCTTTCACGATGGCATCAAGGTCTGGGACACCCTCGCGATCGGCGAGTATCTGAACGAAGTGCGCCCCGGCGCCCGCCTGCTGCCGAAGGAACGTGCCGAGCGCGCGCATTGCCGGGCGATCTGCGGCGAGATGCATTCGGGCTTCGCCGCATTGCGCTCCGCCTTGCCGATGAACCTCAAGGCGCACTTTCCCGGCTTCAAGGTGTGGGCGCGCGCGCAGACCGACATCGAGCGCATCGTGACCATCTGGCACGAGTGTCTCGCGCAATACGGCGGTCCGTATCTTTTCGGCGAACGCACGTGCGCGGATGCGATGTTCGCGCCGGTCGTCACGCGCTTCGTCACCTACGACGTAAAGCTCGACGCCGATATCGTCGCGTACGGCGAGCGCATTCTCGCCATGCCGGAAATGCGCCAGTGGATCGCCGATGCGCAGCAGGAAGCCGAAGAGATCGACGAACTGGACGTCGAATTCTGAACGTCGCGCCGCAGACGCACCGGGTTTTCCTTTCCTTCATCCGTGAACCATACTGAGTCTGTAGGAGGAAACCCGTCATGGAACCGTCGATCCACCCAGACGCCTCGGTCAGGCGCGCCGCGCCGACGCTGCACGTCCGCTTCTCGGACACCGACGCCATTCCGTTTCCGACCCGTACCGTCGAGCGCGGCGACGCGCTTTATTGCACGGGCGAGCCGCTGCGCAGCCTCTATACGGTGCAAGGCGGCTGCTTCAAGGCCGTCGCGACGTATCCCAGCGTCAGCGACGACAGCGCTCCGCACACGCAGGTCACGGGTTTTCACTTCGCGAATGAAACGCTCGGCCTCGACGGGGTGTGCACGGGGCGGCACGAAAGCGACGCCATCGCGCTCGAGCCAAGCGTCGTGCGGATCATGCCGGTCGGCATACTCGAACCCCTGTGCCGCGAGTACGCGGCCATGCAGCACGAGCTGCTCGCGATCATGAGCGCGGAAATCGTGCGCGCGTCGCGTCTCGCGCTGATGCTCGGCACGATGCCCGCGCGCGAGCGCGTCGCCGCGTTCCTGCTCGATTTCTCCGAGCGCCTCGACGCGTGCACTGCTCCAGCCCGCGAACATGCGAACGAACTGATCCTGCCGATGACGCGTTCGGACATCGGCAGCTATCTCGGACTCGAACTGGAAACCGTGAGCCGCATGCTGTCGAAGCTGCAACGCGAGGGCGCGATCGGTCTCAACGGGCGGCAAGTGCGCATCGTCGATCGCACGATGCTCGAACACCACTGACGAACGTTCGTCGATTTTCCCGGACTACGCGCGGACCGTCAGCACCGCCGCGCCCGTGAGCCTGCCTTCGCGAAGATCGGCGAGCGCGCGGTTGGCTTCGCCGAGCGGATAAGGTGTCGTGTGCAGATCCAGATGAAACTGCCCGGCGATGTCCATGAACGCGCGCCCGTCCTCGCGCGTGAGATTCGCCACCGACATGACGCGGCGCTCGCCCCAGAGCAGGTCGTACGGAAATGCAGGAATGTCGCTCATGTGGATGCCGCCGCACACCACGGCGCCACCCTTCGCGACCGCCTTGAGCGCCGCCGGCACGAGCGCGCCGGCCGGCGCGAAGATGAGCGCGGCGTCGAGTTCGTCGGGCGGCGTTTCGTCGCTGCCGCCCGCCCAATGCGCCTTCAGAGTGAGCGCGAGCCGTTGCGCGGCGGTATCGCCGGGACGCGTGAACGCATAGACCGAGCGACCCTCATGGTTCGCCACCTGCGCGACGATATGCGCGGCCGCGCCGAAGCCATAGATGCCGATGCGCTGCGCATCGCCCGCCATCGCGAGCGTGCGATAGCCGATGAGTCCCGCGCACAAGAGCGGCGCCGCTTCGACATCCGAATATCGCTGCGGCAGATGCAGGCAGTAACGTGCATCTGCGACGACGCGGTCCGCATAACCGCCGTCGATCGTATAGCCCGTGAAGCCGGGTGTATCGCATAAATTCTCGCGGCCCGCTGTGCAGTAGCGGCAATGTCCGCACGTGTGACCCAGCCACGGCACGCCCACGCGATCGCCGGGCGCGAAGCCCGTCACGCCGTCGCCGAGTCGCGCGACCGTCCCGACGATCTCGTGCCCCGGAATCACCGGCCGCTTCGGATGCGCGAGCTCGCCGTCGATGACATGCAGATCCGTTCGACACACGCCGCACGCATGGACGTCGATGAGCAGTTCGCCTGCATGCGGCGTGGGATCCGGCAGGTCGAGCATCTGTAAAACGGGGGCATTGCCGTCGAAAACCATTGCGCGCATGGATACGTCTCCTGAGTTCGTTGCTACTGCATGCATGCCGTTCGATATTGCAGCGCAGCGCTTTTGTTTTAGCGCGCATCGGCGCAGCGCGTGTGTCGGCGTCGCCGTGGGGCGCGCGAGGCCGACGTGGTGCACATGTGCACGACCAACGAGCGTCGTTCTAGCCCCCAATCGCCCGATGATGCGCCGCATTCATCGAGTTGGACTCAGGCCCACATGCGTCGATATGCCTCCGATGCTTGTCTCCAAAGCGTCAGATTGTCGTACTAAACTCAACCCATGCAGTGCCGATGTGAAAGTGCGCGGCGAACATGTTTCGGCATCGGTCTTGCTTTATCGGTTCGACTGTCTTTGCTGTTGCGGCACAGCAAGTTTCAGAGCGCCTCGGCGATGGAACCCATTACATGCGCCGCGCTTAAAACTTATCCGCCGCGCGCAGTTCGAACCTTGATCGCGGTCTCCGCAGACCGCGCTGTAACGCCTCAACAATACGCGCGGTGCAAGCCGCCATTCAACCGACGGCGCTCATGGCCAGCGCGAAAGCGCTGAGCGTCTCGTCCATCGAATCGTTTCATGGAGGATGACATGCGTATCACGGTCAAGCTGGATGGCTTCGAAGGCGCTCAATCGGCGGCTTTCGCCATCCTGTGGCTCGACAAGGAAACCCGCCGCTGGTCGCGCGAGGGTCACCAGGCGGTGGAAGTGCCGGACTGGGGCGGCCTGCGTTCGGGAAAGAACGGCACGATGATTTGCGGCCAGAAAGTCGGCGACCCGATCTGCGTGCTGGAGCGCCTCGACGTCGACGCACCGGATGGTCCGAGCGAAGGTCTCGCGGGGCGCGTGCTGTGGTATGCGGACGGCGCGGCGACGAAGAGCACCGGACGCTGGCACGTGCAGTGCATCGACCGCGAACAGATCAAGGCGGAGCACGGCGTTTTCGCCGGCGAAGAGGGAGGCTGATCTGAACGCGCAATCTCAGGGCTCGTCGCCCGGCAACGGCGTAAGCATCACGACGAACGACGCAGCCCCGATGAGAATTGCGAGCACGCCGTAGTACATCACGGCCGTCTCGTCGAAGAGCAGGCCGCGCAGCGCCGCATCGATGCCGCCCAGCGTCACGAACACGGCGCCCAAGGCCGCGACAATGCGCCCTTCACCCCTGATCATGATGTTCTCCCGACCGTCGGGCGGCGCCGGCCCGACTCACCGCATCGCGCTCGTGTCGATGTCGCGCCGCCATGATTCATGGTCGTTTGCGCGGCTCGGCATGGCTTGACCTGTATCAACCTCGCCAGTACTCCGCTGCGCCGCCTCGTCACGCGCGCCGGGCTGCGCAAGAAAACGCCCGTTCTGGTGTTTTCCCTTGCCCGTTTCCAACGCTTATATTGGTAGTATCAGGTGCCGGCTGCAGGTTGGCATGATTTCGCGGACGGCGCATGCTGCTCGGGCCATCCTCGCCTTTGCCCGCAAGAATGGCTCGCATTCGACCGACAGAATCCTGGGGAGGCACGATGAATCAAAATTTCAGCGACCCGTTCAGCCAGTTTGCCGCCATGTTCCAGCAGTACCAGCTTCCAGGGTTCGATGTCACCGCGATCATGGAATCGCGGCGCAAGGACGTCGAAGCGCTCGCGGCGACCAACCGCGTCGCGTTCGGCGGCATGGAAGCGCTGCGCGACAAACAGGTCGAAATACTGCGCCGGACTTTGAGCGATCTGGAAACCATCGCAAAACAACTCGCCAACACGTCGACTCAACCTCCGTTCAATGCCAATGAAGTCGTGCAACGCGCGCTGCACAACGCACTCGCCGACATGCAGGACATCGCGCGCACCACTCAGCAGACCCAGGCGGAAGCCTATGCGCTCGTGAGCAAGCGAATGGAAGACGCCCTGAGGGAACTGAAAGCTTCAATCGAGAAGCCCAAGACCTAGCCTCGCGCGTCCTTGACGAGGCCCGGCCTCCGGCAATGGCAAGCCGCGTGCGCGGCGAGCGGAGGTGCGTCATGCAATTCGATGAATTCGCGGCGTTCGAGAAGAACGGCTGGGAGCATGTTGTCCCCTCGTACGAGGATTACTTTGGAAGGCTGACCGTTCAGTCGCATCCCGCGCTGCTCGATGCGCTCGCAGTCGGTCCGGGTACGCGCATGCTCGATGTCGCCGCGGGCCCCGGCTATCTCGCCGCGGCGGCGATCGAGCGCGGCGCGACCGCGGCGGCCGTCGATTTCTCCGCGTCGATGATCGCGCATGCGCGCCAGCTTCATCCCGAGATCGAATTTCAGATCGCCGACGCGGCCCATCTCCCGTTCGACGACGAAAGCGTCGATGCCGTCGGGATCAGCTTCGGCATGCTGCATTTTCCCGAGCCCGAACGCGCACTCGGCGAAGCGGCGCGCGTGCTGCGCGCGGGCGGCCGCGTCGCGTTCACGGCGTGGGCGCTGCCTGAGCGTGCGGTCGGCTTCGGCATGGTGCTCGACGCGATCCAGCTTCACGGCAAGCCCGATGTCGGCATGCCGCCCGCGCCGCCTTTCTTCCGTTTCAGCGATCCCGGCGAATGCGTGCGCGTGCTGACCGAAGCGGGCTTTGTCGATGCGCGCGCCGTCGAAGTCGAGCAGACCTGGCATCTCGTGCTGCCCGAAACGCCGCTCGACGGATTGATGCACGGCGGCGTGCGCATGGCGGCGCTGCTGCGCGCGCAGTCGAGGAGCGCGCTCGCCGCGATCGAGCAGGAAGTGAAAACGCGCGTGAAGGCCTACACGGCGCACGGCGAGCTGCTCATCCCGATGCCTTGCGTGCTGGCCTCCGCGATCAAGCCCTGAGCCGCTGTTATTTCCTGGCCTGCGTCGTGATCTGGAAAATATCGACGGCCACGCGGTCGCGGCCGTACTTGCCCGCGAGCGCGGAGAGGCGCTTTTCTACGGCGCGCAGATATTCGGGCTTCGCCTCGCTGTCGGGGCGCGCCGAGTCGAAGAGCGGCGCGGGCGTGACCGTCAGCACGATCATCTCCGAGCCGAACGGCTTGCCGACGACCCAGTCGCCCATCGTGCCGATGGTCGCCGTGTAGTTCGCCGGCGCCTGGTTGTCGCGCGAGCGCGAATTGGGCACCAGATGCACGACGCTGCCATCGAGCATGTAGTAGTCGACGCTGACGTAGGACTCGAACGCGGGCGTCATCAGATCGACGATCAGCGGATCGCCTTCGGTGAGGCGCGTCGCGCGCGAACGCGTATGCACCGACGCCGGCCTGCCCGACTGCCGGTTGGCCGTCCAGAACGGGCCGAACACCTTGAGCAGGTCGCATTTGTCGTCGGCGACCTGCTGCACGCCGAAGTTCGTGGTCTTCACGCCTGGCACGCGGCCGAGCGCCTCTTTCAGGCGCGCGAGACCGAACTTCTGCGACACGAAGCCCTGCACGTCGACGGTCTGATCGTGCACCGACGCGACGAGCGCCGAACACGGCACGCTCGCGAGCACAGGCGTGACGGCCGCCATCGTGAGCTGGGGAACGGGCGTCGGCGGCACGGCGGGCGTGACCGCCACGCTGGAAGCCGGCGCCGCGGTCTCGGGCGCGTGCGGCGTCACCGCGCCCGTGGCGCTGCCCTCGGACGACCGTGACGGCGCTTCGCGCGCGGCTTCCTCGCCTGCGCCCGACTGCTCGTAGAAGTAGTAGCCCGCCCCCGCGATCAACGCCGCCACGACCGCCGCCGCGCCGATCGCGAGCTTCGGCGCGCCGCCCTTCTTCGCCTTGCGGCCCGTGGTCGGGCCGGCGTGCTCCTCGGCGATCTCTTCGAGGAATTGCACGACGCTCGGCGTGCGCGCCTCGCGCTCGAACGCGAGCGCGGCCTTCAGCGCCTTCCACTGCCTGTTGCCGAGATGCTCGGGGCGCTGCGGCTTCATGCCCGCGCTCTTCGCCTGCAGCGCGGGCACGCGGTCGAACGGGTGTTTGCCCGTCAGCAGTTCATAGGTGATGCAGCCGAGCGCATAGATATCGTCACGCGGATCAGGTTCGCGATGCTCCATCATTTCCGGGCTCGCGTACGCGGGCGTCATCGCGCCGAGGCTGCCGGGATCGAACACGGTCGCCTCGGTCTCTTCCTCGGGCCGTTGAATGACGCGCGAAATGCCGAAGTCGATCACCTTCACTTCCGACGTGTCCGTCAGAAACACGTTGGGCGGCTTGAAATCGCAATGAACGAATCCGCGCTCGTGCGCGTAGGCGAGCGCGTTGGCCATGCCCTTGAAGATCGGGAAGACCTCGGAGAACGGCATGCCCTTGAAATTCGGGTTCCGAAGCAATCGGGACAGCGGCTGGCCGGAGAGATATTCCATCGTCAGATAGACGATCTGGCCGTCGCGATCGAAGTCGTATACGGTGACGATGTTCCGGTGCGCGAGCTGTTGGGCCTTGCGCGCTTCACGCTGCAGCGCGATCAGCGATTTCGGATTGCCGCGGAACTGGAGATTGAGCACCTTGATCGCGACATACGGCCGCCGGTCCGACGCTTCCAGCTTGCGCAGGTCGAGCGCCTTGTAGACGGTGCCCATCCCGCCGATGCCGAGACATTCTTCGAGCACGAAGCGGCTGTTGAGCGTGTCGCCGACGCCTTTCATCTGCTGATCGTGATCGGCGATCACCTGCGTCGCCTGGCTGCCGGTGCCGCTGCTCGGATCGCGCGACGGCGGCGGCGCAAAGCCCGGTGATGTTTGCAGACGCGTCTCGTCGCGGCTCGCGGGGCCCGTGGGGGAATCGGCTTCCGGGTGCATGCGCGCCGCGTGCTCGATGCGGCGGCGGATAGCCGCATAAATGTCGGGCGGCAAGGGTCGCGCCGCGTGCTCCTCGTCGAGGATCTCCATGAGCCGCTTTGCCGGAGTCTGCTCGGTCGCCAATGCGCCGTCCACTCCCGCAAAGAACTCGTCGCGCGACCCGCCGTCGCCCCGATAAGTACGAATCGCTTGCGCAAAACTTGTCATCTGTGCGTCGCGATGCGGCTCCGAATCGATCGAACTTACTTGTCGTAACAAAACCCCGGTGCTCGTTCGATACTAGCCTTCGCCTGACGCTTTCGCAAATGGCGTTTGCGATCATGCGCGGCGTCGCGCACATGTCGTTCGGAGACCGACATATCGGCGGCGAGTGTCGGCGCGGCGCAGGCAGATCCCGCGCTTAATCAGCCTCCCCAATGCCGGCGGCGTCGAATAAAACGTCGGCAAATCATGGTCTTACGCGATTTTTGGCGTTACATCGCGCTTTGGCACGGCTTTCGCATTCGCTAGAGGCGAACGTCTTTGCGGCAGAAGGCTCGCGCCTTTCGCCGCCATTGGCGTTTGCCGTCCGATGTATGGCGCGCCGGATCGTGGAGTCGGTCCGGTGCGGCAAGCCGGATTGTCTATACTCGACTACGACTCCCCACTCTGGAGGAAACATCCATGGCCGTCCTCAAAATCAGGGATCTCGCCGACAGCGTCGAACTCGACAGGCAGGCGATGCACACGATCGTCGGCGGTGCGCGCGATGGCGTGCGGGCGTCGTTTCGCTTCCGGCCGGCGTCGAACGTGAATCGTGTCGTCGACTATCCGGGCGTGCCGGTGAAGGACGTGCCGGCCGTGCAGACCGGGCCGTTCACGACCAGAATCGTCGCGAAGAAGTGACGTCGCCTTCAGCGAGGGACCGCCTCCCTCGCTGCGTCAATGGCGCACCGGCAAGCCGGTGCCCGTCATCCCGCTACCGAACGACGTACCGAGCGAGCGCGCCGAGCGTTTGACGAGCGCGAGCCGCACGCGCTCGCGCCCTTCTCCTTCGACATCGCCGAAATAACGTGTCTTGCCGGCGACGACCGCGCCGACCGGCAGGCCGTCGAGATACAGCACGCGATTGCCCGCGAGCGCCGGCACTTTCTCGCCCGGCAGCAAGGTGCCGACGAGATTGAGCGGATCGACCGCCGAGAGCGCGACGAACGCGCCGTCCTTCGGCCGTTTGCGCATGTCGCGCAAAAGGGGCACCGCGTCGGGCAGCGCGAACTGCTCGCCCGCGAGCCCGGCGACGAAACGCCCGCCGCGGATCTCGCCGCGCGCCTCCAGCCGGTGATAGACGCGCAGCAAATCGCGCCACGGCGGCAGCCATTCGGCCTCGCGCTCCAGCAGCCGCCAGAACACGACGCCATATCGGCGCAAGAGCGTCAGCGCGACGTGCTCGAGATCGCCTTCCTCGCGCGTATCGTCCTGCTTTGCGCGGCGCAGCAGTGCCCAGCGCCCGGCATCGTCCATTCCGCCGATAAAGAGCCCGCCGCGCCTCGGACGACGCGCGAACGCGTTGCGCTTCGCCGCTGGCGCGAGGAGCGCGCGCAGGCCCGCGAAGCTGTCGGCATTGACGAGTCCGAGCGCGACGAGTTCGCCGAGCGCGTCTTCGAGTTCGGTGCGCAGGAGCCGCACGTCGCCGAGAAGCTCGTCGAAGAACATCGCGCCGTGGGCTTTCAGCGCATCGAAGACGCGTTCGGCCCGCGACGAAAGCTGCGGCGCTTCGTCCGGGCGCATGAGCGCATTCCACGCGCCGAGGTGACGGCGCGGCAGCAGCACGATCGGCGTGCCGCGCACCGGGCCGCCCGACGCGCGCGAACGTCCCGCCGGGCGCGTCCACACGAGCTTGCCGGCTCGGCAGAGATCGTCGAGCCAGATTCCCGAATAATCGGCAATGCGCGCCGGCAGGATTTCGTCCTCCCATGCGACGGCGGGCGCCTCGAATCCTTCGAGCTGTTCCAGCACGGCACCCAGCGCGTCGCGGCCCTCGCCTTGCGCCTCGGGCGCGACGCGCTGCCATTCGAGCAGAAAGCGCATGAAATCCTGCCGCTCGACGGGCTCGATCTCGCGGCGCAGCCGCCGCACCGTATAGCGATGAATCCGCGCGAGCAGATGCCGCTCGCACCATTCGTCGGCCTGAGCGCCCGGCGTGAAGCGTCCGCGCATCACGTAGCCCTGCGCTTCGAGCCGCGTCAACGCCAGCGCGATCGCCGAAGCGGGCAGCGCGAGCGGTCGCGCGATCTCGGGCACCGTCAGCGGTCCGAAGCCCGACAAGCGCGCGCGCACGATCTCGACGAGCGCATCGTCGGACGCCCAGGCGTCGTCGAAGCCGGGCGGCGGGTGCAGCGCGGGGTGCATCGGCGCGTGCCCGTAGACGGCGCGCACGCACGCGAGACGCTCGACGGGCGTCCACAACGCGTCGTGCTCCGCGACTCTCAGGCGCGTCGCGCGGCCGGAGCGCGCCAGCGATTCGAGCCATGCGGGCCATTGGGGACTGCGCTGCGCTTCGGTTTCGGCGATGCAGGCGAGCGTCGTCAGCGCCTCGTGCATTTCATCGGCGCTCGTGACCTCTGGCCACGCCTCGTCGCGCACGCTCGCGATCGCTTCGGGATCGAGCGCGCCGAGATCGTCCGCCGAGCGCGGATCGGTCCAGCGGCGCGCGAGCACGGCCTGCGTGCGGCGTTCCTCGATCGGCGCATCGTCGAGGAACGCGTAGGGACGCGCCGACAGAATTTCGGCCGCGAGCGGCGACGGCGCGGGCAACTCGCGGGTGACGAGCCGCACATCGCCCGTTTCGATGCGTCGCAAAAGCGCGAGCCACGCGTCGCTGTCCATCGCGTCGTGCAGGCAATCGTCGATGGTCTGCTCGACGAGCGGATGCGCAGGCACGTCGCGCTCGCCCGCGATGTTCTCCGCGCACGCAACCTGGTCCGGAAACACCGCCGCCAGCAGGTCCTCGCTTTTCATGCGCTGCAATTGCGGCGCGACCTTGCGCCCGCCGCTGTAGCGCGGCAGCGCGAGCGCGTTGGTCGCGTTCCAGCGCCAGCGCACGCCGAAAAGCGGCGCGTCGAGCAGCGCCTGGATCAGGACGTGTTCCGCCGTCGCTGATTTCAGATAGCGCCAGACGTCGTCGAGCGCGAAGCTGTGGCTGCCCGTCAGCGACAGCACGATCGCATCCTCGGTGGCCGCCGCCTGCAATTCGAAGTTGAACGTGCGGCAAAAGCGCTTGCGCAGCGCGAGACCCCACGCGCGATTCACACGGCTGCCGAACGGCGCGTGAATCACGAGCTGCGTGCCGCCGGATTCGTCGAAGAAGCGCTCCATGACGAGCGTGTCCTGCGTCGGCAGCACCGAGAGCGCGGCACGCGAGCGCGCCAGATAATCGACGATCTGCCGCGCCGGTTCGATGCCGATGCCCGTCGCGTCCGCCAGCCACGCGACGGTTTCGTCGACGCTGCCTTGCGCGAGCCGCACGTCGATCTCGCCGCGCAGCCTCGATATCGCGTGAGACAGCTCGTCGCTGCGGCCCGGCGCTTCGCCGAGCCAGAACGGAATGTTCGGCGGCTGGCCATTGGCGTTCTCCACGCGTACGCGCCCGCCTTCCACGCGCACGATCCGGTACGACGTATTACCGAGCTGAAAGATATCGCCCGCGAGACTCTCGACGGCGAAATCTTCGTTCACCGTGCCGATCTGCAGGCCCTGCGGCTCGAGGATCACGGCGAAATCGGCGTTGTCGGGAATGGCGCCGCCCGAGGTCACCGCAGTCATCTTGCCGCCGCGCCTGCCGCGCAACGTGCGCGAGACGGCATCGCGATGCACGTAGGCCCCGCGCACGCCCTGCCGGCCGGTATAGCCTTCGGCGAGCGTGCGCAGCACGGCCTCGTAATGCGCGCGGTCGAGCGTCGCGTACGGATACGCCCGCGTGATGCGCTCGAAGAGTTCGTCTTCCCCCCACTCCCGGCACGCGACTTCGGCGGTGATCTGCTGGGCGAGCACGTCGAGCGGCGCGCGCGGAATCGTCAGCGCGTCGAGCTCGCCGCGACGCACGCAGTCGAGCAGCGCTGCGCATTCGATCAGATCGTCGCGCGAAGTCGGAAAAAGCCGTCCTTTAGGCACGCCGCCGACGTGATGCCCCGAACGCCCGACGCGCTGCAGGAACGCGCCGATCGACCCCGGCGAACCGAGCTGGCAGACGAGATCGACCTCGCCGATATCGATGCCCAGTTCCAGCGACGCCGTAGCGATGAGCACGCGCAGCTCGCCGCGCTTCAACCGCTGTTCCGCGTCCAGCCGATGTTCCCGCGCGAGGCTGCCGTGATGCGCCGCGACCGCTTCCTTGCCTAGACGCTCGGTCAGATGCCGCGCCGCGCGCTCCGCCATGCGGCGCGTGTTGACGAAAACGAGCGTCGTGCGATGCTGCCCGGCGAGCTCCGCGAGCCGGTCGTAGACGCGCTCCCACATGTCGTTGGACATGATCGCCTGGAGCGGCATCGGCGGGATGTCGAGCGCGAGATCGCGCGCGCGGACGTGGCCCACGTCGACGATTTCGCAGGCGCCGCCCTCGCTACCCTCGCCGGCGAGAAACTTCGCGACGAGCTCGATCGGCTTTTGCGTGGCCGACAGGCCGACGCGCACCGGGCGCTGGCCGCCCGCGTCCTCGCACAGCGCGTCGAGCCGCGCGAGCGAAAGGCTCAGGTGCGAACCCCGCTTGCTGCCCGCGACCGCGTGGATTTCATCGACGATCACGGTGCGCGTGGTCGAGAGCATCGCGCGGCCCGAATCGGACGAAAGCAGCACGTAAAGCGATTCGGGCGTCGTCACGAGGATATGCGGCGGGCGCTTTTTCACCGCGTTGCGCTCCTGCTGCGTCGTGTCGCCGGTGCGCACGGCCGCGCGAATCTCGGGCGCGGCCACGCCGGATTCACGCAGCGTCTGTGCGATCCCCGCGAGCGGTTCCTCCAGATTCACATGAATGTCGTTCGACAGCGCCTTGAGCGGCGACACGTACACGACGCGCGTCTCGTCCGGCAGTGTCCCGCCGAGCGCGATGCCGTCGCGCACGAGTTCGTCGATGGCGGCGAGAAAGGCGGTGAGCGTCTTGCCCGAGCCCGTCGGCGCGGCGACGAGCGTCGAGCGGCGGGCGTGCACGAGCGGCCACGCGCGCGCCTGCGCCGCGGTCGGGGCGGGAAAGCGCGAACGGAACCAGCCGGCGACGGCGGGATGGAAGCCCTGCAAGGCGTCGGTCGCGGAAGCGGATTTTCGGGTCATCGGGACATTCTATGAGTGCTTGAGAAATGGCGTATTGCGTGCGGTTTTCGGAACGTTCCCATCCGAGCCGATCGTTCTTCCGGCGATGCTAGACGGTTCGCTCATTCGAGCGGCTTCGGCGCGTCGCCCCGGCGTGCGTCCTCGCGTAATTTCCATTCGTTCACAGCTTCCATGATCGTCATCAGCCTTCTGTTCGACCGCGCGCGCGCCGCGCTCGTCAATCATCGCCACTATGCGCGCGAGCACGGCTACCGCCACGTCGAGCTCGACCTGTCCGAACTGTCCGGCAGCAACAACGCCGTGCGCTGGCTCTACAAGTACGAAACGCTCCTGCGCCATCTGCAACAGGCCCAGCCCAACGAAATCGTGCTGCTGCTGAGCGAGAACGCCGCCCTTCTGCGCTCGACGCCCCTGACCGACCTCATGGCGGGCCGTGACTGGCTGCTCGTTTGCAGCGATTCGGATCTGCCGCAGACGGACATCCTCATGTTCCGCAACACGCCGACGGTCCGCGAGAAGGTCGCGGATCTCGTCGGACGTTGCCGTTACGGGGTCGTGCTGCCGGAGCGCGAGGCCGGGTTGCTGCACAACTTCACCGCGTGTCCGGTTCAGCACCGCATCGGCGATGTCTTCGTGGTCGTTCCGGCTGCGTCGAACCTCCAAAGCGTCTGGGCCAACTGGCCGGCGTTCTCCGTCAGCATCCAGGACGACAAACAGCATCGGCGGTTTCGCACGGCGCTCCTCGAACACATCAACGAATGCCGCGCGCGGGGCCTGCCCTATCTGACGCTCACCGACACCGGCGTGCGCGAAACTTCGGCGCACAGCGTTTTCCAGCCGAACCGCCCGATTGCGATCGTCACGCTCTATACGCCGAACGTCGCGGGCTACGGGCGGATCGCGGAGGCGAACTTCAGGCGTTACTGCGAGCGTCAGGGATACACGCTCTACGTCCATCGCGATATTCCCGCGCAGCTGAACGACGGCAAGACCTCCGGCAACTGGTTCAAGGCCGCGCTGCTGCGCGAGTACCTGCCGAACCATCAATGGGTGTTCTGGCTCGACGCCGACGTGCTCATCAACGACATGAACCAGCGGCTCGAACCCTTTACGCACGGGCGCCAAACGGTGCTTGCGAGAGATATGGGCACGTGGCGCTTCAATTCCGGCATCATGGGCTTTCAGCGCAATCAGCAAAACTACGACGCCTTTGCACGCGTGATAGATGAGTGTGCAAGGCTGGAAGACAAGTCACATGTCTACGCGAGCCAGGGCGATCAGCATCAGTTCATTCGCGCATTCGAGGAGCTGCCGGACGTGCACGTGTCGTCTTTCATCGACATCAACACGCCGTGGATCTATCGGCGCCCGGACAGCTTCATGGTCCACTATTTCGGCATGTGGGAAGACAACCGGGCACTTATGATGGACCACGACCTCCGCCATCGGGCGATGGAGTGACGCACCCGCCTGTCAGAACGCCCAAGCCGCCTTATGATGTTTCAGGGCGGCGCCCGATTCGCCCGATGCGCCCGATGCGCCCGATTCGCGCGCCGTGCCCGTCCTTGCCAACATAACGCCACACACGTTTCCGATCATTGAACAGCGCGCGGGATCCGATCTTGCGCGAACGCGAACGCGCACGCACGACGCTCGACCAATCCTCCCACTTCTCAAGGAGACGCAATTGAACGACGACGTCACCCGCACGACCGCTCTCGCCACGCCCCTCGACCCCGACCTCCTCGCACGAATCGACGCCTACTGGAGAGCCTGCAATTATCTGTCGGTCGGCATGATCTACCTGCGCGCGAATCCGCTGCTGCGCGAGCCCCTGAAGCCCGAGCACATCAAGCGCCGGCTGCTCGGTCATTGGGGCTCGGACCCCGGCCAGTCGTTCGTGTGGGTGCATCTGAACAGGCTGATCAGGCGCGACGACCTGAATGTGCTGTTCGTCTCCGGCCCCGGCCACGGCGCGCCCGCGACGCTCGCCAATTCCTGGCTCGAAGGCCATTACTCGGAAATCTATCCCGACCGCAGCGCCGACGAGCGCGGCATGCTCAGGCTGTTTCGCGCGTTTTCGTCGCCGGGCGGCATCGGCTCGCATTGCACGCCGGAAACGCCGGGATCGATACACGAAGGCGGCGAGCTCGGCTACAGCCTCTCGCATGCGTTCGGCGCGGCGTTCGACAATCCGGATCTGATCGTCGCGACGGTCGTCGGTGACGGCGAAGCGGAAACCGGCCCGCTCGCCACGTCCTGGCATTCGAACAAGTTCCTCAATCCGGCGACGGACGGCGCCGTGCTGCCGATCCTCCATCTGAACGGCTACAAGATCGCCAATCCGACGATCCTCGCGCGCATTCCGCACGACGAACTGGAAGATCTCTTCAAAGGCTATGGCTACGCGCCGCATTTCGTCGAAGGCGACGAGCCTCGGACGATGCACCAGCGCATGGCCGCGACGATCGAACGCTGCATCGCCGATATCCGCGCGATACAGGCCAACGCGCGCGCCAATCCGCAAGACGTGACGCGCCCGCGCTGGCCGATGATCGTCCTGCGCACACCGAAAGGCTGGACCGGGCCGAAGGAAGTGGATGGTCATAAGGTCGAGAATTTCTGGCGCGCGCATCAGGTGCCGATCGCCGATCCGGCCAGCAATCACCGCAATCTCGCGCTGCTCGAGAACTGGCTGCGCAGCTACGGGCCGCAAGAACTGTTCGATGAAGACGGCCGCCTGATCGAGACGCTACGCGCGCTCGCGCCCGAAGGCGCGCGGCGCATCAGCGCCAATCCGCACGCGAACGGCGGCGTGCTGCGCCAATCGCTCGACTTGCCCGATATCCGCGATTACGCGTTCGAGTTCAAGCGCGCGGCGAGTGTCTATCAGTCGCCGACCGCCGTGCTCGCCACCTTCCTGCGCGACGTCATCCGTCGCAACATGACGAGCTTCCGTCTTTTCGGCCCGGACGAAACCGCAAGCAACAAGCTCGATGGCGTGTACGAAGCATCGGGCAAGCGCTGGCTCGCACAGACGCTGCCCGAGGACGCAGATGGCGGCGCGCTCTCCATCGATGGCCGCGTCATGGAAATGCTCTCCGAGCACACGCTCGAAGGCTGGTTCGAAGGCTACGTGCTGACCGGCCGCCACGGTCTCTTCGCAACCTATGAAGCGTTCGTGCACGTGATCGACTCGATGTTCAACCAGCACGCCAAGTGGCTCGAAAAGGCGAAGAACGAGCTTCGCTGGCGCGCGCCGGTGCCGTCGATCAATCTGCTCATCACGTCGCTCGTGTGGCGCCAGGATCACAACGGCTTCACGCATCAGGACCCGGGCTTCCTCGATGTCGTCACGAACAAGAGCCCGGGCGTCGTGCGCATCTATCTGCCGCCCGATGCAAACTGCCTGCTGAGCGTCGCGGATCACTGCCTGCGCTCGCACGATTATGTGAACGTGATCGTCGCGGACAAGCAGCCGCACTTGCAGTATCTGAGCATGCGCGAGGCCATCGTGCATTGCGCGAAGGGCATCGGCATCTGGGACTGGGCGTCGACGGATCAGGGCGCGGAGCCGGATGTCGTGATCGCGTGCGCGGGCGATATCGCGACGATGGAAGCGCTCGCGGCCGTCGAGATCCTGAAGGCCAACTGCGCGGACCTGAAAATCCGCTTCGTCAATGTCGTCGATCTCTTCAGGCTGTTGCCGGATACGGACCATCCGCATGGCCTGTCGCACCGCGATTTCGATTCGATCTTCACGCGCGACAAACCGGTGATCTTCAATTTCCACTCGTACCCCACGCTCGTGCACAAGCTCACGTATAACCGCACGAATCACGAGAACATGCACGTGCATGGCTATCGCGAGCGGGGCAACATCAACACGCCGTTCGAGCTCGCGATCATCAACGGCGTGGATCGCTTCACGCTTGCGATCGACGTGATCGACCGCGTGCCGCGCATCGCCGGCAGCAGCGCGCACACGAAGGAATGGCTCAAGAATCAGATCATCGAGAGCGTGCGGTACGCGCACGAAGAAGGCATCGACCGCGACGAGATTCGTGAGTGGACGTGGAAGGGTTGAGGCGGGACAGATGAGAAAACGCCCGGCGGATGAACGAGGTTCCGCCGGGCGTTCTGACCTTCGCGACAGGTGCCGCGTCAGCCCGTGTGCTCCGAATGATCGCGCTGCCTGAGCGACTGCGGCAATCCGAACAGCAGCAACAGCGCGCACACCACGCTCATCGCGCCGATCGCGTACAGCGCGGGCGTCGTGCTGCCCATCGTGTCGCGGATGCGGCCGACCATCACCGGGCTCACGATGCCGCCCAGTTGCCCCAGCGTGTTGATCAGCGCAATGCCGCCCGCCGCACCCGCGCCGGTCAGGAGCTTCGGCGGCAGCGCCCAGAACGCCGGGATCGACGCGATCACGCCCGCGCCCATCACGCCGAGCGCGGCGATGAGAAGCGTCGTCTGCTTGTCGAAGATGCCCGCCGCGAAGAAGCCCGCCGCGGCCATCACGAGCAGTATCGCGACGAACTTGCGGCGCTCGCCCGAGCGATCCGACATGCGGCCGACCACGACCATGCAGATCGCGCCGCAGATGTACGGCACCGCCGTCAGGAGACCGATGATCGTCGGATTCTGCGTGCCCGCCGCGCGAATCAGGTGCGGCGCCCAGAAGTTCAGGCCATACGACGCGATCTGGATCAGGAAGTAGATCAGGCCGAGCATCAGGAAGCCAGGCGTCTTGATCGCGCCGAACAGCGAATGGCCGGTGTCGGTATGCTGGCTCTGCGTCGAAATCTGACTCTTCAGACAGGTCTTTTCCGCGCTCGTGAGCCACGCGGCGTCATCGATGCGGTCCTTCAGCACCTTCAGCACCAGCACGCCGAGCAGCACGCACGGCAGGCCGCCGAGCAGGAACAGCCAGTGCCACCCCGCGATGCCGAACACGCCGTTCATATGACCGAGCACGAGACCCGAAAGCGGCGCGCCGACCAGACCCGAAAACGCCGACGCGAGAAACAGCAGCGACGTGATGCGCCCGCGATAGCTCGCCGGAAACCACAACGTCAGGTAATACAGCACGCCCGGCGCGAAGCCTGCCTCCATCGCGCCGATGATGAAGCGCAGTCCGTAGAACTGCCACTCCGTCTGCACGAAAACCATGAGGGCGGTTGCGATGCCCCAGGAAATCATGATGCGCGCGATCCAGCGCCGCGCGCCGACCTTGTAGAGCAACATGTTGCTCGGCACTTCGAACAGCACATAACCGATCACGAAAAGACTCGCGCCAAGGCCGTAAGCCGTATCGGAAAAGCCGAGCGAGCTTTGCAGCTGAAACTTCGCGAAGCTGATGTTGATGCGGTCGAAGAACGCGAAGAGATAACACAGCATGATGAGCGGCATCAGCCGCCACGCCACCTTGCGGATGATGTCCGCGGTATTTTCGATTGCCTGCGGCTTGTTTGCCGCGCCTACGCTCAGATCGCTCATGGTTGTCTCCAATATTGTTCTGGTCTTGTGATTCAGATGGCCCGCACGTAATCGGGCACCGGATGCAGATCGCAATTTCGTCCCGCCTTCGCGACTTGTCCCGGCACGTCATGTCCGACGAGCGCGGGCAGCGTGCGCGACAGCGCGATCAGCTTCTGCAGATCGACGCCCGTCGGAATGCCCATCTCCTCGCACATGTTCACGAGGTCTTCGGTGCAGATGTTTCCCGACGCGCCCGGTGCGAAGGGACACCCGCCGAGGCCGCCGAGCGCGGCGTCGAAGCGGCGCGCGCCTGCTTCATAGGCGGCGAGGACATTGGCGAGGCCGAGCCCGCGCGTGTTGTGAAAGTGCAGCGTCAGGTGCGTGGCGGGCATGTCGTCGAGCACGCGCGCAACGAGCCGCGCGACCTGGCGCGGATTGGCCATGCCGGTCGTATCGGCGAGCGTGATGCCGTCGATGCCCATCTCCCGATAAGCCCGCGCGATCGACACGACGCGGTCCTCGTCGATGCGCCCTTCGAACGGGCAGCCGAACGCAGTAGCCACCGTGGCGTTCAGCGAAACCGTGGAACCCGCACGCTGGACGAGCCGCACGACATCGCCGAAGCCGGCCAGCGACGCCTCGCAACTCATGCGCATGTTCGCGCGGTTATGCGTCTGACTCGCGGACATCACGAGATTGAGTTCATCGGCGTGAGCGGCGAGCGCACGTTCCGCGCCCTTCACGTTCGGCACGAGCGCGACATAGATCACGCCCTTTTCGCGCCGGATCCCGTTGAATACCGCGTCGCCGTCGCGCAGCGCGGGAATCGCCTTGGGTGACACGAACGAGCCCGCCTCGATACGCGTGAAGCCGCACGCCGAGAGACCATCGATCAATGCGACCTTGTCTTCCGTCTCGAGCCATTGCTTCTCGATCTGCAAGCCGTCGCGCGGCGCGACTTCCTGGACGATCAGCGGTTCTTTGTATGCATGATTCATTGCACCGCTCCTTCGGCGCGCAGCCGCTGCACTTCAGCGTCGTTGAAGCCGAGCGATTCCATTACCGATTGCGTATGCTCGCCTAGCGCCGGACCTTGCCAGCGCACTTCGCCCGGCGTGTCGGAGAGCTTCGGTACGATGCCCGGCATCTTCACCGATGCGCCGCCCGGCAAATCCGCCTGCAGGATCATGTCGCGCGCCTGGTAATGCGCGTCACCGACGATGTCCGCGACCGAATAGATGCGGCCCGAGGGCACCTCCTCGCGTTCGAGCGTCGCGAGCACGTCGTCCATCGAGTGATGCGAGGTCCAGGCGGTGATCGCTTCGTCGAGCATCGCGCTCTGCTTCACACGGCCGTCGTTGTGAGCGAGCGCGGGATCGTCGGCGAGATCGGCGCGGCCGATGACGTGCATCAGACGCCGGTAGATCGGATCGCTGTTGCCCGCGATCACGACGAAGCCGCCATCCTCCGTGCGATACGTGTTCGACGGCGCAATGCCCGGCAGTGCCCCGCCGCTGCGCTCGCGCACATGGCCGAGCAGATCGTATTCGGGCACGAGGCTTTCCATCAGGTTGAACACGCTTTCGACGAGCGAGACATCGACCACTTGTCCGTCGCCCTGACCGGTCTTCACGCGCAGCAACGACATCAGCGCGCCGATGACGCCGTGCAGCGACGCCAGCGAATCGCCGAGGCTCACACCGACGCGCGCAGGCAGGCCTTCGGCGTCGCCCGTCGTGTAGCGGATGCCGCCCATCGCCTCGCCGATCGCGCCGAAGCCCGGCCGGTCGCGATACGGGCCCGTCTGGCCGTAGCCGGAGATGCGGACCATCGTGAGCTTCGGATTGATCGCGTGCAGCACGTCCCATCCGAGGCCGAGCTTTTCGAGCGCGCCGGGCCGCATGTTTTCGATGACGATGTCCGCATCCGCAGCCAGCCGCTTGATGACGTCCGCGCCCTCGGGCGATTTCAGATTCACGCACACCGATTTCTTGTTGCGCGATTGCAGATACCACCAGAGCGACGTGCCCTCGTGAAGTTTTCGCCATTTGCGAAGGGGATCGCCGCTCTTCGGCGCTTCGATCTTGATGACTTCCGCGCCGAACTCGGCCAGCATGCGCGCCGCGAAGGGCGCCGCGATCAGCGTGCCGATTTCGATGACGCGAATGCCCTGAAGGGGTCCGCTCATGCTGCTCGTCTCCTGAGTTGTACTGTGGAGACAAGCTTATTGGCGAACGCTCGCGTGCGTCCAACCGCATTTCGGCAAGGACCGTTCGCGAAACGCGAACGCTCGGGCGAAGCCGAGCGCTAGCCGCGCGCTTCGACGGTCCGCAGATGATCGAAGAGCAGGCGGCTCACGGGCGAAAGCGCAGCCGAATCGCGCACGACGATCACGAGACTGCGCGCGGCCCATTCGTCTTCGAGCGCGACAGCCGCGAGCCCGAGCTGGCGGCCCATCGCTTCGAACACCTGCAACGGCAGGACGCCCACGCCCATGCCGGCCTGCACCATGCGGCACACGGCGTCGAAGCCGGGCACGTGGATGCGCAACCGCAGCGCGCGGCCCGCCTGCCGCGCCGCGAGATGCGTGCGCATGTTGATGGAGCTCGCCGAATGCAGGCCGATGTGATCGAAATCGAGCGTTTCCGCAAACGCCGCGCTCGCACGCGGCGCGAGCGGATGATCGCCGGGCACGACGATCGCCAGCCGATCATGACGGTAATGGGCGCTTTCGAGTCCGCGCGTGTCGGCATCGCCGGAACAGATACCGAGATCGACGAGACTGTCCGCGACGCCTTCCACGATGCCGCCGCTCGGCCGCTCTTCGAGATCGATCTTGATCTGGTCGTGCATGGATGAAAACGCGCGCAAGTCTTCCGGCAGGAATTCGACGATCGCGGACAGGTTCGCCATCATCCGCACATAGCCGCGCACGCCGCTCGCATGCTCGGCGAGTTCGATGCCGATGTTTTCGACATCGCGCAACACCCGTCGCGCGTGATGAAGAAGCGTTTCGCCCGCGGGCGTCAGTTCCATGCCGCGCGCCTTGCGCTCGAAAAGCGCGGCGCCGACCGCCTGCTCCAGTTCGAGGAGCCGCTTGCTCGCCGCCGACACCGCGATCGCCTCGCGCTCGGCTGCGCGCGTGAGCGTGCCTTCCTCGAACACCGCGAGAAAGAGTTGAAGTGTCGTGAGGTCGAGCCGTCTGAGGAGATTCCGGGTGGCCATCGTCGGACGCGCCGGGATCAGCGCGCGTATTTGAAGGTGCCTTGGGCGCTCGCGATCATCACGCGATCGTCGACCCACGCCTCGCCGCGCGCAAAATACACGGAGCGTCCCTGTCGCTCGAGGAAACCTTTCGCCACGACCTTGTCGCCGATGCCGCGATCGAGATAGTTCACGGTGAGCGAGAGCGTGAAGCCGTGCACGGGCGCGGTGCCGGTCGTGAAGAGGCCCGCGTAGCCGCATGCCGCATCGAGCAGCGTGGCGATCGCGCCGCCCTGCAGGATGCGCTGCCGGTTCAGATGCCCCGCGTGGATCAGCATCGTGAATTCGGCGTAGCCTGCGCGCCATTCGGTGAAGGTCGCGCCGAGCGCTTCGAGAAACGGATTGTCGAGATCGAGGTTCGCCACCTCTGCTCCTGATATGCCTGCGGTGCGGGCGATTGTGCCACCGACGGGCGCGCGCTGCCGAGCGCAAGGCATCCTGCAAAGCGCGCCGTGCATGAAAAAACCCGCGCGCGGCGGGTCTCGATTTACACAACGTCGATTGAAAACAATTCCGTTTGTCAACGCACACAAAATCCGCAGTGCCGGTCTTTGCGACCGGCATATTGCGTTTCATGAAGTCACGTCATGAATCGCGCGGAAGCGCGTTCATACGCGCTTTGAACTCCTTCGTGACACGCCGTATCACGCGCGCAACACTCTGCATTAAAGACGTCAGTTGTACCCGCGAATCACGCAGGAATTTTTCTCCTCTTCGGTCTTCCCGAAGCGTCCGCAAATTTCGGCGACATATTCGGGTTCTGCCGATACCTGGCTGGAACGATGCGACACCGGAACGCTCGTGTCCGGCGGCAGTTCGCCGTCGTCGATCCAGGCATAGAAATGCGCGCTCGTATTCGCTTCCATGTTTTATCTCCTTTATATAAAGCGCGGAAAAAACGTTTCGATGCTTCCAGAATGCGCTTCTCGAAAGCGGCTGGCCCTAGTGGATTACGTTGATGGACTTCGCAGGCCAGCATGACGATGATGATAAGAATGCCCGTTCGAAACGCATACCTGCCCGTTTTCAATCCGCTTGTCTATTTCCGTAGCTAAAAAAATGCCCGGTGCAAATGACCGGGCACTTAATTGATCGGTTATGGAAAACGGCTATTTCCAGTCCTCTATCAGTTAAACGACATTCTTTTCGATGATCGGCCGCCCTTCGAGTACGCGCGTCCAGTCGAGCGGCGATAAATCGATCGTCTCGTAGCGTCCGCGCAAAATCAGCTCGCTCACGCCGCGTCCCGTCGCCGGGCCTTGCTGCAGGCCGTGTCCGCTGAATCCGTTCGCGAAAATGCAGTTCTCCAGATCCGGATGACTGCCGATGATCGCGTTCTGGTCGAGCACGTTGTATTCGTAATAGCCGGACCAGCAGCGTTCCACACGCAGCGCCTCGAACGCCGGCACGCGATGCGCGAGCGTCGGCCAGATTACGTCGTCGAAGAGCGCGTGATCGACTTCGTCGAGCGGCAGGTCGTCAGGATCGTTGTCCGCCGAGGGCGACGTGCCGCAGATATACGTGCGCCCTTCCGGACGGAAATAGACGCCGGTCGGATCGATCAGCAAAGGCGCGCGTTCGAGCTTCGCCGGCGACGACACGTTGAAAATGCTGCGCCGGCGTGCATACACCGGAATGTCGATGCCGAGCATGGCCGCGATCCCGCGCGACCACGCGCCCGCCGCGTTCACGACGACATCGCACGCATAGGTTTCGCCGTTGGCCGCACGCACGGTCGTCGCGCGCCGTCCTTCACGCCCGATGCCGACGACTTCCGTCGTCACATAACGCGCGCCGAGCGATTGCGCCTTGCGCCGCAGCGCCTGCACGAGACCGTAGCCGTCGAACCAGCCTTCGCCGCTTTCGCCGAACGTGCCCGCGGCGAGGTCGTCCGTATTGAGCCAGGCAAAGCGCGCGCGCAGCTGCGCGGAATCCAGGAGGCTGATGTCCGCGCCCAGTTCGCGTTGCAGCGCGTGATTCTCGCGCAGCGTCGCTTCGCCCGGCGCCGTCGCGAGGAAGAGATAGCCGCCTTCGTGCAGATCGATGGACGGACGCTCGCCGTTCACTTCGAGCCGCTCGCCGATCGAGCGCAGGAACTCGATGCCGAAGAGCGACATGCGCACGGAGAGCGGCGTCGAGAACTGCTGCCGGATCGACGCCGCCGAGAGCGCCGACGACGAGCGCGCGTAAGTCGGATCACGTTCGATCACCGTGACCTGCACCGTCGGGTCCGATGCGCGCAGGAAATACGCGACCGAGCTGCCGATCACACCGCCGCCTACGATGACAACGCTCGAACTCACATCGCCCTCAGCTCAGATTGAAGTCGATGCCCTGCGCGAGCGGCAATTCCGACGAGTAGTTGATCGTGTTGGTCGCGCGGCGCATGTAGGCCTTCCACGCATCCGAGCCCGATTCGCGGCCGCCGCCGGTTTCCTTCTCGCCGCCGAATGCGCCGCCGATCTCCGCGCCGCTCGGCCCGATGTTCACGTTGGCGATGCCGCAGTCGCTGCCCGATGCGCACAGGAAGCGCTCGGCTTCGCGCAGGTCCGTCGTGAACGCACACGACGACAGGCCGTGCGCGGCGGCGTTGTTCGCGGCGATGGCTTCATCGAAGTCGGCATAGCGCATCACGTAGAGGATCGGCGCGAAGGTTTCCTTCAGCACGACGTCGGTTTGCGAAGGCATTTCGACGAGCGCCGGGCGCACGTAGTAGCCGTTTTCGTGGCCCGTCACGGCGACGCGCTCGCCCCCGAACACCTTGCCGCCCTCGCCCTTCGCCTGCTCGAGCGCGTCCTGCATGCGCGCAAATGCCTGTACGTCGATGAGCGGTCCCATGAGCACGCCCTGCTCGAGCGGATTGCCGACGGGCACCTTCGCGTAGAGATCCTTCAGGCGCGCGACGGTGTCGTCGTAGATGCTTTCATGCACGAAGAGACGCCGCAGCGACGTGCAGCGCTGCCCCGCCGTGCCGACCGCAGAGAACAGGATGCCGCGCAGCGCGAGATCGCGATTGGCGGTCTGCGAGACGATGCCCGCGTTGTTGCCGCCCAGTTCGAGAATCGAGCGGCCGAAGCGCTCCGCCACCGCGACGCCGACCTTGCGGCCCATTTCGGTGCTGCCCGTGGCGCTGACGATATCGGCGCGCTTGTCCGCGACGAGCGCCGCGCCGACATCGCGTCCGCCGATGATCACCGACGCAAGGCCCTCTGGCGCGGAGCCGAATTCTTCGATGGCGTCGCGCAGAATGCGATCGACGGCGAGCGCGGTGAGCGGCGTTTTCTCCGACGGCTTCCACACGACCGAATTGCCGCACACGAGCGCGAGCGCGGCGTTCCACGACCACACCGCGACCGGAAAGTTGAACGCCGAGATGATCGTGCACACGCCGAACGGGTGCCACGTCTCCGCCATGCGATGGCCGGGGCGCTCCGACGCGATCGTCAGCCCGTACAACTGGCGCGAGAGACCGACGGCGAAATCGCAGATGTCGATCATCTCCTGCACTTCGCCGAGGCCTTCCTGGAGAATCTTGCCCGCTTCGAGCGACACGAGGCGGCCGAGCGCCTCCTTTTTCTCGCGCAGGCGATTTCCGAGCAAACGCACGAGTTCGCCGCGTCGCGGTGCGGGCACATTGCGCCATGCGGCGAACGCGGTGCGCGCGGCGCCGAGGGCGGCGTCCACGTCGGCGGTGGTGTTCTGCTTCACCCGGCCGATGACTCCGCCCGTGATCGGTGAAGTGACGGCGATGTCGCCATCGGTCACGAGGCTCGCGATGCCGAGGTCGGAAAGAATCGATTGTGTGTTCACGGTGATGTCCTTTTGACGCGGGTCCGTTCTTCTGGCGGAAGTTTCTGATAAGAAACTTTCGTAAGTCCGGCAACTATACGCGCTGCCGTCGCCGCTCACAACAACGGACAATATTGGGGTTGTCCCTCATGCGCAGCCCCTTTTGCGACGGTAGATTCGGCTTGTTTCGCAACGTCGCGAGGTTACGCGGTCCGCGCTTGCCCGATGTTATGATCGGAAACAAAACAGCTCCTCCTTATGCCCAGTCTCAGTCTAAAAAATTCGCCCGAACAGTCCGCTTCCGATCTGGGACACCGGGTAAGGCGCGCGCGGCTCGCGCATGATCTGACGCTCGAAACCGCGAGCCGGCTGTGTGGCGTGTCGCGCTCGGCGCTGTCGAAGATCGAAAACGGGTTGATGTCGCCCACTTTCGACGTGCTGCAGAAAATCGTGCGCGGCCTGCAGATCGATCTCGCCGAACTGTTCGGCACGGCGCCGGCGCTGAATGCAAGCGGCCGGCGAGCGCTCACGCGCCGCAACGAAGGTCAGCGCCACGCGTATCGAGGCTATCAAATGGAATTGCTCGCAACCGAGCTCGCGCACAAGGCGATGCTGCCGTTCCGCATCCGCATCTCCGCACACACGCTCGATGCGTTCGACGACTGGGGCCGTCACGAAGGCGAAGAGTTTCTCTACGTCATAAGCGGCAGCGTGTGCCTCTACTCCGAACTCTACGCGCCGACACATCTGAATGCCGGCGACAGCATCTATTTCGACAGTCGCACCGGCCACGCGGCCATTTCGACGAGCGAGGAAGACGCCGAGGTGCTGTGGATGGCGACGGGCGGCGGCGTGCCGGCATCCTCCGCCGCCCCCGATGCAGTGGGCGCCGGCTAGCGCCGCTAACGCAAAGTGAGACGCATCGGCATTTCGCTCGGGACCACGGTAAATGTGCAGACTTCCCGGATATCGGCGGGATTCGTGGCGAGTTGCGCGGTGAAGTTCGCCGTGAGCATGGACACGACGAGGCGCATCTCTACCGCCGCCAGATGCCGCCCCGGGCACACGCGCGGCCCCGCGCCGAATTGCAGGTAGGCGCGCGGTTCGTGCGCACCGCGCTCCGACGCCGCGTCTTCATGCCGATGATCATGCAGCCATCGGTCGGGGTCGTAGCGTTCGGGATCGGCGTAATTGTCCGGGTCCATCATCGCGGGCCGGTGAAGCATGAACATCTTCGTTCCGGCGGCGAGGCGCACGCCCTGAAGCCGCACTTCCTCGAGGGGCTCGAGCGACATATACGGCGCAACCGGATGCAGGCGGCTTGCTTCCGTGCACACCGCTTCGCACAGGTCGAGTTCGCGCATCGCGCCATAGCTCGGACACACGGCCGAGCCGCCGAGCACCTGCCGCGCCTGTGCGGCGACGCGCGCCTGCAACGCGTCGTCGGTGCCGAGAAAGAAGAGCGCCCACGCGATCGACGTCGCGGTCGTTTCCTCGCCCGCGACGAGCATCGTCAGCACGTTGGCGGCGACTTCGTCGTCGGTGATGCCGGAGCCGGGCGCATCGCGCAGGGTGAGCATCGCTTCGAGCAGATTGCGCGGCGCACGGGCTGTCTCTTCGAGCGGCGTCTCGCACGCTTCGACCGCCGCCTCCTCGCGCATCCGGGCGCGTGCCCTCGACATCAACTCGCGGATATGACGATGCACGTCGATCATTGCTTCATCGAACTTGCGGTCGCGCGGAAACTTCACGTAGTGCCAGTAGGCGAAGGGGGCGTTCACGCGCGTCATCAGCATCGGCAATAGCAGCGCCAGTTGCTCCTGGATCAGCACTCGCTCGTTTTCCAGCGTATTCGGATCTTCGCCGAACGCGAGCGCGCTCGTCACATCGACGGTGAAGCGCTTAAGATCATCGGTCATGTCGACCACGCGCCCCGCCCGCGCCGCGGCTTCCCAGCGCCGCCGCAGCCGCTCGGTGATCGCGGCGAGCGTGGGGTAGAACGCCTTGATGTGGGGAATCGACAGCGCCTGCATCACGAGGCGGCGCTGCGGCTCCCAGGCCGCGCCCTCGATCGAGAAGAGCCCGTTGCAGCCGAACTCTTTCAGGATATTTTCGATGGGCGCATAGCGGCGGTAACGATGCGGCCGCTCGCGCATCACGGCGTGGGAAAGCTCGATGTCGTTCCACACGGTGACGGGCGTCGTGCCCAGGCGGAACACGTAGGGCGTGCCGAGTTCGGCGGCCCAGCGCTCCAGCGTCAGATGGTGCGTGGCGGGCGGCAATTGATGCAGGTTGCCCAATAGCGGCAGGCCGCGCGGCGACGGCAAATCATCGATTTCGCGCAGGGATGTGCCGACGGATGCTGCGTTCATGATCGGCCTCGCGAGGGCTTGATCTGTGCAGGATAGTGCAGGATCGGGACGTCCGGCGCGTCTTTAAACAGCCTTCGTTTTCTTCGCTTTTCCCGCCGCCTTCGCGACCGCCCCCGCCGCTTCCTCCGTCCTCACCACCGGCCGCTTGAAATATGGCGAGCTCAACGTCGCAGCGCCCATGTCCGATGCCGCTTCGAGCAGCGCGGGCGCAAGTTCCTTCAGACGCGCGTCGGGCAACCGGCTGGTCGGGCCGGCGAGACTCACGACGCCCACGACAACACCCGTCACCGGATGATGGATCGGCGCGGCCATCGACGTCATGCCGGCCTCGTAGGTCTCGCTCGCGATCCCATAGCCGCGTTTGCGCGCCGCCTGCAATTCAGCGAGAAATTGCTGGATCGTCTTCGGCGCCTTCGGACCGCCCGAGCCCGGCTTGCCCAGGCCGCCCTGCTTCGACACGAGCTCGAGCGCTTCCTCGTCCGTGAGCGACGACAGCCACGCCTGTCCGCTCGCCGTGCAATGCAAGGGCGGCTGGCTGCCCATGTCGGGGTCGTAGCGCAGGCCGGATTTCGCGCCCTGCGCCTTGCCGACGAACGTGATGTGATCGTCTTCGACCACGCCCAGCCGTGCCAGCTCGCCCGATTGCGCCGCGAGCCGGTCGAGCACCGGTTGCGACACATCGAGCACGCCGCCCGTCGAGAGATAGATGAGCGCAAGCGATACGAGCTTCAGCGCGAGCATGTACTCGCCGTGATCCTCGTCCTGCCGGACATAGCCTTCGTCGATCAGCATCGCGAGCAGCCGGTGCGTGCCGCTGCGCGGAATGTTGAGCGTATCGGCGATGGCGGCGAGCTGCATCCGCCCGCCGTTTTTCGCCAGCAGCTCGATGATGGACAACGCCCGCTCCAGATTTCCTGCCATCTTTCAGTCTCTCGAAGTTCCGATGCGGCATGAGTAGAACACGATTCCACGTCGGAATTCAACCGGCGCGGGTCAATGTTCGGCGTAGGCCGCCTCCAGCACCGCGAGCGTCGCCTCGCGCAGGCGCCTCGCGCGAGTGAGCGCGTTTGCGGTCTTCGCCCATTCGTTCATCGGCACTTCGATCGACAGCGGCAAGCCATCCGGCAATGCGCGCAGGATGCCCGCGAGATCGATTCCGCCCTCGCCCGGAATCATGCGCTCGGCACGCGCCTGATATAGCAGCGTGTCGAGGTCGGCCGGACGCTCGGCGGGGGCATCGCAGAACTGCACGTAGCCGAACCATTCGCGCGGCAGTTCGCGCAGCGCGTGCGTCGACGATCCCGCGCGGTCGAAATGAATCGGATCGACGATCAGGCCCGTGTTCGCGCGCCCGGCCGCCTTCACGATGCGCGCACCTTGCACGATGTCCTTCGCGTCGGTCCACGGCATCGGTTCGAGCGACGGCGACAAGCCGTACGGCTTCGCGAGATCGCAGAGCGACGCGAGCCGCTCGGCGGTGCGCGCCTCGTCGGGATCGTTGCCCGCGACGAGCACGTAGCGCGCTCCCAGTGTCGCCGCGGTTTCGAGCATCGGCTCGTAATCGGCGACGTTGGTGTCGGGCTTGAGGCGCAGGATTTCAGCATCGAGCACGCCGATTCCGGTGTCCTTCAAAGCCGCGAGCGTTTCGCGCCTCAAGGGCGTCGCGCCGACGATCTCGTGGCGCACCTCGGTATCGGTCGCGGGCACGAGCCGCAGGCCGACGAAATCGTAGCCCGCACGCGCCGCGCACTCGACCATCTGCGGCGGCGTCAATTCGAGGACCGTCAGCGCGGACAGGGACAGCTTGCGTCGTGACATCGATGTCTCCGGTTAGCGCAACGGCGAGAACGGCGCGGGCATGTAGATGGTCGACTCCATCGTCGTCAGATGGGCCGGCCCGCCCTTCGGCGGCCAGATGCCGTCCTTCACGGCTTCGGCGCGAATGCGCGAACGCTCGTCGACACTCTTGTACGGCCAGATGTTGAGAAAGCGCGGCACGGCGCCGTCGAGCGCGTACATCGCGCCGATGAGCGGCGAGCGCGTGGTGCGCTCCGGCACGGCGCTCTTCCAGGCATCGATCGTATGTTGCAGGCTCGCGAGCTTCGTGCCGTACACGCGCATCTCGTAGATGCCGCCGTGCACGGCCGGCTCGATCGGCGGCAGAAACGGAAAGAGCGCGTAGCTGTTCACCTCGACATCGGTGATGAATTCGCCGCAGCCGAACGGATTGCCTTCGAGCAGCAGGCGCTGTCGCGACCCGATCAACGCCGCTTCCGACTCGAAGCCGCGCAGGACCATGACCTTGCCCAGCGCCCCGATGTCCGAATACCAGCAGCCGAGCAGCGTCGAGCCGGGCGCGTTGCCGCTGTTTTTGATGTTCTCGAAGACCTGCGCGTTCGCGCCGATCTTAACCGTCAACGTGACTGTGTCGTACAGAGTCATTGCAGCGTCCTTGCCTGTTTGAAGTTGGTGAGATTCGGGATGTCTTCGTGTGCCGGTTCGGCGAGTTCGAGGCCCGCAAGATAGCCGAAGGTCATCGCCGGCCCGAGCGTGATGCCGCCGGCGGGATAGTGCCCGCCCATCATGCTCGCGGCGTCGTTGCCGACGGCGTAGAGGCCGCGAATCGGCGCGTGCTTTTCGTCGAGGACGCGCGAGCGCGCATCCGTCGACAGCCCCGCGAAAGTGCCGAGGCTCCCCGGCACGATCTTCACCGCGTGGAACGGGCCCTCAACGATCGGCGCGAGACACGGATTCGGCGTGTGCGATGCATCGCCCTGCACGCGGTTATATGGCGTCGAGCCTTTGTGGAACTGCGGATCGAAGCCGTCTTTCGCGTAGCCGTTGTACGTGGCGACGGTATCGGCGAGACCGCGCGCATCGATGCCGCATTGCCGCGCCAGCGCATCGAGCGTCGGCGCGGACCTCAGATAGCCCGAGCGTTCGTACGGGCCGAGCGGAAACGGAAAAGGCTTCGCGAATCCGAGGCCGTATCTGCGCTGAAACCGGTGATCGCAGACGAGCCACGCGCACGCTTCCTCGCCCGGCGGCGTCGTGCCGAAGAGCGCGCAGACGAAGTCGTAGTACGACGACGCCTCGTTGGTGAAGCGCCTGCCCGCGCGCGTCACCGCGATCACGCCCGGCTTCGCGCGCTCGATCAGATGCGCAAACGCGGCCGTCTCGCCCTTACTCTTGCGCACGAGCGACACGGGCGCCCACGCGGCGGGCGCTTCGAGCGACGCATCGAAATGGGCGCCGGCCGCTTCGCCGATACGAATGCCATCGCCGGTATTGCTCTTCGGCGCCGCAGACCAGTGCGGCGTGTACGGAAAAGTTTCTGCCTGACGCTTCGCGTCGTGCGGATAACCGCCGCAAGCAAGCACGACGCCGCGCCGCGCGCGCACTTCGTGCATCACGCCTTCGATCTCGACGCGCGCACCCGTCACGCGATGCTCCTCACGCATGAGCGACACCGCGCGCGCGCCGGTGCGCAGATCGACACCGCGATCCGCCGCCGACTTCAACAAACGCGCGACGAGCGCATTGCCGTTCACGAGATGCATCGAACGCCGGTAACGCAGCATGTGCCACGCGAATCCAGCGAAGCGCTTCGTCACGTGCCATGCCGACTTCGCGCTGCGCGTCGCGTTCAGGAAGTGCGCGAGATCCTGGCCCGATGCGATCGCCATGCCCTTGATCGTCATTTCCGCGAGCGGCGGACGCAGCTTGTCGATGAGCGGACCGAGCTCGCGGCCGTCGAACGGCATCGCGCAGACCGAGCGCCCGCCCGTGGCCGCGCCTCGCGTCGTATGAAAGTCGGGAATGCGGTTGCCGTCGATGAAGCGCATCGACGTATTGCGTTCGAAGAATTCGACCATGCGCGGCCCGTGCTCGATGAGCGCGTCGGCCTTCGCGGCGTCGAAATGCGCGCCCAGCTCGCTCTTCAGATACGTGCGCGGCACGCTGTCATCTTCGACGATGCCCGCGCGCGTCGCGAGCGGATTGCGCGGAATCCACATCCAGCCGCCCGACCACGCGGTCGTGCCGCCGAACACGTCTTCCTTCTCGCAGACGAGCACGGACAGACCCTGCGTCGCCGCGGTGACGGCCGTCGACAAGCCGCCCGCGCCGGAACCCAGCACGAGGACGTCGCATTCGAGAATCGGTTCGAGCTTCATTTGGCGTGGACGGACGATTGGAGTTCGACGGGCAGCGTAAGCGCTTCGTCGCGGGCGTTCGTCAACGCGGCGCTGGCCGGCTGCTGCGCGCGCACGGTCGCATGCCGTGCCGCCAGAAAGCCGAACGTGAGCCCCGGACCGAGCGTGATGCCGGGGCCGGGATAGACGCCGCCCATCACCGATTGCATGTCGTTGCCGCACGCGTAGAGGCCGCCGATCGGTCGATCGTCGCGATCGAGCACGCGCGCGTGCGTGTCGGTGACGAGGCCGGTCGCCGCGCCGATATCGCCGGGATAGAGCCGCACCGCATAGAACGGCGCCTCGCTGATCGGGCCGAGGCACTTGTTCGGGCCGGTCCAGTTGGCGTCGCCATTGGCGTTCTGGTAATCGGTCGTGCCGCGCTGAAAATCGGCATCCACGCCGCTCTGCGCATAGCGATTGATGCGCGCGACGCTATCGGCGAGGCCAGCGCGGTCGATGTCGAGCTTCATTGCCAGTTCGTCGAGCGTCCTGCCTTCGACGAGATAGCCATCGGCGAGAAACGGCGCGAGCCCCTTGCCGCCCGGACGCACCATGCCGAGCCCGTACTTGCGCAGTCCTTCCGTGTCCGTCACGAGATACGCGGGCACCGAAGGCGTGGTCTCGTTCGCTTTTTGCATCGCCATGCCGAACAGGTGATACGACGTGTTCTCGTTCAGGAAGCGCCTGCCCGTTTTGTCGACGGTGATCATGCCCGGCTTGCCGCGATCCATCATGAAGTGCGGGAACACGGCGGTCGTGCCGTCGGCGCGCTTGCGCACGGAAACCGGCGCCCAGAAGGCGTGCGACAGCGCGCCCTTGCCGAAGCGCGCGCCCGCGGCGAGCGCGAGATCCTGCGCGCTGCCGGTGTGGCCGGGCGCGCCGGGGCACCACGCCGGATCGGCGCCCGGCAGCATCTCGCCGCGACGCGCCGGATGCCGGTTGAAGCCGCCGCTCGCGAGAATCACGCCGCCTTTCACATTGACGCGACGCCGGTCGTTGACGCGGCTCAGCGTTACGGCTTCGATGCCGTTCGGCCCGCTGTGCAACGCATCGACCTTCGTGCTCGTCAGCACCGTGACGCCACGCTCGAGCAACGAATACAACAATCTTCCGATCAGCGCGTTGCCCATCACGAGCCGCGTGCCGCGCGGCGCGCTCAGGCGATCGCGCGCGTGACGCGCGAGCAGCTTCGCCGCATGTCGGAACGACGCGAACGACTTCGTCATGTTGAGCAGATGCCCGACGTCGTCGCGGTCGACCATCATGCCGCCGAGCACGGTGAATTCGGGAATCGGCGGACGGATCAGCGAAAACGCGCGGCCGAGCTTGCGGCCGTCGAAGGGCAGCGGTTCGAGCGCCCGCCCGCGCAGCGTCGAGCCTTCGAGCTCGGACAAATAATCGGGATGGAACGGGCGCGCGCGATATTTCACAGCGGAGTTCGCTTCGATATGCGCGACCGCTTTCGGGCCGGCATCGAGAAACGCACGGCGCATCGCGACGCTGCTGCGCCCGCCGACCGCGCGATCCAGAAAGCCTTCGGCGTTCACGGATGTATCGTCACGATTGACGCTCGCGGCATGCATCGACGCGGGAATCCACGTCGTTCCGGCCGAGAAGGCCGTCGTACCGCCGACGTATTCCGTACTCTCCACAAGGAGCACGCGCGCACCGTCGATGGCCGCGACGAGGGCCGCCGACATGCCCGCGCCGCCTGCGCCGATTACGACGACATCGAATGTTTCGTCATGTCCCAGATTGTCCAGTGTCTCCACCATTCGTCCGCTCCCTCGCGCCAGGAATCGCCGTCCTTCCGACGATTCGAAACGCATGTTTTCAGTAGAACTCGCTTTGATATTGGAATACTATTCCAGAAAATGCATTGAAGCCAAGCTCTTTTTTTGAGGCGAACGGAGGACGGTATGCGAGTGCTGGTGACAGGCGCAAGCGGCTTTCTGGCGGCGTGGGTGACGCGGCGGCTGCTCGCCCGCGATATGGACGTGCGCGTGGACGTGCGCGCCTTCGACGTGCGCGAGGACGCGCGGCTCCTGCGCGCGCTCGCGCCCGAACGCGCCGATGAAGTGCAATGGCGGGTCGGCGATATCGGGAACGCGCGCGATGTCGCGACGGCGCTCGAGGGCTGCGACGCCGTCGTCCATCTCGCAGGCGTGCTCACGCCTGCCTGCGCCGGCGATCCGGTGCGCGGCGCGCGCATCAATCTGATCGGTACGCTCAACGTGTTCGACGCGGCTATCGCGTGCGGCGTGCGCTCGGTGCTGTATGCGAGCAGCGCGGGTGTCTTCGGCCCCGACGACGGCGCGACGCCCTTTCCCATGACACATTACGGCGCGTTCAAGCTCGCATGCGAAGGCTCGGCGCGCGCGTACTGGCACGATCATGGCATTGCGAGCATCGGCTTTCGGCCGCTCGTCGTGTACGGCGCGGGGCGCGAGACGGGATCGAGCGCCGGTCCGAGCCTCGCCTGCCGCGCGGCCGCGCGCGGCGAGCCGTACACGATTCCCTTCACCGGCGCGACGGGCCTCGTCTACGCCGATGACGTCGCCGCCGCCTACGAGCGCGCGCTCACGCATCCGTTCGACGGGGCGCACGCGTTCACGCTGGCGGGCGACATCACGCCGATGCAGAGCGTGATCGCGACGCTGAAGCAGATCGCGCCGGACGCGCGCATCGACGCGGCGGGCGCGCCCTTGCCGATCGCGACATCCTTTCCCGACGATCCCGTGCTCGATCGAATGCTTCCAGGCCTTGCAAAAACGCCGCTCATCGACGGATTGCGTCAAACCGTGGCGTTCTACCGGTAGGCAAAGCGGCTCTTGGCACCGCATCGTCCTTGGGGCACGATTCGCTTCTTCACGACAGGTGCCACGCATGCAAGACACGACCCGACCACCCGCGACGACTGCGAAGCTGCTCAAAGGCATCCTGCCGATCAACCGCGCCGCCGCGTTACGCGACGCGCTCGCCGGCATCTCGCTCGCGTCGATGGACATCCCGCAGGTGCTCGGCTATGCGCGCATCGCCGGCATGCCCGCGGTGACGGGCCTCTACACTGCGTTCCTGCCGCTCCTCGCGTTCGCGCTCTTCGGCGCGTCGCGGCATCTCGTGGTCGCCGCCGACTCCGCGACGGCAACGATCTTCGCGAGCCGGCTTTCGTCGATGGCCGCGATGGGCAGCCCGGAATACGTCGCGCTCGCGGGCATGGTCGCACTGCAGACCGCCGCGCTCTTGCTGCTCGCGCGCCTGTTCAAGCTCGGCTTTCTCGCCGATTTTTTGTCGCGCACCGTGCTGACGGGCTTTCTCGCGGGCGTGGGGGTGCAGGTTTCGATCGCCATGCTCGGCGACCTCTTCGGCATGACGGTGCCGTATCCGTCCTCGCGCAGCCTGGCGCAACTCGTCTACGTGATCGGGCATGTCACGCACGCGCATGGGCCGACGCTCGTGCTCGCGCTCGTCGTGATCGTCGCGATTCTGGGCTGCAAACGCTTCGCGCCGCGCCTGCCGATGCCGCTCGTCGCGGTGATCGGCAGCATCGCCGCGAGCAAGGCTTTCGACTTCGCCGCGCGCGGGATTTCGGTGCTCGGTCCCATCGAAGGCGGTTTGCCCGCGATCCGCATGCCCGATGTCACCTGGCAGCAATCTCTCGATCTCGTGCCCGTCGCGGCGTCATGCTTCGTGATGATCATCGCGCAGAGCGCGGCCGCGGCGCGCGTGTTCGCGCAGCAGTATCACGAGGACGTCGACACCAACAGCGACATCCTCGGCCTTGCCGCGGCGAACGCGGCGGCGGCGTTGAGCGGGACGTTCGTCGTGAACGGCAGTCCGACGCAGACGGCAATGGCCGACCGCGCAGGCACCCGGAGTCAGCTCGGACAACTCGTCTTCGCGGCGGTCGTCGCTGTCGTTCTGCTATTTCTGAGCGGCTATCTGCGCTATCTGCCGCACAGCGTGCTGGCGGGCATCGTGTTCACGATTGCGATCGGCCTCATCAACGTGCAGAGCCTGAAGGACATCCGCGCCGAAAGCCCCGGTGAATTCGCGCTCGCGCTCGTCACGGCCGGCGCGGTGGTGCTGGCGGGCGTCGAGCACGGCATCCTGCTAGCGGTCGCGCTCTCGCTCATGCGGCACGTGCGCCACAGCTATCATCCGCACACGATGGTGCTCACGCCCGTCGCGCCCGGAAAACCCTGGCAGTTCATGCCGACGAAGCCCGGCGCGATGACTGCGCCGCATCTGATCGTCTACCGCTTCGGCGCGGATCTGTTTTACGCGAACGATCATTTCTTCGCGTCGGAAGTGACGAAGCTCGTCGATACGGCATCCGACGGATTGCGTCATCTCGTCGTCGACGCCGGCGCGATCACCGATCTCGACTATTCAGCGGCCCGCACGATCGGCGAGCTGATCGAAACGCTGCGCGCACGCGGCGTCGCGGTGATCTTCGGGCGCGTGAACCGCTTCCTGCGCAACGACATGGACCGGCACGGTCTGACGCGGGTGCTCGGCGCATCGAACGTGTTCGACACGCTGCACGAGGCGCTCGCGGCGGCTGGCGTAAATTCGGGCGGGCATGAGCCGAACGTGCTATGAGACGCGGCTGAACGAGCGGCGTCGTCGCGTATCTGGCTAGCGCTCACGTACCGCTTCTGCTGCTGCGAAGCGCTTTTTCGCAATGCTCCGCCCTGTCCAGTCCGGTGGTGGCGCTGTTCTTCGACCGTTAGTTGCCTTGAGAACTCGATGAACTTGTTGAATGCTATTCCATTTTCAATTAGGATTCAGGAACAGACTGATCAACGATTCAGGAGGCAATCGAAGCATGGCGCAGGACACTTCTTTTTCCGCATCGCTCGATGCGGGCTTGAGCGGCGCGACGCGCGTCTATTTCATCGTCGGCGATCCCATCGCGCAGGTGCGCTCGCCTTCCGGCGTGACAGCGGCGCTGCGCGCGGCAGAGCGCGACGCGATCGTGATTCCGGCACATGTCGCGCCGGACGATCTCGACGCGTTCTTCGCGGGCATCGCGCGCTTGCAGAACTGCGACGGCGTCATCATCACCGTGCCGCACAAGTTCAGCGCGACGGCATATTGCAAGTCGCTGACCGACGAAGGCGCATTTCTCGGCGCGGTCAACATGCTCAAGCGCGACGCCGACGGCACCTGGCACGGCGGCGCATCGGACGGCATCGGCATGGTCGCCGCGTTGAGAGACGCGGGTTGCGAGCCGAAGGAAAAGCGCGCGCTGCTGATCGGCGCGGGCGGTGCGGGCTCGGCGATCGGCCATGCGCTCGTGGATGCAGGCGTGGCGTCGCTCGCGATCCGCGATTTCGATGCCGGGCGCACCGGCGCCCTCGCCTCGCGTCTCGCCGCACTGGGCCGGGGCGCAGTGAGCGTCGCCGACGATGCGCCCGCCGAAAGCTACGACCTCATCGTGAACGCGTCGCCGGCGGGCATGCGTCCCGGCGATCCGCTGCCGATCGACGTCTCGCGCCTGCCTCCGACGGCCTTCGTCGGCGACGTGGTGACGAAGCCGCCGCTCACGCCTTTCATCGAAGCCGCCCGCGCGCGCGGCTGCACGACCGTCACCGGCACGCAAATGTTCGGCCGCGTATGCGACGCGATCGTCGCGTATCTGTTGAAGGACTGAACACGCAAGGCAATTCGCCGCGCGATGAATCAGAGGAGTCTGGTTCAATCGCGGCGGGCATTCGTTCAACATTCCGGCCGCGCATTCGCGTCCCTCGCGACGCGCACCGGCCTGCTGGCCCCGAAGCGAACCGCCGATGAGCGCCGCCCTCTGCCGGGCGGCGTTTTTTTGCGCGACGTTTCGACCACGCCGGCGTGAGTGTGCGTTTCCCCGTGAGACTCGCGCGCTCGCTTCGAGGGCCCATCAAACGCGTGCAGGCGCACGCAAGAGGCTGGAATGAAACTGGATCGAAAAGGAATTCAACGCGTGGCGCGTACGTGCTTCGCGGCCGTCGCATTCGCCACGCTCGCGGCGTGCGCGACCGGACCGGGCGCATCGGCGCCGCTGCCGGCGGACAGCACGCTCGCGACGGGACGCATCGTCGGCAAGCAATATCTGACGACCGTGTCGACGGACGCGGGGGCGTCTTCCGGGCCAACGCTCGGCGTGGGCGCCGGCGGCATCGGCGGGAATGGCTGGAATGGCGTGGGCGGCGGCGCGGGACTGAGCTTCGATCTGACGAGCCTGTTCCAGAAGACTCCCGAACAGACCGCGAAGGTCTACCGCTACAGCGTGCAGATGAAGGACGGATCGAAGCGCGATGTCGACAGCACGCTCGATATCGGCAACGGCGCGTGCGTGACGACGATCGATTCCAGCCAGCCCGGCTATCCGAGGCTGACGAGCGCGGACGCCTGCTGATCTTCCGGCGCGGCTCGTCCGATGAGCCGCGCCGACAGCGCCGCCGCGACGCGCTCGACCACGGGTGCCCAGTCGCCCGGCACGCGCTGGCGAATGAGCCGCACCGGGCCGTACCATGGCTGCGTCTCCTGATTGCCCCAACACCAATGCGATACCCGGTCGATCATCGCCCAGTGCGCTGACGAACGCGGCCGAATCGTGAAAATGCTCTTGATAGTCGGGAAGCGCAAGGATGTGCGCGCCGGCCGAGCGCATCGCCGCGATATCGCCTTCGCGGCCCGGAGCAACCGGATAGAACGCGACATCCGGCAAGCGCCACAGTGGCGCGAGGGCATCCACGGGGATGCTGCGCTGGACATCGCGCCGATGCGTCGGACTGCCTGCCGACACGAGGCCGACACGCAGCGCATTCGTGCCGTCTGACGCGAGCATCCGACGCCACATGTCGATGCGTTCCGGTGCCGCGTCGAGATAGGCGCGGCCATCGACCTGATCCGGCAACAAGCCGATGCCGAGCGGCATGCTCATCAAGCCCACGGTGTAATCGATCCGCTCGAAATCGTGCGCTTCGAGGGCGACGCAATCCGGCGCGAACCGCCGGATGAGCGGATGCAGCGCCGAGCGCACCGCCAATAGCGCTTCACCGCCGTTTCTCCGCACGCCTTCCGCGAACCGCGGAAAATAGCGCACGAACTGGATGTCATCGCCGAGGCCGAGTTCGCTATAGACCACGACACGCTTGCCGTCGAGCGGCTGTCCGCGCCAGCGCGGCGCAATGCGCTCCATGCGCGCGACGACACCGTTCTCGCCGTGTTCGGACAGGCGGCGTTCGAAGCGCACCCATCCAGCGCGCCAGTCGCCGTGCCTGCGTTCGAGGTCGGCGAGATCGACAGCGAGCCAGTTCGCTTGCGGCGTCTGCGAAAGCGCCAGGCGATACATGCTTCGGCCTCTTCGTAACGCGCCTGTTCATTGAGATACATCGCAATTTTGCGCCGGTCACGCGGCCATCGCCGGGATGATGCAGCGCCGCCTCGCGCATGACGGCTTCCGCCGACACGGCGTCATGACGTATCCAGAGGCAATGGCTCAGTTGCCAGCGAAGTTCGAAGTCTTGCGCAAACCGCTGCAAGGCTCCGACACAGAAGCGCTCCAGTGCGGATCAATCGCCCGAGCGACGAATATCGAGCGCGATGGATAACGCGCGCTTCGCATCGGGTGGGACGGCATCTGCGTGCGAATCATGCAGCCATGCGGATGAATCGAAGTACATGAACGGGTGCAGCAATAAATGTTTGAAAGATGCCTGCCGAGTTTATATGAACCGCACCGCTTGAGATCTCGCATATACACAAGCAAAATCCGAAAAATGCAATGGTTCGATGGATTCATTCGCATATCGAACGATTCGGCGTTATCCATCGTGAAACGCAGTAATTCGCGCCGGCGATTGTGCCCGACGCCCGGCTTTGCCATACTGAGTCCAGTCGCCCTGTCTCCTCAAGCGTCCGCTCTCGATCATCGAGCCCACAAGCGGACGCGCTCTCGCCGCCTCTCGAGGCGGCGTTTTTTTGCACGCGGCCTATTACCTTGGACGTAATTGCCCGGCTCATTGCCTCCTGCGACGATGCAATCACACTGATCATCGACAAGGAGATGAAGATGCCCGCAAAACATCGAGTCCACGGCGAAACCGCCCGCCCCGGCTACATCGCGACCGAGAGCGGTGTCGAGCTCTTCTATCGCGACTGGCGGCCCGAAGGCGCGCCCGGCAACGGCGGGACCATCGTGTTCGTCCCCAGCTATTCGCTGCCGGGCGACATGTGGGCGTATCAGATGCTGCCGCTCGTGCGCCAGGGCTTTCGCTGCATCGCCTACGACAGGCGCGGCCACGGTCGTTCGAGCGATCCGGGTGGCGGCTACGACTACGACACGCTCGCGGACGATCTCGCCGCCGTCATCGACGCGCTCGATCTTTCGCGCGTCACGCTCGTCGGGTATTCGATGGGCGGCGCGGAAGCGGTGCGCTATCTGACGCGTCACGGCAGCGCGCGCGTCGCGCGGCTTGCGTTGATCGCATCGACCTTGCCGATGCTGATGAAGACGCCGGACAACCCGGATGGCATCGATTGCGCCTGCGTCGACGCCTTTCGGCAGGACCTGGCGAGCGACTATCCGCGGTGGCTCGCCGACAACGCGCGGCCGTTCGCCGGGCCGGGCGCGTCGCAGGCGATGATCGACTGGATCCGCGAGATGGCGTTGCGCACGTCGCATCACGCGCTTTTCGCGTGCAACGAAACGGTGAGTCGCGGCGATTTCCGCAACGAGCTGCGCGACATCGACGTGCCGACGCTCATCGTGCAGGGCGACCGCGATGTGTCGAATCCGCTCGAACTGACTTCGCAACGCACGGCGCGCCTGATTCCGAACGCGCGGCTCGTCGTCTACGAAGGCGCGCCGCATGGCATTTTTCTGAGCGATGCGGCGCGGCTGACGGCGGATATCGCAGCGTTTGCGTCGGCGTAGTGAACCGCTGTCTGTGGTAGTGACTTAATATCGTGCGAAAACACGAACGTCACTGCGACGACGGAGGTCCTCGCCATGCAAGACCCGCTCAAAGCACATTTCGACATGTTCGCGCGCTACAACGCGTGGGCCAATGCCCGCGTCTACGAAGCGGCGCGCGCCCTGTCGGACGCCGACTATCGCGCAGACCGTGGCGCGTTTTTCAAGTCCGTGCATGGCACGCTCAATCACCTGCTCGTGACGGACCGCGTGTGGATGCATCGCTTCACGGGCGAAGGCGCGGCGCCGGAACGGCTGGATGCGATTCTCTTCGATACCTTCCCGGCGCTCGAAGCGGCGCGCCGCGAAGAAGACGCGCGCATCGTCGAATACGTGACCGGTCTCACGCCGCAAACGCTGGCCGGCACTATCAGCTATAAACGCGTATCGACGCCCGAGCTGATGACGCAGCCGCTCATGCCCGCGCTCGCGCACTGGTTCAATCATCAGACGCACCATCGCGGACAGGCGCACGCGCTCTTGACCGCGTTGACCGGCAAGGCGCCGGAACTCGACCTGCTTTTCTATCAGCGTTTGTCGGATAAGCGCTGAGTCCTGACGCGTTTGAAAACACTCATATCAATAGACTCTGGAAGAATCCCGGCTCACCGTAGCACTGCGAATTGACATCCCGGCGCGCGACATGAAAGTATCGCCGCGCAGTCCTCGTCACCTCCATCGGAGTCCATCGCGATGATCTTCCATGCATCCATTCCCGCCAACGATCCGAAGCACGTCGCGCATGTGCTTGCCGAACTGTGGGACGGCTTCGCCGCGCCCTTCTCGCCTTTTCCCGATGCCTGGATGGCGGTCGCGGGCGACGATCGCGGCAGCATCATCGAGATCTATCCGAGCGACAAGGTGATCACGCCGGGCGGCGGCCATGAGGAAAGCGTCAGCTACGGCGCCGATACGTTGAAGCGCCCGCAGTACAGCGCGTTCCACATGGCGATCGCGACGAAGCTGAGCGCCGAGGACGTCATCGCGATCGGCGAGCGTGAAGGCTGGCGCGCGGTGCGCTGCACGCGCGGCGACAACTTTTTCCACGTGATCGAGTTCTGGATCGAAAACTCGACGATGCTCGAATTTCTCACGCCCGAAATGCAGGCCGAATATCTCGCTTTCGCCACGCCCGAAAACTTCAAGGCGATGGCCGCCGCCGTGCCTCAGTGATCGCTTTCTTTCGCGGAAGGATCGCGGCGCAGCCCCACCATCAGGGCGGCGCCGCTTGCGAAGAGCAATAGCGAAAGGAGCTGCACGGCGAGATCCATGCTGCCTGTCGCGGTGCGGATCTGGCCGATCACCCACGGACTCACGATGCCGCTCGTGATGCCGATACTGCTGATGACCGCGATGCCTGCCGCCGCGCTCCTGCCCGGCAGATGGCTCGCGGGCACGGCCCAGAAGATCGGCAACGCCGCGAAGATCAATGTCGCGGCTAGCGAGAGAATCGCGAGCATCAGCAAAAAGCTCGGGAAATGCAGCGTGAGCGCCGCGAGTGCGATGCCGCCGCCGATCGTGCAGCACGCAAAGTGCTTGCGTCGTTCCGCAACGCGATCCGAATGGCGCGCAATCAAAATCAGCCCCACTGCGCCGATCGCGTTCGGCACGACGGTGTAGAGGCTCACGGACATGACATCGGTGATGCCGAAATCGCGGATCATCAGCGGCATCCAGAAACTCAGCGTCAGCGATGCGCAGGTCAGCGAAAAGTAGATGAACGCAAAGAGATAGAGGCGCGGGTTGCGCAGCGCGTCGAGCAGACCGCGGCGGTCGTGCGCATCGGTGCGGGCGTTCGTTTCCGGGCACAGCGCGGCCAGGCGCTCCCGTTCGGCGGACGTGAGCCAGCGCGCATCGCGCGGAGTGTCCACCAGCAGCCGCAACGCGATGAGGCCGAGCAGCACCGCCGGCGCGCCTTCGATCGCAAACATCCATTGCCAGCCGTGCAGGCCCATGACGCCTGCCATGTCGCGCATGATCCAGCCGGATACCAGTCCGCCGAACACGCCCGCCACCGCGACGCCCGCGAAGAACACCGACATCACGCCGGCGCGCCGTTTCGCCGGAAACCAGTACGTCAGATAGAGCACGATGCCCGGAAAGAAGCCCGCCTCGAACACGCCGAGGAGAAAGCGCAGCAGATAGAAATGCCCGGGCGTCGAAACGAACATCATGCCGACCGACGCCGCGCCCCACAGCAGCATGATCCGCGTGAACGTGCGGCGCGCGCCGAACCTCGCGAGCAGCAGATTGCTCGGCACCTCGAAGAGCACATAGCCGACATAGAACACGGCGGCCCCGAGGCCGTACATCGCATCTGAGAATCCGAGATCTTGCTTCATCTGCAACTGCGCGAAGCCGATATTGATGCGGTCCAGAAACGACACGACGTAGCACAGGAACAGGAACGGAATGATGCGCCACGCAATTTTGCGAAAGAGCGCATCGTCCGACAGGGCGTGCGTTTCCGCGGCGGCGCTCGGGCTGAGCGCCGCCGTGCTGATCGACTTCGACATGTCTCGCTCCAGATGGGCGTGGGAAGGCCGGCGTCTTTGGCGCGCCTTTTTGCCTGAAGAGAAGAAAGCGCGGCGCGTGTCAGTGCGCGCCGCGAGAGATGAACGTCAGTCCTGGAGAGCGGCCCACATGTCCTTGTCGCGCTGGGCCGTCCAGATGCGCGGATGCTTGATGCCGCTCGCCTCGTCATAGGCGCGCGACACGTCGAACGGCAGGCAGTGCTCGTAGATGAAGACGTGGCCGAACTTCGGGTCCATCGCCTTGCGGGTATGCGCCATCGAGCCCTTCAGATCGAGCTTTTCGACAACGGCTTCCCGGCCCGCCTGCAGCAGCGTCGTCACGAAATCCTTCGTGTAGTCGAGGCCCTTGTCGACCTCTGCCGGCGACAAGAGCGCGGGACCGCGGCCCGGCACGAGTTTCTCCGCCTTCAGCGCGCGCAGCGCTTCGAGCGTCGCGGGCCATTCCTCGAGTTGCGCGTCGCCGCAATAGCAGGCGGCGTCGTACTCGACGAGGTCGCCCGAAAACAGCACCTTCTGCGACGGCAGCCAGACGACCGTGTCGCCCTTCGTGTGGCCCGAGCCGAGATGCGCGATCTTCACTTCGAGCTTGCCGAGGAACAAGGTGATTTCGGTGTCGAAGACGAGCGTCGGCCACGTGAGGCCGGGCACCGTCTCGACACCGGCAAACAGACGCGGGAAGCGCTCAATTTCCGATTTCATGTCCTGCTCGCCGCGCTCGACGATCATTTCATACGTGCCGCGGCTCGCGATGACCTGTTGCGCGCCTTCCGCGAAATACGCCGACGCGCCGAGCACGCGCACCGCGTGGTAATGCGACAGCACGACGTATTTGATCGGCTTGTCGGTGACGCCGCGGATCTTCGCGATGAGGTCCTGCGCCATCGCGGGCGTGGCGGTCGTATCGACGATCAGGACGCCGTCGTCACCGATAATCACGCCCGAGTTCGGATCGCCCTCGGCCGTGTAGGCGTACGCGTTCTCGGAAAGCTGTGTGAAGGTGATCTTCTTCTCTTCCAGATCGGCTTGCGATGCGAATGCTTTTGCCATGGTCGTGTCTCGATTCCATTCTCGTGGGGATGGGTGGATGATCGGCGTGACGATTATTTTTGTCAACAGCAAGCATGCTTGCTATTTGCAAATTCCGGGTAAATACCGAATCGCTTCATCCGAGGATTCCTGCTCGGCTAACATCTGCCATTCGTTCACTTCTATCGATCGCGGAGTCCTCTTGGCTCGTTCCACCCATGCCACGCCTGACGCCGAATCCGGCGAAGAGAAAAAGCAGCGCGGCATCCAGAGCGTCGAAGTCGGCGCGCGTCTGCTCGAAGCGCTCGCCGCCCGGCGCGAGCCGCTCGCATTGAGCGCAATGGCCGATGCCGCCGGACTGTCGAGCGCGCAGGCGCATACGTATCTCGTGAGCCTCACGCGGCTCGGCCTCGTCAAGCGCGACGCGCTGACCGGCAATTACGAGCCTGGCCCGCTTTCGCTGCGACTCGGTCTATTGAATCTAGAACATCAGCCGGCGTATCGTGCGGCCGCGTCACGCGTTCCGGCGCTCGCGCTCGCGACCGGCATGAGCGTCGCGGTCAGCGTCGCGGGGCCGCAAGGGCCGACCATCGTCCGTTACGAGCGCGGCGGCTATCCGCTGCACGTCAACTTGCATGTCGGCACGGTCATGTCGCTTTCGGCGACGTCGACGGGACGCGTATTCCGCGCGTTCGACGATGACGCCCGCGTCGACGCGATGCTCGCGCATCAGGCGCAAACCGATGCGCCGCAGATGAACGAGCGCATCCGCGAGATTCGGGCACGCGGCATCGAACGTAGCGTCGATGCGCCGAGTCCGGGCGTCAGCAGCATGAGTGTGCCGGTGTTCGACGGCGCGCACCGGTTGCAACTCGCGCTGACGGCGATCGGCCCGACCGGCCTGTGCGACGTCGGCTGGGACGGCCCGCTCGCGCAAGCGCTGAAGGACGCGGCACGCGATATCACCGGATTGCTTTCATGACCATGCTCGAAGAAGACACCAGGCCGCAGCGCGGCATCAACGCGCTCGACGCCACCGGCGATCTGTTGCGCGCACTGGTCGCGGCGGGCCGGCCGCTCTCGCTGCGCGATCTGGCCGCGGCGGCCGGCATGCCGCCCGCGAAGGCGTTCGCGCATCTGGTGAGTCTCGTCAAGGTTGGCCTGCTCGCACGCGACGACGCGGGGCTCTTCCACGCGGGCCAATTGAGCCGCGAGCTCGGGCTCATCGCGCTGCAACGCCTTTCGCCGATTCGCGATGCGGAAAGCGAGATCGTCAGGCTCGCCGCGAACACGTCGATGACGGTCGCCGCCGCCGCGCTCGGACCGCTCGGCCCGACCGTGATCCGGCTGGAGGAATCGGCGCGTCCGCAGCATGTGAGCTTGCGCGTCGGCACGGCGATGTCGCTCGTCAACACGGCGATCGGCCGCGTCTGCGCCGCGCATCTGCCGGCGGACATGCTCGTGTCCCTGATGGAGCAGGACCAGATCCGCCTCGCGGGTGCGGCGCCGGATGCGATTCTGGATACCGCATATCGCGCACGGCTCGACGACATCAGGGCGCGCGGCCTCGACACGGCGCTCGGCGCGCCGGTGCCCGGCATCCACACGCTGGCTGCTCCGGTGTTCGATCACACCGGCAGTGTGTGTCTCGTCATTGCGTTGATCGGCTCGTCGGGCGGCTTCGATAGCGCCGCTGACGGCCCGCTGGCACGCGCCCTTCTCGCTGCGACGCGGCGCCTGTCCTGGCGTTTCGGCCTGATGGAGGCCAACGGCGAGGCAAGCTAGCGGCCCCTGATGGTCTCCGTGCCCACCACGCGGATGGCGGGGAAACGGTCGGTCGGCTTCGCGATCTCGTCCTGCGAAGCGACGATTTCCAGCTCGTAACGCCCCGCATCGTAAGTCGACTTGACGACGGCATTCACCGCCGCGAGCGTGTGCTCCAGCGCGGTGCGCAGCGAATCGCCCAGAAGCGTGCGCGCGACGAACACCGCACTCGTGAGATCGCCGACGCCCACCGGCTGCCGCGCGAACGGATAGAGCGGGCGCTGCGCGAACCACGCTTCGCCCGGCGCGACGGCAAGCATGTTGAAGGTGTCGGCGCGGCTGTTGCGATCGAGCAGATGCTTCACCAGCACGATGCGCGGGCCGCGGCCGATCACTTCGCGGCACGCATCGACGGCTTCTTCCACCGTCTCGATGCTGCGCCCGACGAGCTTTTCCAGCTCGATGTGATTGGGCATGATCGCGTCGGCGATTTCGGGCATCGTCGTGACGAGGAAATCCTCGATGCCGGGAGCCACCGTGCAGCCGCCCGTCTGCCCCATGACGGGATCGCAGAAATAGAGCGCGCGCGGATTCACCGCCTTCACCATCTTCACGATTTCGACGACCGCGCGAGCCTGCTCCGGCGCACCGAGATAGCCGGACAGCACCGCGTTGCAGCGCGCGAGCACGCCGATCGCGCCGATGCCCTCGATCAAGTTCTGCAACTCGTCGGCGTCGAATGCGCTACCGGTCCAGCGGCCGTACTGCGTGTGATTGGAGAACTGCACGGTATTGAGCGGCCAGACATTGACGCCCAGACGCCGCATTGGAAAAACCGCCGCGCTGTTGCCCGCGTGGCCGAACACCACGTGCGACTGAATGCTCAGGACGTTGTTCATCTTCTGATTTCCCGATTGATCGTGTCCGGTCAGGTCAAACGTTTGTCGCGCCGGCGCTCGTGCAGCGCAGCGCAACGGTAGCTAGAGATGGAACACCCGGGGACGCCGGCTCGGGCGTGCGCGGGCATCGCAACCTTCATATTGTGCCGTGCCTCGACGCACTGCGGCATGGCGGTCTCGATATAAATTGTCCCGACACGTTTTATCAAGCCATCCGGTCGACTCGGATGCCCATCAGGTCGCGTGGACGCAACGCTCCACTCGGCACGCCGCTTGCTCGATCCACCGGCCGCATCTGCGATTCATATTCGAGAAAAAAACGGCGACTTCAGCACACGGACTCGAATGCGCGCCGGATAATGCTTCACGATACAAACAGCGAAAGCATACGAGGACGAACACACGGCAACATCAATAGTCGCAGGTCAAATCAGGAGGCTGGCATGGAGACGCTGTCTAAGAATCGCACCGATTTGCAGAAGTCGACCCTCGCAATCGTTCTCGCCGGCGGGCGTGGCACCCGCCTCGGACCGCTCACCGACAAACGCGTGAAACCCGCCGTCCACTTCGGCGGCAAATACCGCATCATCGACTTCGCGCTGTCCAACTGTCTCAACTCCGGCATCCGCCGCATCGCCGTGGTCACGCAATACAAGGCCCATTCGCTCATCCGGCATCTCCAGCGCGGCTGGGGTTTCCTGCGCGGCGAGTTCAACGAGTTCATCGATATCTGGCCGGCGCAGCAACGCGTCGATTCGAGCTGGTATCGCGGCACCGCAGACGCCGTCTATCAGAATCTCGACATCGTCCGTTCGATCGGGCCGGAATTCGTGATCGTGCTGGCGGGCGACCACATCTACAAGATGGACTACACGCGCATGGTGCTCGACCATGTGGAGAGCGGCGCCGACTGCACGGTCGGCTGCATCGAGGTGCCGCGCATGGACGCCGTCGCGTTCGGCGTGATGCACGTCGACGAGAACCGCCGCGTCACGGCTTTCCTCGAAAAACCCGCCGATCCGCCCGCGATGCCCGGCAAGCCGGATATCGCGCTTGCGAGCATGGGCATCTACGTGTTCAGCGCGAAATATCTCTACGACATGCTGCAGGAGAACATCGAGACATCGAATACGGATCACGACTTCGGCAAGGACATCATTCCGCGGGTCGTGACGACGGGCAAGGCGATCGCGCATCCGTTCGGCATGTCGTGCGTGACGTCGAGCAGCGATCCGGAAGCGCCCGCCTACTGGCGCGATGTCGGCACCGTCGACGCGTACTGGTCCGCGAACCTCGACCTCGCGTCGACGATTCCGGAACTCGATTTGTATGACCGCAAGTGGCCGATCTGGACGAATCAGGAACAGCTGCCGCCCGGCAAGTTCGTGCGCGACCTCAACGGCCAGCAAGGCGCGATCACCAATCTCCTCGTGTGCGGCGGCTGTGTGATCTCCGGCTCGCAAGTGTCGAAGTCGGTGTTTTCGTCGGCGGTGCGGGTGCACTCGTTCTGTAACATCAATGAGGCAGTGTTGTTGCCTCAGGTGACCGTCGGGCCGAGTTGCAGGTTGCAGCGCGTCGTGATCGATCGCGGCTGCACGGTGCCGGAGGGTCTCGTGGTCGGCGAGGACCCGGACGACGACGCCGCGCGCTTTTTCCGGACGGAATCGGGCGTCACGCTCATCACGCGCGATGCGCTGGCGCGGCTCGCGCAAGGTTAGACGCCGGCGCGCCGGATCAACACGACAACACGAATCCATCCGACAGGAGCGCCGATGACCGTATGCGTGCTGCATGCCGCAGCAGAAATGTTTCCGCTGTTGAAAACCGGCGGCCTCGCCGACGTCGTCGGCGCGCTGCCGCCCGCGCAGTCGCAACTGGGCACGCATGCGCGGGTCGTGCTGCCGGGCTTTCCCGCCGTGCTCGCAGGCCTCGACGATCTTCAGCCCGTCGCCGATCTGGGCGCCGCGTTCGGCGCGGGCAACGTGCGGCTCGAGCGCGGCGTGCTTCAGCCGCATGGCGTGGTGGTCTACGTCGTGCGCGCGGATCAGTTCTACGACCGCCCGGGCAATCCGTATCTCGATGCCGCGCATCGCTCCTATGCCGACAACGACCGCCGCTTCGCGCTGCTCGGCTGGACGGCGGCGCGCATCGCGACGGGCGCCGATCCGGCGTGGAAGCCGCATATCGTCCACGCGCACGACTGGCACGCGGGGCTCGCCCCCGCGTATCTGCGCGCATTCGAGCGCGGCGGCGCGGCCAGGGTCGCGAGCGTGATGACCGTGCACAACCTCGCGTATCAGGGCACCTTCCCGGCGTCCGGGTTCGGGGCGCTGCAATTGCCCGGCGACTTTTATGCGGTGGACGGCGTGGAGTTCTACGGCCACGTCTCGTTCCTGAAGGCGGGTCTTTATTACGCCGACCGCATCACGACGGTCAGCCCGACCTATGCGCGCGAAATTCAGACGCAGGCGCACGGCGCCGGGCTGCACGGCTTGCTGCAGACCCGCACGCACGACATCGCCGGCATCCTGAACGGCGTCGATTATTCGATCTGGAGCCCGTCGGTCGATGAGTCCATCGCGTCGAAGTACACCGCGTCGAAGCCTTCGGCCAAATCGAAGTGCAAGGCAGCGCTGCAGGAGCGCATGGGACTCGCGCGCGACGACGACGCCCTGCTCTTCGGCGTCGTCAGCCGGCTGACCGAGCAGAAAGGGCTGGATCTGCTGCTTTCGGCCGTGCCGGACATCGTGCAGCGCGGCGGTCAGCTCGCCGTGCTCGGCACCGGCGATCCGGCGCTCGAAACCGGCATGAAGAACGCGGCGGCGGCGCATCCCGGCGCGGTCGCGATCGAGCTCGGTTTCGACGAGACGCTGTCGCATTCGATCATCGCCGGCAGCGACGTGGTGATGGTGCCGTCGCGCTTCGAGCCGTGCGGCCTCACGCAGCTCTACGCGCTCGCGTACGGCTCACTGCCGCTCGTGCACCGCGTGGGCGGGCTCGCCGATACGGTCGTCGACAGTTCGCTCGAAAATCTCGCCGACGACCTCGCGACCGGCTTCGTGTTCGATACCTTCGATCGCGCGGGCATCGTCGGCGCGATCCGGCGCGCGTTCGCATTGAAGGCGCGCCGCACGGACTGGAAGGCCGTCGTCAAGCGCGCGATGGGCCAGAACTTCAGCTGGGAGGCGGCGGCCCTCGCCTATGCGGAGGTGTATCAGGGATTGGTGAACGGCTGAAGCGTCGCAGTCCTTGGGCGCACGTCTTGCTCCTCACGAAGGACCGTCCATCACTGAAAATGCACATGCACAAACCCCTCGCAGGCCAGATTGCGCTCGTGACCGGCGCGAGCTCGGGCATCGGCGCGGGCGTCGCCACGGCGCTCGCCGATGCGGGCGCGCACGTCGCCATCAACTATCACTCCCACGCGGAACCCGCTGAAGAACTCGCCGCCGCAATCACGGCAAAAGGCGGCGAAGCGTTCGCCGTCGGCGCGGACGTGTCCGACGAATCCCAGATCGACGCGATGTTCGAGGCCGTCGTGAAGCGCTTCGGCACCGTCGATATCGTCGTGGCGAATTCCGGGCTGCAGAAGGACGCGAAGTTCTCCGTGCTCACGCTCGCCGACTGGAACACGGTGATTCAGACGAATCTCACCGGCCAGTTCCTCACCGCGCAGCGCGCCGTGCGCACGTTCGAGCGGCGCGGCATGCGCGACGTATCGAAGGCGCTCGGCAAGATCATCTGCATGAGTTCCGTTCACGAGGTCATTCCGTGGGCGGGACATGTGAACTACGCTGCGTCCAAAGGCGGCATCCAGATGATGATGAAAACGATCGCGCAGGAAGTCGCGCCGCAACGCATCCGCGTGAACGGCATCGCGCCGGGCGCAATACGCACGCCGATCAACCAGGACGCGTGGGATACACCCGAGAAACTCGACAAGCTCCTGACGCTGATTCCGTACGGACGCGTCGGCGACGTGGAGGATATCGGCCGCGCGGCGGTCTGGCTCGCGTCCGACGACAGCGATTATGTCGTCGGCACGACGCTTTTCGTCGACGGCGGCATGACGCTTTATCCGGGATTCGCGGATAACGGCTGATATCGCATCGACGCAAAAACGGGAGCGGAATGAAGGACATCAAGGTGGACGTCGCCGTGATCGGCGCGGGCACGGCGGGCATGGCCGCGTTGCGCGCGGCGCGGCTCGCGGGCGTGAACGCGGTGCTGATCGAAAGCGGCGAGCTGGGCACGACCTGCGCGCGCGTCGGCTGCATGCCGTCGAAGCTGCTGCTCGCGGCGGCCAATGGTTTGCACGATGCCCATTCGCTGGCCGCCCGCGGCATCGAAGGCACGCACGCGCTCGAACCGGACTACGCGCACGTGCTCGACTACGTGCGGCGCGAGCGCGATGACTTCGTCAAGAGCGTGCTCGAGGAAGTCGACGCGCTGCCCGACGGCATCCTGCTGCGCGGCGGGGCCCGCTTCGAAGCGCCGACACGGCTCGTCGTCGGCGACCGCGTACGCGTCGAAGCAAAAAGCATCGTCATCGCGACGGGCGCGGCGCCGAGCGTGCCCGACGAGTTGAAGGTGTTCGGAGACAGGCTCATCACGAGCGACGATCTCTTCGAGCTGCGTACGCTGCCGAAACGCATCGCGGTGTTCGGCGCGGGACCGATCGCGCTGGAACTGGGACAGGCGCTCGCCCGCCTCGATGTCGACATCTTCATGTTCGGCAAGGGCGGCGGCGTCGCGGCGCTCACCGACAAGCCCGTGCGCGATGCGCTCGCCGCCGCGCTCGCCGACGAGTTCTATTTCGATCCCGACGCGAAGCTCGACAAGATGTCGCTCGAAGACGGCGTGCCGACGCTGCGCTTCACGTCGCCCGACGGAGAGGAACATGTCGAGCGCGTCGATCTGGTGCTCGCCGCGACGGGCCGTAAGCCGAATCTCAAGCCGCTCGCGCTCGAAAACGCGGGCATCGAACTGAATGACAAAGGCGTGCCGCTATTCGACGAAACCACGATGCGATGCGGCACGAGCTCCATCTTCATCGCGGGAGATTGCGACGGCGTGCGCCCCTGGCTCCACGACGCCGCCGACGAAGGCAAGCTCGCCGGAGACAACGCCGCGCGCTATCCCGACGTGCAGGCGATCAAGCGCAAGGTGCCCTTCTCGATCGTGTTCAGCGAGCCGCAGGTCGCGATCGTCGGGGCATCTTATGAGGCGCTCGACAGGCAGATGACGGTGACGGGCGAGGCATCGTTCGAGAGCCAGGGCAGAAGCCGCGTGATGCGGCAGAATCGCGGCCTTCTTCACGTCTACGCCGATGCGAAGACCGGCAAGCTGCGCGGCGCGCAAGGCTGTGGACCGGCGATGGAGCATCTGGGGCATCTTCTCGCCTGGGCACTGCAACTGGAACTGACGCTGGATGAGGCACTCACGCTGCCGTTCTATCACCCGGTGGTAGAAGAAGGCCTGCGCAGCGCGCTGAAAGATGCCAACCGAAAATGCCATGAAGAGCGTTCGGAGACGCCGCCCGCGCTACCGGGCGCGGCGGGTTGCTGATCATCCGCGAGTAGCAGCACAAAAAATAAAACGCCGGCTGCTTGCAGCCGGCGTTTCGTCTTCCGAATCAGGCGTGAGAACCGTTACCGTTCAGCTCCCGCTCAGACCGTATTGCAGCGCAAGGTCGAAGCCCAGCACCACCAGCGAGCAGAACAGACCCAGCGACAGATTCGCCAGCCGGTGGCCGACGTCCTTGTGCCTCGTCAGAACAGCGCCCGCGAGGAACGCGATTTCCACGATAACCTGCATGCAGAACACGGCGATCATCAACGCGAACTCGTAACCCATCGAGCTGAAGTTCATGAAGTTGAAGCCGTTCACCGCCACCCAAGACCCCACTCGCCAAGCTTCGTATGCCAATAGCAGCAACGGGAAGAAATAGCTGGCTACATAAGTCGGCACCGTGGCGTGCCGCAATTCCATATTTAAGTGACGTGTTACTTGCATCGCGTACTCCTCATCTGATTGCCCGAAAACGACGGGCGTTCTACCTGCACCGTGGCGCAACCGGAGCGTTCAAACCGAACGGCAGACGGGCGTCGTGCTTTCAGAATAGGACAATTTTCGGGAAAGCGAATCATCGTATTCCCGATGATCGCACCCAGTAAGGCGCTACGCGACGCATTGTGCAGTGCAACTGAACAACGCAGTTATATAGCCTGCGAATTCGGCACGTGCGTGCGTGCCGAATTCGTACTTGGTTGAATTCCTTACTGGCCGCTTTGTTGCTTGGCGTATAGCTTGATGATGCCCGAAAAATCGAGTCCGCCTAATCCCTGCTGGCTCATAGACTGATACAACTGTTGTGCCAGGGCGCCCATGAATACCGGCTGCCTTGCAGCGCGCGCCGCATCGACGGCAAGCCCGAGGTCCTTCAACATCAGATCCGCGCCGAAGCCGCCCGAATACCCGCGCGACGCGGGCGCCGTTTCGACGATGCCCGGATAGGGATTACACGTATCCGAACTCCAGCAACGTCCGGTCGATGTGTTGACGATGCTCGCGAGTTTCGTCGGATCGATTCCGAGCGTTTCGCCGAGCTTCATCGCCTCCGCGACGCCGATCATGGAAATCCCGAGCAGCAGGTTGTTGCAGATCTTCGCGATCTGGCCGGTGCCAGTTTCGCCGCAACGCACCATGTTTTTGCCCATGCCGGAAAGGACGGGACGAAGCGTTTCGAAGAGGGCCTCGTCGGCGCCGACCATGAATGTCAGCGTCCCCGCCTGTGCCCCGACGACGCCCCCGGAAACGGGCGCATCCGCGAACGGATTGCCCTGCTTCGCCGCCGCTTCACCGATGAGTCTGGCGGTGGCCGGATCGATCGTGCTGCTGTCGACGAGCGGCACGCCCCTCGCGACACCGGCAAGCACGCCGTCGCCGCTCAAGTACACCGCCTTCACATGCTGCGCTGCGGGAAGCATCGTGATGACGACTTCCGCGCCCTCGGCCGCCGCGCGCGGCGATGCGGCCAGCGTTGCGCCCACCGCCTTCGCCGCGTCCAGCGCCGCGGGCACGAGATCGAACGCCGTCACCGCGTGCCCGGCTTTCAGAAGATTGGCGGCCATCGGGCCACCCATGTGCCCCAGGCCGATAAAACCTGTCTTCATCGCCGTCTCCTTTTATCGCAGCGAGATGGTCGTGTTGACGCCGTCGTTCACCGTGGCGTCGTCGAACCAGCGCGCGGTGACGGTCTTCGTCTGCGTGTAGAACTGCACGACCTGCTTGCCGTACGGACCGAGATCGCCCAGCTTCGAGCCGCGCGAGCCGGTGAAGCTGAACGCCGGGACCGGCACCGGAATCGGAATATTGATGCCCACCTGGCCGATGTCGATCTCGCTCTGAAACTTGCGTGCCGCAGCGCCGCTCTGCGTGAAGAGCCCGACGCCGTTGCCCATCGGATTGCGATTGACGAGCGCGATCGCGTCATCGAGCGTGTCGGCCTCGACCACGCACAGCACCGGGCCGAAGATCTCGGTCTTGTAGATCGACATGCCGGTATCGACGTTCGTGAAAATCGTCGGCCCGATGAAGTTGCCGTTCTCGTAGCCCTTCACGTCGATGCCGCGGCCATCGAGCGCGAGCGTCGCACCCTCCTCGACGCCCTTGCCGATCAGCCCGAGAACGCGCTCCTTCGCCGCCTTCGAGACGACCGGGCCGACGTCCGTGTTCGGTTCGATGCCCGCATTGACCTTGAGCGTCTTCGCGCGTTCGACGAGCTCCGGCACCCAGTCCTTCGACGCTCCGACGAACACCGCCACCGACGTCGCCATGCAGCGCTGCCCCGCCGCGCCGAAACCCGCGCCAGCGAGCGCGTTGAGCGTCTGCTCCTTGTTCGCGTCGGGCAGCACGACGGCGTGATTCTTCGCGCCCATCATCGACTGGACGCGCTTGCCGTGCTGACTCGCGAGGTTATACACATGCGTGCCCACGGCCGTCGAACCGACGAACGAGATCGCCTTGATGTCGGGATGCGTGCAGATCGCATCCACGACTTCCTTGCCGCCATGCACGACGTTGAGCACGCCCGGCGGCACGCCGGCTTCGATCGCGAGCTCGACGAGCTCCATCGTCGAAAGCGGATCCTGTTCCGACGGCTTCAGCACGAAGGTGTTGCCGCAGACGATCGCCATCGGGAACATCCACAGGGGGATCATCGCGGGGAAGTTGAAGGGCGTAATGCCCGCGCAGACGCCGATCGGCTGGCGCAGCGTATATGTATCGACGCCGCCCGCGACGTTCTCGGAGAATTCGCCTTGCTGCAAAGTGCTGATCGAGCACGCATGTTCGACGACTTCGAGGCCGCGGAAGATGTCGCCCTCGGCATCGGCCAGCGTCTTGCCCTGCTCGGCCGTAAGCGTCTGCGCAATGCGCTTCTGGTTCTGACGCACGAGATCCTGAAACTTCAGCATGAGACGCATGCGCACGCCGAGCGGCGTCGTACGCCAGGTCTGAAACGCCTTCTGCGCGGCGGCTACGGCGGCATTCACTTCGTCCATCGTCGCGAAGGGCACGCGGCCCACCACGTCCTGCGTCGCGGGATTGACGATGTCCCGCCATTCCGTCGTCTTCGAATCGACGAACTGGCCGTCGATCAGCAGCTTGGCCGTACGGACGGACGCCTTCTGCGCCGGATGTTCAGCAGCGATATTCACGAGTCACTCCTTGTCTGGAAAGTTGCAAACGCGGGTTGGGATGACGGACGAAGACGCGGGGACGGGACGCCGTTGCGGCGCCGAGGGGATAGGCATGTCGTCTCCGTTTATGAGAAATCGGCCTGCACTGCTGCACGCTCGTTTCCTTGAGTATAGTTATGCAAAAGTCCATCATGGCACCATAAAAACACCCGATCGATATGCAAAAAGACGCCATGCAAACCGCCAAGTTCGACCTCTCCCGGCTCAACTGGGACGATCTGCGCTTCTTCCTCGAAGTTGCCCGCACGCAGCGCGCGAGCGGCGCGGCAAAGCGCCTGGGCGTCGATTACACGACGGTCGCGCGGCGCGTGCGTGCGCTCGAAGACGCGCTCGGCACGCTCCTGTTCGACAAGTCGCGTAGCGGCGGATTCATTCTGACGGCCGAGGGCCAGCGGCTGCTCGGCTTCGTCGACTCGATCGAGACGACGGTGCAGTCCGCCACCGAGCAGATCGCCAATACGGGTCACGCGCTGTCGGGGCATGTGCGCGTCGGCTCGACCGAAGGTTTCGGCTGCTTTTTTCTCGCGCCGCAGCTCGCGCGCTTTCAGGACGCGCATCCGAACATTTCCATCGATCTCTTGCCGGTGCCGCATTTCGTGAGCCTCTCCAAGCGCGAAGCGGATATCGCCGTGACGCTCGAACGGCCCGAGCAGGGCCAGTACGTCTATACGAAGCTCTGCGAATACCGCCTCAAGCTATACGCGACCGCCGAGTATCTGGACGCGCACGAGCCGATCCGCACGAGCGACGATCTGCGTCATCATCGCTTCGCGAGTTATATCGACGATCTCGCGTTCAGCTACGAACTGCTGTATCTCGAGCGCGCGGTGCCGGGCGCGGTGTCGCGCTGGCGCAGCACGAGCGCGATCGCCCAATATTTCGCCGCGCTGCAGGGCCGCGCGCTCGCGATCCTGCCGTGCTTCATGACCTCGCCCGATCCGCGCTTCGTCCCGGTGCTGCCGGACGACATCGTCGTGACGCGCGCCTTCTATCTGTCCTGCCGCGAAGACCTGCGCAAGCTCAAGCGCATCACGGCCGTCTGGGATTACCTGCGCGCGGCGGCCGAGGCAAATCGCGCATTCCTGATGGGCGACGGCACGCAGATGGCTTGGGTGGACGTCAAGTCATCCTGATCAAACACGCTTTTTGACGGCCATACGGATCAAACGTGGTAAGCGCCGACGCCCTCCGAACATCACAAAATTTGGCAAAAGGAATTCGTGTAATTTTGATTCGATATCCTGTTGAAACGTCACCTGGGGCACAGGGTCGGGCATAATCGCCGCCGGTCTTTTCGTTTTGCCGTGGAGAGCGCGGCGCACTCCATCCCCGTGATTTTTCTTAGTCTTTCTCCCGCCGGCCGTACGGGCCGCCTCGCGCGCTGATGGCTTTCGTCATCTGGTCGCGGCGGACCATGTCCCGCCAGCGCATCCGCTTCGTCGAGGCGCGCACGGCGCGCGCCATCGCCATCATCGGCGCCATCACGCTTCTGATCGCCGCGCTGGCGCTCGGCATCGCGATCGGCACGATGTTCGCCCGCAGCCATCTCGGCGAGGAGCAGGCGCTGATGTCGCGCCGCTCCTATGAGATCGAAGCGCTCGGCCGCCTCAATGCCGCGCTGATCGAGCTCGCGCCGCGCGTCGAAGGGCTGTCCGCGCAAGTAAACGAGCTTCACGATTTCGACATGCGTCTGAAGGCTGCGCACGGCGCAAGCAATACCTCCGGCGTGCACGAGGTCCCGCCGCTGCCCGACAGCGAGGAACCGGCCTCGTCGCTCGACGGCGCTGGTGGGCCGGCGCTGCCGCCGCGCCTGTGCGATACCGGCCGCGCGGGGTCCGGCGCGCCGCGGCAGCGCCTGAAGAGCACGCAGCGCATCATCGATTGTTTGAACGACGAAGTCTCGCAACTCGAAACGCAGACGCTCGCGCGCTATGCCGCGTACATGGCGTTTCCCGGCCGCGATCCGGCGCCTGGCACGCGCAATGGCTCGCCTTACGGCAATCGTCTGGATCCGTTCACCGGGCACCTGAGCTTTCATCCCGGGCTCGATCTCGTGGCCCCGAGCGGCACGCCCATCCTCGCGAGCGCGGGCGGACGCGTCGTGCAGGCTGGAGAGCGCAATGGCTATGGCAACGCGGTCGATATCCGCCACGGCGACGGCATGGTGACGCGTTACGGACATGCGTCGCGCCTCCTCGTGAAAACCGGCGACTACGTGATGCCCGGGCAGGAGATCGCGGAAATCGGCTCGACCGGACGCTCCACGGGCCCGCATCTGCATTTCGAAGTGATCCTCGACGGCGCGCAGATCAATCCTTCTCCCTACCTCGCGCTCTTCAAGCGCAAGCCGAATGCGCAAAGTTGATTCGAAGCGGCTGTCGCTGCAACTGACTCGCCAGTCCTATTCGCTTACGCCCAAGCGTGGCGCGGGCATCTGGCTCGGCCTGATCGCGGCCGTGTGCGCGATCGCGGCGCTGGCTGCCGCGGGCTTCGCGCTCAAACGCTCGAACGAGGACGCCCACAAGCTGGACGCGCTCTGCGCGCCGCCCGCTTCCGAGCAGACGCTGCGCGATCAGCTCGTGCACGCGCAACTCGCGCTCGAACAGGAAGCGGCGAGCCGCACGGCGCTGGAGCAGCGCGTGAAGGACGGCACGGCCGAGATTCAGCGGCTGCAAACCGACCTCGCTTTCCTCAGGAAACAGCACAAACCCGATTGAGCGCCACGCTCCACGCGCTCGCTTCGTGCAACCCCTTACCGCATCGCAAGGACTCGACATGTTTTCATCGAAGAAGGATTCCAACGGAATCAAGATGGCCAAGCTCGCGACGCTCGTCGCGCACAACGTTCATATCTCGGGCGATCTCGAGTTCAGCGAGGGCCTGCGCATGGACGGCCAGGTGACAGGCAATGTGAGCGGCCGTCCGGGCGAAGAAACGCTGCTCGTCGTGAGCGACCAGGGTGCGATTCGCGGCAATGTGAGCGCCTACGACGTCATCATCAACGGCTGCGTGACGGGCGATGTCACCGTTGCGCATTTCGTCGAACTTCAGTCGAATGCGCGGGTGCTGGGCAACATCTACTATCAGCAGTTGCGCATGGATATCGGCGCGACTGTCGAAGGCAAGCTCACCAAGTTCGATTCGCAGTCCGCGCATGTTCCGACGCTGCCGGCGCCGCCCGGATACAGCATCGACCTCGCGACGAACTGACTGCCGGCAAGGGCGCCGCCCGACCGGCGCTCGTTGGCAACGGCGCACCTATCCGGCTAAGATTCGGTGGATGAAGGCCACGCGCTCGCGCCCACGCGAATCACGCGACTTCGAGCGCCCATCGACGCGTGGCCGGTGATATCGGAATAACTATAAGGGCGCCCCATGCTGGTCAATTGCGCGGCTTATCAAAACGGCCGAAAACTCGCGGATGTGCATATCGACGATATCAATGCATACCGCGATCTGCCCGACTCTTTCATTTGGGTTGCATTGAAGGAACCCGGTCCCGGCGAGCTCGCGCACATGACGCATCAGTTCGGCCTGCATGAACTGGCGGTTGAAGATGCGCAGCACGGGCATCAACGGCCGAAGATCGAGGAATACGGCGATTCGCTGTTCGCGGTATTCCACACAGTCGAGTTCGATGAAGAAGGCGAAGTGCTCGTCGGCGAGATGAACGTGTTCGTCGGCAAGAACTACGTGCTCTCGGTGCGCAATCGCACGACGCAAGGTTTTCAGGAAGTTCGGAAGCGCTGCGAGCGCGAGCCGCATCTGCTCAAGCATGGTCCGGCCTTCGTGATGTACGCGCTGCTCGATGCCGTCGTTGACCGATACTTTCCCGTGCTGGAGACGCTCGGCGCGGAAGTCGACGAAGTTGAAGAGCGCATCTTCGAGCAGAAAGGTTCGGTGGAATCCCGCGAGATCATCGAAGATCTCTACTCGTTGAAGCGCCGCATGACGATCCTCCAGCACCACACCGCGCCGCTGCTCGAAGCCGTCAGCAAACTGTATGGCGGGCGCTCGCCGGGCGTCTGTTCAGGCATGCAGGAATACTTCCGCGATGTGTACGACCACTTGCTGCGCATCGTGAAGACGATTGAGGGGCGTCGTGAAATGATCGTCACGGCGATTCAGGTGAATCTCGGCCTGATCGCGCTCGCGGAAAGCGAAGTGACCAAGCGCCTCGGCTCGTTCGCGGCGCTCTTTGCGGTGCCGACGATGATCGCCGGCATCTACGGCATGAACTTCAAGTCGATTCCGGAACTCGATTGGGTCTACGGTTATCCGACGTGTCTCGCCGTTATGCTGATCGTCGATGTCGTGCTCTACTGGCGGTTCAAGAAGGCCGGCTGGCTGTAAGAAGTGTCTTTCAGGAACCTTCGGTCGAATTTCGTTGTCTAATCAAGCGATTTGCGGGAGAATGCGGTGTGGCCTTGCAAACCGGCCCATCGACCGCACATGACGTGAACGCACGTCGCATTTTCATCGCTTTTCGTTTCAAACCGCACGTCGGCCTTGCTTTTTTGCCGATGTCGCCGTCCCGGTCATGCCGGCCACGGCGCGCCGCATCTGCGGTTCGCTTGTCCTCCGGCCTATGCCGTCAAGCTCACAATGAGCCTGAATAGAGACGCGGCGCGCTCCGATCGCACGTTTGATCGTGCCGGGCGTGCCAGGCCACGCTTTGCATCGCCTCTCACGTTTCGTAGCGACGCCGCCTGAGGGCAGCGGCGCTCGACACTTCATCGGCGTTGATTGCGCGTCTCGCAGGATGCGCGGCAGCACCCACTACTATTGACCACAGGAGCCCCATATGGCGAAAGAAGAACTCATCGAACTCGACGGCATCGTTGACGAAGTGCTTCCCGACAGCCGCTATCGCGTGACGCTGGACAACGGCGTCGTCGTGGGCGCGTACGCCTCGGGCCGCATGCGCAAGAACCACATCCGCATTCTGGCCGGCGACCGCGTGACGCTGGAACTGTCGGTGTATGACCTGACGAAGGGCCGCATCAACTTCCGTCACAAGGACGAGCGCGCAAGCGGCGGCGGCCAGCGTGCACCGATGCGCCGTCGTTGATGCCTCACTGTCTTATCTGATTCATCCGCAACCGGCGTGGGCCTGATCCGCAGCGCACGCTCCTGAATCGACTCGCGGATCATCCTGTACTTCGACGCGGCCGCATGCCCCGCGCCTGGCCGTTCCGGCTGCGCGACGCGTCGATGCCCTTTCCCGCCATACGTCAAGCCGCACCCCGCGCCGCCAGCAGCGCGCCGATGCCGATCGCGAAGCCGTCCTCGTCGTTGCTCTTCGAGACCAGGCTCGCCTGACGCTGCACGGCGTCGGATGCCTGCCCCATCGCGATCGATACCCCCGCAATCTCGAACATCGCCACGTCGTTGCCCATGTCGCCGAGCACGGCCACGCGCTCGAGCGGCACGCCGGCGAACCGCGCGAGCTCGCGCACCGCGGTGCCCTTGTTCGCCTCCAGGCTCGTGATGTCGAGATAGTAGGTCTGAGAGCGCGCGGCATGACCACGGCCTTCGAGCTGCTGCTGCAGACCGCTTTCCACACGCGCGAGCAGCGCAGTATCGGCCGTCGAGCCGACGATCTTGTCGACCGCATCGAGATCGACATCGTCGAAGCGCGTGACAAGCACGCCCTCGTAGCCGACCGTGCGCGTTTCGAGCGGCACATACGTGCCTTCGGGATTCGTCAGATACCACGCATCGTCGATGAACACCCACGCGTCGACATTCGCGGCGGCGAGCGCCTCCAGCGCGGTCTGCACGACATCTCGCGGCAGTTTGTGCGACGACAGCACTTCCCACGTGCCCGGCCGGACCAGACTGCCGCCGTTGTACGACGCATAAGGCATGTCGACCGTGAGCGCCTCCACGATATGCCGCATGCCTTTGCCCGGCCGGCTGCTGGCCACCGTGAAGCGCACGCCGGCGTCGCGCAGGCGGCGCACCGCGTCCTTGGCGGGCTGGCCGAGCGCCTTGTCGGTGTAGAGCAGCGTGCCGTCGCAATCGGTGACGACGAGCTCCGCGCGAGCGAGCGTATCGAAGGCCGCGGTGCCGTCGCCCGTCGCGCTGTGCAGGCCGTATTTGCCTCGAGCGTTCATTAGTGCGCCCCTTCATGCTGATTGAAGTGCGGCAACTGCCGCGTCTCGCGCACCGAGCGCGGATGCCACAGCCGCGCGCCGCCTTCGATGCCCGCCGCGTTCGACACGATCGCCACGTTTTCCGGCAGCTTGAACCTGACGTGCGCCGCATTGCCGCCGCCGATCCAGAGCTTGTCGTAGTTCACGAGCGTCGCAAGAATGCCGATGATCTTCTCCACGCGCCGGCTCCAGCGTTTCTTGCCCGCCTTCTCGCGCGCCGCGTTGCCGATGTACTCGTCGTAGGTCTTGTCCTTCGCGACCGGATGATGCGCGAGCTCGAGATGCGGCATCAGCTCGCCATCGCGAAAGAGCGCGGTGCCCGCGCCGGTGCCGAGCGTCAACACCATCTCGATGCCGCGCCCTTCGATCGCCGCGAGCCCCTGCATCTCGGCATCGTTGATCATGCGCGCCGGCATGCCGCCCAAGCGCTCGGAAATCAGTTGCGCGAGCGGCACGCCACGCCAGGCCGGCGTGCCGAGATTGGGCGCGGTCAGCACGACGTTTTCGCGCACGACGCCCGGAAAGCCGATGGAAATATGCGTCGGCGGCTCCGCGACGATCGGCGTGACCAGTTCGATGAGCATTTCGACGACCACGTCGGGCTTCGCCGGATGCGGCGTCGCCACGCGCACGCGGTCGCTCTTCATCTCGCCATCCTCGGAGATGACAGCCGCCTTCAACCCGGTCCCGCCGATATCGATCGCGAGGATGCGTTCGGCCTTGATCGCGAGTTTGTCCGCCGAGACATGCGTTTTCTGTTTGGTTTTCGACTCTGTGCTCACGCTCGTTGTCCTTGTGGTTGCGTTCCGGTTGGATGAGTTCAGTCCTTCTTGCGCGTATCGGTCAGCGCGCGCCAGGTGCGGCCGTCCTGCGCCAGCAGTTGATCCGACTCCGCCGGCCCCGCGCTGCCCGCCGCATAACCGTGTACGGCAAGCGGGCTCTCCGGATGCAGCACGCGATCCACCGCCGCCCACGCCGTCTCGATGCTGTCCGCGCGCTGAAAAAGCGTTGCGTCGCCGAGCATGCAGTCGTAGAGCAGCGTCTCGTAGCCGACGTTCGCCCGCTCCGCGAAGAAATCGGCGTAGTTGAAGGCCGAGCGCACCTTGCCGATCTGCATCACCGGCCCCGGCACCTTCACGTTGAAGTCGAACGTCGTGCCGTGCGCCGGGTCGATGCGCAGCGTGAAGACGTTCGGCGTGAGCGCATCGACGGGCGTGTCGCGAAACAGCAGGAACGGCACGGCTTTCAGTTGCACCGAGATCTCCGTGCGCCGCTCGGTCAGCCGCTTGCCGGTGCGCAGATAGAACGGCACGCCCGCCCAGCGCCAGTTCTCGACATACACGCGCGCCGCCGCATAGGTCTCCGTGCGGCTGTCCTTCGCGACGCCCGCCTCTTCCCTGTAGCCCGGCCCGGCGGGTCCGGCTTCATACTGGCCGAGCACGACATCGTTCGCCGTGAGTGGACGGAGCGCATCGAAGACTTCGGCTTTGCGGTCACGCACGGATTCGGCATCGAAGGAATTGGGCGGCTCCATCGCCACCATGCCGAGCAACTGGAAAAGATGGTTCGGCAGCATGTCGCGAAACGCGCCCGTCTGCTCGTAGAACTTGCCGCGCCCTTCCACGCCGATCGTCTCCGCCGCCGTGATCTGCACGTTATCGATGTATTCGCGCCGCCAGACAGGTTCGAACATCGCGTTGGCGAAGCGCACGGCGAGGATGCTCTGCACCGTGTCCTTGCCGAGAAAATGGTCGATGCGATACACCTGCGACTCGCCCGCATAGTTGAGGATGCAGGCGTTGAGCGCCCGTGCCGACGCCAGATCGGTCCCGAACGGCTTCTCGATGACGAGCCGCCTGAAGTTGCCATCCTTCTCTTCGAGCAGGCCGGCCGCGCCGAGATGCTCGATGATCGGCTGAAAAAATCGCGCCCCCACCGCGAGATAGAACACGACGTTGCCCGCCTTCGCTTTCGCGAGCCGCGCCTTGAGCCGCGCGAAGGTTTCGTCTTCCTCGAATTCGCCCGGAAAGTACTCGAGCCGTCCGACGACCCAGTTCCACGCCGCTTCGTTCAACTGCGACGTGTGGAAGGTGGCGGCCTTGTCGGCGGCGAAGGCGCGCAGCGACTGCGTGAGCTCGTCGCGCCATTCGGACGTCTCGCGCTCGCCGTGGTTCACCCCGATGATCTCCATGCCGTCGTCGAGTAACTTGTCGGCAGACAGGTTGTAGAGCGACGGCATCAGGAGCCGCTTGGTGAGATCGCCGCCGGCTCCGAAAATCACGAGCGTGCATGGCGGCGCAGGTTGCTTGCCGGCGCATGTCGCGCTCGCCGGGTTCGCGGGATTCGCTTCGTTCGATTGATTCGCTTCGTTCGATTCCTTCGGCATGGCGTATCGCCCCTTGTCAGTTGCGCGTGAACCTGGAAAGACCTTCATCGATGCGGCACAGTTCATTTCGATGTCGCGCCGCAAGCCCGCGCGCCGAAACCGTATGCTTTTTGTAATTTATGAGCTTTCGTGTCGTAAAATATGCGCGCTCGGCGCCCGCGCTGGCGGACCTTGCGACATCGAAGCCGACTCGAGGCCTGGACTCCCATGAACGCACACGACAATTCAATCGACCTTGCCGCGTACTTCGAGCGCATCGGCTTTTCCGGACCCGCACGGCCGGCGCCGACGCTCGACACGCTGCGCACGCTGCATCTGCTTCATCCGCAGACCATTCCTTTCGAAAACCTCGACGTGCTGATCGGACGCCCGGTCAGGCTCGATCTCGAATCGATCCAGCGCAAACTCGTCGCAAGTCGGCGCGGCGGTTACTGCTACGAGCATAATCTGCTGTTTCGCAGCGTACTGCAGACGCTGGGTTTTCGCGTCCGCAGCTTCGCGGCCCGCGTCCTATGGGGCCGGGAGACGCCGGAAATGCCGGCGCGCACGCACATGCTCCTGCTCGTCGATCTCGACGAAGGCACCTTCGTCACCGATGTCGGTTTCGGCGGCATGACGCTGTCCGCACCGCTCGCACTCCAGACGGGCCTCGAGCAGATCACGCCGCACGGCGCTTTCCGCCTCGACGACGCCGGCGGCGAGCCTTCAGGGTTCGTTCTGCAGGCGCTCGTCAACGGTTCATGGACGCGCGTCTATCGCTTCGACCTCGACCCGCAGTATGACGTCGACTACGAGATGGCCAACCATTTCGTGTCCACTTACCCGCAGTCGATCTTCCTGCACAACCTGCTGGCCGCGCGTCTCGCGCCGGGCAAGCGCTTCGGTCTGCTCAACCGGCGCCTCTCGGTGCACGACGAACGCGAAGGCAGCGATCATCGCGCGCTCGGCAACGTCGCCGACCTGCGCCGTACGCTCGAAAACGAGATCGGCATTCGTCTGCCGGATAGCGCCGGTCTCGACGCCGCGCTCGCCCGTCTGCCCTGAAACGCGGACACTGCGGCCGGCACAACCAAGCTTAATCACAAGACAACGATGTTCAAGAACAAGACGCGCGGCGGCAGCGATTTCCAGACGCATCACCGCAGCACGGTGCTCGCGAACCGGCTGCCCGAATGGCGCTCGCGCCTCGTCGTGATCGGCATGACCGCGGCCTTCCTGTCGCTCGCCGGGCGCGCGCTGTGGGTGCAGGTCATCGACCACAAGTTTTATCTCGGCGAAGGCCAGAAGCGCTACCAGCGCACGCTGGCGCTTTCGGCGACGCGCGGGCGCATCGTCGATCGGAACGGGGCGATGCTCGCCGTGAGCCTCGCCACCTACGAAGTCTGGGCGACGCCCAAGTTGTTCGACGGCGACCACGGCAACGAGATCGCGCGCCTGCTCGACATGCCGCCGAAGGACTTGCAGCGGCGCATCGACGCGAACCGCGCGTTCGTCCTGCTCAAGCGTCAGGTCGAAGCCGAGACCGCCGAGCGGATCGCGACGATCGGACGCGCGGGCATCACGCTCGTGCCGGACACGAAGCGCTTCTATCCCGAAGGCGAATCGGCGGCGCACGTCGTCGGCTTCACCAATAACGAGGATCACGGCCAGGAAGGCGTCGAGCTCGCCGCGGATACTCGCCTGACGGGCGAAGCGGGCCAGCGCGAGGTGATTCGCGACCGCCTCGGACGCGTGGTCTCGCAAATCGGCGAGCCGGCCATGCCGCAGAACGGCGAGACCATTCAACTGACGATCGACCGGCGCATCCAGCAGCTCGCGCATTCGCAACTGAAGTCGGCGATCGTGAAGCACAAGGCCCGCGCGGGCAGCGTCGTCGTGCTCGACGCGAAGAACGGCGAGGTGCTCGCGCTCGCCAACTACCCGAGCTTCGATCCGAATGATCGCTCGCGTCTCACCGGCGAGCAGTTGCGCAACCGCGCGCTCACCGACACCTTCGAGCCCGGCTCGACGATCAAGCCGCTCGTCGCCGCATTGTCGATCGATCTGGGGAAGGTACGCCCGGACACGCGCATCGACACGGCGCCAGGCACGTTCAAGCTCGGCCCGAACGTGATCCACGACACATCGAACCACGGCGTCATCACCGTGGCCGAGGCGGTGCAGATGTCCAGCAACGTCGCGCTTACGAAGCTCGCGCTGCAACTTCCCGCGCAGACGATCTGGGACAAGTACCGCGAATACGGCATCGGCCGCGCGCCCGAGCTGACATTTCCCGGCGCGGCGACCGGCCGCCTGCGCTCGCCCGAGCGCTGGAAGCCGATCGAGCAGGCGACGATGGCCTATGGCTACGGCCTCTCGCTCTCGCTCCTGCAGATCGCGCAAATCTATACCGCCTATGCCGGCGACGGACGCTTTCATCCGGCCACGCTGATTCAGGGCGAATCACGCGGCGACGCCATGCAGGTGACGAAGCCCGCGACCGCGAAGGCCGTGCGCAACATGCTCGAAATGGCGATCGGCGACCACGGCACGGGGCGCGCCGCGGCGGTCGAGGGCTATCGCGTCGGCGGCAAGACCGGCACGGCGCGCAAGCAGGTCGGGCGTTCGTACGCGGCGAACAAGTACCGGGCGTCGTTCGTGGGCATTGCGCCGATGAGCGATCCGCGCGTGATCGTCGCGGTGATGATCGACGAGCCCACGGGCGGCACCTACTACGGCGGCACGGTGGCGGGGCCGGTGTTCTCCGGCATCGTCGGCGGGACGCTGCCGCTGCTCGGCGTTCCGCCCGACGCCTGAGCCGCCGCGCAGGCGGGCGCGGGCCTTGCTGCACCGGTCAGGCGCACCCCCGCGAACCTGCCCGGACTGTAAAGGGCTTATGCTCTAATGTCGTGTCCGGCACCAAGAGATCAAACGGGAAAGACCATGAAAAAACTCGCCGCGGCGCTCGCGTTGCCTGTGCTTTTCGCCGCTTGCGCACAGTTTCATAACGAAGACGCGGGACAACCCGAAGTCGAGAAGTCATCGACTGACAACAAGGTGAACGGCATCGTCCAGTGCATCGCCGACGAGGCGAAGAAGCACGACGCCAAATTCCAGAAGACGGCCATTCCGCAAGGCGTGATGCTCGAATTCGGCGATTCGAACGTGATCAAGGTCCGTTACGACAACGGCGAGACCACGTATCGCTTCTATCCGGGGCAGCGTCATCCGTCGAATCTGTGGATCGAGGGCGCGGGCAAGAAATGCGCGCCGGCCGACGCGACCGCCCACGACGAACCCCAGAAATAAGCAGGCACATCATGCGCTCGACCAAAGCCATCGGGGCCGTGGAACGGCTCAAGACACGCAGCGGCAACGCGAACTACGCGGCCATCTCGATGCCGGGCGGGCTCTTCTATCTCGCCGAGCGCTCGGCCGAAGGCTCGAAAAAGCTCTCCGATCCCATGCCGATGGACGAGTTCGTCGCGTTCGTCAATGCGCGCGAGCCAGGCAAGCCGCGCAAGGTGAGCAAGCTCGATCTCGCGATGGAAGAGCAGATCGGCCGCAGCGGAAAGCGCACGGCGAAAGCGCCCGCCGAAGGCGCCGAATAAGGGTCGTTGTCTCGTCGTCCCGATCGATCCGCGCCGCCCTGGCGCGGCGCAACATCGAAATCCCCGCTTCCTCACATGAATGTGCGATGACAGACGGAGCCTGCAGGCTTGCGTTGCGTACATTTTTGCTAACGATCGAACTCGCTGAGACGGGTAACGATCGGTCTACCGAAGAAAAGAGCAAGGGCCGCCCGCAACGCTACAAAAAAATGCGCGGGTGAACGGGGTGCCTGGACGGTGCGCGTGTCCGATGTCGGGACCACGCGCCGTATGGCCGAGAGGAAGACCAGAAAAATGAAGAAGAAAAGCGAGACCAAGGGCAGCCTTTTGCCCTCGGCGATGGCGGACGTCGAGCTTCAACACATCGAGCGCGCGCTCGCGCAACTCCGCACCATGCACAAACAATCTTCCGGCACGCTCAACGTCGAGTACTGGCGCGAGCGTCTTACCGCGGTGATGAAGGGTTACGCGCTCGTGCCCGCGCAGAAACAGCGCATCGAGGCGCTGCGCATCGCGCTCGACACGGTAGACAACGGCCCCCGCGACGGCTCCGGCAGCCGCAGGAAGTCGACCAACAGGCTTTGGGCGAAAGCGGCCTGACAACCGCTTTCGCCGCTCGCGCCGCGGCGCGATTCCGTCGTTCACGCCCGCGTTTCGTGACGAGCCGGGCGTGCAGCGGTGCTCGAACTTTCGACTCCGATGCATTGCGGACGCGTCCGGCCGCCGCCGGGCACCGTTCATGCTCGATAGCAAGTCCTTCGATCATGCCGGGAGTTGTCATGTCCACAGTTCGTCACGACCACGCGCGCGCCTCGCGCCGGCCCGGTCCGCTGCTCGCGAATGCCGTCCTCGCCAGTCTCATGGCAGCGTTCAGCACGTACGGGGTCGCGCAGATCACGAACGGCGGCGGCGCCGGCAATCAGGACAATCGTCAGTCCGATTCGACATCGAGCGCCGCTCCGTCGGGCACCGCCATGCATGAATCGCAGAAACCGCAGTCGAAGGATGCCGCCAAGGGCCGCGCCGCGACCGCGGGCAAGGATCGCAAGTCCGAGGGCAGCGGCGGCTTCAATAACGGCCTGTACGGCACGGGCGCGGGCAGCAACAAGTAAGGGCGATCGTCTTCGATCGCGGCGTGCTCGCGGCACTCAGATTTCCGGCGCGATCGCCGCATGATTGATGATCGCGACGAGCGACACGCCGCCGATCACGTTGCCGATGAACGTCGGCACGAGAAACACGAAAAAGTAGTCGGGGATGCTGGCCGCGCCGATCATCACCGCGTACGCCGCTTCGACCGATCCCGCGATGACGTGCGTGAGCTTGCTCACCGCGACCGTGTACGTCACGAGCAGGATGGTCAGGAGACGCCCCGAGCGCGCGCTCGGCAGGAGCCAAACCATGAGCGCGATCAGCCAGCCGGAGAACACGCCGCGCACGACGGTCACGCCGAACTCGGCGGAAAGCGGCGTCATCGCGACCTTGGCGAGCGCATCGATCACTTCTGGCGCGAATACGCCGCGAATCTGCAGGATGGCGGCGAAGATCGCCGTGCCGACGAGGTTGAAGAAGAGCACGATCGCCCAGAGACGCAGCGTCTTGAACAAGGTCACGAGATCGCGCCGCGTGAGCACGGGCAGCACCGCCGTGAGCGTGCTTTCGGTAAAGAGCTGCTGACGTCCGAGGATGACGAAGACGAAGCCGATCGTATAGCCGAAGCTCGAGATGAGGCCGCGCCATGCCGTGTCCGGCAGCGCGCCTTCGAGGATCGACTGGACGAGAAAGGAGAAGCCCATCGAGAGGCCGGCGGCGAGCGCCGACCACATCAGCGCGGCGAACGTGCGCTCCATCGCGACTTCGCCTTCCTCGCGCACGATCTCATGGATGACGAGCGGATGCGGCGCCGAGTGTTCGGCGGCCTGTTCCTGTTCGGCGCTATCGAGGTGCGGCGAGTCCGCTCCAGCGGAATTCCCCTTGGCGGAGTCGCCGGCTTGCGGCTCGTTCATGTTCGTTCTCCCTGAACGCCGCTCGATACGGAGAGTGGATGAGCGGCTGAGGCATTGACGAAGCACGAACGATGCCCATGACGCTAGCGGGCGATGGTGCGGTCGATCGAGTCATAGCCGCGCCACTTGTAAATGAGCGCGGAAACCAGCCAGCACGCGGCGAAGATCGCAACGATTCCATAGCCGAGCATCCCGAAGTGCTCGGACAGCGACGCGCCCATGTCCCACAGTCCGCCCTTCAGTTGCAGCCGGTCCGCGATCAGCCCGAGCGCCTCGATGCCGCCGACGAGCAACGCGATCAGCACCGACACGAGCGTGACGGTGAGGTTGTAGTAGAGCTTGCGGATCGGTTTCGTGAACGCCCAGCCGTAGGCGCCCGTCATCAGGAGGCTGTCCGCGGTATCGATGAGCGACATGCCGGCCGTGAAGAGCACCGGAAACACGAGAATCGACCAGACCGGCATGCCGCGCGCGGCTTCGGCGGCCGCGATGCCCATTAGACCAATTTCGGTGGCCGTGTCGAAGCCGAGCCCGAACAGAAAGCCGAGCGGATACATGTGCCAGCTCTTGCCGATCAGCCTGAAGAGCGGCCGCGCGATGCGCGCGAGCGGTCCGCCGCCGACCGCGAGCATGTCGATGTCTTCGTCGCGGCAGGACTCGCCGCGCCGCACGCGTCTGAATGCGCGCCACACGCCGCGCAGCACGAAGAGGTTCATCGCAGCGATGGCGAACAGGAATAGCGACGACACCGACGTGCCGATGATCCCGCCGATCTCGCGAAACTCGGTGAAGCGGCCCTGCACGGCCATCGCGGTCGCGGCGATCAGCGCGGTGGCCGCGACGACGATCGTCGAATGTCCGAGCGAAAAAAAGAATCCGGCGAAGAGCGGCCGCTTGCCTTCCTGCATCAGCTTGCGGGTGACGTTGTCGATCGCGGCGATATGGTCGGCGTCGACCGCATGACGCAGCCCGAGCGAATACGCGAGCAGCGATGTGCCGAGCAACAGCGGATAGTGGCGGAACGCGGCGAGCGCCCAGAGCCACGCGAACACGTTGAAGGCGATCAGGCCGGCGATGAGACGCGCGGATTTGCGCGGCGATTTTCGATGCGTCGGATGCGACGCGGAAGCGGGCTCGAACGATTCGGTCATAGGCGCGCGCATGCGGTATTGAAGTAATCAAGGATACCGTGGGCGAATGCGTGGCCAAAAATCGGCCGCATCGACGAATGCTTATTGCGCCGATCGCGCAATCCTTAGCCGAATTCCTTGGTTGGGACGGGCAAGCGGCGCCGCTAGCATGGCCCTTCGTCTTTATCGAAGTCCGCCATGCCCCGCTATCTCGACGACGCCCAGCGCCAGGAACTCCAGAACCAACGCGAAAGCTGGCGCTGGCGCAGCGAATGGCCGACGTGGGCGGTGATCGTCGCGATCTACGGCGGCTGGTTCGGCGTCGCGCTCAACGCCCGCACGATCGGCCTCGTGCCGTCCATCGCGCTGCTCGCGGCGCTGTCGTGCTGGTATATGTCGCTGCAGCACGAGCTGATGCACGGGCATCCAACGCGCTGGCCGCTTCTCAACATGCTCTTCGGCATCGCCCCGCTCGCGGTGTGGTTTCCCTACGAGGTCTACCGGGAATCGCATCTGCGTCATCACGACGACGCGCATCTGACCGAACCCGGCCGCGACCCCGAAAGCTTTTACGTGACGCCGGCGCAATGGGCGAGCGCCGGCCCCGTCTTGCGCGCCGCCCTCGCCGCGCGCAACACCTTCGCGGGCCGCATGCTGATTGGACCGTGGTTCTCGATCGCGGCATCGTGGCGCGAGGCGGCGCAGGCCGTCGTCGAGCGGCGCTGGCGGATCGTCGCGAGCTGGGCGGCGCATCTCGCGTCGCTCGTGCTGCTCGCGAGCTGGCTCGAAACGCGATGCGGCATTCCGTGGCGCGCATTCGTGTTCGGCGTCGGCTATGCGTCGCTCGCGCTCGCTTCGGTGCGCTCGTTTCAGGAGCATCGTGCGGCGGAGAAGGAAAGCGAACGTACGGTCGTGAACGAAGCCGCGTGGCCGTGGCGTCTGCTCTTTCTCAACAACAACTATCACGCCGTCCATCACGACCTGCCCGGCGTGCCGTGGTTCGCGCTCGGCCAGGTGTATGCCCGCCGGCGCGACGGCTATCGCGCGAGCAACGGCGGGTTCGTCGTGCGGGGATACGGCGAATGGGCGATTCGCCATGCGTTCGCGCAGGCGGCCGAACCGGTGCATCCGTTCGCCGTTGCCGAGTCGCCGAGCGGCCGACGCCCGAGCGCGCGCAGCGGCGATACGGCCAGCCTCGCGAGCTGACGCGCCGCGCTGTACGATCCGTCATCGTCATTCGTTACCCGTTCCCGATGCACTGGCTCGCCGCCCTGCCGATGTACAACGTGACGCCCGCGCTCGCCGCGGACTGGCGCACGCTGCTCGCGCATGTGCGTGAGCATCTCGCGGACTGGCTGAGCGCGCGCGGCGATACGCTCGACATTGTCGATCCCGATAGGGATCTCACCGCCTTCTGGCTGCGCGGCGATGTGCTGTTCTCGCAGACCTGCGGCTATCCGCTCGTGCATGCGTTAGCCGATCGCGTGCGGCTCATCGGCGCGCCCGATTTCGATGTGCCCGGCTGCGAAAGCGGCACCTATCGCAGCGTGCTCGTCGCCGGCGGGCATGTCGGCGCGCAGACGATCGAACGTTGCCGCGGCCTGCGCGCCGCCTATAACGACGATGATTCCAACAGCGGCATGAATCTCTTCCGCCACGCAGTCGCCCCTTTCGCGCACGACGGACGGTTCTTCGCCTCGGTGACGAAGACCGGCGCGCATCTCGCCTCGCTGCGTGCGCTCGCCGAGGGGCGCGCGGATGTCGCCGCGATCGACTGCGTCACGTTCGCGTTCGCGCAGGCGCACCTGCCGGAACTGACGGACGGCGTGCGCGCGCTCGGCATGACGGCGAGCGCGGCCGCGCTGCCTTTCATCGCGTCGATGCGCGTGCCGCAGGACGCAATCGACACAATTTTGCAGGCACTCGCCGGCGCGCTCGATCACGATCCCGCGCTCGCCGCCCGGCTGAGGCTCAGAGGCGTCGTACGGCGCACACAGGCCGACTACGCGCCGATTCTCGACTACGAACGCGACGCCATCGGCCGCGGCTATCCGCGACTCGCCTGACCGAGCCGCGCCCGCCCGATCCGGCAGGATTCTCCCAGTTTCGGCACAATCAATTCTTTCAGCGCGTGGCATGCGCCGCGGTGCGGTCGCATCGCGATCCGCCGCGCTTTCGGAACGCCGCAATGATCCCCTTCTCGCTACTCGACCTTTCTCCGGTTCCGCTCGGCTCGACGCCGGCCGACGCCTTCGCCCATTCGCTGGATCTCGCCCGGCACGCCGAGCGCTGGGGCTATCTGCGCTACTGGCTCGCGGAGCACCACAACATGACGGGCATCGCCAGCGCGGCGACTGCTGTCGTGATCGGCCATATCGCGGCGGGCACGACGACGATTCGCGTCGGCTCGGGCGGCATCATGCTGCCGAATCACGCGCCGCTCGTGATTGCCGAGCAGTTCGGCACGCTCGCGTCGCTGTTTCCGGGGCGCATCGACCTCGGGCTCGGGCGCGCGCCCGGCACCGACCAGACCACCGCGCGTGCGCTGCGCCGCGATCTGCACGGCAGCGCCGAGTCGTTCCCGGATGATGTCGTCGAGTTGCAACGCTATTTCGCCGATCCGGTCGAAGGCCAGCGCGTGCGCGCCGTGCCCGGCGCCGGGCTGCATGTGCCGATCTGGCTGCTCGGCTCATCCCTCTTTTCGGCGCAGCTCGCGGCCGCGCTGGGGCTGCCGTTTGCGTTCGCGTCACATTTCGCACCGGATTATCTGCTGACCGCGCTGGAGGTTTATCGCAAGCAGTTCCGCCCGTCCGCGTCCCTGCAAAAGCCCTATGTGATGGTCGGCGTCAACGTCTTCGCCGCCGATACCGCCGAGGAAGCGCGCTTCCACTTCACGTCGCTGCAACAGCAATTCATCAATCTGCGTCGCGGCACGCCCGGCCAGTTGCCGCCACCGGTCGAATCGATCGCATGGAGCGACGCCGAGCGCGCGGGCGTCGAACACTCGCTGGCGTGCTCGGTAGTGGGCGCTCCGGCCGATGTGGAAGCCGGCCTGCGCTCGGTGATCGACCAGACGCAGGCGGACGAGCTGATCATCACCGCGCAGATTTTCGATCAACAGGCACGCCTGCGTTCCTTCGAGCTCGCGAGCCAGGCGCGGGACGCGATCGGCCAGGGCGCGTGAGCCCAAACGACGCCGCACAAAAAAAAGGGCCACAAGTTTCCCGCGCGCCTCACGCTGGACGCGCGCACTTTTGACAGGCAATAATGAGATACCGGAGGGTGGCGCTGGCCGCGCCGCCTTTCGCGTCCGCCTCATTCGCCAATCTGAATCCCAATGCAGCGCGCCCGAATTTCGTGCACGCCGGTGGATGGCGCGGTGAAACAACAACAATGACGTCGCAAGACGGGAGGAAGAATGTCAATGCCGAGAAGCGCCGCCACCGGCGCCATGACGCTCCTGACGGAATACGACGATGCCAGCGGACAGGAAGTGCGTTCGCTGCGCCTCGAACCCGCTGCGGACGGCAAAGCCGTACTGCTGATTGAAATCGACGAGCGCAAACCCGGCATTCACCGCGAAGTGCGTTATGAAATAACACCCGCGGAACTGATTGCCGCCATTCGCGCGCATGGTGCCGAATTACCGGGGGAACAACACAGTCGTTAAAACGTTTTAATAGTTGCCACAAGCAGCATACAATAGGGTTAAGCGAGGTTCGAACGCCATGCTTCATGGCGGTGCGGGCCTCGCCATCGGTTCGTGGCTCCCCGACGTGACTTTCCGCTCGCATATGTTTCGCGCGTCCGTCACGGCGATGCGCGGGGCGGGCCAACGTTCGCATTCGGGCAATGCCCGTATTAAAGGCCAGGTCACCGGGCGAATTAATAGACGTGCGGTAAATACACTAATTGACGCGAGCCAGGCACTGCGTCACGCTTCATAAAACACTTATATTCGAGTCATCGAGCCGCCCCGGTCCGCGCGGGGTTTCGGCTCGTCTTCTGAAAATCAAAAGCTGAATCAGGAAAGCCGTGGACGAAAGAAAGCGAGACAGCATCATTGCGTATTTGCGCAGCCGAATGGCTGAGTTCGGCATTACCGAGACCGCGTTGGCTGAAGCACTGGCCGAAGCGCCGGTGGTAACACCACCGCCCTCCTTCACCAAGACCAACGGGGCTCATGGCGCGTCCAAGGCAAAACGGCCGATGCCGCAATTGCCTTTGTTTCCGCACTCCGGGGATGGCGCCGCACCGATATTCCGAAACGCAAATGGCGATACGTGGGACGGCCTCGGCGATATGCCCGAGTGGCTCAAGCGCGCGGTTCACGCCGGCCAGGACATCGAGTTCTATCGCGTTTGACACGTCGTCGATCACCTGGATACGTCCGTTCCACGGCGCACGGCGCATGACGCACGTGCGGCGTATGAATGGCATGTCGTTCGTCTGAATGCCACCGAACACACGCGTTGAAACGGACGCGCGCGGCATTGCACGCCGCGTCGCGCCTTGCGTCGCCGATCGCGCATCCGCTGCTCATCGGCAGCGTTCATAGGCAATTCGCCGAAATTTATCAAGCCGAAAAAATTTTCGCCGATGGTTGCCCGTCGAGCCTGAAAACGTTTATTGGTACTTCTCTGTAAGTCGGCCCGGCTATGCGAGCCGCACATCGGCCGACGTCAAGCACGCCCGATCAAGTCCCGCCGTCTCCATTCGACAAGGGGGCAAGCATGAACGCATACGGACGCCGCAACGTTGCATCCATCGCTCGCGCGCATCGACGGGCACAAGGACGAGCATCAGGGCCGGCTCCGCTTCTCGCGGCCGTGCCTGACGTCACGAACGATCGCACGTAATCCGAACGATCGAGCGGCGCACGCCATGCTCTCCCGTCCCGACACACTGCCGAGCGTCGTGCGACGCATGACGGCGGGACGCATGCTGCTCGATGGCGCGTCGGTCGAGGCGGTGGCCGAGCAACTGCATCTTTCCGTGCAGACAGTGCGGCGCTACAAGGCCATCGTCACCGAGGGCGGTCTCGACGCGCTCGCGAAGATGGGCGTCGGCGGGCGCGCGTCGGTGCTCGATCGCGAGGCGCTCGACTGGATCGCCGCCGCGCTGCAAGGGTCGGCCAGAGAGCATGGCTTCGGGAGCGATACCTGGACCAATGCCCGTCTGCGCGAAGTGATCGAGCGGCGCTATGGCGTGCGCTACTCGCGCGTCTATATCTGGCAGATCGCCACCAATCTCGGGCTGGGGCACTTGTTGTCGAAGTCGCGCCGATGAGGGCGTCGTTTGTGACAGTGAATGAAGCGCTATCTGAAAACAAGGAGGCAACCCATGATTCGTTCGTCAACTCAATGGCCGCATCGCTCCGTCACGCTTCTCGCGACCTGTGCGGCTCTCGCCTTCACGGCGATCGGCAATGCATCGGCTCAGGATGCGGCGTCGGCGCCGACCGCGCGCGGTGCGGCAGCAATCGCGCAAGTGCAGGCACGCGTGGTCGGCATCGATCCCGTGACTAACAGCGTGTCGCTGCAGGGTCCGGCCGGCCGTGTCGTGGAAGTGGCGGTGAATCCCGAGATCGGCAATGTCAAGAAGCTTCAGTTGGGCGATATCGTCAACATCGAATATCGCAGCGCACTGCTCGTGCGCGCGACGAAGATGAAGTCCGACGGGATACGTCAGCGCATCGACACTGAAGCGGCGATCCCGGCGTCGGGCGGCGTGATGGCGCAGGCGCGCATCGTCGAGGTGATCGGGACGATCGAGCGGGTCGATGCGAAGAACCGGCGCGTGACCTTGCGCGGGCCGAGCCGGACGGTGACGCTCGAAGTCGCGCCGGACGTGTCGCTTGCGGGGCTGAAGGCAGGCGATACGGTCCACGCGCAGTTCGAATCGGCGACGGCGGTGCAGGTGCTGAGAGCCGGGCAGGCGATCAAATGACTGTGTGCGGTTGTCCCCGGTTTTCGAAGCGGGGCAAATTCGAGGCGCGGGGTTGATGCACCACATCGCAAATCTATCCACAGTTTTTGTGGAGAGCCCTGTGGATAGCCCTGGGAGCATCGACCCAACTCGCTGATCGAAAAGGCATTTGCGGCACGCATCGACAACACGGCACCCGCTGAAAAACGAAACGCCCCGAAGGGCGTTTCGTTTCTCTCAGGTCCGCAGCGACCCCGCGTCCTCAAAAATTGAAGTTATCGATATTCGCCGCATCGAACGTAGTCGGCGGCCCGAGGATCACTTCGCCGCTCTTGCCCACCGTCCGCTTGCCGAGCTTGCCGGCATCGAACGAATCGCCTTCCTTGCCGGTGATCGTCCCCGATGCGAGATTCGCCGCCGCGAATGCCGCGAGATAACCCAACTGGCCCGGATCCCACAACTGGAACGCCTTGACCGTGCCGTTCTTCACGAACGCGCGCATCTGATTGGGCGTGCCGAGCCCCGTCACGACGACCTTGCCCTTTGCCGGCGAACTCGAGATATAGCGCGCCGCCGCCGCGATCCCCACCGATGTCGGCGCGACGATGCCCTTCAGATTCGGATACGCCTGCAACAAGCCCTGCGTTTCGACGAACGACTTCTGATCGTCGTCGTTACCATAGGCGATCTTCACGAGCTTCATCTTCGAATATTCGGGCTTCTTGAGCTCCTCCTGCATCCATTTGATCCAGGTGTTCTGATTCGTGGCGTTCGGCGTCGCCGAGAGAATCGCGAACTCGCCCTCGCCGCCGATCAGCTTCGACAGCAACTGAATCTGCCCGCGCCCGATCGCTTCCGAATCGGCCTGATTCACGAAGACCTGCCGGCCATCGGGCGCAGTATCGGAATCGAACGTCACGACCTTGATGCCCTGCGACATCGCTTTCTTCAGATACGGCACGACCGCGTTCGCATCGTTTGCCGCGATCACGATCGCATTTTGCCGCTGCGTGATGAGCGTGTTGATATAGCTCACCTGCGATGAAGCGCCCGCATCCGACGGCCCGACCACCTTGCCCTCGCCCTTCATCTCCTTGATCGCGGCCATGCCGCCGTCGTCGGCGATCACTTCGTACGGATTGTTGATCTGCTTCGGCAAAAAGGCGATCTTCAAACCGCTCTTGATATCGGCGGCGCTCGCCGTCAGCGCGACGGTCGCGGCCAGCAAGGCCGCCGCCAGCGCCGGGCCGCGCGGGAATCGAATGGGCTTTTTCATGTCGTAAAGTCTCCTGTCATTGCGCATGACTGCGCTGGTTTGCAACGGATACCCGCAACGGACATCACACTGATCAAAGCGCCTGCGCCATCAGACGCTTTTCGCGCGCGGCCCGCCAGCGCGCGACGAGATTCGGTATCAACACCGACGAGAGCAACAGCGCGCCCGTCACGATCGTCAGCGTTTCGCTCGATACATCCGCGAGCGTCAGCGCATTGCGCAACACGCCGATGATCACGAGCGACAGCAGCACGCCGATCATCGAGCCGCGTCCGCCGAAAATGCTCACGCCGCCGAACAGCACCGCCGCGATCACGGAAAGCTCGAAGCCCTCGCCGTTGTCGCCGCGGGCGCTCGTGAAGCGCAACGTATAGACGATGCCCGCGAGCGCCGCCATCGCGCCCGACATCATGAAGAGCCTGAGCTTCGTCTTCGCGACATCGATACCCGAGAACTGCGCGGCCGTCGGATTCGCGCCGATCGCAAATAGGCTCCGGCCGAAAGGTGTCGCCTGCAGCACTACCGTGAAGACGACTGCGCCCGCGATAACCAGGACAAACGGCATCGGCAGAAAGGTATTGCCGACCGTGTCGATACCGAACGCCGTGTACGACGCGGGAAAATCCGCGATGGCCTGATCGCCGAGCAGCACGTATGCGAGACCGCGAAACAATGCGAGCGTGCCGATCGTCACAGCGAGCGACGGCAGACCGAAGCGCACGATCACGAGGCCGTTGAACAAGCCCGCGAGCGTGCCGAACATCAGCACGAGGACGATGACGAGCGGCATCGGCAAACCCATGTGCCATAGCACGCCCATGAGCGCGCTGGATGCGCCCAGCACCGACGCCACCGACAGATCGATTTCCGCCGCAACGATGATGAGCGTCATCGGCAGCGCGATCAGCGCGATCTCGGTGAAGTCCGCGAGCATGTTCGAGATATTCGCCCCGGACAAAAAGAGCGGCGACAGCACACGCCCCGCGACGAGCGAAACGACGAGCACGATCGCGAGCATCGCTTCCCATTGCAGGTGGCGGCGGCGCGTCGTGGACAGCGCGGAATCGGGTTTAGCCATGATCGCGTTTCCTCATCATGCGGCGCGCGACCGAGCGCGCGAGCAATGTATCGAGCGCGATCGCCGCAACGATCAGCGCGCCTTGAATCGCCTGCTGCCAGAACGGCGACACGCGCAACACCACCAGTGCGATATTGATGACGCCGAGCACGAGCGCGCCGAGCGTGGCGCCCGCGATCGTCCCGACGCCGCCCGTGATCGCGACGCTGCCCACCACGGCCGCCGCGACCACCTGCAGCTCGATGCCCTTCGCCGTGCTGGCATCGACGGTGCCGAAGCGCGCGAGCCACAGCACGCCAGCGAGACCGGCAATGGCGCCGGAGAGCAGGAAGCCGATCATCACGCGCCGGTCCACGCGTATGCCCGCGAGCCGCGCGGCTTCGGGGTTCGAGCCGATCGCATAGTGCTCGCGCCCGCCGCGATATTGCTTCAGATACACCGACAACGCGATCAGCACGACCAGCGCGATCAGCACGAGATTCGGCACGCCGAAGAGCGCGCCTGTCGCGATGGACGCGAACGCATCGGGCAGGCTCGTCGCGTTGATCTGGCCGCCGTGGACCCACGCGTAATCCGCGCCGCGCACGATATAGAGCGTGGAAAGCGTCGCGACGAGCGATGGCACGCGTCCGAACGTGACGAGCGCGCCGTTGACCGCGCCGATCGCAAGCCCGATGCCGATGCCCGCGAGCATCGCGACGATCACCGGCATGTGCGGGAACACCACGAAGAGGCTGCCGACCGCATAGGCCGACACGCCGACCACCGACGCAACGGACAGATCGATATGCCGCATCAGCATCACGATCGTCATGCCTGCCGTAAGCAAGCCGATGATCGACACGTTGAGCAGCACGTCGCGCAGATTCTGCAGATTGAGGAAGTCGGGCTTGACCGCGGCCGTCGCGCCGATCAATACGAGCAGCACGATGAAGAGCGTCAATTCGCGGCTCTTTGCGATCGAGACCGCGAGGCTTTCGCGCTTCGTGTCGGACGGCGGCATCGCGGGTAGCGTCGGAGAGTGTCGTGTCATCATGCTGCGCGTCCCAGAGAGTCCGGCGTGGCGCCAAGCGCTGCGCTCATCACGCGTTCTTCGTTCGCATCGGCGCGAGCAATATCCGCGCTGATGCGGCCTTCGTGCATCACGAGCACGCGATCGGCCATGCCGAGCACTTCAGGCAGTTCGCTCGATATCATCAGCACGGCCATGCCCTCCTTCACGAGTTCCGCGAGCGTGCGATACACCTCCGCCTTCGCGCCCACGTCGATGCCGCGCGTCGGCTCGTCGATGATCAGCACCTTCGGGATCGTCGCGAGCCATTTGCCGAGCACGACTTTCTGCTGATTGCCGCCCGACAGCGTGCCGACGGGCGCTTCGAGATCGCTCGCCTTGAGACGAAGCCGCTTGCCCCAGTCCGCCGCGAGCGTCGATTCGCTCTTCGCCGTGATGAGTCCGTGACGCATCAGACGTCCGAGCACGGTAAGCGATGCGTTGCGCGCGATGCTCAGTTCCAGCGCGAGCCCTTGTGCGCGACGATCCTCCGGGACGAGCGCGAGTCCCGCGCGCACGGCCGTCGCCGGATGTCCCAGCGCGAGCTTTTTGCCCGCGATCTTCACTTCGCCGCCATCGACCGGATCGATGCCGAAGATCGCACGCGCGACTTCGCTGCGTCCCGCGCCGACGAGTCCCGCCAGCGCGACGATCTCGCCCGCGCGCACGTCGAAGGACACGTTCTTGAACACGCCTTCCCGCGTGAGATTGCGCACCGAGAGACGCACGTCGCCGGGCGCGACATCGGCTTTCGGATAGAACGTGTCGAGATCGCGGCCGACCATCCTGCTCACGATCGCATCGATGCTCATGTCCTGCGTGAGCGCGTCATGCACCTTCATGCCGTCGCGCATGATCGTCATGCGTTGCGTCAGCGCGAACACTTCATCGAGACGATGCGTGATGAAAAGAATCGCCACGTCGCGCTCGCGCAATGCGCGCACGATCGCGAAAAGCCGTTCCACTTCGGGCAGCGAGAGCGCGGCGGTCGGCTCGTCCATGATGAGCACGTTCGCGTCGAGCGACAAAGCCTTCGCGATCTCGACGACCTGCTGGTCCGCGATCGACAACCCGCGCACGAGGCGTTGCGCGCGCAGATTCACGCCGAGCGACGACAGCAGCGCATCGACTTCGCGATGCATCTCGTCGTAGCGAATGCGCCCGAAGCGATCGCGCGGCTGCCTGCCCATGTAAATGTTCTCGGCGATCGAGAGGTCCGCGAAAAGCGTCGGCTCCTGATAGATCACGGCGATGCCCGCATCGCGCGCCTCGGCCGGACTGGCGAAGCGGCGCGCGACGCCTTCGACGAGCAACTCGCCCGCATCGGGCTGATAGACGCCCGCGAGCAGCTTCACGAGCGTCGATTTTCCCGCGCCGTTCTCGCCGAGCAACGCGTGCACTTCGCCGGGAAAGAGTTGCAGGCTGCCGTCGCCGAGCGCGCGCACCCGGCCGAACGACTTGCTCGCATGTCTCAGTTCAAGACGTGGCATCGTCATGTGTTCACCTCTCAGATGCGATAAATGCGTTGCGCGTTGCCAACGAAGAGCGCCTGCTTTTCGCTGTCGCTCGCATCGCCGACGATGCGCGCATACGCGTTCCACAACGCCGTATACGTGCCGAACAACCGGTCCACCGGAAAGTTCGAGGCGAACATCGCGCGGTCACTGCCGAACGTGTCGATGGTTTCGTGCACGTAAGGACGCAGGCTCTCGATGGTCCAGTCATGATCGAACATCGCGAAGCCGCTCAGCTTCACCGCGACGTTCGGGCACGCAGCCAGCATGCGCATCCCTTCGCGCCACGCGCGATACCCCGGCGTCGAGTCGCGGTCCACGAACATGCCCGCATGATTGACGATGAATTGCGTGTCCGCATGCTCGCGCGCGAGTTGCGCGGCCTCTTCCATCTGCGATGGATAAAGCTGCAGGTCGAACGACATGCCGAAGCGCCTCAGCAACGCGAAGTGCCTGCGCCACTGCGGCTCGCGCATGTAATGACGCCCGACGTAGTCGTACAGCTTGTTGCGATGCACGTTGAGAATCTGGCGGATGCCGCGCGTATTGGCGAATGCCGCATGTGCTTCGAGCACTTGCTCGGCGTTCTCCGCCGACAAATCCGCGCCTGCGACGATGCCATTCGGCATGCCGTCCTTGTCCGCTACCGATTGCAGCCAGCGCGTTTCCTCGACGGGATCGGCGGGATCGTGATTCGCATCGACGTGCACGAGCTTCAACACCTCGATGTCTTCCGCGTCGCGCAGCAGATCCGCCAGCAGATAGTCGTGCTGCAGATCGCGCGCATCGCCGACGAACGACGTCTGCGGATTCGCGAGCCAGGGGTAATGATGCGTGGACAGATCCCACAGGTGAATATGCGGATCGACGACCTGCATGGTTGCGCTCCTCGCGAAAGCGGCGAAGGTTTCAGGGAAGATGAAAGACGGGCACGAGCGGCACCGTCACGGGAGCGTTGTCCGCGTGCGTCTCCATCAACTCGGCCATGGTGTCCCACCACTTGCGCATGATGGGCAGCGTCGGCAATGCGTTCGTCGTATGCGTATCCGTGCGCTGATGAATGGCGAAGAGATGCCCGGTCGATTCGTCGAGAAAGATCCGGTAATCGCGGATGCCCGCCTCGCGCAGCGCATCGGCCAGTTCCGGCCAGATCTCGCGATGGCGCTTCTCGTATTCCTCGCGCATGCCCGGCTTCAAGGTCATGCGAAATGCCACTGTCTCCATGGCGGCCCGCCTTCTTTTGATTGGTGAATCCCTGTGGTCGAGACTCGTTGTGCTGCGACTATAATTCGCCGACCGATAACACGACAATCCGATTGCAGGATTGGCCGATCGCAAAAACGTATCGCTGCGCCGCATCTTCGCGCGGCTCAAAGCGGGCTGTCGAATGATTCAGAACGTGTCCCAAAGTGTGTCGCCGAATGCGCTGGTCAATCGGCTGAAGTTCAAGCATCTCGCGCTGCTGGTCGCGCTCGACGACGCGCGCAATCTGCATCAGGCCGCCGAGACGATCAACGTCGCGCAGCCGAGCGCCAGCCGCATGCTTGCGGATATCGAGGAAGCATTCGGGTTTCTGCTCTTCGAGCGCAATGCGCGCGGCATGCAGCCGACGCCGCTCGGCACCGCCGCGCTCGCCTATGCGCGCCGCTCGCTGGCGGACCTGACCCGCTTCGCCGACGATCTCGACGCCAAGCGCCGTGGCGGTCACGGTCAGCTCACGGTCGGCGCGATCATGGGCGCCGCGCCCGATGTGCTCGCGATGGCCGTCACCGAACTGAAGTCGGAGCGGCCGCTTCTGAACGTGCGCATCCTCGGTGAGACGAGCGATCAGGTCGTGCAATTGCTGCATCGCCGCGAAGTGGATCTCGCGCTCGGCCGTCTGACGACGCCTTTGCAGCACAACGATTTCGACTTCGAACCGCTCGCGCGCGAGGCGATGCGCCTCGTCGTGCGCGCGGGGCATCCGCTTGCCGGGAAGACCGGACTCGTACTCGCCGCACTCGTCGGCTGGCCGTGGATTTTGCAGCCGATCACGAGTCCCGCGCGCGGCCTCTTCGAAGACGAACTCGCGCGCGCCGGGCTGTCGACGCCGGCCGACATCGTCGAATGCGCGTCCATCTTCGCCACGCTGCAATTGCTGCAAAACAGCGAAGCCGTCGCGATGCTGCCGGAATCCGTCGTGCGGGATTATTTGCGGGCGCAATTGCTGATCGAGTTGCCGATCGAGATCGGCAAGAGCCTGTCTGGGTTCGGGCTGCTGCGACGCAAGTTCGAGACCTTGAGCGAGCCCGCCGAGTACTTCATCGCGCTGTTGCGCAAGTATTCGGCGGTGTCGCCTCACTGAAGATTGACGAACAGACCGCCATCCACGAGGAGGGACGCGCCAGTCACATAGCGCGCGCGGTCTGAGGCGAGGAAGACGACGCATTGCGCGACATCGTCGGGTTCGCCGAGGCGGCCTAACGGAATGCGCTTTTCCATATACGCGCGTTTGTCCCTATCCGAAAGGTCATCGGCGTTCAGGTCCGTCGCGATGGTGCCCGGCATCACCGAGTTGCAGCGGATGCCATACGGCCCGAGCGCGATCGCGCAGGATTGCATCAGCGAGTGAACACCCGCCTTGGTCGGTGTGTAGTGCGTCTGCATGCCGCCGCCGACGAGCGCGCTGATCGAACTCGTCGCAACGATGGCGCCGCCCGTGCCCTGCGTCTTCATCTGGTTCGCCGCGGCCTGGGTCACGTAGAACGCGCCGTTCAGGTTCACCGCGACGGTGGATTCGTAGACAGAAGCGGGCATGTCGAGAAACGCGTGGAACGGACAGATGCCGGCGTTGCTCGACAGCACGTCGACATGGCCGAAGGCATCGACCGTGCGGGCGATCAACTCGATGCCCGTATCCCGCTCGGCGACGTTGCCTTCGACGGCGATCGCGCGCCGCCCCAACGCCTCGATCTCGCGGACGATCGACTCCACCGCCGATGCCTTGCCGTAAGACCTGTCGTTGTCGCCCCAGTAGTTGATCGCGACATCGGCGCCTTCGCGCGCGCTCGCGAGCGCGATCGCCCGGCCGATGCCGCGAGACCCGCCCGTCACCACGACGACCTTGTTTTCCAGCAGCATGAGAGGCCTCTTTCAGTGTGGTCAGTGCGTATAGGGTCTTTCGAGCTTGCATTCCGGATTCAGCCGCACGCCGAAGCCCGGCGTCTCCGGCACCTTCATGCGGCCGTTCACCGGCACGGGTTCGTCGAGCAGCAAGGGTGTGAACATCGGCACGACCTGATCGGCTTTGGGCGCCATCATCAGGAACTCGGCGAACGGCGAGTTATGCCGCGTCACGACGAAGTGATAGCTGTACACCGACGAACCGTGGGGCACGACGAGCACGTTGTGCGCATCCGCAAGCGCCGAAATCTTGATGAGCTCGGTGATGCCGCCGCACCAGCCGACATCCGGCTGAACCAGATCCGCGCAGCCCATCTCGAACAGCATGCGAAAGCCCCAGCGCGTCGCTTCGTGCTCGCCGGTCGTGACCATCATGCCGCGCGGCACCGAACGGCGCAGTTCGGCATAGCCCCAGTAGTCGTCGGGCGGCAGCGCTTCCTCGATCCACTTCAGGCCGTGCTCGCGCGCCGCATTCGCGAGACGCTTCGCGTAGTTGAGGTCGAGGCTCATCCAGCAATCGAACATGAGCCAGAAATCGTCGCCGACTTTCGCGCGCATGTCCGCGAGCTTCGCGATATTTTTCGCGAGCCCTTCCTCGCCTTCCGCCGGGCCGTGCTGCAAGGGCATCTTGCCGCCGATGAAGCCCATCTGCCTGGCGAGATCGGGGCGCGCGCCGGTCGCGTAGAACTGCAGCTCGTCGCGCACCGGACCGCCGAGCAATTGAAACACCGGCTCCTTGCGCACTTTCGCGAGCAGATCCCACAGCGCGAGATCGACGCCCGAGATCGCGTTGAGCACGATGCCCTTGCGGCCGTAGTAGAGCGTCGCGTTGTACACCTGATCCCACATCTTTTCGATGTCGGTTACGCGCTGCCCTTCGAGAAAGCGCGCCAGATGCTTCTCGACGATGAACGCGCCGATTTCGCCGCCCGTCGTCACCGCAAAGCCGACGGTGCCGTCGCTCGCCTCGATCTCGACGACGAGCGAGCCCAGCACGTTCAGCCCGAACGACTGACGGCTCTTGCGGTACTCGGGATAGCGGGCCATCGGCGTGGCGATGTGATCGTCGATCCAGTGATCGGCGCCCTGGTCGTGATAATCGGCACCGCCGCCGCGAACGGTGAAGGCGCGCACTTGGGCGATCGTGGGCATGGACATGATGAGGCTCCGTACGTGTGGTTTCGTGGTTCAGGACGCGTTCGCGGCGTCGGCGATGTGCGCGTGTTCGATGCGCCCCGGCACGCGCACCAGCGCGACGATGATGAGCGCCGCGAGCACGCTCGCGCCCGCGAGCACCATGAGGCCGGCGCTCGTCGAATGGAACGCGGCTTCGGCGGCGGTGCGGGCCATCGGTGCGAAGAAGCCGCCGAGTCCGCCGAGCGAATTGATGAGTGCGATACCGGCCGCGGCGGCCGCGCCCGTGAGATAGCGCGTCGGAAAGGTCCAGAAGAGCGGCTGTGCGGCGATGAAGCCGCTCGCCGCGCAGCACAGCGCGATGATCGAGACGACGGGCGAGGACGCAACGCCCGACACGCCGATCGCAATGCCCGACATCGCAAGCAGCGCCACCGCGCACGGACGATGCCTTCCGGTGCGATCGGCGTAGCGCGGCACGATCCACGTGACGATCACGGCGGCGATCCACGGCAGCGCCGTCACGAGCCCGACGCGAAAGCCCACCTTGGTGCCCAGCAGCGCCGACACCTGTTGCGGCAAATAGAAGACGACGCCATATACCGCAGCCTGAATCAGGAAATACACACAGCACAGCACGAGCACGCGCGGATCGACGAGCGACGCGAGCACGCTGCGCGGACCGTGCGACGAGGCGATGCGCGCATCTTCGTCGAGGCGGCCGACGAGCAGCGCGCGCTGGTCCTGGGTGAGCCATCGGGCTTGCGCGGGATCGTCGTCGAGATACCAGAACGCGCATACGCCGACGATCGACGCAAGCAGCCCTTCGACGAGAAAGAGCCATTGCCAGCCCTTGAAACCGAACGCACCGTGCAGATCGAGCAGCAGGCCCGACAGCGGCGCGCCGAAGATGAACGCGAGCGGCGCGCCGAAATAAAACACGCCGAGCGCACGCGCCCGCGACGATTGCGCAAACCAGCGCGTCAGGTAATAGACGATGCCCGGAAAGAAGCCCGCCTCCGCCACGCCGAGCAGAAAGCGCAAGGCGTAGAACGTGGTGGCGTCATGCGCGAAGGCCATCGCAGCCGAGACGAGGCCCCACGTCACCATGATGCGGCACATCCACAGCTTCGCGCCGACGCGATGCAACAGCAGATTGCTCGGCACCTCGAACATCGCGTAGCCGACGAAGAACACGCCCGCGCCGAACGCGAACGCGGCATTCGTCAAACCGGTGTCCTGCTGCAGCGCCTTTTGCGCGAAGCCGATGTTCGCGCGGTCCAGAAACGCGAGCACGTACATGAGGAGCAGAAACGGCAAGAGCCTGCGCATCACGCGGGACGTGACGGCGCCTTCCGCTTGGGCGGAGTGATTCATCGCGATTCTCCCGAAGACGCAATCAGTACGTCGCGCGTCCGCCCGACAGGTCGAACACCGCGCCGGTGCTGAACGCGCAGTCCTCGGAGGAGAGCCAAAGAATCAGCGACGCGGCTTCCTGCGGCAACAGGAAGCGGTTCATCGGGATCTTGGAGAGCATGTAGTCGATGTGCTGCTGCGACATCGAATCGAAAATTTCGGTTTTGGCCGCGGCGGGCGTCACGGCGTTCACGAGGATGTTCTTCCCCGCCAGCTCCTTGCCGAGCGATTTCGTAAGGCCGATCAGCCCGGCCTTCGACGCGCTGTAGTGCGACGCATTCGGATTGCCTTCCTTACCGGCGATCGACGCGATATTGACGATGCGCCCGTAGCCCGCTTTCAGCATGTGCGGCACGACGGCGCGACAGGTCAGATACGGGCCGATCAGATTGACGTCGATCACGCGGCGCCACACGTCGGGCGCGAGTTCCCAGGTCGTGCCGTTGCCGCCGGTGATGCCCGCATTGTTCACGAGCACGTCGATCCTGCCGTGCATGGCCAGCGTCTTGTTCGCGGCGGCGTCGACGGACGATTCGTCGGTCAGTTCGACGACGGCGTCGCTGACCTTGCGCTCCTTGTACTTCGCCGAGAGTTCCGCGCTCGTGCGCGCGAGGCGCTCGCCGTCGACGTCCCACAGCGACACATCGGCGCCCGATTCGAGCGCCCGCTCCGCCACCGCGAGGCCAATGCCCCGCGCCCCGCCGGTGATGATCACGACGCGGTCGGCCAGGTCGATACGGTTCATGGTTCGTCTCCTTTCGTTGTTGTCGCTATGGTTGTCATGCCGTCGAGGCACTATAGTCCCGCGCCAATAGCGCAACAATTCGAAAGGGCGATCGTTCGATAACAAAAGCGGATCGCTTACCGCCGCAGCACGCCGGATGTCGTGTCGCGTTGCGAGCGGACGGTCTGCGCCGGGGGCACATGGCCGCGCGAAACAGGAAGCGAGTCTTTGAAATGTCTGTCCGCAAAAAGAGCGAATGCAAAAAGCGCCGCGACGCCAACCGGACAAATCAGAAAAGCAGCAATCAACACAATTAGCTCCATTCAACGATTCTTCGCAGTGTATCGCCGGCAAAGCCGCTAATTGTCGCGAAAATCGGCAATACTCCGTTCAACAATCGCGAACTTTCATGCAGGATTTCGCCGATGGACACCGTTCGCACGCAGCGCGGGCAACACCGGGAACGATCGTTGCTAAAGCCCTCGACCGTCCAATCGTGACGCTCATTCAACTCAAAAAAAGTATGTTCACACCGAAAGCCTGCACTGCAACCTGCGTACTCGACGGAACGCCCGTCACACTCACCTACTTTCCCGACAGCACCCTTCTGCGCATCACCGATGTCAACGGCCACTGCGTGCGCGAAACGCGGTGGCCCGCGCCGTGGCGCACCTTGCTCGCGACGCTGCGTGAATTCAGCGGACGGGACGCCCGAAATCAGCTTTCGACGCTGCTCGACGAGATCCCCGTCGCGCCCAAACCGGCGCACGAACGCGCATCGGCGCTGGCGTAACGGAAGGACCGTTCGCGGCCCGGTGCGAGCGGGCCCGCGGCGAGCCTTCTGCCGACGCATTTTGAGTGCACGGACCCATGCCATTTACAATATCGAATCACTGCGCATGGGCCGTCCGTTCCGCGCCGAACACGCCCCGTAGATTCCCACTCTCACGTATCCGACTGGCTGTATGGTCACTGAAACGTCTTCTTCGGAATCCCTCGCCGTCGCGGAGCGCGTGCGCGAGCTGATGGGCCGTCATGGCATCGGAAAGCGGCAGCAGACTGCCGAGCTGTGCCGCATTCTCGACCTGAGCTTTTCGCAGGGCCATCGCAAGCTGCGCGGCAACAGTCCGTGGACGCTCGCGCAGATTCGCCGCGTCGCCGATGCGTTCGACGAGCCCGCGCTCAAGCTCTTCGATTCGATCAATACGCGCCCCGACGAAACCGAGGGCACCGCGCACGACGCCGTCTTCAAGCTCGGTTCGGTGGAGATTCCTTGCATGGCGTGGGTCGGCAGTGCGCTGGAAGCAGGCAGCCGTCCGGATTTCATCGCGCAAAAGCTCAACAATCGCTGGATCGTCTCGAAGCATGAAGGCGTGCTGCTTCAGGAAGCCTGCGACGTTCACAAAATCGAGATCCAGCCGCGCCGGCCGGACACCGACAAGCCCATCATCGCCGTGGTGGACGACGACCACGCTTCCGCCGACAACCTGCACGACTATCTCGAAGCCACCGGCTTCACGGCGATGGCCTTCTACGGCCTCGACGCCTTCCTCGAAGCACTGCAGACGCAGGTGTTCGATGCCGTGGTAATGGACTGGCTGTTCGGCATGCATACGTCGGCGGACGCGATCCGCGCGGTGCGCGCGTCGGACAACCCGGACGCGCCGGTCTTCGTGCTCACGGGCGAGCTCACAACGGGCAAGGCGAGCGAATCGGAGATCAGCCAGGTCATCCGCGACTACAACGTGACGTGTTTCGAGAAGCCCGCGCGCCTTGGCATTCTCGTCGCGGACCTTTCCAAGCGCCTGATGCGCAGCTAGCGGCGAACCCTACGCGACGCGCCTGCGCACGGTCACCGCGCGGTGCACCGCGCCCTTCAGCACCTCATAGCGCACGGGCTTGAGCAAGTAGTCGAAGAACAGCACCGCCGCGCTCGGGTCCACCAGTTCCGGCGCGTAGGCGCTCACCGCGATGATCGGCACGCTCGCTCCCGGCGCACTGCGCGCGCGGTATTCGTTGGCGAACGAGTAGCCGTCCTTGCCGGGCATATGCAAGTCCGCGAGGATCACGTCGGCGTCGTTCTCGCGCAGCCACGCGAGCGCGCTATCCACATCGGGCAAGGCGACTGCGGAATAACCCAGGTGCGTGAGCATCTCGAGCAGCGAGTCGCGGATCGACTCGTGGTCGTCGATCACGAGCACACGCGATTTGCGCAACTCGGGCGCGTCGGCTTCCGGCTCGCCTCCGGGCAGCCGGTCCGCCGACACCGCCGGCAGGCTCACGCGAAACGCGGCGCCCTGTCCCACTTCGCTCGACACCTCGATCCTCCCGCCGAGCAGGTCGACGAGTCCGCGCACCACCGCGAGACCCATTCCGGCGCCGTCGAAACGCCGCGTGCTCGATGAATCGAGCTGCGTGAACTCCTGAAAAATAAGCGGCAACTGCTCGCGCGATATGCCGGGGCCCGTGTCGATCACCGAAATGTCGAGGCGCTCCTCCGTGCGCGCAAAATGCACGTCGATGGACCCGACTTCGGTGTATTTGATCGCGTTGGTCACGAGATTCGTCACGATCTGCCGCACGCGATGCGGGTCGGATTCGATTGGCCGGCGCTCGCCCGCGTAGTCGCCGCGCAATTCCAGCCCTTTCGCGGTCGCGGCGGGCGTGTTCGCATCGACGATCGAATCGAGCAGTTCCACCGGATCGAAGACCGTCATGCGCAATTCGAGCTTGCCTGCGCCGAGACGCGCGTAGTCGGTCAGATCGCGCATCTGCGCTTCGAGTTGGCGCGCCCCTGTTTCCAGGCGCTGCATGATTCTGCGGTCGGCATCGCCGCGCGCATTGAGCCCGAGCAATTCGACCGAAGATACGATCGCGTGCAGCGGCGTGCGCAACTCGTGGCTGATCATGCCGAGGAACGTGTCCTTGGCGACGCCGGCCTCGCGCGCCGCGCGGGTCGCCTGATGCTCGGCCGCGAGCGCCGCGCGCTGCTGCTCGATGAGACGCGTGCGCCGATACCCGTTCATCAGCAGCAACGCCGTCGCCGCCGCCGACAGCAGACCCAAGAGGATGCCGCCGTAGATGAGATAGCGGCGCTTCGCCTCGAAGTCGCGCACGATCGCCTCGCGCTCGGCCACGTCCATGAGCCGCCGTCCGCTCGCCAGTTCCGCGACGGCCGGCGCGTTCTGACGCAGCACGCCGATCACGCGCAAGGTGTGCTGACGCTCGGCCTGTAGCCCTTCGACGTCCAGTTGGATCGAATCGAGCGCGGTCTGCAATTGCCGCTGGATTTCGCGCTGCCGGTTCAGCAGCGCTTCGTGTCCATCCGACAGTCCCGCCGATTCCGACACCTGTTTGAGCCGCGCGCGCAGCAGCCGATAGCTCGCGCGCACGGCGTTCGCATCCTCGTCGATGCCGTTGCGGTACAGCAATACATGATTCTCGAAGCGCTCATAGGCGAGCTGGAACTGCGCGGCGTCCCAGTACACGTCGTAGGGCACAACGAGCCTGTGCGTCTCGCGCGCGAGCAGGCCCGAATAGAGCATGTAGCCGACCGCGCCGATCGGCGGCGCGACCGCGAGCGCGATCAGCGCCGCATACCAGAGACGGCGGAACCACGGACGCGCGGCGGGCGCGCCCAGGGACGGTTCTGTGCCGGGAACGGCCATGCGCTACTGCAGCGCGTCGATGGCCCGGGCCGCGCGTTCGGATGCGACCACGATCAGCTTCATCGTCGCGCGTGTCGCTCCGACGAAGATCTTGCGCGCGGCCTGCTCGTCGAGCGCCTCGAAATCGACTTCCGTGAGGATCACGCACGGCGCGGATTGCCCCTTGAAGCGATAGATCGATTCCAGCAGCACATCGCCCTCGCGATACTCCGGGTTGCCGAACAGGTCATACGTGCCGGTGAACGCGCGCAGCCGGTGCGGGCCGAGCTGATCGACGGCGGTGAGCGCCGAGCCCTCGCGGCCCCGAAACGACAGCACCGCGATGTCCTGCTTGCGAAAGCCGAGCGAGAGCGCATGCGTGATCGCCCGCTTGGTCGCCTCGATGATTTCCTCGGGATGCCCGTCCTCGTAGGTCGATACGCTCACGTCCGAGCCGTCGAAGGGACTGCCCGCGTCGAGCCGCACATCCGGCCCGACGATCTTGCGGATGAAGCCGAGCAGGTCGCGCGGACTGCGGTAGTTGGTGGTCTCGCGCAGGATGGTCCAGCCCGGCAGCGGCACCGGCTCGCGCAGATAGAGGTTCTGCATCGGATCTTCGAGCCACCACCACGCGCCGTCCGGATTGAGCAGGCGCTCGAGCGCTTCGACCCAGGCCGCCTGAAAGTCCTGGCCTTCATCGACGATCAGGACGTCCGTCTTCCACTGTTCAGGCACCGGCACGGCGGCGAAGCGTTCTTCGAGCGTCGCGAAAACGTTCGGCTGGCTGAAATCGGGCGGGCTGCCGGCGTCACGGGCGACGGCCGCGCTCAACTGATGGTAGTTCGCAATCTTCGCCTCTTTCGGCGCAATGGCGCGGATATGATCGGCGAGCGGCCGGTTGAAGCATACGTAGAGCACGCTCTTGCCTTGCGCGAGCGCGTCGCGCATCACGCGCACGGCGAGCTGCGTCTTGCCCGCGCCGGCGGTCGCGATCACGCGCAGGCGAAATGGTTCGAATTCCAGCCGGCGCGCCCAGGTCGCGAGCCCGCCCGACAGCCGCGTGACGAGCGTGTTTGCCGCGCCGACGAGCGCATTGGTGTCGGGCGTGAGCGAGAGTTCATCGGCGAGAAAATGATGGATGCGCGCCGCCGATTCGAAGCGGGGCTCATCGGGCGGCAGAATGTCCAGCACGACGCGCGCAAGCTGCGACTTGCGGCTCGCATCGACGATGCGCGCGGGCGCGACGCCCGCAATCGCCGCGTTCTTCACGGTGTAGTCGGGGCAATACAGCAATTCCTCGATCCGGTACGTGCCCGCGCCGAACGCCGCGGTGAAGCGCCGGTGCAGGTTCTCCAGCGTGCGCGCGAGCTGAATGGCGACGTTGCGTTCCTTCTGCAGATAGACCTTCACGAGACCCTGCCCGGTTTCGCGCAGAAAGCCCGCCTTCTGTTCGATCATCAATACACGCCCCGACGGCGCAACGACGACGAAATCCGCTTCGCCAAACACGGAGAAGCCTTCGTTGACGCGCGTCCAGTGAACGCCGTGATACACCGTGTAGTCGTCGGGCAATTTTTCGAGCAGCGCGAGCGTTTCGAGCTCGCGCGCCGCCGCGCCGGTCGCTTCGAGATTCTTCCAGTCATCGGGAACGATTCGGGCCATGCGTCGCCTTTGGGCTGAGTGGTTGCGTGCGACTCATTGTACGCAACGCCTCTCGCATGCCGGCAGTCGGCCGAACGGCTAACTGGCGTAATCGTATCGGCCGCCTCGCGCGAGCGCGCGCTGGTATGCCGGCCGCGCGTGGATGCGTTCGAGAAACGCGCGGATATGCGGCATCGACTTCGCGCCGGCACGGGCACTGCCGGCTTCGAGCGGGAAGCTCATCTGCACGTCGGCGGCGGTGAATGTCTCGCCCGCGAACCACGGCGACTTCGCGAGCTGGGCGTCGATATAGCCGAAGTGCAAGCGCAGTTGCGGATCGATGAAACTGCTTTGCATCGTCTGCGCGATGCGCCGCGCGATCGGCTTCGCGAAAAACGGCATCTTCGCGCTCTCCAGCCGCCGCGCGACGAGTTTGAGCAAGAGCGGCGGCATTGCCGAGCCTTCCGCGTAATGCATCCAGTAGTTGTAGCGCACGCGTTCGGGCGACGTGCCGGGCGGCGGCGAGAAACGGCCCTCGCCGTAGCGGTCGACGAGATATTCGATGATCGCCCCCGATTCGGCGAGCGTCATGCCGTCGACGGTCACGACCGGCGATTTGCCGAGCGGATGCACCGCGCGCAATTCGGGCGGCGCGAGCATCGTCCGCGGGTCGCGCTGATAGCGCTTCAGTTCATATTCGACGCCGAGTTCTTCCAGCATCCACAGCACGCGCTGCGAGCGGGAATTGTTGAGATGATGGACGGTCAGCATGAGGTATTTGTTGGCTTTCGACCGGAGGCCTTGTCTGGCGGGAGTGTAGCGCGTCGGAAACCCGCGATCCTGATTTCCCAACAGGGCCATTCCTTATATTTCGCGATGCCGGTGCGCATAGCCGCATATCGACGGCGCGCCGAAATCGGCCTTACTCGCGGTCAAGCAGACGCGTAAAAACTGCCGAGTGCGTGTCTCATCTGCGCCACAAAACAACATTCTTCGACACCGAGACCAATTGCTACGGCGCTGTTTTTTCACGGTTTTAAGTCGGTTCATATAAAATCCGTCCGACGAAAAATTACAAAAATTTGCCCGAGGAAACATGCTGAAGCCCCTTACGTCGCTCAGATTCATCGCAGCCGCAGCGGTAGTTTTTGCTCACTTCGGCTACCCGTACGAGACCGGCGGTTTGGCCGTAGGGTTCTTCTTCCTGCTCTCCGGCTTTATCCTCGCGCACAACTACGCCGACAAGTTCGAAAGCCTGACGGTCGGATCGGTCGCGAAATTGTGGGCGCTGCGCGTCGCCCGTATCTGGCCGCTGCACCTGTTTATGTTCGCCGCGGTCGTGCCGCTGATCTGGATTCGTGGCACGCAATACACAGACTGGCAAACGCTGGCAAACGTGTTCCTGCTACACGCGTGGTATCCAGACGGCGCGAACATCTTCTCCTACAACGGCGTGTCGTGGTCGATCTCGGACGAGTTGTTCTTCTATATCTCGCTTCCGTTCCTGCTGTTCGCCTTCAACCGTTTCGGCGTGAGTCGCAGCGCGACGCGCGCGGCATTGGCGGGGATCGCGGCATTCGCCTGCCTGTTCCTGATCGCGCTGTTGCTGCGAACGAAGATGCAAGCGTTTTCGTTCGACTGGTGGCTCATGATGGTATCGCCCTACGTCCGGATATTTGATTTCATCATCGGTCTGAGCCTCGGGCTGTTGTTCAATCGCCTGCAAGGCATGGGCGATCGGTGGTTCGATGCCGCGCTGTTCACCGCGCTGGAAATCGCGTCGCTCTGGTTTCTCGTCGTGCTGTACCGGTCTACGTGGCACAAGTGGCCGACGCTCGCGAACAGCGCCTACTATCAGCCGGCAATGGTCGCGATCATTTTCGTGTTCGCATTCCAGCGCGGGCTGCTGTCGAAGATGCTTTCGAACCGGCCGATGATGCATCTGGGCGAGATCAGTTTCGCGCTCTACATGGTGCATCAACCGATCATGTACTACGCTGATCACTTCATCGGACCCACGATAATGATCGCCAAGGACATCAGCCACATATGGGGGCAGGTGCTGCTATCGGTGCTGATGCTCGCGATCGCGGATTGCGCCTATCGATATATCGAGGTTCCATCTAGGAACGCCGTGCGGGCACTGATATCAGAACGGCGCGCCTCGGCGCAAACATCTCCCGGAGCGACAATCCCCGGCTAGGTGACGGCCTTTACGCGGAGTGCAGCTAAACCTTCAGTTAGAATCGGATAGCCAAGTTGAAAGCCTGGGGCCCCAATGAAAGGCATCAGAAAACAACACCCGCTTGATGATCAAACCGTCGAATCCATCCGCGAGCAGATGGAGGGGCCGATAGACGGAGCCCACAACATCAGTCTGCTCTCACCACTGAGCACCGTTCAGCGCGAATACTTCGCTATGAAGTCGAAGACGGTCGTTCTGTATATGGGCGATGAAGTCAGCTTATTGCTGGCCAGAGAAGAAGAAGCCGCGCTGCGTGCGATGCCAAACGGTTACACGATCGAGCAACTGAACGGCCTGAACGTAGGTTGCGGCGCCAGGACGATTTCGCCATATTTGCTTCCGATCGATATTGCTCGTATGCCCCCATCGGATCAGGCAAGCGGTGCTCACCAGGCATCGACCGCCTCCGCTGTGTTGGCAATGCCCGATAATCTCCCGTTCAAACCGGATTCCGTCGATTTCATCGTCTCCCTCCACATGCTCGAACATGTGGCGAATCCGGAGGAAATCATCAGCTACTGGCTGAGCTTGGTTAAGCCAGGCGGCGGGGTCGGGGTCGTTGTTCCGGACTGGCGCTATACCTGGGACTCGCGCAACGATCACGCGCCATTGAGCCACAAGTGGAATCCGACACCCAGTCTGATCGAGGGTATGTACGAAAAGCACTGGAAAAGACTCGCGAAGCTCGAGCACATCGACACATACGCGATGAAAATGTCTTTCGACTTCGTTCTGCGCAAGCCGGGGGTTTTCGTACCTTTTCAACCACCATCACCGTCGACCGTTCGATCCGGTTACGAATTGAATCAGAGCGGCGCGTTCATATCTGATGCGTCCTACGGCACCGACGCGAATAGGACGTCGATGCGCCGTTTGAAGAATTCAATCAAACGACGCATCAAGCAGCTTCTGATCTGATACGGCGCGCGCGGACGAATCTTGCGGCGGCCATGGTACCGACTGAGAAGGACGCCGCGCCGATAAGGTAGACAGTCGTCGTCGATCTTTTCTTAGGTATCAATTTCGCAGAAGCGAAGCCCACCAAGGGACACAAAAGCATCTGGTCTTCGATGCACGGTCAGCATGCTTTGGCTCTTGCTCATGTCCGAGATGCCACCCGCGGTACGCCCCTTGCATGAGTGAACTTATGCGTGCTTCGGCGTCGAAAGGATAAGGCCCTTTCTTGAAGGACACGCAACGATTTCTAGCACACAACGAAAAAGGAGAAGTCGATGACGTTGATCATCTACCTGGTAGGCTGGCTGATTCTGATCGGAGGGGTATCGTGGGCGCTCGTCGCGATGCACGTCGCGCAGCATACGATCATGATCGTCGCCGTCATCATGCTGGGCATCGCCGTCATCACGGGCGCGACGCGGGCGCGCAACCGCGACCGGTCGTAAGAAACACGGGCCGCCCGTCAGCGGCGGCCCCGAACGCCTCACATCACCACGCGCGCGCCAACTGCGTCCTGTATCAGCGCGACGAGTTCGTCGGGATGCACGGGTTTCGTCATGAAATGCTGGAAACCTTCGCCGATGCTTCGTAATCGGTATTCGTCGCCGCCGTGTCCCGTCAGCGCGATCGCCACGGACGGCGGCAGATTGCCGCGTATTTCGTGATCCCGCAAACGTTGGATGAGATAGAAACCGTCCATCTCGGGTAGATCGAGATCGCAGATCACCGCATCGGGAAGATGCTCGATCGCGGCTTGCGCGCCGTCTTCGGCGTCGGCCACCGCGACTACGTCCGCACCTTCTTCTTCCAGCAACATCTGCAGTGATGCCCTGCTCTCGGGATCGTCCTCGATGAGCACGATCCGCATATGCCCCAGTCTTGCCACTTCGTTCATGATGTTCTTTTCTGCTGCCAAAAAACGGAATTCTCGCGACGGGTCTCCATCCTCTCGCCGCCGCGCACGCTGTTGCGCGCATTGATCGACACGAAAACGCGGCGGGAATTCCGCACGCACCGTAATTTATGTCGCGTGTGCGCCGGTGCGGAACGCCTCGCGGTTTTTGAGCGGCGCCAACGCGAAGATTTTGCCCGGTCGCCGCGAGCCAGAGCGAGCAAAAAGCGGACCGCCTTGCATTCGCTGCCGGGAAACCCGCATGGGACGGGCATTCCGGCCGAGGCGCGCCGCACGAAACCGCAACCGGAACGCACGACCGTGTATTTTTTGCGCGAGCCGTGCCCCTGTTTTCCCGTCAGACGTTTGCTTCTCGCGCGGAATCGGGGCGCGACGCCCCTGACATGCCCGCTTGCAACAGCGCCCGATATTCGCTCGGCGTGATGCCGACCGTCGCCTTGAACTGGCGCGTAAAGGCGCTGTGATCGGTGTAGCCGCATAGCGCGGCGACATCGGTGACTTTTCCGTTCGAGACGAGCAGCGCAGTGGCTGCGTCGAGGCGCGTCTTCAGCAACACCTGACGCGGCGTCAGATGAAAGACCTTGTGAAAATACCGCTCCAGTTGCGCGATCGACATGTTCGCCATCTGCGCGAGCTGCCGCATATTGAGCGGCTGCACGTAGTTCTCCTGGATGTGCTGCACGACCGCCGCAAGCCGGCTGTAGGCGGGATGCGTGCCTTCGGCGGCCTGCAAGTCGCGCGATATTCCCGCGAGCCCGACGATATTGCCCTGCGTGTCATGGAGCGGCTGCTTGCACGTCATGCACCAGCCAGGCTCCCGCCCCGGATACAGATGCAATTCGAGCTGGTCGATCAACTGATGTCCCTGCGCGATGATCGCCTGATCCTGCGCCGTGTAGATGCGTCCGAAGCGCCGCGGGAACACGTCCTCCGCCGTCTTGCCGAGGAGCGCCGATTTGTCGTCCTTGTGGCCGCAGCGGCGCGCGAGCGTGCGATTGACCATCGCGTAGCGCGCCTCGCGATCTTTCACGAAGAACACGATGTCGGGCATCGCGTCGAACACCGGCGCGAGCAGCGCGAAATGCGCGAGCATGTCCGAGAGCGTCGACGCCGGAGGTTGCGCGATCGGCGCGGTGTTCGTCATGAGGCCTGTCGTGCTCGTCATGCGTAAGGAGGTCGGTTGCGTCCTGATCGGTCAGGCAACCGATTATAGAAGCGCGCATGCGCGGACGAAATTCGCGCTGGCCCCACTATGAAACGGGCGTTTCGGCGCTCTCGCGCGCGGCGATCAGCGTATCGATGCGAACCGGCGCGAATGGCGGGCGCGCCGCCGTACACGGCCATCCGAAATAGACAGCAGCCGCCTCGCCGCAAATGCGCCCCTGACACGGCCCCATGCCGCAACGTGTCTGCAGCTTCGCCTCGCGCCAGTTCGCGTGCGCGGCGACTTCGCCGATCGACACGTCCTCGCAGCGGCACAACACGGTGTCCGGCGACGGCATCGCGCGGGCGTCGGCGCCGAGTTCGAACGCGTGCGCCACGCGCCGGGCGAAGGCACGCCAGCGATCGCGCTCGCGCACGAGACGCGCATCGGCGGCGATACCGAGCGCCGCGTGCGCCGCGAGCGCGCCTTCGACGCTCGCCAGTTCCATCCCGCCGATGCCCGTGCATTCGCCCGCCGCGAAGACGTCTTCCAGCGACGTGCGCTGCAAATCGTCGACGTGAATCGCGCCGTCGCGTTCGTCTGTCGAGCAGCCGAGCGCGAGCGCCAGCGTCACGTTCGGCACGAGGCCGTATCCGCACGCGACGCGATCCGCTACGAGCGTTTCTTCGCGCCCGCGCACGCGAATCGTGACCGCGTCCACGCGCGCGCTTCCATGCGCCCTCACGACGACACCGCCTGGTCGATAGCACGCGACCCCGAGCCCGACGGCCTGAGCCAGCTTTGCCGGTGTCAGCGCAAGAGACGCGACAAAGCGCGCGACACGCGCCGGTGACGCCTGTTCGACCACCGCGACGACCTGCGCCCCGTGACGGCGCGCGGTATCGGCGGCGGCGAGCAGAAGCGGCCCGCTGCCCGCGACGACGATGCGCTCGCCGCGCACCGGCATTCCACCCTTCACGAGCGCCTGCAGGCCGCCCGCGCCCGTCACGCCGGGCAGGGTCCAGCCGTCGAAGGGCAGCAGCCGCTCGCGCGCGCCCGTTGCGAGGATGAGCTTCGAATACGCGAGCACGAGCGGCGCGCCGTCGCGTTCGAGCAAGAGCCGTTTGCTGCCGGGCGCGGCGGCGACCTTCGTCCCGTTCATGCCGACGAAGTTTTCAAGCGAGCGCGTTTCATCGAGCCACTGGCGAAGTTGCGCGGCGGGCGCGAGCGTCGGCCCTTGCCGCCAGATCTGACCGCCGGGGCGCGGATTGTCGTCGATGAGCGCGACGCGTGCGCCCGCTCGCGCCGCTATGCGCGCCGCCTTCAGACCCGCCGGCCCCGCGCCGACGACCGCGATATCGACCTGTTCGACCTTCATCGCATCGTCTCGATGGAAAGACCGTCACGACACAGCGTCTGACAGCCGAGCACATGCGCGCGGCCATCGACCGTCACGCGGCATTCGTGACACACGCCCATGCCGCATAGCGCGGCGCGCGGCTCGCCGGTGACGGAGCGCCGCGTGCCGCCGACGCCGCGCATGGCGACGGCGGCCGCGACGGTCGTGAACGCGGGCACGGTGAGCGGCTCGCCGTCGATGACCACGCGCACGCGCTCATCCATCGGCGTGCTCCCGTGCGAATCGTTGCGGTGAGAAAGCGTGCATGTCGGGCATATCGAACGGAGCCGGCTCGCCGAGCATCTGCGCGGCGATGAGCTTTGCCGTACCGAGCGACGTCGTCACGCCGAGCCCTTCGTGACCCGCCGCGAGCCACAGCCGGTCGCCCGGGAAACGCGCGGGGCCGATCAGCGGCAGGCCGTCGGGCGTCGCGGCACGAAAACCGGTCCATGCGCGGATCGCGTTGAGCGCGCCGATGCCTGGCAGATAACGCGTCGCGCGCGCGAGCATGGCGCCGAGCACGTCGATCTCGACAGCCGGATCGCGCGTGCCGAACTGGCGCGACGAGCCGATCAGCACCTGCCCCGTCGGACGCGGCTGCGCATTGAACGCGACCGACGTGCCGCGCGCGTGATGCGCGCTCTTGATGTAGCCGAGTTCCAGCACCTGATGATGGATCGTGCCGGGATAGCGATCGGTAACGAGCAAATGCCCTTTCTTCACTTCGAGCGGCACGTCCCCGATCAGATCCGGCACCGCCAGCCCGTTTGCGATGACGACGTGGGAGGCCGTGCGCCGGTCGCCGTTCGCAAGCGTGACGACGGCATGCGCGTCGCCGGCGTCGACGGCACGAACCGCGCAGCCGGTCGATACACGGATGCGCGTCGAGCGCGTCAGAAGCCATTGCGCCGCGGCGGGCGCGTACACGATCGCGTCGTCGTCGATCAGCAATCCGCCTTGCATCGCGTGGCTCACCGCCGGCTCCGCCTCGCGCAGCGCGGCGCGATCGAGCATGTGCGCACGCACGCCCGCCGCCGCGAAGGCATCGCGCATCGAACGGGCGGCGTCGAGCTCTTCGTCGTCTTCGGCGATCCAGAGCGTGCCGCAACGCGAAAACGCCTCGCGCCCGCGCAGTTCGGCGCCCAGTGCGAGCCACAGTTCTCGCGAAGCACGTGCCAATGCGAGCTCGGCGTGCGAATCGTTCATCACGACGACGTGGCCCATGCCCGCCGCCGTCGCGCCGCCACCGATGCCGCGCGCTTCCAGCACCTCGACCGTCATGCCGCGCAGCGCGAGCTCCGCCGCGCACGCCGCCCCGACGATTCCGCCGCCGACGACGATGACGTCCGCCTTCATGCGATGCCGAGCTTGAACGGATCGCGCTCGTCGAAGACGAGACGCCCTTCGCCCATGATGTGCGCGTAGCCGGTGATCGTCGGGACGAGCGCGTCGCCGTCGATTGCATAGCTGCCCTCGAACACGCTGCCGATAATGCTCTCCTGACGCCAGACTTCGCCCGGCGCGAGCGCGTCTTCCGCCGCGAGGCACGCGAGCTTGGCGCTGGTGCCGGTGCCGCACGGCGAGCGATCGTAAGCGCTGCCCGGACACAGCACGAAATTGCGACTGTCCACGCCCGCGACGGGCGAATCCGCGAAAAGCTCGATATGGTCGATGTACGCGCCATCCGCACCTGTGATGCCCTGCGCGTGCAGGGCATCGCGGATCGCATCGGTGAACGCGGTCAGCCCGGCGATGCGCGCGGGCTCGAGTTCGCGCCCGTGATCCGCGGCGAGAAAGAACCAGTTGCCGCCCCACGCGACATCGCCGGTGAGCGTGCCGTGGCCGGGCACATCGACCGTCACCGCGCGCCGATGCCGATACGCCGGCACGTTGCGCACGCTGACGCTGCCGTTCGCGTTGAGCGTGGCATCGACGGGACCGACGGGCGTATCGATCCGGTGCCGCCCCGCCGCTATCTTTCCCGCATGCGCGAGCGACGCGACGAGCCCGATCGTGCCGTGCCCGCACATGCCGAGATAGCCGACGTTGTTGAAGAAGATGACGCCCGCCGCGGCGGAAGGATCGTCGGGCTCGCACAGGAGCGCACCCACCATCACGTCCGAGCCGCGTGGTTCGGTGACGATGGCGCGCCGCCAGTCGTCGAAGCGCGTGCGGAACGCGTCGAGCCGTTGCGCGAGGGAGCCGCCGCCCAGATCCGGGCCGCCCGCGATCACGAGGCGCGTCGGCTCGCCGCCCGTATGCGAGTCGATGATGTCGATGGTTTTCATGCCGCCTATCCTAAAAACGCGCGCGACCGGCGTCTTGAAGCGGCTGGATCGTTTTCATGACGATATCGGCACAGGCGGATACCGCGTCGGCACGCCCGCCGCGCCGCACTTTCGCAGCGAAACGGCTATGCCGAAATCGGCACGCGGCGCGCGCGAAACACGCAAGACGCCCGCTTTTTCGGTGCTTACACTGCGTACCGTTCAATCACTTTCGGAGCGCTGCCGTGACGCATATCTGGGAAGGCGTGATGCCCGCCGTGACCACCAAGTTCAACGCCGATTTCAGCATAGACCGCGCGTTGACCGCGAAAAATGTCGACGCGCAGATCGAAGCCGGCGTGGACGGCATCATCGTGTGCGGATCGCTCGGCGAAGCATCGACCTTATCGCTCGACGAAAAGCTCGACGTGCTCGACATCGCCGTGGACGCCGCGCGCGGCCGCGTGCCGGTGCTGCTGACGATCGCGGAAAACAGCACGCTCGACGGCTGCCGCCAGGCCGAGCGCGCTGCGCGCCACGGCGCGGCCGGCTACATGGTGCTGCCGGGCTTGCGCTATCTGTCAGACCGGCGCGAGACGCTCAATCATTTCCGCATGGTCGCCGACGCGAGCCCGTTGCCGCTCATGGTCTACAACAATCCGCTCGCGTACGGTGTCGATGTCACCCCGAAGATGTTCGCCGAGCTCGCCGAAGACAAAAAGTTTGCGGCGATCAAGGAATCGAGCGGCGACGTGCGCCGAATCACGGATCTCATCAACGAAACGGGTGATCGTTATGCGCTTTTCTGCGGCGTCGATAATCTCGCGATGGAAGCGATGCTGATGGGCGCGCACGGCTGGGTCGCAGGCCTCGTGTGCGCGTTCCCGCGCGAGACGGTGGCGATCTACAAGCTGATTCGCGCCGGACGGTTCGAGGAAGCGCGCGCGATCTATCGCTGGTTCGCGCCGCTGCTCGCGCTCGATGTATCGCACAAGCTCGTGCAGAACATCAAGCTGGCCGAGGCGATCGTCGGATTGGGCACGGAGCCGGTGCGCCCCCCGCGTCTGCCGCTCGCGGGCGAGGAGCGCAAGGAAATCGAGGCATTGATTCGGCGCGGCGTCGAGACGCGCCCCGCGCTGCCGGCAGTTTGAGGCGAAGCAAAAACGAAAATGCCGTCCTCGCGACGGCATTATTTTTTGGACGGCGACTTCAGGCCGCGATCTGCGCAGCGGCGGGACCGACCAGGCCGCCGCGCGAATCTTCGCCTTCATCGTAGAGATGCAGCAGGCGATAGCCGCTCTTGTACACCGGCTGCAAACGGAAGTTGTTGACCGGCTCGATTTCGAGCGCGAGGCGCAGGCGCGAAACGTGGCTGTCGATGGTACGCGTGGTTTCGCGGAATTCGCGGCCCCAGACCATCGCGAAAATATGATCGCGCGACAGCACGCGGCCGATATTCGAGAAGAAAAGCTGCGCCAGGCGGAATTGCGTGCCGCTCAGTTGCACCGGCTTGCCGCGCACGGTCACGATTTGCTGGCGGGCGTCGAAGCGGTACGGGCCGACTTCGAGGCACGCGGTCGATGTCGCGGGATACGCACGGCGCAACAGCGCTTCGACGCGCGCACCGAACTCGCCCGGCCGGATGGGATAAACGATGTAATCGTCCGCGCCTGCGGTCAGTGCGCAGACCACGTTGTGCTCGGCGCCGTCGGGCGTCGCGAACATGACCGGCACGCGCTCGCCGAAGCTCGAGCGCACGGATTTCAGCAGGTCGAGCCCGCAGAGGCCCGTGGAATTCCAGTCGAGAATCAGCAGATCGACCGTCGAGCGGGACAGCGCTTTCGACAGCACGAGGCCGTCGCCAAACGTCACGCACGTATGGCCGAGTCGTTTGACGACATCGCTGATGAGATTTCGATAACTTGGGTCGGTTTGCAAAACGGCGACGCGCATGGTGTCTTACCTGATGAGTCCAAGGGACATGGGGCGGATGCCGTACTGCAGGCGACCGCCGGGCGTCTCGTCGCGGGATGAGACGGGGATAATCAAGCTGCGCATTCTGGGCAGCGGGACGACCCTTTCCCATCGGACTCATCCGAATTGTCAACGCATGTGACTGTGCAGCGTTTCGGTCGCCGTTCGTCTCGTGCGCGCAACCGTCTCGAAAATAGAACGGCTTTTCCCTTTTTCGCCGGCTTTCATCCTGTAACATGCCGCGTCTGGCTCAAAAGTTCCCGCTTCCGCCGTTTTACCGAGACGTCGCGTAGCAAGCTGCGCCGCGGCTGTCCGTCGCGTCGCGCAGCGCGGATGACGGGCGGCGGCTTTCGACTCCGCGCCCGCTGACGCCCGGCCCGGATCGTTGCCGTTCCGTGCCCCGGCCTTCGCTTCGCGTCCACCCGGCGCGTTTGTCACTCCCGCAGGGCGAAGCCTCGTCCTACCGCGCGTCATGCGTGGCTTTTTCACTCACGGGTCCCTTTTTCCGATGCAGGCAACACCTCTGTCCGACGCCCCTCGCGCGGCCGGCCGTGCGCTCACGCGCGGCGACTACAAGACGCTCACGCTGGCCGCGCTCGGCGGCGCGCTCGAGTTCTACGACTTCATCATTTTTGTGTTCTTCGCGCCGGTCATCGGCCAACTGTTCTTTCCGCCGTCGATTCCCGACTGGCTGCGTCAGTTGCAGACTTTCGGCATCTTTGCGGCCGGTTATCTCGCGCGTCCGCTCGGCGGGATCGTCATGGCGCACTTCGGCGATCTGCTCGGCCGCAAGCGCATGTTCACGCTTTCCGTGCTGCTGATGTCCGTGCCGACGCTCCTGATGGGCCTGTTGCCGACGTACGCGTCGATCGGCCTGATGGCGCCCGTGCTGCTGCTCCTGTTTCGCGTGATGCAGGGCGCGGCGGTCGGCGGCGAAGTGCCGGGCGCGTGGGTGTTCGTCTCCGAGCACGTGCCGGGCCGCCATATCGGCTATGCGTGCGGCACGCTTACGGCCGGTCTGACGGCCGGGATCCTGCTCGGCTCGCTGATCGCCACGGCGATCAACAAGTCGTTCGCGCCTGCCGAAGTCGCCGATTTCGCATGGCGTCTGCCGTTCCTGCTCGGCGGCCTGTTCGGCCTGTGCTCCGTCTATCTGCGCCGCTGGCTGCATGAAACGCCGGTGTTCGCCGAGTTGCAGAAGCGCAAGTCGCTCGCGGCGGAGATTCCGCTCAAGGCGGTGCTGCGCGACCACGGCCGCGCGGTGATCGTTTCGATGCTGCTCACGTGGATGCTCTCGGCGGCGATCGTCGTCGTTATTTTGATGACGCCCACCTTGCTGCAGAAGCAATTCCACATCGCGCCGGCGACGGTGCTCGTCGCGAACTGCGCGGCGACGCTCTGCCTCACGATCGGCTGCGTGATCGCGGGCGCGATCGCGGGCCGCATCGGCGCGGGCAAGACGATCTTCATCGGCGGCGTGGCGCTCGCGGTGTCGTACTGGCTGATGTTCCGGCAGGTCGCCGTCGATGCCTCCGTGCTGCTGCCGTGGTACGCGCTCACGGGCTTTTTCGTCGGCGTGATCGGCGCGATTCCGTTCGTGATGGTGAAGGCCTTCCCGCCCGCCGTGCGCTTCTCGGGCATCTCGTTCTCGTACAACGTCGCGTACGCGGTGTTCGGCGGACTCACGCCGATCGTCGTCTCGCTGATGATGAAATCGAGCCCGATGGCGCCCGCGCTCTACGTCGGCGCACTGTGCGCGCTCGGCGCGCTGACGACGCTCTTCTTCAAGGAAGCCCGCTGATTCAGCGTTGACATCGCTGCAAAAAATGGCGCGCCGCTCTCCCGGCGCGCCATTTTCATTCGACTTTCACGTTTCAGGCGAGGCCGAAACATCGAACGCGCGACGCGCCTACGATAGACGGCATGAACGCGAACCCTTCCTCATCCGGCACGCATCTGTCCGCGCGACAGATCCTCGTCGTCACGGCGACCAGCGTCGCCTTCGTCGTCTCTCAGCTCGATGTCTCGATCGTCAATGTCGCGCTCGCGAGCATCGGACACGATCTGCGCGCGAGTGTCGCGAGCCTGCAATGGACCGTCGACAGCTACGCGCTCGCCTTTGCCGCGCTCATGCTCTCCGCGGGCTCGCTCGGCGACCGCTTCGGCGCGCGGCGCATGTTCCTCGGCGGCCTCGCGCTCTTTGCGCTTGCGTCGCTCGCGTGCGCCTTTTCGCGCGATGCGACGGAGCTGATCGCCGCGCGCGCCCTGCAAGGCATCGGCGCGGCGGGCATGCTGCCGAACTCGCTCGCGCTCCTGAACGCGGCATGCGGCCATGACCGGCGCTTGCGCGCGCGTGCGGTCGGCTTGTGGACGGCGGCGGGCGCGGTGTCGATCGCGGCGGGCCCGATCGTCGGCGGCGTGCTGATCGCGGCGTTCGGCTGGCGCAGCATCTTCTGGGTCAATCTGCCGATCTGCGCGGCGGGCATTGCGGCGACGCTCGCGTGGGTCGGGAAGACGCGCGCGAAAGATGCCTGGCATGCGCGCGGCGTCGATCTGCCCGGCCAGGCGCTCGCGATCGTCGCGCTTGCGGCGCTCGTCGGCGCGGTGATCGAACTGCGTCCGCTCGGCGCGGCGCATCCGCTCGTGACCGGCGGACTCGTGCTCGCCCTGGCGGCGGGCGGCGGGTTCATCGCGGTCGAACGCAGAAGCCGCGCGCCGATGCTGCCGCTCTCGCTCTTCGCCGAGCGCACGTTCAGCGCGGCCGTCGTCTTCGGTATCGGCGTGAATCTTACCTATTATGGAATGGTGTTCGTTTTGAGCCTGTACTTGCAGCGCGTGCTCGGGCACACGCCCTTGCAAACCGGTCTCGCGTTCCTACCGCTGACGGGCGGCTTCCTGATCTCGAACCTGGCGAGCGGCCCCGTGGTCGCGCGCTTCGGCTCGCGCGGTCCGATGATCGGCGGCGCGCTTCTGGACGCCGCGGGCTTCGCCGCGCTCGCCTTCGTCGATGCGACGACGCCCACGGCCGCGCTCTTCGTGCCGTTCCTGCTGATTCCGTCCGGCATGGGCCTCGCGGTCCCGGCGATGACGACCGCGTTGCTCGGCACCGTCGGCCACGAGCGCGCCGGCACGGCGTCGGCGGTCCTCAACACGGCGCGGCAGGCGGCGGGCTCGATCGGCGTCGCGGCGTTCGGCGCGCTCGCGGCGCACGGCGACGGCGCGGCGAACGCGCAACATATCGTCGATGCGGTGCGCTCGTCGGCGTGGATTTCCGTGGCGCTCCTGCTGGGCGCGGCGCTGATCGCGCGTCATGTGAACAATCCGGCGAGCGCGAAACGGGAAGCCGCGACACCCGCGTGCGGTGCGCTTCCCGAAGAGGCGGAATGAGGACGGGCGGCGGCAGGTACGTCCGTTGCGAACTTCGGCCGAAGCACGCTGAAAAACCGAGAGCGCGCGCCGATCCATCACTCGAAGGAAGATTCAGGAGATCACCATGTCGACGATGCCTCGCTCCCCCGAAGAGCCGCTCGAACCGGACCCGGACAAGCTGCTCGACCCGGACGCCCCGCCGAACCCCGACGACCCGGACATGCCCGATGGACCCGATTCCGCCACGCCGATGGTGCCCGCCGATCCGAAGAACGGCGAGCCGCGCATGTGAGCCGCTCAACAGCCAATGGGCGCGCACACGAAGCAATGCCCGCGCGGCCGCAAAAGCCGCGCGGGCATTCTTCTGTGGACTGGGCTGAAACGCTACAGGCTCGTCGTCTGCACGGTGCCGGTTTCCAGCGCGCGCTCGATCAGCGCTTCCTGCTGCGCCTTGCGCACGGCATCGGCGACGAGCGTATCGGGCGCTTCGACTTCCGCCTTGATCGCGCCGATGATGCCTTCAGCTTCGACGATCACGAGCGACTCCGCCGAATCCGCGCGGCTGATGATGACGCGCGCCGGTCCGCCGCCTTCCGCGATGCTCGCGCAGAACTGCATCTTTTGCCCGCCGATTACCTGCTCGAATGTTTGAATCATCGCTGCCTTCCGCGTTGGTTGGACAAAAGCTGACACAGGCTGCGCACCGTGCGGCGCGCAGCCTGCCTTTTCATTGATCCGCGCACGTTCACTAGGTTCAATTCTGTAAGCATGCGGACGGCGGCGCAAGTTCAGCGTCTTGCATCATCGAGTTTTCGAAGGACGGCGGCGGTGGCGTCGTCGGCGGGAAAGAATGCCTCGATCGCCAACTCGGACAGCGTGATATCGACCGGCGTGCCGAAGACCGTCGTCGTGCTGAAGAACGACAGCACGCCGTATTGCGTACGCATGCGCAACGGCACGACGACCGGGTCGGTTTCCGCCCGCGCCGCGTGCCCGGCATGGGCAGGCGCGGGATACGCCTCGAGTTCCGCGAAGAGCGCGGCAAGCGTCGCATCGCCCGAGACGTCGATCTGCCGGCGCAACCGGGCGAGCAGATGCGCACGCCGTGCCAGTTGTCGATGACATCGGCAAGGCCTTGCGGATGCATCGACAGGCGAAGCACGTTCACCGGCGGCGCGAGCCGTTGCGCATGCGCCGATGCGACGAGCGGTGCGAAAGCCGCGTTGGCCGCGACCATCGTCCAGTGACGATCGACGGCGAGCGCCGGATACGGCTCGTGCCCCTTCAACACGAGATCGACCGCGCGCCGCGCGGCGGCGAGTTGCGGATCGGCCAGCGCGCGCTCGCGATACAACGGCGCATAACCGGCCGCGACGAGCAGCGTGTTGCGCGCGCGCAGCGGCACGTCCAGTCGCTCGGCGAGGCGCATGAGCATTTCGCGGCTCGGCAGCGAGCGGCCCGATTCGACGAAGCTCAGATGGCGCGTGGACACATCGGCGACGCCCGCGAGATCGAGCTGGCTCATGCGTCGGCGCTGCCGCCATTCGCGCAACAGTGTGCCGACGCTCGATTGGACGTCGGCGCGTGCGAGGGTCGAGTTCATGTCGCCGATGTTAGACGAAGCGCGTGCATCGAATCCATTACCTGCGGCGTAATCGCGATGTTCGGTTTCTGTCCGCAGACGAACGAGCGCAAGTTTTACTGCGCAAACATTTGCGCAGAAGAAATTGCGCGCCTCCCCTTAATGTCTTGCTAATAAAAGCCGATAAGCTCCTCAACAAGCGAACAATGCGTCGCGAGCCGTGCGCGCCTCGATCCGGGCACGCACGGCCCGCGGCGCCGGACATCTGCGGAGAAATCATGTTTGTCATCATCGGATGGGTCCTGGTCATCGGCTCGGTGATCGGGAGTTTTATCGGCGTGGGCGGTCACCTCGCCGCCCTCGTGCAACCGTTCGAGCTGCTGTGTATTTTCGGCGCGGCCATCGGCGCGTTCGTCGTATCGAATCCGACGGCCACGCTCAAGAAGACCCTGCAAGCCATCCCGAAGGCCTTCAAGGGCGGCGGATACACCAAGGAGAAATACCTCGCCCTGATCGCGCTGCTTTACGAGCTGCTCCAAAAGGCGCGCAAGGAAGGAATGATGGCGCTCGAAGCCGATGTCGACGCGCCCGAGTCCAGCCCGCTCTTTCAGAAGTATGAGCACGTGATGGCCGATCATCATCTTCTCGACTTCATCGTCGACTATCTGCGCATGATGTCGGCGGGCAACGTCAACGCGCTCGAAATGCAGGATCTGATGGACGAGGAGCTGGAAACGCATCACACGGAAAGCTCGGTCGCGGCCAATGCTATCCAGAAGATGGCGGACGGCCTGCCTGCGTTCGGCATCGTCGCGGCGGTGATGGGCGTCGTGCACACGATGGGCTCGGTCGGCGCCGCGCCCGCGGTGCTCGGCGAGATGATCGCGGGCGCGCTCGTCGGCACGTTCCTCGGCATTCTGCTGGCCTATGGCTTCATCGGCCCGCTCGCGGATCTGCTCAACGCCAAGGGCGCGGCTGAAGCGAAGCCGTTCCAGTGCGTGAAGTCCGTGCTGCTCGCATCGATGAACGGCTATGCGCCGACGATAGCTGTCGAGTTCGGCCGCAAGGTGCTCTTCACCGCCGACCGTCCGAGCTTCAAGGAACTCGACGACGCGGTGCGCGCAACCAAGATGCCGAAGTCGGCTTCGTAACGTCACGGCATAGACATCATGGCTGAGAAACCATCACGCGATCCGCTGCAATCGGTGCTCGCGCCTACCGTCGTCGTGAAGCGCAAGAAGAAGGCGCACGGCCACGGGCATCATGGCGGCGCGTGGAAAATCGCCTACGCCGACTTCGTCACCGCGATGATGGCGTTCTTTCTGCTGATGTGGCTGCTCGGCTCGACCTCGAAGTACGACAAGGAAGGCATCGAGCAGTACTTCAATACGCCGCTCTCCGCGTTGTTCGGCAACGATGGCGGCGCCTCGGCGCATACGAGCGTCATCACGGGCGGCGGCAAGGATCTGTCGAGCTCGCGTCCGGGCGAAGGCAACAAGAGTCAGCCGCAGCCCGTGCCGCAATCGATCGCACGCGCGGCCGTCGCGAAGGACGACCTGCAGAAGCTGCAGCAGCTCAAGCAGAAGCTGATGGCGCTCATCGAGCAGATGCCCGCGTTGCGCGCGTTCAAGGATCAGATTCGCATCGCCATCACGAGCGAGGGATTGCGCATCGAGATCGTCGATTCGCTCAAGCGGCCGATGTTCGCTTCCGGCAGCTCGAAGCTCGAAGGCTATGTGACGACGATTCTGACCAACATCGGCGCGTCGCTGAATGATGTCGATAACCGCGTGTCGATCGCGGGGCATACGGATGCGGTCGCCTATTCGGGCGGTCAGGCCGGTTATTCGAACTGGGAGCTGTCGAGCGAGCGCGCCAATGCCGCAAGGCGCGCGCTCGTTGCGGGGGGCATGAAGGAAAGCAAGGTATTGCAGGTGCGCGGGCTGGCCGACGTGCTGCCGCTCAACAAGGATGTCGTCGATGAGCCTACGAATCGGCGCATCAGTATTCTCGTTCTGAACAAGGCGGCCGAGCAGGCGTTCTTCCGCGATGGCGGACGCACTACGGTGGATGAAACGCGCCCTGTCGATGCGGCGATTCCGGCGGCAGTGGCAGCGAGGTCGAATGCGCCGGCGGTGATCGTGAAATAAGGCTTCGGTCAAAGCGCCATGTACTCGACGAGTGCATGGCGCTTTTTCGTTCAGCCGATCCACTCCGCAGCCGTCTGCACGACCAGCCAGAGATTCGCCGCACTGATCACGGCAAACAGCAGCCACGCGACGAGCTTCATATGCGGCTTGTTCGCGAACGTCCCCATCAGGCTTCGATCGCTCGTCATCCTGATGAGCGGATAGAGCGCGAACGGCAACTGCAGGCTGAGCACGACCTGACTCGCGACGAGCAGCTTCCCGACTGCCCCGTTGCCCATCACATAGACGCCGATCAACGCCGGCACAAGTGCGAGCGCACGCGTGATGAACCTTCGCTGATAGCAAGGAATCTTCAGGCGCAGGAACCCTTCCATGATCACCTGCCCCGCGATGGTCCCGGTGAACGTGGAGCTTTGTCCCGAAGCAAACAGCGTCACCGCGAAGAGAATCGCGGCAAGCCCCGTTCCGACGATCGGTGCGAGCAACTTGTACGCATCCTCGATTTCCGTGACTTGTGTATGCCCGGTCGCATGAAACGCCGATGCCGCGAGTATCAGGATCGCCGCATTGATGAGCAGCGCAAGCATGAGCGACACGATGGTGTCGAGCCGCGACAGCGTGATCGCCGAAGCAAGGCTCTTCGCATCGCGATTCACGACGCGCGTCTGCACGATCGACGAATGCAGATACAGGTTATGCGGCATCACGGTCGCACCGAGAATCCCAATCGCGAGATAGAGCGGCTCGCGCTCGCTCAACGCGTGAATCGAAGGCACGAGCCCCGCAGCGACCGATGGCCAGTGCGGCTTGACGAGCACGAGCTCGACGACATAACCCACGCCGATCGTTGCAATGAGCCCGAGCATGATCGCTTCGAGATCGCGAAAGTTCTTGCCCTTCAGGCCGAGCACGATGAGCGTATCGAACGCGGTGAGCACCACGCCCCATATCAGCGAAACCCCGAACAGCAGATGAAACGCGAGCGCGCCGCCCAGCACCTCCGCGAGATCGCACGCGATGATCGACAACTCCGCCAGCATCCATTGCGCATTCGCGACTGGTTTCGCATAGCGCTCGCGTGACAACTGTGCAAGATCTTTTCCCGTGACGATGCCGAGCCGCATCGAGAGACATTGCAGCACCATCGCCGCGATGCTCGACAGCATGACCACGAAGAGCAGGCTATAGCCGTAACGCGATCCGGCTTCGATATCCGTCGCCCAGTTGCCCGGGTCCATATAGCCGATGGAGATGAGCAAGCCCGGCCCCGCGAATTGCAAGAGCTTCTTCCAGAGCGGCGCGCCCGGCGAAACGGCCACCGAGCCTTTGACTTCCGATGGACAAAACGGCGCGGTGGCGGTGGTCGGCAGATTGAAAGGCAATTTATCGGTTCCTGATGCGATATTGGGGACAACATCACGTACGCGGACAAGCTGCGAACGATGTGCTTCTAAGTGGCTTACAAACCGCCTCACGCGGGCGAGTCTATCATCGGCTGCACGCAATCACAGACGTGTGCAGCGTGCGCTCCAATCTGACGAAAACGCCATTCGTTCGCCAGCATGTCGTCACCGTGACGCACATAGAATCCAGTGGTGGCTGTGGTAAGCGTGCCGACGCTGCACATCGCGCAACCGCACGCCGCGTTCATCCTTCACTCGCATGAGGAGTACGCCATGAAACTGGTCACACGCATCGCCATCGTCGCGCTCGCTGCCGCACCGCTTGCCGCGCTCGCACAGTCCGACGGCCTGACACGCGCACAGGTCAAAGAGGATCTGCAACGCGTCGAGCAAGCCGGCTATAACCCGTCCGAACGCGACGCCTTCTATCCGGCCGACATCCAGGCAGCGGAAGCGAAGGTCGGCTCGCTTGGCGCTTATGGCGCATCCACGGAGGGTAGCTCGTCTTCAGGACGCACGATGTCGACGACACCGCTCGGACAGACGCCGCAGTAAGCGGACGGTCATTCCCATCAAGAAGAGACACGCGCGGCTTCCATCGACCGCGAATGATCCCGCGCCGTCTCGCTACGCGACATAGAGCGTTACCTGCGCTCAGCCCCCGCTATTCCCATCATTTTCAAGCAGGCGCCCGACCCTTCCGCGCGCTTTCGCAAGCTTGCTTTCAATTCGCCTAATCTGACAGACGCGCCATATTCAAGTCATATTGTCGTTGGCACCCGGCCACTACCATAGCGACACGCATGGCGAACCGCACGCCTCGCTCGCCGCACTTGCCTCTTTCGCAGCGCCCTTCCCCAGCATCTTCCGAACGACTCAATGTGGATAGTCAACGTTGCGCTTAAACGGCCCTACACGTTCATCGTGATGGCCATCATGATTCTGCTGGCGACGCCCTTCGTCCTCGTGACGACGCCGGTGGACGTGCTCCCCGAAATCGATATTCCCGTCGTCAGCATCATCTGGAACTACACGGGTCTGTCCTCCCAGGACATGGCCAATCGCATCGCGTCGGTCAACGAGCGCAGTCTCACGACCACCGTGAACAACATCGAGCATATCGAGTCGCAATCGCTGCCCGGCATCGCGATCATCAAGCTCTTTCTGCAACCGACGGCGAACATCCAGACCGCGATCGCCCAGACCGTCGCCGTCGAGCAGGCGCAATTGAAGCAGATGCCGCCGGGCGCGACGCCGCCGCTCGTCATCAGCTATTCGGCGTCGAGCATTCCGGTGATCCAGCTCGGCCTTTCCAGCCCGAAGCAGTCCGAGCAGGATCTGAACGACACCGCGCTCAATTTCCTGCGCCCGCAACTCGTGACGATTCCCGGCGCGGCCGTGCCTTATCCGTATGGCGGCAAGACGCGTCTCATCTCCGTCGATCTCGACACGCGCGCACTGCTCGCCAAGGGCCTGACGCCGACCGATGTCGTGCAGGCCGTCAACGCGCAGAATCTGATCCTGCCGACCGGCACCGCGAAGATCGGCCCGAGGGAATACACGATCAACATGAACGGTTCCCCCGCGACCGTCGCGGGCCTGAACGACATTCCCGTGCGCACCCTCAACGGCGCGACGACTTATCTGCGCGAAGTCGCGCACGTGCGCGACGGCTTCTCGCCGCAAACCAATATCGTGCGGCAGGACGGGCATCGCGGCGTGCTGATCTCGGTGCTGAAAAACGGCAACGCGTCGACGCTGTCCATCGTCAACACGCTGCAAGACCTCTTGCCGCAAGCGCGCGCATCGTTGCCGCCGGATCTGAAGATCAGCGCGCTCTTCGATCAGTCCGTATTCGTGAAGGCCGCCGTGCAGGGCGTGGTGCGCGAGGCGCTGATCGCCGCCGCGCTTACCGCCGCGATGATCCTGCTCTTTCTCGGCAACTGGCGCAGCACCTGCATCATCGCGATCTCGATCCCGCTCTCGATTCTTTCGTCGCTGATCGTGCTGCATGCGCTCGGGCAGACCATCAACATCATGACGCTCGGCGGCCTCGCGCTCGCCGTCGGCATTCTCGTCGACGACGCGACGGTGACCATCGAGAACATCGAACGCCATCTGCATCTGGGCACGAATCTGCACGACGCGATTCTCGAAGGCGCGGGTGAAATCGCGGTGCCCGCGCTCGTTTCGACGCTGTGCATCTGCATCGTGTTCGTGCCGATGTTCTTTCTCACCGGCGTCGCCAAGTTCCTGTTCGTGCCGCTCGCGGAAGCCGTCGTGTTCGCGATGATCGCGTCGTACATCCTGTCGCGCACGCTGGTTCCGACGCTGGCAATGCTTTTGATGGGACACGCCCACGCGCCCGATGCGAAAGCGAAGCCGAATCTTTTCATGCGCATGCATCGTCGTTTCGACCGCGGCTTCGAGCGCATGCGCGGCGCGTACATCGTCATTCTGTCGACGCTGCTCGTGAAAAGGCGCCTGTTCGCCACGCTCTTTCTCGGCTTTTGCCTGCTCTCGACGGCGCTCGTGTTCGTGCTCGGCGAGGACTTCTTCCCGAGCGTCGATGCGGGCGATATCCGCATGCACATGCGCGCGCCGACCGGCACGCGCATCGAGGAAACCGCGCGCCTCGCGGACGAAGTCGAAAAGGTCGTGCGCCAGATCGTGCCCCAGGACGAACTCGCCACGATACTCGATAACCTCGGCCTGCCTTATAGCGGCATCAATCTCTCGTACAGCAATGCGGGAACCATCGGCACGCTCGACGGCGAAATCCAGGTCGCGCTCAATCCCGATCACGCGCCGACGCAGAAATACATCGACCAACTGCGCGCGCTCCTGCCGCGCCGCTTTCCCGGCGTCGAGTTCTTCTTTCAGCCGGCGGACATCGTGACGCAGATCCTGAACTTCGGTCTGCCCGCCGCCATCGACGTGCAGATTCAAGGGCAGAACGCTCAAGCGAACTTCGAAGTCGCAAGCAAGCTGATGAAGCAGGTCCGCATGATTCCCGGCAATGTCGACACGCACATCCAGCAGAAGCTCGACGAACCCGCGATCAACCTGCAGATGGATCGCACGCGCCTGCAACAACTGAATCTCTCCGCAAGCAACGTCGCGCAGAACGTGCTCGTCTCGCTGTCGGGAAGCTCGCAGACGGCGCCCGGCTTCTGGTTCAATCCACGCAATGGCGTCGAGTACAACCTCGCGGTGCAGACGCCCCAGTATCAGGTCTCGTCGATCGACGAGCTGCTGCGCACGCCCGTGTCCGCATCGATCAACGGCCCGACGCAACTGCTCGGCAATCTCGTGCGCATCTCGCCGGAGAATCAGTTCGCGGTGGTCACGCACTACAACATCCGGCCCGTGATCGATCTCTTCGTGAGCGTCGAAGGGCGCGATCTCGGCGGCGTCGCGCGCCAGGTAAATTCTCTCGTCGATGAAGCGCGCAAGACGCTTCCGCGCGGCAGCCAGATCGTCGTGCGCGGCCAGGTCGAGACGATGCGCACGTCGTTCTTCGGTCTCGGGCTGGGCGTCGCGATGGCGATCGTGCTCGTGTATCTGCTGATCGTCGTGAACTTCCAGTCGTGGATCGATCCGCTCATCATCGTGAGTGCGTTGCCCGCCGCGCTCGCGGGCATCGTCTGGATGCTCTTCCTCACCGGCACGCATCTGAGCGTGCCGGCGCTCACCGGCGCGATCATGACGATGGGCGTCGCGACCGCGAACAGCATTCTGATGGTCTCGTTCGCGCGTCAGCGTCTGAACGCCGGCATGCCGGCGCTCACCGCCGCGCTGGAAGCGGGCGCGAGCCGCATACGCCCCGTGCTGATGACCGCCTTCGCGATGATCATCGGCATGATTCCGATGGCGCTCGGTCTCGGCGAAGGCGCGGAGCAGAACGCGCCGCTCGGCCGCGCCGTGATCGGCGGGCTGCTCTTCGCAACGGTTTCCACACTCTTTTTCGTGCCGCTCGTCTTCGCGGGCATCCATGCGCGCCTCGCGCGCCGCGCCGCGCGCAAGGGCCCCGGGCAGCATGAAGACGGCAGCGGCCAACACTGACATCACAGCATCCCGACGAACATGACCGAAAAGAACCACGCATCGCTTGCGATTCCCGCTCGCGACCCGAACGAAGGGCCCGCGCTGCCGCCGCGCCATGTCGAATGGAAGCGCGCGAAGATCGCGCTCGTCATCGTGCTCGCGTTGCTCGCGATCGGCGCGGCGCGCACCGTCGTCACCGATGTGCTGCACAGCCGCTCGATTGCCTCGCGCACGCAACAGAACGCACAGCAGTATGTGAATGTCGTGTTGCCGACGCAAACCGACGGCGGCGGTGAAACGACCTTGCCCGGCACGCTGCGCGGCTTCGTGGAATCGCCGATCTACGCCCGCGCAACAGGTTATCTGCTGCACTGGTATGTCGATATCGGCACGCGCGTGAAACAAGGCCAGTTGCTCGCCGATCTCGACACGCCCGAGATCGATCAGGAGCTGGCGCAAGCGGTCGCGCAACGCGATCAGACGGCATCGAGCCTCGGCCTCGCGAAGAGCTCGCTCGAACGCTGGCAGCAGTTGCGTCAGCGCGATGCAGTGTCTCAACAGGAACTCGACGAACGGCAAAGCACCTACAACCAGGACGTCGCCAACCTCGCCGCAGCGGATGCAAACGTGAAGCGCCTGCGTCAGCTCGAATCGTTCAAGCGCATCGTCGCGCCGTTCGCGGGCGTCGTCACGCAACGCAACGTCGATGTCGGTGATCTCATCGATGCGGGCAGCGGCACGAGCCGCGCGCTCTTCGCGCTCGCGCAGTCCGATCCGTTGCGCGTCTTCGTGCAGTTGCCGCAGGCGTATGCGCAGAATGTCTCGGTCGGACAGGACGTGACGGTCACGCAGGCGGAACTGCCCGGCCAGCAGTTTCACGGCAGGATCACGCACATCTCCGGCGCGATCGACGTGCCCACGCGCTCGCTGCAGATCGAAGTGACGCTGCCGAATCCCGATGGCCGTCTGCGTCCCGGCGCGTATGTGCAGGTCGCGCTGCCCGCGACCGCGCACGCGCGCCTGCTGGTGCCGGGCAATGCGCTGCTGTTTCGCTCGGAAGGCCCGCGCCTCGCGGTCGTCGATGCAAATGGGCACGTGCGTCTGCACAAGATCGTGATCGCACAGGATCTCGGGCAATCGCTCGAAATCGAGAGCGGCATCGAGGCGACGGACAAGGTCATCATCAACCCGAGCGATTCGGTCGCGGACGGCGATCATGTCGTGATCGCGCCGCAGCAGAAGCAACAGCAGCCCGCTTCGGGCAACAAGGCCGCATCATGAAAGCCGCGCTGTGCATCACGCTCGTTTCGATGCTCGCCGCGTGCACCGTCGGGCCTGACTATCGCCGGCCGGTCGCCGACACGCCGCCGAGATGGAAGACGGATTCATACTGGCGCGTGGGCGAGCCCTCGCATGCGCCGCTCGCGCTCGACTGGTGGCAGGCATTCGACGACGTCACGTTGAACGGCCTCGAAACGCAGGCGCTCGCCCAAAACCAGACACTCGCCGCCGCGAGCGCGCACTACGCCCAGGCACGCGCGACGCTTGCGCAGACGTCGGCGCTCGCGCTGCCCGAGATCGATCTCGGCGCGAACGCGTCGCGCTCGCGCATCTCGAGGAACCGGCCCGTCAACAACTACGCGACGCCGAACAGCTCCACCGTGCAAAACGATCTGAAGCTCGCGCCCTCGGTCGATTACGACATCGACCTCTTCGGCCGCATTCGGCGCGAGGTGGAAGGCGCCCGCGCGTCGGCGGACCAGTCGGGCGACGATCTCGCGAACGCGCGCCTCGTGCTGACCACCGACCTCGCCAGCGACTACTTCTCGATGCGCGAGCTCGACGCCGAAATCGATGTGCTGAACCGCTCCGTCGATCTTCAGAAGAAAGCGCTCGACTACGTGCAAGCGCAACACGATCTGGGCGCAGTATCCGGCCTTGACGTCTTGCAGCAACAGGCGCAGCTCGACCAGACGCGCGTGCAGGCGCAACTGCTTCTGAATCAGCGCGCGCAATTCGAGCATGCCATCGCCGCGCTCGTCGGCACGCCCGCGCCGCAGTTTTCGATCGCGCCCGCGCTGACCGAGCGGCCGCTTCCGCCCCTTCCGCTCGGCGTGCCGAGCGACGTGTTGCAGCGCAGGCCCGACGTCGCCTCCGCCGAACGCGCGATGGCTGCCGCCAATGCGCAGATCGGCGTCGCGAAGGCGGCGTTCTTCCCGAGCCTCACGTTGAACGGGACCATCGGCTGGGAAAGCACGGCGCTCTCCAGCCTGATTTCCGCGCCGAGTCTTCTGTGGACCATCGGCACGATGGCGAGCCAGGTCGTCTTCGATGGCGGACGGCGCTCGGCCGCGGTCGACTTCGCGAACCAGGGCTATGTCGCGGCCGTCGCGAACTATCGGCAGACCGTGCTCGGCGCGTTTCAGCAAGTGCAGGATGGCATCGTCGGATTGTCGGTGCTGGACGGCGCGCAGAAGCAATCGCACGCGGCCGTCGTCGATGCGCAACGATTGCTGTCCCTCGCGAACGATCGCTATTCGGGCGGCCTCGTCGCTTATCTCGACGTGATCACCGCGCAGCAGCAATTGCTCACGAGCGAGCGTCAGGATGTGCAGATTCACGGGCAGCAGCGCACCGTGTCGGTGGCGCTCGTGAAGGCACTGGGCGGCGGGTGGAACGCGAATGACGCGGCGCACGAAGACGAGGACGTGGCAAGCGCCACGGACAAGACGCCCGCGCGCTGATGCGAAGAAAACGTAAGCAGGATGCCCGCGAGACTCGTATAGTAAGCAGTTGAACAACACGGTAAGCACACACTGAACGCGCACAGGTGCCAGGCATGAAAGTCCTGATAGTCGAAGACGAACACAAAGTGGTGGATTACCTGCGCTCGGGGTTGACCGAGCAAGGCTGGGTCGTCGATATCGCAATGGATGGCGAGGAAGGCACGCATCTCGCCATCGAATACGACTACGACGTGATCGTGCTCGACGTGATGCTGCCAAGACGCGACGGCTTCGCGGTATTGAAAGCGCTGCGACTGCAGAAATCGACGCCGGTCATCATGCTCACCGCGCGCGATCACATCAACGATCGCGTGCGCGGGTTGCGTGAAGGCGCGGACGACTATCTGACGAAGCCGTTCTCGTTCCTCGAGCTCGTCGAACGTTTGCATGCGCTCGCACGCCGCACGCGCGCGCAGGAATCGACGCTCATTTCCGTCGGCGATCTGTATGTCGATCTGATCGGCCGCCGTGCGACACGCGATGGCGTGCGGCTCGATCTCACCGCAAAGGAGTTCCAGTTGCTCTCCGTGCTCGCACGCCGCCACGGCGACATTCTCTCGAAGACCGCGATCACCGAGCTCGTCTGGGAAGTCGATTTCGAAAGCCACACGAACGTCGTCGAGACGGCGATCAAGCGGCTGCGCGCGAAACTCGACGGACCGTTCCGCACGAAACTGCTGCATACCGTGCGAGGCATGGGCTACGTGCTCGAAGTGCGCGAAGCCCGCGACACGCGCGAAACAAGGGAAGACGCGAGACCATCATGAATACGCAGCGGGCATCGGCACCGGACGAACCACGCACGCAGCGCTCCATAGCGCGGCGCCTCGCCGTGATGTTCGCGCTCGTCGCGTTGTTCGTTTTTTCGCTCGTCGGCTCAGGGCTTTTCCTGGTGCTGCGCGTGCAACTGGAGCAGCATCTGCGCGACTCGCTCGACAATCGCGCGGAAGTTGCGCGGCTCATCGTCACGCACGTATCGAACCCGGATAAATGGAAGATCGCGAAGGAGAAACTCGCCGACATCACGCCGCGCGATGGCTCCACGCTCTTCGCCGTCTCCAGCAACGATCCGCGCTTCGAATACGGCTCGCCGCCCGCGGGCCACGTCATCAAACGTGTGATGGGCGGCTATGCGCGCTTCCGTCCCGAAGGCCGCGCCTACGACATGCTGATGACCACGCTGACGATTCCGCCCAACGCGGACAGGCCGCCCTTGCAACTCTTCGTCGCGATCGACTGTTCCCCCAACGTCCACACGATGCGCGCCTTCGGTCTCGCGCTCGCGGCGTTCATGGCGTTGTCGACCGTCGCGGTGCTGCTGTTGAGCTATTCGGTCGCGCGCCTCGGGCTCGCACCGCTTGCCCGCCTCACACGCGACGCATCGAAGCTGAGCCCGAACAATCGCTCGCAACGCCTCAACACGCACGCGCTGCCGATGGAACTGGAGGATCTCGCGAAGTCCTTCAACGGCGCGCTGGAACGGCTCGATCACGCATACGGCCGGCTCGAATCCTTCAACGCGGATGTCGCGCACGAGCTGCGCACGCCGGTCACCATTCTCATCGGTCAGACCGAAGTGGCGCTGACGCGCGACCGCTCGATCGACGAGTTGCGTCACACGCTGCAATCGAATCTTGAAGAGTTCGAGCGCGTGCGCGCGATCATCAACGACATGCTGTTCCTGGCGCGCGCCGATCAGGGCGAGCGCGCGACGGGCCTCGTCGAAGTGTCGCTTGCGGCCGAGGTCAACCGCACGCTCGAGTTTCTGGAAATTCCGCTGGAAGAAGCGCAGGTCCGCGCGGTCGCAACCGGCGATGCACGCGCTTTCGTCAACACGTCTCTGTTCGGACGCGCGCTGTCCAATCTCGTGATGAACGCGATCCAGCATTGCGCGCCGGGTGCGACCATTTCCGTCTCGATCACGCGCGAACATGGACGCATCCGCATCGCGGTGGCCAATCCGGGCGAGCTGATCCAGCCGCATGTCAAGGAGCATCTCTTCGACCGCTTCTACCGCGCGGAAAGCTCACGCACGAACAGCCGTGAAAATCACGGCCTCGGCCTCGCCATCGTGAAGGCGGTGGCGGAAATGCATCGCGGCACGGTGTCGGCGACGAGCGAGCACGGCATCAACACGTTCTCGTTCTCGGTCGCGCGCTTCGGCAATGAAGCGCGTGCCGCGCAGGATCCGGGCTTGCCCGTGCCGCCGGTCGTCGAAGCCAAGTCGGCCACGACATGACGCGCGCGCGTCACTGACAGAAGTATTCGTCCGATGCGGCCACCGGCGCTTCAGCCGTCGCCGGCTTGAAATGACTGTACTTGCGGTACGTCTTGCCGTTCACCGTCACGGACTCGGCAGCTTCGGTCTCGCCCGAACTCGACGCGATCGCGCTGCTATGCGCCTCGACGTTGTTGTTGCTCCAGCTGCTCGCGCGCGCATACGATCCGCCCTTCGACGTATCGGTCTTGCCCTGTTCCGCGATCGTGTTCGTGACGGGATTGCCGAAACTCTTCGTATCGATCGACGATTTCGGAGGCTGGTAGCCCCACTTCGACGTGAGCGTGCTCATGTCGATCTCCTGCGGCTTCCAGCCGACGATTTTCGCGCCGACCGAGAGCGGCGACAATTCCACCGCGACGATCTGCGTGCCGCGCCGCGCGACGAGCAGGCACTTTCCGCCCGAGCTCTGCAAGGGCACATAGCCGCTCGAAGGCAAGAGCGCGTGCGCATCGGGCATCGGCTGCACACCGACCGGATTCGCGGCCCAGATCACGCCGGCGTTCGCATCGGCGTGCGCGCTCATCGGCATCATCCAGACTGCCGCACTCGCCGCGAGCGCGATGGCCGCCATTTTCGTGTGACTCTTCATCGCATGCCTCAGCGGGAAAACGAGGGTTGACTCTCCGGGACCAGTCTTTCAGAGCCAACCCTTCAAAGGGAGAGACGGCCTGTTGTCACAGGCGCGTCTCTTCTGTTTAACGGCGCCACTCCGCCATTGGACCTGGTGCTTCGTCACTTCACCAGCGAGACTTCGATCTTCTCGCCGATCGGCGCGCTCGCGACTTCGACGCCGTTCGCGCCGTCAGTCTGATCGTACACGCGGGCCGCGACGGGCGTGGGCTGCGCGACCCGCTTCGCGGGCGCCGGCTGAGCCTGCTTCGCGTCGTCCTGCGTCTTCATGTTGACTTCCGGATTGTTCGCGGCGGTCACCGGCAAGCCGAGGCGCGCGCGGACCAGCGGGTCGCGATACTTTTCATCGTCCGACAGCACGGCGTCAGCACCCGACTTCGCGAGCGGCGTGGTTGTGCCCGGGCACAGATGGCCCGTCGCTTCGACTGCGCGGCGGTTCGCGTCGCTCTGGCACAGGAGCGCCAGCGCGACATCGGTCAGGCCCATCGCGCGGAATTCGCGTGCATCGAGACGACGTACGCATGCCTGATCGACGAGGGTCGTGCCGCCGGTCGCGCCGAAGCCCGTGATCGACAGGCCGAAGCTGGCGGAGCCCATGCAGGTGTCGGAGAGCGTCGTCGTGAGCGCGGGCGCCGCGATCGACGGCGTCGTGCGCACCGAGTACGAGCTCTGGTTGTAATCGACCGTCGTGCGCGTGTCGAACGCGCTCGAACCGGGGCCGCTCGCCGCCTTGCCGGTCGCGTCGGTGCCGCTCGCATCCGTGCCCGAATTCGTGAGCTGCGGCATCGACAGCGAGATGTTCACGTTCGACGAGCCGCCCTGTGCCGACGAACGGCCACCGCTGGCCGTCGCGACGCCGAGGCCGCCCACCGACGAGGAATTGGAACTGGTGTTGGCCGTCGAGTTCGCCGACGTGCCGATGTTGTTCAGGCTCGAACCGCCGCCCTGGCCGATACCCGTGGACGTCGAACCCGAAACCGAGCCGGACGAGGAATTGGCCGTGGTGTCGGCGTGGGCCAGTTGCGCGGCGCAAAACAGAACCGCGCATGCCAACTGCAAAGTGGTCTTGTTCATTTGGTGCTCCGGAAGAAAGGGGACGCCACGGCGCATGACGGTCCCGGACGACTTAGAGTTTTTTTATAGGTTCGGCAAAGGCGGAGTCCCGCAAGCGCTCGCTCGTCATGACGCCGCCTCTGCCTTGGGGCGCTCAGGCCGGCTTAGCGCCAGCCGCCGCCCAGCTTGCTCCATGCGTTGGCCGCTGCGTCCGCGCCCGAGGTGCCGCCCGCTTGCGCGTTGCCGTGACCGAAACCGCCCACGTTCGACGTGTTGGTGTGGCTCGTCGTGGCGTTGGTCGCGTTGCCCGTCACGCCGAACGCGTTGCCGGCGATCGATTGCGCGTTGCCGTTGGCCGTGCCGTAGTTGCTGGCGGTGAAATGGCCGAAACCCGAGACCGACGCGGCCGTCGAGCCGCCCGAGGTCGAGGAGGAGCTGGAGTTCGTGGTCGTGGCCATTGCGGCGACGGAGACGAACGAGAGCAGTGCGGCAGCGATCAGAGTGCGTTTCATGATTTGCATTCCTTATCGAACAAGTAAGATTGGATTTTGTTTTTTGTTCTTCGAACTACGGTCACGTCGGTTGCGGATAAGCGAACCCCGTTGCGGCGAAGTCCGCCCTCCGTCGCCGCGTGCTTAGCGCCAGCCGCCGCCCAGCTTGCTCCAGGCGTTCGCAGCAGCGTCGGCGCCCGAGGTGCCCGTTGCCGTCGAACCGCCGAAGCCCTTGCCGCCCACCGACGACGTGTTGATGTGGCCGGTCGTCGCGTTGGTCGTGTTGCCCGTCACGCCGAAGCCCTGGCCGGCCGTCGACGATGCGTGACCGTTGGCGATGCCGGCGTTGGTTGCGGTGAACGAGCCGTAGCCGAACACGGCTGCCGCGGTGTTGCCGCCCGAAGTCGAGCTCGAGCTGGACGAGGTGCCCGTGGCGAAAGCAGCGGCGGAAACGAGGGAGAGAACGGCTGCTGCTGCGATCAGTTTGCGTTGCATGGTGAAGTCTCCAGGTGTAGGCGCACAGTCAATTCCAGCTACATCGACGCCGGTATGTAGCTGGCACAGCGAAATCATTTATTTAGCATTCCTATCTCCAAGGCCCGCTTCAACTCCACGTCGATGAACCAGCGTGAAAATCAGCGAGCGTTGGGAAGCAGGGCGCGTTTTGGGCGCGGGCTAACCGGTCAGGAGCGGTGCAAGGTGCGAACGTTGCGGACTTCGTTCAACTGAAGCCGCCGTTCGTGCAACAGGTCAACGTGTAGTTGTGACGGGCTCTTGGCTGCCGTCGAGCGGATCGTGGCGCGTAGGCCTTCCGCATGGTCTATTTGTTTTGCGTTCTTCTTCATCGCAATCCCCGTATCACTTCTTGTGTTTGTCTGCAGGCTTTGGTCTTTCAATTGCCTGCGTTTTGATGTGACTGTACGGAAGATGAATCGGACGAAGCGTGGGCGAGCCAACATTACATTTCACGTCGTAACAATTCGTGAGAAATCTTGGTTGGCCACCGCTCATTCGGCGGGGCCACACCCCTGAAACGCCCTGTTTACGGGGGTCTCCAAAGGTTCACCCGCATAGTGGGAGTGTTACCGACGCAGAAGGCGGGCGACCTGCGTCCGATTTTGAAAGGTGGACACGCGCAACTCAGACCGCGCTCAGACGCGCCATCTCTGTCTCGACGATGAGTTTCTTCAACTCCGGCACACACGACCCGCAGTTGCCGCCGGCCTTCACGCAGGACGTGATCTGCGCGGCGGTTTTCAGTCCCTTGTCGCGGATCGCGTTGCAGATGGTATTGCGTCCGACGCCGAAGCACGAGCACACGGTCGGCCCCGTGTCCTCGCCCTTGACCGAAGGCTGGCCGAGCAGGAGGCTCGCGCGGTCGTCGTCGTCGAGCCGGTCCTTCTCGAAGAGCGTCGCGAGCCATTCCCGCGCGGGCAGATCGGGCCGTTCGGAGATGAACACGCAGCTCTCGATGCGCTCATCCACCACATGCGCCGCGCGATACACGCCCGCGCTCTTGTCCTCGTATTCGATCCAGTCCGCGTGTCGATCGTCGATATGAAAGAGCGCACGCGCCCAGTCGTGATGATCGCCATGCGATGCATCGAAGCGATTGCGGCCCGCCATCTCGTAGCGCACGTGTCGCGCGCCGTGCACGCGCGTCCAGTGCGTGACCATGTCGAGATCGGGCGCGGTGCGCGAGAGCGAAAAGCCGTGCCACGTGACGTGAAATTTCTCGATCGCGACAGGCGTGTGCTTGAATTCAGGCTCGCCCGAAACAGGATCGACGACGGGATTGACCACCGCGCCGACGCGCGCGTCCGAGGCGACCTGATCGTTCCAGTGAATCGGCACGAACACGCTGCCGCGCGGCATGCCGCCGCCGTGTTGCACGCGCGCGATCATCGAACCCCAACGGCTCGACACGCGCGCAAGCTCGCCTTCGCGCACGCCGCATGCGAGCGCGTCTTGCGGATGCATGTCGATGAACGATTCGCTGATGTGTCCCGCGAGCTTCGCGGATCGGCCGGTGCGCGTCATCGTGTGCCATTGATCGCGCACGCGGCCGGTGTTGAGCACGAGCGGATAGTCTTCGTCGGGCGCGTTGACGGGATGGCGCGGCGGCGTCGGGACGAAGCGCGCGCAACCGTCCGCGTGACTGAAGCGCTGATCTTCGAAGAGCCTCGTAACGCTGCCTTCTTCCACGGAGCGCAGCGGCCATTGCGTCGGCTGCAAGGCGTCGTATTGCGCGCGATCGAGGCCCGTCAAACCGCCGATGTCGAACGCGCGATGCACGCCCGTCGCCGCATCGTTGCGATATGCCGAGAGCCGCGCGTGCTCGTCGAAAATCTCATGCGGCCCCGCGAAGTCGAAGCCGTCGAAGCCCATGCGACGCGCGACGTCGCACATGATTCGCCAGTCCGCGCGCGCCTCGCCCGGCGCCGGAATGAACGCGCGTTGACGCGAGATGCGCCGCTCCGAGTTCGTCACGGTGCCGTCTTTCTCGCCCCAGCCGAGCGCGGGCAGCAGCACATCGGCGAACGCGTTGGTATCCGTCTTCTCGACGATGTCCGAGCTCACCACGAGCTCGCACTGTTCGAGTGCCCGCTTCACGCGATCGCCGTCGGGCAGGCTCACGACAGGATTGGTGCCCATCACCCATACCGCTTTCACGCGGCCGGCTTCGATTGCATCGAACAATTCGACGGCCTTCAATCCGGCGCGCTCCGCGATCACAGGCGAATTCCAGAACGTCTGCACGATCTCGCCATGCAGCGGATCGCCGAACTCGAGGTGCGCGGCAAGCGTATTCGCGAGGCCGCCGACTTCGCGGCCGCCCATCGCGTTGGGCTGGCCGGTGAAAGAAAACGGCCCCATGCCCGGCTTGCCGATACGTCCCGTCGCCAGATGACAGTTGATGATGCCATTGACTTTATCCGTCCCCGCGCTCGACTGATTCACGCCCTGCGAATAGACCGTCACCACACGTTCCGTGCATGCGAACAGCCGATAAAACGTCATCAGGTCGTGTTGGTCGAGCTTGCAGTCCTTCGCCGTTTGCGCGAGATCGGAAGGTCCAGCCGCGGCGAGCGCGGCATCGAAGCCGCGGGTATGCGCATCGACGAAGGTCGCATCCGTCGCGCCATGTTCCGCGAGGAATGCGAGCAGGCCGTTGAAGAGCGGAACGTCGCTGCCGGGCTTGAGCGGCAGGTGCAGATCGGCCATTTCGCACGTTGCGGTATGGCGCGGATCGATCACGACGATCTTCATCTCCGGCCGTTTCTCCTTCATCTTCACGATGCGCTGAAAGAGAATCGGATGGCACCATGCCGTGTTCGAGCCGACCAGCACGACGAGGTCCGCGAGTTCGAGGTCCTCGTAGTTCAGGGGCACGAGGTCTTCGCCGAATGCACGCTTGTGCCCCGCTACCGACGACGACATGCACAGCCGCGAATTCGTGTCGATGTTCGCGCTGCCGATATAGCCCTTCATCAGCTTGTTGGCGACGTAGTAATCCTCGGTGAGCAACTGGCCCGATACATAGAACGCGACCGCATCCGGACCATGCTGTTCGATGATGCGCGCAAAGCCGCTCGCAACCGTGCCGAGCGCGTCGTCCCACGACACCTCGGAGAGCGATCCGGTATGCCGGCCGCGCAGCTTCGGGCTGAGCAGGCGCCCTTCGAGTCCGATCGTGTCGCCGAGCGCCGAGCCCTTCACGCACAGACGGCCGAAGTTCGACGGATGCGCTTCGTCGCCCGCGATCGTTACTTCGGTCGCGCTCTTCGGCGACGCCTCCACACCGCAGCCGACGCCGCAATACGGGCACGTGGTTTTGACGGAGGCCGATTGAATCGGGATGATGGGCTTGGTCACGCTCAAGGTCTCTCCTGCTTATGCTGATGCGCCCGCTTCGCAAAGGGTCTTGCCGAAGAGAAGCCTGCCGCGCAGATGCGATACGTCCGTGCGGTTCTGAATCAGATCGAAGTACCAGCCGCCGTCCTTCACGTCGCCATACAGCACCGCGCCGATCAGACGTCCCGCGTTCAACACGAGACGCTTGTAGACGCCGCGCCGGGGATCGCGCAGCACGAGATCCTCGCTGTCGTCGCCGCCGATGAAATCGCCGGCCGAGTACAGATCGACGCCCGTCACCTTCAGCTTGGTCGCGGTCGCGCGCTGCACATAGCGGCGATGCCCCGCGCCCGCGAGATGCGCGCCCGCCACGCGCGCCTGATCCCAGATCGGCGCGACGAGACCGAAGGTCGCCGAGCGATGCTGCACGCATTCGCCCACTGCGTACACGCGCGGGTCGAAAGTCTGCAGCGTGTCGTCCACGACGATCGCACGCTCGCAATGCAGTCCGGCCTCTTGCGCGAGCGCGATGTTGGGCCGCACGCCTGCCGTCATCACGACGAGGTCCGCGTCGATCTGCGTGCCGTCCGCGAAACGCACGGCGCGCACGCGGCTTTCACCGATGATTTCGGTGGTCTGAGCGGCCATCACGAAGCGCAGGCCTTTTGCTTCGAGAGAACGCCTGAGCAACGCGGACGCGCTTGCATCGAGCTGACGATCCATCAGGCTTTCGCCCGCATGCACGACCGTCACGGTCATGCCTCGCCGTTGCAAACCGTTCGCCGCTTCGAGCCCGAGCAAGCCGCCGCCGATGACCACCGCATGACGATGATCGCGCGCCGCATCCAGCATCGTTTCGACATCGTGTATGTCACGAAACGCGATCACGCCGGGAAGATCGCATCCGGGCACCGGAATGATGAAAGGCTTCGATCCGGTCGCAATCAGCAAGCGGTCGTAACGCGCCTCGACGCCCTTCTGCGAACGCACGATGCGCCGCGCCCGATCGATGCCGATGACCGCATCGCCCGCATGCAGCGTGATGCCGTTCGCGTCGTACCACTCGCGCGTGTTGAGGATGATGTCATCGACAGTCTTTTCGCCCGCGAGCATCGGCGACAACAGAATGCGGTTGTAATTGCCGTACGGCTCGGCGCCGAACACGGTGATGTCGTACAGCCCGGGCGCGATCTTCAGCAGTTCCTCGACCGTGCGCATGCCCGCCATGCCGTTGCCGATGACGACGAGCCGCTGGCGCGACGCGGTATCGCGCAACGACGCCATGCCCGCAACCGCATATTCGGTCTTCATGCCGCGACCCACACCTTGCCGCCCGCGACCTTCACGCGATACGCGCTGACCGATAGCTCCGGCGCTTCGAGGCATTCGCCGGTGCGCAGATCGAAGTGCTGCTTGTAGATCGGCGATGCGACGACGATGCGCTCGCCCAGACTCCCCACGATGCCCCGCGACAGCACCGCGGCTTGCGAATGCGGATCGTAGTTGTCGATCGCGTAGACGGCCGCGTCCTCGCCCGCGAGATGGAACACCGCGACCTGCGTGCCCTTCACGAGCGCGCAGACGCCGGTATCCGGCACGATGTCGTCGAGTTCACACACGGCGGTCCAGTCCTGTTCGATACGGTCGTTCATGATCATTTCTCCAGGGTTCAGGCGGTTTCGACTACGACAGCAATGTCAGCGAGCTTCGACTTGCGCTCTTCGAGCGTCGCGGGGCGAATCTGGCCGCGCTCTTCCACGAAGGTCACGTTCGCATCGCCCTGTTCGCTGTTGACGAAGTGACGGAAGCGCTTACGTGTATGCGGGTCCGTGACGGCCTTCTTCCACTCGTCCTCGTACGTATCGACGACGAGTTGCATCTCCGCTTCGAGTTCGGCGGCGATGGACAGCTTGTCGTTGATGACCACGTCGATCAGATAATCGAGGCCGCCTTCGAGGTTGTCGCGCCACACGCTCGTGCGCTGCAGGCGATCGGCCGTGCGCACGTAGAACATCAGGAGGCGGTCGATATAGCGTACGAGCGTGTCGTGATCGAGATCGGACGCAATGAGTTCGGCGTGGCGCGGCTTCATGCCGCCGTTGCCACAGACGTAGAGGTTCCAGCCCTTTTCCGTCGCGATGACGCCGACGTCCTTGCCTTGCGCCTCGGCGCATTCGCGCGTGCAGCCCGATACGCCGAACTTGATCTTGTGCGGCGTGCGCAGGCCCTTGTACCGGTTCTCCAGTTCGATCGCGAGACCGACCGAATCGCCGACGCCATAGCGGCACCACGTCGAGCCGACGCACGACTTCACCGTGCGCAGCGCCTTGCCATAGGCATGACCCGATTCGAAGCCCGCCGCGATCAGCTCTTCCCAGATGAACGGCAACTGCTCGACACGCGCGCCGAACATGTCCACACGCTGGCCGCCGGTGATCTTCGTATAAAGGCCGTACTTCTTCGCGACCTGCCCGACCGCGATCAGGCCATCGGGCGTCACTTCGCCGCCCGGCATGCGGGGCACGACGCTATACGTGCCGTCGCGTTGAATATTCGCGAGGTAGTAATCGTTCGAGTCCTGCAGGCTCGCGTGCTCCTTCTTCAGCACGAACTCGTTCCAGCACGATGCGAGAATGCTCGCGACCGCCGGCTTGCAGATATCGCAGCCGCGCCCCTTGCCATGTTTCGCGAGCAGCGCGCCGAACGTGCGATGCCCTTCCACGCGCGCGATGTGATACAGCTCCTGACGCGAATACGGAAAGTGCTCGCAGAGATGATTGTTCACCGCGAGACCTTGCCGCTTCATCTCCGACTTCATTACCTGCGTGACGAGCGGCACGCAGCCGCCGCACGACGCGCCCGCCTTGCACGACGACTTGATCGCGCCGATGCTCGTCGCGCCGGCGCAGACCGCCGCGCAGATTTCCGCCTTGCTCACGTTGTTGCATGAACAGATCTGCGCGCCATCGGGCAATGCTTCGACGCCGAGCGCGGGCTTCGCCTTACCATCGCTTTGCGGGAGGATCAGGAACTCGGGCGCTTCGGGCAGCTCGATCTTGTTCAGCATCATCTGCAGGAGCGTGCCGTATTCGGCCGCATCGCCGACCATCACGCCGCCCAGAAGAAACTTGCCGCATTCGGACACGACGATCTTCTTGTAGACCTGCTTGCGCTCGTCGCTGTACTGATACGTGCGGCAGCCGGCCGTCTTGCCGTGCGCATCGCCGATGCTCGCCACATCCACGCCCATCAGCTTGAGCTTCGTGCTCATGTCCGCGCCCGCGAACGCCGCGTCCTCGCCGATGATCTGCTTCGCGACGATGCGCGCCATGTCGTACCCGGGCGCGACGAGGCCGAACAACTGGCCTTTCCACAACGCGCATTCGCCGATGGCGAAGATATCGGCATCGCTCGTGCGGCAGGTGTCGTCGATCACGATGCCGCCACGCGGGCCGATCGTGAGACCCGCGGCGCGGGCGATGTCGTCACGCGGACGAATGCCCGCGGAGAACACGATCATGTCGGTGTCGAGATGCGTGTCATCGGCGAAATTCATGCGGTTCACCGCGCCTGCGCCATCGACGATCGCGAGCGTGTTCTTGCCCGTATGCACCGTGACGCCGAGCTCCTCGATCTTCGCGCGCAATACGCGACCGCCGCCATCGTCGACTTGCACCGCCATCAAACGCGGCGCGAACTCGATCACGTGCGTTTCGAGCCCCATGTCGCGCAGCGCCTTCGCTGCTTCGAGACCGAGCAGGCCGCCGCCGACCACCGTGCCCGTCTTCGAGCGCGCGCCGAACGACTGCATCGCTTCGAGGTCCTCGATCGTGCGATACACGAAGCAGCCGTCGCGGTCCTTGCCCTCGACCGGCGGCACGAACGGGTATGAGCCGGTCGCGAGCACGAGCTTGTCGTACGGCAGCACTTCGCCGGTCGAAGCCGTGACCGTGCGCGCCGCGCGATCGATGGCGACCGCGCGCGCGTTCAATTTCAGCGCATAGCCCGAACGCTCGAAAAAGCCCGCTTCGACGAGCGACAGATCAGCCGCGCTCCTGCCCGAGAAAAATTCGGTCAGATGCACGCGGTCATACGCGGCGCGCGGCTCTTCGCACAGCACCGTCACGTGCAGCGCGTCATTGCCGCTATCGGCGAGACATTCGAGGAACTTGTGGCCGACCATGCCGTGGCCGATGACGACGATTTTCATGACGGGCCCTCTCAGTTGGCAATGACGTTGTTGGCTGCGAGGGCGCTTTCGCGCAGTGCCGCTTCGCGTGCCTTGTGTTCGGGAGAGAAACGCACCGCGAGCGCGCACAACGCCGTGCCCGCGACGACCACGCCGAGCATCGAGAGCGTCGCCTGCGCGTTGCCGAGCCCCTTCATCAGGAAGCCCGCCGCGACGGCGCCGACGTTACCGCCCGCGCCGATGACGCCGGCCACGCCGCCGAGTGCCTTTCGGTCGATGAAGGGCACGAGCGCGTAAGTCGCACCGCACGCCATGTGCGTGAAGAGACCGAACGCGAGCATCGAAACGACCGCGAGCACGACGCTCGGCGCATGCGCGAATGCATAGAGACCGAGGCCTTCGCCCGCGATCAATGCGAAGAGCAGCGTCGCGCGGATATCGAGGCCTTTCTTTGCTGCGGCTTTATCGGAGAGCCAGCCGCCGAGCGCGCGGGCGAAGAGCGCGAGCAGGCCGAAGCTGCCCGCCGCCATGCCCGCCTGACCGAGCGTGAGATTGAAGCGATCGACGTAATACACCGCCGCCATGTTGTGGATGAACACTTCCACGCCGAAGCACGCACCATAGGTCACGAACAACATCCACACGCGATAGTTCGAGCAGGCGGCGAGGAAGCTCTGCCAGCCGCCCTTCTTGCCGCCGTCGATGGCGATGCCCGCACGGCGCAGCGTCGCGAAATCGCCTTGCGGACAGTCCTGCGTGTAGCGCCAGTAGAAGAAGGCCATCACCGGCATCGCGATGCCCGGCACGATCAGCGCGACGCGCCATGCCGATGCTTCACCCGTACCGAGCGCGATAGCGGCCGCGACGAAGAGCGGAATGACCGCCTGTGCCGCGCCCGCACCCGCATTGCCCCAGCCTGCCGTGGTCGCGTTCGCGGTGCCGACGACGTTCGGCGCGAACATCACCGACGTGTGGTACTGCGTGATGACGAAGCTCGCGCCGATTGCGCCGATCGCAAGACGGCACCACAGGAAGCTGTCGTAGCCCGTGGACAGCGCCGCGCCGAGCACCGGCACCGCACCCGCGAGCAGCAGCGCGCTATACACCTTGCGCGGCCCGAAGCGATCGCACATCGGCCCGACGACGAGGCGCACCAGAATCGTCACGGCCACGGCCGCGATGTTGATGTTCGCGACCTGATCCGCCGTGAGGCCGTACTCGCGCTTGATGAGCGGCATCAGCGGCGCGCAGGCGAACCACGCGAAAAAGCACACGAAGAAGGCCATCCACGTGAGATGGAAGGCGCGCATCGGCGCGCTGCGCATGCTGAAGAGATCGATCCGGGTGGCTTTGTCCATCGTCTTTCCGCAAAAAAAGAAAGGCGTCCCGCGCATCGACCGGGAAGCCGATGCGGGGGACGCCGTTGTCCGATGCCCGCACGTTCTTCACCTGTCGGGCGCTGTATTCAGGACGGATCGCCGTTGATCCGATGGCAAGACATAAGGCAAGGGCTATGCCATGCGCGACGCATCGGCCGAAGAGGCTTGCTGCATACGGCTTTGCGCAACGCATGCACTGCCGGGGCGCACGCGCTTCACGGCGCGTTTCGATGCAGGCGGGCACAGCGATGGTGCGACGCAGCACTGATGACGTGCGAACGCGCGAACATCGACCTCGTTCTTCGCGCCGGATTTTGTACCAACCGGTTCGTCCGTTCAGTCACTGGAACGAAGCACATTCGCGCCGAAGCGGTGCCGCGTGTGTCGAGCGCGCACAAGCACAGTGCGGCGAGCGCGACCCAGTCCTTGTTTCGCGCAATGGCCCGCTTATTGCATCGAGAAAACCACTGCGGGCAACGGCGCTCGCGGCATCTCGAAGCAAAAGAGCAAGGACAAAGGCGTCCCCATCGTGCAGCGACACGAGCGGACGCTATTGGCGTTTGCCGCGCCGATGCGCCCCACATACGCACATACGCACGTACGCAGAACAGGTAAGCAACGATGAGCACCATCCAAGGCAAAGTCACTCTGTTAAGCGCAGGTCCCGGCGATCTCGACCTGCTGACCCTGCGCGCCGCGAAGGCGCTCGCCGCCGCCGACATCCTGCTCGTCGACGATCTGGCCAACGCGGACATCGTCACGCTCGCGCCGCATGCGCGCGTGATTCGCGTCGGCAAGCGCGGCGGCTGCAAGTCGACGCCGCAAGCGTTCATTCAGCGCCTCATGCAGCGCTATGCGAGGAAGGGATTGCATGTGGTGCGCGTGAAGGGCGGCGACGCTTTGCTCTTCGGCCGCGCCGGCGAGGAGATCGCGGCGCTGCGTGAAGCGCATATTCCGGTCGATATCGTCAACGGTGTGTCGTCGGGCTTCGCGGCGGCGGCGGGACTCGGCATCTCGCTCACGCATCGCGATCATTGCCAGGGCGTGACCTTCGTCACCGCGCACATGCAGGATCACAGTCAGCCGGATTGGGCCGCCCTCGCCGCCACCGGCACCACACTCGCGATCTATATGGGCATGAGCCGCATCGCGAGCATCACGGCATCGTTGATGGAAGCGCTTCCTTCGAATACGCCCGCGGCCGTCGTGCAGAACGCGGGATCGTCGAAGGAAAGGCGTCTCGTCACGACGCTCGGCCGTCTCGCAGAAGAAGTCTCGGCGGCCGGTCTCGGCAGTCCCGCGGTGATCCTCATCGGCGGTGCGATTGGAGAAGCGGCTGAATTCACGACGCACGCCGCGAGCGCGAACGGCCTGGCCCATGCAGCCTGAAGCGGGTTCTCAAACGGCAGGCGGCGCGCTAAAGTCATATGAGCCGCTTTTGCCGTTCTTCGCATGACCTCCTCCGCGTCCCGCATGCTTCGCGTTCTTCTCGTCACCGACACCGACAAGCCCATCGGCGATTTGCGCGAGCAACTCGCCCGCATGGGCTATGACATGCTCGCCGAAGTCGCCGCGCCGTCGGCCTTGCACAAGGCCGTCGAGAGTCAGAAGCCCGATGTCGTCATCATCGACACCGAATCGCCCTCGCGCGATACGCTCGAACAGCTCGCCGTGATGAACAAGGCCGCGCCGCGCCCCGTGCTGATGTTCAGCAACGACGCGGACCAGCAATTCATTCGTGCGGCGGTCGGCGCGGGCGTCACCGCGTATTCCGTCGAAGGGCTCGCGCCCGCGCGGCTCGCACCGATCATCGACGTCGCACTCGCGCGCTTCGCGCATGAAGCGCAATTGCGCCAGCGTCTCGCCAAAGTCGAGGATGAACTGGAGCAGCGCAAGGTCATCGACCGCGCGAAACGTCTGTTGATGGACAAGCGCGGCATGTCCGAACACGATGCCTATGCGGCACTTCGCAAGCGCGCGATGGATCAGGGCGTGAAGGTCGCGGAGATCGCGCGTCAACTGCTCGCGCTGTCCGACCTGTTCTAGCGCCACCGACACCTATGAACTCCCCCGACACGACTTCTCCCGCGCCCGAACGCACGCATCTGCGGCTCGGCTTCGTCGCCCTTTCCGATGCCGCGCCGCTCGCCGTCGCGGCATTGCGCGAACTCGGCGCGCGGCACGGCATCAAGATCGAGTTGTGCCGTCAGCCTTCGTGGGCCGCCGTGCGCGACAAGCTGCTATCCGGCGAAATCGACGCCGCACATGCGCTCTATGGACTCGTGTACGGCGTGCAACTGGGCATCGGCGGGCCGCGGGCGGACATGGCGGTGCTGATGGTCCTCAACCGCAACGGCCAGGCGATCACGCTGTCGCGTCCGCTCGCCGATGCGATCGAGCACGGCGCGAGCGTGAAGGACGCGCTGGCCTCGCTCGGGCGGCGGCCCGTCATCGCGCAGACGTTTCCGACCGGCACGCACGCGATGTGGCTTTACTACTGGCTCGCGGCGCACGGCGTGCATCCCTTGCGCGATGTCCAGAGCGTCGTGATTCCGCCGCCGCGCATGGCCGATGCGCTCGTCGAAGGCGCGCTCGACGGCTTCTGTGCGGGTGAGCCGTGGCACGCGGTGGCCGAGGCGCGCAATGCGGGCAAAACGGTCGCGTACACGAGCGAGATCTGGCCGGATCATCCGGAGAAGGTGCTCGCCTGCCGGCGCGATTTCGCGGCGCTCTACCCGGCGACGGCGCGCGCGCTCGTGCGCACGATGCTCGACGCCTGCGCATGGCTCGATTCGAGCGACCATCGTAAGGAGATCGCGCAGGCGCTGGCGTCGGCTGAACTGCTCGGCGTGCCGCGCGCGCTGATCGAGCCGCGCCTCGTCGCCACGGACGGCGGCGAGGCGCGCGCGCTGCCGGTGCGATTCTTCGATGGCGGCGCGGTCAACTATCCGCGCGTATCGGACGGGCTGTGGTTCATCACGCAGTATCGGCGCTGGGGCATGCTCGATGCCGATATCGACGACGCAGCCGTCGCGGCGAGCGTCAATCAGACCGCGCTTTATCGCGACGCGGCGCGGGCGTCGGGGATTGCGCTGCCCGAGGAGCGGCGCGCGGCCACCCTCTGCGATCGCCGGGTTTGGGACGGCGGCGACGCGGCGGGGTATCTCGCGGGGTTCGAAATGCGCGCGTGAAAAGCGCCTACCATGGAATTTCCAGCGCGCAACGGAGATCCGCCATGGAACTGCTCGCCATTGCCATCGACAAGCCCGAGGACACCAACTTCATCCTCGGCCAGTCTCATTTCATCAAGACGGTCGAGGATCTGCACGAGGCGCTCGTCGGCGCGGTGCCGGGCATTCGCTTCGGGCTCGCGTTCTGCGAGGCGTCGGGCAAGCGGCTCGTGCGCACGTCGGGTACGGACGAAAAGCTCGTCGAGCTGGCCGCGCGCAATGCGCAGACCATCGGCGCGGGACACAGCTTCATCATCGTGCTCGGCGACGGCTTCTTTCCCGTCAACGTGCTCAATACGGTGAAGACCGTGCCGGAGGTCTGCCGCATCTTCTGCGCGACCGCCAATCCGACGCAGGTGCTCGTCGCTCAGACGGATCAGGGACGCGGAATCGTCGGCGTCGTGGATGGGCTGCCGCCCCTCGGCGTCGAGACGGCCGAAGACGTCCAGTGGCGCAAGGACCTGCTGCGCAAGATCGGCTACAAGGCCTGAATCGCGCCCGAAACGCCCGAAACGCCGGAAACCCGCGCCGCGCCTTGACTTGACCGCGCAAATCGCGAGAATGAGGCCCGCCGCCGCGCGCCTCGCCCGCGCTTTTTTCCGGCCGACGCGCGACATCATGGAAAATACCGGGATACGGTATAAACGCCGAAGCGCTTTTCATGCTTTGCCGCGCTTTCGCGGACGACGCGGCCCGAGGGCCGCGCGCACCGGCAGCATCCCGGCATCACCCCCGCCGATACGGCACCGAACACCGGCCACCCGCGCCGCCCGAGGATAGGGTCGTCCTCGCGCGGCCTACAGGAGCATCACATGACCGACATGAATCCAGGCTTTTTCGGCAGGATAGGCATTGCCTTCGGCGCCTTCTTCGGCATTCTGGGCAATGCAGCGTTCGCGGGCCGCGTGCAGCGCCTGCGCGAAGCGCCCGAAGCGCCCGAAGCGCCCGATTTCGCAGCCGAAGCGCCCAGGCCCGCCGCCGCGCCCGTGGCCGCCGCGCCGGCGCCCGCACCCGCGCAGCCCGCGCCGTCCGTGCTGAAGGAAGCAAGCCCGGTCGCCGCGCTTCAGTTGCTCGGCCTTTTGCAACGCGATGCGCGTTTCATCGATTTCGTCGAAGAGGACATCGTCAATTACAGCGACGCCGATATCGGCGCGGCCGCCCGCCTCGTGCACGACGGCTGCCGCGCGGTGCTGCGCGAGCACTTCACGATCAAGCCCGTGCGCACCGAAGCCGAAGGCAGCCGCGTCACGCTGCAGGAAGGGTTCGATGCGGCCGCGGTGCGTCTGACCGGCAATGTCGTCGGCAAGGCGCCATTCAACGGCCAGGTGAGCCATCGCGGCTGGAAGGTCGAAGACACGCGCCTGCCGAAGCTCGCGCCCTCCCATGATGCAAGCATCGTCGCGCCGGCGGAGGTGGAACTGTGAGCGATATCGACAGCAACGAGAATCAGGCGCGCTATTCGATCGGCGTCGATCTCGGCACGACGCATTGCGCGCTCTCCTATGTAGACATGAGCGCGAGCGACGGCGAGAAAACCGCGCAGGGCGTGCTGCCGATCTCGCAACTGACCGCGCCCGGCGCCGCCGAAGAGCGCGATCTGCTGCCCTCTTTCCTCTATCTGCCGCACGAAAACGAGCTCGCGCCCGGCGATCTCACGCTGCCGTGGACGCAGGAGCGCACGTTCATCGTCGGCGAACTGGCGAGGAGCCGCGGCGCGGGCACGCCGATCCGCCTCGTCTCCAGCGCGAAAAGCTGGCTGTGCCATCCGGGCGTCGATCGCCGCGCGGCTATCCTGCCGTCCGATGCACCCGAGGAAGTCGAGCGCGTATCGCCGATGGAAAGCTCGGTGCGCTATCTGACGCACTTGCGCGAGGCGTGGAATCACGCGCATCCGGACGCGCCGTTCGACCGGCAGGACGTCACCGTGACAATTCCCGCGTCCTTCGATCCCGCCGCCCGCGAACTCACCGCCGAAGCCGCCGCGGCCGCCGGCTATTCGCGCATGACGCTGCTCGAAGAGCCGCAAGCCGCGCTCTATAGCTGGATCCAGAAGTCGGCCGGCGGCTGGCGCAAGCAGGTCAAGGTGGGCGATGTGATTCTCGTCGTCGATGTCGGCGGCGGCACGACCGACCTCTCGCTGATCGCAGTCGTCGAGCGCGAAGGGAATCTCGAACTGCATCGCGTCGCGGTCGGCGAACATATCCTGCTCGGCGGCGACAACATGGACCTCGCGCTCGCGCACACGGTCGCGCGCAAGCTCGCAGCGCTCGGCACGCAGCCCGATCCGTGGCAGTTGCGCGCCCTCACCTACGCATGCCGCTCGGCGAAGGAAACGCTGCTTTCCGATCCGACGGTCGAAGCTGTGCCGCTCGTCGTGCCGAGCCGCGGCTCGAAGCTGATCGGCGGATCGCTGCGCACCGAACTCACGCGCGCGGAACTCACGCAGATCCTGCTCGAAGGCTTTTTCCCGCAAGTCGACGCATCCGCGCGGCCCGTGTCGCGCGCGCGCGTCGGTCTCACGCAACTCGGTCTGCCTTACGCGCAGGACGCCGCCGTCACGCGCCATCTCGCCGCGTTCCTCGGCCGTCAGGTCAACGCGCTGGCCGAAGTCGAAGGCCTCCGGCATCAGGCACCGCAAGGCGCGACGCTGCTGCATCCGAGCGTCGTGCTCTTCAACGGCGGCGTGTTCAAGTCGCCGCTGCTCGTCGAGCGCGTGATGACGACGCTCAATGCCTGGCTCGCCGCCGAAAGCGCGCCGCCCGCGCGTCTGCTCGAAGGCGCGGACCTCGATCTCGCGGTCGCGCGCGGCGCGGCCTATTACGGCTACGTGCGGCGCGGCAAGGGCGTGCGCATCCGTGGCGGCACGGCGCGCGCGTACTACGTCGCGGTCGAATCGGCGATGCCGGCCGTGCCCGGGCTGGAGCCGCCCGTGCAGGCGCTGTGTGTCGCGCCGTTCGGCATGGAGGAAGGCACCGACGCCGAGTTGCCCGCGCAGGAGTTCGGGCTCGTCGTCGGAGAGCCGGTGCATTTCCGCTTTTTCGGCTCGTCGGTCCGCCGGCAGGATCAGGTCGGCACGCTGCTCGAATACTGGCAACCGGACGAGTTGCAGGAGCTCGAGGAGATCGAGGCGTCGTTGCCGCCCGAAGGCCGCACGCCCGGCGAAGTCGTGCCGGTCAAGCTGCATGCGCGCGTGACCGAAGCGGGCACGCTCGAACTCGAAGCGATTCCGCGCGGTTCGTCCGAGCGCTGGAAGGTCGAGTTCGATGTGCGCGGCGGCCTGAGTGGCGACATGCGCGCGGATCAGGGCATGGGCCTGTAAGTGTCCCCGCGCAAGAAAAAGGCCTCGGGCGCGCGGTACAGCGTCGGCATCGATCTGGGCACGAGCAATACCGTCGTCGCCTATGCGCCGGCCGGATCGAACGATATCCGCGTGTTCGAGATCGAGCAGCTCGTCGGTCCCGGCGAAGTGGCCGCGCAACCGCTTCTGCCGTCATTGCGCTATCACTATGCGCCGGGCGAGCTCAAGTCCGAGGATCTGCAACTGCCGTGGGGCGAGATGGAAGCGCCCGCCGTGATCGGCAGATTCGCGAGGACGCTCGGCGCGCAGGTGCCCGGACGGCTCGTGTCGAGCGCGAAGAGCTGGTTGTCCCACGCAGCGGTCGACCGCCTCGCGCCGATTCTCCCGTGGGGCGCGGGCGACGACGTCGAAAAAATCTCGCCCGTCATTGCAAGCGCGAGCTATCTGGCGCACGTGCATGCGGCGTGGAACGAGCGCTTTCCGGATGCGCCGCTCGACGCGCAAGACGTCGTGCTGACGGTGCCCGCCTCGTTCGATGAAGGCGCGCGCGCCCTCACGCTCGAAGCGGCGCGCATGGCGGGATTGGAGACGCTGCGGCTGCTGGAAGAGCCGCAGGCGGCGTTCTACGACTGGCTGTTTCATCATCGCGAGACGCTCGCCGGCGAACTCGCCGCCACGCGGCTCGTGATGATCGTGGATGTCGGCGGCGGCACGACCGACCTCACGCTCATTCAGGTCGCGATGGAAAACGGCGAGCCGGTGCTCACGCGCATCGGCGTGGGCAACCATCTGATGCTCGGCGGCGACAACATGGATCTCGCCCTCGCGCATCTCGCCGAGCGGCGTCTCGCGGGCAGCGACGCGCGCCTGTCCGCCGCGCGTCTCTCGCAACTCGTCGAACGCTGCCGCGCCGCGAAGGAGCAGTTGCTCGGCGACGAAGCGCCTGATTCCGCGTCGATCACGCTGCTCGGCGCGGGAGCGAAACTCATCGGCGGCGCGCGTTCGACGGATATCACGCGCGACGAGATCGAGCAGATCATCGTCGAAGGCTTTTTTCCGAAGGTGTCCGTGGACGATCGTCCCGGCCGCTCACGCGGCGGCATCGTCGAGTTCGGGTTGCCGTATGCGAGCGATCCGGCCATCACGCGGCATATCGCGGCCTTTCTCGGCCAGCACGCGGGCGAGGCGCGCAAGGCGCTCGGCGTCCCCGCCGAAACGCTCGCCGTTCCCGATACCTTGCTGCTGAACGGAGGCGTGTTTCGGGCCGGTCCGCTCGCGCGCCGCATCGCCGATACGCTTTCCGGCTGGCGCGGCGAACCGGTCAACGTGCTCGCGAACCACGATCCCGATGTCGCGGTCGCGCGTGGCGCGGTCGCTTATGCGCTCGCGCGCGGGGGTCATGCGCCGAAGATCGGCGGCGGCTCGGCGCGCAGTTTCTTCCTGCTGCTCGAAGACGACGCCAACGCGATGCGCGGCGTCTGCGTCCTGCCGCGCGGCACGGAAGAAGGCCAGCCGATCCATCTCGCCGGCCGGACCTTCGCGCTCACGCTCGGCGCGCCGGTGCGCTTTCACCTGGCGTCGTCGGTGGCGGAGACGGCGTACACGGCGGGTGAACTCGCGGACCTCGCGGCCGCATCGGGCGATTTCGTGCGCCTGCCGCCGATCGCGACGGTCGTCGACCCGCGCGCCGCGAACGACGGCCGGGCGCGCGAAACGCCGGTCCAGCTGACGACATCGCTCACGGAAGTCGGCACGCTGGAGATGCACTGCACCGCCGTCGACGATCCCGCGAAACGCTGGCTGCTCGAATTTCAGCTGCGCCGCGAAGCGCCGCAGACCGATGACGCCGCGAGCGAACCCCATCCGGCGCTGCCGAAGGCCATCGAGCTGATCGACCGCACGTTCGGCGCGAAGTCGCACGACGTCGGCCCGAAGGAAGTCAAGCGCCTGCGCGCGCAACTCGAACAGACGCTCGGCGCGCGCGACACCTGGGACATCGCGCTCCTGCGCGAGCTCTTCGGCGCTTTGTTCGAGCGCGCGAAGAAGCGCCGCCGCAGCGCCGATCACGAGCGCCTGTGGCTCAATCTCACGGGCTACTGCATGCGTCCGGGCTTCGGGCACCCGCTCGACGAGTGGCGCGTCGAGCAACTGTGGACGCTCTTCGATCAGGGCATCCAGTACAGCAACGAAAGCCAGATCTGGTCCGAATGGTGGACGCTCTGGCGCCGCACCGCCGGCGGACTTCCCGAAGCGGCGCAGTTGAGGCTTCTGGACGACATGGCCTTCGTGCTTCAGCCGCCCGGCACGAGCCGTTATCGCAAGGCTGCGGGTGCGGCGCGCGCGGGCTACGAAGACATGGTGCGGCTCGCGGCATCGCTCGAACGCGTGCCCGTCGAGCGCAAGATCGAGGTCGGCGAGTGGCTGCTCACGCGCCTGAAAAAGCCTTCGGAGAACGTGCAGAGCTGGTGGGCGGTCGGCCGCATCGGTGCGCGCGCGCCCTTCTATGGCAGCGCGCACGGCGTCGTGCCGCCGGATGTCGCCGTCGCCTGGCTCGACGCCATCCTCGCGCTCGACTGGAAGAAGATCGACCCCGCCGCGTTCGCCGCCGTGCAGATCGCCCGCATGACCGGCGACCGCTCGCGCGACCTGCCAGACGAAGCGCGCGCGGCCGTCGTGCAACGCCTCGAAGCGATGGGCGCGGCGCAGGCGTGGGTCTCGATGGTCCGCGAGACCGTCGAACTCGATCGCGCGGACGAAGGGCGCGTCTTCGGCGAAACGTTGCCCGCGGGGTTGAAGCTCATCCGTTGAGCACGGGACGCGCCGCGCATCGCATCGAAATGCTTCGTCCTCAGAAGCTTTTTTTGGCCGGTACGTCACGCGCAAGCCCCGCCGGGTCTTGAATACCGGCTGACCGCATCCTATGGTTATCAATGTGTCGATATGGACACACACTGAAGGAGGTCAGCATGCCATCCCCACGCAAGGCTCAAGCGAGCCAACCCGCTGAAACTGAAATGTCGAGCCGCAAGAAAACGGCCGGCAGCAAGGCATCGCCCGCGAAGGCCGCAGGCACGAAGGAAATGCAGGTCACGAAGCGCACGACCAAGGCCAAGCCAAAAAGCTGAGCGGCTATCCGAAGTCCCGCCCTCGTCATCGTGCGGGGGGCATTTGATGTGGCTGTCCTTCGAATCGGCGGGCGAGAATCGGACGCTCGCCGATCGGCTCTCGAGACCGACGCTGCCCATCTCTCCTCCTCCTCCCCCTTCGCCAGAACACGCCTCAAAAAGACGCAATATTTTCCGGCTTTATCGGCTGATTGCTAAAAAAAGGCGTATTTGTATGACCGCATTGGCCTAAAGTAGATATCCCGATTCCGTGAGCGAGCATGAAGATGGCCGTCCCCCAACGCGCCGCCGGCGTGCGCAATCCAGGAATTCTTCTCGCGGCAGCCCGTGAGGCCGGCGCGAGCCTGGTACGCAATCTTTCGATTCCGGCGCCGTTTACCGACCCCGTGCTGGAGGCGCAGTTTCTGGAAGACCACAGCCAGCGCTTCTGCGCGTTCCGGCGTGCGTCGACCCTGCTCGCGCTCGCCATCTGGACATGCTTTCTCTGGTGGGACTTCAGCTTCGCCCGCGGCAACCAGGCGCTCGATTCGCGCCTCGCCGATATCCTCGCGCTGCGCTTCGCGGGCATCGCGCTGCTGTTCTTCGTCGGCGTGCTGGTGCTGCGGCCGTCGTTCCGCTCGCACGCGAGCTCGCAGCGCATCATTCTCACGGGCATCTACGGCCTGCTGTGCCTGATCCTCGCGATGGTGGCGATCACGCCCGCGCCCTACAACTACACGCAGCACTTCATCGGGCTGTGTCTCGCGCTGTTCTTCCAGTTCAGCTTTTTCTATCTGCGCTCACGCGTCGCGCTGACGGCCGGCATCATCACGCTCGCGTCGATCGTCGTCCTGCAGATCACCATTCATCTGCTCAACCCCGAGGATTTCTTCGCCGGGCTGTTCTATATGTTCAACGTCGTGGTCGTGGGGCATGGCGTCTGCACGCACGCCGAACGCGTGTCGCGCGAGCGTTACAGCTCGGAGCGCGCGCTCGCGTCGCTCAATGACGAATTGCGCACGGCCAACGTGTCGCTCGGGCGCAAGAACCGCGAGCTCGAAGTCTCGAAGAAGGATCAGGAGAACAAGACCAACGCGCTGCTCGCGCTGCGCGAGCAGCAGATGATCGCCGCGCAGACGGCGAGCCGCGAAAAGTCCAACTTCCTCGCCGCCGCGACGCACGACCTGCGTCAGCCGATGCACGCGCTCAATCTGTTTCTGCAAGCGGCCGCCGAAGCCATCCGCAATGGGGAATTCGATCAGGCCGAGCGGCTCATCAACGAATGCGGGCGCTCGTCCGTGATCCTCGCGCGGCTCCTGAACGCGGTGCTCGATCTGTCGCGGCTGGAATCGGGCCGCGTCGTGCCGCGCTATCACGTGTTCGACGTGCGGCAGACGGTCGAGGAGGCCGCCGAGCAGTTGCGCCCGTTCGCGATGAGCCGGGGCGTCGAACTGAGGTTGCGGCTGCCGAAGGAAGACGTGGTCTGCGTGCGCAGCGACGCGCACTGGCTCGGGCGCGCGGTCGCGAATCTCGTGTCGAACGGCATCAAGTATGCGGACCAGAACAAATCGTCGAAGCCGACGGTGATCGTCGGCGTGGTGCGCTCCGCGACGCGCGCGCGCATCGACGTGCTGGATAACGGCATCGGCATTCCGGCGGATTATTTCGACGCGATCTTCCAGCCGTTCTTCCAGGTCGATAATCCCGAACAGGACCGCGACAAGGGGCTGGGCCTCGGGCTGTCGATCGTCAATGCGGTGATGTCGATGCTCGACCAGCATCGTATCGAACTGAAGTCCACCGAAGGGCGCGGCTCGCGCTTTTCCCTCGAAATGCCGCTGTGCGGGCCGTCGCCCGACAAGCCATCGGCGCGCGCGCCGGCGCGCTCCGAAGCGGACGAAACGGCGCAGCTCAACGGCCGCTACGTGTTGCTGGTCGAAGACGATGGTCTCGTGCGCGCCTCCACCGAAGCGCTTCTGTCGCAATGGGGCGTGCTTTACGACTCCGCCGGGAGCTTCGAGGAGTTCGAGTCGATACTCGGCGACGTCGAGCGGTTCCCCGATCTCATCATCACCGACTTCCGGCTGCGCGATGCCAAGACCGCCCGCGAAGTGGCGATGCTCGGGGCGGCGCGGCTCGGGCGGCCGTGTCCGTGTCTTGTCGTGACCGGTGAACCGGCGGCGAGTATCGTGCCGCTTGCCTGTGAGCAGGATGTGCTTTCGAAGCCGGTCAGTCCGGCGGAATTGCGGCGCGGGATGCTCGCGTTGATCGGTGGCGTTTGCAACGAGACGGCATGACGAGGTACAGAATGCTCGTGCCGGTTGATTAGCATTGCCCCGTGCGGGGGCGGCAGTCGCTCCGTGCTACAAGGACACAGGTTCAGCACGAAACAGCTCCGGCACAGCGCTACGCGTTGCCGTCGGGTCCGCAAGGGAAACCAGCGAATGACCCATGCGGTGAGATGAAAGCAAGGACGTACGGGCGGACCCGATCGACCCAACGGCCGCGAAGCGGGCCGGAGCCATTTGGTGCTGAGCCAGTGAGTGAAGCGGTGCGAGGCGACAGACCGTGCGCGATCCACGCCCGATGGGGCCTATGAGGGCACTCGCTACTGAGCCCACGATGGGCTGGCAAGCATGGCCAAACTGCGTGTGACCGCGGGCCTAGCAAGCTGCTTTCTTTGGTTACTTTCTTTGCAGCAGCAAAGAAAGTGACTGCCGCCCCGCACAGGGGCAGTGCTAATAAACCAATACGAAAACGGGATCCGGCGAAAGCCTAAACCGCCAACCGCGCCCCAAACCACCCCCGCAGCGCCTCAACCTCCTCCATGCAAACAGAATGCGGCATCGGATAAGCATGCCATTCAACATCGCAACCCTGCGCGCGCGCAAATTCGCACGCCTGCTCGCCGAGGCTCACATTGAGCACATCGTCGAAACTGCCGTGCGCGGCGAAAATGGAAATCGAGCGATTCGCCTCGGAGAGCGATTCATCGATCAGCCCTTCCGACGCAATGTAGCCCGACAGCACGATCAGCCCCGCGAGCTTCTCCGGGTGTGTCAGGCCCGCGTGATAAGTCATCGCGCCGCCCTGCGAGAAGCCCGCGATGAAAATGCGCTCGCTCGGAATGCCCCGCGCGTTCTGCTCTTCGATGAGCGCCCGCACGCGCGCCACCGATTGCACGATGCCCGCCTCGTCCACGCGCCGGTTGATGCCCTCGAACGAGAGGATGTCATACCACGCGCGCATCACGTAGCCGTTGTTGGCGGTGACGGCGATCTCCGGCGCGTTCGGAAACACGAAGCGGACAGCGGGCGCATCGGCCAGACGCAGTTCGGGCACGAGCGGCACGAAATCATTGGCGTCGGCGCCGAGGCCGTGCATCAGGATGACGGCGAATGCGGGATTCGGCGCGGTTTCGATCTCGATGGTCGAAGGTTGATCGGTCATTGCCCTTCACTCCTCTCGTCAGATGATGGGAACGAGAATCTGCACGATGCCGACGACCGACACCAGCCACACCAGCGAACGCACGAACGGCACGCCCGCCGCGTAAAGCGGAACGTAGACGAGGCGCGCGACGAAGTACGCGAGCGCGCCGTAATGCGTGAGCGCGTTCTCGCGCCCCGTCACGTGCACGATCAGCACCGCGACCGCAAAAATCGGCAGCGTTTCGAACAAGTTCGACTGTGCGCGCATCAGCCGGCCGGAAAGCCGGCCGGGCGGCGGCGTGGCGGCATCGCGCGGGCCAGTCTGATATTTGATGCCGACTTCGCGATTGCGCACCACGGCCGGGAGCAATACCTGCACCAGCGCGAGCACGAGCGTCCAGGCCAGCATCTTCAGTTCGAAACTCATGGCGTCTCCACGAATGAGAAATAGCCGGGACGGGTCGCGCCCATGATGCCATCACGATCCGCAAGCGTGTAGTCTTGAGTGCGATCCGGCCGGAGTCTTTCATTCATGCACGCGATGACCCTTCGTCTGTCCCCCGGCGACGACCTGCGCGCCGCGCTCGACCACGCATTCCGCACCCGCGCGCTCTCGGCGGCTTTCGTGCTTCAGGGAATCGGCAGCCTGAGCGTCGCCCGCTTACGCTATGCGGGCCGCGACGAAGCCGCAGAACTGCATGGCGATTTCGAAATCCTGTCGCTCGCCGGGACTTTATCGGCGCAAGGTCCGCACCTGCACATGAGCGTGTCCGACGCCGACGGCCGCGTGTGCGGCGGCCACGTCACGCCGGGCTGCATCGTGCGCACGACGGCGGAGATCGTCGTCGCGAACCTGCCGGGCGAACGTTACACGCGCGAGCACGACGCCGCGACGGGCTTCGCGGAGCTCGTCATCCGGGCAGCGTGACAGCGACCGCGGGTTTCGCGCCGTCGAGCGCGAGATCGTGGCGCGCAATCATCTCGAATGCTTCGCTCGTCTCCGAATAATCCCAGCGCTCGACCGTGGTTTGGCGCGCGCCGCCGTCGCCCGCTCGCGCGTCGTGGCGAATCACGTTCACGGAATTGTCGATCGTGCCGCGCGTGCGCCACGACAGCGCCGTGCCCGCCTGCACCGCCCACATGCGGCGCGAAAGACCCGCGAAGGTATCGTGCAGCGGCAGCACGTAAGGCAGATGGATATGCCCGCCGAGAATCAGGTCCGCGCCCGCGCGCGCCCAGCGCTGCACCGCGCGCTCGCGTCCGTGCAGCAGGTTTTTTTCGTCCTGCGCGCGCGTGACGGCCACCGGCTGATGCGTGACCACGATGCGCAACTGCGCCGCGCTCGCCGTCTCGAGACGTGCGGCGACGCGCCTGATCTGCTGCATCGACACCTCGCCGTCCTTGTGACGGTAGGCGCGCGTCGTGTTCACGCCGAGCACGAGCAGTTCGGGCGATTGAAAGCTCGGCTCGAGATCGGCGCCGAACACGCGCTGATGATTCGCATACGGATAACAGAGCCGCGCGAGCGGATCGAAGAGCGGAATGTCGTGATTGCCGGGGACGACGAGCGTCGGCGTCGCGCCGAGCGTATCGACGAACGCGCGCGCCGCATCGAACTGGTGCCTGCGGGCGCGCTGCGTGATGTCGCCCGACAGCACGACCAGATCGGGCGACAGCGCATCGGCGAGACGCAGCAGCGCCGTGACGACCTGAGGCCGCTCGGTGCCGAAATGCGTATCGGAAATCTGCAACAGCAAGGTCATGAGCGATTCGCTTCGGCCACCGTCGGTTCGGGCTTGAGCAGAAAAAGAGGCTTGTCGGAGACGCGGAACTCCAGCGGCATCTGCAGCTTCGCAATCTCGCCGTCCATCGCGATCTTGATCGGCCGGCGCCGCTTCGACGGATGCGTCACCGTGATGCGCTCGAACGTCAAGCTCACGACATGATCCGAATCGGACAGACGCCCCGCCGCGCCATGCAGCGACAGCCACAGATGCATGAGCCGTCCCACTGGGCGCGGCGCAATCGCGACGAGCAAGCCCTGTTCCAGCGCGCGCGCTGCGTCCGGCATGCCGATCTGCTCCATCTGCAGCCGGTTGTTGCCGACGAAGAGCGTCGACGAGCGAATTTCGGTGGTCTTGCCTTCGTGATCGATATTCAAACGCAAATGCCGATGCGGCTTCAGCATCGTCAGGAGCGCCGACCACAGCGCGACCAGTCGGCTTCGGCCGAATTGCCGCTTGTAGATTTCGCGATCCTCGAGCAGCCGCGGATAGAGCCCGAGACTCGCGTTGACGAGAAACATGCGTCCGTTGACAAAGCCGACCTGCACCGGATAAGCGCGCGCATCGAGCAGAAGTTGCGTCGATTGTTCGAGGTCGGCGGGAATGCCGTGGTCGCGGCTGAAGTAGTTGAACGTGCCGCGCGGCAGCACGGCGAACGGACAACCGGCGTCGTGCGCCGCGTGCGCGACCGTGCAGAGCGTGCCGTCGCCGCCCGCGCCGACGAGCACGCCGTCCTGCTCGCACGCCGCCGCGGCGGCTTCGCGCGCGATGCTCGCGAGGCGGCGCGGATCGTCGACGACGCGCAATTCGAAGCGCCGCCCCGCCGCGCCGAGTTCGCGCTCGAGCACGGTGCGTGTGGCGTCGGCCTGGTGGCGGCCCGAGCCCGCGTTCATCACGATGAAGAACGGCGCGTCGGCGGCGAGCGTCTTTTCTCTTTCGGCGGATGCGGCGGTGGGAGTCATGGGCGGCGCTCCTTCGTTATCCGCGCGAGACGTGCACGGCAAAACAAGCTCCGTGCGTGCGCGCAGAGCCTGCCGATTATAACGAAAGGCTTACAGCCGGACCGCCCGCGCTTACGTGTGCTCGCCGCGAATGTAGAACTCGAGCTGCTGAATGGTGAACTGCTGCTCCGAAATGATGTTCTTCACCAGATCCCCGATGGAGATCATGCCGACGAGCTTGCCGTTATCGATCACCGGCAAGTGGCGCATGCGCTTGTCGGTCATGAGCGCCATGCAGTCGTCGGTGGTCTGATCGGGGCGCACGTAGCGCACCTGCGAGGTCATGATGTCGCGCACGGGCGTCTGCTTCGACGCGCGGTCCATCAGGACGACTTTGCGCGCATAGTCGCGCTCGGTCATGATGCCGACGATTTCATCGCCCTCTGTGACGATCACCGCGCCGATATGCTTGTCGGCCATCATCTTGATCGCATCGAAGACCGATGCCGTTGCGGCAATCGTATAGACCGTCTGGTCGGGTTTCGAATTCAGAACCTGTGCGACTGTTGCCATCGAGCGCCTCCGTTATGAGCGGGGAACGTTGTTGCGCCTGGGCGACGGGTTGTCTTGCGCCTTTGTGAGCGTAAAGCCTCGCGCGCCATGCCTTCATAGGCATTAACCCGACCATTCGAAAAAGTATAGATCAACGACGCGACGTGGAAGGTGCGGCGTGCCGCGCGAATCAGTCTGCGTGCCGCCTGATTCGACTTCTGTTTCCGCTTCAGTTTCGTCGCCAAATGCCGCTAATCACATACACGACGGCAACGCGGCGCGATGCACCGCTTAGAGGGAGAACGAGGTGAGCAGTTCACAGCAGGATATCGAGCAGCGCGTGCGGCTCGCGGGCAGCAACATGTTCGAATTGCTTCTGTTCAGGCTCGGTGAGGCGCCGGGCTCGGAACAGCGCGAGCTTTACGGCATCAACGTGTTCAAGGTGCGCGAGATTCTCGCGATGCCGACGATCACGGCCGTGGCCGGATCGAGCGGGGACATTCTCGGCGTCGCGGATATTCGCGGACAGATCATTCCTGTGATCGATCTCGCGCGCATCACCGGCTGCCGGCCGAAGAACGGGCTGAAGATCCTGCTCGTCACCGAGTTCGCACGCACGACGCAAGGCTTCGCAGTCGAGGAAGTCGACGATATCGTGCGGCTCGAATGGAATCAGGTGCTGTCTGCCGAATCGCACTCGGGCGGCAAGACCGTGACGAGCTTCGCCCGGCTGGATGGCAACGTCGACGGCTCGCGGCTCGCGCAGGTGCTCGACGTCGAGCGCATCGTGCGCGACGTGCTGCCGTCGAAGGAAACCGATATCACCGAGGAAAATACCGGGCGGCTCACGCTCAGACCGGGCGCGCGCGTGCTAGCGGCGGACGATTCGGGCGTCGCGCGGGCGCTCATCGAGCAAAGCCTCACCGCGATGGGCGTGCCCTTCGTGATGACCAAGACGGGACAGGAAGCGTGGAACGTGCTGGAAGCCGCGCTCAGAAAAGCGCAGAAGGAAGGCACCGAGGTCGCGGATCACATCGCGCTCGTGCTCACGGATCTGGAGATGCCCGAGATGGACGGCTTCACGCTCACGCGCCGCATCAAGGCGGAAACGGGGCTGATGCACATTCCGGTGGTGATTCACTCGTCGCTGTCGGGATCGGCGAACGAGCAGCATGTGCGCAAGGTCGGCGCAAACGCGTATGTGTCGAAGTTCGAGGCGTCGGAACTCGCCAACGTGATGCGCGGCGCGCTCGCGCACGCCGCCTGAAAAACGATCGGCGCCCGCGCAACACGGACCTTTTGAGTCCGCGTCGGCGGGCGCCGAAGCAGTCCTTCAGCCGATACGCCCGGCGGATAAGCCGGGCCGGCCGATTCGATTAGTGACCGAAGAAGACCGATTGCGGGTTGTTGCTCGATTGCGCCGCACGGTTGCCCGATTGCGCCAGCGTGTCACGCGAGCCGCCGAAAGCGGTAGTGTTCACGCCGTTGGCGTTTTCTTCAGCGGCGATCGCTTGTGCGCTCGGGCCTTGTTGCGACGTCGGCGCGCCGACGGCCGGACGGTAGAACGGAGCCGGGCCATAGCCGCTTGCGAAAGCGGGTGCGGCGAGCGTGGCGGAAGCGGCGATCAGGAGGGTAGCGATGAGGTTGCGTTTCATGGTGTGCTCCAAAGACGGTTGACGTTCAATCAGAAAGCGCCGCAGCGGTCTTGCGAGAAACTGTCTGCTACGTCGATGGAATGCAGTGTATACCCCTACTATCGCTTTTTTATCCCCATAAATTTCAATACAGTTTTCGCTCTTGGCCAACAATGCGTGGCCGCACGAGCGTGCGAATCTCGCGCAGATGCCCGTGGGACATGGGAGCGAAGACCTTGCGCCGTAGGTTGGTATCGCGCGTCGTTTGCAAGGGACGAAACAATTTAATTATCGAACTAGCGTTCGATAAACGGCTTGATTTCAGTGGACGAGCCGCCCGATCAGACGAACCAGTTCGGCCGGCGGATTGCCCTTCTGGCAGTACCCGTCGAAGCCCGAGTGGACGCCCTCGGGCCGCACCAATTCCTCGCCCAGTGCCGTAAACGCGATGATCACCGCGTCGCGCGTACCGGCGATCCGGCGCAGCACGCGCGCGGTCGCGTAGCCGTCGTGCTCGGGCATCGTGATATCGAGAATGACGACGTGCGGCACCCAGCCGTTGACCGCGTGCAGCGCGTCGACGCCAGAGAGTGCGAAGCGGGTGTCGAAGCCGTCCGATTCCAGCGCGGCGGAAAGGGCTTCGGCGCTGTAGGCGTTGTCGTCGACGACGAGAATGCGCCACGGATCGCGGTCTACGTCGACACTACGGTCCGTCCACAGAGAGCAATGAGGGGAATGCAGGGAGACGGGCATGGGCATGGCACGAAAGCGACATGCTGGCTCTGACGCAGGTTTCGCGCCCGCCCGCCGCAAAGCTCACGCGTCGCTCTCCTTTTTGCTTTTGCGACGCTTTCCCGACGTCGTCGCTTCTGACTCGCGCAGCCGGGCATTCGCCTCGACGAGCGATGCGGCGTCGCACTGACGCAACGCGAGATCGACTTCGCCGAGCGCGCCGAAAAGCGCCGCCTGCTCCGCTTCGTCGAGCGGCGCTGCGCCCGGTCCGGCTACTCGCTGCGCTTCCTTGTCGAGGCGCTTCAGAAGCTTGGCGCCGAAGCGGGTATCGATCACGCCCTCGCGCGCGAGCCCCGCAATCAACGACGCGAGCCGGACGAGCCCGCCCGCCGTGGTTTGCGTTGCTCCGTCCAGATCGTCACGGTCTTCCACTGCCTTCTCCTCAGGTGGGCACGCGAGCCCGCGCGCGCGGCCGACTCGATGCGAGGCGCCGCGCGAGCGCCCCTCTTGCGTGGCGCGATGATACGCCGACAAAATGACAGCCATATTTGCACGAACCGAGGTGCCGGTGGCGATTGTTTCACTCCTGGTTTGCGCATTACGATCGCGATCCGGGGCGCGACCAATGGCACACTAGCGCGTGGCGCCGCGCATATGCAGAGCGTCGAGGCCGCATCGTCAGCGGACGCGCCGCATCCCCAGAATGCAACCGAATGCCCGCATGAATCCCGCTACCCTGCAAAGACCGCCCTACGGCTCCGATTTTTCCGGGCTCGTCTGCGGCTTCCGGTTTCATGTCGATCGCCCCGGCGAGCCGATCGATGCCGAAGCCGCGAGCCAATGGCTCGCCCGCGACGACACCACCCGGGAATTCGTCTGGCTGCACTTCGATCTCGCGAACAGTGCGTGCGAGCGCTGGATGCGCGGACGCCTCGGTCTGCCCGACGCATTCTTCGAGACGCTCAACGAAGGCTCGCACTCGACGCGCATCGAACATCAGGAAGGCGCGCTGTTGGCCGTCATCAACGATGTGATGTTCAACTTCGAGCTGACGCCCTCGGAGATCGCGACGCTGTGGGTCTATACGCATCAGAAGCTGCTCGTCACGGCGCGCCTCAAGCCATTGCGTTCGGTCGACTCGCTGCGCGAGTCGGTGAGGCGCGGCGAGCTTTTTCGCTCGCCCGCCGAACTCCTCGCGCATCTGCTGCGCGATCAGGCGGATCTGCTCGTGCATATCGTGCGGCGCACGAGCGTCGAGGTCGATGGCATCGAGGATCGTTTTCTTTCGATGCGCGGCGCGGCGACCCGCACCGATCTCGGCGGCCTGCGGCGCGTGCTCGTGCGGCTGCAGCGTCTGCTCGCCCCCGAGCCCGGCTCCGTGTTCCGCCTGCTCGCGCGGCCACCGCGCTGGCTGCACTCGCAGGACATTCAGGACCTGCGTGACGCGACCGAAGAGTTCTCGCTCGTGCTCAACGATCTCGCCGGACTCGTCGAGCGCATCAAGCTCCTGCAGGAAGAGGTCGCGACGCGCATGGACGAGCAAAGCAACCGCACGCTCTTCACGCTCACGCTCGTCACCGTGCTCGCCTTGCCGATCAACATCGTCGCGGGCTTCTTCGGCATGAACGTGGGCGGCATTCCGCTCGCGGAGAATCATCACGGCTTCTGGCTGCTGGTCGCGATCGTCGCGACGTTCACCGTGCTCGCCGGATGGTGGGCGTTCCGCCGCCGCCGCGATATGTAGCACAACGGCCAGGCACGATCGATGCAATGTCTTTCCGATGGAGGCGCATACCTCGTAAAACGTCGGAGGACATCATGGACAAGAACCGCATCGAAGGCACGGCTCGTCAGATGAAGGGCATCGTTCGCGAAGCCGTCGGCAAGGCAACCGGAAGCCGCAGCACGCAAATGCGCGGCACCGCCGAAAAGATGGCGGGCAAGGTGCAGGCAAAGCTCGGCGCGGCAGCCGATGCCGTACGGCGCATCAAGAAGTAACCGCCACGCCGCTTGCTGCACGTCAGAAGCCCAGGTCGCTCAGGCTCGGATGCTCGTCGGGCCGGCGGCCGAGCGGCCAGTGATATTTGCGATCCGCTTCCTTGATCGGCAAATCGTTGATCGAGGCATGGCGATGCGTCATCAGTCCCGCTTCGTTGAATTCCCAGTTCTCGTTGCCGAAGCTGCGATACCAGTTATTGGCATCGTCATGCCATTCATAGGCGAAGCGCACCGCAATGCGGTTACCCTTGTACGCCCACAACTCCTTGATCAGGCGATAGTCGAGTTCGCGCGCCCACTTGCGCCGCAGGAACGCGACCACTTCTTCGCGCCCGTTCGCGAACTCCGCGCGATTGCGCCAGCGCGTGTCCACGCTGTACGCGAGCGAGACGCGCTCGGGCTCGCGCGTGTTCCAGGCATCTTCGGCGAGACGGACTTTGAGCTTGGCAGATTCTTCATCGAACGGGGGAAACGGCGGCTTGGATTCCATGGCGAGTCCTCTTCCTTGTCAAGCGATGCGATAGGTAGACAGGTCTGTCTACTGAGCGCACTCTAGCGCAGGTAGACGAACCTGTCTACAATCGACTGCATGAATACTTCAGTTTCGCCCATCGATGTCTCCGAGCTCGCCCCGGACGCGCGCATTCTGCATACCGCGCACGGTCTCTTTTATCGCGACGGCATTCGCGCAACGGGCGTCGATCGCGTGATCGCCGAATCTGGCGTCGCGAAAAAGACGTTCTATCGCTACTTTCCAAGCAAGGACGACCTGATCGTCGCGTTCCTGGATTTTCGTCACGATAACTGGATCACGTGGTTCCGCGATGCGCTCGCGCGCCACGGCGGAAAGCTCAACGCCCTCGTTCCCGCGCTGGCGGAATGGTTCGGCAGCGAGAATTACCGGGGTTGTGCGTTCATTAATTCGGTCGTCGAAGTCGGGGCGACGTTGCCGCAAGCAGTCGATATTTCGCGCCGTCACAAACGCGACATGACCGCGGCGATCCGCACGCTGATGCCGGCTTCGCGAACGGCCAAAGCAGATGCGCAAGCGCTTGCACTGGCGGTGGACGGCGCGATCGTCGCCGCGCAATTCGCCGACTCGCCCGCGGATGCGTTGAAGGCGCTTGCGCGCGTGGTGCGCGCGATCGCGGCGGCGCAACGAAGCATCCAGTAACCGACTGGCGTTACTTCGTCATTGCGCTTTCGATGGGCGTAACAGCCGGCTTCGACGTGACTGACGATAGCGCCTGCTCAACGACACCCGCGAGCCTTGCGAACTGAGGTGCGATCTGATCGTTGGGCACGCACGCGTAACCGAGCATCAACCCCTTTCTCGCCGCGAGCCGGTTCAGGTAATAGTTGTCGAGCGGCCGCGTCACGACACCGGCGGACAGTGCGGTGGCGGCGATCGTCCGGTCGTCGGCGAAATCGGGCAGATCGAGCACGAAGTGCAGACCGGCTTCATCGCCGCGCACCGGCAGCGAATCGCCGAAGCGGGCGCGGATCGCGTTGATCAGCAGTTCGCGCCGCTCGCCGTACAGACCGCGCATGCGTCGCACATGCGAGGTCAGATGGCCATCCAGAATGAACTCGGTGAGCACGGCCTGCTGCATCAGCTGCCCCTCGCGGTAGAGTTCGGCCACGCCGGTGCGAAAGGAATCGACGAGATTGTCCGGCACCACCATATAGCCCATGCGCAAGCCCGGATAGAGCATCTTGCCGAGACTTCCGACATAGATCACCTGCCCCGCGTCGTCGAGCCCTTGCAGCGATGACAAGGGCCGGCTGCCATAGCGGAACTCGCTGTCGTAATCGTCCTCGATGATCCAAACCTTGTGCTGGCGCGCGAACTCGAGCAATGCGCGGCGCCGCGCGAGACTCATCACCATGCCGAGCGGATATTGATGCGATGGCGTGACGAGCGCGATGCGCGGCGGCTCGGCCATGTCGCGCGCGGCGGGATTGAGCCCTTCGTCGTCGACGGGAATCGGCACGAGCGTCAGCCCCGACGACTGCAGCACGCTGCGCACGCCCCAGTAGCAGGGTTCCTCGACCCACGCGCGATCGCCGAAATCGGTGAGCAGGCGCATGGCGAGATCGATGGACTGGTGAATGCCCGTCGTGATGATGATCTGGTCCGGGTGACACTTCACCGAGCGCGCGACGCGCAAATAATCGGACAGTGCGCGCCGCAGCGGCCGATAGCCGCCGCCGGGCGCGTAGGTGAGCAGTTCGGGGCTCGCGCGTTTCCACAGGCGCGCCTGCAAGCGGCTCCACGTGCGCGCCGGGAATTCCGCGACGTCCGGCACGCCCGGCATGAATGCGCCCCACTGCTTCGGCGACACGCCCGCCTGCGCGATCAGACGCTCGCCGCGGCGCGAGATCGTGCACGGCGCCTTCGTTTCCTCGGCGCGCGCTTTCTTGCCGGCGACGCCATCGCGCGGCGCGGTGTCGGCGACATAGGTGCCGCTGCCGGTCGTCGAGGTCACGTAGCCTTCGGCCGTGAGCTGATCGTAGACATGCAGCACCGTATTGCGGGCGATGCCGAGATCGGTCGCCAGCGTGCGTGAACTCGGCAGCTTCGTGCCCGGCGCGAGTTGGCCCGTCAGGATGGCCTGCTGCATGAGTTCGAGCACTTGCCGGTACATCGGCTCGGTGGCCGACCGGTCGAGCCGGGCGCTCAGCCAGTCGGCCAGGATGATCGTATCCATGAAGTCTCCCACCGCTCGGAGCCGCTTGGCCGGCGCGCTCAAGTGGTTCTATTTTGAATATTGAAATGGCTCCCCATTGTAGAACCGTAACGGGCTATAGTTATCGCAAGCAGTGGAAATAATTTCCGGGCGCCGAAGGCGGTCGGCAGTATCAGGGTTTTCCGAAGGAGACACGGAAGATGAAATCCGATCAGGTGATCGTCAGCTTTCGCGGTGTGCGAAAGACGTACGACGGTGAAACGCTCGTCGTCAAATCGCTCGATCTCGACATCTATCAGGGCGAATTTCTCACGCTGCTCGGGCCGTCCGGCTCCGGCAAGACCACTTGCCTCATGATGCTCGCGGGCTTCGAGTTCCCCACCGGCGGCGAAATCTGGCTCGACGGCAAGCTCCTGAACAAGGTGCCGCCGCACAAGCGCGACATCGGCATGGTGTTCCAGAACTACGCGCTCTTTCCGCATCTGTCGGTGCAGCAGAACGTCGAGTATCCGCTCACGGTGCGCAAGATGTCCGCCGAAGAGCGCGCGCATCGCGTGAACAACGCGCTCAAGATGGTGCGCATGGAAAGCTTCGCGAAGCGTTACCCGGCGCAGCTTTCGGGTGGCCAGCAGCAGCGCATCGCGCTGGCCCGCGCGCTCGTGTTCGAGCCCAAGCTCGTGCTAATGGACGAACCGCTCGGCGCGCTCGACAAGCAATTGCGCGAGCATATGCAAATCGAACTCAAGGCGCTGCACGAGAAGCTCGGCGTCACCTTCGTCTACGTGACGCACGATCAGGGCGAAGCGCTCACGATGTCCGACCGCGTGGCGGTGTTCGACAAGGGCATCGTGCAACAGCTCGACACGGTCGATCACCTGTATGAAGCGCCCTGCAACGAGTTCGTCGCGAACTTCATCGGCGACAGTAACCGCCTGCGCGGCACCATCGAGCAGATTCAGGGCGACTTCTGCGACATTCGTCTTGCCGACGGCACGCGTGTGTCCGGACTCAACGTCGCGAACGCGAAGCCGGGTGCGCCGGCCATTGCGTGCATCCGGCCGGAGCGCATGAAGCTCACGCAAGGCAACGGCCATGCGAACGGCAACATCAACGCGCTCGCGGGCGAAGCGAAGAGCCTCATCTATTTCGGCGATCACGTCCGCATGCGCTGCGGCGTGCGCGAGCAGGACGAATGCTTCGTCAAGGTACCGCTCGGCACCGCGGCGCTCGACGGCTTCACGCCCGGCGCGCCCGTCGCGCTCGAATTCGCGCCCGAGCATTTGCGTGTGTTCGCCTGAATCCCGATCAGGCGTCGCGCTTCCCACCCGTAGGTCCACTGACAAAACCAAGTCGAAGAAGAGAGGAAACCATCATGAAGAAGTTCGCACTGTGTTCCATGGCGGCTGCGCTCGCGTGCGTGTCGGCGGCGTCGGGCGCGGCGGAAATCACCGTCGTCAATTTCGGCGGCGCGAACGGCGATGCGCAGAAGGTCGCGTTCAATCAGCCGTTCGAGCAATCGACGAAGAACAAGGTCACGGCCGTCGAATACAACGGCGAGCAGGCCAAGGTCAAGGCAATGGTCGAAGCGAAGCACGTCAACTGGGACGTGGTCGAAGTCGAATCGGGCGATCTCGGCCGCGGCTGCGACGAAGGGCTCTATGAAAAGCTGGACTGGTCGAAGATCGGCAAGAAGTCGGACCTCGTGCCCGAATCGCCGCAAACCTGCGGCGTCGGCTTCTTCGTCTGGTCCACGGCGCTCGCCTACAACGGCGACAAGCTGAAGACGGCGCCGGCAGGCTGGGCGGACTTCTGGGACACGAAAAAATTCCCCGGCAAGCGCGGCATGCGCAAGGGCGCGCGCTACAACCTCGAATTCGCGCTGATGGCCGACGGCGTCGCGCCGAAGGACGTCTACAAGGTGCTCGGCACGAAGGCCGGCGCGGACCGCGCGTTCAAGAAGCTCGACGAACTCAAGCCGTCCATTCAATGGTGGGAGGCAGGCGCACAGCCGCCGCAGTTCCTCGTCGCGGGCGATGTCGTGATGTCGACCGCGTATAACGGCCGCATCGACGCCGCGCGCAAGGAAGGCAAGAACCTGAAGGTCGTGTGGAACGGCAGCATCTACGACCTCGACTACTGGGCGATTCCGAAGGGCTCGCCGAACAAGGACGTCGCGCAGCAGTTCATCGCATATTCGGTGTCGCAGAAGCCGCAGGAAGTCTATGCGAAGAACATCGCGTACGGCCCGGTGAACAAGGCGGCGATCTCCGCCCTCGACACGAAGACGAAGGCCGACATGCCGAACTCGCCGGAGAACGCGAAGAACGCGGTGCTGCAGGACATGGCGTTCTGGACCGATCACGGCGACGAGCTCGAGCAGCGCTTCACCGCGTGGGCGTCGAAGTAAACGCATCATAAGCAGCAAGACGGTCGCGCTTTTCGAAAGCGCGACCGCAAAGAAGGAGACTCAAGCGTGAACACCATGACGATCCCCGCCGAAGAATCGCGCGAATCAAGCGCGCGTCTGAAGCGCGAATTGAAGATCGCAGATGCGAAAAAGCGCGCCATGGCGCTCATGCTCATCGCGCCACTCGCCATTTTTCTGTTCCTGATTTTCGTCGTGCCGATCGGCGCGCTGCTCACGCGCGCGATCGAAAACCCCGAAGTGGCGAACGCACTGCCGCACACCGGCGCGGCGCTGGCGAAATGGGACCGCAAGGCGCCGCCATCGGATGAAGCTTATGCCGCGCTAGCGCAGGATCTCACCGCGATCTCGGACGGCGAATCGATGGGCGCACTCGCGCGGCGCCTGAATACCGAAATCCCCGGCTATCGCTCGCTCGTCGCGAAAACCGCACGCGCGATGCCGCTCACCGGCGACGACGGCAAGGCCCTGCCCGCCGCGCAGATCAAGGCGAAGATCCTCGAGATCGACGAGCGCTGGAACGACCCCGCGTACTGGCAGGCGATCGCGAAGAACGCGGGCCGCTATTCGCCGTTCTACATGCTCGCGTCGCTCGATCACAAACAGGACGGCTTCGGCAACATCGTTCATGCGGAGCCGGATCAGTCGATCTATCTCAACGTCTTCGGCCGCACCTTCGTGATCGGCGTGGGCGTGACGCTGTTCGCGCTGCTGCTGGGTTATCCCCTGGCCTACTGGATTTCGACGCTGCCCGAGCGCCGCGCCAACCTCGTAATGGTGCTCGTGCTGATTCCGTTCTGGACGTCCGTGCTGGTGCGCGTCGCCGCGTGGATCGTGCTTCTGCAAAGCGAAGGGCTGGTGAACACGGCACTTCTCGGCAGCGGGCTGATCGGCTCGCCGCTGGCGCTGCTCTTCAACCGCGTCGGCGTCTATATCTCGATGACGCACATCCTGCTGCCCTTCATGATCCTGCCGCTCTACAGCGTGATGAAGTCGGTGCCGCCGACCTATCAGCGCGCGGCCGTTTCGCTCGGCAGTCATCCGTTTGCCGCGTTCTGGCGCGTCTATGTGCCGCAGACTTACCCGGGCATCGGCGCGGGCGTGCTGCTCGTGTTCATTCTCGCCATCGGCTACTACATCACACCGGCGCTGCTCGGCGGGCCGAACGATCAGATGGTCAGCTATTACATCGCTTACTTCACGAACGTAACGATCAACTGGGGCATGGCGTGCGCGCTCGGCGCGCTGCTGCTCGCCGCGACACTGCTGCTCTACGTGGTCTACGGACGCTTCACGCGCGCCAACGTGAGCTTGGGGTAACAAAAGATGAAACTCGCCAAACCGATGTTCGCGCCGCATACGTCCGCCATCGAGCGCATCTGGTATTTCGCGTTGCGCATCATTTGCGTGCTGACGCTGCTCTATCTGATTTTGCCTGTGCTCGCGATCGTGCCGCTTTCGTTTTCATCGAGCACGTTCCTGGTTTATCCGATCCCGGGCTGGTCCATGCGCTGGTATCACAACCTCGTCATGTCCGATGAGTGGCGCATGGCCGCAAAGAACAGCTTCATCGTTGCGCCTTCGGCAACGCTCGTCGCGACGATCCTCGGCACGCTCGCCGCGGTCGGGCTCACGAAGGCCAATTTCATGGGCAAGAGCCTGCTCATGGCCGTGCTCATTTCGCCGATGATCGTGCCGGTGATCGTCGTCGGCGTTGGCATGTATCTGTTCTTCGCGCCGCTCGGCATCGCCAATACCTATTTCGGGCTGATTCTGGCGCATGCGGCGCTCGGCGTGCCGTTCGTCGTGACGACCGTCGGCGCGACGCTGCAGAACTTCAATTACAACCTCGTGCGGGCGAGTCAGTCGCTGGGCGCGAGCCCGTTGAAGACGTTCTTCCGCGTGACGCTGCCGGTCATTGCGCCGGGCGTGATCTCGGGCGCGCTGTTCGCGTTCGCCACCTCGTTCGATGAAGTCGTGGTTACGCTTTTTCTCGCCGGCGCCGATCAGACGACGCTGCCGCGGCAAATGTTTACCGGCATCCGCGAAAACATCAGTCCGACGATCGCCGCGCTCGCGACGATCCTCATCGTGTTCTCGACGAGCCTGTTGCTCGCGCTGGAGTGGTTGCGGGGTCGTGCGGCAGCGCGCGCAGTCGCTTAACGGGTCGGTCCGCGGGAGACATCGAGACTGCGTGGCACGTCGTGCCTGCGAGGCTCCGCGTGGGATCGCCGGTTCGCTGATAGATCTGGACCGGTTCGTCTCGCGGAACAATCCGCGCGCGTATCGAACAAGACCCTCGCGAAATTGGGTGATTGCGGCCTAAAGCGCCGTCTGTATCGGTCCGCAACGCACCTTACGAATGGCTGAAATGCCCGCCGGTCAAGGCGCGAAGGGGGACCTCGCGCTTCGCCGCCTGATTATTCGTAACAGCGGGATAGTGTATTCACTGATGCGGTATTTATCGGAATATGCTTAATGACGTACGTTCTAGGTCGAGTCAAAGCTTGGAACAATGCCATGACAGCTTTTTCGAAAAGAGCGGACCCGTGGTCACAGACGGTTCACCTGCTCGAGGCGATGCCCACGGACATCGCTCGCACTGCCCCATCCCAGAAATCCGCCCGCGCGGAAAGCGCGTTCCTCGAACGCCTGACGCGCGACTGGAATCGGGCGCACCCACATCGTGCGGATGATCGCCTGCCGTTCCCGCAGGCCATCGTGCGCGTAATCGAGCGTCCGAGCAGCGCGACGGCGCTCGTCTACTGGTCCGATCCCGGCACGTGCCACTACGGTTATCAGGGCTGGCGCGCCACGACTGCGACGGCCGAAGGCGTGTGCTCGCTATCGGGAATGCCGATCCATCGGGGCGATCAGGTCTATCGGCCGTCGCAGCGCGATCCGAAGCCGCAGAATGCCTCGGCGATGATTCTCGCGGCCGCGATGCCTAAAAACGCCGAGGAAATGGAAGTCGATTTGCAAGGCTGACGGTCAACGGGGATTGAAACCGGCGGAAGAACCGGCATCGTCAGTTGATGCCGGTTCTTCCGCCGCGCGTGTTCAATAGCCCACCGTGATCCGCTGCCGGATATGAGCACCACGCTGGAATTCGTCGAGGAAGGCGATTGCGTAATCGTCGTACGAAATCCAGCTGCGCCCGCTGCTGTCGACGAGCAGTTCATCCACGCCCAGCCGGAATTTCTGAGTGCGCGGCCCCGGAACGAATTCCGCCGATGGCGAAACGAAGGTCCAGTCCACGTCGCGCTCGCGGCGCAGCGCATCCAGAAAAGCCGCGCCCGCCGTTGCTTCCGGCTTGTACGCTGCGGGAAAACCCGGCAAATCGAGCACGCGCTGACCTGGCGCCGCATACAGGCTGCCCGCACCGCCGACGACCAGAAGGCGCTGCACGCCGGCGCGCTTCACCGGTTCGACGATCGCGCTTTCGGAAATCGTTGCAAAGCGCGTCGCGCTGAACGCCGCGTCGTGTCCGGCGAGAACGCGAGCGAGCGCGTCGGCATCCCGCGCATCTACGTCGTGCGCACTGACGCCGTCCCGCTGTTCGAGCGCGGAGGTATCGCGCGCAATCGCGGTGACCGTGTGTCCGCGCCGCAACGCTTCTTCCAGCAGGCGGCTGCCGACGTTGCCTGTCGCCCCGATGATCGCGATCTTGCTCATGCCACGTTCTCCTTTGCTTTTACGGCCTTTGCACCAGCGTCGTTGAAACCGCCGGTATTGTTGAAGGGAAATAAACCGTCGCGCGGCGGCCGCTTTCGATTGTGTTTCTTTGCAGGTCAGACGAAATCGGAGAATCAATTGGCGCTCGGTCATTTTTAAGAGCATAGGTAATAGCGGTACATCATGCAATTTCCGGGCCGATTTCGGTCGCCGGACACAATATCGGCACGCCATTGTCATAATCGAACTGCACGTTCGAAAGTGCATACCACCGTTACACTAGAGGCCCCGCACTCTCTAGAAACGCCCGACAGCGGCGATTACCGGCGCGCCGCGCGCAGCGCTTTCGAAGCGAGTCCTCAAAACGAAGTCGCCAAAATGTCATGACGTTGGTTTATATTGCAGTTCCTCGCCGCTCCATTACCGCAGGAGTTAATCGTGAAGAATCCGCAATTGCAGGGTGCCATCGAAGGACGCGACAATCCGGCAGGCGAAACCGCCTATGAGCCGATTCCGGTTCGCGCAGTCTCAAAGGAGTCCGACGACGAACCCGGTTACTCCGATTCGCTGGACATCCCGCTCAATTACGGCATCGTGATGGACGCAGTCAGAGACGCGGTACGCGCGAATCCCTGAACGTTCAAGCTTTTCATGCAAAGCGCCCCACTCGGGGCGCTTTTTTTCGTGCGCGCGGATGATCGGGCGCAATGCATGCCTTGGCCGACACGGGCCCTTCGCGAGCACTCAAGACGACCAAGAAATCAATCCGCCGGGTGCCGCCCGCATGCGATTCCGCGAGAAGTCAATCGGTGCGAATCAGACCCGGGGCGTGAATTTATCGCATTAACAAGATGGTACACTGCCGCCTCCGCCGTGGCGGGCGGGGCAAGCCCGGAAATACGAGACGTGCAGACGTGTCGATATTTCGTCCAGTCGCACTCGCGCCGAACGCCCGATTTGAGCCTTTCGCCACCTCCTGTTCGCCCAATCCGACGAAGCAATCCGCTGCTAGTCTTTCCACTGGCGAAAACAATCGCATTGAAGTAAGTTCAGACATGTAATAGCGCCTGGACAAGCGTCCGGATCAATGCTCGCGGGTTAATGGGATAGCTTGCGAGGGTGTAAACAAGACTGATCAATCACGCGCTGTGGCTCGCGCCCTGCCGAACCAGAACATGGCCGCTATTTTCGATTACCTGTTGGACAGTCAGATTTCCCGGCAATGGCGAGGCCTGCTGGCCGCCCTTGCAGACGAATTCGAAGCGCAGATCGGGCGCAATGAATTGCGTCAGTTGATGCATCGCGTGGGCAGCCGGTTCGCCGAGGCGCGGCCGCTGCCGCCCTGCGATTCGACAGCGGCGCTCGCCGACACGCTCAACGCCCTGTGGCACGACACCGACTGGGGCTTCGTCGAACTGTCCGATGAACGCGACTATCTGAGCATCGTCCATTACTGCGCGCCGCTGCCTGCCTTCGGCGAAAGCGCGCTCGCGTGGACGCCCGCGTTTCTCGAAGGAGCGTATCAACAGTGGCTCGCCGCGCTCGGCGCGCAGGGACTCGCGATCCGGCAGGCAAGCGAGTTCGGCGACGACGCGGCCATCGAATTCAGGCTCGCGCGCGTCGCGGCCTGAAACGTCTTCAGCGCAATCCGACCGCCGCCTCGATGCGGCGGCACCAAGCGGCCCAACGGGCGGCTCCAGACAAGCAGCATCGGCCAGGCATCAAGAATTGGCACGACGAGGAAGCGGCATCATGAATACTTCGCGCGACATCGAGAAGCTGTTCGATCATTTCGGCGGCAATGCAGGCGACTACCAGGAAATCGGACGAGAGAACGAGGCCAGGACGGCTCGCACCCGCTGGCCGCTGCTCGCCACGCTCGACTTCGCGCAACCGGCGATCCCCGAGATCGCGCCGCGCCGCGACGCGCAACCGAACATTGCGCGGCCGCGTGCGACTGAACCGTCCGTCGAGCCGGCCGAAAAGCCGACGCCGATTCATCGGGGCAGGCAATCGCTCTTCACGCGGCCCCTTCGCCGCACGATTCCGCCCGTCAATCCGCCCGCCGCCGAGTCGCTGAGCGCGTTGCGTTTTTCGGTGCCCGGCGAATCGGCGTCGAACGAAACCGGAACGATTGCGGATTCGGCGGACGCACCCGCAGCGAGCGTGCCGCCCGTACAGACTTTCGCCGCGCCTGTCGAATCGAAGGCCGTGGCGGATGACGCCGGCACGGTCGTGACGGAACGCCCGGGCGCGTCCGCCACGCTCGGCTCGAACTTTCTCGCGCGCCGCACGCCCTCTCCGCGGACAGTGCCCGCCCCCGAACCCACGCCCGCCGCGCCGCATTCGATCCTCGGCAAGCTCTTCGGGCAACCGACGCAGCACGTCCCGAGCGCGCCCGCGGGCTCGCTCGACGCCGTGTTCGAGCGTCTGCGCCGCGCCCGTCCCCAGGGCGAAGAATCCTCGAACACGCGCGCAGGCACCGGCCACGCCGCTCAGGCACGCCGCCACTCACGCTCATGAAAGTCATCACGGTAGTTTCCGCGAAGGGCGGCGTCGGCAAAACGACGCTCGCCGCGAATCTCGCTTCGGTGCTCGCCGCGCGCAACCGCCGCGTGATCGTGCTCGATCTCGATCCGCAAAACGCGCTGCGCCTGCATTTCGGCATTCCGCTCGACAGCATCGACGGCATTTCGCGCGCGACGCTCGCCGGCGATCCGTGGCAAACGGTGATGTTCGACGGCGTCGACGGCGTGACCGTGCTGCCCTACGGCGCCGTGATCGAGGACGACCGCCGCCGCTTCGAGGCGCTCGTCGACAGTGATCCCGCGTGGCTCGCCCACTCGCTGCAGTCGCTCGCGCTCGACGCCAGCGACATCGTGATCGTCGACACGCCGCCGGGCTCGTCGGTCTATACGCGCACCGCGCTGACAGCGGCGAACTTCGCGCTGAACGTCGTGCTCGCGGATGCCGCGTCCTATGCCGCGATTCCCGGCATGGAGCGCATGGTCGATGCCTACGCCGCACCGCGCCCGGATTTCGCCGGCCAGGGCTATGTCGTGAATCAGGTCGATCAGTCGCGCCAGTTGAGCAAGGACGTGCTGAAGGTGCTGCGCAACATGCTCGGCACGAAGATGTTCCCAGGCGTGATCCATCAGGACGAAGGCGTCTCGGAATCGCTCGCGTGCGACACGACGCTCATCCATTACGATCCGCTTTCGCAGGCCGCCGCCGATCTGCGCGCGTGCGGCGACTGGCTTCTCTCCGCCATCGATGCGATGGCCGCCTCGTCGAGGAAGCTCGCATGAGTTCCGCCAAGATCCCCTCGCCCGAAACCGAGGTCAGCGTCGCGACCTCGCGCCTCGAACGTTTCGTCGATGCGGGCATCTGGGGCAGCCGCATCGTCGTGACTCTCCTCACGGTCTTCGCGGCGTTCGCGCTGTATTTCGTCGTCACGGTGCCGCTCGCGTTCGGCCAGCAGCTTGCGTTCGCCACGATCTGCTTCCTTTGCGCGCTCGGTTTTCGCCGCCTGCAAGGCCAGTACGCGACGCTCGTGATGATCATGCTGTCGATCGTCGCGTCGGGCCGCTACATGTTCTGGCGTCTCACCGAAACGACCTACTGGGAACGCCCGCTCGACGCCGCGTGGGGCCTCTTGCTCGTCGCGGCCGAAGTCTACGCGACGCTCGTGCTGCTGCTCGGCTACTTCCAGACCGCGTGGCCGCTGAAGAGAAAGCCGCTGCCGCTGCCCGCGGACCGCAGCCAGTGGCCGACCGTCGATGTCTTCATCCCGACCTACAACGAGCCGCTCTCGGTCGTGAAGCCGACGATCTACGCGGCGCTCGCGCTCGACTATCCGTCGGACAAGCTCGCGATCCACGTGCTCGACGACGGCCGCCGTCCCGAGTTCAAGACGTTCTGCGAGGAAGTCGGCGTCAACTGGACAATCCGCACGCACAATCGTCATGCGAAGGCCGGCAACATCAACGAGGCGCTGAAGATCACGAAGGGCGAATTCCTCGCGATCTTCGACTGCGACCACATTCCGACGCGCTCCTTCCTGCAGATCTGCCTCGGCTGGTTTCTGCGCGACAAGCTGCTGTCGATGCTGCAGACGCCGCACCACTTCTTCTCGCCCGATCCGTTCGAGCGCAATCTCGGCACGTTCCGCAAGGTGCCGAACGAAGGCGAGCTGTTCTACGGCCTCGTTCAGGACGGCAACGATCTCTGGAACGCGACCTTCTTCTGCGGCTCGTGCGCCGTGCTGCGCCGCTCGATGGTGGAAGAGATCGGCGGTATTGCGGTCGAGACCGTAACGGAGGACGCGCATACCGCGCTCAAGCTGCATCGGCTCGGCTATACGACCGCTTATCTCGCGATTCCCCAGGCCGCGGGGCTCGCGACCGAAAGCCTCTCGGGACATATCGGCCAGCGCATCCGCTGGGCGCGCGGCATGACGCAGATCTTCCGTATCGACAATCCGCTCACCGGCAAGGGCCTGAAGATCGGCCAGCGGCTCTGTTATCTGAACGGGATGCTGCACTTCTTCTACGGCGTGCCGCGTCTCGTGTTCCTCACCGCGCCCTTGTCGTATCTGTTCTTCGGCGCGCACGTGATCGAAGCGGCGGCGAGCACCATTGCGATCTTCGCGCTGCCGCACATGATGCACGCGAGCATCACCAATTCGCGCATGCAGCGCAGCTTCCGCCACTCGTTCTGGGCCGAAGTGTATGAGTCGGTGCTTGCGTCGTACATCACCGCGCCCACGCTCCTCGCGGTCATCAACCCGAAGCTCGGCAAGTTCAACGTGACGGCCAAGGGCGGCCAGATCGCGAAGGACTACTTCGACTGGTACATCTCGCGGCCGTACCTGTTTCTGCTGCTGCTGAACCTGCTCGGCTTCATCGCGGGCGTCGTGCATATCGTCATGTACTGGCACATCCGCAGCGAAGTGAACACGACCATCCTCAACCTCTGCTGGACGGTCTACAACATGCTGATTCTCGGCGCGTCGGTGGCGGCGGCGAGCGAGCGCAAGCAGGTGCGCGCGACACATCGCGTGACGATGAAGATGCCCGTGATGCTCAAGTTCTCGACCGGCCGCACGCTCGCGTGCGAGACGATCGACTATTCGGAAGGCGGCGTGGGCGTCGCGCTGCCGAGCAAGCTCGAAGTGCCGATGCACGAGCGCGTGACCGTCTCGCTCTTTCGCGGCGACGAGGAGTACGCGTTTCCGGCGACGGTCGGCTATACGGAGCCGGGCCGCGTCGGCCTGCGATTCTCGCAACTCACGCGCGAGCAGGAATACGACTTCGTGAAGACGACTTTCGCGCGCGCGGACGCCTGGACCGGCTGGTCCGAGGGACGCCGCCCGGATACGCCGCTGCGCGGCCTGTCGCATGTGCTGCTGGTGGGCACGCGCGGCATCGCGGGATTGTTCGAGCATTTGTACAGCGACCTTCGTACCTGGATGAACAAGCGCCCGGTCGATGTGAAGAAGCTGAAAACCAAAGACCAATAATGGGCACGGGCATGTCGAAGTTGCGCGTTGAAAACGAAACGGGCGAGCGCGCGCCGCGTTTTTGCGAAAAACCGCTGGGCCGCGCACTGGCCGTTTTGATGGCCTTGCAGACGGCATTCGCGGCCCCGGTCGCGTCGGCTGCGGTCGCGCCGAACGCGGCTTCCGGGAGCGTCCCGCCGGCCACGCAGCAGGCGACCGGCGTCGGCGCCGTGCCCGCGCCGAGTCCGGCGGTGGTGTACAACCCCGCCGCGATCCAGCAGCCGGCGCTCGCGATGCCCGTTCCCGCGTTCTCCGGCAAGCCCGACAAGCCGCTCACCTCGCGCATCCCGACGACCGCCGACCCCGGCACGCTCGTGCCCGGCGGACGCCGCCAGACGCTCACCTTCGCTGATTACGGCGCGCTCGATCCGTTGCAGCTGCGCGGCACCGACGGCCAGAACGGCATCGCGTTCTCGGTGCGTGGCGACGAAGTCGTGACCGGCGCGATCCTGCATCTGATCTACAGCTATTCGCCGTCGCTCTTGCCCTCGACCTCCCAACTGAAGGTGCTCATCAACGGCGAAGTGGCGGCGACGCTGCCGGTGCCGCGCGATCAGGCCGGCATGCTGGTCGCGCGCGACGTGGCGATCGATCCGCGCTTCATCACGGAGTTCAATCACCTCAACGTGCAGTTGATCGGGCACTACACGCAGCAGTGCGAGGACCCGTCGAGCTCGACGCTCTGGGCGACGGTGAGCAACGCGAGCTCGCTCGATCTCACGTATGCGTCGATCGCCAACAAACCCGATCTCGCCGCGCTGCCGCAACCGTTCTTCGACCGCCGCGACGTGCGCCGCCTCGAACTGCCCTTCGTTTTCGCGGGCAAGCCGAGTCTGGCCGCGCTGGAATCGGCCGGCATGGTCGCCTCATACTTCGGCTCGCTCGCGGGCTATCGCGGCGCGATCTTTCCGGCGCAGACCGACAACGTGCCGCTGTCGGGCAATGCCGTTGTCTTCGCCGTCGGCGATGCGAAAGTCGCGGGCGTCGATATTCCGCCGGTCTCCGGTCCGACCATCGCGCTCGTCGAGCGCGACGCGAACGCGCGTGGCCGCCTCCTGCTCGTGCTCGGGCGCGACGACAACGAACTGAAGACGGCCGCCAAGGCGCTCGGCGTCGGCCAGAACACGCTGTCAGGCACCAGCGCGACGATCACGCAGTTCAACGACCTGCAACCGCGCCGCCCGTACGACGCGCCGAACTGGCTGCCGTCCGATCGTCCGGTGCGCTTCGGCGAGCTCGCGGAAGCGCGCGACCTGACCGCCCACGGCTACGACGCGGACGCGGTGCGCATCAACCTGCGCGTGCCGCCCGATCTCTTCATGTGGCAGACGAAGGGCGTGCCGGTGGAGCTCGGCTATCGCTACACGGTGCGTCCGGCGCCGGACCGCTCGTCGCTCAATATCAGCGTGAACGATGGCTTCGTGCAGTCGCTGCGCATTCCGGCGGTGTCGACATCGACGTTCGATCTCGGCCAGTATTTCAGCCGCGTGCTGCCCGACAAGACCGTCGCCGCGCGCCGCGACATCTATCTGCCGCCGCTGCTCATCACGCCGCGTGCGCAACTGCGCCTGCACTTCTACTACGACATCCCGAAGACCGGCGAATGCCAGGGGCGCGTGCTGGATAACGTCGTCGGCGCGGTGGATCCGAATTCGACCATCGATCTGTCCGGCTTCCCGCACTACATGGCGCTGCCCGATCTCGCCGCGTTCGCGAACGGCGGCTTTCCGTTCACGCGCCTCGCCGATCTCTCGCAGACGGCGGTCGTGCTGCCGAACGAGCCGAACTCGGCCGATTACAGCCTGTATCTGCTGGAGATGGGCCGCATGGGCGCATCGACGGGCTATCCGGTGACGGGCGTCACCGTGACGAGCGCGAACGACGTCGACCGTTTCGCCGACAAGGATCTGCTGATCCTCGGCTCGCCGGGACGCCAGCCGCTCCTGCAGCGCTGGGCCAGGCAGATGCCGTTTTCCGGTGACGGCGACGCGCGCACCTTCCAGCTTTCCGATGTCGCGTTCAAGCTCGTCGACTGGTGGCATGGCGAGCAAGGCCCGGAACGCTCGCCCGCGCGCGCGGATCTCTCGCTCGTGAGTTCCAACGGCGACGCGCTCCTGACCGGCTTCGAATCGCCCCTGAAAAGCGGGCGCAGCGCGGTGGCGCTCATCAGCGCGGCCGGCCAGTCCGATGCCGATCTATCCGCGGCCCTGCTCGACAACGACCTGCTGCCTTCGATTCAGGGCGCGATGGCCGTGATCCACGGCCGCACGGTGACGGTCACGTCGAACGGCGAGGCGTACTACATCGGTCATCTCTCGCCGATGCACTACATGCGCTGGGCGTTGTCGTCGCATCCGCTTTTGCTGGTGCTCGGCGGGCTGTTGGCCGCGCTCATCATCGCCGCCCTGTTCTACCGTGCGTTGCGCTCGATCGCCGCACGGCGCCTGAGGGATTGATATGCGGGTATCCACCGCCAGGTTCTTCGCTGGTGCAGTCATCGCCGCGTCCGCGGCAAGCACGCAGGCGGCGCAGCAATGCGGCTGGCCCGCGTATCGCCTCTTCGTCGAGCGTGTCGTGCAGGCCGATGGCCGCGTGATCGACCGCTCGACCGGTGCGCTGCAAACCACGTCCGAAGGCCAGTCGTATGCGATGTTCTTCGCGCTCGTCGCGAACGACCGCGCGACCTTCGACCGTCTGCTCGGCTGGACGCGCACGAATCTGTCGGCCAATCAGTTCGATTCCAACAGCCTGCGCCTGCCCGCCTGGCAATGGGGCAAGAAACAGGACGGCTCGTTCGGCGTGATGGATCCGAACCCGGCCTCCGACTCGGATCTGTGGATCGCCTACGACCTCTTCCAGGCCGGCCGGCTGTGGAAGGAGCCGATGTACACGAAGCTCGCCTATGCGCTCGCGACGCAGATCGTGAAGCAGGAGATCGTCGATCTGCCCGGCCTCGGCCCGATGCTCCTGCCGGGGCCGCAAGGCTTTCGCACCGGCGATGTCACGCGCCTGAATCCGAGCTATCTGCCGCTGCCGCTCTTGCGCGGCCTCGCGCATGAAATGCCCGACGGCCCGTGGACGAAGCTCGCGCAAAACGCCGCGAAGATGATCAGGGTCACGTCGCCGCGGGGCTACGCGCCGGACTGGGCGGCTTACCAGAACGGCCAGTTCGTCGTCGATCCGAAGAACGGCGATGTCGGCAGCTACGACGCGATCCGCGTCTATCTGTGGGCCGGCATGGCGTCGGCGAGCGATCCGCTTGCGCGCCCATGGCTCGATGCGCTTGGCGGCATGCGCCAGAGCGTCGCGCAGACGGGTTTCCCGCCGGAGAAAGTATCGACCATCAGCGGCGCGGCGAGCGACGAAGGTCCGCTGTCGTACTGGGGCGCGCTCGCGCCTTACTTCAAGGCATTGAACGACGAGCGCGGTCTGGGCCTCGCGCGCACTCATCTCGACGCGCTGGTCGCGCCGCCGGGTGCGGGACGCGAACCGGTCTATTACGACCGCGTGCTCGGTCTGTTCGGCGGCGGGTTCATCGACGGGCGCTACCGCTTCGATGAAAACGGCCGTCTCTTGCCGAACTGGAGAAGCGCATGCTGATCCGGGCTCGAAAACGCGTCATCGCGGCGCTGCTTTGCGCCGCGCCGTCGATGGCCTTCGCGCAGGCCGCCGCGACCGATCCGCTCACGGTGCTCATCGATCAGGGCAAATACTGGCAGGCGCACCGGCGCGGCGACCTCGCGGAGCAGGCGTGGCAGAAGGTGCTGCGCATCAATCCCAAACAGCCCGACGCGCTCTTCGGCATGGGCATGGTGCTCGCCGACCGCAAGGACGGCAGCGGCGCGCAACAGTATCTCGCGCAGTTGCGCCAGGTCGCGCCGAACTATCCGAACATCGACGAGCTCGGCCGACGTCTGGGCGAAACCAGCTCGCGCGATCAGACCGTCAACGACGCGCGGCGTCTCGCGCAGAGCGGACAGAGCGCATCGGCCGTGCAGGAATACAAGCGCGCGATCGAAGGCAAGCCCGCGACGCCCGAGCTTCAGCTCGAGTACTACCAGGCGCTCGCCGCCACGCCGCAAGGCTGGGACGAAGCGCGCCGCGGCCTCGAACAACTGGCGCGCCAGAATCCCGACGATCCGCGCTATCAGCTCGCGTATGCGCAGCATCTGACTTATCGCGATTCGACGCGGCGCGACGGCATCGCACGGCTCGCGAAGCTGTCGGGCGATAGCGCCGTCGGCGCGGAGGCGAAAAAGAGCTGGCGGCAGGCGCTCCTGTGGCTCGGCGCGCGCGCATCGGATGCACCGCTTTATCAGGCTTATCTGCAAGTCTCGCCGGACGACGCCGCCGTGAAAGCGCGCTTCGATTCGATGGTTCAGCAGGACAAGTCCGCCCGCGAGCGCGCGCAGGCGGGCGCCGCGGTCGATGCGCGCGGGCGCACCGTCGCGGAGGGCTTTACCGCGCTCGATCGCGGCGATCTCGTGACGGCGCGCGCACGCTTTTCGTCGGTGCTCGCGAGCGACCCGAACGATGCCGACGCGCTAGGCGGCATGGGCGTCGCGGCCCTGAAGCAGGAACGTTTCGCGCAAGCGCGCACGTATCTCGAACGTGCGTCGCGGGCCGGCAATCCGGCGCGCTGGAAGGACGCGCTCACGAGCGCGACCTACTGGACCTATACGAGCGATGCGATCGGCGCGCGCAGCAACGGCCAGATCGCGCAGGCGAAGGCGCTCTTCGAGCGCGCGATCGCGGCCGATCCATCCGATGTCACCGCACAGGTGCTGCTCGGCGAAATGCTGCTCGCAAACGGCGATCCGCGTGGCGCGGAACAGGCGTATCGCATGGCGCTGCGCCGTCAGGCCGACAATCCCGATGCGATCCGCGGGCTCGTCGGCGCACTGGCCGCGCAAGGTCGAGGCGATGAGGCGCTCGAATTCGCCAATCGCCTGAACGCGGAGCAGCAGGCCAAGGCCGGCGGCATCAACAAGCTGCGCGGTGAAGCGCAGGCCGCGCAGGCGCGCGCCGCCGAAGCGCGTGGCGATCTCGGGGCGGCGCGCAGCCTCTTCGAAGACGCACTGCTCAACAATCCCGACGATCCTTGGCTGCGGCTCGACCTCGCGCGCATCTATGTGCGTCAGGGCGCGCTCGGCAATGCGCGCAGCATGATGGACGGCCTGCTCGCCACGCATCCCGACATGACCGACGCGCTCTACGCGAGCGCGTTGCTCTCCGCCGAAACGCAGGACTGGTCGGCCGGGCTCGCTCAACTCGACCGCATTCCCGTCGCGCAGCGCACGCCCGCGATGACCGCGTTGCAGCATCGCCTGTGGGTGCAACAGCAAGCCGAACTCGCGACGCGCACCGCCGCCGCGGGCCAGCGCCAGCAGGCCTTCGCGATCCTGCGCCATGCCGAGCCGGTCGCGGCGGGCAACGCCGAACTGATGGGCGCGGTGGCATCGGCGTATGTCAAGACGGGCGATCCGGGGCGGGCGCTTTCGCTCGTGCGCGGGGCAATGGCCAGTGCGCCGAACGACACCGGCCTGTTGCTGCAATACGCGGGGATCCTGTCGGCGACGCAGCAGCAAGCCGAACTCGGCTCCGTGATGCGCCGGCTTCAGTCGATGCCGCTCACCACGCAGCAGCGCGCGGACTTCAACAATCTGAACGTGGGGATCGTCGTGGCGCAAGCGGATGCCGTGCGCAGGCAAGGCGATCTCGCCGCCGCCTACGACGTGATCGCGCCGTGGCTCGCCGCGATGCCCGACAACGCCGATCTGCAAGCGGCGCTCGGACGCATGTACACGTCGGCGGGCGATGACCGCAACGCGCTCTCCTGTTATCAGAATGCGCTGTCGCGCCGTCCCGAGGATATCGGCCTGCAGACGGCCGCGATGTCCGCCGCGAGCGGCGTGCGCGATTTCAAGCTGGCCGAGACCTACGCGAACCAGGCGTATCAGGCCGCGCCGAACGATCCGGGCGTGCTCGCCGCGATCGGCCGGATGTATCGCGCGCAAGGCAAGCTCGATCTCGCCGCGCAGTTCCTGCAGCGTTCGCTCATCGCCGCCAATACGCCGGCGCCGGTCGCGTCCGCTCAGGGTCGCGGCAATGTTCCGCCCGGCTGGGAAACCGCGATGAGCCGCATCGGCTCGAATCCGCTGCCCGGCACCAACCCGTTCGAAGGCAAGACGGCCGTCGATACGGCGTCGAATCCGGCGCTCGCATCGGGCGCGTCTTATCGTCAGGCCCTTCCTCAGAGTTATTCGCAGCCCGTGCCGACCTATCTGCCGCCTCCTCAGCCCGCGCCTTATACGACACCTTATATGGCACCTTCCTCCGCTCCGGCGACGATGCCCAATGCCGTGCCGCGTTCGGCGCCGAGCGGCGGATACGGCCCGGACATGTACGGCTCGGGGCAATCGGGCGCGCCGTTGCAGCCTTATCCGGGACAGGATGCGGGGACGCCCGGTGCGTATCCGGCGCAGGGGTATCAGGAGCGGCCTGCGTATCAGCCGTATCCGCAGCAGCCGTATCAACAGCCGGGGTATTCGCAGCAGCAGCCTTATCCGCAGCAGGCGCCCTACGCCGCCCAGGACCCGTACACGGCGCCCTGGCCGATGTCGCCCGGCGCGCGCGAGGCGCAGTCGAACGCCTACGCGCCGCCGGCCGCAGCCGGCACGACGAAGAAGAAGCAGACGTCATCGCGCAAGACGACGCCCGCGCGTCCCGCCGATCCCTACGCATACGGCGCGCCGCCGCAGCCGCAACAGTACGCGCAGGCGCCATATGGCCAGCAGCCCTATTACGCGCCGCCGCCGCAACAGTACGCGCAGCAGCCGTATATCCCGCAGCCGCCGGCAGGCTACGCGCAGCCGTATTACCCGTCGCAGGCGCAGCCCGCACAGCGCGCCGCCGCCGCCGCGACGATGAGCGCGGGCGGCGTTCCCGTGCCGCTCGCGAATTCGCAGACGGCGGGCGTCGCCGAAGAACTCGCGCAGATCAACCGCGAGCAGGCGAGCACGGTCTCGGGCGGTCTCATCTTCCGCAGCCGCGACGGCGAGGACGGCCTCTCCAATCTGACCGATATCGAAGCGCCCATCGAAGGCCGCATCAAGGCGGGCAACGGACACGTGATCGTGCGCGCAACGCCCGTCACGCTGGATGCCGGCACCGCGAGCAGCCAGCCGAACACCCTCGCGCGCTTCGGATCGGGTCTGGGCGCGACAGCCAATCCGCCGACGAACAACTACGGATCGCAGACGGCGACGGGCGTCGGCCTCTCGCTCGGCTATGAGAATCGCAACTTCAAGGGCGATGTGGGCACGACGCCGCTCGGCTTTCGCGAGACCAATGTCGTCGGCGGACTGCAGTATCAGAACGCGATTAGCGACAAGGTGTCGTACTCGCTCGCCGTCGCCCGCCGCGCCGTGACCGACAGCCTGCTCTCCTACGCGGGCGCGCGCGATCAGGGCGCCGGCCTCGAATGGGGCGGCGTGACATCGACGGGCGCACGCGCCGACCTCGGCTGGGACGACGGCACGAGCGGCGTCTATCTGAACGCGGCGTATCAGTTTCTCGACGGCAACCAGGTCGCGACCAACAACGCGGTGAAAGGCGGCGGCGGCATCTATACGCGCCTTTTGAAGGACGCGGACCAGACGCTGACCGTCGGCGCGAACACGACGCTCATGCATTACGACAAGAACCTGTCGTACTTCACGTATGGGCAAGGCGGCTACTTCAGCCCGCAGCAGTACGTGATCCTGAACTTCCCGGTCGAATACGCGGGGCGTACGGGGCTCTTCACCTACGATCTGAAGGGCTCGATCGGCGTGCAGCATTATCGTCAGGACGAGTCGAACTATTTTCCGACGAACGCGACGTATCAGGCGCGCGCCGCAAGCTCGGGCGCCACGCCGGACGCGCTCGCGGTCTATCCCGGCCAGAGCAAGACGGGCGTGTCGTACTCGCTCAGTGCGACGGGCGAATACCAGCTTGCGCCGCAACTCGCTTTCGGGGCGACGGCATCGTTCGGCAACGCCTATCAGTATCGCGAGTGGCTCGCCGCGGTGTATGTGCGCTACAGCTTCACGCGTCAGAGCGTCGCGCAGCCGGCGTTCCCGCCGCAGGCGTTCAGCTCGCCGTATCTGTCGCTGTCGAACTGATGTTCTTGCGCGCGCTGCGCTTGCGTCCAGGCGTGAACCTGCTGCCGCAAGCGCAGCGCGCCAGCGGAATCAGCCGAATGAAAACACAAAGCGCCCTCATCGCGAACAACGACCAGTTTCTGCGCGACCTGCAGTTGTTCTGCATCGTCGCGCGCCGCTCGAGTTTCATCGCCGCGGCCACCGAGACCGGCATCTCGCCCGCGCACGTCAGCAAGCGCATCGCGATGCTGGAGACGAGCCTCGGCGTCAGGCTCCTCACGCGCACGACGCGCCGCGTCTCGATCACGAGCGACGGCGAAGCGGCCTTTCAATGGGCGCAAAAGATCATCGACGACGTGCAAGGCATGGCCGATGCCTTCGCCGGATTCGACGATCCGCGCGGCCTGCTGCGCATCGGCACGAGTCTGCGGCTCGGACGCGAGCACGTATCGCCTGCGCTTACGTTGCTCAGGCAGCGTCATCCGGGGCTGGAGATCTGGCTGGAACTGCTCGACCGGCGCGTCGATCTCATCGGCGAGAGCTTCGATATCGACATTCGCGTCGGCGAGGTCGTGGAGCCGCATCTCATCGCGCACAAGATCGTCGACAGCTTTCGCGTGCTCGCCGCCGCGCCCGCGTACCTCGAACGGCGCGGCGCGCCGAAGACGCTCGCCGAGCTCGCGCAGCACGACTGCCTGCTGTTTCGCGGACGCGATCAGCGCTTCGGCGTCTGGCGTCTTTCCGGACCCAATGGCGAAGAAAGCGTGAAGGTGACCGGGCCGATCGCCTCGAACCACAGCGACATCGTGCGGCAATGGGCCAAGGACGGCTTCGGCATCGTGATGGGTTCGATCTGGGACGTCGCCGCCAGCCTGCAGGACGGCAGGCTCGTGCCCGTCCTGCCGGCTTACCGGCAGCGCGCGGATGTGTGGGCGGTGACGTCGGCGCGCTCGTCGCATTCCGCGAAGATCCGCGTGTGCATCGACTTCCTGAAGCAGCAATTGACGCATGGTCCTTACGCGCTCGTCACATCCGCCGTCGCCGGGGTTCTGACGCTTACGCGAATCGCCTTGTCGATGCATTAAGCGTCGCGGCACGGTAAAAAAGCCACCGCCACTTTTACCCGCAACCGGGTTGGGTCGAATCCGGCGCCATGCGCGCCCGCTTCTCTACTCGAAACCCTTATCCACCGGCGTTCGCAGGCTTATCACTCAACGCGAAAACCGGCATCTTCCACACATTTTTTCGTTGTCGGAACGTCACGGACGCCGGCAAAAAAGCCTGTTGTCTATAAGTGTTTCTTTCCAAATGTTTCTAAGACGTGTAATGATACTGATTCGCATTTAACCGAATCGCGATGTCCGGCACATTCAATGACGCCCGTCGCGACAGCGTTCACAGGGCGCGCCGGTCCTTGCCCGCCGGCCTCGCCGCTGCGCTTCGATCTCGGTTCGATCGAACATCGGCACGCGAAAACCCGCTTCGCTGCCGATTCGGATATCACTAACAAGCATCGGGGAAACGACATGTTGAGAAAGACGCCGCTTGCCGCGGCATTGGTAACTATTGTCGCGGCGCCCATGGCCGCGCCGCTGTACGCCCAAACCGCACCGCAAGCCGCACCGCAGAACGCTCCGTCGTCGCAAGTCGCGCAAGCGGCACCGCCCCAAGACGCTTCGGCCGTCACCGCCCCTGAAACCGCTGCCCTGCCGGCCGTCAAAGTAACGGGCCAGGCCGACACGCCGGATTTTCAGCCGGAAATGTCGAGCGTCGGCGCCAAGGTGCCGACTGCGCTGCGCGACATTCCGCAGGACGTCGTCGTGGTGCCGAAGGCGGTGCTGAACTCGCAGGCGGTCAGCTCGTTCTCCGATGCGCTGCGCAACGTGCCGGGCGTCACGCTCGGCGCGGCCGAAGGCGGTCAGATCGGCAACAACATCAATCTGCGCGGGTTCTCGGCGCGCACGGACATTTATCTCGACGGTTTCCGCGATCGCGGCCAGTACTATCGCGACACCTTCAACCTCGAATCGATCGACGTGCTGTACGGCCCGTCGTCGCTGTACTTCGGGCGCGGCTCGACGGGCGGCGTGATCAATCAGGTCAGCAAGCAGCCGAACCTGAAACCGCGCGCCGATGTCTCGCTGCAAGCGGGCACGCATGATCGCTATCGCACGACGGTCGACATCAACCAGCCGATGACGGACACTTCCGCGTTCCGCGTCAACGCGTTCGGCCAGTCGCTCGGCTCGACGCGCGACGAGATGATCAACAAGGACTTCGGCATCGCGCCCGAGGTGAAGTTCGGTATCGGCACGCCGACGCAAGTGACGCTCTCCGCGCTGATCCAGCACAACCGCGATCAGCCCGACTACGGCATTCCGCCGTTGAACGGCCACCCGGCGCCCGTCGACACGAAGACGTTCTACGGCTTCACCGACGACCGCACCATCCAGGACGTGCAGACGGTGAACGCGCGCGTGGAGCATCGCTTCGACAACATGTTCACGCTGCGCAACCAGACACAGTTCAGCCACTACAGCACCGAGGCGCGCGCGACCAATCCCGCGGCCGTGCTGACGGGGCCGCTTGGCACATCGCCCGCGCTCTCGAACGGCAACTACACGACGCTGCCGCTGTCGTCGCTCTTCGTGCGATTGCAGGGCAAGGACCGCAACATCAACGATCACTCGGTCTACAACACGACCGACATCCAGGGCAAGTTCGCGACGGGCTTTCTCAAGCACGACATGCTCGCGGGCGTCGATCTCAGCCACGAAACGTACAGCAACCAGAGCTTCACGGCGACCACGCCGGGCCTGCCGTCGAACACGCTCGCGATCGTGCCGCTCGTCGATCCCGCCTACGTGCCGCGTCCGTCGAACTATCGCGAGGTGGCGACCAATCTCGCGGAGTCGAGCGCGAACGGCATCGGCGTCTATTTGAACGACACGATCTCGATCGGCGAGCACTGGAAGTGGATCGGCGGCGTGCGCTGGGACCGCTACGAAGCAGCCATCAACAACTCGATCAACGCGCCGGGCTATGCGACCCAGACGAACTACTTCACGAGCGTGCGCACCGGCGTCGTGTGGCAGCCGACGGACTGGCAGTCGTACTACGTGTCGTACGGCACGTCGTTCAATCCGTCGCTGGAGGCGCTCACGCTCACCAACGGCCAGCAGAACACGCCGCCGGAACACAACCGCTCGTATGAAATCGGTTCGAAGTGGGATCTGTTGAACGGCGGACTGTCGATCACGCAATCGCTCTTCAACATCGACAAGACCAACGCGCGCACGCTGACATCGACCGGCGAATACACGCTCGACGGCGACGTGCGCGTGCGGGGTTATCAACTGGGCGTTGCGGGCCACATCACGCGTCAATGGCAGATGTTCGGCGGCTACACGTACATGGACGGCACGGTGCAGAAGGCCTTCGACGGCACCACGGGCAACCAGCTCGCCAACACGCCGCATCACATGCTCACGCTGTGGACCACGTATGATTTCACGCCCGCATGGCAGGTGGGCGGCGGGCCGTCGTATGTGTCGTCGCGCTATGCGGCAAACAACAATCTGGTCCAGGTGGGCGGCTACGTGCGCTGGGACGTGATGGCCGCGTATCATCAGAAGCGCTACGATATCCAGTTCAACGTGCAGAACATGTTCGACAAGAAGTACTACGACGCCCTGATTCCGTCCGACGGCGGACGCGCGGTGCCGGGTCTTGGCCGCACGTTCATCGCGACGTTGAATTACCGCTTCCGTTGATGTGAATGCGAGCGCGCCGTGATACGCGGCGCGCGTTCGCGAAGGCAATAACAATGATCCTCTCGATACCGAACGTGCTGAGCCCTGAAGACGCGGCCACGATGCGCGCGCGCCTCGAAGTCAGCGACGCATGGGTCGATGGCCGCGCGACCGCGGGCTATCAGGGCGCGCCGGTCAAGCGCAACATGCAGATTGCGGAAGGCTCGCCGATCGCACTCGAAATGGGCGATGCGATCGTCGGCGCGCTCGAACGCCATCCGCTTTTCATCAGCGCGGTGCTGCCCAATCGCGTTTATCCGCCGCTCTTCAATCGCTATGAAGGCGGCATGCATTTCGGCAGTCATGTCGATGGCGCGATCCGCATCGTGCCCGGCCATGGCGCGCGCGTGCGCACCGATGTGTCCGTCACGCTGTTTCTCACGCCGCCCGACGAGTATGACGGCGGCGAGCTCATCATCGAAGATACCTATGGCGTTCAGGAAGTGAAGCTGCCCGCGGGCCATGCGATCGTCTATCCCGCGACGAGTCTTCATCAGGTGCGGCCCGTCACGCGGGGCGCGCGGGTATCGAGCTTCTTCTGGGCGCAAAGCCTCGTGCGCGACGACGCTCAACGCGCGCTGCTCTTCGATCTCGACAATTCCATTCAACGCCTGAACGCGACCAACGGCGACGAAGCCGCCAAGCGCTCGCTCGTCGGCTGCTATCACAACCTGCTGCGCATGTGGAGCGATACGTGAATCACGCCACGCGCAGCACGTTCGAAGACGTCCGCCCGACCTCCGCGAGCAAGGCTTCGTCGCGCGCGATCACGTCCGGCAGATGCGCGCGCAGAAACTCGACCCACGTGCGCGTCTTCGCATCGACGAACTTGCGCGACGCATAGAGCGCATAGAGATTCGTGCGCTGCAACGTGTGATGCGGCAACACGCGCACGAGCGAGCCATCGCGCAGGCCCTCGATCGCCGCATAGAGCGGCAACATGCCGATGCCCATGCCTTCGCGGATCGCGACCACGAGCGATTCCGCGATGTTCACCTGCACCGTGCCGCTGATCTGCAACGTCTCGCGGCCCTCGGGCCCTTCGAGCGTCCATTCGCGCGCGGGAAACGCGGGCGTCTGCAAGGTGAGGCAATCGTGCTGCGCGAGATCGGCCGATACCTGCGGCGCGCCACGCGAGGCGATATAGCCGGGCGACGCGCACAGAATGCTGAAGGTCGCGCCCAGCTTGTGCGAGATGACTTCCGAGTCCGACAACGCACCCGCCGACACGACGGCCACGTCGCTGCTGCCTTCGAAGAGATCAGGCATGCGCTGCGACAGCGTGAGCTCGACTTTCACGTCGGGATACAGCGCGCGATATCGGGCGATGGCAGGCAGGATGTAATGCTGTCCGACGCTCGCGAAGCTGAACATGCGCAGCGTGCCCGACGGATGTTCATGCGCGCAGCTCGCTTCTTCTTCGGCGCCGTCGATGTCCGCGAGAATCTGCCGCACGCGCTTCAGATAGCGCTCGCCCGCCGACGTGAGCGCGAGACGCCGCGTCGAGCGGTTCATGAGGCGCGTGCGCAAATGGTCTTCGAGTTCGGAGACGGCGCGTGACATTGCGCCCGTTGTCGAGTTCATCGACTGTGCGGCAGCCGTAAAGCTGCCGGCTTCGATCACGCGGGTGAAGACCCGCATGTTCTGTAGGGTATCCATCAAACCGTAACAATGACATCGAAGGCGCTATTGTCCGCCTTCGCGCGCGAACGATTGTTGTCGAATCAGGAAAGAATGTTCCCTGATTCCCACATTAATCCGGCAAGGCACCTTGCCTACAATCGGCGCCTTCATGAGCAGGGGCATATCGGCGGACCGCATGTCGTTTCTGGAAGCACGCTTGTCGACGCGCGACTGGTTCGCTACGGATGGACATGTCTGGCTGCATCTCGCGAAGACGCTGCTTGCCGCGTTCATTGCGATGGGCATCGCAATGCGTCTGGAATTGGCGCAGCCGCGCGTCGCGATGACGACTACCTTCGTGTTGATGCAGCCCTTCTCCGGCATGGTGCTCGCAAAGAGCGTCTATCGTTTCGCGGGCACGATGCTCGGCATGCTCGCCGCACTCGTTCTGGGCGCGGTGTTCGTGCAACAGGCGGAACTCTATGCGCTCGCGCTGACGATATGGGCCGCGTCCTGCACCGCGCTCGCGGTGCGCTACCGCCAGTTCCGCTGGTACGGCTTCGTGCTCGCGGGCTATACCGCCGCGCTGATCGGCGTTCCCGCCGTCACCGATCCGAACGGCCTGCTGATCGCGACGCTCACGCGCGGCGCGGAAGTCATGCTCGGCATCGTGTGTTCGAGCGTGGTGAGCGCGCTCGTCTTTCCGCGCCATGCCAGCGCAACGCTCATGCGCTCGCTCGATGCGCGTCACGCGCAGTTCGCTCGATTCGCGGCCGACGTACTGTGCGGCCGTCTCTCGCGCCGCGCGCGAGATCGCCGTTTCGCGGATTTCGTCGATGAGATCGTAGGCTTCGAAGCGACGCGCGGCTTCGCTGCATACGAGTCGCCTACGATGCGCCAGCACAACGGCAAGCTCGCGCGACTGAACAGCGCCTTCATGGATGCGTGCGCGCGCCTGCATGCACTCGATCAGTCGATCAGGCGCCTGCACGCCAACGACGATACGCGATGCGCACACGACGCACTCATGCCCTTCCTCGAAGAACTCGCGCGCCTCTTCGAACGCGCATCGCCGGACGTGCATCTGCAACGCTACAAGACGACGCTGCCGACGCGCCTGCGCGATGCGCAGCGCCGCCTTGCACACACCGACGATGCGACACAACTCGACTTCACGACGTCGGCGGAGCTTTTGTACCGCTTCATCGCCGATACGATCCGTTATGTATCGATCGCAAACGGCGAGCGCCTGAAAGATCGCTCCGCCTCGCGATATGAAGCAAAAACCAACGGCTTCGTACTTGCCGCGACGTTCATGCGCACCGGCATCGTGATCGCCGCGACCGCGTGGTTCTGGATCGTCACGGCGTGGCCGAGCGGCGGCTATGCCGTGATCGGTGCGACGCTGGCCTGCGCATTGTCGTCGGCATCGGCGCGGCCGTCGAAGTTCATCGCGCAGATGGCCGCTGGCGTGGCGCTCGCGATGGTCACGGGCTACGTGTATCTATGTCACGTGTACCCCGCCATCGATGGCTTCCCGCTTCTGTGCGCGATGCTTGCGGCGCCGCTCGCGGCAGGCGCATTTCTCGCGATGCGCGCCGCCACCGCCGGATACGGCATCGGCTTTTGCGTGTTCTTCTGCCTGCTCGCCGCGCCCGACAACCGCATCGTCTACGATCCGGCACTACTGCTCAACAACGGCCTCGCGGTGCTCGTCGCGATGCTCGCGGCGGCCATCGCATGCGCGATCATCGTGCCGCCGCGCACGCCGTGGCTCGTCGGCAAGACGCTCGCGGAGCTGCGTGCGCAGGCCGCGCTCGCGTGCGAAGGCAAGCTCGCGGGGCTCGCCGAGCGCTTTCACTCGGGCACGCACGATCTGATGTCGCAGTTGCGCGGCGTGCTCACGCGGCGCTCGCGCGAGCATCGACATGCGCTCTCATGGATGCTCGTCACGCTCGAAGTCGGGCAAGCGACGATCGACTTGCGGCACGAAGCGCGTGCGCTGCATGCACAGCGTTTTCCCGATGCACTGCGCATCGCGTGGATCACCTCGCTCGCGCGCGTGTTGCGCGATATCGCCGTGCTGTTTCGCACGCCCGACAGCGCGACGCTGCGTCGCGCGATCGGTTCGGTCGCAGCGTCGATCCTGATCGCGCAGAGCATGCTCGAATTCGCGCGCGCCGACCGCGATGCGCGCAACGGCATGCAGCGCGTGCTCGCGTGCCTGCACTTCATCCGCACCGCGCTTGTCGATTCCGATGCGCCTTTCGTTCCATCGCATGAAAAGGTGCCTTCCTGGCGAAGCGATTAATTCACGGCATCGCGCGCCCTATAGTGGAGTCGGTTCAACGTCGGCGCGCTGATTTGCCGCACCGCTACGGCGGGTTGAAACGCTCGTACGTGCATCCGACTAGACCAAGCGCAAAGTGACACGGCATTGGAACAATGTCTTTCAACGTTGCGATTTCAACAGTAAAGCGCGCTACCTATAATCGCCTTCGGTTAAACGAAGCTCTGGAAGATAGACGTCGATGTACGAAGACCGTATTCGCTGTGCCGCATTGCGCGGGAAGATCACCTCGGCCGCCGAAGCGGCCCGACTCGTGCGCGACGGCATGATCGTCGGCGCAAGCGGCTTCACGCGCGCAGGCGACGCGAAGGCCGTGCCGCTCGAAATCGCGCGGCGCGCGCGCGAGGACAATGAACCGTTGCGCATCACGCTCATGACGGGCGCGTCGCTCGGACATGACACCGATCGCATCCTCACCGAAGCCGGCGTGCTCGCGCGCCGCCTGCCGTTTCAGGTCGATACCACGTTGCGCCGCGCGATCAACCGCGGCGAGGTGATGTTCGTCGACCAGCACCTGTCCGAAACGGTCGAGCTGCTTCGCGCGAATCGCCTCGGCAAGCTCGATCTCGCGATCATCGAAGCCGCCGCGATCACGGAGACGGGCGGCATCGTGCCGACGACTTCCGTCGGCAATTCCGCGAGCTTCGCAATTCTTGCCGAACGCGTGATCGTCGAGATCAATCTGGCGCAGCCGGCCGCGCTCGAAGGCCTGCACGACATCTGGATTCCCGAGCGCCGGCCGCAGCGCGAGCCGCTTCCGATCGTAAGCCCGCAGGACAGAATCGGCGCCGCGGCCATCGAGATTCCACTCGACAAGATCGCCGCCATCGTCATCACCGACACGCCCGACAGCGCGTCCACCGTATTGCCCGCCGACGAAGACACCGCTTTGATCGCCGGGCATCTGATCGAGTTCGTCCAGCATGAAGTCTCGCGCGGGCGCTTGCCGAAACAATTGCCGCCATTGCAGGCGGGCATCGGCACGATCGCGAATGCGGTGCTGTCGGGATTCGCGGCGTCGCCGTTCGAAGCATTGACGATCTATTCCGAAGTGCTGCAGGACTCGACCTTCGATCTGCTCGATTCCGGCAAGGCCGCGTTTGCATCGGGCGCGTCGGTCACGCTGTCCGCAGAGCGGCAGAAAAAGGTGTTCGGCGATATCGAACGCTATCGCGAACGGCTCGTGTTGCGGCCGCAGGAAGTGAGCAATCATCCTGAAGTCATCCGGCGTCTCGGTCTCATCGCGATCAACACGGCGCTCGAAGCCGACATCTACGGCAACGTGAATTCGACGCACGTCGGCGGCACGCACATGATGAACGGCATCGGCGGCTCGGGCGATTTCGCGCGCAATGCGGCCTACGCCGTGTTCGCAACGAAATCCGTCGCGAAGGACGGACGCATTTCGAGCATCGTGCCGATGGTGCCCCATTGCGATCACAACGAGCACGATGTCGATATCGTCGTGACCGAGCGCGGGCTTGCCAATCTCACCGGCCTCGCGCCACGCGAACGCGCCATGAGCGTGATCCAGAACTGCGCGCACCCGCTTTATCGCGAGCTGTTGCGCGACTATTACCGCGATGCAGCAGCGCTCGGTGGGCACACGCCGCATCGTCTCGACCAGGCATTTTCGTTTCACTCGCGCTTTGCGGCGAGCGGTTCGATGCTGCGCTGAAGCGTAGTCGCGCACGTTATGCTGCGCCGCGAAAGCGAATGCGGCGCGAGAACGAAGCCGTTACACGGCGTTTAGGCGCACAATGGCGGGAGCCTGCTTGGGCTGGCGAACAGGAGGAGCATCATGACCGCCATCACCTGGGTTCTTGCCGCCGATGGCAGCCGGGCCCGGATCTTCGAGACGCAAGGATTGAAGCTGGACCTGCGGCAAGTCGAGGACCTCCGGAATACGGCTGCGCGCGTGGCGGAAACGGCAGAAAGCGACCGGGAAAAATTCGCGAGGACCGTCGCAGAGTATCTCGAACGAAGCCGCCTGCATCAACGATTCGATCGCCTGCGCCTCGCGGTCGAGCCGAGGTTTCTCGGCTTGTTGCGAAACCATCTGAGCGGCGAAACGCTCAAGCTCGTCTACGAGGAAGTCAATAGCGACGTGTCGGGCACGGACACGCGCGGTATCGGCCGTCATCTGGACCGGCCCTGAACATTGCTCGTGGCACGCCGTTTCCCGCAAAGAAACGGCGCGCCGCGCGTCACGCCGCGGGCATGATGTTCTGATTGCTGCGGAACACGTTGTCCGGATCGTAACGGCGCTTCACTTCAGCAAGCCGCTCGTAGTTCGGGCCATACGCCGCCTTTACACGATCGCCTTCTTCGCCCGTCATGAAATTCACGTAGACGCTGCCGAGTGCGTGCGGCGTCATCGCCGCGAACATGTCGCGCGCCCATTTCGTGCACTTCTCGTCGTCGGCGGCATCGCTCCAGCGCCCGTGAATGTTGATGGTATAGATCGAATCGCGATTCGCGTACGCCGTTGCATCGACGGGAACGCGGTTCGTCTGTCCGCCCATCGCACCGATGAAAACCTCGCATTGCCCCGACGGAAGCGATTTCACCGCATTCGTCAGGATGTCGAACGTTTCATCGTTCAGGCTCGCGAAGTTGTGTGACTTCCAGTAGTTGCGCTCGCCGGGCGTCAGCAGCGGATCGAAGGCCTTCTGCCATGCGGCGAACGGCATGACCCCGAGATGCTCGCCGTAGGGCGTGCCGAAGCTGCGCACGGGCGCGAGCGCCCTTTCACCGTTTTCGACCGGCCCGACATAGCAACTCGCCAGCACGACGACCGGTTTGCCATGCGCGTCTTCGGGCAGGAACGGCAACGGCGGCGCGAGACGCAGCACGGCCCACACGGTCAGGTCGTCGGGGCTCTGCGCCACGAACTCGCGATACTTCGGCAGCACTTGATCCGCCTGTTCGAGCGGATACACGACGAGGCCGCCGTAAATCTGCGGACCGACTTCGTGCAACTGATATTCGAACAGCGTCACGACGCCGAAGTTGCCGCCGCCGCCGCGCAATGCCCAGAAGAGATCGGGATCGCTGTCCGCGCTCACGCGCCGCCATGTGCCGTCCGCCGTGACGATCTCCGCCGCGACGAGATTGTCGACCGTCACGCCGAACTTGCGGCTGATCCAGCCGAAGCCGCCACCGAGCGTGAGACCCGCGACGCCCGTCGTCGAGTTGATGCCGAGCGGCGTCGCGAGACCGAATGCCTGTGCTTCGTGATCGAAGTCGGAGAGCAGCGCGCCCGGCTCGACATACGCGCGTTTCGCTTGCGGATCGATACGCACGGATTTCAGCGCGGAGAGATCGATCATCAAGGCGTCGTCGCTGACTGCGCTGCCCGCGATGTTGTGCGATCCGCCGCGAATCGAGACCAGCAGGCCGTTGTCGCGCGCGAACGAGAGTGCGGCGATCACGTCGGCCGTGCCCGCGCAACGCATGATGAGCGCGGGACGCCTGTCGATCGTTGCATTCCAGACCTTGCGTGCTTCGTCGTAGTCGGCTTCGGCCGGTGAGATGATCCTGCCTCTCACCGACGCCTTCAAGGTATCGATCGCTTCGCCTGAGATGTTGACCATTGTGAGACCTCGCTGCTGAGTAAAGCGCTGCGACGTTTCCGACCCTGCCAGTTGGTACGCGAAAGCGCAAGAAACCCGCCATCGGATCGCGCGTGGCGTGTCGATCGGTTGCACACCGGTGACCACGAGAACGGGAATGGATCGCGGCAAGCGCACGCTTCGACCGCTCGTTGATTTAATGCCTCGGGTTACGCAATGTAAAGTGCCCGACCAGTGAATTCATGCATGCGATCTAGCATGTATCGGACAAAGTTGCCGATCAGATCGAAGAGCGAATGCAGCGCTTCATTCGTTTTATGTGTATTCCTTATTTAAGGATATTTTTAAGGAAGCCACGGTTTAACAGCCCAAAAAAAACGCGCCGACGAATCGGCGCGTTTTCGCTCATCCATTACGTGTCGATCAGTTCGAATCGTACTTCGGCGAGCGCGGGCCATACAGCATGCCGTTCGTTCCGCCCGTTGCCAGCAGGCGCTGGCTGGTCAGTCCCGCGACGCTCCATGCCTTGTCGGTGGTGACATTGACGACGTGCTTGACGGCGTTCTGCACGAGCGCGCCGACGAGGCCCGAGCCTACGCTGAAGTCGCCGCCGACCTCGCTGCCGTTCGCCGTCGCCGAGCCGCTCCAGAGCAGGTCGCCCGAGCGCAGATCGACCAGTTTGGCTTGCGCCGCGACCACGGTCCTGTTCGCGATGACCCGATAGGACGAGCCGTAATCGGTGATCTTCGTGTACAACGCCGCGTCCGCGCCGAAGATACTGCGCAACTTCTCGGGCGCGACATTCTGAATGTCGTTGGCAGTCGTCAGGCCGTTGCGCCTGAAGGTTTCCTCCATTTCGGCGACCGGCACCACGTAGTAACCGCCTTCGGCGAGCGGCATCGTCATCTGGGACAACATGCCGTATGTCGCGTTGACGTCGTTCGTATCGTTGAGCGGCGGCAGAACGAGAACCGAGCGCGGCTTGTTGCTGCGAAATGCCGCGTGGTCGGTCTGGCTCGGAGAATGTGAAGCGCACGCGGACAGCATCAGCAATACCGATACGACCGCGACGAGTTTGCGGGAAATAAGGAAGGTCATAGTGGGCGCTTACTGAAGTTTGCTCAACAGGAAATCCATGTACGCGGAGGATTCGGGGAAGCGTTCCTTTTCTTCCGTCAATTGCTGGCGAGCCTCGGCGCCTTTGCCGACGCTCGCGTACAGCATGCCCAGGTGGGCGCGAAAGCCGGGCGGCAACGCTTTGTTCTGCGCCAGGGTTTTCTCGCGCGAAGCCTCGAGCGCCGCGATCTGTTCGGCCGCGCCCTTTTGCCCCTTGAAGTATTCGTAGACTTGAGGCTGATAGCCGTCCCATTGATAGAGCGGCGCGGTCTGCGTTGCGCACCCCGTCAGCAGCGCGCACGCCGCCGCGACCGGCAGCGCGAGCGCGGTCAGTTTGTTGTTCTTCGAGATCATGTTCTTCGGATATGAGTGAGGAGATTACTTCGCGGTTTGCAGCGCGCCCGCATCGACTTGCTCGGCCAGACGATTGACCGCCTCGCCGATGGCGAGATCGAGCACCTTGCCGCTCAGCGTGGAGTCGTAACTCGAGGTTCCGCCGAAGCCGATCACTTCACGGGTCGACAGGCTGTACTCGCCCGCGCCCTGGCTCGACGTCACCACCTCGGAGGTGGCCGTATCGACGATATTCAGACTGACCTTCGCATAGGCCACCTGCGTTTTTCCTTGTCCGAGAAGACCGAACAACTCGCGATCGCCGACTTCCTTGCGGCCGAACTCCGTCACGTTGCCGGTGATGACATAGTTCGCGCCCCGGATCGACTGGGCCTTGTTTGCGAAGCCGGCTTCCAGTTTCGTTTCGGCGAGATTGTCGCGATCCAGCACGGCAAAGCGGCGGCTGCGCTGCAAGGAAGTGACGAGAATGGTCTTCGCCTGACCCCCGAGGCGATCGACGCCGTCCGAGAACACGCCGCGCATGTAGCTCGATTGATTGTCGAACTTGCCGATGGACACCGGAACGGCTTTGCCTGCGAAAGGCTTCTGGGCGCTCGCCAGTTCGGGTACCGCCAGCGTGCGCGACGCTTCGTTCGCGCATCCGCCCAATATCGCCGCAACGGACGCGATGACGATCGTCAATTGTCCTTTTGTGAAATTCATTAATTGCCTTTTCAACGTCGGAAATCGAAATCGCCTGTCTTTGATCAGGCGATTTCAAAAACCGGTGATTATTTGGCAATTCCGGACATTCGAAAAGAAAGAGAATTCCTAAAACTGAGCGGCGATGGCGGCGATGGCGGCGATTGCGCCGCCATCGCCGTCGTGCCTGCCATGGGTCAGGCCCGCTCCAGCACCGCCATCTCCCGCACCACCACCAGCAACATCGAAAGACTCGCCCCGCCGCTCGCGCGCAGTTCCGCCAGCAGCCGCGTATAGCGATCCAGCGCGTCCTGCCGCTTCGCACGCCAGCTCTCGACGATCACATCGGGCGCATCGATGCCGCGCGATTGTTCGAGCGCGCTCACGGTCAGCGCGCGCTTCAGGCGCGCGAGCTCTTCCAGCGCCGCCGCGCGCGCGAGCAGGTCCCAGTGCGTCGCGATCGGCAACGCCATCGCCCGTTCGGCGATGCCGCGATAGTCGAGCAGCGTGCCGATGCCGAAGTACACGCTCGCGACGAGTTCGAGACTGCGCTCCGAGCACGCCGCCACTTCGGCGCTGTCGAGCACCGCCGTCGCGATCTCGCCGCTCGCCACGCGCGCCGCGAGGCTGCTCTCGACGCCCGCATCTTCCAGTTCGCGCCGGCGCGCATACCACGCGTCGAGCTGCGGCGCGGGCAGGAGCGCGGGCAGTTGCGGTGCGAGCCGCTGCGCCGCCTCCCGGCAGCGCGCGAGCAGGCCTCGCGCTTCGTGGGCGCCCGACCCGTTGTGCTTCAGATGCCGCAGGAACCAGAGCGACGTATCGTCGAGCAGACGCACGACATCCACGAACATGCGTGCCTGCACTTCGTCCGCGACGATATTGTCGAGCCCGTCGATGCTGCGCCACAGATCGTCGAGATCGAATACGTCACGCACCATCAATGCCGCGCGCACGATATCGCTCGGGCACGCATCGGTCTCCTCCATCAGCCGATGCACGAACGTGCAGCCCACGCGATTGACGAGCGCATTGGTCAGATGCGTCGCGAGGATTTCGCGCTTCAACGGATGGCGCTGCATCGTCTCGCTATAGCGCTGCTGCAGGGGCTTCGGGAAATAATCGGGCAGCATGTCCGCGACGAGCGCGTCTTCCGGCACGCTCGATTCGAGCAGTTCGTCGTAGAGCCACATCTTTCCGTATGCGAGCAGCACCGCGCGCTCGGGCGATGTCAGTCCCGACTTCGCCGCAGCGCGCTCGGCGATTTCGTCATCCGAAGGCAGGAACTCGATCCTGCGCTTCAGGCGGCCCGCGCGTTCGAGGAAGCGCATCATGCGCGCCTCGGCATCGAGCGTCTCGGCTTCGTGACGCTTCGCGATCGAGAGCGCCTGCGTCTGCGCGTAGTTGTCCTTCAGCACGAGCAGGCCGACTTCATCGGTCATCTCGGCGAGCAGCGCGTTGCGTTGCTTCTCGGTCATCTCGCCATCCGCGACGACGAGGCCGAGCAGGATCTTGATGTTGACCTCGTGATCCGAGCAATCGACGCCGGCGGAATTGTCGATCGCATCCGTGTTGATGCGCCCGCCGCGCTGCGCGAATTCGATGCGCCCCAGTTGCGTGAGTCCGAGATTGCCGCCTTCCGCGACGACCTTCACGCGCAGCTCCGCGCCGTTCACGCGCACGGCGTCATTGGTGCGGTCGCCGACTTGCTGATGCGTCTCCGCGCTCGATTTCACATACGTGCCCACGCCGCCGTTGTAGAGCAGATCCGCTTCGGCAAGCAGGATCGCGCGGATGAGTTCGTTCGGCGCGAGCACCGATGCGCTGATGCCGAGCGCCGCCTGCACTTGCGGCGAGATCGGAATCGACTTCGCCGTGCGCGGATAGACGCCGCCGCCCGTCGAGATCAGCGCGGCATCGTAATCGGCCCAACTGGAACGCGGCAGCGCGAAAAGACGCGCGCGCTCCTCGAAGCTCGTCGCCGCATCGGGCGTCGGATCGAGAAACACATGCCGATGATCGAACGCCGCGATCAATCTGATATGACGCGACAGCAGCATGCCGTTGCCGAACACGTCGCCGGACATGTCGCCGACGCCGACCACGGTGAAATCCGTCGACTGGGTATCGAAGTTCATCTCGCGGAAATGGCGCTTCACCGATTCCCACGCGCCGCGCGCGGTGATGCCCATTTTCTTGTGGTCGTAACCGACCGAGCCGCCGGACGCGAACGCGTCGTCGAGCCAGAAGCCGTATTCTCGCGCGATCGCGTTCGCGTAGTCCGAGAACGTCGCCGTGCCCTTGTCCGCGGCGACGACGAGATACGGATCGTCGGGATCGTGGCGCACGACGTCCGGCGGCGGCACGACGCCATCGGGCGTGCGGTTGTCGGTCACATCGAGCAGGCCGCGCAGGAACATCTGATAGCACGCGACGCCCTCGTTCAGAAACGCTTCGCGGTCCGTCGCGGGCGGCGGATTCTTCACGACGAAGCCGCCTTTCGATCCGACCGGCACGATCACCGTGTTCTTCACCATCTGCGCTTTCATGAGGCCCAGCACTTCTGTGCGGAAGTCCTCACGCCTGTCCGACCAGCGCAGCCCGCCACGCGCGACGCGTCCGCCGCGCAGATGCACGCCCTCGACGCGCGGCGCATAGACCCAGATCTCGAACATCGGCTTGGGCTCGGGCAGGCCCGGCACCTTCGACGGATCGAGCTTGAACGACACATACGGACGCGGCTGGCCGTTCGAATCGCGATGGAAGTGGTTCGTGCGCACCGTCGCCGTGATGACGCCGAGGAACTGACGCAGGATGCGGTCTTCATCGAGGTTCGGCACCTGGTCGAGCGCCGCCTCGATATCGGCGAGCACGCGTTGCGCGGCCTTGTCGCGATCCTCGGCCGACCCGCCGCGCGCAGGATCGAAACGCACCATGAAAAGTTGCAGCAGCTTCTTCGCGATCAACGGATTGCCGATCAGCGCGCGCTCGATATACGCATCGCTGAAAGTCGAGCCGACTTGCCGCAGATACTTCGCATACGCCCGCATGATGGTCACGTCGCGCGCGCCGAACTGCGCGCGCAGCACGAGACGGTTGTAGTCGTCGTTCTCGATCTCGCCCGACCACACACTCGCGAACGCGTTTTCGAAGAGCGGCTTCACACGGTCGATATCGAACTCGACGTCGTCCTGCAATTCGAGCCCGAAATCGTGGACCCATGCGTGGGGCGCACCGGTCGGCTCGATCAGATACGGACGCTCTTCATCGACACGCACGCCGAGATGTTCGAGCATCGGCAGGCTGTGCGACAGCGCGATCGGGTCGCCTACGCGATAGACCTTGAAACGGAATGCGCGGCGCCCGGCTTCGATCGGCCGGTACAGACTCATCGACAAGCCGCCGGGCCGCGTGTGCGTCGCCTCGATCAGTTCGATGTCGCGCACCGCCGTGCGCGCCGGATAGTCCTCGCGATAACCGGCGGGAAACGAATCGGCATAGCGCTGCAACAGACGATTGCCCGCCTCCTCGCCGTGACTGTCGATGAGCGCATCGGCGAGATCGTCCTGCCAGCGGCGCGCGACCTGCACGATGCGTGCTTCGAGTTCGCGCGTATCGACTTCCGGCATCGCGCCCCGGTCGGCGCGCACGACGATATGAATCCGCGCGAGCGGCGATTCGGACAGAAGCGGCGTGAACTCGATGCTCTTGCCATTGAACGCCTCCAGCAGCACTTTGCTGATGCGGCGGCGCAAGTCGGTGTTGAACTTGTCGCGCGGCACGAAGACGAGGCACGACACGAAACGGTCGAAGCGGTCGCGCCGCACGAATAGGCGCGTGCGCTGATGTTCCTGCAAACGCAGCACGCCGATCGCGATATCGAAGAGCACGTCTTCATCGGCCTGGAAAAGCTCGTCGCGCGGATACTGCTCCAGCACGGAAATGAGCGACTTCGCCAGATGACCTTTCTCGAGGAAGCCCGCGCGCCGCACGATGTTCGCGCATTTGCGGCGCACGATCGGGATTTCGGACGTCGGCACGAGATACGCGGTCGACGTATACAAACCGAGAAACCGCCGCTCGCCGGTCACCTTGCCATCGGGCGACGTGCGCTTCACGCCGACATAGTCGAGATAGCCCGGGCGATGCACCGTCGCGCGCGAATTGGCCTTTGTCAGAAAGATCGGCGCCGCGCCTTCGATGATCGCGGCCGCGCCCGGCGGCAGCGGCGTCACGTCGCCCGCCGAAGGCTCGCGCAAGGTCTCGCGCAGTATGCCCAGGCCGGAGCCCGCCACGCCGCGCAACGCGGGACCGCCTTCGTGCTCGACAAGCTCGTAATCGCGGCAGCCGAGGAAGGTGAAATGATCCGCGACCATCCATTCGAGGAATGCGCGGGACTCGATGCCGTCCGGCGTCGTGTCGCGCATCTTCAGATCGCCGATCGCGACGCGCGCCGCATCGACCACCTTCGGCCAGTCCTCGACCGCCGCGCGCACATCGCCCAGCACGCGCGCGATGTTGTCGCGCACTTCCTCGAGACGCTCGCCGTCGCCGCAGCGGTCCACTTCGAAATGGATGAACGATTCGAGCTCGGAATTGCCATCGCCCGCTTCGGCGTGGCCCTGGCCGATGCGCTCGATATCGCCCGCATGCGCGCCCTTGCCGGAGCGCCAGACGCGAAACACCGGATGAATCGCCGAATGCAGCGCGAGACCGAGGCGGTTGAGCTCCATCGTCACCGAGTCGACGAGAAACGGCATGTCGTCGTTGACGATCTCGACGACCGTGTGGTCCGAGTGCCAGCCGTGCTGTTCCAGATTCGGGTTGTAGACGCGCAGCACCTCGCGCCCGGGCACGAACTTCTGCGCCGTCTGCCAGTGCGCCATCGCCGCGCCGTAGAGATCGGCGACGTCGCGGCTCGCGATATCCTCGACATCGACCTGCTCGTAGTAATAGCGAAGCAGCGGCTCGATGACCTTGAAGGACGACTCCGGCAATCGTCCTCGCGCGAAGTCCAGAAGATCGTTGATGAGCTGTTCGACCCGCGCTTCGTTCTTGACCAGCATGGTGTCCTCCCGAGGCTTTCGGTTGCGATGCGGTTGCGGCACGCTCTTCGAATCAATCAAGGAGATTATGCGCCGCCCGGCGCCTTTGGCCCCGGGTCGGGCATGTGCGGTTGCACAAAGACGGTGCGCGCATGGCCGTACCTTAGCCGCGCCGCATGATCTTTGCGCGACAGCGGCTTTCGGCTATCGTCGATAGCGGCGCATCAGCCGACGGAGGAATCGCCATGCAGGTCACGAGGCAAGAGACAGCACAGCAAACGGTCGTCACGGTGCGGCCGCAGGAAAAGCTCGCGACGGTTCAGCATCTGCCTTATTTCATCGGATTGTCGGCGGCGACGGCCGGCACGCGCGGCCTCGCGATGCATCTCGTCGTCGTACCGCCGGGCGGCCGTGGCGAGCCGCATGTCCACGTGGGCTACGAGACGGGCATCTACATACTGGAAGGACGCATCGAGACGCGCTATGGGCCGGGACTGGCGGAATCGGTCATCAACGAGCCGGGCGACTTCGTGTTCATTCCGCCGGGCGTGCCGCATCAGCCGGTCAATCTGAGTGCGACCGAGCCTGCTCGCGCCGTGATCGCCCGCAACGATGCCAGCGAGGCGGATCGCGTCGTGCCCTACGATCCGCGGGAAGCGCAGGCGTCCTAGTAGCCGGACGCGCCCAGTCCCGGAAGATCGACGTAGCCGCTGTCGGCGAAGCGCGCGCCGCCGAACGCGCCGCCCGCGAGCTTGCCGCGCACCGCATACGAAACCTTGCTGACCGTGTCGCCGTTCGCGAAGCCGAACGCCTGGCGCGCGACCGAAAACGCCGAAACGGTCACCGGCACAGACACGATCGTCTCGCCGAAACGCGGCACCGTTCCGCGCTGATCGCTCACGCCGCTCGCGAACGCGCGGCCGTTGAGGTCGAGATCGAGCGCGACGCCGTCGAAGTCGATCGGCGCATCGTTCGGGTTCTGCACGCGCAGCTTCACGGCGAAGCGCATTTCGAGTCCCTGGCCTTCGAGCGGCTCGATGCCCGCGACGGAGACGCGCATCGCGTCGCGGTTGAAAAAGCCCGCGCAGCCGTCGAGCGCGAGCATCGCGATCAACGCAACGAAGAAGAGAAAGAAGCGATTGCGCGTGTATTTCGATTGCATGGGAATGTGACTCCTCGCGATGTCGTGTCAGGTATGCAGCGCATTCAGCAGCATGCGGCCATAGTCCAACAGCATGCGCCCATAGACATGATCAAACCAGACATCGTCGACGACAAAAAGCGCCGCAGCCCACGCACCCGCCACGATGATCAGATCGCAATGCCCGCTCGTCCACAGATTGAGCGAATGGCGCGCGACGATCCACGGCACGCCGAGTGGATTCGGCCAGTCCGCGAAGAGGTGCATGAGGCCGCCGCACGCGAAGCCGAACGCGATGGGCGCGGCCGGATGCCGCCCGAGAAAGTGATAGGACAGCACGAGAAGCGCGGCCCAGCCGACGCCCCAGTGCGTGAGCGTGCGATGCGTGATCCAGAGTTTGCGCGCGCGCGTCCACCATGCGACTTCGAGCCAGTCGGGCGCAGTGGCGCCGACGACACCGGCCAGCAGCGCAAGCACGCCCGACACCATATGCGCGCCCGCTGCCGCTCTTGCCGGATGCAGCACGACCGCCGCCGCGATGATGCCCGCCGCCCATCCGGTCGCGTGATGCGCCTTGCTCGATGCCATGAAAAAAGCCTGCCTTTGTCGCCCGTACCGAAAGAGCGCGCATGTTCGCACGGCGGGCGCATCCGGAGCCGGGCTGAAACATAAACTTACGGAATTGCGCGCGTCGAAACACGGTTGTGATCACATCGGCGGCGAGGCGGCGCCGGGTTGACTAAAATGATTGCTAGATTGCTGCGCAATCACGCTGCGGACGGTGCCCCAGGCGTCCCACGCCCGCCTGCGCATCAGGCATTGAACGTATCTATTCCAATCCGGCCGTCATGCAACACCTGAAATACCTGAGCGCCTACCCGAACACGCTACAGGACAAGGTGCGCCGACTGATCGCCCAGCAACAACTGGGCGCTTATCTCGATGCGCGCTATCCGAACAAGCACGCGGTGCAGTCCGATCGCGCGCTGTATGAGTATTGCTCGGGCCTGAAGCAGGAATTTCTGCGCGTCGCGCCCGCGATCGACAAGGTCTTCTACGACAGCAAGCTCGACGTGCTCCGTCACGCGCTCGGCCTGCACACCGCGATCTCGCGTGTGCAGGGCACGAAGCTCAAGGCGAAAAAGGAAATCCGCATCGCATCGCTCTTCAGGGACACCGCGCCCGAGTTTCTTCGGATGATCGTCGTGCATGAACTCGCGCATCTGAAGGAAAGCGATCACAACAAGGCCTTCTACCGGCTGTGCGAGCTGATGCAGCCGGGCTACCATCAGATTGAATTCGACTTGCGGCTCTATCTCACCCATCGCGACCTCGCGCGCGCCAGAGTGGCGTGAGCATCGCTGCATCGCATCAATATGACCAGGCGAGCGCGGCGGCGTACCCGGCAGGCGCATGCAGCGCAACCGCTTCGAACACGCCCGCATCGCGCGTGAGCGCATAGCGAACGCCATCGCGCGGCAGCACCGGGAAACGGTCCATCGCGATCGCCCCGCCGCCGATGCCGTCGCCGTGCGCCTTCAGCACCGCCTCCTTGGCCGTCCAGCAGTCGAAGAAGGCAGCGCTTCGGGCGGACTCGTCGGGCAGTGCGTCGATTTCGCGGCGATCCGAATCCGCCAGCACGGCGGGCGCCAGCTCGCGCCATTGAAACGTCGCGCGGGCTTCTTCGATGTCGGTGCCCACCCGCCTTGCCCGCGATACCGCGATCAGGCCATACGCGCCCGAGTGCGACACGTTGAAATCCGGTGCGTCCGGTTGCGCGAGAAACGGGCGGCCCCGGTCGTCGGCGTCGAACACGAGGCCTGCGGCATCCCCGCCCGTTGCGGCGGCGAGTACATGCCGCAACGCGCAGCGCACCGCGCCGAAACGCGCGGCATCCGCATGACGCAAAAAGCGCGCGGCGCGAGCGCGCTCGCTCGCGTTCATCACGGCGTAGGGCGCGCCGTCGATCGGCACCGAGAAGTCGATCTGAACCCGCCACACGTGCACGTCCGCGGGCGTGTCGGCGGGAAGCGGCACCGGCGCAATGCCGAAGGGAATCGTCGCTTCGGTCATTTCGGTGCGTACTGCGCCTCGCCGTTGCCGAAGGACCAGTTCTCCTTCTTCACCTCGACGAGACTGATGAATACGTCCTCGCGCCGAAGTTTCAGGCGTTCGTGCAGGCCATCGGCGACGGCCTTGTAAAACGCGCTTTTCTTCACGACATCGCGCCCTTCGTTGAGCGTGACCTGAATCACGACGCAATCATCGGTGCGGCTGATGCCGAGATACGTGCGATCGACGATGAAATCCCCCGCACCATGCTCGGCGACGATCTGAAAGCGATCGTTCTCGGGCACGTCGAGCGTCGTGCGCATCGCGTCGTACACCACGTCGCCGATGGCGGTGCGATACGCGCTGTCCTTGCCTTTTTGCAGATCGATGCGAACGAGCGGCATGAGTTTCTCCTCGTGGATGGGTTTCAGCGAAAGTACGGATGCAGCAGCAATTGCGGCAGGCCCGCGCGATCGACGTACACGACGGCGTTTTGCGCGAACTCGGTCATCAGCGCATCGGCGGTCTCGTGCGTCGCGCCGAGCACGAAGAGGCTCGATTCGGCCACCCACTCGTTCGTCGGATCGATGCCTTCGCCCGGCAGCGCGCGCAACCTCGACTGCCCGACGCGCTCGATCAGCCTGCGCTGGCGCGCCGCGTTTTCTTCGGGCGCGAGCACCTGGCCGAACGGATTGGACGCCGTGACGAACACCGCGCTCGCGACATCATGTTTCGCCAGCAACGACGCCGCCCCTGCATTCGCGACACCGACTTTCATGTCGATGCCCGGCTGCACTGCGATGCGATAGATCGCCGCGCGATACGCGTCGAGCGTCGCGGGCGGCAGTCCCTGCGTGCGCTTCAGAACGATCGGCTGGCCGTGCGGCGTCGCGCGCGCGGCCTCGTCCCATTCGACACGCCGGCGTGCGAGCGTCTCCTCGCTCACGCAGCCCTTCTCGGCCGTGAGGCGTTCGAGCGCGCTCAGCCAGTGCGTGTAGTAGGTATCGCCGTGGTCGGGATCGCCCGCCGCCTGCGCGTCCCTGATCGCGACACTCAACGCGTGCGCCCACTCCTTCCACGTGAACACGCCGCGCTCGTACAGCGCGAGCGTCATCGCGAAGGCCTGCGCTTCCCACGGTGCGCGAAACACCGGGCCGTTGTCATCGAAAGGCAATTCGGGCAAAACGGCGCGCAACGCCTGCAGCTTGGGTTCGTTCGAGGTCATGTCACGCGCGCGCGGCATCGAGATAAGGTTCCCAGCAATCGACACACACCGAGGACGCAGTCGTGTCCGGTCCCCACAATGCTTTCGCATCGAAACGCACGGTATAGAGCCACTGCGGATGCTCGCCGTGGCCGAGCGCGTTTTCATCGGGAAAGACGTGCGTGCCGCGCACCGCGACGATGCGCCCGGGCTTGCCCCGGCAATAGCGCGGCAGACGCGTGTGCGTCGGCGGATTCATCAGCTTCGTGCGAACTTCATCGCCGACGGCAAAGCGCGCGGGCGATGTCGCCGGCCGCTCGACCGGCGCGCCGCGCAACAGCGCCGCGCTCACGTCCGCGGCCTTCAGCACGCGCACGTTCGGCTTCGCGGCACAGTGCGAACGGCCGCTCGCGATTTCGTCCGCGCTCGCGAGTCCTTTTGCCATCAGCAGCTTCTTCAAGCCCTCGAACCAGATTTCGTAATAGCTGCTGCCGAGATATTGCGCGGGCGGAAGGCTTTCGCGCGCGGCCCGCGACGTGTCGATGTTCCATTGGCCCGTTGCGCCCATCGCGAGCGTGACGGCCAGAACCCGCCGCTCCCACTCCGCATGAAAAGGCGATGCGCCCGGCGCGTCGCAGGCATCGATTTCAACAGGACCGAACGCCTGCATGCCGCCCATATCGTGCGCCGCGTTCATGCCGATGCTCCCGTTGCCCGCGATGGCGCAAGCGCGAGGCCCGTGCCGATCATCGAATCGCGCGTGACGAGATCGGCGAGCGCGTCTTCGTCGAGATCATCCGTGCCGGCGGGTTGCATCGGCACGACGAGATAGCGCACTTCGGCGGTCGAATCCCACACGCGCAACTCGACATGTTCAGGCAATTCGACGCCGAAATCCTTCAGCACGCCGCGCGGATCGATCACCGCGCGCGAGCGATATGGCGCCGACTTGTACCAGACAGGCGGCAGCCCGAGCACGGACCACGGATAGCACGAGCACAGCGTGCAAACCACCATGTTATGTACGTTCTCCGTGTTCTCGAGCGCGACCATGTGCTCGCCTTGCCGCCCGGTGTAGCCAAGCGACGCGATGGCGGCGGTGGCGTCGTCGAGCAGCCACGTGCGAAACGCCGGATCGCGCCACGCCTTCGCAACGACGCGCGCGCCGTTGCGCGGGCCGACCTTGTGCTCGTAAGTCTCGACGAAGACGTCGAGCGCCTGCGGATCGACATAGCCCTTCTCGACCAGCAGCGATTCGAGCGCGCGCACGCGCAAGTCCATCTCCGGCAACGCGCTGCCGTGGGGTTCGTGTTCGTGATGATGAGGATGATCGTGGCTCATGCGCGGTCTCGCGAGTGGCACAGACGTCACACGTTACCGGAGTGCGCGCGCGCGTGCAAACGCCGGCACGCCGCCTATACTTTGATCAGCGTCTCATGCGAGGAGGATGCCATGACACGCAAGTACATCGATTGCCGCGAATGCCCGAGCGATGTGAAGTGCAGCATCGCTCTTTCCGCCGACTCCGAGGAGGAACTGATGGAAGCGGCCGTGCAGCACGCGGTCGCCGTGCATCAGCACACCGACTCGCCCGAGCTGCGTTCGCAGTTGAAGACCTTCTTCCACGAGGGCACGCCGCCTGCCTGATCGCGGTCGTCGGGTTTTCAGCCGAGTTCGAAAGTCGTCACGCCGAAAACATTCGCAAGCGGCACGCTCGGGGCCGCGCGCGTGTACATGCGCGCCGTTTCGAAGACGCTCTTCATGTCGTGCTCGACGGCGAGCGCAACCGCCGCAGGATTGCTCTCGGGCACGTCGAGAAACACGGTTTCGCCCGGCAGCGCGGACACGAGTGCGCGATAGAGCGCGCGCGCAGTCGTGAGATCGTCGGCGAAGAGCGGACCGATCTTGTGCCCCGCGCCGCAACGCCGTATCACGGCGAGCCCGCATATCGCGTCGCCATCGAGCGCGACGAGAGCGCGTGCGTCTTTTTTCGGCTGGGACAGCCACGCGCGCAGGAACGCCGCACGCTCGCACGCAAACATGCGCGTGTCGTAGTCGAGCAGGCTATCGAAAGGCACGGCGGGCGCGTCGACGATCGTCACGCCATCGACCGGCTCTTCATGCGCCGGCGCGACGCCCTCGTAGCGCACGTTGCGATACGCGAGCACGAAGCCTGATTTGCGATAGTTCGGCTGCTGCGCGAGCACGCCATCGAGCCCGATGTTGCGCGCGCCGAGATAGCGCATGCCTTCGTTCCACAAGCGCATGCCGAAGCCCTTGCCGCGCCATTGCGGACACACGATATACAGGCCGATGAAACCGAAGGCATCGCCGTATGCGACCGCGGAGATGCAGCCGACCGGCACGCCGTCCCATGTGCCCACGAAGAAGCCCTGCGGGTCGGCGGCGAAGAAAGCGCGGGCGTCGTCGAGGCCCGGATTCCATCCTTCGGTCGCGGCCCAGTCGAGTGCGATGGCGGCATGGCGCGCTGTCATGCGGCGTATGGCGAAGCGAGGATCGTCAGGCGTGGCGTGAGACGGACAGGGAACGGACGACATATGGCACGTCTTCTCGAAATGCAGGTGCATTCAGTGTCGCGCGTTTCTGATGCAGGGGAAAGATGCAGCGAGGGATGGATACAACGTGGGATGGACAGAACGGCGGGGGAACATCGAGGCGAACGTGTTTCGCCCCGATCAGGTACACCCTTGACGCCGTTCGCTACGGCTGAAACTCTGGCGCGAACGCCAGTCTTCCGAGCGCAAGACGTGCTCGCCGTCCTCGCGCGCTGCTTCCTCGGAATCGAAGCCTTCGTCGCTATACGCAACGACCTTCATTCCGCCTCCCGCCGCCCGTTCGACGGTGATGCCCCAATGCCACCCGCCTTCCTGTTGGAAGATATGCAGAGTCGGTTTCGACGATGTGGTCAGTTCCATATGTGCGGCTCCTTCAGGCGGAGATCCGTAATGCTTACCGGTCCTGCCCGATGAACGCTCTGTGTTTTCCGGCGTTTGATTGTTCGTGTCGATGTCTCGATGAAAGCGGAGACTCATGCCCCCGCCAGGAACAGCATACGCAATGCGATGCTGCGTTGCAACACGAGCTTTCCCTAAGCGTGGCCGGAATCGCACATGCTTTAGAGGCAGTAACGGGATTTAGCGCGGAAGTGCCGATCGTTGCGTGCAGTACTCATCGAGGAGGCGGCGTATGCGGCATTCACTCGCCGTCCCAGTAACCGAGCGAATCGCTGGCGCGAAAAACCGCGCGCAGGCCTTTCACGCCGGGTTCATCCGCGACCAGCACGGCCTGGCGGCCCGTGTCCGGATATTCGACCACTTCGGGCGATTGCATCGTGCTGATCGCAAGGTAGCGCAACGCCTGCGCGCCCGTGTTGACGATCTGATGCGCCGTTTCGGAATCGCCCGGCGGACAGGCGATGACATCGCCCGCGCGAATCGCATGCGTCTCTTGGCCGACACGCACTTCGCCCTCGCCTTCGATGACGAAAAACATCTCCTCGTTCACGCGATGATGATGCAACGGAAACGCACGCTTGCCCGGTTCGAGCACGATGAGGCTATAGCCGAGCTTCCTCGCGCCGAGCATGCCGCCGATACGCGCGATGCGCGGCGCATAGCGTTCGGCGGCGGCGCCGGTCGGCGCGAACTCGGGCGGCAGCGGTTGAGGATCGAGCGTATCGAGATTGACGATGGGCGGTTTCATGGGGTCTTGATTGTCGAAATCATGCGCTTGCCGCGCGAATGTCACGCGTGCGTTCATGCTCGCCGAGCCATACGGCGATCGCGTTGCACGTCCAGTCGGCATCGTCGTGCGGCAGGTCGTGGCCGGCCCACGGATGCACCCGGTGCGGCGCGCGCCATTGTTTCGCGATGCGCGCAGAGCATACCGGATCGACGAGCCGGTCAGCCGCCGACGACAGCAGCAGCACCGGACATCGCGGCCGTTCGTCACCCGCGCGAAATCGCGCAGCCGCCGCAAGTTGACGCAGCGCGCCGGCCGCGCTCGCGCCATGCGTGCGCCGCAGCCATGCCCAGCGCGCGATATCCGCGTCGCGCATGTCGTTGCGATTGCATGTGAGCACGAGAATCATCGCCTCGCATCGTTCGGGCTGCGTCCATGTGATCGCGATGCGGGCGAGCATCGGCCATGCGGCGGGACGCAGGCGTTCGGGCAGGCGCGCGAACGGGCGCATGCTGGTGTTGATGAGCACGAGCCGCTCGATCTCGTCCGCATGTCGTTCGGCCCACGCGGTCGCGACCATCCCGCCGAGCGACATCGCGAGCACGCGGCACGGCAGGCGCACCTTCAGCGCCACGGCGCGCTCGCGCACGAAGTCCATCATCGCGACGACGGAAACCGGCGCCGTATGTGCATGTTCGGCGCCATTGCCCGGCAAATCGACACACACGACACGCTCGCCCGCGCCGACGACCCCATGTGCGACGAGCGCTTCATCGAACGCGCCCCAGTGACGCGCTTCGCGCGTGAGACCGCGCAGGAGCACCCAATCGCTCATGATGCGCCCGTGCGCTGCCAGTGCTCGCGCGCGCGCCGCAGCACGTCCTCGCGGCATTCGCCGCTCGGCAGCCACCGCCGCGACGAGAACGCGGCGCGCGTGAGGAAATCGAAGAAGTTCGGATGGCGCCGCAGCACGCGCCGCGTGCGATGCGCCTTGATCGGATTGAAGATGCCGAGGCGCGAGAACAGCTGCATCGGATTCTTGCGAATCCAGCGCCACGAGCCGAGTTCGAGCGTCATCGGCAGAAAAATGCTGGGCGCGCGGGAGCGGTCATACGCGAAATCCCACAGGTCGCCGTGCAACAGGTATTGATGGCTCTGCGGCTCGAATGCGTAGCCGTGATGCGGATACGACGCCTCGAACATCGTCTTCAGCAGGAACATTTCCGGCAGATGCGCCATCTGGCGCTCGGTGCGCGCGTAGGGAAACCAGATGCTGTCGTCCCAGCCGAAACCCGAATGACAATCGAGCGCGAAACTGAGCGGCCGCGACATCAGTTGCTCCTCGACGACGGAAAGCAGCGCCGCGCTCTCCACTTCCATGCGACCGTCGAGAGGCCCGCGATACCACGGCAGCCACGGCCCGATGCGCTGGCCGCCCGCGAGAAACGGCACGCGTCCCTCGGCGCTTTGCGGCGCGTTGCGCATCAGGTCGACGCCGTTCGGATTCGCGCGCGTGCGCGCGAACATGCCGCCGGGATTGACGATCGGCATGAAGACGAGACGGATCGCGCGCAACTGATGATGCAGCGTCTCATCCCATTCGAGGCGGCGCAAAAGCGCACGCATGTATTCGAGGACGAGCTGCGTGCCGATGCATTCCAGCCCGTGCACGCCGCCGAAAAAGCCGATCGCGGGCGCTTGCGGATCGTCCGAGCCGATCGACGCGGTCAAAATTGGAAACGATTGACGGCGCGCCTGCACTTCGCCGATCGTGCGCCACGCGAAGCGCGCGCCGCCCGCGATGCGAATCGCCTTCAGTTCATCCATCTCCGGAAAACTGCTGGTCACGGCGACGCTCGAAGTGCTCATGACTGCGGCCTTGTCGTCTTGTATTAATCGGCTCGGGCGGCGGCTCGGTTTTTGCGCCGGGAAGTCCGTGCCCGGAAAGATCGAGTATAGGGCGCATCGTCAATACACGACATATCGGATATCACGCAGCCGTACGCGAACCGTCATGTATGGGGCGTCACCAGAACGGTGCCCTGCACGTTAGCGTCGTGTCACCTAGAATGAAATCGCCGTGTCATGCGGTGTGAGGGTTCTGTCATGTCATCCATCCCCCGTTTCATCGTCGGCGCGCTAGCGTTGTGCTGCGCGGCCTCCGCGCTCGCGCAACCGCAGGCGCAAACCAGTGATCCGAACGCGCCGAAAACCCGCGCGCAGGTCCAGCAGGATTTCCTGCTCTGGCGCTCGGCCGGCTACGATCCGAATGACTGGCTGAATTATCCCGACAATGCGTTGCGCGCGAGCCGCATCATCGCGCAGCGCCAGGCTCGCGGCGAAAACACGGTGCAGTGAGCCGCATTCGTCAGGCGGATTCGGGGCGCGGCTTTTGCCCGCGCAGAATGCGCCGCGCGATGCTCCAGCGATGCACTTCCGACGGACCGTCGTAGATCCGGAACGCGCGCATGTCCGCGAAAATCCGCGCGACGACGGTTTCATGCGTGACGCCCTGACCGCCGAGCACCTGCACCGAGCGGTCGACGACGCGCCACAGCGCCTCCGATGACACCACCTTCGCGATGCTCGACTCGTGCTTGCCGAGCACGCCCTGATCGAGCACCCATGCGCAGTGCCAGATGGCGAGGCGCGTCACGTGCAGATCCATTTCGTTGTCCGCGAGCATGAAGCCGACGCCTTCGTGCTCGCCCAACACACGGCCGAACGCCTGACGCTGCCGCGCATACGCCGTCGCGACATCGTGCGCGCGCCGCGCGGCGCCGAGCCAGCGCATGCAGTGCGTGAGACGCGCGGGCGAGAGCCGCACTTGCGCATAACGAAACCCTTCACCCGGCTCGCCCAGTACGTTCGCTTTCGGCACGCGCAAGCCCTCGAAGCGCACGACGCCGTGGCCACCGGGAAAGCACGTGTCGAGCGAATCCATCGCACGTTCGATGACGATGCCCGGGCTCGACATATCGGCGAGGAACATCGTCGCTGGGCCGTCGGCGAATTTCGCCATGATGATCGCGACCGCCGCGCCTTCTGCGCCCGTGATGAACCACTTTCGTCCATCGATCACGTATTCGTCGCCGTCCTGCGCCGCCGTGGTCTGCAGCATCGCGGGATCGGCGCCCGCGCCCGGCGGCGGTTCGGTCATGCAGAAACACGAGCGGATCTCGCCCGCAGCCAGCGGACGCAGCCAGCGTTCCTTCTGCTGCGGCGTGGCGATAGCCTCGAGCAGATGCATGTTCCCTTCGTCGGGCGCAGCAATGTTCAGTGCGACAGGGCCGAGCGGCGAATAACCCGCTTCTTCGAACAGAATGGCCTTGGCGACGTGATTCAGGCCGAGGCCGCCGAATTCAGGCGAAACGTGACTCGACAACAGCCCCGCCTTGCGCCCTTTCGCGACCAGCTCGGCGCGCAGCGCCTCGTTCGGGCCATGCGGCGTGCAACGCGGATCGCGCTCGAAGGGCATGATTTCTTCCGCGATGAAAGCGCGCACGCGCGCCTGCAGATCGATGAGTTCGGGCGAGAGCGAAAAGTCCATCAACAATCCTCCAGGGGAACGGGGCGAACCCAAGCTTAACCGCCCGGGCGCGTTGCGCGCCAGAAGCTTTCGCGAAGGCCGCTCACTCGTCGTACTCGGTGTATTTGCGCGCGTCGCCCTTTACTTTGTGTACCGGATACTTCGACCGGTTCAGCGCCATTTTCTCGATCAGCGCCCGATGCAAATCGACATCGAGCGAGTCCGCGAGCATCACGAGATAAGCGAGCACGTCCGCCATTTCGTGACGGATCGCTCGTAGCTTCGCTTCGTCGAGCTCGGCCTTGTCGCCGCTGGCGAGCCACGTGAACGGTTCAAGCAATTCGCTCGCCTCGACGGACAACGCCGCCGCGAGGTTTTTCGGCGAGTGAAAGCGGCTCCAGTCCCGCTCGCTGACGAACTCGCGCAGCATGTCGCGCATCCGGACGAGTTCGCTTGTGCCTTCTTGCTGGTCGTGCTGATCCATGACCTTCCTCTGACGTTTCGTTGCGTGCCTTTAGCTTAGCGCGACGGCGGACTCCTTCGGCTTTCGCGGCTTTTCCGCTTTCCAACTGCGCCTTGCCTTGTCCCAGATCAACGTTCTGATGTCTGGAACTCGCTTACCTCGAATTCCGATCCTCTAACCTGAGACATTTTGACACGCGCCGGAAAATTTTCTTGCCTCGATTAACTACGACTCATAAAATCGCAGTTAATCGATGACGACGATAACCGTCCGTCGAACGACCCCAATATCGAAATCCACGGAGCATCGAAATGTCCAAGCGCATTCTGGTAGTCGGAGCCGGCTTCGCCGGCATGTGGAGCGCCCTGTCCGCCGCGCGCCTTATCGATCAGCACGGCCGCACAGATATCGAAGTCGTGCTGGTCGCGCCGGAGCCGCATCTGCACGTGCGTCCGCGTCTGTATGAAGAAAATGCAGCGGGCATGAAGGCGCCGCTTCTGGACATTTTCGCGTCCACGGGCGTGAGATTCATTCAGGGTACGGTGGAGCGCATTCACGTCGAGCGCTCCGAAGTCGACGTGCTCGGCGCGCACGGCACGCCGTCGTCGATAAACTACGACCGACTCGTTCTGGCGACGGGCAGCCGCCTGTTCCGCCCGCAGATTCCGGGGCTTGCAAAGCACGCGTTCAGCGTCGATCAGGTCGATGAAGCCGCCGCGCTCGAAGCGCATATCAAGGCCCTCGCGACGCAGCCCGACACGCTCGCGCGCAACACGGTGGTCGTCGCCGGCGGCGGCTTCACGGGCATCGAAACGGCGGCGGAAATGCCCGCGCGCCTGCGCGCGGCGCTCGGCGAGAACGCGAAGGTGCGGGTCATCATTGTCGAGCGCGACAAGGAAATCGGTCCGGACCTGGGCGCGGGTCCGCGTCCGGTCATCGTCGAGGCGCTCGAGGCGCTCGGCGTGCAGTGGCGGCTCGGCGCGGCGGTGACATCGGTCGATGCGGACGGCCTCATCACGTCCGAAGGCGAGCGCATCGAAGCGAGCACGGTGATCTGGACCGCCGGCGTGCGCGCGAGCGCGCTGACCGCGCACATTCCCGCCGAGCGCGACGCGCTGGGGCGTCTGCATGTGGATCGCAATCTGCGCGTGCTGGGTGTCGACACGGTCTATGCCACGGGCGACGTCGCCTACGCCGCCACCGACGACGACGGCAATCACGCGATGATGTCCTGTCAGCACGCGATGAACCTCGGCCGATCGGCGGGCCACAATGTTGCAGCGGACCTGCTGGGCGAAGCGCCGATCCCCTACAGCCAGCCGAAATACGTGACGTGTCTCGATCTGGGACCGTGGGGCGCGGTCTATACGGAAGGCTGGGAGCGTGAAGTGAAGATGTCTGGCGCGCAGGCAAAGGAACTGAAGACGCGCATCAACACCGAGTGGATTTATCCGCCGAGCGCGGAGCGGGCCGAAGCGTTCGCGGCCGCGGACCCGCTGCGTATCGTCGTGGCGTAAAGGCTCACGCCGCCGGATAGAGGCCCAGCGTGCGCGCGTGCAGGCGCGCGAGGCCCAGCAGGGCATCGGTGAACGGCGTCTGCACGCCGGTTATCGCGCCCAGCTCGCGCACCGAGGCGACAAGCGCATCGAGCTCGACCGCCTTGCCTGCCTCGACGTCCTGCAACATCGACGTTTTCATCGCGCCGAGCTTGAGCGTGACGGCGTGACGATCTTCCGGATCCTGGTCGATGGGAATGCCGAAGCGCGCGCCGATCTCCTTCGCTTCGAGCATGACGTTCGTCACGAAGCCGCGCACGAGATCGTCGCTCAGGATGCGGTCGGTGGTCGCGCCGGTGATCGCGCTGATGGGGTTCATCGTCATGTTGCCCCACAGCTTGAACCAGACGTCGCGTTGAATCTGCGTGGAGAGCGTGGCGTCGAAGCCGGCCTTCGAGAAGAGCGACACGAGCGATTCGGTGCGTGCGGTGGGCGCGCCCGTCGCTTCGCCGAGAATCAGGCCTCTGCCCTGACGATGCCGGATGACGCCCGGCGCTTCGACGAAGCAGCTAGCATGCACGACGCAGCCGACCGTCTGCGCGCCTGGAATCGCCGCGGCGATCGTGCCGTGCGGATCGACCGACGAGAGGCGCTTGCCCGCGAAAGGCTCGCCGAGACCGTCGCAGAACCACCAGGGCACGCCGTTCATCGCGGTCAGCACGGTCGTGTCGCTTGAAAGCAGCGGCGCGATATGCATGGCGACGGATTCCATCGCGGGCGCCTTCACCGCCACGATGACGAGATCCTGCGCGCCGAGATCCGTGGGTTCGGCGCTTGCCGCGACCTTCACCGTATGCGTCGCATCGGTCTCGACGAGCCGCAGCCCTTCTTTCTTCAACGCGTCGAGCGTCGCGCCGCGTGCGACCACGCCGACATCGCAGCCCGCCTGCGCGAGCTTCACGCCGATCCATCCACCGATGGCGCCCGCGCCATATACGCATACTTTCATGGTCCCGATCCTCGCTCATGGCAATCATCCGATCGCCATTGTAAGAGCGGGACGCGCTGCGCGCCGCGCAATCAGTGCGCGATGCCCGTGGCGAGCTTCGCGACCGTCAGCAGCGTCAAACCGAACGCGCCCGCGAGCATCACGGCGATGACCGGCAAGAGCGGCAGCTTCACATGCGCGAAATCGGCGTTGTGCGACGCGCGCTTGCGCACGCCGAAAAAGCTCCAAAACACGATGCGCATCATCTTCAAGAGTTCCATGAGCGGCTCCTTCACGTGGGTCCGAATCGATCTTTCATGCATCGATGTTGCGCGCCGCGTCATGTGAAAAACAGCAGCAGATGCGGTGTATTCGGCGGTAGCAGAACGGCGCGTGGCATTGACTGCTACCGTCGAATTCATCGCAACTGCTGCTTTCGGAATGCGGCGACGCCCTCTATCGTTGGCCTTCTTTCCGCCATGCCGCTGCTTCCATGTACCAATACACCGAGTTCGACAAATCCTTCGTGAGGAGCCGCGCCTCGCAGTTCCGCGATCAGCTCGAGCGCTGGCAGGACGGCCGTCTGAGCGAAGATGCGTTCCGTCCGCTGCGCCTGCAAAACGGATGGTACGTGCAGCGCCATGCGCCGATGCTGCGCGTGGCCGTGCCCTACGGCGAGCTGTCGAGCGCGCAATTGCGGATGCTCGCGCGCATCGCCCGCGAATACGACAATCCCGATCCCGAAGTCTATCGCGCCGCCAGCGAGGCTCAGCGCAAGCTCGGGACCGAACGCCTGCCGACGCATTGCGCGCACTTCACGACGCGCACCAACGTGCAATTCAACTGGATCCCGCTCGACAAATCCGCCGACGTGATGGACCTGCTCGCCACCGTCGACATGCACGGTATTCAGACGAGCGGTAATTGCATTCGCAACATTTCCTGCGATGAACGCGCGGGCGTCGCGCCCGACGAAGTGGCCGATCCGCGTCCGTTCGCCGAGATCATGCGGCAATGGACGACGCTGCATCCCGAATTCGCCTTTCTGCCGCGCAAGTTCAAGATTGCGATCACGGGTGCGAGCGAGGATCGTGCGGCGACCGCGTGGCACGACGTCGGCCTGCAACTCGTGCGCAACGATAGCGGCGAGCTCGGCTTTCGCGTGAGCGCGGGCGGCGGCATGGGGCGCACGCCGGTCATCGCCACGTTGATGCGGGAGTTTCTGCCGTGGCGGCACATCATGAACTACATCGAGGCGATCGTGCGCGTGTATAACCGCTACGGACGCCGCGATAACAAGTACAAGGCGCGGATCAAGATTCTGATGAAAGCCGAGGGCCAGCGCTATATCGACGATGTCGACGAAGAGTTCCGGCAGATCGTCGAGCACGACGGCGCGCCGCATCTCATCTCGCAGACGGAACTCGACCGCGTGAGTGCGTCGTTCGTGCCGCCCGCGTTGAATGCGCCGCTTACAACGTTCGATGACATCGACCCGGACGCCCATCCGCTCTTCGCGCGCTGGCTGCAACGCAACGTGGCGCGGCATAAGGACCCCGCGCTGCGCATCGTGACGCTGTCGTTCAAGCGGCTGTTGCAAGCACCGGGCGATGCGAGCGCGGACCAGCTCGACATCGTCGCGAATCTCGCCGATCGCTTCTCGGCAGGCGAAGCGCGCGTCACGCACACGCAGAATGTCGTGCTGCCTTGGGTGCGTGCAAACGAGCTATTCGCGCTATGGCAAGCCGCGCGCGAAGCGGGCTTGGCGAGCGCGAACGTGCAGCTTCTCACCGACATGATCGCGTGTCCCGGCGGCGACTTCTGCGCGCTCGCGAATGCTCGTTCACTGCCGATCGCGCAGGCGATTACCGAGCGCTATGAAGATCTCGACGAGCTCGACGATATCGGCGAAATCGATCTGCATATCAGCGGCTGCATCAACTCGTGCGGGCATCATCACAGCGGGCATATCGGCGTGCTCGGCGTCGACAAGGACGGACGCGAGTGGTATCAGCTCACCCTCGGCGGATCGGACGGCAGCGCGGCGAGCGGCACGGCGCAGCCCGGCAAGGTGATCGGCCCGTCGTTCAGCGCAGCCGAAGTGCCGGATGTGATCGAGGCGATTCTCACGACTTATCGCGACACGCGCGAGCGCCATGAGCGCTTCATCGACACCGTGCGCCGAGTAGGCCTCGAACCCTTCAAGGCCGCAGCCCATGCAGCCCGAACGAACGACGAGGAGACGGCATGAACGACATTCGACGCATGCGCATTCTCGCGCATCAGGATCGCGACGCGGATACGAACGAACGTGTCGCGATCCTCGCAAACGACGACGATCCCCGATCGCTGAAAGATCGTTTCGCGGAGATAGATCGCATCGAACTGCACTTTCCGCACTTCACCGACGGGCGCGCTTATAGCCAGGCTTATCTGCTGCGTCGGCGTCTGGGTTTCGAAGGGGACTTGCGCGCAACCGGCGACGTGTTGATCGATCAACTCGTGCAAATGGAGCGGACGGGGTTTTCGAGCGCGGTGCTCAAGGAAGGGGTGGATATCACTGATGCCGAACGACAGTTCGCACGTTTCGCCGGCTACTACCAGGGCGATCTGGCGTCAAACTGAAGCGCGCATTCGGATCGAAATAAGAACACTTCGACGCCTTTCAAGAGCCGCCACGCGAAAAAAAATTGCACTGGAAACATAGCGCTCCGGTATTGAAACGATAGCCTTCGCTCCTACTTTGAATGCACAGGCAGCGATAACCGCGCTGTCGTTTCAACTTCCTGCTGCCGGCCACGTTGGGCCGCATATCGGAGACTGGACCATGAGTGACTTTTATTTTGGCGGCGACGTTTTTTCGGAGCTGGATCGCATGCAACGGCAGGTGTCCTCGCTCTTCGGCAATCTTCCTTCCAGCATTCGTTCGAGCCGTGCGGATGCTTTCCCTCGTCTGAACATCGGCAGCACGGATGATGCGATTCACATCGTCGCGTTTGCGCCGGGCGTCGAGCCCGCTTCGCTCGATGTGACCGTCGACAAAGGCACGCTCACCATCAGTGGCGAGCGCAAGGCGCAAGCAACAGTGGAAGGCGCCCGCACTTATGCAAAAGAACGCTTCAACGGCAGTTTCCGCCGCGTGATCGAGTTGCCGCAAAATGCGGACGCCGACAAGGTCGAAGCGCGCTATGAGAACGGCACGCTGTCCATCACCATCGGCAAGCGCGAAGCGTCGAAGCCGCGCGCGATCACCATTCAGTAAGAGGGAAAACATCATGACCGATAATACGCAAGTCGCCCCGCAAGGCACGAACGAAGTGGCGCGCAAGAACGAAGACGCGGTGCGCCGCGCAACGGTGACGCCGGCGGTCGATATCGTCGAGGATAGCCACGGCATCACGCTCTGGGCCGATCTTCCCGGCGTGTCGCGCGAGAAGCTCGACGTCAAGGTGCACGATGCCCGCCTCACCATCGAAGCCGAAGCGGAGCTGCCCGTGCAAGGCGCGGTGCGTGTGCATCATGCTGAATTGCGCGCACCGCGTTTCGCACGCGCCTTCACGGTGAGCGACGACTTCGACACGACGAAGATCGACGCGAGTCTCACCAACGGCGTCCTCAGGCTGACGATTCCGCGTCGCGAGGAAGCCCGTCCGCGCCGCGTCGAAGTGCGTGCAGGATAAGCGCTGACAACAACGCTATAACTTTCGCTTCGAACGGCCGCGACCTCTTCGCGGCCGTTTTTCTTTTTTGCGCTGCACGCACGCCTCTATAATCGTCAGCGGCGGCTTAAAGCCGCCTCCGCTCAAATACTCATGGAAAGAAGGGACTATCGTGAAGAGGCTGTTGACGGTGTTGTTGGGTTCGATGCTGGCCGTGTCGATCGGAGTGCATGCAAAAGAATGGTCGACTATCCGCTTCGGTGTCGATGCAAGTTATCCGCCTTTCGAATCGAAAGCACCAGACGGCACGCTGGTCGGCTTCGACATCGATGTCGGCAATGAACTCTGCCGGCGTCTCAACGCGAAATGCGTGTGGGTCGAAAATGCATTCGACGGCATGATTCCCGGCCTCAAATCGCGCAAGTTCGACGGCGTGCTCTCCACGATGTCGATGACACCCGCGCGCGTCAAGCAGATCGCGTTCTCCAGCAAGCTCTTTCATGTGCCCACGCGCCTCGTCGCCAGACGCGATTCGAACATCCAGCCGACGGCGGATTCGCTTGCGGGCAAGACGGTCGGCGTCGAGCAAGGCTCGATGCAGGAAACGTACGCGAAGGCGCATTGGGGCGCGAAGGGCGTGAAGGTCGTGTCCTATGCGGATCAGGATCAGGTCTATCAGGATCTGCTCGCCGGCCGCCTCGACGCGTCGCTGCAAAATGCCGTACAGGCCGAACGCGGCTTTCTCGAGACGCCGCGCGGCAAGCCCTACGGCTTCGCGGGCGGCGCACTGGAAGACAGCGCGATCTTCGGGCCCGGCACGGCCATCGGCTTGCGCAAGGAAGACACCGACCTGAAGGAAAAGCTCGACGGCGCCATCGCCGCGATGATCAAGGACGGCACCTACAAGCGCATCGAGCGGAAGTACTTCGACTTCGATATCTACGGCGAATAACGTGAGTTAACGACGATGACGCAGCCCGCGAACGATCGATCGACTGTGCATCGCGCAGCCGTGCAAGGCTATACGGCCAACGCGGATAGCTACGTGCTCGGGCGGCCCGACTATCCGCCGGCACTCGCGGGCTGGCTCACCGATACGCTCGGGCTGAAACCCGGCGCGAGCGTCGTCGATCTCGGCGCGGGCACCGGAAAGTTCACGCCGCGTCTCCTGCAGACGGGCGCGCGCGTGATCGCGGTCGAACCGGTCGATTCGATGCGCGTCAGGCTCGCGGCCGCGCTGCCCGATGTCGAGGCGCTTGCCGGCACCGCGCAATCGATGCCGCTCGGGAACGCATCGGTCGATGCGGTCGTGTGTGCGCAGTCGTTTCACTGGTTTGCAAGCCGCGCCGCGCTCGACGAAATTCATCGCGTGCTGAAGCCGGGCGGCCGCCTCGGCCTCGTGTGGAATCTGCGCGATGCGCGCGTGCCGTGGGTCGCGAAGCTCGATGCCATCGTCAACCGATACGAAGGCGACGCCCCGCGCTATTACACGGGCGCATGGCGCAACGCATTTCCGCATGAAGGCTTCGGTCCGCTCGTCGATACGCATTTCTCGCTCGGCCATACGGGTTCGCCCGAAGATGTGATCGTGCATCGCGTCCGCTCGACGAGCTTCATTGCGTCACTGCCTGAAGCAGCGCGCGCCGAAATCGATGCAGCGGTGCGCAAGCTGATCGAATCTCAACCCGAGCTCAGCGGCAAGCATGAAGTCACCGTGCCTTACGAGACCGCCGCGTTCGTTGCGATCAAGTTATGAGCATCGGCACGCAAGCGAGCACTGCGCACGAGCCGACAGTAGAATGAATACCGCCTTCGCATTCCTTTTCCGAAGGCTGAGAATGGAACAACGGCCCCAACACCGACAACGAGGCCGCGCCCGAATGGAGATGTGATCCGCACGATGTGATTCGTTCCCGCGAGGAGAGTCCATGAAAGTGCTCGCCGTTCATCCCAGCGGCCTGATGTACACCCGCGTGTTCCTCCGACTCGAGCCGCTCGGACTCGAAACCGTGGCGGCGGCCGTGCGTCAGGCAGGACACGATGTGCGCCTGATCGATCTGCAAGTCGAAACGCACCGCGACTTCGACCGCCTCGTGCGCGCATGGCGCCCCGACGCGCTCTGCTTCTCCGGCAACTATCTCGCCAACATCCCCGAAATCATCGATCTCGCCAGGACGGTGAAGACGCTGCTGCCCGATTGTTTCGTGTTCGTCGGGGGACATAGCGCATCGTTCACCGCAAGCGACATCCTGCGTCATGCCGAAGGCGCGATCGATTGCGTGCTCAAGGGCGAAGGCGAGGCATCGGTGAATGCTCTGCTTCAGGCGGCCGCGACGAAGAGCGACCTGCTCGCGGTTCCCGGCGCGGTCACGACCGACGGCTCGGGGCCGCCGCCGCGCTTCGTCGAAAGCCTCGACGACGTGCTGCCCGCGCGCGATCTGCTGCGGCATCGGCGCAAATATTTCATCGGCACGCTGGACCCGTGCGCATCGATTGAATTCGCACGCGGCTGTCCGTGGGACTGCACCTTCTGCAGCGCGTGGACTTTCTATGGCCGAAGTTATCGTTCGCGCAGTCCCGAGATCATTGCAAAGGAACTTGCGTCGATACGCGAGCCGGGCGTGTTCATCGTCGACGATGTCGCGTTCGTGCACGCGGAGCACGGCATGGAGATCGGCCGTGCAATCGAGCGGCACGGCATCCGCAAGAAGTACTACCTCGAAACGCGCGGCGACGTGCTCCTGCGCAACAAGGACGTCTTCCGTTTCTGGCGCACGCTCGGTTTGCAGTACATGTTTATCGGCATGGAAGCGATCGACGCCGAAGGACTGAAAGCGTTTCGCAAGCGCATCACGCTCGACAAGAATTTCGAAGCGCTCGAATTCGCGCGCTCGCTGGGCATTACCGTCGCGCTCAATCTCATCGCCGATCCCGAATGGGACCGTGAACGCTTCGAAACCGTGCGGCAATGGTGCCTCGATATTCCTGAGATCGTGAACATCAGCGTCAACACGCCCTACCCCGGCACGGAGATCTGGCTGCGCGAACAGCGGCGTCTCACCAGCCTCGATTACCGGCTCTACGACATTCAGCATTCGGTCTTGCCGACGCGCCTGCCATTGCCCGAGTTCTATGCGGAGCTCGTGCGCACGCAGCAAGTACTCAATCGCAAGCACATGGGCTGGGCCGCATTGCGCGGCGCGGCGGGTCAGGCCATGCACTTGCTGATGCATGGACAGACGAATTTCGTGCGCATGCTGTGGCGCTTCAACTCGGTATTCGATCCGCGCCTGCAACTGGCCGATCATGCGCGCGAGGCTCGCTACCTGATGACGCCGCCGCCCGCGCCGGACGCATCCGCGAACGTCAAGGCCGTTTATGTTCACGGTCCTGCGGGACGCAGGTCGCGCCGCATCGACGATGCAACCGAGAAGTTCGTCGACGAAACGAGAATGGGCGCCGATTAGCGCCTCCCCAACAACCCACAAGCAACGAAAGAGGAGACAGCGATGGCGACACTCAAGCAGATGCAGGCGAAACTGAAGAAGCTGCAGGCGCAGGCCGAGCAATTGATCGCGAAGCGCGCGCAAGCCGTGCTCGACGATATTCGCGCGATGATGGACAGGCACGGCCTCACGACCGCGGATATCGACCGGCACGGCAGGAAGGTCAAACGCGCCGCGAAGCCGCACGTGGCCTTACCCGCGCCGGCGGGTCGCCACGAAGCGATGACGAAGCTCGCAAAGAAAGGCAAGCTGCCCGCGAAGTACCGCAATCCGAAGACGGGCGAAACATGGAGCGGCTGGGCGCGCCCGCCTGCGTGGATAGCCGGCGTGAAGGATCGCAGCAAGTTTCTGATCGACGCGGAAGGCGCGGAGAAGCCGGTCAAACCCGAGGCGGCCAGCAAGAAAGCGGCGGTTAAAAAGCCTGCGAAGAAAGCCACGACAGCGCAAACGAGCACGCCGGCGGCGAAGAAAAAAACTGCGGCGCCTGCTGCGAAAAAAGCGTCTGCGGCCAACGCGGACGCGAAGCGCAGCGCGCCGCGCAAACGCGCTGCGAAAGCGGCACCGAGTGCCGCGACCGTGCCTGAGCAGGACAATGCGGACGCGGCGCCGGCGTCGGGCGTCTCGTCATCGGTTTGAGCTTTATTCAGGAACGAGCGGAAGAATCGAAGGATGCGCGGCAAGCGCCGCGCGCCCATAAAGTTTCTGGCGTCGGCATGGTGCTTGCGTCTATCCAGATACACACGCCGACAATGCCGAGGACGCCATGCATCAGTCGATCGAATCGCACGAACTGACGAAGATCGATATAGCGCGCTTTCAGGTCGTGCAAGTCTCGGATGGCACTTTCACGGTCGTACTGTGGGAAGCCCCCGACACCGACGCGGATGATCCGCCCGCGCTGCGTCCGCAGGCGTCGACACTCACCATTCGACTGTGCGATCCGCTCAATGCAGTGCGCCGAAAAGATGTCTGCGAACATTTGCGGGCGCAGCTTGCGGCGTCGCGGGCCAGGCAAATGCATAGCTTGGCCGCCGCGTAATCCCATTGTTTGAGATCGGCGAAAACTCAATTGGCTTTTCGTGCGATTAAAAAACAGCTCAGTCCTTCTACACTCCGTTCGCATGTCGGGAGCGTTTTGTAGCGAACAACGCGCCTCTCCGATTGCAGTTGTTACTGTCAGACAACTGCATCCTTATTTTCGACGGAGCAATCTCGTGAACAAGCGACTCGTAGTGGGCTTTGCTATTGCATTGAGTTCTCTTTTCGCCGGTTCGGCATTCGCAAGCGGCTATGGCCCGGCGCCGCATTATCGTCCCGATACCGGCGCGCCTGCTTCACAGCGTGGCGTCAGCGCGCAAACGTTCGCGGCGGAAGAAGCCGCGCAAGGTCGCAGTGATTTCGGCAATACGGAACGCACCGCACAGATTCAACGGGGACAGGTTTCCGCATCGGCTTCTTCTCAAGCCGCGCAATAAGATCAATCGGGCGGACATGATGATTCGATTCGCCGTGTCCGCTTCTAAAAACCCTTAATCGCTTTATCCAGAAAAGTCCAAAGCGCATCATCCAGAGAATACGGGACGTTGAAACGAAAGCACGCGCTTTCTGCATCATCGGGACGGAAATAAGAACCGGGCGCGAGCCATATGCCGTGCTGCAACGCGCGCGTTGCGACTGCGCTTCCGTCTGCGGGATCGATCGGCAACGCACCCCACACGAAAAGTCCCGCACGCGGACGCCGGAACAGCTCGACGCCCAATGCGTCCATGCGCTCCTCCACGAGCGCATGCGCGTCTTTCAGCTTTTCCACGACGAATTCCACATGCCGCGCATAGCGCCCTTCCGTCAGCACTTTCTCGACGATGCGCTCCGTCGCCTCCGATGACGTCAGGCCCACGGCCATCTTCGTGCGCGCCAGTTCGCGCAACACATCGCGTTCAGCGACGACATAGCCGCAGCGCAGCGCGGGCGTGATCGTTTTCGCGAAACCGCCGACGTACAGCACGCGGCTCAGCCCTTCCATCGCCGCGAGCAAGGGCGCGCCGGGCGGCGCGAGCTCGCGGTTCACATCGTCCTCGACGACCCACAGGCCGTGGCGTTCCGCGATCTGCATCAGACGAAACGCCGACGCCATGCCGAACGTCGCGCCCGTCGGATTCTGCAAGGTCGTGTTGAGGAACACCGCTTTCGGCCGATGCTCGACGACGATGCGCTCGAACACGTCTGTATCGATGCCCGCGGCCGTGCGCGGCACGCCATGCACCTTAAGACCGGCGAGCCGCAGAATCTGCAGCAGATTGCAGTAGCCCGGATCTTCGACGACGACCGCATCGCCCGGACGCAATAACGTGCGCACGATGAGATCGAGCGCCTGCGTCGCGCCCGCCGTCAACAGCACGTTCGTCGCGGCATCGACCGGCAGGCCGTGACGGTCCATCTGCTCCGCGATCCGCTCGCGCAGCGGTGCGAAGCCATACGGATGCCCGTAATCCGCGATGCGCGCCGCCGGCACGCGACTCACCGCGCGCAGCGCATGTTGCAGGCCGCTCTCGTTGACCCATTCGTTAGGCAGCCAGCCGCAGCCTGATTTGATCGGCACCGAATGATCGGCGAATACGTCCGAGAGAAGCCACGTCGCGGTGAGGCTCGGCGGCTGCCAGGCGACCGCCTGCACGCGTTCGCTGCGCCCGCGCGCGGCCACGCGATAGCCCGAGCCGCGCCGCGCGGTGACGAGGCCCATCGATACGAGCCTGCCGTACGCCTCCGTCACCGTGAACGTGCTGAGGCTTTCAGCCTCGGCGAGACGCCGCACCGACGGCAGGAGCGCGCCCGCGCGCAGCGTCTGCTCTTCGATCGCCGTGGAAAACGCGTGCACAAGTTGTTCGACGAGCGTCGGCGCCTGCCGCGTGCCGCGCTCCAGCTTGAGTTCGATCATGGATTCGAGAATAGCGCGGCCGACGCGCGCCAACCAATACAGTCCGCAGCATTTTGCCAGCACAGTTGGCAGCGCAGTGATTCAACTGTCTATGCCGTGCAATTTTGCCGAGGAATACAGTGCAGTGACCGTTCTTTCCGAGGAGGAGACCCGCCATGAATGCTCGCCCCGTCATCGATGACCTTTCGTCGTTCTGGATGCCGTTCACCGCCAATCGCCAGTTCAAGGCCGCGCCGCGCCTGCTCGAAAGTGCGAAGGGCATGTATTACCGCTCGACCGACGGCCGCGAAGTGCTCGACGGCACGGCGGGCCTCTGGTGCGTGAACGCAGGCCATTGCCGGGACGAGATCGTCGATGCGGTGCATAAGGCGCTTTCGACGCTCGACTTCGCGCCGACCTTCCAGATGGGTCACCCGCTCGCATTCGAAGCCGCGACCAGGGTTGCCGATCTGATGCCCGAAGGACTCGACCGCATCTTCTTCACCAACTCGGGCTCGGAGTCGGTCGATACGGCGCTCAAGATCGCGCTCGCCTATCATCGCGCGCGCGGCGAAGGCCAGCGCACGCGACTCATCGGCCGGGAACGCGGCTATCACGGCGTCGGCTTCGGGGGGATTTCGGTCGGCGGCATCGCGCCGAATCGCAAGACGTTCTCGGGCGCGCTGTTGCCGTCGGTCGATCATCTGCCGCATACACACGATCTCGCGCACAACGCGTTCACGAAAGGGCAGCCCACATGGGGCGAGCATCTTGCCGAGGATCTGGAACGCATCGTCGCGCTGCACGATCCGTCGACGATCGCGGCCGTGATCGTCGAGCCGCTCGCCGGTTCCACGGGCGTGCTCGTGCCGCCGCAGGGCTACTTGCAGAAGCTGCGCGAGATCTGCACGAAATACGGCATTCTTCTGATTTTCGATGAGGTCATCACCGGCTTCGGGCGTCTGGGCAAGGCGACGGCGAGCGAGTACTTCGGCGTGACGCCCGATCTCATCACGATGGCCAAGGCGATCAACAACGCGACCATTCCGATGGGCGCTGTGGCCGCGCATCGCAACGTGCACGACACGGTCGTCAACGCGGGCGCCGCTAACGCCATCGAACTGTTCCACGGCTATACGTATTCAGCGCACCCGGTTGCGACTGCCGCGGCCATCGCGACGCTCGATCTGTATCGGCGCGACAAGCTGTTCGAGCGCGCGGCGTCGAAGGCCGAAAAGTTCGAAAGCGCCGCGCACGCGTTGCGCGATGCGCCCTTCGTGAAGGACATCCGCAATCTCGGGCTCGTCGCGGGCATCGAGCTCGATTCCCGCGACGGCGCGCCGGGCGCGCGTGCGTATGAAGTCTTCGTCAAGTGCTTCGAGGCGGGCGTGCTCGTGCGCTATACGGGCGATATCCTCGCGTTCTCGCCGCCGCTCATCATCGAAGACGATCAGATCGACCAGATCTTCGGCACGGTGAGGAAGGCGCTGGAAAGCGTGAAATAAGCGGCTTTCTCGTCGAGCCGACAGCCCGGTTCCTCGCGACGAGGCACCGGGCTTTTTTCTTTCATCGCTCCATGACGAGCAACGTCGATGTCGCCGATGCGAACAATCTGCCGCTCGCATCCCTCAAGGTCGCTTCGGCGAACGCGGCGCGGCGTCCGATCGACAGCACGCGACCCTCCGCGCGCAGCAAACCCGTATCGCGCGTGAGCGCCTTGTGATACGCGACCTTCAACTCGAGCGTCGTATAGGCTTGCGTCGCGGTCAGGCACGAATGCACCGAGCAGCCGCACGCGGAATCGAGCAGCGTCGCCGCATAGCCGCCGTGCACGGTGCCGATCGGGTTATACGCGTGATCGCCGGGCACGCCCACGAACACCGCCCTGCCCGCCTCCACTTCGATGAACTCGAAATCCAGCGACACCATGATGCCCGGCTTGCGTGCGCACGCGATCAGCTTGCGCAGTTGCGCGAGGCCGTCGAGGCCGGCGGCGGTTTCTTCGATCAGGCTCATTTCGTCGTCTCCGTTTTTTCGCTGGCGGTCTTGATTACGTCGTCGTCGCCGGTCACGCTCCAGCCGCCGCCCAGCGAGCGATAAAGCGCCACCGCCGCGAGCGCGTGTTCGCGTTTCGATTGATTCAGCGCATCGGCGTCGCGCAGATAGGATTGCTGGGCGTCGAGCACATCGAGAAAACTGGCCGCGCCGCCCTTGTACAACTGCGTCGAGAGCGTCAGCGACTGGCCCGATGCAGAGAGCGCATCGGTCAGGCGCGCGGTCGATTCGGTCGTGCTGACGAGATCGCTGCGCGTATCCTCGACATCCTTCAGGGCTTCGAGCATCGTCTGACGCAGACGCAGTTCCGATTCACGCATCTTGCTCTGGTTCTGCTCGATCTGCGCCGTGATGCGCCCGGCGTTGAAGATCGGGCTCGTCGCGTTGAGCGCGGCCGAGAACAGGTTGTCAGTCAGCGTCGGCAAGCCGAGATACGACGATGCGAGCAAGCCATCCGACAGTCGAAGCGAAAACTTCGGATAGCGCTCCGCACGCGCGACCCCGACTTCCGCCGCGCGCTGCTGCACGGTCGCGTACGCGACGAGCACATCGGGACGGCGCAACAACGCTTCGGACGGCAACATCTGCGGCGCGCCGCTCGCGGGCACCGGAATGACGGGCGCCGCGCCCGGATTCGCGAGCATCAGCTTGTCGATGGATTCCGGCGTGCGTCCCGAATACACCGCGATCAGGCTCAACTGATGCTGAATCGTCGCCTGCGTGCGCGGTACGCGCGATTGCAGATCGCTCAACTGATTCTGCGCCCGCGCGACATCGAGCTTCGTCGAGAGACCGTATTGCAGACGACGTTGCGTGAGCTTCAACGCGCGCTCGCGAATCTCCAGGTTGTCTTGCAGGATCTTCAGTTCGGCTTGCGCCCAGCGCAGATCGACATACGCGGCGGCCGTGTCGGCGGCGAGCGCGAGCCTGATGTGATCGGCCGCGTGTTCACGCCCGACGAGCTGCGCCTGCGATGCGAGCAATTCCAGGCGCTCGCCGCCGAACACATCGGGCGTCCAGCTCAACGTCAGGCCGAAGCCCGCCTGCTTCACATAGCCGAGCGGCGGCGGCGTGTTCTGGCGCGAGTACGATCCGCCCGCGCCCGCATCCAGTTGCGGCAGCAAGGCCGCGCGCCGTTGCGTCGTGAGCGCCTCCGCCTGCTTCACGCGCTCGACCGCCGCCTGAACATCGAGGTTGTCGTTCAACACCGACGCGACCAGTTCATGCATGACCGGATCGTTGAACTGATTCCACCATGTAGCGGGATCGACGGCCTGTTTCGGCACATCGACACTCCAGTCCGCGGGCGCGGTCGCGTTCACGGTCGCGGGAAGATCGGCGTGCGTCTCGGGCTGCACGGCGCACGCGGCGAGCGTCAGACATGTCACGCCTGCAAGTATGTGGGCGAGAAGTTTCTTCATGATCGAAGCATCCGGTTCAATGCGCATCCGAGGAAGGCGGCGCGCTCGTGATCGGCTTGGCGAACATCACCGTCATCAGGCCGAAAAGAAAGCACAGGGCGAGCACGTAGAAGCAATCGGCGAAGGTCAGCACGAGGGCTTCGCGCATCACGAGCGCATGCAGCGATGCCAGACCCGCCTGCGACGCATTCAGCGCATCGCCCGCGACGGATGCCAGATGCGCGGAGCTGCGCGAGAGCAGATCGTCGATGACAGGCCTGCCGATCGTCACGTTCTCATTCAGGCGCAGGTAATGCAGGTTGAGGCGATCGTTGAGCATCGTCGCGCTCACCGCGATGCCGATCGCGCCGCCGAGATTGCGCATCAGATTGAAGAGCCCGCTCGCCGACTTGAGCCGCGACGGCGGCAGCGAACCGAGGGCCATCGTCACGATGGGCGGCACCGCGAATTGCTGACCGATGCCGCGCAGTGCCTGAGGAAGAAGGAACTGTTGCCAGCCCCAGTCGTGCGTCAGCGGCGTATAGAAGTAACAGCCCGCGCCAAAGCAGAGCAGCCCGAATGCGAGCAGCACGCGCATGTCGATGAAACGCGACGCGAAACCGTACACGCCGATGGAAAGCAACTGGAAGCAGCCGACCGACAGCAGCGCGAGACCGGTATCCAGCGAATCGAAGCCCCGCACGCGGGCGAGAAACACCGGCGTCAGGAACACCGACACGAAGATGCCGATGCCCGTCACGAACGACAGCACACTGCCGATCGCGAAGTTGCGCACGGCGAGCGCACGCAGATCGACGATCGGGTCCTTCGCCGTGAATGCATGCACGAGGAACAGGAATCCGCAGATCGCCGAAATCCACGTACACGCGATGATCACCTCATCGCCGAACCAGTTCTTGCGCGGCCCTTCCTCGAGCACGTATTCCAGACAGCCGAGAAAGCCCGACATCAACACGATGCCGAGATAGTCGCCTTTTTTCAGCAGCGAAAGATCGGGCGCATCGACATGCACGTACTTCGGCACGAGCAGCGCGACGACGAGACCCGGCACGACGTTCAGATAGAAGAGCCAGTGCCACGACCATTGATCGGTGATCCATCCGCCGATCACGGGTCCGATCGCGGGCGCGAGCGACGCCAGCGCGCCGATCGTGGTCGATGCAATCAATCGCTGCTTGCCGGGAAAGAGCACGAACGCGGTCGTGAACACGGTCGGGATCATCGCGGCGCCGAGCGCGCCTTGCAGGCCGCGAAAGAGGATCATCGAGTTGATGTCCCAGGCCATGCCGCACAGCATGCTCGTGATCGTGAAGCCGACCGCCGAGGCAACGAAGAGCCAGCGCGTGGAGAACACTTTCGAGAGCCAGCCCGACATCGGAATGACGAGAATTTCCGCGATCAGATACGACGTCTGCACCCAGGACAGCTCATCCTGGCTCGCGGACAAGCCGCCGCCGATATCCTTCAGCGACGAGGCCACGATCTGAATATCCAGCGTCGCCATGAAGAAGCCGAGGCACATCAGCGCGAACGCGAACACGCGCTGTTTTATCGGCTGGCTCGCGGGATCGGAGGGAATGGTGTGGGTCATCGCCGCGCTCCTCAGCCGTTCGACTGCTTGCCGAGATGAACCTTGACGGTCGCCGAAAGGCCGGGACGCAGGACCGATTCCATGCCCTTCGGCACATCGAGACGGATGCGCACGGGCACGCGCTGCACGATCTTCGTGAAGTTGCCGGTTGCATTCTCCGCCGGCAACACACTGAAGGTGGCGCCCGTGGCAGGCGCGAGACTGTCGACGTGGCCGGTGAGCGGCACGCTCGATGCGTCCAGCTCGATGTCCGCTTCGTCGCCCGCGCGCATCTTCTTCAGCTGGTCTTCCTTGAAGTTCGCATCGACCCAAAGGCCGCTGGAAGGCACGATGGTCAGGAGCGAAGTACCGACGTTCGCGAGCACGCCCACGCGCGCCGTGCGATTGCCGACGTAGCCATCGACGGGCGAGCGGATCGTCGTGTACTCGACATTCAGTTGCGCGACGCGGCGTGCCGCTTCGGCCGTCGCAACGCGCGCCTGGGCATCCGCGATCTGCGCTTCGATCACGCTCGACTGGCGCTTGGCCGCCACCAGCGACGCGCCGCTTCGATCCACCGCCGCCTGCGCCTTCGTATAGTCGGCGTCCGCGCGTTCGACGATCTGGTTCGACACCGCATCGTCCTTCACGAGCTCGCGATAACGCGAGCGATCCTGTGCGCTGCGCGTGAGTTCCGCCGACGAAGCGCGCACTTCCGCCTGCTGCTGGTTGATGACGGCCGCCTGCAACGCATCCTTCGCCTGCAACTCGATCACCGCCGCACGCGCGCCCGCCAATTCGGCGTCGGCTTGCGCGAGGCGTGCGTCGTAGTCGCGCGCATCGAGGCGGATCAGCACCTGTCCGGCCTTCACGCGCTGGTTGTCCTGCACGAGCACATCGGTGACGAAGCCGTTGACCTTCGGCGCGAGCACCGTGACATCGCCGCCCACGTAGGCATCGTCGGTCGTCTGAACGAAGCGCAGCACGAGCGCCCACCAGGTCGCCGCGGCGATCAGCGCGAGCCCGACCAGCCCGAGCGCGAGCAGCATCCAGGGAATCTTGCGCGCCGGCCGCGCGAGGGCCGGCGCCGCGACCGATGGAATATTCGTCGTAGGTGTCGTCATTTGTGGTTATAGTGCATATGCACAATCTGAATTGAAGAAAGGGCAAATCCGCTGCCCGTCATAGCCCGGAAGACTAGATGTGCATATGCACCACGTCAACCGTCACGGCGCGCACGAATGAATAACGCTGGCGGAAAGAATCGCGGCGAGCCTTGCGTCACAAGGCTTGCAGGCCAGTTTTTGGCTCGCCGGACAGCACGCCTTCGTCGGCGCAAAAGCGCACCGCATGCTCGACGAACGCGCGCACCTTGGCCGGCAGGAGCGCGCGCGTGCTGTAGGCGATGCGAATCTCGATGGCGGAATCGACGCGCTCATACGCGTCGAGCAGCGTGACGAGCCGCCCCGCCCCGACTTCCTGCGCGATGAGCGCCGTCGGCAACACGCCGATGCCGAATCCCTGCAGCACCATCTCGCGATTGAACACCGCGCTGTTCGACGCGATGTCGTGATCGAGCGGCACGCGCAATTCCTCGCCGCCGATGCGAAACGTGAGCGCGGGCTTGCGGATCGACGGCGACATCGGCACGAACACATGATCGACGAGTTCGGACGGGTGACGCGGCGCGGGACGCTGCGCGAGATACGCGGGACTCGCGACGAGGACGAGCGGAATGGTTTCGAGCAGGCGCGTGACGGCCGTATCGGTGGAGAGCATGAACGGCAGCACGATCGCGAGATCGTAGCCCTCGCCGACGAGATCGATGGGCCGCTCTGTCAGCGTCACGTCGAGGCGCACCTGCGGATGCGCGCGCCGGAAACTCGCGACGAGCGGCGCATAGCGGCTCGTCATCACCGTCGTGTGCGCCACGAGCCGCAACAGCCCCGTCGCCTCGCTCGCGCGGTTCGATGCGCGCTCTTCCATCGCCTGGAGTTCGTCGAGCAGGCGCGAGCAGTCGGAGAAGAAGCGTTCCGCGGTCTCGGTCAATGAAATCTGCCGCGTCGTGCGATTGAAAAGCCGGCTGCCGAGTCGCTCTTCGAGGCCCGCGATCGCGCGCGACACGACGGGCGGCGACAAGCCGAGTATGTCGGCCGCACGCGCGAAGCTCTTCGCTTCGACCACCGTGCAAAACACCTTCAGGCTCGTCAGATAGTCCATGTGCGTGATCGTGATGCGCGCGCAGAGCCTCGATCATGGCATGAAGCGGCTGCCTTCGCACGATGAGACGATCGCGCGGCTTAACGAGCCGCGCGAGCATTCACGCGAAAGACGCATGCGCCTAAAGTTCGATCCATGCCATCGCGATGGCCAACCACTGAACGAAGGAGCACACCATGTCACGTCTATCCCAGATCAACGTCAACGAAGCAACGGGCGCTACCGCCGACCTTTTCGCCGCCATCAAGAAGGCCGCCGGCCGCGTGCCGAATGCTTACGCGACCATCGGCACGCACAGCCCCGCCGCGCTCGGCGCCGCGCTCAACGGCGATGCGATTCTCGCGAAGAGCAGCCTCGACAAGGCCGACGTCGAAGCGATCAAGCTCGCCGTCAGCGAACTCGTGGGTTGTGACTACTGTGCCGCCGCGCACACTGTCGTCGGCAAGATGGTCGGGCTCTCGCAACGGGAAACGCAGCAGATCCGCGCGGGCGAAGCGACCGGCAATGCGAAGCGCGACGCGCTCGTGCGCTTCGTGCGGCACGTCGCGGGTTCCACCGGCACGGTCGATGCGGCGCGTCTGAATGAAGTGCGCGAAGCGGGCTACACGGAGGCGCAAGTCATCGACACGCTGTTCGCGATGAGCGTCATCAACTTCACGAACCTCGTGAATCGCGTGAACGACACGACGCTCGACTTCCCGGCGCTCGTCTGAGCTACGCCGAGCCCTTGGTCAACCGGTCGATGACGGAACTCACGAGATCGACCGGCACCGGAAAGATGATCGTCGAGTTCTTGTCGCCGGCGATCGACGTCAGGGTTTGCAGATAGCGCAGTTGCATCGCCTGCGGCGCCTGCGCGAGCATCTGCGCGGCCTGCAAGAGCTTTTCGGACGCCTGCAACTCCCCTTCCGCATGAATGATCTTCGCGCGGCGCTCGCGCTCCGCTTCGGCCTGTCGGGCGATCGCGCGGATCATCGTCTCGTTGATGTCGACGTCTTTGATCTCGACGTTCGATACCTTGATGCCCCACGCGTCGGTCTGCGAATCGAGCACACGCTGAATGTCGGCGTTGAGGCGCTCGCGCTCGGACAGCAGTTCGTCTAGCTCGTGCTTGCCGAGGATCGCGCGCAGCGTGGTCTGCGCGAGCTGGCTCGTCGCTTCGAGAAAGCGGGCGACCTGGATCACCGCCTTCTCCGGATCGACGACACGAAAGTACACGACCGCATTCACTTTCACCGAGACGTTGTCGCGCGTGATGACGTCCTGCGGCGGCACGTCGAACACGACGGTGCGCAAGTCCATGCGCACGACCTGCTGCACGACCGGAATGATCAGCACGAGCCCCGGTCCTTTCACTTTCCAGAAGCGGCCGAGCATGAACACGACGCCGCGCTCGTACTCGCGAAAGATGCGCACCGCCGATGCGACGATGAAGATGACGAACGCAATCAGGATGCCGCTGAAACCAAAGGTAAGCCCCATTTTCCAAGCCTCTTCGTCGATGTGTTCAGGAGTGACCGGCCTCGCGTTCGCCGTCGATCGGCTCGACGGTCAGCGTCAGGCCTTGACGCGAGATCACGCGCACGCGCGCGCCTTCGTGCGGCAACGCCCGCGACGCGGCCGGCTGCACGCGCCATCGTTCGCCCCGCACGCGCGCCCAGCCGCTTTCGGACTCGTGCGCCAGCATCACGCCGATGCTGCCGAGCATCGCTTCGCCGCCGCTCACGACAGGCCGCTTGCGCGCCCGCAACGCGACGCCCGACACGGTGAAAACGAACAGCGCCGTGAAAAGCGCGAGCCCGATGACGACGCCGATGGGAATGCCGAAGCCCGGCACGTCCGTATCGATCAGCATGAGCGCGCCGATCGCGAACGCGATGACGCCGCCGATGCCGAGCGAGCCGAACGTCGGCAGAAACATTTCCGCGACCAGAAAGCCCATGCCGAGCACGATCAAGCCGAGTCCGACGAAACTGATCGGCAATAGTTGCAGAGCAAACAATCCGACGAGCAGGCAGATCGCGCCCGCCACGCCCGGCAGCACCATGCCGGGATTCGCGAACTCGAAGAAGAGCCCGTACATGCCGATCATCATCAGAATCAGCGCGACGCTCGGGTCCGTGATCGTCGCGAGAAAGCGGCTGCGCCAGTCGGGTTGCACGACGACGAGCGGCGCGTGTTTCGTCGCGAGAACGTGATCGCCGCTCACGGTTTTGACACGACGGCCGTCGAGCTTGGCGAGCAGGTCGGGAACATCGTTGGCGGTGAGGTCGATGACGTTCTGCGCCAGCGCTTCCGTCGCCGACAGCGCGACCGCCTCGCGCACCGCGCGCTCCGCCCATTGCGCGTTGCGTCCGCGCAGTTGCGCGAGGCCGCGGATGTAGGCGGCGGCGTCCTGCATCTGCTTGCGGGTTTCGGTCGATTGCCCGGCGGGTTCGGCGCGTGCGCCCGATGCGGCCTTGCCCGTGCCCGCCGGCTCGCGCTCCGGTCCGCCCAAGCCGAGCTGCACCGGCGACGCCGCGCCGAGGTTCGTGCCCGGCGCCATCGCCGCGACGTGGCTCGCGTAGGTGATGTACGTGCCGGCGCTCGCCGCACGCGCACCGCTCGGCGCAATGAACGCGGCCACCGGCACCGGGGACGCAAGGATCGCCTGGATGATCGAGCGCATCGAGAGATCGAGCCCGCCCGGCGTATCGAGTTCCAGCACGGCGAGCTGCGCGCGCTCGTCCGCTGCCCGGGCAAGCGCGCGCACGACGAAATCCGCGCTAGCCGGGCCGATCGCACCCTTCAGCGGAATCACGACGACCGGCGCGGTCGCGGCGGCGGGCGCGCTCATCGGCGCGAGTGCAAACCCGATCAGCAACAGCGCGCAGCGTGCGCAAGTCCACAGCCAGTCGGCGAGGTTCGTTCTCATCGGCGAAAACCGGGCGCGCGCGTGCGCGGCGGTTCCTCGTTTGGTCTCTCTTTTAGCTTAGGTCAATTGCGAAATCACGGCCGCCGTGTCGTGCGATCGATGACTTTTTCGACATCGGCCGTCTCACCGAGTGCCGACACGAAGCGCGCCGTGTCGAAATCGCGCGACACGCAGCCGTCGAGATAGATGAAGCGGCGCTGCAGCGTGAGCCAGAGGCTCGTCTTCTCGCGCCATTGCAGCGACGCGTTCAGCGAATTCAGGCGGCGCGTCACGCTTTCGGCGATCTCCTTGTCGTAGAGATAGCTGTTCGAAAGGCGGCAGCGGCCCGCGATCCAGCAGCTATTGCCGCGCTCGATCCGGTAATGCGCTTCCTCCAGCCATTCGTGCGGGGTTTCGAACGGGCCGCGCGGCGCGGCGCAATCGGCGATGGCGCTCGATACGTGCAGGAAGGGATCGTTGCCGCGATTCTCGCGTTCGTCGTCGGCGGCGCACGTGAGCGACGACGCCGCCAGCACGACGATGAACGCGAGCGTTTTTCTCTCTGAAAGCATTCGGACCATCGTGCGCGCCTTGCATCGAGCCATCGTCCAGACAGCATAGTTCATGGAATCGGAACGAACCGGCGCGCGGGAAGCCGGTAAACTCAGGAGGCGGCGCATCGCCCATTTCTCGCACCGAGACCGACATGAAACAGGCACTCCACCATCTGACGGTCGCGACAGGCTCGCGCGGCCTGCACGAAGTCACCCGCGACATCGACCGCTGGATCGATCTTCAGGACATTCGCACCGGCCTGCTCACGCTGTTTTGCCGGCATACGTCGGCATCGCTGCTGATTCAGGAGAACGCCGATCCCGACGTGCGCGCGGACCTCGAGCGCTACTTCGAGGCGGTGGCGCCCGAAGCGCCCGGCCGCTACGTGCACGACACCGAAGGCCCCGACGACATGCCCGCGCACCTGCGCACCGCCCTCACCTCCGTGCAGCTTTCGATTCCCGTCGAGGCGGGCCGCATGGTGCTCGGCACGTGGCAAGGCATCTACATCTTCGAGCATCGGACGGCGCAGCATCAGCGCGAGCTCGTCTTGCATCTGATCGGCGAGTGACCTAATATACGCACCGCGTATATTCAGGGAGCGGTGACGGTGACTCAGGACCTTCAGCAGCAGACGATTCTTCGTGACGCCATGCGGCGTCTGAACATGACCCGCGATGCCTTCGCGTCGCGCATCGGCGTGACACGGCGGGCGCTCGATACGTGGCTGCTGCCGGACGAATCGCCGGAATCGCGGGCGATGCCGGAAATTGCGGCGCGCTATGTCGGCGAGATTCTGGGCGGCATGCCGGAAGCGGGTACATATACGCAAAGCGCATATCAGACAATCGAATTCGAAGGCCGCCCGCAACTGCTCTCGATCGACCAGTTTTCGCGCGAATCCGCCGAGGCGCTGTTTCGCACGGCCGACATGATGCAGCCCATCGCGCGCCGCAAGAAGATCACGCGCGTACTGGAAGGCGCGGTGCTGGCCAACCTGTTCTTCGAGGCCAGCACGCGCACGCGAGTGAGTTTCGGCGCGGCGTTCGCGCGTCTCGGCGGCTCGGTCTGCGACACCACGGGATTCACGTTTTCGTCGATGGCCAAGGGCGAGTCGATTTACGACACGAGCCGCGTCATCAGCGGTTACGCGGATGCGATCGTCGTGCGGCATCCCGAGCAAGGCTCCGTCGCGGAATTCGCGCGCGCGACGAACATTCCTGTCATCAACGCCGGCGACGGTCCGGGCGAGCATCCCAGCCAGGCGCTGCTCGATCTCTACACGATCCAGCGCGAGTTTTCGCGTCTCGGGAAGATCGTCGATGGCGCGCATATCGCGATGGTCGGTGACCTGAAGTACGGCCGCACCGTGCATTCGCTCGCCAAGCTGCTCTCGCTTTACAAGGGGCTGAAGTTCACGCTCGTCTCGCCGCGTTCGCTCGAAATGCCGGCGCATATCGTCGAGCGCATCGCGCGTGGCGATCACGTGATCGAACAAACGAGCGACCTGCGCGCGGGGCTCGCGGGCGCGGACGTCGTGTACGCAACGCGCATTCAGAAAGAGCGTTTCGCCGACGAACCCATCGAAGGTTATACGCCCGATTTTCAGATCAACCAGGCGCTCGTCGATGATGCGTGCGGACGCGATACGCTCATCATGCATCCGCTGCCGCGCGACAGCCGCCCAGGGGCGAACGATCTCGCCACCGATCTGAATCACGACTCGCGCCTCGCCATCTTTCGCCAGACCGACAACGGCATTGCCGTGCGCATGGCGATCTTCGCGGTGCTGCTGGGGGTCGAGCATCAGGTGCGTCATTCGATGCGCGACGCGGCGTGGAAGTCGCCTGCTTCCATCGGCCCGGACGATGCCGTGTTCCCGGGTTTCGATTGATACGTTTTTTACACGCCGCGGCGCTCTCTTAGCGTGACGTTGACGAAACCCGACCTATGCTTCTACACAAGGAAAACGTGATGGAGCAACGGTCATGGATATGTCGCTTGCGTGGGTTGCCAGCCGCGGAACATTACACGATGAAGGGTTCGGCACGTGCCAGCGAGTGCGCGTTCTGGCGCTGGCGCATTTCGCGGATAGCGAGGCGTCGCGGGAGCGCATACGCGCGCTGTTTCATTCGCCGCTTGGCATTTATGTGAGTCAGGCGCAGCGAGAAGGCTGCGAATTGCGACTCGAATTCGATACGGCGAGTGAAGATCTCGCCTTTACGTTGCGCACGCTGAAACGCGTGCTGCCGGAAGCGCGTGTCGAGGGAATCGCGCCGCGCGTGTTCGCGCATCGGGCATGCGCGCGCGGCGGGAGCTGACCACTCATGTTTTCAATCGCTCGATCAGATCAGGATGATCCAAAGTAGACGTGACAAGGCACGAGAGTTCTGATTTGTGGATCGTCTTTTAATCCGAACTCCGAATCATTCGCGTCACTTCATTCTTCTGCAAAGCCTCAAGGCTTTTCTATAGAACGATTAGCCAGCGCGCACGTGTGATCCTGAAGCTCCTCGGACGACGCCCAGTCGCCTGGTTGAACGTGATCGTTGAGCAGAAAGAACGCCGGTGCGCCATCGCTGCGCACAGCGCCCGCGAGCAGCAGCGTCTGTTCGCCCATCGTCTGACCGCGACTGGCGGCGTAGGGCGCGAGCAGCTTGAAGGGATCGACGTGGGTGAGATCGGCATCGTCGATGCGCATCGCGCTGTAGACATGACCGCGCAGTCTCACCGGCAGCGGCTTCCACTCTGTGCCGATGCCCGGCCCCACTTCGCGCAGCGTCTGCGCGACATCGGACGCGAGGCAATCGATATGAATGTGGAACTGATTCTGCGTGCGCCCGCTCGCGGAATTGATTGCAAGCGAAACTTCATCGCGCGGCAACGTCCGGCGCAATGCGCGATCCACATAGCCGCGCGCGTGCCACGCGTCGCGGAAATAGTTCGGCGCATCGGGTTCGAGCAGCGCGGGACTTTCGATGCCGCTCACGCGCGCAGTCGGAATCAGCAGATACTGCGCGACGCCGACGATATCTTTCAACACCGCATAGCCGCCCGCGAGATTTACATCCGCGCATTTCTGCTGAACGTGCGCGCCTTCGGCCGCCGGCTCGCAATAGTCATGGACGATCTCCCACAGCGCGTTCGGGTTCGCCGCGCATGCGAGCGGCAAGCAGAGGACGCCGATTGCGGCGAGACGGCGAAGTCTGATCGTGATTTTCATCGGCATGATCCGGCTGCGCATAACTAGTGTGCTGAGTTAGAAGTTCGTTGAATCAAGTTTTTGGTCGCTCAGGAATGACGAAGTGTTGGTTAAAGAGCCG